>NZ_JBBOTV010000001.1:4352500-4397500 GCF_038050385.1 Bacillus sp. FSL R9-9410
CAATAAACGAATTAATAGCTGCATTAGAAAAGGGTCAGATCGAAGCAAAGAAATCCCAAGAAGCTAGAAAACAACTTTTATCTAATATCTCACATGATATCCGGACACCACTCACTTCTATTATTGGATATATTGATGCTTTAAAAGATGATGTCGCTACTTCTGAAGTAGAAAAGCAAGAATATCTTGAAATACTTTATAAGAAATCGAATGACTTAAAACATCTGGTCGATGAAATCTTTAATATGGCCAAGCTAGATGCTGATGAATTTCCATTAAAAGAAGAAGAACTCGATTTTTCTGAAGTTACTAGAGAAGTATTAATCGAATTTTCACCCGAGCTATCAAAACATAAAATTGAACTACAAGTTCTCATACCAGAATCTACTTCTCCTATTATTGCAGATCACCTTAGCCTTATACGAATTATAGGTAATCTAATAAAAAACGCTATCCATCACGGAAAAGCTGGGAAAATAGTAGGAGTCGAACTACTAGAAACCAATACAGAATATGAGCTTCTTATTTGGGACAAGGGACCCGGTATTCCAAAACATGATTTACAAAACGTATTTAAGCGGATGTACCGCAGCGAACAATCAAGAAATCCTTCTTACGGTGGTAGTGGCCTCGGACTTTCTATTTCTAAAGCCCTCGTTGAAAAAAATGGTGGGCGTATATGGGTTGACAGTATTCCCCAGGAACGAACTACTTTTGGTTTTTCCGTCCCAAAACACACTACTTTTAAGAAATAGTTAAGAAATGATTAATATGCAGTTAAACCTTCCTTTTTATTATGTAATTAAGAACTTATAGAAAGTAGGTGCCCCCTATAAATACAATTATAAAAACGACAAACCTTACTAAAGTTTATGGGACCCAAAAGTCAGTAGATAATCTAAATATGAATGTACGACAAGGTGAGATTTATGGATTCATAGGGCGTAACGGTGCTGGTAAAACAACTACAATCCGTATGCTGCTTAGTCTTATAAAACCTACAAGTGGAAATATAGAAATATTCGGTGAGGATTTACTTCGGAATCCAAAAGACATTTTAAGAAGAATTGGTTCTATCGTTGAAGTCCCAGGATTTTATGAAAACTTAACTGCAAGAGAGAACTTATTAATTAATGCAAAGATAATTGGAGTTCACAAAAGGAATGCAGTTGAAGAAGCATTAGAAATTGTAGGCTTGCAGCACGAAACAAAAAAACTAGTAGGAAAATACTCTTTAGGAATGAAGCAACGCTTAGGAATTGCACGTGCTCTTCTCCATTATCCTGAACTACTCATACTAGATGAACCAACTAACGGACTAGATCCAATCGGTATTAAAGAAATGCGAAAACTCATTAAATCTTTAGCTCAAGACAGAAATATAACGATACTCATTTCTAGTCATATATTAGCTGAGGTGGAACAACTAGTCGATCGTATGGGAATTATTCATGAAGGACGGTTATTAGAAGAAGTTTCTCTTGATACACTGCGTAAGGCCAATCGTAAGTACATAGAATTCCAGGTAAATAATGATAATAAAGCTGCGATGCTATTAGAAAATCATTTTCAAATTTTTGATTATGAGGTACATGATGAAGGAAATATTCGCGTTTATTCTCACTTTGGACAGCAAGGACACATCAATAGAACGTTAGTTCGTAATGATGTTGAAGTATTAAAAATTATGATGAGCGAAGATAGACTAGAAGATTATTTCACCAAACTAGTTGGAGGTGGCACAATTGGTTAATCTACTCTATACAGAACTATTAAAATTAAAACGCTCTAATATGTTTTTGATTAGTATTATCGGGGCAGGTGTCGCACCTTTTCTAGTAGTTGTAGCATCTTATATACATATAAAAACAAAACAGCCTACCCCCACTATTTTGTTTCATCAATTATTCACTGAAGTTAACTTGTATACTACTTTAGTTATAGGATTCTCCTTATATGGAGTTGTAATCGCTTATCTATTTACCCGCGAATACACGGAAGATACATTAAAAAATTTGCTAACTATCCCAGTATCACGTATTAGCTTTATTATAAGTAAATTTATCCTTCTATTTCTTTGGATTATGATGCTAACTTTAGTCGCTTGGGCGCTAACTTTATTATTAGGGCTAATAGGTAGCTTCCCTGGATTTAGTATCACCTTACTTTTAGGCTCTCTCGTAAAATTTTTAATATGTGGTGGACTTCTCTTTCTTTTGTCTTCACCTATTGTACTACTAACTCTTGTAACGAAAACCTATGTACCGCCTATTATATTAACAATCATTATTACAATGACTAACCTTATGATCGTAAATTCAAAACATAAAGACCTATTCCCATGGACCGCTACTCTAGATATAGCAAATAACGAATTACAAACGACTTATCCACCAGAGTATTCTTATATCATCATTGCAGTAACAGCTATTTTCGGATTTATTACAACACTATTCTATTTTAAAAGAGTAGATATTCATTAATTTATAGGAGTAAAATTATGAGCGATCTTATCATTGCCTTCATACTTGGCATTGTAGAAGGCTTGGCTGAATTTTTACCCATCTCTTCTACTGGCCATCTTATATTAGTCGGACATTTATTAGGTTTTGAAGGAGAAAGAGCGAAAACGTTTGAAATTGTCATACAGTTAGGAGCGATTTTAGCTATTGCTATTTTATATCATAAACGCCTTGTTTCTTTATGTAATATTAAACCTCTTCTACGGAAAGAGAAAAAATTCAACGCATTCCATGTATTTCTTGGCGTATTTCCAGCAGTAGTTGCTGGTTTAATACTACATGATGTTATTAAAACATACTTATTTCAGCCGTATACTGTCGTAATTGGACTTGTAGCAGGAGCAATTCTTATGATTTTTGCAGAAGTAAAAAAGGCAGAGGCAACCTCTTTTTCACTAGATGATTTAACATACCGTCAAGCATTAACAATTGGATTATTTCAATGCTTAGCAGTATATCCTGGCTTCTCTAGAGCGGGCTCTACTATTTCTGGAGGGCTATTAGCAAAAGTAAATTATAAGGCTGCATCTGAGTTCTCTTTTCTCATTGCCATTCCTGTAATGGTCGGAGCTACAGGGTTAGACTTATTAAAAAGTTGGAAGTATTTAAGTGTAGATGATATTCCTATGTTTGCGATAGGATTCATTACCTCTTTTCTTGTAGCAATGCTAGCGGTAGTAACTTTCCTAAAGCTTTTAGAAAAGATAGGTTTAAAACCTTTTGCATATTATCGTATTTTGTTAGCCATTGTATTTACACTTTTCGTATTGCTATAGCTTCATATAAGTCACATATTATTAAACCGATATTCAAGGAATATCGGTTTTTATCTATTTCACCTCTAGTATTACTCACTTCAATATGGCATAGTGGGTAATAGATCACTATTAATAATCTGAATATTCTTTACTACCAATCAACACTTCATTAAAATATGTAAAGTTAAAAGCTATACTTGAAATCCGAACCTAATAATAGCATTTCCTCTTTAAACACATATACTGAATTAAAAATAAACACCTCAATTGATTGAATATGCCCATTACACCACTACAGAACGAACGTTCTGTGCCGCTACTTCCTTGTATTTAAGTAATCGTACTATAGTTTTTTCACTTGCACTTATCTTCTCTACGAAAGACTCCCAATTATAAGATTTAAGTAGGTTTCATCCTATGTCTATATACAAACAACTGTACGCTTTACAATTAGAAAATCAAATCGAATTGTTGACGAAGCATTTAGTTTCATTTAATAGTATTAACGGTACCGATGGCCCGGTCAGTATTATAGATGAACTATATAGTATTTTCAAAAGCAACCCTGAACACGTATGGATTCAACATGTACCTCATAATCCAATAGGTAGAAAAAATGTATTTGCATTTGTAAAAGAAAAAAACGCTTCCCTCTCTACTATTATTTATCATTCACACCTAGATATAGTCGGCATTGAAGACCTTGGATCGTTAAAAGAACATGCTTTCTCTCCTGAAACACTCGAACAATATTTTCAAACCAATCCAAAACCTGGAGAGTGGCTGTTCGGCCGTGGTTCTCTTGATATGAAAGGTGGTGCTGCCATTCATCTAGCCAATATACTATACTTCTCAGAACATGTGCATTTACTCGAAGGAAATCTACTACTCTTATTCAATGGAGATGAAGAAGGAGAACATCGTGAGATTATCTCTGCCTTAACCGAATTCGAAAGACTGAAGCAAGAAAAACAATTACAGTATCGTTTGGCTATTAAGAATGACTTTATAACACCTTTATATGATGGAGATACTCAGCGCTACATTTATACAGGAACTTCAGGTAAACTTCTTCCTTGTTTCTATATTTATGGAAGAGAAGTACATGTAGGTGATACATTGTCTTGCATTGATTCTAATTTTATTGCAGTCCAAATCACAAATAGACTACATAACAACTATATCCATTACCATACAAAACAATCCGGAAATTAAACATCCCATCTATTAATATGGGCGTCTACGGGAAAGATGGTCATAAATGGACAGAACATGTTTACAAACTCTATCCAGTCAGCGTATTACCTTTATTAATCCGTAATACAACAATACAAATTTCAAATGACTACAAGGCTATTACAAATAAGCAAATTGCCCAGGGTTTATAAAGAAAATCAACTTAGCTAAAGCGAGGTAAAAATACAAATGAATCCATTAGCACGAACATATTGGGATACTTATTGGGGGAACAATGAAAAACCGAAATCCGTTATGGCTTGGCAATTTGGTGATTCTCCTGATTATCTCGCTCAATTAGTCATTGATGGTGTAAAAACAGCAACATGCTCCGGCCATATTTTTTATGAATTAGAAAACGAACCGCTACCAACAACCAATGATTATAGTATTGTACTCAATAGTCAAGATGAACCTGTAGCTATCATTAAAACAATAGAAGTAACTGTAACACCAATGAATGAAGTAACTGAAGAATTCGCTATCGCTGAAGGTGAAGGCGATCGTACCTATAGTTACTGGAGAGACACCCATATTCAGTTCTTTACAGGGGAACTAAACGAGCTTGGGCTTAGTTTTTCTGAAGATATGCTGCTCGTTTGCGAACGTTTTGAGCTGATTGATGTAAAAAAATAAATATAGCTTGTCATCTATCACTCCAGAAATACGTAGATGACAAGCTATATTTTATTAAACACAAAAAACACAAGTCAAAAGACTTGTGTTTTTATCTTGCTTGGCGACGTCCTACTCTCACAGGGACAAGGTCCCAACTACAATCGGCGCTAGAGAGCTTAACTTCCGTGTTCGGTATGGGAACGGGTGTGACCTCTCTGCCATCATCACCAAACTATTGAAGGTATATTCCTTCAAAACTAGATAACATTAGCTTCATATTATATGGTTAAGTCCTCGATCTATTAGTATTCGTCAGCTCCACATGTCACCATGCTTCCACCTCGAACCTATCAACCTGATCATCTTTCAGGGATCTTACTAGCTTACGCTATGGGAAATCTCATCTTGAGGGGGGCTTCATGCTTAGATGCTTTCAGCACTTATCCCTTCCGCACATAGCTACCCAGCTATGCCCTTGGCAGAACAACTGGTACACCAGCGGTGCGTCCATCCCGGTCCTCTCGTACTAAGGACAGCTCCTCTCAAATTTCCTGCGCCCACGACGGATAGGGACCGAACTGTCTCACGACGTTCTGAACCCAGCTCGCGTACCGCTTTAATGGGCGAACAGCCCAACCCTTGGGACCGACTACAGCCCCAGGATGCGATGAGCCGACATCGAGGTGCCAAACCTCCCCGTCGATGTGGACTCTTGGGGGAGATAAGCCTGTTATCCCCGGGGTAGCTTTTATCCGTTGAGCGATGGCCCTTCCATGCGGAACCACCGGATCACTAAGCCCGACTTTCGTCCCTGCTCGACTTGTAGGTCTCGCAGTCAAGCTCCCTTATGCCTTTGCACTCTACGAATGATTTCCAACCATTCTGAGGGAACCTTTGGGCGCCTCCGTTACACTTTAGGAGGCGACCGCCCCAGTCAAACTGCCCACCTGACACTGTCTCCCGGGTCGATAAGACCCGTAGGTTAGAATTTCAATACAGTCAGGGCGGTATCCCACCAGCGCCTCCACCGAAGCTAGCGCTCCGGTTTCAATGGCTCCCGCCTATCCTGTACAAACTGTACCAAAATTCAATATCAGGCTACAGTAAAGCTCCACGGGGTCTTTCCGTCCTGTCGCGGGTAACCTGCATCTTCACAGGTACTATAATTTCACCGAGTCTCTGGTTGAGACAGTGCCCAAATCGTTACACCTTTCGTGCGGGTCGGAACTTACCCGACAAGGAATTTCGCTACCTTAGGACCGTTATAGTTACGGCCGCCGTTTACTGGGGCTTCAGTTCAGAGCTTCGCTTACGCTAACCCCTCTCCTTAACCTTCCAGCACCGGGCAGGTGTCAGCCCCTATACTTCGCCTTACGGCTTCGCAGAGACCTGTGTTTTTGCTAAACAGTCGCTTGGGCCTATTCACTGCGGCTTTCCGTTAAGAAAGCACCCCTTCTCCCGAAGTTACGGGGTCATTTTGCCGAGTTCCTTAACCAGAGTTCTCTCGCACACCTTAGGATTCTCTCCTCGCCTACCTGTGTCGGTTTGCGGTACAGGCACCTTTTATCTCGCTAGAAGCTTTTCTTGGCAGCGGGGAATCAAAGACTTCGCTCCATAAGGAGCTTCCCCATCACAGCTCAGCCTTCACGATAAGCGGATTTGCCTACTTATCAGCCTAACTGCTTGGACGTGCACAACCAATCGCACGCTTCTTCTATCCTTCTGCGTCCCTCCATTGCTCAAACGATAAAGAGGTGGTACAGGAATATCAACCTGTTGTCCATCGCCTACGCCTGTCGGCCTCGGCTTAGGTCCTGACTAACCCTGAGCGGACGAGCCTTCCTCAGGAAACCTTAGGCATTCGGTGGACGGGATTCTCACCCGTCTTTCGCTACTCATACCGGCATTCTCACTTCTAAGCGCTCCACCAGTCCTTCCGGTCTGACTTCACTGCACTTAGAACGCTCCCCTACCACTGATACCATTGGTATCAATTCGCAGCTTCGGTGGTGTATTTAGCCCCGGTACATTTTCGGCGCAGAGTCACTCGACTAGTGAGCTATTACGCACTCTTTAAATGGTGGCTGCTTCTGAGCCAACATCCTAGTTGTCTAAGCAACTCCACATCCTTTTCCACTTAATACACACTTTGGGACCTTAGCTGGCGATCTGGGCTGTTTCCCTCTTGACTACGGATCTTATCACTCGCAGTCTGACTCCTAAGGATAAGTCATTGGCATTCGGAGTTTGACTGAATTCGGTAATCCGATGAGGACCCCTAGTTCAATCAGTGCTCTACCTCCAAGACTCTTACACTTAAGGCTAGCCCTAAAGCTATTTCGGGGAGAACCAGCTATCTCCAGGTTCGATTGGAATTTCTCCGCTACCCACACCTCATCCCCGCACTTTTCAACGTGCGTGGGTTCGGGCCTCCATTCAGTGTTACCTGAACTTCACCCTGGACATGGGTAGATCACCTGGTTTCGGGTCTACGACCACGTACTAAACGCCCTATTCAGACTCGCTTTCGCTGCGGCTCCGCCTCTTCAGCTTAACCTCGCACGGGATCGTAACTCGCCGGTTCATTCTACAAAAGGCACGCCATCACCCATTAACGGGCTCTGACTATTTGTAGGCACACGGTTTCAGGATCTCTTTCACTCCCCTTCCGGGGTGCTTTTCACCTTTCCCTCACGGTACTGGTTCACTATCGATCACTAGGGAGTATTTAGCCTTGGGAGATGGTCCTCCCAGATTCCGACGGAATTTCACGTGTTCCGCCGTACTCAGGATACATTCAAGAGAGAACGAAGTTTCGACTACGGGGTTGTTACCCTCTGTGACGGACCTTTCCAGGTCGCTTCGTCTACCTCGTTCCTTTGTAACTCCGTATAGAATGTCCTACAACCCCAAGAGGCAAGCCTCTTGGTTTGGGCTAGATTCCGTTTCGCTCGCCGCTACTCAGGAAATCGCATTTGCTTTCTCTTCCTCCAGGTACTTAGATGTTTCAGTTCCCTGGGTCTGTCTTCCATACCCTATGTATTCAGGTAAGGATACCATACCATTACGTATAGTGGGTTTCCCCATTCGGAAATCTTCGGATCAAAGCTTACTTACAGCTCCCCGAAGCATATCGGCGTTAGTCCCGTCCTTCATCGACTCCTAGTGTCAAGGCATCCACCGTGCGCCCTTTCTAACTTAACCAAACTAAAATTAAAAAAATATGAGCTACACTGTTATCTAGTTTTCAAAGAACATACATTTAAACTTGAGAGATAGTTCTCTCAAAACTGAACGAAACAAAACAAGTCAACGTTTATTGATGAACTGCGTTCATCAATTCTCCATAGAAAGGAGGTGATCCAGCCGCACCTTCCGATACGGCTACCTTGTTACGACTTCACCCCAATCATCTGTCCCACCTTAGGCGGCTGGCTCCATAAAGGTTACCCCACCGACTTCGGGTGTTACAAACTCTCGTGGTGTGACGGGCGGTGTGTACAAGGCCCGGGAACGTATTCACCGCGGCATGCTGATCCGCGATTACTAGCGATTCCAGCTTCATGTAGGCGAGTTGCAGCCTACAATCCGAACTGAGAACGGTTTTATGAGATTAGCTCCACCTCGCGGTCTTGCAGCTCTTTGTACCGTCCATTGTAGCACGTGTGTAGCCCAGGTCATAAGGGGCATGATGATTTGACGTCATCCCCACCTTCCTCCGGTTTGTCACCGGCAGTCACCTTAGAGTGCCCAACTTAATGATGGCAACTAAGATCAAGGGTTGCGCTCGTTGCGGGACTTAACCCAACATCTCACGACACGAGCTGACGACAACCATGCACCACCTGTCACTCTGCTCCCGAAGGAGAAGCTCTATCTCTAGAGTTTTCAGAGGATGTCAAGACCTGGTAAGGTTCTTCGCGTTGCTTCGAATTAAACCACATGCTCCACCGCTTGTGCGGGCCCCCGTCAATTCCTTTGAGTTTCAGCCTTGCGGCCGTACTCCCCAGGCGGAGTGCTTAATGCGTTAACTTCAGCACTAAAGGGCGGAAACCCTCTAACACTTAGCACTCATCGTTTACGGCGTGGACTACCAGGGTATCTAATCCTGTTTGCTCCCCACGCTTTCGCGCCTCAGTGTCAGTTACAGACCAGAAAGTCGCCTTCGCCACTGGTGTTCCTCCATATCTCTACGCATTTCACCGCTACACATGGAATTCCACTTTCCTCTTCTGCACTCAAGTCTCCCAGTTTCCAATGACCCTCCACGGTTGAGCCGTGGGCTTTCACATCAGACTTAAGAAACCACCTGCGCGCGCTTTACGCCCAATAATTCCGGATAACGCTTGCCACCTACGTATTACCGCGGCTGCTGGCACGTAGTTAGCCGTGGCTTTCTGGTTAGGTACCGTCAAGGTGCCAGCTTATTCAACTAGCACTTGTTCTTCCCTAACAACAGAGTTTTACGACCCGAAAGCCTTCATCACTCACGCGGCGTTGCTCCGTCAGACTTTCGTCCATTGCGGAAGATTCCCTACTGCTGCCTCCCGTAGGAGTCTGGGCCGTGTCTCAGTCCCAGTGTGGCCGATCACCCTCTCAGGTCGGCTACGCATCGTTGCCTTGGTGAGCCGTTACCTCACCAACTAGCTAATGCGACGCGGGTCCATCCATAAGTGACAGCCGAAGCCGCCTTTCAATTTCGAACTATGCAGTTCAAAATATTATCCGGTATTAGCCCCGGTTTCCCGGAGTTATCCCAGTCTTATGGGTAGGTTACCCACGTGTTACTCACCCGTCCGCCGCTAACTTCATAAGAGCAAGCTCTTAATCCATTCGCTCGACTTGCATGTATTAGGCACGCCGCCAGCGTTCATCCTGAGCCAGGATCAAACTCTCCAATAAAGTTAGTTTGTCTAGCATCTAAAAATAAAAATTGACGTTTACGTTGTTTGTTTCGTTCAGTTTTCAAAGAACTTGTTTGTCGCTCATTTGCGACTCCCTTATGTTAACATTTTCATATTTCAATGTCAACCAAGTTTTTTTATTTCTTTTGTCGCTTTCTGCGTTGTTGCTATCGGCGACTTGTTCTATATTACACCTCTATAGGATAATCGTCAACACCTTTTTATAAAGATATTTAATTTAATATGTTCACACCATTTTATCCCGCTATTTGCGGACAGTAAGACTCCCACCTCAAAGTTCGGCTGAAGCAAAGAAGTTAGTAGTAAGCCTGACGATCTATAAATTCCCGATTAGTAAAGGTTACATAAGAATCCACAAAGATTTTACTAAATAGCAATCATAGTCTACCTCTATCTACTAATCTCCTCTAACAAGCCTCTCTATTTCAAGAGGATTATCCCCCGTACATTACTGGGTTCCACAAGAAATTCTTTTCTAGCAACTTCATTTACTCTCCTTATCTTAATTACAATATCTCTTTCTAACAATACACACACTCTTATTCACTCTCCTGAACCATTCATAATAGAATGAACCAACTAATAGACTAGATTCAATCAATATTAAAAATTATGATGAGTAAAGGACTATCAGTAGATTATTTCATAAAACCAGTTGAAAATAGAATAATTGGTTCGTTTACAGATTTCACGATACTTTCATAGAAAAACGCTTATTGTTTTGATACACGTCAACTATAGACAAGAACAAGACACTAAAACATATGAACATGCAGCTGTCATAGCACCGTAGCTCACGAACCTATACGGTCTATCGTGAGAGTGGTGATGGCACACTACAATCTTGCACATCAGCGATACCAAAAATGGACTTCGCCTTTGGTAGCAAGAATCACACTGATGTTAATCAGGTTGCCCCTTTAGCAGTGGGAGTGTCAATAAATCCAATATTAATAATTGAAACATACTTTACTGAAGAACCACTTCACTAAAGTATGTAAAGTTACAAGCTATACTGGAAATCCGAGCCTAGTATGGCAGCTCTTCTTTAAACACATATGTCCAATAGAAAATAAGCGCCTCAATTGATTGAGTATGCCCATTACACCATTCGAGAACAAATGTTCTAACCTCTTGTTATACACCACTACTTCCTTGCATTTAAGTAATCACACTATAATTTTCCACTTACACTTATCTTCTATATAAAAGCTCCAAAATTATAAAATTTAAAGAGTTGTATCCTATATCTCTATACAGAAAACAGTAAGCTTTTCCGTTAGAAGAGCAAATAGCATTGCTAACAAAGCATATAGTTTCATTATTTCCAACCAAATTACAAATAGAGTATATAACTACCTGCATTTATTCCCGATGAACCCATTCTTCCTTCAACTTATTTATATCAACGTGATAATAAAGATAAAGTGAAACTTTAATCAGTGGGGGTTTTATCCATCCCCCACTGATTATTAGTTGAACCAATCGGGCTTTTACGGGCAGTTGATCTCCCACCTAACTCCCTCGCATTCGCCGAATTTTGAGGTGGGAGTCTTACTGCCCGTTAATGCGGGATAAATATGCTGTTCAAATAGCAGCCAGTGGCCAACTATACTTTAGTTATCTTATTTATAAGGCTACACAAAAAAAGATTCTTATCCAACTACTAGAGGAAACAAGTAGAACTTATAAAGAAGCTGAACACTATGTACAAGAGCAGTTCAAATATTACTACTCATAACTGATCTTCCCGTCCCAGAGATTCCCTTGGGAATTTCGTGTAACAAACTATCCAAACTATAAAAAAGATTATAGAGTCTAAACATTAATCCACACATCTTTATCCAAAATGTTATATGCGAAAGTAATACATAAGACTTTCAAGAACTATATTTTGAAATTATCGCCGCTCTTCAAAAGCCAGATTCAGAAAAAAGAGCAGGCGCTATTATCTTTTTAACGCCACCACTTTCACCATACAACTACTTAAAACAAATAAAGTGAAACTTTAATCAGTGGGGTTTTGTTGATCCCCCACTGATTATTAGCCTTCACCAATCGGGCGTTTACGGGCAGCAGGGCTCCCACCTAACTTCTTTGCCCCAGCTGAATTTTGAGGTGGGAGTTTTACTGCCCACAAATAGCGGGATAAATGAAACAAATATTCTGTTACAATGAACTTTTTTCTTCAAACTTTTTTCATGTACCACTATTCGGGTTCACTTCAATTTAACATGTGGTAGCTTCTTTGCTATTCACGAATTAAAGCCATTATCATCTCATTTCTATAATTATTCAGTTAATTAGTTCAATTATTATATCAATAGAGTTTAGGAAACTGATAAAATCATAGTTAAGAGCGTCTCATAAGACTTGTATCAAAAATGAGGTGATATTTTGCGAAAAATCGGTTATATACGCGTCAGTTCAACTAGCCAGAATCCTTCAAGGCAATTTCAGCAACTGAACGAAATCGGAATGGATATTATTTTTGAAGAAAAAGTTTCCGGAGCAACAAAAGATCGTGAGCAACTTCAAAAAATGTTAGAGGATATACAAGAAGGTGACATCATTTATATTACGGACTTAACTCGGATTACTCGTAGTACACAAGATTTATTTGAATTAATCGATAACATACGGAGTAAAAAGGCAAATTTAAAATCCTTAAAAGATACATGGCTAGATTTATCAGAAGATAATCCCTACAGCCAATTCTTAATTACGGTTATGGCGGGTGTAAACCAATTAGAACGTGATCTTATCCGTATGCGGCAGCGTGAAGGAATTGAACTGGCTAAGAAAGAAGGAAAGTTTAAAGGTCGGTTAAAGAAGTACCATAAAAATCATGCAGGAATGAATTATGCAGTAAAGCTTTATAAAGAGGGAGATATGACTGTAAATCAAATTTGTGAAATTACAAATGTGTCTAGGGCCTCATTATATAGAAAGCTATCGGAAAGGAACAGTTGATGAGTTATATCAAAAATCGGAAATATATAATAGAAAATAAATTTCATATAGAGGTGGAATTATATGCCTAAAATTGACAATATGTTAGCAATTCTATGGATGCTTCGTTCAGGTGAAAAAATTACTGCAAAACAAATTTCAGAAAAGTTAGAGATGAATATAAGGACTGTGTATCGTTATATTGATACAATTTCAACAAGTGGCGTACCTATAATTTCAGAACCAGGACATAACGGTGGATACACTTTATTGAACAATTTTATTGAGGCTCCTCTTTTTTTTGATTTTGAGGAGCAAACTTCACTATTTCACGCTGCTGTTTTTGCAGAAGAAGCCGGATATTATGGAGGTGAAGCACTAAATAGGGCCATTTCAAAACTAAGTAAATACTCAAATCAAGAGCAGGAAACAAAGATAAACCAACATTTAACTAGTCTTGAAGTAATAAGTCGATTAAGTTCACTCTCTATAGAACCTTTTTTGAAGGAGTTGGAACAGGCCGTAGCTGACGGGTACTCAGTAAAAATTCTTTACCATAAAAGTGGCGAAAAGCAATTAAATTATAGATTGGTCGATCCGTACAGAATTATCTATTGGAATAATAAGTGGTATGTGATTGGATTTTGTCATCTTAGGAATGATATCCGTAGTTTTAGAGTAGATCGAATTGAAAGTCTAATGCTAACCGAAAATAAGTTTAACCGGCCAGAAAATTTTTCAGCACGTGACTTTTTTATAAAAAGTCTTCTTCCAACTATAGAAGATAAGGAAGGGATTATTTCTTTGGTTATTAATGGGGATAAAAGTGTATTGGCTGATATTTGCCAACATTGGTTTTTAGGACATTATTTACAAGAACGGACTTCAAATCAAGCAGTTTTTCTTCTTGAAAAAGATATGATACATACATATGTACCTTATTTACTTTTACCGTACAATAAATCTATTAAAGTTATTGAGCCAATAAGTCTTAAGAAAAGACTTATTGAAGTTCTGTCGGAATTAATAAAATTTCATCAAGTATGATAACTTCCCTGACGTTAACTGTCAGGGAAGTTATATTATAATAGCTATATCAATTGTGATTGGAGTGTTATTGGATGCAAACAAAAAAAGCTTTTCTATATGTATTTAATACAATGTCGGACTGGGAATATGGATATTTAATTGCTGAACTAAACTCAGGAAGATATTTCAAAAAAGATTTAGCACCTTTAAAAGTAATTACAGTAGGAGCTAATAAAGAAATGATTACTACTATGGGAGGACTGAGCATAAAACCAGATATTTCCCTTGATGAATGTACTCTTGAGAGTAAAGATCTTTTAATTTTACCAGGAGGGACTACTTGGAGTGAAGAAATTCATCAACCTATCTTGGAAAGAATTGGCCAAGCTTTAAAGCTTGGCACTATTGTTGCTGCAATTTGTGGTGCAACTGAGGGCCTCGCGAATATGGGATACTTAGATACTAGAACGCATACAAGTAATAACTTAGAATATACTAAAATGGTATGTCCTAACTATAAAGGAGAAAAGTTCTATGAGTTGGGATCTGCGGTATCTGATGCGAATTTAGTTACTGCATCAGGAATAGCTCCTCTGGAATTTGCAATGGAGGTACTGAAAAAAATAGATGTATTTACACCAGATGCATTACATTCATGGTATAACCTAAATAAGACTCATAAACCTGAATACTTCTTCCAGTTAATGAATTCAATAAATAAATGAAGTAACTGAAAAGCTCAATTTCTCTATTTTGATTTGTGGAGAAGTTGGGCTTTTTAATTTGGAATTTCCTTATCGTTGTAAATCCGCATTTTCCTAACGCTACCCCTATTACAAATAAACAATATGCTACTTGCTTATGAACGTTTTGAGCTTATCGATGTAAGAAACAAAGTAAAGCCTATAATGAATAACAATTTTATATAAATACACTTACCTTTAAACAAATAAGCTTGTTATCAATAGGTTTCTTGAACCATAGATAACAAGCTTATTTCATTAAACACAAAAAAGACGAGTCATTCTGACTCATCTTAAAGTTGCTTGGCGACGTCCTACTCTCACAGGGACAAGGTCCCAACTACCATCGGCGCTAGAGAGCTTAACTTCCGTGTTCGGTATGGGAACGGGTGTGACCTCTCTGCCATCATCACCAAACTATTGAAGGTATATTCCTTCAAAACTAGATAACATTTGCTTCATATTATATGGTTAAGTCCTCGATCTATTAGTATTCGTCAGCTCCACATGTCACCATGCTTCCACCTCGAACCTATCAACCTGATCATCTTTCAGGGATCTTACTAGCTTACGCTATGGGAAATCTCATCTTGAGGGGGGCTTCATGCTTAGATGCTTTCAGCACTTATCCCTTCCGCACATAGCTACCCAGCTATGCCCTTGGCAGAACAACTGGTACACCAGCGGTGCGTCCATCCCGGTCCTCTCGTACTAAGGACAGCTCCTCTCAAATTTCCTGCGCCCACGACGGATAGGGACCGAACTGTCTCACGACGTTCTGAACCCAGCTCGCGTACCGCTTTAATGGGCGAACAGCCCAACCCTTGGGACCGACTACAGCCCCAGGATGCGATGAGCCGACATCGAGGTGCCAAACCTCCCCGTCGATGTGGACTCTTGGGGGAGATAAGCCTGTTATCCCCGGGGTAGCTTTTATCCGTTGAGCGATGGCCCTTCCATGCGGAACCACCGGATCACTAAGCCCGACTTTCGTCCCTGCTCGACTTGTAGGTCTCGCAGTCAAGCTCCCTTATGCCTTTGCACTCTACGAATGATTTCCAACCATTCTGAGGGAACCTTTGGGCGCCTCCGTTACACTTTAGGAGGCGACCGCCCCAGTCAAACTGCCCACCTGACACTGTCTCCCGGGTCGATAAGACCCGTAGGTTAGAATTTCAATACAGTCAGGGCGGTATCCCACCAGCGCCTCCACCGAAGCTAGCGCTCCGGTTTCAATGGCTCCCGCCTATCCTGTACAAACTGTACCAAAATTCAATATCAGGCTACAGTAAAGCTCCACGGGGTCTTTCCGTCCTGTCGCGGGTAACCTGCATCTTCACAGGTACTATAATTTCACCGAGTCTCTGGTTGAGACAGTGCCCAAATCGTTACACCTTTCGTGCGGGTCGGAACTTACCCGACAAGGAATTTCGCTACCTTAGGACCGTTATAGTTACGGCCGCCGTTTACTGGGGCTTCAGTTCAGAGCTTCGCTTACGCTAACCCCTCTCCTTAACCTTCCAGCACCGGGCAGGTGTCAGCCCCTATACTTCGCCTTACGGCTTCGCAGAGACCTGTGTTTTTGCTAAACAGTCGCTTGGGCCTATTCACTGCGGCTTTCCGTTAAGAAAGCACCCCTTCTCCCGAAGTTACGGGGTCATTTTGCCGAGTTCCTTAACCAGAGTTCTCTCGCACACCTTAGGATTCTCTCCTCGCCTACCTGTGTCGGTTTGCGGTACAGGCACCTTTTATCTCGCTAGAAGCTTTTCTTGGCAGCGGGGAATCAAAGACTTCGCTCCATAAGGAGCTTCCCCATCACAGCTCAGCCTTCACGATAAGCGGATTTGCCTACTTATCAGCCTAACTGCTTGGACGTGCACAACCAATCGCACGCTTCTTCTATCCTTCTGCGTCCCTCCATTGCTCAAACGATAAAGAGGTGGTACAGGAATATCAACCTGTTGTCCATCGCCTACGCCTGTCGGCCTCGGCTTAGGTCCTGACTAACCCTGAGCGGACGAGCCTTCCTCAGGAAACCTTAGGCATTCGGTGGACGGGATTCTCACCCGTCTTTCGCTACTCATACCGGCATTCTCACTTCTAAGCGCTCCACCAGTCCTTCCGGTCTGACTTCACTGCACTTAGAACGCTCCCCTACCACTGATACCATTGGTATCAATTCGCAGCTTCGGTGGTGTATTTAGCCCCGGTACATTTTCGGCGCAGAGTCACTCGACTAGTGAGCTATTACGCACTCTTTAAATGGTGGCTGCTTCTGAGCCAACATCCTAGTTGTCTAAGCAACTCCACATCCTTTTCCACTTAATACACACTTTGGGACCTTAGCTGGCGATCTGGGCTGTTTCCCTCTTGACTACGGATCTTATCACTCGCAGTCTGACTCCTAAGGATAAGTCATTGGCATTCGGAGTTTGACTGAATTCGGTAATCCGATGAGGACCCCTAGTTCAATCAGTGCTCTACCTCCAAGACTCTTACACTTAAGGCTAGCCCTAAAGCTATTTCGGGGAGAACCAGCTATCTCCAGGTTCGATTGGAATTTCTCCGCTACCCACACCTCATCCCCGCACTTTTCAACGTGCGTGGGTTCGGGCCTCCATTCAGTGTTACCTGAACTTCACCCTGGACATGGGTAGATCACCTGGTTTCGGGTCTACGACCACGTACTAAACGCCCTATTCAGACTCGCTTTCGCTGCGGCTCCGCCTCTTCAGCTTAACCTTGCACGGGATCGTAACTCGCCGGTTCATTCTACAAAAGGCACGCCATCACCCATTAACGGGCTCTGACTATTTGTAGGCACACGGTTTCAGGATCTCTTTCACTCCCCTTCCGGGGTGCTTTTCACCTTTCCCTCACGGTACTGGTTCACTATCGATCACTAGGGAGTATTTAGCCTTGGGAGATGGTCCTCCCAGATTCCGACGGAATTTCACGTGTTCCGCCGTACTCAGGATACATTCAAGAGAGAACGAAGTTTCGACTACGGGGTTGTTACCCTCTGTGACGGACCTTTCCAGGTCGCTTCGTCTACCTCGTTCCTTTGTAACTCCGTATAGAATGTCCTACAACCCCAAGAGGCAAGCCTCTTGGTTTGGGCTAGATTCCGTTTCGCTCGCCGCTACTCAGGAAATCGCATTTGCTTTCTCTTCCTCCAGGTACTTAGATGTTTCAGTTCCCTGGGTCTGTCTTCCATACCCTATGTATTCAGGTAAGGATACCATACCATTACGTATAGTGGGTTTCCCCATTCGGAAATCTTCGGATCAAAGCTTACTTACAGCTCCCCGAAGCATATCGGCGTTAGTCCCGTCCTTCATCGACTCCTAGTGTCAAGGCATCCACCGTGCGCCCTTTCTAACTTAACCAAACTAAAATTAAAAAAATATGAGCTACACTGTTATCTAGTTTTCAAAGAACATACATTTAAACTTGAGAGATAGTTCTCTCAAAACTGAACGAAACAAAACAAGTCAACGTTTATTGATGAACTGCGTTCATCAATTCTCCATAGAAAGGAGGTGATCCAGCCGCACCTTCCGATACGGCTACCTTGTTACGACTTCACCCCAATCATCTGTCCCACCTTAGGCGGCTGGCTCCATAAAGGTTACCCCACCGACTTCGGGTGTTACAAACTCTCGTGGTGTGACGGGCGGTGTGTACAAGGCCCGGGAACGTATTCACCGCGGCATGCTGATCCGCGATTACTAGCGATTCCAGCTTCATGTAGGCGAGTTGCAGCCTACAATCCGAACTGAGAACGGTTTTATGAGATTAGCTCCACCTCGCGGTCTTGCAGCTCTTTGTACCGTCCATTGTAGCACGTGTGTAGCCCAGGTCATAAGGGGCATGATGATTTGACGTCATCCCCACCTTCCTCCGGTTTGTCACCGGCAGTCACCTTAGAGTGCCCAACTTAATGATGGCAACTAAGATCAAGGGTTGCGCTCGTTGCGGGACTTAACCCAACATCTCACGACACGAGCTGACGACAACCATGCACCACCTGTCACTCTGCTCCCGAAGGAGAAGCTCTATCTCTAGAGTTTTCAGAGGATGTCAAGACCTGGTAAGGTTCTTCGCGTTGCTTCGAATTAAACCACATGCTCCACCGCTTGTGCGGGCCCCCGTCAATTCCTTTGAGTTTCAGCCTTGCGGCCGTACTCCCCAGGCGGAGTGCTTAATGCGTTAACTTCAGCACTAAAGGGCGGAAACCCTCTAACACTTAGCACTCATCGTTTACGGCGTGGACTACCAGGGTATCTAATCCTGTTTGCTCCCCACGCTTTCGCGCCTCAGTGTCAGTTACAGACCAGAAAGTCGCCTTCGCCACTGGTGTTCCTCCATATCTCTACGCATTTCACCGCTACACATGGAATTCCACTTTCCTCTTCTGCACTCAAGTCTCCCAGTTTCCAATGACCCTCCACGGTTGAGCCGTGGGCTTTCACATCAGACTTAAGAAACCACCTGCGCGCGCTTTACGCCCAATAATTCCGGATAACGCTTGCCACCTACGTATTACCGCGGCTGCTGGCACGTAGTTAGCCGTGGCTTTCTGGTTAGGTACCGTCAAGGTGCCAGCTTATTCAACTAGCACTTGTTCTTCCCTAACAACAGAGTTTTACGACCCGAAAGCCTTCATCACTCACGCGGCGTTGCTCCGTCAGACTTTCGTCCATTGCGGAAGATTCCCTACTGCTGCCTCCCGTAGGAGTCTGGGCCGTGTCTCAGTCCCAGTGTGGCCGATCACCCTCTCAGGTCGGCTACGCATCGTTGCCTTGGTGAGCCGTTACCTCACCAACTAGCTAATGCGACGCGGGTCCATCCATAAGTGACAGCCGAAGCCGCCTTTCAATTTCGAACTATGCAGTTCAAAATATTATCCGGTATTAGCCCCGGTTTCCCGGAGTTATCCCAGTCTTATGGGTAGGTTACCCACGTGTTACTCACCCGTCCGCCGCTAACTTCATAAGAGCAAGCTCTTAATCCATTCGCTCGACTTGCATGTATTAGGCACGCCGCCAGCGTTCATCCTGAGCCAGGATCAAACTCTCCAATAAAGTTAGTTTGTCTAGCATCTAAAAATAAAAATTGACGTTTACGTTGTTTGTTTCGTTCAGTTTTCAAAGAACTTGTCTGCCGCTCATTTGCGACTCCCTTATGTTAACATTTTCATATTTCAATGTCAACTAAGTTTTTTTATTTCTTTTGTCGCTTTCTGCGTTGTTACTATCAGCGACTTGTTCTATATTACACCTATGTATGTTAATCGTCAATAGTTTTAAATAAGTTTTTTATAAAAATATGAATTACCTATACCAACAAGCCGTTAGCACAATAATAATACACTTGAATGTAACTCCCCAAAAATAAACTAACTACGAATAACCTATAAAAGTCACTGTAGGTTATCCGTAGTTAGAGGTCATTAATAATTTATTCCCTCATTACATTATGTACACCATAATAGAAAGAAAGAAAGAATTAAATATTATTCCTTTGAAGGTATCGAGCAGCTACCATCTGCACAATAATCATCTGTTGTACTATTTATTGAAAGATCTTGAAGTTCAGACTTAGGATTCTCTTCTTCCCACACCTGCTGAAGTGCACCAACAAAGGTTTCAAGTGGTTGTGCACCTGAAATAGCATACTTTTGATTGACAATAAAATAAGGTACCCCTGTAATTTTATATTGTTGGGCAATTGATTCATCAATCCTAACCTCATTGGCATAAGCATTTTTATTATGAATAATATTTAAAGCCTCTTCCCTATCTAGACCGGAAGCTTCAGCAATATTAGCTAGTGTTTCCACATCACTTAAGTTTTTCGATTCAGTGAAATATGCAAAAAGTAGATTTTCTGTAATCTCCTTTTCCTTCCCCTGATCCTTTGCGAATTTCGCCAAACGATGTGCATCAAAAGTATTTGTTGGCTTCATCTCTTCAAAATTGAAACTTAAACCCATACTAGCTGCATGATTGCCTAGTTGTATATTATTACGATCAGCTTCTTCAACACTAATTCCATACTTCGATGCAAGTACTTCATTAATACTCGTTCCAGAGTAGATCGGAGCATTTTGATCTAATTCAAAACTTTTAAACTCAACTTCAACATCTTTCTTATGTGGAAATTGCTCTAAGGCCATTTCTAATCTACGCTTCCCAATATAGCAAAACGGGCATACAAAATCAGACCAAACTTCAATTTTCATATGAACACCTCATTAACATTTATTTTTCAATCATTGTAGCACTGACGTTACGGAATTCAAAAATTTATGCCTCAAGAAGTTACGACTACTAATCAAAGAAGATTTCATACCCATATATACACTTCAATTGTAAATGAGCCCCTTGTTCAACATTCCTATATCTCACTACATATTTAGCCATAATATAGCTGTTCTCATAATAATTGAAAAGCACCTGTATCATTTCCATAGATTATGTACTACTTCCCTATACTTAATAACAAAAAACATTCCTCAAAACGCTACTATTATAAGAATAAAAAATTAAACAAGCCCGTCTATATAAAATACAATTATATAGACGGGCTTGTTTAATAGATTTAGCAAACTGCAAACTCAAAGGAAGCAATTATACAAATCTATATTATTGAAATTATGAACGGAGTTATTTTCAAAAGTATATTAGTGAAGAAGAAGTATTTACCGGCAAAAATACCTCTAATATTTATTAGTTAAGGGCTACTGTATACAGGATTTTAAGGAAAAATAGCTATACAATTCATAAACCATTAAATCATTTAGAGTATAGAAGCTTCAATTATGCGCCAAGTTTTTTAGAAATTAATTATAAAAGAAGAGAGATTTCCTCTTATATTGAAGATATGACCAACAATGGTCCTATGACGAAATACATATAGTTTAATGAATGCTTAATAAAAATAGCGAAAATACTTCGCCTTTATCATGATTCTGCAAATGATTTTCCGTTTGGTATGATTGAGTAACTAATATTTCCGCTCTTGTTTCTAACGAAACAAATATACAAAAAAAACACAAGTCAAAAGACTTGTGTTTTATCTTGCTTGGCGACGTCCTACTCTCACAGGGACAAGGTCCCAACTACCATCGGCGCTAGAGAGCTTAACTTCCGTGTTCGGTATGGGAACGGGTGTGACCTCTCTGCCATCATCACCAAACTATTGAAGGTATATTCCTTCAAAACTAGATAACATTTGCTTCATATTATATGGTTAAGTCCTCGATCTATTAGTATTCGTCAGCTCCACATGTCACCATGCTTCCACCTCGAACCTATCAACCTGATCATCTTTCAGGGATCTTACTAGCTTACGCTATGGGAAATCTCATCTTGAGGGGGGCTTCATGCTTAGATGCTTTCAGCACTTATCCCTTCCGCACATAGCTACCCAGCTATGCCCTTGGCAGAACAACTGGTACACCAGCGGTGCGTCCATCCCGGTCCTCTCGTACTAAGGACAGCTCCTCTCAAATTTCCTGCGCCCACGACGGATAGGGACCGAACTGTCTCACGACGTTCTGAACCCAGCTCGCGTACCGCTTTAATGGGCGAACAGCCCAACCCTTGGGACCGACTACAGCCCCAGGATGCGATGAGCCGACATCGAGGTGCCAAACCTCCCCGTCGATGTGGACTCTTGGGGGAGATAAGCCTGTTATCCCCGGGGTAGCTTTTATCCGTTGAGCGATGGCCCTTCCATGCGGAACCACCGGATCACTAAGCCCGACTTTCGTCCCTGCTCGACTTGTAGGTCTCGCAGTCAAGCTCCCTTATGCCTTTGCACTCTACGAATGATTTCCAACCATTCTGAGGGAACCTTTGGGCGCCTCCGTTACACTTTAGGAGGCGACCGCCCCAGTCAAACTGCCCACCTGACACTGTCTCCCGGGTCGATAAGACCCGTAGGTTAGAATTTCAATACAGTCAGGGCGGTATCCCACCAGCGCCTCCACCGAAGCTAGCGCTCCGGTTTCAATGGCTCCCGCCTATCCTGTACAAACTGTACCAAAATTCAATATCAGGCTACAGTAAAGCTCCACGGGGTCTTTCCGTCCTGTCGCGGGTAACCTGCATCTTCACAGGTACTATAATTTCACCGAGTCTCTGGTTGAGACAGTGCCCAAATCGTTACACCTTTCGTGCGGGTCGGAACTTACCCGACAAGGAATTTCGCTACCTTAGGACCGTTATAGTTACGGCCGCCGTTTACTGGGGCTTCAGTTCAGAGCTTCGCTTACGCTAACCCCTCTCCTTAACCTTCCAGCACCGGGCAGGTGTCAGCCCCTATACTTCGCCTTACGGCTTCGCAGAGACCTGTGTTTTTGCTAAACAGTCGCTTGGGCCTATTCACTGCGGCTTTCCGTTAAGAAAGCACCCCTTCTCCCGAAGTTACGGGGTCATTTTGCCGAGTTCCTTAACCAGAGTTCTCTCGCACACCTTAGGATTCTCTCCTCGCCTACCTGTGTCGGTTTGCGGTACAGGCACCTTTTATCTCGCTAGAAGCTTTTCTTGGCAGCGGGGAATCAAAGACTTCGCTCCATAAGGAGCTTCCCCATCACAGCTCAGCCTTCACGATAAGCGGATTTGCCTACTTATCAGCCTAACTGCTTGGACGTGCACAACCAATCGCACGCTTCTTCTATCCTTCTGCGTCCCTCCATTGCTCAAACGATAAAGAGGTGGTACAGGAATATCAACCTGTTGTCCATCGCCTACGCCTGTCGGCCTCGGCTTAGGTCCTGACTAACCCTGAGCGGACGAGCCTTCCTCAGGAAACCTTAGGCATTCGGTGGACGGGATTCTCACCCGTCTTTCGCTACTCATACCGGCATTCTCACTTCTAAGCGCTCCACCAGTCCTTCCGGTCTGACTTCACTGCACTTAGAACGCTCCCCTACCACTGATACCATTGGTATCAATTCGCAGCTTCGGTGGTGTATTTAGCCCCGGTACATTTTCGGCGCAGAGTCACTCGACTAGTGAGCTATTACGCACTCTTTAAATGGTGGCTGCTTCTGAGCCAACATCCTAGTTGTCTAAGCAACTCCACATCCTTTTCCACTTAATACACACTTTGGGACCTTAGCTGGCGATCTGGGCTGTTTCCCTCTTGACTACGGATCTTATCACTCGCAGTCTGACTCCTAAGGATAAGTCATTGGCATTCGGAGTTTGACTGAATTCGGTAATCCGATGAGGACCCCTAGTTCAATCAGTGCTCTACCTCCAAGACTCTTACACTTAAGGCTAGCCCTAAAGCTATTTCGGGGAGAACCAGCTATCTCCAGGTTCGATTGGAATTTCTCCGCTACCCACACCTCATCCCCGCACTTTTCAACGTGCGTGGGTTCGGGCCTCCATTCAGTGTTACCTGAACTTCACCCTGGACATGGGTAGATCACCTGGTTTCGGGTCTACGACCACGTACTAAACGCCCTATTCAGACTCGCTTTCGCTGCGGCTCCGCCTCTTCAGCTTAACCTTGCACGGGATCGTAACTCGCCGGTTCATTCTACAAAAGGCACGCCATCACCCATTAACGGGCTCTGACTATTTGTAGGCACACGGTTTCAGGATCTCTTTCACTCCCCTTCCGGGGTGCTTTTCACCTTTCCCTCACGGTACTGGTTCACTATCGATCACTAGGGAGTATTTAGCCTTGGGAGATGGTCCTCCCAGATTCCGACGGAATTTCACGTGTTCCGCCGTACTCAGGATACATTCAAGAGAGAACGAAGTTTCGACTACGGGGTTGTTACCCTCTGTGACGGACCTTTCCAGGTCGCTTCGTCTACCTCGTTCCTTTGTAACTCCGTATAGAATGTCCTACAACCCCAAGAGGCAAGCCTCTTGGTTTGGGCTAGATTCCGTTTCGCTCGCCGCTACTCAGGAAATCGCATTTGCTTTCTCTTCCTCCAGGTACTTAGATGTTTCAGTTCCCTGGGTCTGTCTTCCATACCCTATGTATTCAGGTAAGGATACCATACCATTACGTATAGTGGGTTTCCCCATTCGGAAATCTTCGGATCAAAGCTTACTTACAGCTCCCCGAAGCATATCGGCGTTAGTCCCGTCCTTCATCGACTCCTAGTGTCAAGGCATCCACCGTGCGCCCTTTCTAACTTAACCAAACTAAAATTAAAAAAATATGAGCTACACTGTTATCTAGTTTTCAAAGAACATACATTTAAACTTGAGAGATAGTTCTCTCAAAACTGAACGAAACAAAACAAGTCAACGTTTATTGATGAACTGCGTTCATCAATTCTCCATAGAAAGGAGGTGATCCAGCCGCACCTTCCGATACGGCTACCTTGTTACGACTTCACCCCAATCATCTGTCCCACCTTAGGCGGCTGGCTCCATAAAGGTTACCCCACCGACTTCGGGTGTTACAAACTCTCGTGGTGTGACGGGCGGTGTGTACAAGGCCCGGGAACGTATTCACCGCGGCATGCTGATCCGCGATTACTAGCGATTCCAGCTTCATGTAGGCGAGTTGCAGCCTACAATCCGAACTGAGAACGGTTTTATGAGATTAGCTCCACCTCGCGGTCTTGCAGCTCTTTGTACCGTCCATTGTAGCACGTGTGTAGCCCAGGTCATAAGGGGCATGATGATTTGACGTCATCCCCACCTTCCTCCGGTTTGTCACCGGCAGTCACCTTAGAGTGCCCAACTTAATGATGGCAACTAAGATCAAGGGTTGCGCTCGTTGCGGGACTTAACCCAACATCTCACGACACGAGCTGACGACAACCATGCACCACCTGTCACTCTGCTCCCGAAGGAGAAGCTCTATCTCTAGAGTTTTCAGAGGATGTCAAGACCTGGTAAGGTTCTTCGCGTTGCTTCGAATTAAACCACATGCTCCACCGCTTGTGCGGGCCCCCGTCAATTCCTTTGAGTTTCAGCCTTGCGGCCGTACTCCCCAGGCGGAGTGCTTAATGCGTTAACTTCAGCACTAAAGGGCGGAAACCCTCTAACACTTAGCACTCATCGTTTACGGCGTGGACTACCAGGGTATCTAATCCTGTTTGCTCCCCACGCTTTCGCGCCTCAGTGTCAGTTACAGACCAGAAAGTCGCCTTCGCCACTGGTGTTCCTCCATATCTCTACGCATTTCACCGCTACACATGGAATTCCACTTTCCTCTTCTGCACTCAAGTCTCCCAGTTTCCAATGACCCTCCACGGTTGAGCCGTGGGCTTTCACATCAGACTTAAGAAACCACCTGCGCGCGCTTTACGCCCAATAATTCCGGATAACGCTTGCCACCTACGTATTACCGCGGCTGCTGGCACGTAGTTAGCCGTGGCTTTCTGGTTAGGTACCGTCAAGGTGCCAGCTTATTCAACTAGCACTTGTTCTTCCCTAACAACAGAGTTTTACGACCCGAAAGCCTTCATCACTCACGCGGCGTTGCTCCGTCAGACTTTCGTCCATTGCGGAAGATTCCCTACTGCTGCCTCCCGTA
This sequence comes from Bacillus sp. FSL R9-9410, assembly GCF_038050385.1. Taxonomy (NCBI): domain Bacteria; kingdom Bacillati; phylum Bacillota; class Bacilli; order Caryophanales; family Bacillaceae; genus Bacillus; species Bacillus sp. FSL R9-9410. The sequence goes on from NZ_JBBOTV010000001.1 coordinate 4,378,807, forward strand.
GGAGTCTGGGCCGTGTCTCAGTCCCAGTGTGGCCGATCACCCTCTCAGGTCGGCTACGCATCGTTGCCTTGGTGAGCCGTTACCTCACCAACTAGCTAATGCGACGCGGGTCCATCCATAAGTGACAGCCGAAGCCGCCTTTCAATTTCGAACTATGCAGTTCAAAATATTATCCGGTATTAGCCCCGGTTTCCCGGAGTTATCCCAGTCTTATGGGTAGGTTACCCACGTGTTACTCACCCGTCCGCCGCTAACTTCATAAGAGCAAGCTCTTAATCCATTCGCTCGACTTGCATGTATTAGGCACGCCGCCAGCGTTCATCCTGAGCCAGGATCAAACTCTCCAATAAAGTTAGTTTGTCTAGCATCTAAAAATAAAAATTGACGTTTACGTTGTTTGTTTCGTTCAGTTTTCAAAGAACTTGTTTGTCGCTCATTTGCGACTCCCTTATGTTAACATTTTCATATTTCAATGTCAACCAAGTTTTTTTATTTCTTTTGTCGCTTTCTGCGTTGTTGCTATCGGCGACTTGTTTTATATTACACCTCTAAACTCTAATCGTCAATATGTTTTTCTAAAAAAATATAAAAAGACTTATTCCTTTTAAAATAAGCCTTTTTATCCCATAAAATCCTATTCATTTATTATTTTTCTATAATTGGCAATGAAACGATGAACTGAACGATCCCGTCCTCATACTCAGCTCGAATACTACCACCTTGCAACTCAACAATACTTTTCGCAATAGCTAATCCGAGCCCCGAACCTTCTGTTACTCTACTTCTAGATTGATCTTTCTTATAAAACCGTTCAAACAAGTTCCCTAACTCTTCTCTCGTAAACTCTTCACTATGATTTGCAATAACAATTTGTATATCCCTGCGCTGTCTTTGCAGAGAAACTTTTATCTCTCCATCATCTTTACTATACTTAATCGCATTCATTAGCAAGTTGTCGAATACACGGACCATCTTTTCCGAGTCAATCATTGCATGCGCACGTTCTTCAGGAAATTTTTTAACAAATGAAAGCCCGTGCTCTTCTGCCTGCGGTACTAACTCTTCTATTAATTGATCAAGCAACTCATTTACACATACTTCTTGTTTTTCTAATACAACTTGTTCATTCGTTAACTTCGTATACTCAAATAAATCTTCTATTAAATTCCTTAACTGCTCCGATTTTGCAAAAGCAATTCTCGTATACTCATCATATTGTTCTTTGTTTTCATATTTAGAATCTCTAAGTAATCGTAAGTACCCCATAATAGAAGTAAGTGGTGTACGCAAATCATGAGATACATTTGTAATAAGTTCATTTTTTTGTTTCTCGAGTTTACGCTCCTTCTCAATGTTATACATGAGCTCTTCTGCCATATTGTTAATATTCTCAGTTAAAGCAGCGATCTCATCCTCACCTTTTTTCTCAATACGATAAGCTAAGTTTCCTTTTTCTATTTCTTTTACACCTTCTGCCATCGCCTCAATTTGTTTCATCTTTCTCTTTGTTATATAGAAGAAAGAGAAAATAAATACAAGGACACCTATTAAAAATGGAAACGGTCCTTCTTGCGTAGCATACATTACTTCACCTTCCGGAATCCCACTAACAAACATGTACAAATTCTTTCCTTCAATTGTAATAGGGGCAAAAGCTATAAATTCTTTTCTCGTACTTTCAAATTCATTTCTACCATTTACATAATTAATCGCAAAGGATGCTGCATTACGAATCGTATTGTGTAAATCTATTTGCTCCTCTTGTGCTTGCTTCGTTTTATATAAAACTTTACCACTTTCGTCAGTAACCAATATTTTTAAAGCTCTAGATCCTTGTTCTAAACTTTGGTTCTCCATTTCGATCATATTTGATATAACTTCTAATTTATTTTCATGAACCGAGCTATTCGCAGCACTTTGAGCTTGTTGATTAATTTGCTCCATACCTGCCCGATAATCGATAGTCGCTTCACGATTCGCATTCTCAAAAAATGGCGCTGCTACTTTCGATGATAAAACTCCTAATAACGCACAAGCTGCAAAAGTAGTAATCAGTTGAATTCTTATACTCCGCTTAACACTCTTCACTAGTTTCCCAACTAACCTTCTAGCTTCCCTAATATAAGTAAATGGATTAAATATCTTTTTCAATCTTATACCCCACTCCCCATACTGTTTTTATATATCTCGGCTTCCTTGGATTCTCCTCAATCTTTTCTCGTACTTTTCGAATATGTACCATTACAGTATTATCAGACTGGAAAGATCTTTCGTTCCAAACTTTTTCATAAATTTGCTCAGCGCTAAAGACCATACCTGGATTACGAGCTAGCAATTCTAAAATTGAAAATTCCCTTGGAGTTAACTTCACTTCTTCTCCCTCTACAATGACTTTATGAGTTGAAATGTTTATTGCCATATCTCCTATTTCTAACTCGTCCTCATTTTGAATAGCGAAGCCATTCATTTTCATATAACGACGTAGCTGCGATTTAATTCTTGCGATTAACTCTAACGGATTAAACGGTTTCGTTACGTAATCATCTGCACCTGTTGTTAATCCTAAAATTTTATCCATATCTTGCGTTTTTGCCGATAGCATAATAATCGGCATTTCCTTCGCTTCCCTTACTTTCATACACATATGAATACCATCTACTTTCGGCATCATAATATCTAATACAACTAAGTGCACTTCATTTTCTTCTAATATACGTAACCCTTCTTCTCCGTCCCCTGCTTGCAGTACTTTATATCCTTCATTCTTTAAATAAATTGTAATAAGGTTCCTAATTTCTTTTTCATCATCTACGACAAGTATTGTTTCCCCGGCCATACTATCTCCCCCATCACTTTTTTAATCCCTAACTTCTATTATAAGAAAACTTCTGAAGAAAAACGCTCGGAAATCCTTAAGATTTTCTGAAGACGCAAAAAAGGTCTAGACTCCCCTTAAGTCTAGACCTTTCAAAAAACCCCTTTTATTTACGAACGTAGATGAAATATAGTACGAATAAAACTCCCATAACATACATAATTGGATGAATCTCTTTACGACGGCCGCTCACAACCATTGTAATTGGATAGAAGATAAATCCGATTGCAATTCCTGTTGCGATACTATACGTAAGTGGCATTGAAATGATAGTAAAGAATGCTGGTACTGCAATCTCGAATTTCTTCCAATCAATTTCTCCTAAAGATGAAACCATCAAGATTCCTACAATAATTAGAGCTGGTGCCGTTACAGCTGGTGTCACAACACTTAATAGTGGCGAGAAGAAAAGTGCCAGTAAGAAGAATCCTGCTGTTACAACTGCTGTAAATCCAGAACGTCCTCCTGCTGCTACCCCTGCAGACGATTCAATGTAAGACGTTGTAGTAGATGTACCTAGAATTGCACCAATTACAGTTGCAATCGCATCTGCAAATAATGCTTTTCCTGCACGTGGTAATTTATTGTTCTTCATTAATCCCGCTTGATTCGCAACCGCTACAAGCGTACCCGCTGTATCAAAGAAATCAATAAAGAAGAACGTTATAATAACAATCGCCATTTCAACAGTGAAAATATCTCCAAAGTGAGTTAACGCCACACCGAACGTTGGTTCTAGACTCGGTATTGCTCCCACTACAGCTTTCGGAGTATCAATTAATCCTGTTGCTACTCCTAAGATTGCCGTAAGAATCATGCCGTAGAAAACAGCACCATTTATTTTCTTAATCATGAAGATGATTGTAGTAACAACTCCGAAAATCGCCAACAACGTTGTGCCCTTCGTTAAATCCCCCAATCCAACAAGGACAGCATCATTTTTTACGATAATTCCGGCATTTTGGAATCCAAGGAAGGCAATGAATAATCCGATACCCGCCGCTACTGCAAACTTTAACTCTACTGGAATTGCATTAATGATTTTTTCACGAATACCTGAAGCAGTAAGAATAATAAAGATAATACCTGACATTAATGTTCCAGCAATTGCCGTTTGCCACGGAATTCCCATCGTTAACACCGCTGTATAAGCAAAGAACGCGTTTATTCCCATACCTGGCGCTAAAGCAATCGGATACTTCGCAAATATCCCCATAATTAACGAACCAATCGCCGCTGCTAATGCTGTAGCAACAAATACTGCACCTGGATCCATTCCTGTACCAGCTGGTAACCCTTTAACATTTCCAAGTGATAGCGTAGCAGGATTGACAAATAATACGTAAGCCATAGATAGAAATGTCGTTAAACCTGCTATGAACTCTGTTTTATAATTTGTGCCGAGTTCATCAAACTGAAAATAGCGTTTCATCTTACGTTTCCCCCGTTATATGATTACTCGCCGTAATTCTCCCTAGCCCTCTTTTATCTATAAAAATAAAAAAGGCTCCCATTGCATATACATGGAAGCGTTCTATAAACAAAGACAAGTTTCCCCTCATCTTTATACAAACGCCTCGTAGTCAAGCCATTTACGGTAGCTAGGTAGAAACTTTCGGGCCATATCCCCGATATTATACGACGGCATAATATTCACTTTTCGTATCAATTACATACTCATATTAACCCACAATAGGGTATGTGTCAATTTAAAAACGAACGTTTTTAAAAACTTTTGTATTTTCGTTCGTGTAATCACTTAAAAATAAAACAAAAAGATCCATCTATACATAAAATGATAGATGGATCTTTCATTATAATACTATTCCCACTCAATAGTTGCTGGTGGCTTGCTCGTTATATCATACACGATACGGTTAACGTGTTTTACTTCGTTTACGATACGTACAGAGATTTTCTCTAATACGTCCCAAGGGATACGTGCCCAATCAGCTGTCATACCATCGATAGATGTTACTGCACGAATACCTACTGTGTAATCGTAAGTACGCTCGTCACCCATAACACCTACACTACGCATACCAGGAAGCGCAGTGAAGTATTGCCAAACTTCACGTTCTAATCCTGCTTTTATAATTTCTTCACGTAAAATCGCATCAGATTCACGAACGATTTCTAATTTCTCTTCTGTAATTTCACCTAATACACGAATACCAAGTCCTGGACCTGGGAACGGTTGACGCCATACGATTTCATCAGGAATTCCTAGTTCTGATCCTAATACACGTACTTCATCTTTAAATAAAGTGTTTAAAGGCTCAATTAATTTGAACTGCATGTCTTCTGGAAGTCCACCAACGTTATGGTGAGATTTAATTGTTTGTGCCGTTGCTGTACCACTTTCAACGATGTCCGTGTAAAGTGTACCTTGCGCTAAGAAGTCCATTCCTTTTAATCTAGAAGCTTCATCATCAAATACGTAAATGAATTCATTACCGATGATTTTACGTTTTTGCTCTGGATCTTCTACACCTTTTAACTTGTTCATGAAGCGCTCTTGTGCATCCACTTTAATAACGTTCATATGGAAGCCTTCGCTAAATGTTTTCATAACACCTTCTGCTTCATCTTTACGAAGTAAACCGTGGTCCACAAAAATACATGTTAATTGGTCACCAATCGCTTTATGAATTAATACCGCTACAACAGAAGAGTCTACACCGCCACTAAGTGCGCATAGTACTTTTTTGTCTCCAACAGTTTCACGGATCTTCTCTAATTCTACTTCGATAAAGTTCTCCATGTTCCATCCTTCAGAACAACCACATACGCCGAATACGAAGTTTTTAATTAAATCGTTACCGTGCTCAGAGTGACGTACTTCTGGGTGGAATTGTACACCATATAAGTTTTCCGCTTCATTGCTCATACCAGCAATTGGACAAGACTCACTTGTTGCATCTACTACGAATCCTTCAGGTAAACCAGTTACTAAGTCACCATGGCTCATCCATACAACTTGCTCTTCTGGAAGGTTCGCATATAATTTTGATTCGTTCTCTACTTTAAGAACAGCTTTTCCGTACTCACGGTGATTGGCACGTTCTACTTTACCACCGAAGTGTTGCGTCATAAGCTGCATACCGTAACAGATACCGAAAATCGGTAATCCTAGCTCAAAGATTTTTTCATCACAATGTAATGCACCTTCACCGTATACACTATTTGGTCCACCAGAGAAAATAATCCCTTTTGGATTCATTGCTTTAATTTCTTCTGCAGTAATTGTATGCGGATGAAGTTCACTGTATACACCGAACTCACGAATTCGACGTGCTATTAACTGATTGTACTGACTCCCAAAATCTAAAACGATAATTGTATCATGCTGCTTCTTCAAAATAATCACCCCAACGTTAGTTCTCGTATATAAATATTTTCACCAATTTAGCAAAAAGCATTACCAATATAATAAAAAAAGCCAGTCCTCCGCCTCTAGTCTCATGACAAAGAAAAGGCAGGGGTCTGGCTTTATAAAGAAAGATAGTCTTCCGCTCTTTATAAATATAAGACACACTGCCTTCATAGTCAGGTTGTTTACGGTAACCCGGTAGAGACTCTCAAACCATATCATTGAGGATATATGAAGGATCGTTTTATATTATCTCCCTAGATTCTAACAATGAAGTATCAGTATGGTCAAGAGAGAAAGCGACAAAATTCTACAGAAATTAATTTCCTGCGCTCAAAAACACAAAAAAACATCCACTTCTATATAGAAGTGGATGTTTTTCGGGAGAACGGAATTACATCATTCCGCCCATACCACCCATGCCCATGCCGCCCATGTCAGGCATTGCAGGACCATTAGGTTCTGGCTTGTCAGCAACTACAGCTTCAGTCGTTAAGAACATAGCTGCAACAGATGCTGCGTTTTGAAGTGCAGAACGAGTTACTTTAGCTGGATCTACGATACCAGACTCAAGCATGTTAACCCATTCGCCAGTAGCTGCGTTGAAACCAACGCCTACTTTTTCGCCTTTTAGACGCTCTACAACTACAGATCCTTCTAGACCAGCGTTGATTGCGATTTGACGAACTGGCTCTTCTAATGCACGAAGTACGATGTTGATACCTGTTGCTTCGTCGCCTTCAGCTACGATAGAAGCTACTTTCGTGTATACGTTCATAAGTGAAGTACCGCCACCTGCAACGATACCTTCTTCTACTGCTGCACGAGTTGAGTTAAGTGCATCTTCAATGCGAAGTTTGCGCTCTTTTAACTCAGTTTCAGTTGCTGCACCTACTTTAATTACCGCTACGCCGCCCGCAAGTTTCGCAAGACGCTCTTGTAATTTTTCACGATCGAATTCAGAAGTTGTTTCTTCTAATTGCGCACGGATTTGACCGATGCGAGCTTCGATTTGTTGTGAATTTCCAATACCTTCAACTACAGTTGTGTTTTCTTTCGTTACAACAATTTTACCAGCGCGTCCTAAAGATGCAACTGTAGCAGATTTTAAGTCACGTCCTAATTCTTCAGTGATTACTTCGCCACCAGTTAAGATTGCGATATCTTCTAGCATTGCTTTACGACGGTCACCAAATCCAGGAGCTTTAACAGCTACTACATTGAATGTACCACGAAGTTTGTTCACTACTAATGTAGCTAACGCTTCGCCTTCTACATCTTCAGCAATGATAAGAAGTGGTTTACCTTGTTGTACCACTTGCTCTAATACTGGTAAGATTTCTTGGATGTTAGAAATCTTTTTGTCAGTAATTAAAATGTATGGGTTATCAAGAACTGCTTCCATTTTATCAGAATCAGTAATCATGTAAGGAGATGCATATCCACGATCAAATTGCATACCTTCTACTACGTCTAATTCTGTTGTAAATCCTTTAGATTCTTCTAAAGTAATAACGCCGTCGTTACCAACGCGCTCCATTGCTTCAGCAATTAATTGACCTACTTCTTCGTCAGCCGAAGAAATAGCAGCTACTTGTGCGATAGAAGATTTACCTTCGATTGGTTTAGAAATCGCTTTTAATTCTTCAATTGCAGCAGTAACAGCTTTTTCGATACCTTTACGAAGACCCATTGGGTTTGCGCCAGCTGTTACGTTTTTAAGACCTTCACGAATCATAGCTTGCGCTAATACAGTTGCAGTTGTCGTTCCGTCACCAGCTACATCGTTTGTTTTGCTAGCAACTTCTGCCACTAATTTCGCACCCATGTTTTCGAATGCATCTTCTAATTCGATTTCTTTTGCGATTGTTACACCGTCATTTGTAATAAGTGGTGAACCGAATTTTTTCTCAAGTACAACGTTACGACCTTTTGGTCCAAGCGTTACTTTTACTGCGTTTGCAAGAGTGTCGACACCGCGAAGCATCGAACGACGTGCTTCTTCACTAAATTTAATATCTTTTGCCATAATAATTGACCCCCTTGGATTTTTAAAATGTATATAATTAACCGATAATTGCTAAAATGTCACTTTCACGTAAAATCAAGTAGTCTGTACCTTCGTATTTCACTTCAGTACCTGCATATTTTGAGAAGATGATAAGATCACCTGCTGCTACCTCTAAAGCAACACGCTCACCATTTTCAAGCACTCGGCCTGTACCTACTGCAATAACTTTACCCTCTTGTGGTTTTTCTTTTGCAGTTTCTGGTAATACAATACCACTTGCTGTTTTTTCTTCTGCTTGAACAAGTTCAATTACAACGCGATCACCTAATGGCTTTAGCATGAACAATAACCTCCTCATTTTGTTATGTAAATTTTATTTATTAGCACTCAAGTCACACGAGTGCTAACACACTTCTAATAATAAATAATCTCAATTTCTTTTGCAAGTAAAAAAATCATAATTTTTTCGCAAATTACTTTATGCACTTTCCTACATATCATTACTTCTTCTACCGCCTTTACTATATGAATCGTTGTTCCCACTTCTTGTATGTTACAATGTGAAAGACACCCTAAGTTGTTTTCGCTAAACGTACAACTTTTTCCTGTCTCCTATTTTATTTTCAAATGCTAATTTACAAAAAAAACATAATTCAAATGAAAGTTTATATCGTAGGTAGCATATTTACATGTTATCCTACCTTATCTCATACACTAGCGTTAGAAAGGATGGTTAAACCATTTGAAAAAACAATATTGGTGGATTATCGTTACATACATTTTAATGCAGTTATCAGGCATTGCCGGGTTACCGCTTCTCCTGAAAACTGGACTATACGATAATAGGGGATTTACTAGAGAGGAAAAAATTCAGCTCATAACTGGTCATTGGGCTATCATTAGCTTTTTCATTGCATTATGCGTTGTACTTTGGTTACTCAGAACAGACATTCGTGACAGGCATTTAGATAAAATGCGCTCTACTGTTCCAGCTACAATTGGGTGGATTTTTATTGGTTTCTTCTTAGCGCTGTTCTCACAAAGCATTGCCGGTATGATCGAAATGCGTTTATTAGGGATTACACCGGGATCTGAAAATACAGCAAGACTTATGGACATCGCAAGAACGACACCTTGGTTCCTGATTGTCATATCTATAATAGGACCTATTTTGGAAGAAATCGTATTTAGAAAAATTTTATTCGGTACACTTTATAAGAAGTTTAACTTCTTTATTGCCGCTATCATTAGTTCACTTGTATTCGCGGCGATTCATTTTGATTTTACTCACTTATTGGTATACACTTCTATGGGGCTCGTATTCGCCTTTTTATACGTAAAAACGAAACGAATTATAGTTCCTATTGCAGCTCATGTTGCAATGAATACATTAGTTGCAGTTGCTCAAGTTGTAGTAAGTAATGAGCAAATTCAAGAAATGATTAAAGAAGCTGAAAAAATGCAAGGCTTTATCGGAGGATTTTTAGTATGAGAAACTCACCATTGTTCATGGCTGCATTGTACTTTCTTCTTGGATGTATCTTTACACGCTTCGCCATTACGAACGTAACAGATACAATCTGGAATATGTGGACAATACTATTTGCAGTTATGGCAACAATTGATTTTAATTTGGCACTTCGCCTTATCTTAGTTAAATTCACAAAGAAAAAACAATAATAAAACGCAGAGGTCATCCCCTCTGCGTTTTATTGTGGATAATTCTTCAAAAAGTAAACAAGCGTTTGTAACTCTACAGCTAAATCAATGTGATGAATTCTTATATTCTCTGACACATTTAAGCGTGCTGGTGTGAAATTTAAAATACCATGCACGTTCGTTTCTGCCAATCTATCTGCCACAGATTGCGCTACTGTAGCGGGTACCGTTAATATTGCCACTTGTATATCAGTTGATAAACGTTCTTCTAATTCATCCAAATGATATACAGGAATTCCTCCGATTTCTGTTCCAACTTTCTCTTCACTAACATCAAACGCCATTTCAATTTTTGTATTATTGTTTTTCGTGAAATTATAATGTAAGAAAGCGGTCCCTAAATTACCTACTCCAATAAGTGCCACGCGTGTTATATCATCTTGGTCGAGTGTTTCACGGAAAAATGATAATAAATAATTTACGTTATATCCATATCCTTTTTTCCCTAACGCTCCAAAATATGAAAAATCTCTTCGAATAGTTGCGGAATCAACCTTTACCGCTTCACTCAATTCGGCTGATGAAACACGTTGCTTACCAGAAAGAGATAAGTTTTGGATAAATCGATAGTATAGAGGCAATCGTTTGGCAGTGGCCTGTGGAATTTTTTGCTGATCCATATAACCTCTCCTCTCTTCCTATCTTTATTCTTATACTTGAATCAAATACAGAAGTTTAGTACTCATGAATTTCCTTGTATAATAAAGAGAAGAAGTATTCTCTCTTTATTTTAAACTATACACTATTTTTAGTATGATTGAGAAATATAAACATGGCAAAGTTAAGAAATTATTTGAGGTGAAAACATTGATATTATTACAAGTGAATGGGCTTTCGAAAGTATACGGTGCAGAAACGATTCTTGCAAACATAAAATTGGAAGTACAAACAAAAGATCGTATCGCATTAGTCGGACGAAATGGAGCCGGAAAATCTACATTATTAAAAATAATAGCTGGTGAGTTATCTCATGATGGTGGTGAAATTATAAAACCGAAAGATGTCTCAATGGGGTATTTAGCTCAAAATACCGGATTAGAAACGTCTTTAACAATTTGGGATGAAATGTTAACCGTCTTTACACACTTGCAGCAGATGGAGACAAAACTTCGAAGGCTAGAGCAAGAGATGGGAAAAGAAGAAAACTTTTCAATTGCGGCTATATATGAGAAATTATTAGCTGATTATGACCAATTACAATTAGATTATAAAGATCAAGGCGGCTATCAGTACGAAGCGGATATACGCTCGATTTTAAGCGGTCTTGGCTTCCCAGTTGAAACGCATCAGACGACAATTTCCACATTAAGTGGTGGACAAAAGACTCGATTAGCTCTTGGGAAATTATTATTAACTAGACCAGACTTACTTATTTTAGACGAACCTACAAACCATTTGGACATTGAGACACTAACATGGCTTGAACAATATTTACAAGGCTATCCTGGCGCGATTTTAATCGTTTCCCATGACCGTTATTTCTTAGATAAACTCGTTACACAGGTATACGAAATTTCTAATAAGGAAAGCCGACGATTTGTTGGTAACTACAGTAAATATTTAGACTCAAAATCAGCTCTATACGAGCAAGAGATGAAGCGTTATGAAAAACAACAAGATGAAATTTCTAAACTGGAAGACTTTGTGCAAAAAAATATAGCTCGTGCATCTACGACAAAACGTGCTCAAAGTCGCCGTAAACAATTAGATAGAATGGAAGTATTAGCTAGACCATTAGGCGATTCTAAATCAGCTTCCTTCCACTTCGATATTGAAAAACAAAGTGGAAATGATGTTTTACAAGTTAAAGATGCAACTATTGGCTATTATCAGGAACCGATTATTGAACATGTAAATATGCGCTTAACTCGCGGTGACAGTGTTGCCTTAGTTGGGCCAAACGGAATTGGAAAATCTACATTATTGAAATCCATTGTGAATAAGTTGCAGCTATTACATGGAAACGTTGCTTTCGGGTCAAATGTATCTGTTGGTTATTATGATCAAGAACAAGCCAACTTAACATCTTCGAAGCGAGTTTTAAATGAACTATGGGATGAATATCCCCTGCAACCTGAAAAAGAAATTCGCACTATACTAGGCAACTTTTTATTCACAGGGGATGATGTACTCAAACCAGTATCTTCTCTGAGTGGTGGACAAAAGGCTCGACTAGCTCTTGCAAAACTTATGATGCAAAAATCCAATTTATTAATTCTCGATGAGCCAACAAACCATCTTGATTTAAATAGTAAAGAGATTTTGGAGAATGCTTTAATTGATTACCCAGGTACTCTTCTATTCGTCTCTCATGACCGCTACTTTATTAATCGCGTAACGACAACCGTTGTTGAGTTATCAACAGAAGGTGCACAAGAATATTTAGGTGATTACGATTATTACGTTGAAAAGAAAAATGAAATGATTGAACGCGCGGAACTAGAGCAAGAAGATGAAGTACCTGTTCAAAAAGTGGTGGCACAAGAAAAATTAAATTATCTCGAAGAAAAAGAACGTAAACAGTTAGAGCGTCAACGTACTCGAAAAATTGAAGAACTGGAACAAAATATCATAGGCTTAGAAGAAGAAATTGCTACGTTAGAAGATCAGCTTTGCTTACCAGAAATATATGCAGATTATGAAAAGGCTAGTGAAATTACAACTAAAAAACAAACACTGCAAGAACAGCTTGAAGCTTGTATGGCAGAATGGGAAGAACTGCATATATAAGAGAATTTAAAAGAGGAGGATGTCTCATAAGTCGGGCTTTTTGACGAGATGACCTCCTTTTTATTTTCTCTTTTGGAATCAATACCATAGTAAATGAAATTATATAAACGATTCGAAAAGGATTGACAATAGTAGCACCTTATATAATAAGTGGAGGATGTTTCAAAATGTTTTTTGGACATCTCCTTGTTTTTTATTTCCCAAAAAAGAATTTCTTCAAAGGTCAGACTTCCTCTATGTTATCCACAAGGTTATGCACATATCCACCTTTATAATATAAACTTCCAAATAACTTTTCCACATTATCCACAGTCACACAAAAAGTTATACACATTTTATGTACACAAAAAAACCCATATTATCAACAGATAATATGGGTTTTATCCACAAGCTGTGGTTAATTTTGTGTATAACTATGCTTCAATATCTAATCCTGGATTTGCATTTAAAGCTAATGTAGCGCGTTTTCCTTGTTCGTACGCAATTGTACCTGCAGCCGCAATCATCGCTGCATTATCTGTGCATAAAGATAGAGGAGGAATAATTAGCTCTATATTTTCTTTTTGTGCAAATTCTGCTGCTAAACGTGCACGAAGCCCTTTATTAGCAGCTACTCCACCAGCAAGAAGCACTTGTTTTACATTATAAGCATCTGCTGCACGAGACGCTTTCGTTACAAGTACATCTATTACACTTTCTTGGAAACTTGCTGCTAAATCTTCTGGTGCAATTTCTATACCGCGCTGTTTTGCGTTATGCACAGTGTTGATAACTGCTGATTTCAATCCACTAAAGCTGAAATCATACGAATCAGGTTCTAGCCACGCACGAGGCAAATCAATTGTTGGTTTTCCTTCATGCGCAAGGCGATCAATATGAGGACCACCTGGATAAGGCATTGATAATGTACGAGCTACTTTATCGTAAGCTTCTCCTGCCGCATCATCTCGCGTTTCACCAATCACTTCAAATGAACCATGTTCTTTCATATAAACAAGCTCCGTATGTCCACCGGATACAACAAGCGATAGTAACGGGAATTGTACTTCTTTTACTAAACGATTCGCATAAATATGACCAGCAATATGATGAACACCAACTAGAGGGATATCATGAGCAAAAGCCACAGCTTTCGCTGCATTTACACCTATTAAAAGTGCTCCGACTAAACCTGGGCCTTCTGTTACAGCAATTGCATCAATATCCTCAAAAGTGATATTCGCTTCTTTTAAAGCTTCTTCTAACACAACTGTGATTTCTTCTACATGATGACGGGATGCAATCTCTGGTACAACTCCGCCAAAACGCTTATGACTTTCAATTTGCGATGCAACGACATTCGCAATGATTTCCGTTCCATTTTTAACAACTGCTACAGCTGTTTCATCACAGCTTGTTTCAATACCAAGTATAATTGTATTTTTTCCCATTATATATTCACCCACATTACAAGACCATCTTCCTGATTGTCTGCATAGTATCGTTTACGAATCCCACCATTTTGAAATCCGTATTTTCTGTATAACTGCTTTGCTACTTCATTTGACACGCGTACTTCAAGTGTCATTGTTTTTACTCCTAACCCTTTCGCTTCGGAAATGACTTCTTTCAATAAGGCATCCCCTAGCTTTTGACCTCTGTATTCTGGCAGGATAGCTATATTTGTTACATGTGATTCATCAATAATTATCCACAATCCACAATATCCAATTACGAGACCATCTTTTTCTAGCACGACATAATGTGCATGTTCATTCACCTCTAATTCACGGTGAAAGGCATCTGCAGTCCAAGGGGTTGAAAAAGACGCTTCTTCAATAGCTACAATTTGAGCAATATCATCAGGTGCCATCTTTCTAAATATCATATCCATCTTCTGTAGGCCCCTATTGTTTTTGACTTTCTAACCATTTTGTTTCAGCTTCAGCTAAACGAAGATAGCTAGGAACAAACGTATGCACGTCTTGTTCTTCTTTTTGTAATCCTAAAAATGCTAATTCACTTGGTCTTGGGTTATTCATAGTGAACGGAGCAAATACAGCTTGATCACCTAAATATTCTACAATTGTTTCTTTATGCAATTTAACATCGTTACCAATAAATAAAACAGGCTGTTCTTTATCTTTTAACATTTGCAACCAGTCAACAATAAGAATAATTCGGTCTTCTTCTATTGAAGTTATACGCTCTCCTTCATATGTATATAACCCCGTGTAAATCTGACCACGTCGGCCATCAAATAAAGGACAAATTAGTCCATTAAAATTAGTACCATTTGCAGCCACCACTTCTAAACTTGATACACCTACAATTGGTATTTGAAGTGACCAAGCTAATGTTTTTGCAGCTGTCACACCTATACGAACACCTGTATATGATCCTGGTCCAGCTGCTACAACAATTTTAGTCAATTCTTTCGGTTTTACACCGCATTCTTTTAACAGTTTCTCTACAGCTGGCATAAGACGTACAGAATGGTTTTTTGTTAAATTTGTAATGATTTCCCCAATCACGTTCCCTTCCTCAATAAGGGATACACCCATTACGTAATTTGAAGTATCAATTGCTAGTACTTTCATCTTGTAATAGCTCCTCACATAATCTAATATAGCGATCTCCAATTGGCTCGAGTACAATTTTTCTTGTATCATCTCCAGCATGGAATAAACTAATTTGCAACTTCTCATTCGGTAAATATGCTTCTATTAAATGAGCCCATTCTACTACTGTAATCCCTTCACCATAGAAATACTCATCAAATCCTAAATCTTCTTCACTTTCCGCTAAACGATACACATCCATATGATATAGCGGTAATCTTCCTTTATATTCTTTAATAATATTGAAGGTAGGACTATTTACGACTCTTTTCACTCCAAGACCTTTTGCTAGTCCTTTTGTAAAAGTCGTCTTGCCAGCTCCAAGATCACCTTCTAAAATAATTACATCTTGTTTCTTTACAAGTCCCCCTAATTTTTCTGATAATCGCTGGGTTTCTTCGGAAGATTTTGTTGTTATTTCATATTTACTCACAGACTTCACCTACTTTACTCACAATGTTCTCTGCTCTTTATTATACAGGTTTTAAATATATAAAAAAGTCCTTAGGAGTTTTCCTAAGGATAGTTTGACTGTCTTTATTAGTTTTTTGTTAAAACAAATAAAAAAATACGAAACAACTTGTTTCGTTCTTTTCTTTATATAAAATGGCGGTCCCGACCGGGGTCGAACCGGCGATCTCCTGCGTGACAGGCAGGCATGTTAACCACTACACCACGGGACCATTTGGTTGCGGGGACAGGATTTGAACCTGCGACCTTCGGGTTATGAGCCCGACGAGCTACCGTACTGCTCCACCCCGCGATGATATAAATAGCTTGGCGACGTCCTACTCTCACAGGGACAAGGTCCCAACTACCATCGGCGCTAGAGAGCTTAACTTCCGTGTTCGGTATGGGAACGGGTGTGACCTCTCTGCCATCATCACCAAACTATTGAAGGTATATTCCTTCAAAACTAGATAACATTTGCTTCATATTATATGGTTAAGTCCTCGATCTATTAGTATTCGTCAGCTCCACATGTCACCATGCTTCCACCTCGAACCTATCAACCTGATCATCTTTCAGGGATCTTACTAGCTTACGCTATGGGAAATCTCATCTTGAGGGGGGCTTCATGCTTAGATGCTTTCAGCACTTATCCCTTCCGCACATAGCTACCCAGCTATGCCCTTGGCAGAACAACTGGTACACCAGCGGTGCGTCCATCCCGGTCCTCTCGTACTAAGGACAGCTCCTCTCAAATTTCCTGCGCCCACGACGGATAGGGACCGAACTGTCTCACGACGTTCTGAACCCAGCTCGCGTACCGCTTTAATGGGCGAACAGCCCAACCCTTGGGACCGACTACAGCCCCAGGATGCGATGAGCCGACATCGAGGTGCCAAACCTCCCCGTCGATGTGGACTCTTGGGGGAGATAAGCCTGTTATCCCCGGGGTAGCTTTTATCCGTTGAGCGATGGCCCTTCCATGCGGAACCACCGGATCACTAAGCCCGACTTTCGTCCCTGCTCGACTTGTAGGTCTCGCAGTCAAGCTCCCTTATGCCTTTGCACTCTACGAATGATTTCCAACCATTCTGAGGGAACCTTTGGGCGCCTCCGTTACACTTTAGGAGGCGACCGCCCCAGTCAAACTGCCCACCTGACACTGTCTCCCGGGTCGATAAGACCCGTAGGTTAGAATTTCAATACAGTCAGGGCGGTATCCCACCAGCGCCTCCACCGAAGCTAGCGCTCCGGTTTCAATGGCTCCCGCCTATCCTGTACAAACTGTACCAAAATTCAATATCAGGCTACAGTAAAGCTCCACGGGGTCTTTCCGTCCTGTCGCGGGTAACCTGCATCTTCACAGGTACTATAATTTCACCGAGTCTCTGGTTGAGACAGTGCCCAAATCGTTACACCTTTCGTGCGGGTCGGAACTTACCCGACAAGGAATTTCGCTACCTTAGGACCGTTATAGTTACGGCCGCCGTTTACTGGGGCTTCAGTTCAGAGCTTCGCTTACGCTAACCCCTCTCCTTAACCTTCCAGCACCGGGCAGGTGTCAGCCCCTATACTTCGCCTTACGGCTTCGCAGAGACCTGTGTTTTTGCTAAACAGTCGCTTGGGCCTATTCACTGCGGCTTTCCGTTAAGAAAGCACCCCTTCTCCCGAAGTTACGGGGTCATTTTGCCGAGTTCCTTAACCAGAGTTCTCTCGCACACCTTAGGATTCTCTCCTCGCCTACCTGTGTCGGTTTGCGGTACAGGCACCTTTTATCTCGCTAGAAGCTTTTCTTGGCAGCGGGGAATCAAAGACTTCGCTCCATAAGGAGCTTCCCCATCACAGCTCAGCCTTCACGATAAGCGGATTTGCCTACTTATCAGCCTAACTGCTTGGACGTGCACAACCAATCGCACGCTTCTTCTATCCTTCTGCGTCCCTCCATTGCTCAAACGATAAAGAGGTGGTACAGGAATATCAACCTGTTGTCCATCGCCTACGCCTGTCGGCCTCGGCTTAGGTCCTGACTAACCCTGAGCGGACGAGCCTTCCTCAGGAAACCTTAGGCATTCGGTGGACGGGATTCTCACCCGTCTTTCGCTACTCATACCGGCATTCTCACTTCTAAGCGCTCCACCAGTCCTTCCGGTCTGACTTCACTGCACTTAGAACGCTCCCCTACCACTGATACCATTGGTATCAATTCGCAGCTTCGGTGGTGTATTTAGCCCCGGTACATTTTCGGCGCAGAGTCACTCGACTAGTGAGCTATTACGCACTCTTTAAATGGTGGCTGCTTCTGAGCCAACATCCTAGTTGTCTAAGCAACTCCACATCCTTTTCCACTTAATACACACTTTGGGACCTTAGCTGGCGATCTGGGCTGTTTCCCTCTTGACTACGGATCTTATCACTCGCAGTCTGACTCCTAAGGATAAGTCATTGGCATTCGGAGTTTGACTGAATTCGGTAATCCGATGAGGACCCCTAGTTCAATCAGTGCTCTACCTCCAAGACTCTTACACTTAAGGCTAGCCCTAAAGCTATTTCGGGGAGAACCAGCTATCTCCAGGTTCGATTGGAATTTCTCCGCTACCCACACCTCATCCCCGCACTTTTCAACGTGCGTGGGTTCGGGCCTCCATTCAGTGTTACCTGAACTTCACCCTGGACATGGGTAGATCACCTGGTTTCGGGTCTACGACCACGTACTAAACGCCCTATTCAGACTCGCTTTCGCTGCGGCTCCGCCTCTTCAGCTTAACCTCGCACGGGATCGTAACTCGCCGGTTCATTCTACAAAAGGCACGCCATCACCCATTAACGGGCTCTGACTATTTGTAGGCACACGGTTTCAGGATCTCTTTCACTCCCCTTCCGGGGTGCTTTTCACCTTTCCCTCACGGTACTGGTTCACTATCGATCACTAGGGAGTA
>NZ_JBBOTV010000001.1:4400000-4609438 GCF_038050385.1 Bacillus sp. FSL R9-9410
TCGTTGTATTTTGGCGACTCAATTATCTTATCATACTACATTTTCAAATGCAAGTACTTTTTTAAAAGATTTTTTGATGCGGCCGAGAGGACTTGAACCTCCACGGGGTTTCCCCCACTAGGCCCTCAACCTAGCGCGTCTGCCGTTCCGCCACGACCGCGCGGAAAAAACAAAAGTGAGCCATGAAGGATTCGAACCTTCGACCCTCTGATTAAAAGTCAGATGCTCTACCAACTGAGCTAATGGCTCGTAAATGGCTGGGCTAGCTGGATTCGAACCAGCGCATGACGGAGTCAAAGTCCGTTGCCTTACCGCTTGGCTATAGCCCATCGAAATAGTTATCTTCTTTTCAAAGACAAATGTTATTGTACCATAATGTCCAATAAAAAACAACTGCCATATAGCAGAAGTTAAAATGGCGGTCCCGACCGGGGTCGAACCGGCGATCTCCTGCGTGACAGGCAGGCATGTTAACCACTACACCACGGGACCATTTGGTTGCGGGGACAGGATTTGAACCTGCGACCTTCGGGTTATGAGCCCGACGAGCTACCGTACTGCTCCACCCCGCGATAATATTATTTATATAATTATATGATAAGTGTTAGCAACCACATTACGAGAATGTTTGGTTGCGGGGACAGGATTTGAACCTGCGACCTTCGGGTTATGAGCCCGACGAGCTACCGTACTGCTCCACCCCGCGACAATATTATTCATATAATTTATATGGTGGAGGATGACGGGATCGAACCGCCGACCCCCTGCTTGTAAGGCAGGTGCTCTCCCAGCTGAGCTAATCCTCCGAAGTGGTGACCCGTACGGGATTCGAACCCGTGTTACCGCCGTGAAAGGGCGGTGTCTTAACCACTTGACCAACGGGCCAATATGTATGGCAGAGAAGAAGGGATTCGAACCCTCGCACCGCGTTAGCGATCTACTCCCTTAGCAGGGGAGCCCCTTGAGCCACTTGGGTACTTCTCTGTATGGCTCCGCAGGTAGGACTCGAACCTACGACCGATCGGTTAACAGCCGATAGCTCTACCACTGAGCTACTGCGGAATAATGAAGACAATTTGTATCTTATAAAAATTCTCATCGTAAGTCAAGAAGTTTTTTCACAACGTCTTGCGCAAACGTGACATGTTTATAATATACTGGATTGCGTTTTCACTGTCAAGATGTTTTCACTACCAGTTTTAGTTGTCCTTTACACTTTCCACATACATATCTTTGTGTATTTATTTGACGTCTTCTTACATATTGAAATGAACACCCCATACATTCATACATAGAAACTTTCGTTTCCTCCTCACTAATCATTCGTTTGCAAAAACGTGGTGCACCTACTTTCTTTAATAACTCACGAAAATCTCTATCTCGGTGCTTATACCCCTTTCCTGTGATATGTAAGTGATAATGACAAAGTTCATGTTTAACAATCCCGACTAACTCTCCTTTACCATATATTTCGTAATATCGATAATTCAATTCTATATTATGATTCTTCAATAGATAGCGCCCACCAGTTGTACGTAACCTACTATTAAACATTGCTTTATGTAAAAACGGCATTCCAAAGCATTGTAACGATACCTCTTCCACTAACCGCTGAATTTCTTGCTCATCCATTCTCATTCCTCCTAAACTAAAAAATATTTTCACACTTTTCTCTCTTCTTATACATATAGTAAATAGTACATATACCCATCCTCATTCAAGAAGCGTGATTTCTAAAAATGCAGCATTGCTAGAAATCCACTCACCAACCTCTCATCAAAGTTACCTTAACTAAAAGGAGCTACTTTTTTGAGAGCAGGATTAAACAAGGAGGGATTCCTATGCCCACGTGGCTAAAGAAACAAATGCAACGTGCATATTTTGAGAAAAACCGGTATCAAATCAAGTTACTAAATGAATGCTGGTTTTATTATAGTAAAATACATCAAAGCTCATAATCAATTAAACTTTCCAGTTCATAAAAAAAGAGCAGTTTCATCTGCTCTCTTTTCTTACTATTCAATCGGTAACATTGATAATGCAACACGACCTTTTTTCGTATCAATATCATCTACCCATACCTTTACAATTTGTCCCACGGATACAATATCTAATGGATGCTTTACAAATTGTTTGCTTAGTTTAGAAATATGTACTAAACCATCTTGCTTCACACCAATATCAACAAAGGCACCGAAATCAACAACATTGCGGATCGTTCCCTCTAATTCCATACCACGCTTTAAATCTTCTAATTTTAAAATCCCCTTTTTCAAAAGTGGCTTTGGCAACTCATCCCTCATATCTCGTTCCGGGCTAATTAAAGCATCCATAATATCAACTAGTGTCGGCTCACCAATCTCCGTCTCTTGAGATAATTTAGAAATATCTACTCCTTCTAAACTCTTTTGCAAATTTGGTTTCCCCACATCACTCTTCGATAAACCTAAGCTCTTTAATAGTAATTCAACATTTTTATATTGCTCTGGATGAATCCCTGTGCGATCTAATGGATTCGCTCCTTCTAATATACGTAAAAACCCGATACATTGTTCATATGTTTTTGCACCTAAACGCGGGATTTTCTTTAACTCCGTTCGCTTCGCGAATTTCCCATCTTCCTCACGCTTAGCTACAATATTTTTCGCAACTGTTTTTGATAACCCAGAAACATATTGCAACAATGCAACTGAAGCTGTATTTACATTAACACCAACTCGGTTAACTGCTGTCTCTACTACAAATGTTAATGATTCATTTAATCTCTTTTGAGATACATCATGTTGATATTGTCCCACCCCAACAGATTTAGGGTCAATTTTCACAAGCTCTGCAAGTGGATCTTGCAGACGTCTCCCAATTGAAACAGCACTTCTTTCTTCAACCTGTAAATGCGGAAACTCCTCGCGAGCTACATCAGATGCTGAGTACACACTAGCACCCGCTTCATTTACAATAATGTAAAATACATCTCGTTCTACATTTTGTAATACATCTACTATAAATTCTTCCGTTTCCCTCGAAGCTGTACCATTTCCAATCGCTATCATTTCAACTTCATATTTATCTATAATTGAAAGGATTTTCGTTTTTGCATCCTCATATTTACGAACAGGCGGATGCGGATAAATAACATCTATGTGAAGAACTTTTCCTGTATCATCTACTACAGCTAATTTACAACCGGTTCTATATGCTGGATCTACCGCTAACACAACTTTCCCTTTCATCGGAGGTTGTAATAATAAATTACGTAAATTCTCAGAGAAAATATGAATCGCTTGTTCTTCGGCCGTTTCCATTAATTCTTTACGAATTTCTCTTTCTATTGAAGGTTGAATTAATCGCTTATATCCATCTTCCGTCGCTAATTGTACATAATGTGCACTTTTAGAAGCTTCATCAAGAATCATTTTTTTATGTAAAAACTGAAGGATTTCTTCAATTGGCGTGATAACAGAAACTCTTAATACGTCCTCCTTTTCACCACGATTCATAGCTAGTACACGATGTGGCACTACTTTTTGCAACGGTTCTTCATAGCCATAATACATTTCATATATATTCTTTTCATCTTTTTCTTTATCTTTTACAGATGAAGACATAATCCCTTGTCGGAAAGTAGTATTGCGAATCCAACTACGATATGCCGCATTATCCGAAACAAGTTCCGCAATAATATCTTGCGCACCTTGCAACGCATCTTCTGCAGACGCCACTTCTTTTTCTGCATTAACAAATTCCATAGCCTTCTCTGCTGGATTTTCTTTTTTATATAACAATAGCCACTCAGCTAACGGTTCTAATCCCTTTTCTTTAGCAATTGTAGCTTTCGTTCTTCTTTTTTCTTTATATGGACGATATAAATCTTCTACTTCCTGAAGTTTTTTTGCAGCAACAATATGACGACGTAACTCTTCGGTTAGTTTCCCCTTTTCACCAATAAGACGAAGAACCTCTTCTTTCCTATCTTCTAATTGCATCATATATTGCCATCTTTCTAAGATTGCACGAATTTGCACCTCATCTAAGGATCCTGTCCATTCTTTTCGGTAACGAGCGATAAATGGAACTGTGTTACCTTCTTCTGTTAATTGAATAACATGACGAACTTGCTTTTCTGTAAAGCCTAATTCTTTCACTAACATTTTCATTAACCCTTGTCGATTATCTACCATTTCCATATCCAACCGTAACCTCCTCTATAATAAAAAAAAGTTGCCCTGTAAAGAGAGCAACTTAAACTGCCGATTTAAAAATCTATTAGTCCTAAACTAATTTGTAACGCTTCATCTACACGACTCATCATCACTTCATCTAAATGAGTGATTTTGTCCGTTAAGCGTTGCTTATCGATTGTTCGAATCTGCTCGAGTAAAATAACAGAATCTCTCTCAAAACCATACTTTTTCGCATCAATTTCCACATGAGTGGGTAATTTCGCTTTTTGAATCTGTGCAGTAATAGCCGCTACAATCACAGTCGGACTAAAACGATTTCCGATGTCATTTTGAATGACAAGAACCGGACGAACGCCTCCTTGCTCAGAACCAACAACTGGGGAAAGGTCTGCAAAATACACGTCGCCGCGTTTTACAATCAAAATATTACCCCCCGCTAACTAAGCGTTCTACTGTATGAGCTGCTTCATACTCTGCTAAGAAAGCTTCAGATGCAATACCAAGATTAATTTTTCCCATTTCAATGTACCCACGTCGCATTGATTCATGTTGGTAGCGTTTCTTCGTCTTATGTTGACGCAATAACAGTTGTGTTGCCTGGCAAATTAGTTCATGGCGATTCTTATTCTCTTGTTTTCCAATTCCGTCCAATTCCGTTACCATTTGCTTTGGCAACCGAACCACGATTTCAGTAGTTACACTTGATTCGGACACAAAAATACACCTCCACCGTCAACTACACACCCAAATATATATATGACACCTATTGTAATAATACCATTGTATGGAGCCTGTTGCAAAGACTTCCTTATTCCCTGCTTATGTTTTCCAATTCATAAACAAAACATTCATCTTCTTTTACTTTTCATCTCTTTCAAACAAGAAATAAAGCAATCCTTTCCGCAACATTTCATTGTAACTTATATTAATAACATTTATAAAAAGAAGATCCCTAGCAAAAAAGAGCCTATTTTCCATTAGCGAAAATCCCCTAAATGACGAGATACTGAGCGATAATACCTTCTTCTATATATCGTTCAAATAATTGATTACTTCTACAACTTTACCGTGTCGTATAAATATTCTCGGTACACGGAAGCTTATCGTTGCGATAATTTCATAATTAATAGTCCCGGAATATTCAGCGACCTCGGTAGCACTAATATACTCATCACCTTGTCTCCCAATGAGTGTAACTTTCGTACCAAGTGGCACTTCACAAGGAAGATGTATCATCAATTGATCCATTGTCACTCGCCCTACAATCGGTACTCTTTCACCATTTACAAGTACTTTAAACCCTTGCAACCTTCTAAGCCAGCCATCTGCATATCCAATTGCAACTGTCGCAATCCATTCTTCCGTTCTCGTTCGGTATGTGACATTATAACTAATCCCATCCCCTTTGATCACTTGCTTAATATGAGCAACTTTCGTATGAAGTGACAACGCCGGTTCCAATTTAAATGGTAAAAAAGGACGTATTTCTACAGATGGGGATAATCCATACATCGCAATACCAACTCGCACCGCATTAAATGTAATCCCTTGAAACCTTAACGTTGCAGCACTATTGGCTGTATGGACAAATTTAGGATTCACTCCAAATTCTTTCAACCAACTTAACTGCTGCAAGAATGTATTATATTGCTTATCAAAGTAAGAAGTCTCAACCTCATCCGCTGTTGCAAAATGCGTATATACTCCTTCTAACTCTAAAAATGGCGCACCTTCTAAACTCTTTAAGAACCCTTTTAATTCTTTGCGTTCACGTATTCCGATTCTCCCCATACCACTATCAAAATTAATATGGAATTTCATTATTGATGAACCATCCCAGAGCTTTATCGCTTCTTCCACCCATTCTTTTTGAAAAACAGTTAATGCTACATCATTTTCAGCAGCTACATTTACATCACGGGGCGGGGAAGGACCTAATACTAAAATCGGTGCAGTAATACCAGCCCTCCGAAGCACTAAGGCTTCATCTAAAAAAGCAACTGCTAATCTTGTCGCTCCTGCTTCTAATGCAGTTTTAGCCACCGGTACATAATCGTGCCCATATGCATTCGCTTTAACTACAGCAAAAATCTCTACATCACTTGGAATGAACTCTTTAATATGCGTAACATTGTTGTAAATCGCATCTAATTCCACTTCCACCCAGGTGTCACGGTAAAACGGTGCGTCTTCCATAAATACACTTCCTTATACACGATATGCGAAGCTTATTCTTTTATATGCTTCTTTTATGAAATCCACCTTCAAACTAAGAAAAGACGCGGTGCACATATATCACCACGTCTAAGATGTTTACTTCACCTGCTTCGCTGTAACCGAACGAGCAACCATCAACAACTCATTCGACTCTAAACCTTTAGATACGAGCATATATTCTACTCCGTTATGCGACCACGTTACAGAGTCTTTCGTCAATGCACCAATCGTGAAACCAAGATCAACCGGCTCTCCACTTACACTTACCGCCGATGAGGCCTCTGCAACTTTTGCCTTTTCTTGTATTAAAGTAAAGGATTTCTTACTTCCAGTGTATGTGAGTATTGCACGCTTGCCACTGTCTGTCTCCAACTCTTCTTCCTCTTTCAAAGTCATGCCTTGCGGCGTATCACGCGGATACAAAATAGCAAACGGTTTGTCTTCTTTCGCTGCCGTCTGAACATCCACTTGTGCTCTAGACATATTTTGTTTCGTATCAAATGCACCTTTATCAAACTTTGCATCAAACTTTACTTTAGTGAAATCTACTTTTACAAGGACATTTTGATCATTATCCATCAGCTTCACAGAAACTGGTGTTAAATCACTTTTATTCAGCTTAATTTCTTGTTTCGGCAACATATTTTGATGTTGATAATTTGTTTTTGTTTTAAATACATAATACTTATCTGTTTTCTCGAAAGAGAGATTTTTCTTATCTTGCAAAATATCTCTTACAAGTGATTCATATAAATAAGCCTGGCTACTATTTTGCGGCCAATCACTTTGAAAACGGAAACTCTTATTAAGCGCCGGCGTTAATACAAATACACCTTCATCATTTCTTAAAATAATTTGACTCTGATCCTTTTTCGCATTCTGCAAATTCACACGATAATACGAAGGTTCTTTATGCCAAATTTCTACATTGTACTCCTGAGGCTCATTTCCTGTTTTAATAGATAATTTCGCTTCAGCTTGATAACTCTTCATACTTTTAACTTTCGCTTCTAAATCTCTCACAACATCTTCCTGTTTCTTTTCCATACAACCCGCCAACACAAAAACGGTCAATAAACCGACAAGAACTAAAAACAGACGCCTTTTCATCACTTCAGCCCCTTTGCCCCTATAAATGAATGGAAGATATGCCTTCCTTATCGCTACCTCAAATATATGAGACAAAGATATAAAATATGCAGACTAGCGTGACGAGCTTTCCAAAACAACTTGAGCAACGGCAAATTCTTTACTATGACTAATTGATAAATGAACAATATGCTCTGTATTTGTAATGATAATCGGCTTACCTCTATCATCATTCCTTACTTCAATATCTAAAAAACTCACTTCTTTCCCGATACCGGTCCCTACCGCTTTAGAATACGCCTCTTTTGCTGCAAATCTTCCAGCTACGAATTCTGTAAGACGACTTCCTTTCAGCCCATCGGCAACATCACGTTCTTTTTCAGTTAAAATACGTTCCATAAACTTAAGCTTTCCATCTAGCATTTTTTCAATTCGATTCAACTCAATAATATCGATTCCAATCCCTACAATCATTTCAAAATCCCCTTCTTCTATTTAGCTTTCTTCATTCATATTGTAAGAATAACAGAGAATCTTTCTGATGCAAAAGGAGTGATACTAACAACATGCTAATACCATCCACTCGCATTTCCTTACAACCGATTATCATTTCTTTACTTCTTATACAATTAGTCATGATTATATTGAGCGACTTTTCCCTCTTTCACCTGGCAGCCTACAATGAATATATCGCTAAAGGAGAATGGTGGCGTGTCATAACTTCCTTACTTGTACACGTAGACTTACAACATTTTCTTTCTAATAGTATTTGTTTATTTTTACTTGGTTCTTCTATTGAAAAACAACTAGGACACTTTTCTTTCATCATTATTTTTTTCCTATCTGGCATTCTCGGGAATATTTCTTCTTATATTATTATGCCTCTTGAATATATTCACGCCGGAGCATCTGGTGGTATTTTCGGATTACTAGGCGCCAAATTATTCCTATTGTATAGTCGATACCGTTCTTCAAAACCAAGAGACATCGCTATTTTTTCAATAATGATACTTATATTACTGCTATTTACTTTCTTTAATCCCTCTGCCAATCCTATAAGCCATTTAACAGGATTGATTATCGGCGGCATATGCACCCCTTTTTTAACAAAAAAAATCGATGGCGCAGAGCTTATTTAATATAGAAGCTCGCACCATCGACAATTTCCACATCTGTTTGTTTACTTAAATCTCTCATTAGTTGAAATAAAGACTCGTCCTTTTTCTTCGCCTCAATCATACAATCAATTTGCGGAACACTCCCCTTTATCTTTCTCAAAAAAGATAAGAAGGTATCTACATCAATAAAATCCGCATGTGCTCTTGGGTTTTTTCCATCTCTAGGACTAGAGATGTGCATTTTAATTGGTAACAAAGACGATTCCCACGTATGTACAACACGCGCCCAATCTTCATGCCAATCTTCCTGGTCATTATTCATCATATGATGATGCAAATCAAACACGACTGGAATGTCTAATTTCTCACCTAAATACAATGTTTCTTCTAAAGAAAAGGTCGTGTCATCATTTTCTAATATAATCATCTCTTGAATACCTCTTGGAACAGTTGACCAATTTTCTATAAAGCGTTCTAATGCGAGCTCCTTATCGTTATAACCTCCTCCCACATGTAATACACATCGTTGCTTATGCTCAATTCCCATACCCTTTAACAATTTTTTGTGCATCTGCAATGTCTTTACAGATTGTTTGAAAATACTCTCCTCAGGTGAATTTAGTACAACAAAATGGTCTGGATGGAAGTCAATTCGCATATTCATACGAATTGCATATTCACCTAATTCTTTCAGATTTTCTTTTAAAGGACGAATATAGTTCCAATCTAACAACTCCTCATGATTCGCTAAAGGAATAAGCTTGGAACTAAGTCGAAAGAAAGATATATCATGTCCTTTATTATGCTTTAATAATCGTAAGCAATTTTCCAAATTTGAATTAGCGATTCTTTCGAGTTTACGAATCGCAGCCTCTCGATCATCAATCCGCTGAAACTGTGCATATGTCATCGTTTGAGATGGAGATGCATTCTTCAAATGCACACTCATCGCAACATACCCAAGTCTTACAAGCATATAGCACCTCATTTCTATACGATTTATTATGTAGTATGCACAATTACAGAAATAAAAAAAGAGAATGCCAGCAAAGGGCATTCTCTTTTTTATTAAGCTTGTGGACGGCTATGATGTTTTCTTTCGCCGCGTCCATTTGAAGATCCAGGGCGACCTTCACCTTTACGACCACGGTTACCATCACGGCTACCACTTCCACCATCACGATTACGATCACGGTTACGACCATCGCCACTTCCGCTTCCACTTCCACGTCCATCACGATTGCGATCACGGTTACGACCATCGCCACCGCCGCGTCCATCACGACTACGATTACGGTTACCATCACGGTATCCACTTCCGTTACCACCGCGTTTTTTAGAACCGCCACCGCCACCTCTTGAAACAACTGGTGGTTCTGATGTTAAAGCGATTGGAGTTGTATCCGGCTCTTTTGTCATCATTTTTAAAGCAGCAGCTACTACTGTTACAGAATCATTCTCTTCTAACATTTCTTCTGCAATACGCTTGTAGTATGATAAGTTTTCATTTTGGATTGTGCTTTGAAGTTTTTCAGCGATTAAACGTTGTTGACCTTCTAATGCCTCGTCAAGTGTCGGTGCTTCCATACGATCAACCTTACGTTTTGTTGTACGCTCAATATTTTTTAATTGTCCTGATTCACGTGGTGTTACAAATAACATTGCAATACCTTTTTTACCTGCACGGCCAGTACGACCAATACGGTGAACGTATGATTCTGGATCTTGCGGGATATCGAAGTTGTATACGTGTGTTACGCCTGAAATATCAAGACCACGTGCAGCAACGTCTGTTGCAACAAGAACTTCGATAGTACCTTCTTTAAATTTACGTAATACAGACATACGTTTTGCTTGTGTTAAGTCACCATGAATACCTTCTGCTGCATAACCACGTAAGTTTAATGCTTCTGATAATTCATCAACACGACGCTTTGTACGACCGAATATGATTGCAAGCTCTGGAGATTGAATATCTAGTAAGCGTGTTAACACGTCAAACTTATTCTTTTCTTGCACTTCTAAATAGAACTGCTGAATGTTTGGCATTGTTACTTCTTTTGCTTTTACTTTAATGTGTTGAGGCTCAGTCATGAAACGCTCAGCAATACGACGGATTGGATCTGGCATTGTCGCTGAGAATAATAATGTTTGATGTGTTTCTGGCACATCTGTTAAAATCGCTTCAATATCTTCAATGAAGCCCATGTTTAACATTTCATCCGCTTCGTCAAGAACAACAGTCTCTACGTTTTGTAAGCGAAGTGTTTTACGGTTAATATGATCTAAAATACGACCCGGCGTACCAACAATAATGTGTGGGTGTTTTTTTAGAGCACGAATTTGGCGGTTAATATCTTGACCACCATAAATTGGTAGAATACGAACACGTTTATGTTTACCAAGTTTGTATAACTCTTCTCCAACTTGAATTGCTAATTCGCGCGTTGGCGCGATAACAATACCTTGAACTGCTTCTTTATTTGTATTCACTTTATCTAATAGTGGTAATCCGAATGCTGCTGTTTTCCCTGTACCTGTTTGCGCTTGCCCAATAATATCCTTACCTTGCAATGCATATGGAATTGTTTCAGCTTGAATCGGCGTAGCCTCTTCAAAGCCCATACTTTCAACAGATTGTAGTAAAGACTCACTTAATCCTAATTCTCGAAATGTTGTCAATGTTACTTCTCCTTTTCTATCCTATACTTATCATTTAAAAAAAGGCGTTTTCCGAACTTGCGGAAAAGCCCTTTTCCTGAATACTGACGTATAACCGGGCGTATATTCTTCACGAAAATACTTCTAAACGTTATTACACTTTATCAATTATAAGTTTTGTAGGTGTAAAAAGCAAACCCCAACTGTTACCTTATTTCATATTCAGAGCTTTTTTCTTTACTTTTATTTTTTTATCGTTTACTGTAAGCGCTTATTATAAGTTTCCACTATTTTCGTGGCTATCATCCCTATTTATATACACCAATTATTTCAACATCGTAATTACTTCTTCTAATTTCATACCGCGAGACGCTTTTACTAGCACAACATCTTTTGCATCAACTACTGCTTGCAACTCTTTTGTTAACTCTTCTTTACTATCATACGCTTTTACACGGTCTTTAGGGAAATTAATTTTTGCACCTTCAGCAATTTGAGCCCCTAATTTACCATATGTGAATACATATGAGATCTTTGCTGGGTCAATTAATTTACCTACTTCATAATGAAATTGCACTTCTTGATTTCCAAGTTCTAACATATCACCAAGCACAACAATTTTTTTAGCAAATCCATCTAAGCCATTCATTAGGTGGAACGCAGCTTCCATAGCCGTTGGACTCGCATTATAGGCATCATTGATAATTGTTAAACCACTATCTGTTTTTACAATTTCCATACGCATACCTGTCATTTGAAGTGTTACTAAACCTTTTTTCATTTCTTCCCACGTTACACCAAAATGTTTCGCAATTGCCATTGAAGCAAGTGTATTATATACATTATGCTTTCCTAGCACCGGTAGATAGAATGACAAAGTTTCATCCCTGTTCATCTTAAAGTGTGTTCCAGTTGCCTGTAATGTTACAGTAGTTGGATAGTAATCATTTGCTCTCGCATCACCAAATGTAACTGTTTCTGCTGCTAAATTCATTTCTGGAACACGATTCGTTAATAGCGGCTCATCTCCATTATATACGAACACGCCACCCTTTTGTAAACCTGTAACAATTTCTAACTTCGCTTCAGCAATCGCCTCACGAGATCCTAAATCCATTAAGTGTGCCTCACCAATGTTCGTGATAATAGCTGCATTAGGACGAGCTAACTTAGATAGAAATTCAATTTCTCCTTGGCTTGACATGCCCATTTCTAATACAGCTACTTCTGTATTTTCCTCTAAATTTAAAATAGTAAGAGGTAAACCGATATGGTTGTTGAAATTACCTTCTGTTTTTTGAACTTTAAATTTAGTCGCAAGAATACTTGTTACAATATCTTTCGTAGATGTTTTACCATTACTACCCGTTACACCAACAACTTTTACATCCAATTGATCACGATAGTTTTTCGCTAACATTTGCAATGCTGCTAGTGTATCTTCTACAAAAATAACTGGAAGATTTTCAGGTGGGTTTTCTACATCTTTCATCCACAATGTAGCAATCGCCCCGTTTTCAACAGCTTTATCTACAAAAGCATGTCCATCGAAACGTTCACCTTGAATCGGAACATATAAGTTTCCTTTTTCAATCTTTCTCGTATCAATAGATGCTCCTTGTATAGTAATTCCCTCATATTTCTCTGCTAATCCAGTACCATCTACCATTTTCTCTACTTGTTTTAACGTTCGCTTAATCATAAAAAAACACTCCTTACATAGAGGAAGCACTATTCCTTCGAATAGTGCTTCCTCCTTTTTTGTTAGATTGTATATTTAATTTTTTGTTTTTCTTCGTGACGTTCAATCGCTAAACGAATCAACTCTTCAATTAATTCCGGATACGGTAACCCTGTATGTTGCCATAATAGCGGGAACATACTAAACGGCGTGAATCCTGGCATTGTGTTTACTTCGTTAATATATACTTCTCCATCTTTCGTTAAGAAGAAATCAGCTCGTGTTAAGCCCGAACCATCTAATGATTGGAATGCAATAATTGCATCTCGCTTAATTACATTAGACTCTTCTTCTGTCATTTCAGCTGGAATAATTAACGCTGTATCACCATCGATGTATTTCGATTTGTAATCATAAAAATCTTTTTTTGGTACAATTTCACCTACAACAGAACATTTCGGCTCATCATTACCTAATACACCAACTTCTACTTCACGACCTACAATATTTTCTTCTACAATAATTTTACGGTCAAATTGGAATGCCTCTTCGAATGCATTCTCAAGCTCTTCACGATCGTTACACTTATTAATACCAACACTTGAACCAAGGTTTGCTGGTTTTACGAAGCAAGGATATCCTAATACTTCTTCTACTTTTTCATACGCTATTTCACTATCTTTTTCCCATGCGCTACGAATGAAAGATGCATATTTCGCTTGTTTCAATCCAGCTTCTGCAAAGATATTTTTCATAACGACTTTATCCATACCAGCAGCTGATGCTAATACACCGTTACCTACATAAGGAATGTTCATTAATTCTAATAATCCTTGAACCGTTCCATCTTCACCGTTTGGCCCATGTAGTAATGGGAAAATAACGTCAATAGCATCTTCCCCCGAAGTTGCAGACGGAATAATTTCTGTGCTTAATGATAACGGGGAAATCGCATTTTCTGCACCGCTCATTTTTAAAGTTTCAACGTCTGTTACTTCACCTTCAATACGCTCACCGCGTATCCATTGACCTTGTTCTGTAATATAAATTGGATGAATCTCGAATTTATCTTGATTTAATGCTTTAATAGCAGCAAGAGCCGTTTGTAGCGAAACTTGATGCTCAGCTGATTTTCCACCGTATAGTAAACCTAATTTAATTTTTGTCACTGAAATCACCCTAACCAATTGTTTTCATTTTTCTATTTTAGCACTTTTTATAAAAATAGGTAGTTCCTATTTGAAATAAAATGTAACTTCCACAGATAATTAAAAGACATCACTCATTGGCTTTCTATTTATTTTTTTCACAACTGCACAAAATTAAATCCTAAAATAAAATTTCAATCTAATCTAGTTATGTACCTAAAATATGTAGAAATCTCCTTTTTGTGTATGCCATCTATTTATTAAGAAGATCGTTTGGTCAGTGTGTCTTTTTGCCTTTTTTCAACAAGACGATCTAAAGAAACATATACAAAGCCTGCAACTACACATCCAACACCTAAAATTGTAAATAAGAAGTGACCAAGCAAACGATCCAATAGAAAACCACCAAGAAGCGGACCAAATGCCCCCCCTGTGATCCACTGCAAACTGGCCGCTCCCATATATGTTCCTCTCAAATGCTCAGGGGCCAAATTCGCTACAAACGTCATCTGTACAGGTGACATAATCATCTCACCTAACGTGTATATTGCATAAACGAACAGTAACGTTATTAAAATAATTGTAGCATTTGTATCTAATCCTCCAAACCACTTCGGTAACCACCCTATAAAAAACAAACCAATTCCGAACAAACACGCACCGTATAACATCGTCTTTCCGACAGGTTTATCTGCCGCCCATTTTGAAATTTGAAATTGAAATAAAACAACTAATAGTCCATTTAGCGCCATTAAATATGGATATGGATTATTAATGCCCTTCATTTCGTTATCAAAGTGCAGCGGCAACATGCCTTCTGTTTGAGAAAACCCCATAGAAATAATGATTCCCGCTAACAAATAAATCATTAACGCCTTATCTCTCATTAAAATTTTCCAAACCGCACCTGATTCCTTCTCTTCATTCTCTTCTTTTTTATCTGCGGCTTTTGGCATTGTCTCCTGAATAAAAATTAATACAAGTAATGCATAAAATAGCATTGTCGACGAAGCGATAATAAAAACAAGGTTCTTCGATAAAACAACTACTGATACTCCCATTATCGGTCCAATTGCAGCACCAATATTGTGTCCCATTCGCAATAAACCATATGCCTCTGTTCTTTTTTCTGGCGCCGTCACATCTGCAACCATCGCTGATGCCGCTGGATGAAATAGAGAATTACTTAACCCTAAAAAAATAGATAAAATGGCATATGGGATAAACCCTTCTATAAATAAAAAACCGAGCATTAGTAATGCATTACTCGCCATCGAAAATATCATGATTGGCTTTCTTCCATATATATCAGCTATTCTTCCGCCTATAAGTGAGCCAAAGCTTGCAGCAATTGGAGAAAGCGCCATAATAATTCCAACTTGTAATAAAGAATCTACCTTATCTTTTAAATATAGTGCAAAAAAAGGCATTAACATCATCATCGCAATTCCGTTCAATGTCTCACCGATAAATCGAATCCATACGTTACGATCCATCGCCCTTAGCTCACGCCATGTATTTTTCATACTTCCCCCCCTTAATTAACCAACAATTATCTTATAACAAATTCAGAAAAATGTAAATTTTCAAAACAAAAATCCATTCTAACAGAATTAGAATGGATTTTTCCACTTATAAATTTGCTACATCTTCTTCTTTTTTACTATTACTTAAAGCACTATGTTTTCGGCTATATAAAAAGTAAACTGCTATACCAATAACCATCCATACCCCAAAACTAATCCACGCTGTTCCGGATAACTGAAGCATTAAGTATAAACAAAAAATTACCGTTAACGCTGGTAAAAATGGTACAAGAGGCGCCTTAAATGCCCTTGGTAAGTCAGGATGAGTTCTTCTCAGGACAATAACCGCAACTGCTACAAGTGCAAAGGCTGACAATGTCCCCATATTTACAAGGTGTGCTAAAACATTTAAATCAATTAACCCTGAAATAAGTGCTGCAATAATCCCAGTTGTCCATGTATTTAAAAATGGTGTTTTAAATTTCGGATGAACTTTAGCAAGACGCTTCGGCAACAGCCCATCTCGGCTCATCGCATACGAAACACGAACTTGCCCATACATCATAACTAGCATTACAGTTGTAATCCCTGTAATTGCTCCTACCGAAATTACTCCCGCTAAACTATCTTGTCCAATAAATTGAAGTGCAAAGGCAACTGGATCTGATATATTTAGCTGTCCGTATGGAACAATTCCTGTCAAAATAAGTGAAACAACGATATAAAGAACAGTACAAATTAATAACGATGCGATAATGCCGATTGGTAAATCACGTTGCGGACGTTTCACTTCTTCTGCAGCTGTTGAAACTGCATCAAATCCTATGAATGCGAAGAATACTGTAGCAGCTCCAGCCATTACACCATCTAAACCAAATGGCATAAAAGGCGTCCAATTTTCAGGTTTTACATAATTAAACCCAGCAAAGATAAAGATAAGAACAACCGCTATTTTAATAAATACCATGATATTATTTATTCGTGCACTTTCACGAACACCTCTAGATAAAAGAGCTGTCATAACTAGAATAATTAGAACTGCAGGTAAATCAATTATTCCACCCTTTCCTGTACCAGGAGCCGAGGAGAGAATGGTCGGAATATGAATCCCAAATCCCTTTAATAACGATTGAAAATACGCTGACCATCCATTGGCTACAGCAGATGTAGCTAATAAATACTCGAGCATTAAATCCCATCCAATTAAGAATGCAAATACTTCTCCCATCGTCGCATACGTGTACGTGTACACACTCCCTGAGACAGGAACTGAAGAAGCAAATTCAGCGTAACAAAATGCAGCAAAGGCACAAGCTAATGCAGCTATAGCAAATGATAATATAATAGCTGGTCCAGAATGTTTCGCTGCTACAACGCCAGTAAGAACAAAAATACCAGTTCCAACAATTGCTCCGATTCCAAGCATTGTTAAATCAAGTGCCCCTAACGTTCTCGATAATGTCTTTTGTTTACTTTCTTGCAGTAACGTTGAAATCGGCTTCTTTTGAAAAATTTGCTTCATACTGTGCTCCTCCATGATTTTAGTTATCTGAA
The DNA here is from genome assembly GCF_038050385.1 of Bacillus sp. FSL R9-9410. NCBI lineage: Bacteria > Bacillati > Bacillota > Bacilli > Caryophanales > Bacillaceae > Bacillus > Bacillus sp. FSL R9-9410. The sequence continues at coordinate 4,417,176 of NZ_JBBOTV010000001.1, forward strand.
AATTTAATTTATTTTTTATTTTACCCACAGTACGTTTTTTAGTCAATACTTTTGTCGGAATAAACAGAAAATCATCGAGATACGCGCTATACCCTTATCATTCTTTCTATAAAAAGATTCACACAATCATATCTATATATCTTTTCATAACTGTTTTTGGTATTATTATACATGTCGATTCCACAAAAGAGGCATGCTCCTTTATTGAGCATGCCTCTTTTTACTTATTTCACAGTATATGAACCCTCTTCAATCCAGCTATACATATACTTTTCATCTTCCGTCTCATGTGCTTGTTTTACAATACGAAGCGGACGGAATGTATCTATCATAACAGCCAATTCAAGTGTTTCTTTCTTCCCTATACTCGCTTCTGTTTTTCCAGGATGCGGCCCATGTGGAATCCCGCTCGGGTGAAGCGTAATAGAACCTTCTTCCACACCTTTTCGGCTCATAAAGTTACCTTCTACATAGTAAAGTACCTCATCACTATTCACATTACTATGATAATATGGTGCCGGAATTGATTCTGGATGATAATCATATAAGCGTGGTACGAAAGAGCAAATAACAAAATTATGACCTTCGAATGTTTGATGTACTGGTGGTGGCTGATGAATACGACCTGTAATTGGTTCAAAATCCTCAACATTAAATACCCATGGATATAAATAACCATCCCATCCAACAACATCTAACGGATGGTGCCCTAAAACATGCTTATGCATATAACCCCTCGACTTTGTCATTACGACAAACTCACCTTTTTCATCATATGTCTCCAATTTCTCCGGACCACGAATATCTCTTTCACAAAACGGACTATGCTCTAACAGTTGCCCATATTCATTGCGATAGCGACTTGGTGTTGTAATTTGGCTATTTGCCTCTACAACAAGAAACTTAGTCTCTCCCTCATCTGGAATAACACGATAAATCGTTCCAATTGGAAGCGTTACATAATCACCTTTTCTATAGTGAATCGTTCCAAACATCGTCTCAATTTTTCCTGTTCCATAATGAACGAATAACATTTCATCGCCATCACCATTACGATAGAAATAATCCATTTTTTCTGCCGGACTCACTACTCCAATTAACAAATCTTCATTTCCAAGTATGAAGGTTCTTCCACTTACTGCATCACCATTTTTCTTATTTTCTTTCGTGCGAAAGTGACGATGAGCAAGAAGGGCATCCTCTTCATACTGTAACTGACAAGAATGCGATAATGCCGCATGACCTACTTCCGTTGGCATATAATGATGATACAAAATAGACTGCGTACCAGAAAAACCTTTTGTTCCCATTACCTGTTCACGATAAAGCGATCCATCCTTTTTACGGAATTGTACATGTCGTTTATGAGGTAGCTCCCCCATGTGACGATAATACATGCCCATCACCTGCTTCCATCTCTTTTTTGACCGTATTACGTAATGTACCTAAACCAGTAATCGTAAGTTCTACAACATCTCCAGCTTGCAGCCACTCTTCCGTACCAAGCTCCAAAATACAGCCTGTTCCTACTGTTCCAGACCCGATAACATCCCCTGGATATAACGTAACATCTTCCGAAGCACGTTCAATCATTTCAGAGAATGTATAATAAATATCTTGGAAATTCCCTTGTGATAACAGTTGCCCATTTACATGAGCAGTCATCTCTAAATCATAACGATCACCGTTACGATAAACGTCTAATTCCTCTTTCGTAACGAGATACGCTCCTAATGAAGTTGCAAAGTCTTTCCCTTTCGCTGGGCCAAGCCCTACTTTCATTTCTGTTGCTTGTAAGTCCCTCGCACTCCAGTCGTTCATAATACAGTACCCAAAAATATATTCCTCTGCTTGCTCACGAGAAATGTTTCGTCCTTCTTTCCCAATTACGCAAGCAATCTCTAACTCATAATCAAGTTTTTTAGACTTCTTCGGACCAATAACAAAATCATCTGGTCCAATAACAGCACGGTGGTTAGTAAAATAAAAAACGGGGATATCATACCATTCAGGTACAACATCTAGCCCTCTTCTTCCGCGGGCTGTTTTTACATGCTGTTCAAATGCATAAAAATCTCGAATGCTACTCGGATTAGGAATTGCCGCTGCTAATTGAACTTCATCTAAGGAATATATACCCTTTTCAGGATTCTTAATATTACGCAATACTTCTACATACTCATCTACTTTCTCTAAAAAGGCGAACATAGAAGAAGGTAATTGTCCATCACTCGCAAGATTCATATCGATTACTTTGTCACCTTCAAGCCATCCAGCTCGCATTTCTTTCGAGGGGAGACGAAATGTAACAAATTTCATCATGATTCCTCCCTATGAAAATGAAATTTCCACCAACAAAGAAACTCTTGCTGGTGGATACAAATTTTATAAATTTCCGCGACGCTCTTGTTCTCTTTCAATTGATTCGAATAACGCTTTAAAGTTCCCTTCGCCAAATCCACGAGAACCTTTACGTTGGATGATTTCAATAAATAGAGTTGGACGATCTACAATTGGTTTCGTAAAGATTTGTAATAAATAACCTTCTTCGTCACGGTCTACTAGAATCTTCAATTCTTTTAATTTATCAATTTCTTCATCAATTTTCCCCACTCGTGCAGTTAACTCATCGTAATACGTATCTGGCGTATCTAAAAACTCAACACCATTCGCACGAAGTACTTCAATTGTTTTTACAATGTCACTTGTTAATAAAGCAAGATGCTGTACACCCGCTCCGTTATAGAACTCTAGATATTCTTGAATTTGCGACTTTCTTTTTCCGTCTGCTGGTTCATTAATTGGAAACTTAATACGGCTTCCATTCGTCATAACTTTTGACATTAGCGCCGAATACTCTGTACTAATATCGTCATCATCAAAATGAATCATTTGTTTAAAGCCCATGACGTTCTCATAATAGCTAACCCATTCTTCCATTTTTTCAACATTACCAACGACATGGTCTACAGCAATTAAACCGGATTCTTCAAATGGAATATTAAACTCTATCTTTTGGAATCCTGGCATAAATGTTCCTTTATAATTTTTACGCTCTACAAGCGTGTGAATTGTATCACCATACGTACCAATAACAGCTTTTTTCAATGTGCCGTCTTCATCTGATAACTCTTCAGGAGGAGCAATCGCAACAGCACCACGCTTCACCGCTTCCGAGTAAGCTTTATCAACATCGTCAACAAGTAATGCCACATCTTTCACACCATCACCATGAGTCTTTACAAACTCTGCAATACGATTATCGCTACTTAAAGCCCCAGACACAACGAAACGCATATTTTTTTGCACAAGAACATAAGATACCTTTTCACGATTTCCAGTTTCTAATCCAGAGTAAGCCACAATTTTGAATCCGAACGCTCTCGCAAGGTAATAACTCGATTGTTTTGCATTTCCTACGTAAAATTCCAAATGATCTACATCACGTACCGGAAAAAAGTCCTCCATTTGTGCAGCTAGCGTATCCATAGATTTTTGTTTCATAATATCTTCATCCCCCTGTAAATAGATTAAATGGTTCATACTTAAAACCAACCGAAAACGCTTCCAACATCGATTAATAGAAATTAGTTAGCAGGCTAACAATTTCTGACCTTTAAAATTTTCTATCTTTTCTGTCAAATTCCTCTTTTTTTCTTACATATAAAATTCGACTTTTTTCTCTTTAAAATAAAGTGAAACTTTAATCGGTGGGAGTTTTGTTCATTCCCCACTGATTATTAGCCCGACTCCTACCTAACTCCTTTTTTGAGGTGGGAGTCTTACTGTCCGCAAATAGCGAGATAAGGGGATATTATTAATACTTGAGGGTTTATATGAGAGGAAAATAAAAAAGACCCCAACATATTAACTACTTACTAATATGCTAGAGTCTTTATTTTTTTTGAATGATGGTACGTATGGTGTATAAAGATTTGTTGTCATCAAAATTTATCATACTAATACATTTGTAAGGAATACAATAAACGCTGTTAATAGCGCTGCTCCACTTGCCGATCCTAAAATGTCCATTTTTGTTACTTGTAATACTTGTTCCTTGTTCATATTCCTCATTCTCCCTTCTTTTTTTATTACAAAACTTTTATTATACTAATACACTTGAAAGAAATACGATTAATGCTGTTAATACTACCGCTCCGCTTGCTGATCCTAAGAAGTCACCTTTTGTTACGTTCAATACTTGCTCGTTGTTCATAGTTTTCATTCTCCCTTCTCTTATTTTTGTTACAAAACTTCTATTATACTAATACGCTTGAAAGAAATACGATTAATGCTGTTAATACTATCGCTCCGCTTGCTGATCCTAAGAAGTCACCTTTTGTTACATTTAATACTTGCTCGTTGTTCATAATTTTCATTCTCCCTTCTCTTATTTTTGTTACAAAACTTCTATTATACTAATACGCTTGAAAGAAATACGATTAATGCTGTTAATACTACTGCTCCGCTTGCTGATCCTAAGAAGTCACCTTTTGTTACGTTTAATACTTGCTCGTTGTTCATATCATTCATTCTCCTTTTTTATAAGTTATCTATATGTAATTACTAAGAAATGATTAGTTCATAGTTTTCATGTTAACGTTACATTGAAATTAATTACGTAACGTTTGTAACACTAATGTAACATAACTATTATTACGTTGCAATATAATTACGTAAATTTTATTACACTTTTTTTACGTTTTTTTAAATAAACACTCAAAAACCTTGTTTTAATGCGTTTTCTACTACAATCACATTTGTAACACTAGTGTAACATTAAGGTCATAAAGCGAAATATAATATTATTCATCTCTATTTTGTTAAAAACCAAAGTGAAACTTTAATCAACGAGAGTTCCATTCCCTACTAATTATTCCCCTCACCAATCGCACTTTTACTAGAAATTAATGCGGGATAAAATACTATCTTTCCAAGATAAGTTTATATGTTTCCTCTATATAACTATGTATAATGGAAACAAAGAGGTGGTCATTTTGAAATTAATCGCACTAGATATGGATGGTACACTACTATCATCTAATCTTGAAATCTCCAAAGAGAACTTACAAGCTATCCAAACCGCAAAAGAGGCTGGTCATATTGTAATGATTTGTTCTGGCCGCGCGAAAGAGGATGCTTTGAAATTATTGGAAGAATATAAACTATCTCTTCCAGTTGGAGCAAGCAATGGGGCAATTGTTTATGTGGACGGAAAAGTAATTAACTCGCGTTGTTTACAAAATGATAAAGTATACAAGCTTGCAAAATTACTAGAATCTGAAGGTTTCCCATATAAGTTGTACACAAATAAAGGGGTTTATTCTCCTTATACATGGCAAGGTCAAGTCATGCAGGCATTCGAAGAAAATAAACATACACTAGATGTTACACTTGAGGAACTTGAAAGAATTACAGAAAAACAAAAGAAATCTAACTTAATTACTGATTTCCAAAAAATAGAAGATGTCGTAAATAATCCAGAATTAGAAATATCTAAATTCTTCATTTTAACATTTAATGCTGCTCATCGTTCACAGCTATTACAAACTTTACAAGAAGTTACGGACATTTCAGTTACGGCATCAGCTCCTACTAATGTAGAAATTATGGATAAGCATGGCCATAAAGGCAATGGTTTGCAAGAAATGGCAGCTTATTTCAATATACCAATTGAAGATACTGTTGCAATCGGTGACAACTTTAATGATGTGCCAATGCTACAAGTAGCCGGCTTATCAGTTGCAATGGGAAATGCTGAAGAAGACGTAAAAAAATTATGTGACGTTGTTACATTAACAAATAATGAAAACGGTGTTGCTCATGCAATTGAGCAATTTGTATTAAAACAAACTTCATCAAGTAAATAAAAAAAGGACTCTTTCACATTTTGAAAGAGTCCTTTTCTTTTACACATGATGACAAGCAACAAAATGATCTTCACCCACATTACGGAATTCTGGTACATTCGTTTTACAAATATCTGTAGCAAAGGGGCAACGTGTATGAAAACGGCAACCTGATGGTGGATTTGCAGGACTTGGAATATCCCCTTCTAGAATAATCCGTTCTCGCTTAACTGTTGGATCCGGTATTGGCACTGCTGATAACAATGCTTTTGTATATGGATGAAGCGGATTCGCAAATAACTCATCACGTGGTGCTGTTTCCACAATAGTTCCTAAATACATAATTCCAATTTTCGTACATAAGTGCTCCACAACACTTAAATCATGTGAAATGAATAAATAGGATAATCCCTTTTTCTCCTGTAATTCACTAAACAAATTAATGATTTGCGCTTGAATAGATACATCTAATGCCGCAACAGGCTCATCAGCTACAATAAATTCTGGATCTAATACCATCGCCCTTGCAATAACGATACGTTGACGTTGCCCACCGGAAAACTCATGAGGGTACCGGTCAATATGATACGGCGCTAAACCACATAACTCCAATACTTCTATCACCTTTGCACGGACATTTTCTTTCGTCGCTAGTCCGTGAGCCAACATTGGCTCACCAAGCGCTTCTCCAATTCTCATTCTTGGATTTAATGAGCTAAATGGATCTTGAAAGACGAGCTGCATATTAGGACGATGCTTTCTCAGCTCTTCTTTTGATAAAGCATGAACATCTTGACCTTTAAATTTCACTTCACCTTCTGTTTTTTGAACGAGACGGAGAATTGTTTTTCCTATCGTCGTTTTCCCACTTCCAGACTCTCCTACAAGGCCAAACACTTCTCCTTTATCAATTGTAAAGCTTACCCCATCTACCGCTTTCACATGTCCAATCGTTCTACTAAATACGCCGCCCTTAATCGGAAAATACGTTTTTAAGTTCTTCACTTCTAATAATGGTTCACTCATTGCCCAGCACGCTCCTCATATAACCAACAAGCTACTTTATGATCCTCGTCATGCACATTAAGATTTGGCGCTTCATTTTGGCATATTTCCATGCAATGTTCACAGCGGCCACTAAAGTAGCAAAACTCATCTAAGCCAACTAAATTTGGAACTTGCCCTGGAATAGAATAAAGTTTATCTGTTCGTTTCCCCATTACTGGTTTTGATTTTAGCAGCCCTTGCGTATATGGATGTTTCGGATTTTGAAATATCTCTAGTACCGGTGCCTCTTCAATAACTTTTCCACCATACATAACGACAACATAATCGGCCATTTCTGCTACAACACCTAGATCATGTGTAATTAATAAAATCGATGTTTTAAATTCCTCTTTTACTTGCCTTAGTAAATCTAATATTTGCGCTTGAATCGTAACGTCCAGAGCTGTTGTCGGTTCATCTGCAATTAATAACTTTGGATTACAACTAAGTGCAATAGCAATCATAATACGTTGTAACATGCCACCGCTTAATTCGTGCGGATAAGAATGGACAATTTCATCAGCACGAGCAATACCAACTTTACGAATTAATTCAATTGCTTTTTTGTATGCTTCGTTTTTGCTAAGTAGTTCATGCTCTCTTAACGTCTCAACAATTTGCTCTCCAACAGTAAAGACCGGATTAAGCGATGTCATCGGTTCCTGGAAAATCATCGCGATATCATTTCCTCTTAAACTACGAAGTTCTTTCTCTTTCATTCCTAAAAGACTTTTTCCTTCATAAATAATATCACCACCAACGATGCCGCCAGATTCAGCAATAAGTCCCATAATAGATAAAGCCGTTACACTTTTCCCGCAACCTGATTCGCCTACTACACAAACTGTTTCACCTTCTCGAACTGAAAAGCTAACATGATTGACAGCCTTTACTGTACCTTCTTCCGTCTGAAAGTGTGTTTGTAAATCCTTTAGCTCTACTACTGCTCTACTCATGCTTTCTCACCTACCGCTTCATCTTTGGATCTAATGCATCACGAAGTGCATCGCCAAGTATATTAATTGATACAACTGTTATAAAGATTGCAAAACCAGGCGGGATCCATAACCACGGACGCTTTTGGAAATCGATTAATGAGTTTGCTGCACTAATCATATTTCCCCACGATGGTGTAGGCGGGACAACGCCAAGTCCTAGGTAACTTAGTGCAGACTCTCCTAAAATAGAACCTGCAACACCTAATGTGGATACAACAATTAATATCGGCAGAACATTTGGGATTAAATGATATACAATTTTCCGGTAATCGTTTATCCCGAGTACATCAGCAGCTTGCATAAACGATTGTTCTCGCAGCGATAAAATTTGACCTCGTACGAGGCGTGCAAGTCCTGGCCAACCTACTAAACTTAAAATGATCATAATGACATAAAGACGATAATCAGATGGTACTTTCCATTCTGATAAAATAGCTCCCATTATAATAAGTAACGGTAATCCTGGCATCGACATTAAAATATCAGCAAGACGCATTATAATATTATCGACGATACCACGGTAGAAACCTGCAATCGCTCCTAATAAAGCACCTAGTATAACGGATAACACCATTGAGGCTAAGCCAATTGTTAATGAAATCCGTCCTGCTTGCATAAGCCTCGTTAAAATGTCTCTTCCTAATTGATCTGTGCCAAGCCAATGAGAAAAACTAGGTGGTTTGTTAATTAGCGTAACTTGTATTTTTCCTGATGCATACGGTGAAAAGAATGGACCAATAAAACAAAATAAAAACATAAAAACTAATGCGTAAAATCCTATAAGTGCCATTTTATTTTTCTTTATCCTTTTAAAAGCTTGCCTCCACGGCGATGATTCATTCCTTCTTTTCTTTTTTTCTTTTTTTTCCGTAGTTGCTGTAACAGTTTCCATCTCTTTCCCCCCCTTACTTCAACCGAATACGTGAATCAACAACTGCATATACAATATCCGCTAAAAAGTTTGAAACAATTGTCAAACACGAAAGAAACATCGTAAATGCCATTAATACCGTATAATCACGAAAATTAAGTGCTTCTAATTGAATATTACCGATACCTGGCCAGTTGAAAATTTGTTCTATAATAATTGCCCCTGAAAACAACCCTGGTAATTCAAATGCAAGCAATGTAATAGCCGGCAAAATTGCATTTTTTAATGCATGTTTATAAATAACGGTCTTCTCCTTTAAACCTTTTGCTCTAGCCGTTCGAATGTAATCTTGCCGTACAACCTCTAACATACTCGTTCTAAAATAACGAGTTAATGAGCCAACTCCAAGAAGAGTTAAAATAAATACGGGTAAAACCATATGCTTTGCAACTTCTATTCCGTAAGCAAGCCCAGTTGAATTACTCCCAACATCAATCATCCCGCCTATCGGTAACAGCTTAAAGTCAACCGCAAACACTTTAATTAAAAACAAACCGATAAAGAATGAAGGAAATGACATCGCTGCAAATACACCAATTGTTACAAGCTTATCGAATAAAGAATGTTGCTTTGTCGCTGAAAATACACCGATAATAAGTGCAATTAGCCAAATAAAGAACAATGCAATAATCGCAACAATAAACGAATTCCATATAAATTTATTTAATAATGACGTTACAGATTCTTGATATTGAAGAGAAAAACCAAAGTCCCCCTGCAATGCATTACCTAGCCAGTGAAAATATCGCTCAACAATTGGTTTATTCAATCCATACAATTCCCTAAGTTCAGCTGCTCTTTCCGGTGTAATCTTCGGGTTTGAATCAATATAATCTCCTGGAAGAAGTGCGAACAGGAAGAAGATAATAATCGATGTCCCCAACAGTGTAGGAATCATTTGTAACAGCCTACGAATGATATATGTTTTCACCCTTTTTCTCTCCAATCTTATGCTTAAAATAGAAGAACATTTTTTCAAAGCGGCACACTACTTGCCGAATGAAAAAATGTCTTCTACTTATACATTCTTCTCGTTATTTTTCGATAGATAGAGCTGGTAAGTTTGCACTAATACTATTGTATTTTTCAGGGTCAATTCCTTTTATATTCCCGTTATAACCAGTAATTGTTCTACGATAGTTTAATAGAATTACTGGTGGATCATCACTTAATTCTTTATACAGTTCTTTATAGATTGGTTTACGTTTTTCAATATCTACCGTTTCAATACCTTTTTGAATTAACTCATCTACTTTTGCATTTTTATAACCAAGACTCTTCTCATTGACACCCGACAAATATTCACCAGCTGTTTCACTCGGATCACTTGTAATTGGTGTCGAAACAGAAGCTAAATCATAATCACCTTTGTTTACCTTCGAAAGCATAGTATTAAAGTCCATAAATTCAGGGTTAAATTCTACACCTATTTCTTTATAATTCTCTTTTGCAATCGGAATTAATAAATCGCTATCTTTAGCCGAACTTGGGCCGAAATAAGAAAGCTTTAATTTTTGACCATCTTTTTCACGAATTCCATCCGAACCAACTTTCCATCCTGCTTCATCTAATAATTTTTTCGCTTTTTCTTTGTCGTATTCATATTTATTAACTCCTTCTTCCGTATAAGCCCAAGAAGTTGGATGAATTGGTACATTAGCTACCGTACCGTATCCTTTCAATGCTGTATCAACATATTTTTTACGATCTAATCCGTAAATAAGTGCTTGACGAACCTTTTTATCCTTTAAGTACGGCTTATTATTATTCATATAAATATAACTAAATGACGCTGCTGTTTCGATTTGGATATTTGCAAATTCTAAAGCCTTAGCCTGTTCAAGAACTTCGTCACCAGTACCTAGGCCAGTGTAGTCAACCTCACCTGTTTGGAATAATTGAAGCTTCGTATCACCAGAAGTAATTTTATAAATGAAGTTTGGAATTTTTGGTTTACCCGCATAATAATTTTCATTTGCTACAAATCGCACTTCTTGCCCTGGGATATACTTTTCAAATTTATATGGACCCGCAGCTATCGGTTTTTCATATAACGCTTTTAAGTAATCTAAACTTGCATTTTGTTTATAATCTTTTCCATAATAAGCTTTTGATAACACCTCTCCACCTAAGGCTGTTAGTGCCTGTGAATTAACTTTTTCAGTTGTAATTTTAATTGTCTGTGGATCAACAACTTGAATTCCTTCAATAGAATTTGCTTTTCCTTCTTTATATTCTTTACCGCCTTTAACAGCATATTGAGAAATGTCTTTGTCACCCTCATATGCCTTATCATGTAAAAGCGTCAATGTGAACGCTACATCATCTGCTGTTAATGGTGAACCATCGCTAAATTTCAAATCTTTACGTAAATGGAATGTATATGTTAACTGATCAGAGGAAATATCCCACTTCTCAGCTAATTCTGGAGTTGGTTTTCCTTGTTTATCTGTAGATACAAGAGATGCAAAAATAACTGAAGTGACGTTTCCATCCCAACCATTTTGTTGGAAATATGGTAAAAATACGCCACCTGGTTTACTAATACCAACTACTAACGTATCTTTTCTATTCTTCGCTTTATCTGGTACTTTCGTCTTATCTGTCGCAGCAATATTTTCAACTTTTATATTTTTTAAATCTTGCTGTTTTACTGGTTCTGTAGAAGCCGTATCCTCCTGTCCCCCACAAGCAGATAACACAAGCGAACTACTCAGTAATACCGAAAATACACCAGCCCATTTTTTTATCTTTTTCTTCATTGTCCCCACCCTAACTTTTTTTTAATAATTACACCTTATGAACTGCTTGCCTAATGTATGCCTCCCACAGCAACATTTTATAGCCAATCGGAAAAGTCGGTTTTGGTTATAAAAAAATAGTTGTTTTTGAGGGGTAACAATCTTATTCCGACCTTTCCGGTAGACTTTATGGTTATTAGCTTATATCTTTCAGTATATTTTGTCAATTATTTCTATATAAATATTTCGAGAATTCTCCAAAAATTATTGAGCAATATTCAATTTAGGTAAACTTAACAAAATACCATTATAATTATCTTCTTGTAATCCTTGAATTCGTGCATTATGTGCAGACACGACTTTACTATTGTTTAAGAAAATAACAGGTGGATCTTCACTTAACTCTTGATATAGTTTTTTATAGATTTCTTTTCGTTTTTCAATATCCAATGTTTCTAATGCCTGCTTAGCTAATTCATCTACTTTCGGATTATGATATCCATCATAATTACGCTTACTTGTCGAAACAAACTCCTCAATTGTTCCGCTCGGATCATCAATCATCGGTGTGGAGACCATGGCTAAATCATAATCTCCTTTAATTACCTTGGAAATCATCGTATTAAAGTCCATGTATTCAGGGTTGAAATCTACCCCAATCTTTTTATAATCCTCTTTCATAACGGGGATCATCACATCATTGATTTTACTTGCAGAAGAAGCAAAATAACTTACCTTCAATTTTTGGCCATCTTTTTCACGAATACCATCTGACCCAGCTTTCCAGCCAGCTTCATCGAGCAATTTCTTCGCTTTTTCTAAATTATATTCGTATTTATTGATTCCTTCTTCTGTATACGCCCACGAAACTGGTGTAATTGGTACATTAACAAGTGAAGCATAACCTTGGAAATACGTATCAATTACTTTTTGGCGCTCTAATCCGTAAATAAACGCTTGGCGTACACGTTTATCTTTAAAGTATGGCTTCTTATAATTCATTTTAATATAGCCGTAAGAACTTCCTGTATACACATTAATATTAGCGAAACCTAGCTCTTTTAATTGCTCAATCGTTTCCGCATTTGTCGTGAAGCCATCATAATCTACTTCTCCCGCTTGAAATTGTTGCAAATTCGTATCACCTTTTGTAATTTTATAAATAAAGTGCTCAATCTTCGGTTTACCTTCAAAATAATTTTCATTTGCTACAAAACGAACTTCTTGACCTGGAATATATTTATCTAGTTTATAAGCTCCTGCTCCCATCGGTTTTCCGTATAACTCTTTTAAATACTCTAAATTTCCTTGCTTATATTCTTTACCGTAATAAACTTTTGATATAACTTCTCCACCAATTAATGATAATGTTTGGGCATTTACCTTTTCAGTTGTAATCGTAATTGTTTTCGGATCGATGACTTGAATCCCCTCGATAGATGTAGCCTTTCCTTCTTTATATGCTTGCCCACCCTTTATTGCTGTTTGACTTATATCAGTTGCTCCGCTATATGTCTGGTCATGTAGTAACGTTAATGTAAATGCTACATCATCCGCTGTTAACGGCGAACCATCACTAAACTTTACATCATCTTTCAAATGGAACGTATATGTAAGCTGATCCTCCGAAATATCCCACTTCTTCGCTAGAATCGGGATTGGTTTTCCTTCCTTATCCAGCCCAACAAGAGGAGCAAAGATAGCTTGCGTTATATTGCCATCCCATCCATTCTCCATGAAATGCGGAAGGAATATCCCGCCAGGGCTCGGCATTCCAATTACAAAAGTATCTTTTCTTTCCTTTGCCTTTGCTGGACTTTTTGCTTTGTCACTCGCTTTAATAAATTCATCTTTCACTTTTGGCATCTTCGTTGCTTTATCTGTACTTGTCTCTTCTTGAGCGCATCCTGCTAATAAAACCGATGTACTAAGAAGCGTAGCAAGTAACCCTTTAAAAACCTTTCGCATAATTCTCACCCTTACTTTCCTATTTTTTAATTAAGTGATAACATAACGCTCCTTCTGTAACTATCTTTATTTTACCTATAAAAATAGTATGAATTGATTTCAAGATTATTCCTTTCCTTCAAGCATGTCAATCTTTCTCCTGTATGTCGTATTAAAAAACTTAAAAATCTACTTCTATTCCTTCAGCACAAAACATAGAATACTAATAATCAATTACCAAAAAGGGGGCGAAAACATGGACAACCTATTCCAATATGTCCTGCACTATATATTATTAACAATTATGATAGTCGGGGCACTATTACTATTCCCTTTCTTCCCAAAGTTCGTCCTCTTTTTAGCTTTTTTCGTTATGCTCGGAATTGCAATTACAATCTCAATGAGGGAAGAAGATACACAAAAAGAAAGCAGAGTTCAGCGCGTAAAGCTGTAAACTCTGCTTTCTTTTTTATCTTCAATCCCCGAGTCTCTATTACACACACTTATGTCTTGGGAAATAATTAGCCAATACTTTTGTAATTACTCTAATCAAAAAAACTTCTAATAACGTTTATTTTCCTTCTTACCATTTCATATGTTTCTCAACCTATGAAAATTGCGTAACAAAGATTTATCAAAATTACTGTTTCACGTGAAACACATTTTTTACTTATCCCGCATTAACGGGCAGTAAACGCCCGATTGGTTCAACTAATAATCAGTGTGGGATGAACACCCCCCACTGATTAAAGTTTCACTTTATCCCTTACGTAAAATATTATTATAAAAAAAGAAAGCTAATCCCTTCAGCAAAACTGAAAGGAATTAGCTTTCTACTCTTTACTCCACAATATTCTCTAACTCATTATATAACTCCGCTCGTAAAAACTCTTTTTTCGTTTTTTCTTCATATAATTGTTCAAGCATTTCAACATCAACTACATTTTCCATTTTACATTCGAGTGCATATATATCTTCTTCTATATGCATTAACTCGTTTTCAACTGCCTCTAAATCCCTAGACTTCTTCTTTTTTATAGGCATTACTTCTAACGCTTTATTCCCTTGCTGTTGCTGCTTCTGTTTTACTACTTGTTTCTCAATTCTTTCTTCCCACTTTTGACGAGCCCATGCATAGTTCCCTGCAAACTCAAATAATTTGTGCTCATCAATCCAATATGTCTTTTCAAACAATTTATTTAAGAAATAACGATCATGTGAAACAGCTAAAATCGTCCCATTATATTGTTCAAGGGCCTCCTCTAAAACTTCCCTTGATTCAATATCAAGATGATTCGTCGGTTCATCTAAAATAAGAAAGTTAACATCTTGATACATAAGTTGCGCGAGCCTTAACCTCATTTTTTCTCCACCGCTAAGTTGTGTTACTTTCTTAAAAACAGCTGGACCATAAAATAAGAAACGAGCTAATATATGTCTTGCTTCTCCCTCTGTTACAGCCACGCAATCTCTGAAAGCTTCCAATACATTGTTCCTCATATTCCCGTACGCATGTTGCGATAAATAACCGATTTTCACACTACTACCAATCCGAATTTCTCCAGCATCTTGCTGCATTTCTTTTAGTAATAGTTTTAATAACGTAGTCTTTCCTGTACCATTACGTCCAACGATAGCTGCGCGCTCCTGAAAACGAATATGCAAATTTACTTTCTCGAATAAAGATCGTTCAGCAAATCCTTTACTCACTTCTTTCATTACAACAACATCTTTCCCGCTTCTCTCTTGCCCTTCAAACTGAAGTCCCATCTGTTTTCTATCCAAAATGGGTCTCTTTAGTTTCTCTATGCGCTCTAATGCACGTTCCATATTTCTGGCTCTCTTATGCAATCCTTCATTCGGCGGATTCGCTTGATTTGCCCATTCACGTAGACGCTTAATTGCTTCTTTCATTTTCTTTATTTTCTTTTGCTGTTCTTGATACGCTTGAAATTCTTGAAGCAGCCTTTCTTCCTTTTCCTCAACAAACTGTGAATAGTTCGTATGATATACGTGAATTTCTCCATCTTCTAAATCAAAAATTTTCGTTACAACTTCATCAAGGAAATAGCGATCGTGCGAAATGACCACAACTGTTCCTGTATATTCTTTTAGAAATTGCTCTAACCACTCGACTGCAAATAAGTCCAAATGATTTGTTGGTTCATCTAACAAAAGTAGATCTGGTTTCTGCAATAGCATATACGCAAGGCTTACTTTTGTTTGTTCTCCACCACTTAACTCCATAAATGATCTTGGAAATAGTTCCGTCACCTGTAGACCATTTGCTACCTTCATAATATTCGCTTCTATTTCATAACCACCGAGAAACGCGTACCTTTCTTGAATTACTCCGTATCTCTCCATCAATTTTTGTAAAGCAGATGATTCCTGTTCTTCCGCCATATTTTTTTCTAAAGCATGCATTTCTATCTCCAACTCTTTTTCCTTTTTAAAAGCGGAGCTTAATACATCATATACATTCATTTCATTATTGAATTTTGGAATTTGTGCTACATGACCGATGCATGTACCTTTCTTCATATGAATGGCTCCTGCATCCAAACTCTCCATTCCTGTTAGAAGCTGAAAGATAGTTGTCTTCCCACTACCGTTACGACCAACTAATCCAATACGTTCTCCATTCTTTATTTCAAGCGATATATTTTCAAATATGATGTTTCCACCAAAAGATTTCTTTACATTATTTACACTACAAATTGTCATTTTCCGTACTCCTTTCAATATAAAAAACCATGGGAAAGAAACATTCCCCATGGTTTTTGTCATAGAAAAAGGAAGCCAAATAGCTCCCTTTTCACACGTTTATCAAAAATGGGTGAAGAGACTTCTATCGTTCAATAGCTACTATGCAATTGTTAAAAAAGGGCATACGTATCCCGTTAACAACTACATCATGAAAAATCGCACGACAAATATAGATATAATCTAAAAATTTTGCGCGCGTAGCTAAAGAACATTTCATCTCATTCACTCCTTTCGTACGGAATTTAATACTTACTTCTTTATTATACTTCCCCGATTTATGTTTGAATAGTCATTTTTCTGAAAATAATGAAGATAGACTAAACATTTCAATAAGTGACATCAAATCTTACAAAACTGTTATGTTCACGTAATGGAAAGCGATAGTACGAAAAGATACCTCCCTATACAATAAAGATGTAAACAAGAGAGACAAAAACAAGGAGGAAACAATCATGATGAAAGAAATCGTAAAAGCAATCTTTGAGGTATTAGTGAACGGACAAGCAGTTGTAAAAGAACTAAACGAATTATAAAAAGGAGTGAAGGAATATGATGAACATGGTAAAAATGGTTTTACACGCTTTAATCGATGCAAAAGCAGTTAGCCAAGAATTAAACCAACAATAAAAAGGGGTATATGAATATGAAGAAAGCCATTATTGTAATCGCAAGTACAGCAATTGCCTTATACACAATAAAAAATAGAAAAAAGAAACAAAATGAAAATGCTCTATATTATCCATACACACTATTAAAGAAAAAATAAAAGACAAGGTACCCTATTGCAATGAGGATATCTTGTCTTTTATTTTTCCCTATTACCTTTAAAGGATTTCCTCCCCCCTTTCCCGAATGTATTAAGCGGGATTTTTACATATATTTTAAAGGGGCATATATACAAATGGATACACAACAACTATATTTTTTAAACGATATCGGTAAACAAAAACCAGAAAGTATTCGGAACAGAAGTACTACATGTCCTTTTTGTGACAGAGAAAATTTAACGGATATTTTAGCAACTGAGGGCTCTATTATTTGGTTAAAGAATAAATTTCCTACATTAAAGGATACCTTTCAAACCGTGCTAATCGAAACAGATAATTGTGAAGAACATATTGCAACATATACAGAAGACCATATGAGAAAACTAATTCGCTTCTCTATTCACCATTGGTTAAACTTACAGGAAAATGAAGAATTCACTTCTGTGATTTTATACAAAAATCATGGTCCATTTTCAGGTGGAAGTTTGCACCATGCACACATGCAAATTATCGGAATGAAACATGTAGACTATCTTGAAAATATTGATGAAGCAAATTTCCAAGGGGTAATTGTCCAAAAAAATGAACGTATTGAACTCAACATTTCAGAGCGTCCTATTATCGGCTTTACTGAATTTAATATCATCATTGAAGATATTGCATTTATAGATGAAATGGCAAATTATATTCAGCAAACTGTACGTTACATACTGACAGATTTCCATAAAGGATGTAGTAGTTATAACTTATTCTTCTATCACTTAAACAGGAAAATCATTTGTAAAGTTGTTCCTAGGTTTGTCGTTTCACCGTTGTATGTAGGATATAAAATACCGCAAGTTTCTACAAAACTAGAAGATGTGAAAATACAACTAGCGCAGTATTTCACGAAAGAAAAGGATGAAATTATTCATAAAAAAACAGAGTAGGTATAGAAAACCTACTCTTTTATTACACCTTTATTTCGATAGTATACATCCTCTAATCCGATGTTATACTTCATATTGTTATCCGTCCACTCTGGTCCTAAATTCCCTGGCCATCCAGATGTATTCGCTATATATTTCAGTAATGCAAAATCAGTCAAACCTTTTTGCACCCCGCGCTTATAACCTTTCATTAAATGCGGCATTGCAATTTGTGCATTTATACGTGGATCTTTCAGCTCTTCATCAGTTAAATGATCTGGCGCAAGCCCACCACCGCGGTGCAATTGAAACAATCCGAATGAAGTTCCGTTATCTCCAACACTTCTTGGATTTAACCTACTTTCATGTTCGGCAATTGTAAGAGGTATCCATTCTGGAAGGTTTACTTTCTTTGCTTCCTCTATAATGATTTGTTTCATCTGTTTTACTTCTTCTGAATCAACATAACTTGTTTCATTCATTAGCTTACCCATTCCTTCAGACTTTCCTTGGAAATATAAATACACTCCAAGAACAACTAAAAATCCTACAAAGAATTTCTTCACTACCTCTACCTCTTTCTCCGCTGAAATTTGTCCCCTTTCAGCCTTCCCTTTACAATTCCCTACACTCTATCATTCTCTTACCCTTCAATCATAGCAAATAACTATACATATTATCATCATGCTTTAGACCGATTTTGCGAAAAAACAGTTGGTAAATACGTACAAAAATGTAACTTACATGGACTACAACTCATTTATTGTATATAATTGTAAATTGAATTCTATATAGACTAGGAGCATATATAAATGAAAAAATCCCTACTACTTTTTAGCATTTTACTACTCATTCCTATACATATCTCTGCACAATCATCATCCAAGCCAAAAGTACTTATTTTGTATAGTACAGCAGACAATAAAATCACAAACAATGTACAAATCCTTAATACTCAGTTAGGACATTTCACAAATGATATAACAGTAAAAAGTTTAAAAGAGGTAAATGAAACCACTAACTCATCTTCTTATACACATATTGTTTATATCGGAGAGAAAAAAGAAGATCTTTCTACTGAAGTAAAACAATTTCTAGAAAACTTCTCAGGTCCAGTATTAGTTTTAGGACAAAATGTTGAACAATTATCTAATCGTTTTTCTTTCATTACCTCGAAAGAAACCGATATACGAATTCACACTATAGAATATCCGACTAACCAATTAAAAAATGAATTACATGAAGAACGCTTGATGAAGAAAGTTGAAACAAAAGGAACAACTCTTGCTTACGCCTTGAGTGCTGATGGAACTCATCCGTTAATCATTCAGCAAGGAACATCGTATTATGTTGCAACTCCAAACCTTTTTGATTGGATGTCTCATTACGTCGGTGAAATGTTATTTTCTTACTTCGAACAAAAGCCTATGACAAATAAAACTTCAGCTTATTTACGTCTTGAAGACGTTCATCCAGCTGTAGATGTAAAGCAATTAAAAGAAATTGCTGAATTACTAAAAGAGAAAAAACTTCCTTATATGATTACCGTTATCCCTGTTTACAAAGATCCAGACACAGGAAAAACAGTACATTTAAAGGATAACTCTGAATTAATCGATGTTTTACGCTTTATGCAAGATAATGGTGGCTCTATCGTTATGCATGGTTACACACACCAGTTTTATGATAGTGAAACTGGCGAAGGTTTTGAATTTTGGGATGTAAAAACAGATCAACCAATTCGCCAACCGAACCATGAAAAACCAAAGACAAAAGAAGATTTTCAGTTTACAGAATACTATAATAAATACGTAGAAAATGGAAAAGCCTTCGAAGAAAAATATACTAAAGATCATATTGAAAAAGGGATTACAGAGCTTGTAGAAGCGAAATTATATCCAGTTGCCTTTGAAGCTCCGCACTATACAATGTCTCAAAAAGGATATGAAATACTATCACAATACTTTTCAACTTATGTAGGACAAATACAACTAAACGATACAACTTGGAAATCAATGCACTCACCGGCTTATATAAGTACACCGTCATTTTTACATGGGATGAAATTAATTCCTGAAACTGTTGGCTTTATTGAAGAAGATAAGCCACAAGCTATAGCAAAAATGAAAGAACGTGCTTTATCTGTCGAAAAATTATCCGATGGAATTATCGGTGCATTTTATCATCCTTACTTGGGCGTTGAACCATTAAAAGAAGTATTAAAAGAACTAGAAAGTATTCCAAACATAGAGTGGATTGATTTACAAAAAGAAACGAATGAAGTAAAAATGAAAGATATTCATATTACTACTAATAAAGACGGCATTCACGTTGAAAAACCAACAAGCGCGAATAACATAATTGATTATATGAAAAAATATGGGTTCTTCCTTATAATTGGGTTCATTATAATTGTCTTTCTTTTATTATTATGACTCACTAACTTTATAAAATCGTACCGTATTCTCATATATTTGCTCAGTAACTTTCTCTACTGATATTTTTTTTATTATACTAATTTCTTGTAATACATCTTTTATCATATAAGGATGTGTCATAGCATCCTCTTGAAATTCCCACGGCCCATCTGTTTCTACCATCATATATTCAAGCGGATAATACGAAACGATCCTTCTAATTTTCTCTTTATGTAAAACATCCGGTGTGATAGAAATATAATAACCGTTCCTCATCATCCGTTTCATTGTCTCTTCACTTCCTTTAAACCAATGGAAGTGTACACGTGAAACTTTATATTCTTCAAGTAAATCACATACAGTGTCAGCATCTTCATAAACCGCATGCAATATAACTGGTAAATCGTATTTACTAGCTAGTTCAACAAATTTTTTTAACACCGCTATGTATGGATCGATAGCAATATTTTCATCTTCTTTCCTTAAATAATATGGGAGTCCCACTTCACCAATCGCAACAATTTCCTCTACATGATCTTCAATTAATTTATAAATTTGCTCACATTCCTCTTTATGAATCGGTTGCTCCGGATGAAAACCTATTGCTGGATGTATAAAAGGATATCGCTTTGCTAAAGATAGAGTTTCTCGACATGATTGATAATTCATAGATACTGCAATAAGCCCTTGTATCTCTTTACTGTTTTCCACATCTGTAAGTAATCTACTTTTCTCTTCATCCTCATATTGATCAACATGTATATGGCTATCAATCCATTTCATCTTTATGCCCCCATAAAAAAAACAAGAAAGGATCTCCCTTCTTGTTTTATCATCTATATTAGTTAACAATTAAATTTGTTATTATATCAAATAATCCAATACATACTACGGCAACAGTAAAGTAGCTACAGAAATCTTTAATTGGAAACTTCACTACTTCTTCTTTACGCATCCCAGTTTTCTCCCTTCTTAATATATCCCTAATTATTTTTTATCTATTTGTATCTATTATGCAAAAAATATGACAAAATTACTATCGAATTAACTTACGTAAACCTTACAATGTTGTAAGGTTAAAAAAAGAACCCCATCTAAATAAAGATGAGGTCTATTAAAAATTAGTTGGTTTTTCGTTCTTCATTAACATTGCGAATCAGAAAGTAATAAAATGAGACTTTCTAGTTACACTATATGAAATTCACTATCTTTTAACTATCGAATTGCATTACAGAAGTCTTACATATTTGTAAGCTATGTGTAATGTAATTCGATAGTTCCCCTTACCTATGCTTTGTACAATAAGGTTAGAAAGTAAGCCAAATAAGAAGAATACTCACATAACCAAATTACATTGCTAGTAGCCCAATCTTCTTATACTTTCATTTTTGTTACTGCAATGTGTCCCCTTCCCCTTTATATAAAAAATGCCCTAGTTTATATGAACTAGGGCATTTTTATGCACCAAATAAATACCCCTATCTGGTATTTTTACTTTCGACAAAAAATAGATGGGGGTATATTTTTACTATCTCATCGCCAAAAGTTTACTCTTCGCATTTATAGGAATACTTGTAGTCTCAATCTCTTCAATTGACTCACCGTAACGCCCTTTCGCGAACACCTTTAACGCTTCTTCTCTCTTTAACATATGTTTAACAGTTTTCTTTATTTTTTGTTCTCTTCCACGTTCATCAAATGCAATAAATTCATATTCATACCATTCATCACCGACATGCTGACCAATCGTATCCACAATTGTATAGTATTCTTTCGTCGTATAAAGCGGATTATATTTATCAATAACTGGTCCAAGTTTCGTAGGTAGTAATACTACTACTATCGCTACCATAGCTATTACAGTAGTAATTATTTTTTTCTTCATAATACTGATCTTCCTCCTCTGCAGGATACTTATACATCCATTCTAAAGAGCAGGAATTTAATCTACCATTCAATCCCATTACATTACCCTTACATTTTTGTAAGAATAAAGTGAAACTTTAATCAGAGGGGGTTTTGTCCATCCCCCTCTGATTATTAGCCTTCACCAATCGGGCTTTTACGGGCAGTTAATCTCCCACCTAACTTCCTCGCATGTGTCGAATTTTGAGGTGGGAGTCTTACTGCCCGTTAATGCGGGATAAAAAAAAGATGAACGAATTTTCTCGTTCATCTTTTAGCTTGCTTTAAAGCCACCACCAAGTACATCACGCACATCGTGAATGACAACGAAGGCATCTTCATCAACTCTACTAATAACTTGCTTTAACTTAACAAGCTCTTGTTTATTAATAACGACATACAATACTTCTTTATTTTTACCAGTATATCCGCCGCGTCCTTCTAATACAGTGACACCGCGTGTCATGTTTTTCGTAATAGTCTCTCGAATTAAGTCTGGTTGATTCGAAATAATCGTAACAGCTGTTTTTGTATCCATACCTTCCACGATGAAATCAATCACTTTTGCTCCGACAAATACAGCTACAAGTGTATACATCGCCTTTTCTTGTCCTATTATAAATACAGAACCAGCAATTACAATAATATCAATAATAAGTACGCCTTTTCCGACGCTCCAACCTAAATATTGATTTGCTAACTGCGCTAAAATTGCCGATCCTCCTGATGTACCTCCAGCTTTGAACATACATCCTAATCCGACACCTACAAATACACCAGCGAATAAAGCCGCTAATAATGTATCACTATTTACTTGATACTGAATGTGCTCTGTAACGTATAAAAACAAAGATGTTTCCACAATACCTATAATTGTGTAAACCATCGTTTTCTTATCAAAAAATTTATAACCTACAGCTAATAAAATTGCATTTAAACCAAAATTCACAATTCCTGGTGACCAATCAAATAAATAATAAGTAACAACCGTTAAACCAATGATTCCACCCTCTGATAAACGGTTTGGAATTGCGAAGTAATTAATACCAATTGCAAATAGTAATGAACCGATTGTAATTAATGCGATTTCCTTTATACGTTGATTAACCATAGTTCATCCCTCCCCCCATTTGACATTGTATCACTATCTCCTAGAGGTTTAGAAGTGGTTTTTATTCCGCATTTCCCCTCACAAAGACCAAGATATTATGTTTAAACAAAGGGGTGATTAATTATTCATATTCGCTCTAACTGTACGGACAAAGCGCTCCACATTCCCACTCTGAATATACTTAGCTCTAATGGTTTCACGATTACAAGTACATTCGAAATATGGACGGAAATCTATGTCATCTATATGCAAATATGAATACTCTTCAAATATCGCAGGATAGCACGAAAATTTCCCGTAAAACAGAAGACGTCTAGTAGTGGCAACAAAAATCCCATGTTGATAACATAAAGTAAAGTCATCCTTTTCAAATATCCCTACGACAAACGCTAAAATCTTTTCGTCATCCTCTACATATTTTTTCATACTTAATAAAAGTTCACTCATGCATATTCCTCCAAATTCTATTCATTTTTTAACACTTGAAAAGAATCCATGGATTATTACAGACCGGTGTAACTCTTTTATAAAGTATGAAACGGGTTTCTTGTCAAAGACATTTCAAAAAATAATCCGTTATGTGCTTATACACATAACGGATAAATACTAAACTGTGAAGCGTTCCACAAGTTTATACGGAATTTCCATCTTTTCTTGTTTAGAACTCTCATCACTTACTTGCCTATAAAACATTTCAAAAGCCGTCTTACCTATTCCCTTTAAATTTTGGTCAATGGTTGTCAGTTGTAAAACTTGAGAAATCGGTTGATTATCAAAACCAATAATCGCTAAATCTTCAGGAACTTTAATACCTAATTTTTCAACTTCTGTCATGATCCCAATAGCAACTTCATCTCCTGCCACTATTAATGCTTCAGGAGGATTCTCCATCTCCTTGAATTGATGTGCAACTCTTACACCATCTTCTAATGTAAAGCATTCTGTGAAAATCCGATCTTCCATCACTTCTTCATCTATTAATTGTAGCTGTTGTTTATAAGCATCAAAACGTTTCTTACTACTTGGCCCTAACTTTCTTCCCGTACAATATCCAATCTTCTTATAACCTTTTTCAATAAGGTAACTCATCCCTAATTGAAAGGCATTAAAATGATCTGTATATACACTCGATATGCTTTCAATATCATTATCCTCACAAGCAATAACCGCCCCATACGCTGCATACGGCTCTATAATTTCCCACTCATTGGCACGAGAACAAATGATAAGACCGTCTAGTTGCTTTGTTTTCAACATATGTAAACTTTTCATTTCTTCTTTTTTATTGTAATTCGTTTGACAAAGAAGCACCCTGTAATTATGAGCTAACGCAACTTCCATCATTCCACCCACCATCGCATCAAAAGACGGATGATTAATATAAGGTAAAATCACGCCAACAATATTCGTCTTCCCTTTTGATAAATGAACAGCATTTGCATTTTGCGAGTAATTCAATTTCTCAACTATTTCTAAAACAACTTTCCTTTTTTCTTCACTTACATATGGATGATCATTTAATACCCTCGAAACAGTCGTAACTGAAACCCCAGCCATCTTTGCAATATCTTTAATATTAGCCATACACTCACCTCTACTTTTAACTTAATAAATCACATGAACATATGTCAAATCTTCTCATCATGACACTTTCATTCGTTTTTCTTACAAAAGTGTAATTTTCCTGTAAGCTAATTCGATAGTGACTCTCCGCAACATTTCATATAATTAAGTCAGAAACAGGGCAACAACTATTTGAAAAGGAGCGGATCTATATGATGAACAAAATGAAAACGAACAATTTCTTAAATACAATGAGCTTGGTATTTTCCGCTCTTATCGATGCAAAAGCTGTTGCTTCTACATTAAACAAGTAAGGAGAATGCATTATGAACAACATCACTTTTAATAAATTAGATTTTTTAGGACTAGCTAGCGGCACGGTTCTTCTTACTGCTTTCATTTACGCTGCTACACTATAACTTTGTGTCCCCTTTCCCCTTTATATAAATAATAATAGAAAAGACGACCGTCTATGCCCGGTCGTCTTTTCTTAGTTTTGATTTGGCTGCAAAACTGCCTTTAGTTCTTCAAACTTTGCATTTAATTCATCTGTCATCATTTTCATAGCCGTTTTTCGATCTATTTGTTCTTCAGCATCAATTTGAATCGGGTCCCCAAAAACTAATCGCGCTTTTTTTCCTTTTATCAATTCTTTTACACTTGATGGACCAACATAAGCTGCCGGTATTAACGGAACGTTAGAACGCATTGCAATCGTAACGGCCCCAGCTTTTAATGAAACGTCTTCTGATGATCTCGTTCCACTCGGGAAAATCCCTACCACTTTTCCCTCTTTTAATAAACGCGATGGAATTTTCAATGTGCTTGGCCCTGGATTCGCACGATCTACAGGGAATGCATTTACATTTTTAAAAAACCAATTTTTGAATTTCCCTTCAAACAATTCTTTTTTTGCCATGTAATGAATTTGGGTTGGGTACATTCCTGCTGCTAACATTAAAACGTCCATAAAACTTGTATGGGTACACGCAACAACGTAAGGGCCATCTTCCGGTAATTTCTCTCTCCCTTGTACTTCTACCTTCCCAGCCATTTTAAATATATATTTCAACGAAAATGTAATTGGTTTATACATTCATTTCGTTCCTTTCTAAACATCCGAATTGGAATCATATTCTTACAACAATTATAACACTAAGTTTTAGGAGTTGGTAATAAAAATAAGTATTTATTGTTAAATTTCAATTCTTACAAAAGTGTAATTTTCTTGTAAGCTAATTCGATAGTGACTCCCCCCAATATCTTATACAATCAAGTTAGAAAGTAACAACAACCATTTGAAAAGGAGCGGATCTATATGATGAACAAAATGAAAACGAACAATTTCTTAAATACAATGGGCATGGTATTTTCCGCTCTTATCGATGCAAAAGCTGTTGCTTCTACATTAAACAAGTAAGGAGAATTTATAATGAATAACATGACTTTTAACAAATTAGATTTTTTAGGACTAGCTAGCGGCTCGATTCTTCTTACTGCTTTCATTTACGCTGCTACGCTTGTATAACTTTGTGTCCCCTTCCCCCTTTATCCCGCTATTTGTGGGCAGTAAGACTCCCACCTCAAAATTCGGCTGTAGCAAAGAAGTTAGGTGGGAGATCCACTGCCCGTAAACGCCCGATTGGTTCAACTAATAATCAGTGGGGAATGAACAAAATCCCACTGATTAAAGTTTCACTTTATATAGAAAAAGACGACCGTCTATGCCCGGTCGTCTTTTTAATTTTTTCTTTCCTTCAAGTCTTTTAAAAGCTGTATCAGTTCAGCTTGTTGTTTTATATTTTTACGACCGTTTCGATTAATTGCTGCAAGCTCGCAGGCAACTCCAGCAGCAAAGAAAAACAATAAACTTTCTAACATATAAAATCCTCCAGTTGCCTATTAAACAGCTTGACGCAATTGCTTTTCTTGCAAAATTTGTTTATTTATATTTTCTTCTTTTCTCTGACAAACATTATTACGAATAAGCGCTGCAATAACAAATAATGTTCCTAATACATCAAATGTCGTTATTTTATATCCTTGTATCATCATAATAACTAAAGTAGTAATTGGCACAAAGTTAATAAATAAAATACCATTAATTGATGATAAGATTTTCACACCGTAGTTCCAAGCAAGTAGCGCTACAATACCAGGTAATGTCATCATAAATAATAAATCATATTTCACAATAGAAATCGTTTCCATACTTGGAACAGATACATATCCAAGTGACGTAATGATTATAGTTATAATTCCTGTAACTGCTGTCCCAAATATACAAGTTAATGTTGAATAACGTAATGTTGACCAATCGCTACACGTTTGACCACCCATCGTATAAATAACCCATCCTACAACACCAACAAATATAAATACTAGTGAAAACATATTATCTTTCAATGTTAAAAAGAAACTCATATCACCTTTCGTAATAACAAATACAGCCCCTACAAACGCAATAATCATGCTCGTTATCATATATTTCTTCGGCTTTATATTTTTATATCCCCATAAAATACAAATTGAAATCATCGGCATAAGCGCCTCCATAATAGAAGCTACCATCACACCTGATTTCCCCATTAACATTTGTCCTAGAAAAATTAATACATTATACACGGTAAAAGCCATCGTTCCAAAAAAGACGAGTAACTTTCCTCTTCCTTCTAAGCGAAATGCTTTCTTTCCTTCTTTCATTAGCAATAATACAATCAATACAATTGCTACCGCCCCATAACGAATAAATGAAAAATAAAATGGATCTATGTATTCTAGAGCATGATCAGCAACCGGAAACATCGCTCCCCATGACATACTTGCAATTAAACACGCTAAAGCACCTATTATCATTTGACCTTTTCTCACCACAATCCCCCGCTTCTTTCTATTTGCACAAGGAGAATTGTAAAAGAAAAAATATATCACGTAAAATGATTCAAAATGATGTTAACTATCATTTATAATGATAGTTAACATCAAGGAGGAGCATAAAATGGAATTACGAGACTTACAAATCTTCCAAAGCGTTGCCGACCGCGGTAGTGTAAGCGGCGCAGCAAAGGAATTAAATTACGTACAATCAAATGTAACCGCACGTATTAAACAATTAGAAAACGAGCTGAAAACACCTCTCTTTTACCGTCATAAGCGAGGCATGACTTTAACAGCTGAAGGAAGAAAGATGCTCGTTTACGTTCATAAAATTTTGCAAGATGTTGAAGAGCTAAAACAAGTGTTTTTAGATAGTGAAACACCATCTGGCATATTAAAAATTGGTACAGTCGAAACAGTCAGTACATTACCTACCATCTTGTCTTCTTACTATAAAAGCTATCCAAATGTCGATTTATCATTACAAGCCGGTCTAACGGAAGAACTTATTAGAGAAGTACTTGATCATCAATTAGATGGCGCCTTTATATCAGGTCCTATTAAACATCCACTAATTGAACAATACGATGTTAGTACTGAGAAATTAATGCTTGTTACACAAAATAAAGCTTTTCATATAGAAGAATTTACTACGACGCCCCTACTCGTTTTTAATCAAGGATGTGGATACCGTTCCAAGCTTGAACGATGGCTTAAAGATGAAGGTTTGCTACCAAAAAGAATTATGGAATTTAACATATTAGAAACTATATTAAATAGCGTAGCGCTCGGTCTTGGGATTACACTCGTCCCCCAGTCTGCGGTGCAGCACCTTTCTACAGCAGGTAAAGTCCACTGCCATCCAATTCCGGAGAAATACGGCAGTATTTCAACTGTTTTCATACGCCGTAAAGATAGTTACATGACCAATTCGATGCGCAGCTTTTTAAAAACAATTAAAGAGCACCATCATATCAATATGCTTTAAAAGACATTCTTACATGAATGTCTTTTTTTCTTACAAAAGTGTAATCCTCCCGTAAGCTAATTCGATAGTTGTAGGCGGCCATATTTCATATAATTAAGACAGAAAGCAGGGCAACAACAATTCGAAAAGGAGCGGATACGCATGATGAACAAAATGAAATCAAACAAATTTTTCAATACAATGGGCATGGTGCTATCCGCACTTGTCGATGCAAAAGCAGTTGCAACTACATTAAACAAATAAGGAGAGATTATGATGAACAACATTACCTTCAACAAATCAGACTTTGTCGGACTTGCAAGTGGAGCTACTCTTCTTACAGCTTTCATTTACACACTTGCTCAAAGTCTCGTTTAACAATTGGTTCCCCCCTTTATATAGAAAAGGCCGCTCGTCTTATAGACAAGCAGCTTTTTAGTTTGTTTCATATATAATTTGGCCTGTTTTACTTATATCATATCCACCAATTGCTTTTAATTCATTGTGAAACTCTTCAGATTGCAAAATCCCTTTTATAACCTCAATAAGTTCCTCATTTTCTTTATTCTTCAGAAGTACTAAATCATACTGTTCTTTCATTATTGGAATAAAGTCTACGTTCACAATTTGGGAAAACTTTTCTGATCCTACCCCAACATCAGCTTTTCCATTCGCGACTTGCGAGGCAACACCAAGGTGATTCGATTCTTCCCATTCATACCCGTTAATATCTTCTTTACTTAATTTTCGAATTCGCAATTGCTCATCCACTAACACCCTAATACCAGAACCTTTTTCTCGATTTACAAATCGTATAGATGACTGAGCTAAATCAGCCCATGTTTTTATATTTTGTGGATTCCCTTTTTGCACATAAAACCCAACATTTCTTGCTAATAAATTCATCATAATATATGGTTGTCCAACTAAAATACGTTTTACGTAAGGAACATTATATGTACCCGTTTCACCATCAAATAAGTGTAAACTAACGACGCTTCCTTCTCCTTGGTACATCTTCACTAAACTCGTTAAACTACCTTGATACGCTCTCAATATATTAGAATTTGGCAATCGATTTTCTATATGCTTTGCCAACATATCTAACGTTAGTTCTTGACCACTAATGATGCGTGTATTCGAACTACTAATTTCGTCCTTCTTTACAGGAGTAAATTGTACCTTCCCTGTTTTCATTTGCTTTATATATTGTTCTAAATCAGCTGCATCAATGCGCATTTGTCTACCAACCCTATAAGAAGGAAGTTCTCCTTTTTTAATTAGGTCGTATACAGTTAATTTTGATACTTTTAATTGCTTTGCTACTTCTTCCGTTGTGTAGGAATGATGATCCATAGACGATTCCTCACTTTCTTCCTTCATTGTAACAAAGAAAAGAATATTTCTCCTAGTTTTTAAAAACAACTATATCGTTCAAATTATATTCAATTATAACTAGTTATAATTAGTTATATTTAGTTATAATTAACTTAGTAAACGAAGGGAGATTTTTTATGAACAAATTTACTTTACGATCCATTGGGGTACTTATACTTTCTTTTCTTCTTATATTCAGTGTAGCTTGTTCAAGTGAAGAAAAGTCAGCTGCTAAAGAGGGAGAATTAGTGGAGCTGACTATATCAGCGGCTGCAAGTTTACAAGATGCATTAAAAGAAATTGAAAAGCAATATAAAGAGAAAGAACCAAACATTAAACTTTCTTTTAACTTCGGTGCTTCTGGTGCACTTCAACAACAAATTGAGCAAGGTGCACCTGCTGATTTATTCTTCTCTGCAGCAGAGGATAAATTCCAAACTCTTGTTAAAAAAGGATTTATTAATGAAAAAGAAGGGAAAAACCTTCTTGGAAATGAACTAGTTCTAGTCGTTCCAAAAGATAGTGCTCTTACAAAATTTCAAGATTTAAAGGATGAGAAAATCGAGAAAATCGCACTTGGTACACCCGAATCTGTACCTGCAGGAAAATATGCAAAAGCTTCTCTCACATATGAAAATCTTTGGAATGACGTTCAAAATAAAATCGTATTTACAAAAGATGTTCGCCAAGTGTTAACATATGTAGAAACAGGTAATGTTGATGCTGGTATTGTATATAAAACAGACGCTCTCGTTTCAGACAAGGTAAAAATTGTAGAAGCGGTAGCAGCTAATTCTCATGAGCCAATCCACTATCCTTTAGGTGTTATAAAGGAATCTAAGCATAAGAAAGAGGCGACTTCATTCTATGAGTATTTACAATCAAAAGATGCACAATCTATCTTTAAGAAATATGGATTTACAATCCTGCCATAATCGCTATGAGCTTTGATGCAATTTTGTCACCTGTCTTTCTATCCTTGCGAGTAGCTGCGTGCGCCACAATAATCGTTACAATCTTAGGAACGATTATTGGACGAGCATTAGCGCGCTCCTCGTGGCGATATAAAGTACTACTAGAAACTATTTTCTTATTACCAATGGTGCTTCCACCAACTGTTATCGGCTTTTTTCTAATTATCATTTTTGGAAATAACAGTCCCATTGGAAAGTGGATTGAATCATTATTTCAGCAGTCCATTATGTTTACATCTACTGCTGCTATCATTGCTTCTACAGTCGTTGCATTTCCGCTCATGTACCAATCAGCAAAAACAGGATTTTCTATCGCAAATGTACAAATTGAAGATGGCGCGCGCGATCTTGGTGCAAGTGAATATCAAGTTTTTCTACATGTTACACTCCCGCTTGCATTCCCCGCACTACTTAGCGGTATGATTTTAAGCTTTGTTCGCGCACTCGGTGAATTTGGTGCAACTTTAATGTTTGCAGGAAATATACCTGGCAAAACTCAGACGATTCCAACGGCGATTTATATGGCTATTGATGCGAGTAATATGCAACTAGCTTGGACACTTGTAATCATAACGATTAGTATGTCCCTTCTATTCTTACTATGCATTCAACTCATTAATAGAAGAATTACTACTTCTTAAAGCAACTTTCGACAAAAGTTGCTTTTTATTTCCCGGAAAATAAAATGATTTGATTAATAACTGAATTTTTCCTCTTATTTAAATATACATTTTATTTGAATTCACTTTCTAAAATAGGTAATTTCCTGTTATTATATGAAAGTGTTTCAAAAAATGAAGAAATGAAAACGCATTTATATCGTAAATTCTTCATCCTGTTTTAGCGATCGGTAATCTTCTACTCTATTAGTGGGGCATTACCGATCGTTAGAACGATATGTAATTATATTGGTATAGAAAACCGAAGGGAGTCTTGTAATGGACATTTTATTAGCGCTTCTTCCTGCAATCGCATGGGGAAACATCTTATTAGTAAGCGTAAAAATGGGCGGTGGTGCATATAGCCAAACGGTAGGTATGACAATCGGTGCTCTATTCTTCGCAACAACTATGTATGTATTTACTCAACCAACTTTAACAATGACAGTCTTGATTGTTGGCTTTATTTCAGGTTTATTCTGGGCTTTAGGACAAGTAAACCAATTAAAAACAGTTGAAAAACTAGGTGTTTCAACTACTGTAACTATTTCTACTGGTATGCAACTTGTTGCAACTTCTATCTTTGGAGTTATCGCTTTTCGTGAGTGGACTACTACTACAACAATTGTTCTGGGAACGATTGCAATCCTATTAATCGTAATTGGTGTAGTATTCACATCACTAGATGATAAAGAAAATGCACAGCCACCAGGACAATTGAAAAAGGGACTTCTTACTTTAATTGTTTCTACTTTCGGCTATCTTGTATATGTAATTATTATTCGTTGGTATAATATCGATGGTTGGTCTGCTATTTTACCACAGGCAGTTGGTATGTTCGTCGGTGCGGTTGTACTGACGTCTAAACATAAACCATTTAACAAATATGCAATTCGTAATGCTGTATCTGGTTTACTATGGGGAACAGGAAACTTATTCTTACTTCTTTCATTACCACGTGTTGGAGTAGCAACAAGCTTCCCATTATCTCAAACTGGAATCGTTATCTCAACATTCGGTGCGATTGTCTTCTTAGGTGAAAAGAAAACAAAACGTCAATTGATCTTTATTGCACTAGGTAGTGTTTTAATTATCGGCGGCGCTGTATTGCTTGGTATGACGAAAGCATAAACTTATAATTTATCAATCCCTGAAGCATAAATGCTTCAGGGATTTTTAATTATAACTATTTTTCAAGTATAATAATCTTCATACTCCTTTTTATCCAATTGTATTCCCTCCACTATAAGCCGTTTCTTTTTACAAAATTCTCTTAAAAATGGTATCGTTTTTTATAACATATTCTCATCAGAAAGGAATAAAGGATATGCCTAATAAACATCGAATTTTATTTATTGGTGCCGGTCGTATGGCAGAAGCCATATTTGCTGGACTACTTACAACAAGTAAAGAATACATCGAAGAAATTATTGTTTCCAACCGAAGCAACAGAGAAAAACTAACGCAATTACAAACTCAATATGATCTATCGATTACAACTGATTGGAAGCAGCATATTAAATCTGTAGATACAATCGTTTTAGCAATGCCGCCTGTCGCACATGAACAGCTATTAGCGGATCTATCCCCTCTTCTAACTAATCAATTTGTCGTGACAGTTGCTGCCGGAATCGGACCATCTTATCTAGAAGAAAGGCTTCCCCAAGGGACACCTGTTGCTTGGATTATGCCAAATACAGCTGCTGAAATTGGAAAGTCTATCTCCTTATATACGACGGGACATTCTGTAGATGAAACACATCAAGAAACGTTACAACTTCTTTTAAAGGGTATCGGTACCTCACAGTTTTGTACCGAAGAAGAAGTTCACCAACTTACCGCAGTTACTGGTAGTGCACCTGCTTTTCTCTATCACTTTGCTGAAGGTTTAATTGAAGCAACGAAAAGCTATGGTATTGATGAGGAAACAGCAAAACACCTTGTCATTCAAATGATTGCTGGCTCTGCCGCTATGCTTCAGCAAAATCAGGATCCAGCTATGCTCCGCGAACAAGTAACAACACCAGGAGGTTCAACGGCTGAAGGCTTAAAAGTTCTATATGAAAATAATTTTTCAGAAGTCATTCAACAAGCAGTAGAAGCAACCAATAAAAAAGCTAGGGGGAATTAATATGACTTTAACAAGTTTAAACGACTATACAACATTACATAACGGCGTAAAAATGCCTTGGTTCGGCTTAGGTGTTTTTAAAGTAGAAGATGGTACAGAAGTAATTGATTCTGTAAAAGCAGCTATAAAAAATGGATACCGTAGTATCGATACTGCTGCGATATATAAAAACGAAGAAGGCGTTGGACAGGCAATTCAAGAATCTGGTATTCCTCGTGAAGAGTTGTTCATCACTTCAAAAGTGTGGAATAGTGATCAAGGTTACGAGTCAACATTGCAAGCATTTGAAACTACATTAGAAAAATTAGGTCTAGAATATTTAGATCTATACTTAGTACATTGGCCTGTAAAAGGAAAATACAATGAATCATGGAAAGCTTTAGAGCAGCTTTATAAAGATGGTCGTGTTCGTGCTATCGGTGTGAGTAATTTCCACATTCACCACTTACAAGACGTATTTGAAATTGCTGAAATCAAGCCAATGGTCAACCAAGTGGAATACCACCCTCGCTTAGCACAAGAAGAATTACATGCTTTCTGTAAAGAACATAACATCCAGCTTGAGGCTTGGTCACCATTAATGCAAGGGCAGCTACTGGATAATCCAACACTACAAGAAATTGCTGCAAAACATAATAAATCAACTGCACAAGTTATTTTACGTTGGGATCTGCAAAATGAAGTTGTAACAATCCCTAAGTCTATTAAAGAACACCGCATTATTGAAAATGCGAACATCTTCGACTTTGAATTAAGCTCGGAGGATATGAAAGCAATTCAAGCTTTAAATGAAAATCATCGCGTTGGTCCAGATCCAGATAACTTTAACTTCTAGTAGGGAAACCACTGCCATATGCAGTGGTTTTTTTATTTTAAATAAAACTGAAAATTTAAACTATATTCCATTTGATTGACACTTCATTATCTAAGGTGTAAGATTTTGAATTATCAAAGAAACACAAAAATTAATAAAATTCATTTACTCATTGTATCAAGAGAGGTGGAGGGACTGGCCCTTTGAAACCTCGGCAACAGGTTCATTTTGAATACTGTGCCACTTCCTGCAAGCTTTATGCTTGAAAGATAGAATGAGGGACTTCGTTTATATACGGGTGCATAACTTGTACGTAAAAATCCCTCTTTCTCAATACGAAAAGAGGGATTTTTGTTTTTCATTCCCTCATCATCATCCAATCTTATTAACTATTTAGGAGGAAAATCAAATGAAAAAGAAGTTTGTACCCGGTATTGCATCAGTTGTAGGAGTAAGTATTTTATTAGCTGGTTGCGGTAGTTATAAAAACGAAGCAAGCGGAGCAAATGCAAAAGATGAGGCACCTAGTAAGCAAGTTTTAAACTTATCTTCACCTACTGAGATTCGAACAATGGATACGGCTCGTGCTACAGATACTGATTCTGGTCAAGTAATGAGAAACGTATTTGAAGGTTTATACAATCTTGGCGAAGGTAATAAACCTGTTCCTGGCGCTGCAAAATCTCATGAAGTGAGTGGCGATAAAACGAAATACACATTCCATTTACGAGATTCAAAATGGTCGAACGGCACACCTGTAACAGCGAAAGATTTTGTCTTCGCTTGGCAAAGAGCTGTTGATCCAGCAACAGCCTCTGAATATGCTTTTTTATTCTTTGATATTAAAAACGCTAAAAAAATTAATAGTAAAGAGCTTCCAGCCGATCAACTTGGTGTAAAAGCAGTTGATGACCATACGTTTGAAGTAGAATTAGAGCGTCCTGTTCCGTATTTTATTAGCTTAACGGCGTTCCCAACATTTCTACCAATCAACGAGGAATTCTTTAAAGCACAAGGTGATAAGTACGCTTTAGAAGATAATAAAATCTTATACAACGGAGCTTTCACACTAAACGATTGGAAGCATGAACAAAGCTTTAAATTTAAGAAAAACCCTACCTATTGGGATAAAGATAATGTCAAACTCGAAGAAATCAATTTCAACGTTGTAAAAGAGAAATCAACGGAAGTAAATTTATTTGAATCAAAACAATTAGACCGTATAAAATTAACGTCTGATTTCGTTGATAAGTATAAAAAAGATGGGAACTTTAAAGAACGTCCAAATGTAGGCGTACAATTTTTACGTATGAACCAACAAAACAAAGTACTTCAAAATGTCTCTGCACGCCAAGCGATTGCTCAGACAATTGACCGAAAATCCTTTGTAAATACGTTATTAAACGATGGCTCTACACCAGCTAATAGTCTCGTTCCAAAAAACTTTGCAAAAGGACCTGACGGAACAGACTTCCGTACTGCAAACGGCGATTTAACAAAAATCGATACAAAATCTGCACAAGAATTATGGAAAAAGGCAAAACAAGAACTTGGATCTGAAAAAATCACATTAGAATTATTAACCAGTGATGGTGACCTTGAAAAGAAAACTGGTGAATTCTTAAAAGGACAACTAGAAAAAAATTTAGACGGCTTAACAGTAAATATAAAACCTCAACCGCGTAAGCAGCAAGTTTCACTCTTATTAAAAGGTGACTACGAAATTGGAATTGACGGTTGGAGTCCTGACTTTGCTGATCCAATTACATTCCTTGAACTATTTACGACGAATAACCCTTACAACTTAGATCATTACTCTAATAAAGAGTTTGATGACACAATTGAAAAAGTTAAAACTACCTTGGCTGGTGATGAAAAAGCTCGCTGGGAAGCGTTACTAGCATCAGAAAAAATATTATTTAAGGACTCTGTTATCGCTCCTCTTTACCAAAAAGGAGAATCTTATTTAGAGCGTTCTTATGTAAAAGGAATTGTGCAAGTTGACTTTGCAGGCCAGTTAAACTTCAAGTGGGCAAAAATCGAAAAATAAATTGTAACTTTGATCAACGTTATTCCACCATACTAATTATTTTTTCATAAAATACATTAAAAGTAGATTCCTTAATACACGGGAATCTACTTTTTCAATATATTATTTCAAGAAATTAACATTCTATTTTTATTATTGACATATAGTTCTTTCCAGTGTTAATATTCTAAATAATCAAAGAAACGAAATATTTCACCACCAAAATGTAATGTCTACTAAGTTGAAACATATAACGATAGATTATAGTTCAACATGTATATACATATAGAACACCTGATTACCTACATACACATATTTATAATAGGTTTTCTCTTCTTCTATAGCTACACTTTAAGACATGGACATTATGACGTTACGAACAACACATTTAGGGAGGAAAGAACAATGAAGAAAAAAGTTGTACCTGTTGTTGCATCAGTTTTAGGGGCGAGTCTACTACTAACTGCTTGCGGGGGAAATAAAGAAAATGCAGGCGGAGCGAAAGCAAACGATAAAGCACCTAATAAACAAGCAATTAACTTATCATTTGCTTCAGAAATTCCAACAATGGATGTTGCAAAAGCAACGGACGGGGAATCTATGAACGTAATGCGAAATGTTTTTGAAGGTTTATATGCAATGGGGGAAGATAATACACCGATTCCTGGTGTTGCTGAATCGGTTGACATTAGTCCAGATAAAACAAAATACACATTCCATCTTCGTGATTCAAAATGGTCAAACGGTACTTCTGTTACAGCAAAAGATTTTGTTTTCGCTTGGCAACGTGCCGTAAATCCTGAAACAGCTGCTGAATATGCATTCTTATTCTTTGATATAAAAAATGCGAAACAAATAAACCAAAAAGAAGCCGCGATCGATCAATTAGGTGTTAAAGCTCTTGATGATAAAACTGTAGAAGTACAACTGGACCGCCCTGTTCCCTACTTCTTAAGCTTAACAACATTTTCAACATTCTTACCAATTAATGAAGAGTATTTAAAATCTCAAGGTGATAAATACGGTTTAGAAACGAATCATTTAATTTACAACGGGGCTTTCACGTTAGATAACTGGAAACATGAACAAAGCTTCCAATTGAAGAAGAACCCTAACTATTGGGATGCTAAAACTGTAAAACTAGAAGAAATCAACTTCAATGTCGTTAAAGATAAGTCTACAGAAGTTAACTTATATGATTCAGGACAAATTGATCGTGTTGCTTTAACTGCGGAGTTTGTTGATAAATATAAAAACGATGCAAACTTTAAAGAACGCGCTGAAGTCGGTATTCAATTCTTACGACTAAATCAAAAAAATGCAGTATTAAAAAATCAAAATGCACGCCTCGCTATTAACGGAGCAATGAATAAAAAAGCGTACGTAGAAACAATTTTAAATAACGGTGCAATCTCGGCAGAAGGAATGGTTCCTGCGAAATTCGCAAAAAGTCCGGACGGTAATGACTTCCGTAAAGAAAACGGAAACCTAGTTAAAGATGATGTGAAAACAGCAAAAGAAAACTGGAAAAAGGCGAAACAAGAACTTGGTACTGACAAAGTAACAATTGAACTATTAACAAGTGATAATGCTTTAGCTAAAAAGACTGGTGAATATTTAAAAGGTGAATTAGAAAAGAATCTAGATGGATTAACAGTGGATTTAAAACCTCAACCACGTAAACAACAGTTAAAACTACTATTAAGTGGTGATTACGAAATCGGAATCGATGGCTGGGGCCCTGACTTCGCGGATCCTATTACATTCTTAGATCTATTCACAACAGATAGTGCTTATAACTTCGATAAATACTCTAACAAAGAGTACGACGAGCTTATTCGTAAAGTAAAAACTGATTTAGCTGGTGATGAAAAAGTACGCTTTGAAGCAATGAAGCAAGCTGAAAAAATCTTATTACAAGATGGTGCTGTCGCTCCTTTATACCAACAAGGTCGTTCTTACTTACAACGCGGATTTATTAAAGGACTTGTAACAACTGACTTCGGCGGTGAATTTAACTACAAGTGGACAGAAGTTGCAAAATAACAAACGCTAGTAAAAAAGGTATCCACATGAAGGATACCTTTTTTACTTTATACGTCTTTAGCTACAAAACCTCTTCCCTTTACTATTCCTTTTATACCTATAGTGATTCCCGCTACCAATTATGTAACTAGTATAATAAATAATAATGAAATAATATTTTTCTCTAAATTAACTCCACCAAATATTATTGTGTAATAACCATTCGCTGCATATGTTGCGGGAAATAATTCGCCGATTGTTTAATATGTTTTAGAAAGCGCAAAGGCATTCTTTAAAAATCCTCATATACATACAAATTACTTTCAATTTAATTAATAAGCATGTGTCCCCCTTAAGGAAATAATTTATTAGGTTTATACATAATTACATGAAATTGGGAAAAACTTGTATAGAAAGAAATTACATAAGGAGGAATTTATAATGAGAATTTTACTATCAGCTTTATTAGCTCTTATGCTAGTACCTGTATTAACAGGATGTAAAGCTCCTGCAAAAGAAGATACAACTTCTAATAAGAAAACGACTGAAGAAGCAAAAAATGAGGCTCCTGCAGATTTAAAACTAAACTTTAATGAATTTGATTTAAAAGCAGACTATCAAGATACGAAGAAAGATTACGAAGCTGATTATAAAAATGTAGCAGCCGATAAGAAAATGGAAGCAAAAATTGAAGACCATAAAACAGATGTGAAATTCACAGGCAACGAGGCTGTTACTAAATTAAGTCCCCTTCTACAAGAATTAAAATTTGATAAAAATACGCCTGATCAAGAAGTGATTGATCAAGTAGTAAACGTGTTCAAGCTTGATAAAGACTATCAAAAATTTAATTTAGAAGTTGTTTTCTCTGACGGAACGAAAAAGGAATATAAGAAAGAAATAAAATAAAGAAGTAGGCGGTTGCCTACTTCTTTATTTTATTTTTTAATTTTTACATATCTTAGTTCTGGACTAGAACCGATAATGAATTGGACGCCAGATACTGATGATTTTTGTAAATACGAAGCGCTAGGGAAAATAATTGGAATTAATGGTGTTTCATCAAACATAATATCTTCTGCTTTATGCAATATGTCAAAGCGTTTGTTTTCATCTTGCTCTGTTTTTGCTTGATTAATTAAATTATCAAATTCTTTATTATGCCATTTTGCATAGTTGTTTGGACCATCACCTGCATATAAATCTAGTTTAGTAATTGGATCTAATAGAGAGCCGCCCCATCCCATATAAGCTAATTGGAAATCACTTTGCTTATATGTGTCAATATAACTCTTCCACTCTTTATTTTCTAATTTAATATCTACACCAAGATTTTTCTTGAACATTTCTTGCATCGCTTCTGCTACTTTTTTATGCTGTGTATCTGTTGTGAATTTTAATGTTACTTCAGGTAATATAGACCATCCTTGTT
The DNA here is from genome assembly GCF_038050385.1 of Bacillus sp. FSL R9-9410. Classification (NCBI taxonomy): domain Bacteria; kingdom Bacillati; phylum Bacillota; class Bacilli; order Caryophanales; family Bacillaceae; genus Bacillus; species Bacillus sp. FSL R9-9410. The sequence goes on from NZ_JBBOTV010000001.1 coordinate 4,457,414, forward strand.
CTTTCATACCTTCTTCTAATAATTTTTTCGCTTCCGCTGAATCAAATTTTACGTAATCACCTTTTTCTTTACGGAAATCACGACCACCTTGTGTTTTTGCCCCTTCTGGAACGAATGCATATGCTTCTTGTGCATTATTTTTATACAATTTTTCAACGATAAACTTACGATCAACCGCTAATGAAAATGCTTTACGTACTTTCGCATTTGTAAACGGCTCTTTTTCTACGTTAAACGAGTAAATATAAGATGAGAATCCCGCAACACGTTTATATTCTTTATTCCCTTTTTCTTTCTCAATCATCTCTTGTGGTAAGCCACTTAATAAATCTAATTCTTTTGATTTGTACAATTGATACGCTGTTTTAGAATCTGGAATAATACGAAACTCAATTTCTTTTAATGTTACCTTTTTATCGTAGTATTCTTTATTTTTTTGCACTGTAATTGCTTGGTTATGCTTCCATTCTTTTAATGTGAATGGTCCGTTCGTAATTAACTCTTTTGGATCTGTTTTTAATTTATTGTTATCATCAATTGATTTTTTAGATAATGGAATAAATAATGAACTTGCTAACTTTTGTTTAATAGAAGCAACTGGGTGCTCAAGCGTTACCTTTAATGTTTGAGGATCAACGACTTGAATACCAACTTGGCCTTCTTCACCTTTTCCAGTATTATATGCCTCTGCTCCTTTAATAAAATACATTTCTGTCGCATTCATAGAACCCGTTTTCGGATTTAATAATCGCTTCCATGCGAACTCAAAATCATTTGCTGTAATAGGAGAACCATCTGACCATTTAATATCTTTCTTTAAATGTATTGTATATTCATTTCCATCAGCATTTACTTCTTCGTTCTCTGCTAATTCATTTTGATATTTCCCGTCACTATCTTGCGTATATAAACTTGAAAACAACTGCCCAATTATATAACCTGACGTGCTATCTGTCGCAATAGCGGAATCAAGCGTATATGGATCACTACCAATATTCGTTACTAATCGATCTCCTTCTCCCTTACTAGCACTTGCTTTTGAAGTGTCTTTCTTACCGCAAGCAACAGAAGTTATTGCTAAAACAGTCATAATGACAAATAATAAAAACTTCTTCATCCTACATTCCCCTTTAACCTAAAATTTTTGGTGTTGATGCTAATAATGTTTTTGTATAAGAATGTTGTGGATTACGGAATACTTCTTCCGTATTTCCAAATTCAACAAGTTCTCCTTTGTATAAGACAGCCACTTTTTCACATAAATAGTGAACCATCGGTAAATCATGTGCGATAAATAAATATGTATAGCCTTGTTCCTTTTGAATCTTTTGCAGCAAATGTACAATTTGGATTTGCAGTGAAACATCTAATGCTGAAATTGGTTCATCAAGGATTAATACTTCTGGCTCACATAATAGCGCTCTTGCAATGGCAATACGTTGACGCTGTCCACCGCTAAATTCGTGGGGATAACGATCAATATATCGTCTATCTAATCCAACACGCTCTAATGCATCACCTGCGACTTTATCTTTCAATCCTTTATCGCCTAAACCGAATGAAATATATCCTTCCGTTACGCTATCGCGTACTTTCCAGCGCGGATTTAATGCAGCTGTGGAATCTTGAAAAATAAACTGTACTTTCTGTAAGAAATTTCGCTTATTAGCCGACTTCAGCGTGTGAACAACTTGACCGTTATAATCAATTTCACCAGACGTTGGTTTTTCAATCCCAGCTATGAGCTTACCAAGTGTTGTTTTTCCTGAACCACTTTCTCCGATAATGCCAAGAGTTGTTCCTTTCGGAATAGAAAGTGATATACCTTTTAACGCTGCGATTTCTTTATTTTTAATTCCATACGTTTTCGTTACTTGCTTTACAGTAATTAAATCTGTCGTCATGAGGCATTCACCTTCTCTTTTGATTTCGCTTTATTATGCTCCAGAATATGCTGCCAGCAATGTGAACTATGCTCCTCAGAATATGTTGTTCTCTCTGGGAAACGATGAATACATTCTTTTATCGCTACTGAACAACGATTTACAAAAGGACAACCAAAGCTATTTAATGTTTCAATGGAAGGTGTCGTTCCTTCTATAGCACGTAATACTTTTTTGGAATCATCCATATTCGGAATTGCTTGCAATAAACTTTTCGTATACGGATGCTTAGGTGAACCTATTACTTCTTGTATCGTTCCTTTTTCAACAATGCGTCCTCCGTACATAACAACTACTCGGTCAGCGATTTCACGCACAAGTGCCAAATCGTGAGTAATTAATAAAATACTCGTATTTTGTTTTTCTTTTCGCTCTTTTAATAACCCCATAATTTGTTTTTGAATTGTTACATCTAACGCCGTTGTAGGTTCATCTGCAATAACGAGCTTCGGGTGACATGCAAACGCAATTGCTAAACAAATACGCTGCCTCATACCTCCGCTTAACTGATACGGGTATTGTTCAAAGCGTTTCTCTGCTTCATGTATCCCTAAATCATTTAGTAAGTTAATTGCAATTTCTTTTGCCTCTTTTTTCGATTTCTTTTCATGCTGCACAATTACTTCTGTAATTTGTCTTCCCACCTTCATCGTTGGATTTAAAAATGAAAGCGGGTCTTGAAAAATAAAGGAAATATCTTTCCCGCGAATTTGATTCCATTCTGATTCTTGTAAATCTGTTAATTCCTTTGATTGGAAAGATACATTTCCATCATCAATATGAATCGATTCTTGATTCAAGCCGATAATTGATTGTGCTGTAACACTTTTCCCTGAACCACTTTCTCCGACAAGTGCAACTATTTCACCTTCGTTAATAGAAAAGGAAACATGCTTCACAATTGCTTGCTTACTATTCTCTTTTTCAACGGCCAACGTTACGTTTTCTAAAGATAAGATTTGTGCCATGTTTTTTCTCCTTTCGATTACGTTTTACGATTTTCGGATCAATTGCATCTTGCAAACCATCACCAATCGCATTAAATGCGAACATGATTAGTGCAATCATGATTGCCGGGAAGAAAAGTTGCCACCATTCTCCGCTTAGTAATGTCCCGAGTGCATCGTTCGTCATCGTGCCCCAACTTGCCGCTGGTGATTGTACTCCAAGTCCGATAAAACTTAAAAATGATTCTGAGAAAATAGCTGCTGGAATTGTAAATGATAAATTTACGATAATAATCCCTGTTAAGTTTGGAATTAAATGCCCATATATAATTTTCATATGAGGTGTACCTAATCGCTCTGCTGCAATAACAAACTCTCTTTGTTTCAATGAAAGTACTTGCGCCCGAATGAGACGTGCCATGCCAATCCATCCTGTTAACGCAAGGGCGATTATAATTGTAAAAAGTCCTGGTTTCATAACGATTAATAGTAAAATAACAATTAATAAATATGGGATACCGTATAACACTTCAATCCCTCTTATAATCCACTCATCAATTAACGTTCCAAGACGATTACGCCCTCTCACATATCCACTAAAACCTCCGATAAGTACACCAAGCCCTATATCAAGAGCTGCCGCTACCAATCCAACTGTTAATGAAATTTTCCCACCAGCCCAAGTACGCGCCCAAATATCTCTACCTAAATCGTCTGTTCCAAACCAATGCTCACTACTAGGCGGTAAATTAGTTGCTTCTTTTACTTGTTCACTCGCAGTAAATGACGTTAAACTTTCGCCAATAAGCGAAAAAACAATAATTAGTAATAACGTCACTGCCCCTAAAACTGCTATAGGGTTTGATACAAACTTGCGAAACACTTCCTTTTTTCGGCTAATCGTTTGCTGATCTTTATTTATCGTTAATTCTTTCTTCTCTTCATTCGTTAATAACTGGTCATTAATTTCATAGGCCCCCATTTAAATATCCCCTCCTTACGTAATAGACCGAATACGCGGATCAACAATACGATGAATAATATCTGTAATGAAAATACAAAAGATTAATAATGAACTATAGAAAATTGTTGTTCCCATAATTACTGGATAATCTCGGTTAAAAATACTATCTACAAAATATTTTCCTAAACCAGGAATTGAAAAAATTTTTTCAATAACGAAAGTCCCTGTTAAAAGTCCAGCCATTAATGGGCCAACAAATGTAAGTACCGGAACAATCGCATTTCGAAGAGCATGCCTTATAATGATTTTCTTAATTGGTATACCTTTCGCTCTTGCTAGCTTAATATAATCACTCTGCAACACTTCAATCATATTAGAGCGAACAAATCTTGTAATAACTGCGATTGGCCCGAGTGCTAATGCGAAGGAAGGTAATACCGTATGCTCAAATGTTCCCCAAGACGCCACTGGTAGTAATTCAAATTGGATGGCGAATACTTGTATAAATAGTGGCGCTAAAATAAAACTAGGAATAGAAATACCGAGAATCGCAAGCAAGCTCACACTATAATCAATCACTTTCCCATGATATAGCGCGGCAAATGTACCTGCGGCAATTCCGACTAACAATGAAATAACAAGAGCTTGTAAACCAATAATTGCCGACGGTCCAAAACCGGTTGTTATAATTTCTGATACACCTTGACCTGTCGATTGAACAGATTCCCCAAAATCAAAATGAGCTACCCCATCCAAATAAGCAACATACTGATTCCATAACGGTTCATCAAGGTGATACTTTGCTCTCATGTTTTGTATTACTTCTTCAGGAAAGATTTTCGCATCTGATGAAAATGGATCACCTGGAATAATATGCATAATTAAAAATGTTACTGTCGTAATGACCCATAGCGTGAATACCATAACCGATAGTTTTTTAATAACATACACTTCAATAACCCCCTAAACAAATGAATTTACTTTGTTTTATTGACATATTTGTTCCCATTACTCCTTCTCCACTTCTTAAAACACAAAAAGCCTTGATCTTAAAAAATAAGATCAAGGCTTAATAAAACGATGCCCATCACTTATCTTTCAAGACTTGCTTGCTGGAATTAGCACGGTGTTCTATTACAGAACCCGCTGCTGAGGTGTCATAGGGCCAGTCCCTCTACCTCTCTGGATAAGTAAATTGCTATATTATTATTTGGTTCAAATTGTATATTTTGAATTATAATTCTGAAAAAATGAAAAGTCAATCTAATTGGATATTTTTAGAAAAATCAGTTTTTAATAGCGTTATTTCTTAAAATCACTACTTTAGCTTATAATAAAATTAATTACTTTAAAGGAGTTATAAAATGGATCCCTTACTTCTGGCTACTATAGGATTGCCATTAACAATCGTCATACTCGTCATCATTGGCTTCTACAAACTCTTCATTAAAAAGAAAAGCATCACTTCTTTTTACACTCCATTCGATAATATTACTGGACAAACAATTTCAGAATTTCATGAAGAACAAAAGGTATTAGTATCCGAGGATGAAGACGGAGATGGTAAGAAGAAAAAATAACCTTGCGCATGCGCAAGGTTATTTTTTCGCCTCTGTTTGAAAGCGTTTATAGTATGTCGATGCTGTTGAAAAATGAATTTCTATATCACGAATCAACGAGGAATCTTCTTCCTCTGCTAACTTCTGCAATTTTTTCATTGCTTGTTCTGATTCATTTAAGAAACCAACATATAGTTCATGTTCGTCCTCTTTCGACTTCGGCACACGAATTTCTTTACGCATATGATCAATATCTTCTAACATGCCCGTTGTTACCTTTTGCACGTCTTCTTTATATTTAGCATTAGTTATTTCCTTGCCGCCCTTTTCTTTCGCCACTTCCCATAACTGTAATGCTTTATTAATTTCTTTGTTCATCTTCACATCATACTTTTCATGTACCTCGCGATACACTTTCATCTCTTCTGTCTGTTCAGTAGATTGTTCTACCTTTTCTTTTGGTTCTTTCGCTTCTTTATTCCCATTACATCCTGCTAGAAGGATCATACTTCCCATTACAGCAATACCCAAAACCTTCTTCATCTCTTTTTCTCCTTTTATCTACAGCTACTACGAATTATAGTTTCCTTTATCTCCACTTGTTATTATACCGAGAACGCCCTGATTTTTGCACTCGAGACCACATCTTAATATATATACCAACATTTTTGTCACAGTATCGTCACTTTATGCAAATAACTTTTGCATGAGTTATTTCAAGGAAATGAAAAAAAAAGAGCTGATTCAAAGAAATGTTTGAATCAGCTCTTTTTTGTTAAGCCTCTAAATTTTGTTGCAGTTCAAACTGCTTTTCACTTCTTTTTGCCATGAATAAATAGCATAACACAGCACCAATTTCACAAAGAGCTATAACAACACCCATAGGAAGTGCTGTATTACTTCCGCCAATACCTACTAGCGGTGCAACAAGCGCTCCTGAAATGAACTGTAATAAACCTAGTAAAGCTGATGCTGTTCCTGCAGCTTGTTTTTGATTTCTCATCGCTAACGAGAAGCCAGTTGTTGATACAACCCCAACACTTGATACAACGAGAAATAGCGAGCATAAAACACCGATTAGACCTATTCCTAATACGATTGTAAGTAGTAACGATAGACCGCCAACAGCCGCAATAACAATACCGGAAACAAATAATGTCTTCTCATCCACTTTTCCTGCTAAACGACCAGTAACTTGGCTAGCAATAATAATACCAATACCGTTAATTGCAAAGAACAAACTAAACTGTTGTGGTGATGCCCCGTATATATTTTGCAACACGAACGGTGAACCAGAAATATAAGCAAACATTGCAGCTGTTACTAATCCTTGCGACAATGCATAACCCATAAATAAACGATCTTTCAGAAGCTTTCCGTATGTCGCCAGCGTTCCCGACAAACCACCTGTCTCCCTTTCTTCAGGAGGTAATGTTTCACGTAATACGAAAGTAGCTGATATTAGCATGAATACACTAATTGCTCCAAGAACGATAAAGACGCCGCGCCATGATGTGAACTGTAATAATTGCCCTCCAATAATCGGTGCCAAAATAGGGGCTGCTCCGTTTACTAACATAAGCAGTGAGAAAAACTTCGTCATTTCAGAACCTGAATACATATCACGTACCATTGCACGTGATATAACGATACCAGCAGACCCTGAAGCACCTTGTAAGAAACGTAAAAGCACTAAACTCCAAATCGATGGTGCAACAGCACAAAGTAAAGAAGAAGCAACATAAATAATAAGAGCGATAATAAGAGGTTTGCGTCTTCCGTAAATGTCACTAATTGAACCAACAAATAACTGTCCTACTGAAAGCCCAAGCAGGCAAGCAGTTAATGTAAGCTGCGCAAGGGATGCACTCGTTTGTAAATCATCCGTTAACTTTGGTAAAGAAGGCAAATACATATCAATAGATAATGGCCCAATTGCCGTAAGTGTCCCTAATACAAGAATCATCCATAACCTGTTTGTCTTTACAGGTTTATATACTTCGTGATTAACTCCATTCACTTTTTCCATTCACCCTTTCATATAAACACTCAATCGTAACAATTATAGTTACAACATAAATATACGTCAAGTATACCGTATTTCCCTGTTTAATAATGTAAAAAAAAGCGATAGAATCTCTATCGCTTTACTTTTTCAAATTACTATTTGTAAATTTAGATACAGATGCCATCATTTCTCCTGTGTCTAAATATGTGATTTGAATTGGATCTCCTACTTCTGTAAACATTGCATATGGGAATTTCTTTGCTGGTACCATGAATACTCTTTGCTCGTTTTCTAATAATACGTACACAATCGTATTTTCGCCTGATTTTTCTTTATACACACGTTGTACAGTACCTTCTTTTTGCGCTTCTTTCCCATTTGAAGTTGGTCTAAATGAATCACCACTTCCGCTCAGCGCATTTTTATAATTCTCAAGGGCTTCTTTTTGCGTTGAACCTGACGCAAATACTTTTGCATTAGAAGCAGATATAACAGTATGAGCACGTACTAATCCCCCGTCATCAATAACTGGTACAATCCAAGAAGGTTTACCATATACGTTATAAATAACCGGCATTGTTCCATGCCATTTCTCTCTCTTAAAGGAATTATCCACTACTTCTGTAGCAGCCGAACCATCCATAATTCCCTTCACTTCTTTTCCGTTATAGTAATACAACTTCCCTGTACGTGCATCAACTAATGAGTAACCGAGGGCAGAATCTACTCCTTCTTTCGGAGAGGTAAAGTCTGTAAAGTAATACAGTTTACCATCCTTTCCGAAGATTGGCGTAACGCCTTCCTTCGTCCCCCACTCAGTCGGCATCTTCATGTCTGTTTGTGAGAATTTCGTGTTCCAAAATCCGTGAATATATTTTCCGAAGTACGTATTTAACGTAGATGCTGTTTCATGATTTAATACACCATCAACGAATTTAGGTGCATTCCCTTTATCATATCGTTTCACATCACCTGTTTGTGCATCAACAACGACAACGCCTTCTACTTCAAACCCTGATCTTCCTGAAATAAACTCACCGTATGTCATTGTATAATACGGTTTTCCTTTATCATCAACTTCAAATTTTGGTTTCCCTTTAAAAACTAAATCTGGCTCTGCTTTTCGAACGACACGTTCTAATTTATTACCGAAAAACATGCTTGGTACATACTTCATTTTATAACCAAGATGTAATTTCGCTTCCGCATCAGGATTTGTACCTGACATTGTTACGTAACCTGGAATTGTTTCCGCTTTACGTGCTTTAAAAAATCCCGAAACTTCTATCGGTGCTACATACAAGGCTTCACCATTTACCATTTGCGGTGTTAATTCCCCTAGCTCAAAATAAGCTACTTTCGGAATATCACCAAATACCTTTTTCATTTTATTTTCCGCTGTTTTAGGCGGAACTGTAAACGGTTGGTCATTTTCAGTAAATGGCTCTGAAATATCTTTCTCTACCTTCACGACCGAATCATATTTCTTTTGCGAGATTACTATATCGTGCAAATAACCAAAATAGCCGTAACTTGCGAGTAAAACAAACATTAGAAGTCCTTTTAACATACCTTCTAATTTCCCTACCTGCTCTTGTGAAAATAAAACAAGCCCAATTAAAATCGCTACTGCAACAGAATAATGAGTAAGAATAGAATCTGCTCGATCATCAATTAGCCAAAAATATTCATAGATTGCAATACCTATCCAAAATAAAACAGGAATAACTAAAACAGATGATTTCTTCCCCTTTACAACTTTCTCATTTCCTCCTTTATCCACCGCGCGAATTTTATTACCGCTTCTAGTCCATGGAATCAAAAACAAAGTGAGAATAGCTAAAACTATAAATTTCATCAAAGGCAATGTCCCCTTTTCTTTTGTCTTCTCCATAAGTATAACAAATAAAGGGTAATCAGGTAAAAATGGGAATGAAAATACTTTTAATTACTTATCACTGCGGCTTAATATAAATCCACTAACTACATATAAAACTGAAGCAATGTAAAAAATAGTCCCTATCGTAAAGAAATCCACTAAGTAACCAGTTGCAATTATAGCTACTCCGCCACCAATTGATGTCCATACATGGTATTTCCCAATTTCGTAACCAGCTTCCTTATGTGCTACCTTTCGTGCTAACGACGTCTTCTCCGTATTGCGCTGCACAGCAACTAAAACCCCCATTAAAATTTGGAGAATATATACATGCCAAACTTCTGTTGCAATAGGGAAACAAAGCATTAATATAGCCATAGACCAAGCGTATACAATTAATAACTTTCTATCACCTACACTATCAGAGATTCTTCCAACTAACGGATATACTAGAGCTGAAGTTAAGGCAAATAAGCCGTACGCCCAGCCAAATTGCGAGAAACTATTTCCAACATTTCGAAGCAATAGTATATAAAAAGGAAATACCATACTACCCGCCATCATAATAATGCTTTGTGAGGCCACAAATCTTCTATATGTCATTTGCTATACTCCTTATAAAATAAATTCACAAACCTTTCCTCTGGGTCTACTTCCTTCTTCTTCTGAAGGAATTCTTCTATGCGAGGATACGCTTTCTTTAGTTGCTCCTTTTCCGGATAAGAATAATACGGTAAATAATAACTGCCATTATGCTTTAAAGTAACATCAATCATCTTCTGAATGACCGCTTTTGTTTTCTTTATTTCATCCTCAGAACGTCCTTGATTAATTAGAAGCACAAGCGCAAACATATCATCTTTCGCATAAGATAGCACCGCATTCTCATTCTTTTCTACATAGCGGATTGTAATGTTAAGAAGGTTTAATTCCTCTTTAGTTAAAACGCTTCGCAAATCATCTATATACTCTGCAAAACCATCTATTGGTACAAAGTACTCTTGTAAAACTTCGGTCAAGTTTGGATTATCGTATTCCATAAAAGCACTATCAGATCTCATTACGTTATTTCGAGTTTCGTACTTACCATCTGTACGTTCAAAATAACTTCTTTGTATATCCCAAAATGCGCCCTTTCCCCAGTCACTATAACGTGATAACCCAAGTAAGAATTTCGGCGCAGCTATAATATTTTCTTCTTTTAATTTGCTGTACTCTTTCAACTTCTGTTGATCTTCTGCCAGTACATAATCTGTCACATACATTTCTTTTAAAAATGAATTTGGGGCAACAGAAATACGTGCTAAATGCATACGTATATTCTCGTCCCTTCGCACTTTATTCTTAAAGTATGAAGAGTATTCTTTATAATCTAGTACCTTCGTATGCGTTTCATACAATTCATCGTTTGTTAACTGTAGCGTCACATCTAAAATCACACCAAACAATCCGTATCCCCCAATTACATACGGAAACAAGTCAGCATTTTCTTCTCTACTTACATTACGTACCGTACCATCTGCCATTAACAATCTGAACGACTCTACTGTATCAATCAATGCTTCATGACGAATATCACGCCCATGTACATTTACACTTAATGAACCACCAACAGTAAAAATATTTTGAGATTGCATCACTTGAACTGCAAGACCATATGGATTGATTTTCTTTTGAATGTCATTCCATGTGACACCGCTTTGTACCCTAATCCTCTTCTTCTCCGGATCGAATTCTAATATTTCATTATAGCCTTTCATATCAAGCATCGTACCGTTCGGATAATACGTCTGCCCGCCTTGGCTATGTTGCATACCTGCAATAGAAATCTTCTCTCCAGAAACATTTGCATCTTGCACTAACTTTTTTAATGAACTTTCATCCTCAGCATTTTCAACACGTTTAATTTTCGTTGGAAGCAACTTTCCTACATCACTCATAATAGGATGATCCAGTTGCTCTTTGTATGTATATATAGATGTCGCGAGCAACACGGTATACGCTACAATAACAACTGCTATCTTTCTTTTTTTCAAATGGCACTCTCCTTTTCTAACGTCCTTCCTCTTCATATTGTACCTATTTTCCTAAAAAAAGTATTAACAAAAAAGAGAGCGACCCTTATTTTAGGTCCCTCCCTCATCAAGACTGTTACTTTGCTGCTGGCAGCTGTATTGGCTCAAACTTTTCGTACGATGTATATTTTGCATTCGTAATAATGTGTGCCTTATCCTCACCATTACTACTCATAATCATATCTATCTTCGCTGATTCATATTTAAAATCTTTTGTAATGATATATTCTGCATCCACTTCTTCTATCTTTGCATTTTGTGCTTGTAGCATTTTCTTCTGCGTTTCATCCATGCTAGTTAACATACTTTCTGTTTCTTGCCCTTTTAATATGAACTTCAGCTTATATTTGTCTCCGCTTTTCTCCATCTTCATTTTATCTAAAACTACTGCTGGCACTTCTAAATTATCTACAATATCTTGAGTTGCTTTCATCCCGCCAGCATTTAATTGCTCCTCCGGTACAGATATAACTTCTCCTGTATTAGGATTTTTCACCTGACCAGCAACTTTACCATCCACAGCATACACTACAACATCTGTACCAGAAACATTCATTTCAGAACGAGAATTCTTTTTCTTTGGCTCTAATTGCATTTTAGCCTTTAGTACATCCATCTCTGTTCCTTCAGCTTTTATCCCTACATCATATGTCATCGTTACATGTTCTTCATTTTTAAAAGCTTCATTCGCTTTCTTGAAAACATCCTTCGCTGCTAATTCCTTTTCTTTTTGTACCGATTCTTTTTTTGGTTCATCCGTCTTTGTTGTTTTCTCATTACTACACCCTGCACCTAAAATAACTGCAAGGACTAAACTAGAAGTTAAAATAAGTTTTTTCATAATTCTCCCTCCTTTCCAAAAGGATATCATCTATTTTCCTTTGAAATCTATATAATTTTTAATATTTCTATTTAACTTTATTCCTCTCCTAACAACATTTTTAAAGGAATACCTAAATATGATGTAAATAAAAACAATTAAATTCAGGAGGTCATTATGAAAGCAATTATTTACACAAAGTATGGACCACCTAATGTTCTCAAACTTCAAGATGTAGAGAAACCTATTCCTAAAAAGAATGAAGTATTAGTTAAGATTCACGCAACAAGTGTAACCACTGGAGATTGTAGAATGCGAAGCTTTACTAGCCCCCTATTATTTTGGATTCCTATGCGAATTATATTAGGTTTCAAAACACCAAGAAGACCTATACTCGGTGTAGAGTTATCTGGTGAAATTGAGGAAATAGGAACGGATGTAACTCAATTTGAAAAAGGAGACCAAGTCTTTGCACTAACGGAGCTGAACGTTGGTGGTTATGCCGAATACACATGTGTGCATGAAAGCGGATTGATAGCATTAAAGCCCCTCAATTTAACGTATGAAGAAGCTGCTGTTATTCCTTTTGGTGGAACTTCAGCATTACACTTCCTCAGAAAAGGACATATACGAAAAGAGCATCAAGTCCTTATATATGGCGCTTCCGGATCAGTAGGTACCGCTGCTGTGCAACTTGCTAACTATTTCGGTGCGACTGTTACAGCTGTTTGTAGTAATTCAAATTTTGAGTTAGTACAATCTTTAGGAGCTAATCACGTAATTGATTATACGAAAGAAGATTTTTCAAAGCGAGATGAACGCTACGATATTATATTTGATGCAGTTGGAAAAATTAAAAAATCCCATTGCAAGAAAGCATTAACTGCTAACGGTAAATACGTGTCAGTCAATGGAACGATGGCAAAAGTACGCAAAGAAGATATCCTTCTACTAAAAAGGCTAACGGAAGAAGAAAAATTAAAGCCAGTTATCGATAAAACTTACCCGTTAGAAGAAATTTCAGAGGCTCATACGTACGTAGAGACAGGACATAAAAAAGGTAATGTTTCCATTACCTTAAAATAAAATATATTCAGAAAATAATATTGACAATTCTTTTTATAAGATTTACTATTAGTACCATATTTAAAAACTAAATACACATACTCTTATCAAGAGTGGCGGAGGGACTGGCCCGATGATGCCCGGCAACCGAGCTTATAACGTATAAGCTAAGGTGCTAATTCCTGCAGAACGATTTTCGTTTTGGAAGATAAGAGAGGAACCTATTTCGTCTATTCGGCACCTCTCTTATTTTTGAGAGGTGCTTTTTATTTTGGAACGTATATTAAGGGGGAATTATAGATGAAAAAGGTATTAGTAAGTATTGTAAGTGGAGCTGTCTTATTGTTAGGCGCATGTGGTGCTAATTCTGATAAAGAGGTAAAAGCATTAGATGAGAAAAAGATTACCGTTGGTGTAACAGGCGGACCTCATGAACAAATTTTTGAAAAGGTGAAAGAAGTTGCAGCAAAAGATGGCCTCCAAATCGATGTAAAGGTATTTAATGATTATGTAGCACCAAACGTATCTTTAGATGAAAAAAGCCTCGATGTAAATAGCTATCAAACCAAATCTTATTTAGACGTATTTAAAGCTGAACGTAATATGAAATTAACTGAAGTATTTTCCACAGTAACATTCCCTATGGGCATATACTCTAAAAACTTAAAAGATGTAAAAGAATTAAAAGAGGGTGACGCAATTGCTGTCCCAAACGATCCAACAAATGAGCTTCGTGCTTTAAAGCTATTTGAAAAAGCAGGGGTTTTAAAAGTTGATCCAAAAGCTACAGAAAAAGCGACTGCAAAAGATGTAATTGAAAATCCGAAAAATTTAAAGATTGTTGAATTAGAGGCATCTCAACTACCAACGCAGCTAGGTGAAGTGAAGGCAGCTGCGATTAATACAAACTTTGCATTAGGTGCAAAATTAAGTCCAGCGAAAGATTCTATTTTCCGCGAAGGAAAAGATTCACCATATGTGAACTGGGTCGTTGTTCGTACTGAAAATAAAGATGATGCTGTTGTAAATAAATTAAAGAAAGCTTATCAATCTAAAGAAGTAAAAGATTTCATTGAGAAAAAATTCGATGGTTCTGTTTTACCGTCTTGGTAGGAGCTGACTATAATGATTGAATTAAAAAACGTCTCCAAAGTATTTACAACAAAAAAAGGAACTGTTGAGGCCCTTAAACCAACTTCCCTTAAAGTAAAAAAGGGCGAAGTATTTGGAATCATCGGATATAGCGGCGCTGGTAAAAGTACATTAATTCGCTGTGTAAATTTATTAGAAAAACCAACGACAGGAAATATCATTATAAACGATCAAAACTTAACAACCTTATCGACAAAGGAACTCGCAAAAGCGAGACAAAAGATCGGCATGATTTTTCAAGGATTCAATTTACTTAAAACCGTTACCGTTTATGAAAACATCGCACTACCCTTACGTCTATCTGGCCTTCCCAAAAATGAAATTGAAAAAAGGGTAGAAAAGTATTTACGCATTGTTGATCTCTTTAATAAAAAAGATGCCTATCCAAGTGAATTATCTGGTGGTCAAAAACAACGTGTAGCGATCGCCCGCGCACTATCTCATGAACCTGAAGTTTTATTAAGTGATGAAGCAACGAGCGCATTAGATCCGGAAACAACCGATTCTATTCTTGATTTATTATTAAAGATCAACGAAGAAATCGGAATTACGATTTTGCTAATTACACACGAAATGAATGTCATCCAGCGTATATGTGACCAAGTTGCTGTAATGGAACATGGATCTGTCGTTGAGAGTGGAACCGTAAAAGATATTTTCACAAACCCACAACATGTAACAACGAAGAAATTTGTAAATAGCGCATTTGCAGCTAAAATTCCAGAAGAGGTACAGAAAAAGCTACAAAGTACTGGAGAAATCGTAACACTTTCATTTATTGGAACCTCTTCAGGAGAGCCAGCGTTAGCTGTCGCTACAAAACGTTTCCACGTATATCCTAATATTTTATCAGGCAATATTACGCAGTTAAAACATGAGGCATATGGGAGACTGGTCGTTCATATGCAAGGTGAAAAAAGTGAAGTACACCGTGCCTTATCATTTTTACAAGAACAAGGAATTATCGTAGAAGGAGGTAGAACCGATTATGGGAAACAAATCCTTTTTGGATGAGTGGGGTAACTTAATATGGGAAGCAACAATTCAAACCTTTCAAATGACATCTATTTCACTACTTATCTCTATTCTAATTGCATTACCACTCGGTGTAACACTCGTTTTAACAAGACCTGGTGGCCAACTAGAGAATAAAATCGTATATCCGATTCTTAATACAATTATTAATGTCATTCGCTCTCTGCCATTTATCATTCTATTATTCTTTATTTTACCTTTTACAAAATTTCTAATGGGGACATCTATTGGCGTGCAAGGTGTTATCGTACCACTTGTCGTATTCACAGCTCCCTATATTGCTCGTTTAATGGAAACGGCTTTATTAGAAGTGGACCGTGGTGTTATTGAAGCATATCAAGCAATGGGAATTTCTACTTTAAAAATCATTTGGCACGTCATGGTTAAAGAAGCTCGTCCATCTCTCGTACTCGGATTAACAATCGCAACGATCGGCTTAATCGGTGCAACAGCAATGGCTGGACTTGTAGGTGCTGGAGGCCTTGGTGATCTCGCATATCGATTCGGGCATTTACGCTACGAACCTGAAGTAATGTATGCAACAGTCTTTATTTTAATCATTCTCGTTCAAGGATTACAGTCATTAGGGAATGGTATAGCGCGGAGATTGAAGAAAGATTAAAAAGAAGGTATCTCGCTGAAATGAGATACCTTCTTTTTTAGTAACTACTCAGCCATACATTTTATTTAGAAGTTGGATAAGGCGTATTATTCCGGCGAGAATACGCCCCTTATTGCCTATAGAAAGTTATTTTCATTTTTCAGCATATAGATTGCTACCATGAAGATAAAAATGGACCTACACCTTGCTACCTTTCTTTGTTTTAAAACTTTGTGCGTGGCAGGAAAAGGCACTGACCGCTCCTATACATAGCCAGTCACCCCTCGACCATTTTAAAAAATGCTTTTTCTGTCGGTTTTTCATAGAATGACTGAGTAGTTACCTCTTTTATTTATAAATTTATCTCTTAAATCCACCTTCTGAATGAATAACTTGCCCTGTAATCCACCCAGCTTCTTCGCTCACTAAAAACTTAATAAGCCTTGCTGCATCCTTTGGTTCACCAATTCTGCCAAAAGGAAACATCGGTGTTAACCCGCGCTTTATCTCTTCAGTCATCCATCCCGTATTAGTTGGGCCTGGATTAATCGCATTAACCGTTATCCCTAAATGAGCCACTTCTGCTGATAACGTACTAGTGAGAGCGTCAATAGCTCCCTTCGTCGTTGCATACGCTAATTCTCCAGCCATAGGCCCTTTAAATTGTCCCGAAGTAATATTAACGATTCTACCACCTGATTCTTTATCAAATCCTTGAGCAAACTTACTACTTAACAATGTAGTGCCGCGAACATTTACCATATAATGTTTATCTAACTCTTCAGCAGTCAAATTGGAGAAATCATTATTCGTAGAGTACGCTGCGTTGTTAATTAATATATCAGGGTGCCGCATTTGTTCAATAACTTTATTTATAAGTTGTTCCGGCGCATCATTCCGAGTTAAATCTAACTCCATACTTGATACTTCAACACCGCTTTGTATCAGCTCTTCTTTTAATTGTATTTGTTCGTTTGGATCAACGCCCCAAGGCATCTCTTTATCGTAATTCGTCCAGTACGTAAAAAATATATCGTATCCTGCTTCAGCTAATTCTTTACAAATCGCTGCTCCAATACCATCTAGACGACTAACACCTGTAACAACAGCTACTTTATTTTTCAATTGATTCATAATATACTCCTCCAAATTAAAGACGCATATTTTATAAAAGAGATATAAACTTTCCCGCAAAAAAAGACAGATACATAAAATAGGCATCTATCCTTACAAAAGGGATGTACAAGCCAAATATGCAGTCCTTGAATGATTTGTAGAGAACTAAATACACCCTCACTAATGAGAGAGAAAAAATTCATCTATCCAATTTCTAATCATTACAAGCTCATCCACATACCTACTCTTTATCCCCTTTCAATATATCTCTATTATTAGTCTATCAAAAAAGATGAAATGTTACAAAAAATAAAACAATTACTCATAACCTATCTTTGTTCACATTCCCTCCATTGTGAACTTATTCACAATTGATATATAATAAACATGTAAATACAATACATTGGAGGGATTTCAATGGTTATCAATTTTTTAAGAACCGATAAACGCGCTACTTTCATATTATTATTTTTACGACTTTACATAGGATATGCATGGCTTGCTGCTGGAATAGGAAAAGTTTTCGGACAGTCTTTTGATGCAAGCGGTTTTCTAAAAGGAGCTATCGCTCAAGCATCAGGTAGTCACCCTGCAGTACAAGGTTGGTGGGCAGATTTCCTTCAACATTTTGTTCTTCCAAACGCAGATCTATTTAGCTTTTTAGTTCAATGGGGAGAAATTTTAGTAGGTCTCGGTTTGATTTTAGGTGGATTAACAAAAACAGCTGCATTTTTCGGAATCATAATGAACCTTTCATTTTTATTAAGCGGAACTGTTAGTGTAAACCCAAACCTGCTTATTTTAACTATGTTCATTTTAGTTGCAGGACAGAATGCTGGACGTATTGGATTAGATGGTTATGTTTTCCCAAAACTTTTCAAAAAAAATAACCGTGAAGCATATAAATTAAGTAAAACTGCATAAGAACAATTCATCTTTGAAATATCAAATAATAAGAAACACGATCATTTTCGCACATAAAACGAAACCGAAATCTATAATCAGATTTCGGTTTTTTGATATACAATAAATTACCTAAACTATTCACAATTTGATATAATACAAATTTATCTATAGAAGTAATTTATATTTATATAAACGTTATAATTTACCTTATAACGTTGGGCTATCTGAAAATCTAATAATACGTATACTTGTAGATGAACCAGAAGCAAGAGCTACAATCACAAGCTAAATAAAAAAAAATCCTTCCTTATGTATCCTGTCATTATAAAGTCCTAAAATCTTTCATACTTTCTCCAAGAATATAGTGTGAAAACCACATCAAATTCTGTTTCATAATAGCCACTCTCATTCCTGGCTGATCAGAACTATATGCCATTCCTTTAAATATAATTAATTCTGTATCAACTTCCATTTCTCTTAATCCTTGATGTAGCTCATATGCATTTGTAATTGGAATTCTTACATCCTTTTCCCCATGTTGAATTAAGGTAGGCGTACAGGCTGATTTAATATATGTCATTGGTGATGTTTTCTTATATATCTCTGGATCATTCCATGGATTATCTCCTAAATGCATTCTAATAAAGTAAGGGATATCTGTCTTTACATAATGGGTACTCCAATTAGTAATTCCACCGCCAACTGAAATAGCTTTAAATCTACTACTAAATGTAGAACAGAAAGCTGATATATATCCCCCATTGCTCCATCCCATAACTCCTACTCTATCTTTATCTACAATCCCCTTTTCAACTAGTTTATCTACTCCAGATATAATATCATCATAGTCAGCAATTCCCTGTTTTCTATAGTTTGCTTTTAAAAATTCATTACCATAACCAGAACTTCCTCTATAGTTTGGTTCTAAAACGATAAAGCCTTTTTCAACAAACTGTTCAATCGGATACTTCTCATTAAAACAGTCTGAAAATATCGGAAAAGATGCCCAAGCCGGACCACCATGGATTACTATTAATAAAGGATATTTTTTATTTGCGTCAAACTCTACTGGGGTTGATAAAACACCCTCTATTTCAAGACCATCACTACTTTTCCATGAGATTATTTCCCTATTACTTTTAAGCTTTCCTTCGAAAAAGCTATTTTCATTCGTTATTTTTTTATCGTCTAAATAGATTTCAAAGGTTTCATTTGTTATAGCCTTATTATAGGCTATATGATTTCCATCCATTGTTATAGAAGCATCCATTATAAAGCTATCTACTTTTTCACTTAACATTTCTACAGTGCCATCCTCACATAGCAATCCAATAAGGTAATTCGTTTTATCCTGCCATCTAATTAAAATTCCTTTAGCTGTCCACTGTAATGGCATAACCGTACTATCAAAATTTGTTAAAGGTTGAATTACCTCTCCAGTATTCATATCATATATCTCTAATGTACTATCTTGTATATGGTTTCTATAGTAATCCTTCTCTCTTATGCTTGCTGAGTAACATATTTTGCTGCCTTCAGGAGAAAAACAAACGCTCCCGCCCAACAACTTATCTACATTCATCTTTTGTAGCTCTCCAGCTTTAATATGTAGTATGTATAGATCTCCATTCATATAATCTCCCATATTTGAGCTTGGTGTAGCCATAAATACAACCTTCTTCCCATCATTTGAAATATCAAATTCATGGATATGAAAATTATTTCCATCAGTTAGTTGATAAACAACGCTATTTTCGTGTGCATCTTTATCATTTTGTATCGCTTTTTCTATTTCAATGTAATATAAACAATTATTCTGATGTTCCTTACCTACATGGTGGAAATCTCCATATAGTTCCTTACGTTTCTTTATTTCCTCACATTCTTTTGACTGTGCAACATAATAAAAACCTTTACCAGTAGGATTCCATTTGAATATACTGATTCCTTCTTTCTCATCAGTAATTTGAACCCCATCATATCCACCTATCGACTTAACAAAGATCTGATTTTTCTTATTATCCCCGTCGCCAACTGGGCTAAGATATGCGATATCCCTAGAATCTGGAGACCATAATGGGTATGTACTATCTATATCCCTAGTTGTTAATGGATAACTCTGCCCCTTATCCTTTTCATATATCCATACCTGATTCCTATATGTATTGTCTTTCCAGTTAGCTGTCTTCTTTACAAATGCTACATTTTTACCATCATCACTTATGTTTGTACTTGATAAGGCCGGTAATGAAATAATCTCTTCTATACTTAAATATATTTTTTCATTCACTTTCATCAATATCCCCCCTCGTAATGTCCATTAATCTATCGTCTCTTCTTGTCATAAGAAAGAAAATTGTTCACGAATACTTAAAATGATAACGAAAAATTCAGATAAATAAAAGTGGTTTCATTCCAAATCCGATAAAGTAAAACTTTAATTAGCAGGATTCTGTCCACTTATCAATTTTAGATGTTCTTTTTCGACACAAAAATACCCCTTTAGATAAAATATCTAAAGGGGTACAGATTCGTAAATTTATTTTAAAGCTACAACTATATTTATTAACTTACCAATCTCCTACTCAACCGTAACAGATTTAGCTAAGTTACGTGGCTTATCAACATCACATTCGCGGTGAAGTGCTGCGTAGTATGAGATAAGTTGGAATGGAATAACTGCTACTAGCGGTGCTAGTGCTTCGTGTACAGCTGGTAATACGAAGCTGTCTCCTTCCATTTCTAAGCCTTTCATTGAGATGATACATGGGTTAGCCCCGCGTGCTACTACTTCTTTCACGTTACCACGAATTCCAAGGTTTACGTGCTCTTGTGTAGCAAGTGCGATAACTGGTGTACCGTTTTCGATTAAGGCAATTGTACCGTGTTTTAATTCTCCTCCAGCAAATCCTTCTGCTTGGATGTAAGAGATTTCTTTTAGTTTTAACGCACCTTCTAAACCTACGAAGAAGTCTACGCTACGTCCGATGAAGAAGCAGTTACGCGTTGTTGCTAAAAATTGTTTTGCTAATGCGTCCATTTCTTCTTTTTGATCACAAAGTACTACCATTGCATTTGCTACAAGTCCTAATTCGTGTGTTAAATCGAAATCAAGAACTTCACCTTTCGCTTTTGCAATGTCAGCCGCTAAGATTGAAAGTACTGCAAGCTGTGCTGTGTATGCTTTCGTCGATGCAACTGCGATTTCCGGTCCCGCATATAACGGAAGTGTATAATCAGCTTCACGAGAAAGCGTAGAACCAGGTACATTTGTAATTGTTAATGCTTTATGACCCATTTCATTTGTTTGCACAAGTACTGCACGGCTATCAGCTGTTTCACCACTTTGTGAAATGTAAATGAAGAATGGTCTTTCTGTTAATAATGGCATGTTGTAAGAGAATTCACTTGCTACATGTACTTCAACTGGTACTTTCGCAAACTTCTCAATAAATTGTTTTCCAACAAGACCTGCATGGTAACTTGTTCCACATGCAATGATGTAAATACGATCGCTATCTAAAATCGCATTACGGATATCTTGATCTAATTCAATTTCGCCATTTTCATCTTGGTACTTTTGAATAATATTACGGATTACAAGTGGTTGCTCGTCGATTTCTTTTAGCATGAAATGAGGATACGTTCCTTTTTCAATATCACTTGCATCTAATTCCGCTGTAAACGGTGCACGTTCAATCGTTTCACCTTGTAAGTTTTTAATTGTAATGCTTTCTTTCGTTACAATTACGATTTCTTTATCCATTAATTCGATAAATTGATCTGTAACTTGTAACATCGCCATAGCGTCGCTTGCAATAACATTAAAGTTGTCACCAACACCTACTAATAGCGGGCTTTTGTTTTTAGCAACATAAATCATGTTTGGATTTTCAGCATCAAGTAGTCCGATTGCGTAAGAACCATGTAAAAGAGATAACGTTTTTCGGAACGCTTCTTCTACACTTAGTCCTGTACTTACTTGTTGTTCCATAAGCTGCACGATAATTTCTGTATCTGTTTCACTTACGAACGTTACATCTTGTAAATATTCCTTTTTCACTAACTCATAGTTTTCAATTACACCGTTATGAACTAGTGTAAAGCGTTTTGATGTACTTTGATGCGGATGCGCATTTAGTTTGCTTGGAATACCATGTGTAGCCCAGCGTGTATGACCGATTCCCACGCTTGCTGCTACGTTCTCATCTACGATTTCGCGAAGTTTTGCAATACGGCCTTTTTCTTTGTATACAACAACACCGTTCTCTGTTTGTACTGCAATACCTGATGAATCATATCCACGATATTCTAGCTTTTCTAAACCTTTTAATAAAATTTCCTTTGCATCTTGCTCTCCAATAAATCCTACGATTCCACACATGTTTAGTCGCCGTTACAAATGCTTACACTGCTTTGCGAACATGTAACGACATAGTCCGATACCATTTATTTATATTAAAAAAACGGATTACATATTGCTAGCCCTGTAAGCTTGTAACGGCTTTCACCTTCCTCTCGATTGGGTTAAAGTCCGTATATACTTATACAGCTAGTATTCATCCGTTCCTTTTCTCTCATCACACTTTCACCTTTGTCCACTAAGTCACCTTAATGTTTTAAGTAAAAGATTGCGGTTGTGATGAACAACCGGGAGTCATCCGCCGAAATCTCGATAAACTCCACCTCGTCAACTACACTACTTGTAGTTCTGGCGCTTTTATAATTTACAATATTTCCTTTGAGAAAAAGAACAAGACCATCGTATAACAAACAATATAAATCGTCAATGAAATTTTTTTCATTGTCTATAAAACATATGAAAAAGGAGCACTTTTTGTGCTCCTTTTAAATAAAATCGGCTAATTATTCAACGCCAACTTCAGCTTTCACAACTTCTACAATACGATGTACATACCCATCACAAATTTCTTGTGTCGGTGCTTCTGCCATTACACGAATAAGTGGTTCTGTTCCAGATGGACGAACAAGAATACGACCGTCTCCGTTCATTTCTTCCTCTACAATACGAATAATTTCTTTAATTTTCTCATTTTCTAATGCTAGTTTTTTATCTGTTACACGAACGTTTACTAGTAATTGTGGGAATTTTGTCATCTCACCTGCAAGCTCAGATAATGGCTTTTTCGTCATTTTCATGATATTTACAAGTTGAAGTGCACTTAACATTCCATCACCAGTTGTAATGTAATCAAGTAAGATAATGTGACCTGATTGTTCTCCGCCCAGGTTATATCCACCACGTTTCATTTCTTCCATTACGTAGCGGTCACCAACTGCTGTTTTATCACTTGTAATACTGTTTGCTTCAAGTGCTTTGTAGAAACCTAAGTTACTCATAACTGTTGAAACAACTGTATTATGTTTTAATTGACCAGTTTCTTTCATATACTTCGCGCAAATAAACATAATTTGATCGCCATCAACGATGTTTCCTTTTTCATCTACAGCGATTAAACGGTCGCCATCACCATCAAAAGCAAGTCCGATATCCGCACCTTTTTCTTTTACTAATTCAGCTAAGACCTCTGGATGTGTAGATCCTACGCCTTCGTTAATATTCATACCGTTTGGAGAAGTTCCCATCGTTGAAATATCAGCTTCTAAGTCTGCAAATAAGTATGGAGCTAAAGAAGAAGTCGCACCGTGTGCGCAATCTAAAGCGATATGTAAACCAGAGAAATCTTCCTCTACAGTTTGTTTAATGTATTGTAAATATTTTTGTCCACCTTCAAAGTAATCACTCACTTGGCCAAGGTTAGTACCTGTTGGACGTGGTAACTCGTCAACTTCTTTGTCTAATAATGCTTCAATTTCTGCTTCTTGCTCATCTGTTAATTTAAAGCCATCTGAACCAAAGAACTTAATTCCATTATCTTGTACTGGATTATGAGATGCAGAAATCATAACACCCGCTTGTGCATCTAAAGCTTTTGTTAAATAAGCCACACCTGGTGTAGAAATAACACCAAGACGCATTACTTCTGCTCCAGTTGATAATAGACCTGCTACTAAAGCTCCTTCTAACATATGTCCAGATATACGTGTATCACGGCCAATAATTACTTTTGGACGATCTGTATCTTTTGTTAATACATAGCCACCAAAACGTCCAATTTTGAATGCTAATTCAGGTGTTAATTCCTTATTTGCAACCCCGCGTACTCCGTCTGTACCAAAATATTTACCCATTATTATTCGCTCCTTTTTCGTGCTCTTTTTGATTATCTACTGTTGGTTCTTGGCTCGTTTCTTGGCTTGGTTCTTGGCCATTTTCTTTTTCTTTGTCTTTTTCTTTGTCTTTTTCTTTGTCTTTATTTTTATCTTTTTCCTGATCCTTTTCTAGATCAGGTTCAGGATTTTTTGGTTTTTCAGTTTGATTTTCTTGATTGTTTTTTGCATCTGGTGGTTCAATATTACCTTGTACTTCTTTATCCGGCTTTTCTTTCTTCACAATTGTGACTTTAGCACTTTTTTGTTTTGCTTCTATCGAAATATTACTAGGACCGCTCACTTGAATAGAAACATCCTTCGTCCCCGGAGATACATTTTGCAGATTAATCGCCGCTGTTATTTGAGCAGCTGTTATTTTATCTACTATACTTGCTTCTCCTGAAATATCAACGCTTATCTTTCCATCTTGTGGCGAAAGTAGCTGAGCAGTAACATCATTCGGAATTCCATTTTTTTGAATCGGGATACCATCAATCGTTTTACTTTTCGTTTGTTTTACCTTTTGTACCCCTACGGAAACCTTCACTTGATTTGGTTTTGCACTTGTTACACCTTTTGGCAATAAAACAGAGGCATCGAATGTTGTAGAATCC
Organism: Bacillus sp. FSL R9-9410; assembly: GCF_038050385.1. NCBI lineage: Bacteria > Bacillati > Bacillota > Bacilli > Caryophanales > Bacillaceae > Bacillus > Bacillus sp. FSL R9-9410. Next base: position 4,482,332 of record NZ_JBBOTV010000001.1, read on the forward strand.
GTCAATTGACTAAGATCTACCTCGACCCCCTCTATAGATTGTATATTATCCAAAATGTCTTTTGGACCTGCTATCGTTACTTCTTTTGGTTCAATACTAATATTTGTAACAGCTAAACCTTCTAGTAAATTCCCTTTTTTCGAATATGTTAAAGGAACTGTTTTTTCGACGTTATTTGCTGTAGCTTGTGTCGCTACATTCACCGTTACACTTATTTTAGATGGACTCGTTTTTACATTTAAACGTTTTCCTTCTTTATTGTATAATGTAACGTCTGCTGTTTTTGTAACAGTTTTATTAACGCCTTTTAAGTCGATATATGCCTTAGCCGATGAGATACTTTCTATTTCTTCTTTTGTTCCAACGACTTCAACAGTGTCGGGCTTAATACTTGATTTCTCAATAGTAGCACCTGCTGGCATCTGATCTTCATTTGATAATTTTAAATCTACATGAACATATTTTTTGGCTTTTTCATGAAGAGTGACTTTAATTGTTGCTGGTTGAACTGTCCCTTTTACATCATCTGGGAGACCATTTGCTTTTAAAGAAACTTCATATGTTCCTTCTGGACGATCCCGCAAATCAACAGGTATATTAAATTGGCTTTTTGCTTTTGCTGTAGCAACCGCTGCTTTTGGCCCTTCTAACTTCACCTTGACTCCACCTTGTGGAATACCACTTACAATATACTTCTCTTCATCATATTTAAGGGTAATGGGATAATCAGTTAATGTTTCTTTCGATTCATTTACGAAAGGTAATATACTTGATGTTGTATTTTTTTCAGTTAAAGTTGCTGACATAAAAAGCATACACGCCAATAGTAATGAGATTCCTTTTAAAAACCAATTATTCTCCATTAACTTATCCATGACGCTTTCTCCTCCAATTCCATAAAGACGAAGAAGTCGTTTTTTCATTCCCACTAAATTCTGTTAACAACATATCCTTCAGCTGTTCTGTCTTCAAATCCCGATGTAACTCACCGTTTTTTGTTAAAGAAATTTGACCCGTTTCTTCCGACACAACTACTGTAATACTATCAGTAACTTCACTAACTCCCATTGCAGCACGATGCCTTGTTCCTAACTCCTTAGAAATAAACGGACTTTCTGATAGCGGAAGATAACATGCTGCTGCTTTAATTGTACTTCCCTGCATAATTACTGCTCCATCATGAAGAGGCGTATTAGGGATGAAAATATTAATGAGTAATTCTGATGAAACATTTGCGTTCAGCGGAATACCCGTTTCCACATAGTCACCCATCCCAGTCTCTTTTGACAACGTAATTAATGCACCAATTCTACGTTTTCCCATATATTCCGTTGCTTTCGCTATCGCTGTTGCAACAATTTCAGGTTCATCGTCCTCGTGAGTTCCCACACGTGAAAACAAGCTGCCTCGTCCTAGCTGCTCAAGTGCTCTTCGCAATTCTGGCTGAAAGATAATAATAACAGCTAAAAATCCCCACGTTAATACTTGTTCCGTTAGCCAATATAGCGTATGCAATTCAAGTAAAATACTAATCATCCGGACGACAATAATAACTGTAATACCTTTTAAAAGTTGAACAGCCTTCGTGCCCCGGATTATAAGAATTAGCTTATATATAATAAACCATACAACAGCAATATCTAATGCCGTACTAAGATATTTCAAAATGGTCGTATCTTCAAAAGGCATGCTAACCCTTCCTCCTACTTACGAGCAATTCTATCCATATATTGAAATATTATTTTATGCTCTATCTGTATGTATTTCCAACAACTAGTTAATTATACCATACATGAAACAAACGACAATTACAAACGCCCCCTTAGCTTAAATTGGTAAGATGTCAAACTTCCTTATCCTACAGTGTAATATAAGTTATTATACGCCTATTTTCCAATAAAAAAAGCAACTTCACAGTTGCTTTTCTTACATTTATTTCAGTTTTTCACCGAATAAAGAACCCATTAAAGCAACCGCTGTTGTTGCTGTTCTGTTTCTCTCATCTAAAATTGTATTTACTTCAACAAATTCAGCAGATGTAACAATATCAGCTTCTGCTAACATCTCCATCGCTAAGTGGCTTTCGCGATAAGATAGACCACCAATTACAGGCGTTCCAACTCCTGGTGCGTCATGAGGATCAAGCCCATCTAAATCTAATGATAAATGAACACCATCAGTATGAGATAAATACGCAATCGTTTCTTCCATAACAGCCGTCATACCCATACGATCAATTTCATGCATTGAGAATACTTTAATGCCTTCTTCACGAATAAAGTCTTTTTCTCCTTCATCTAATGCACGTGCACCGATAATTACAACATTCTCTTTCTTCACCTTTGGATATGCCCCATATAAGTCTACAAGTGAAGAATGTCCATATCCTAAACTTGCAGCAAGTGACATACCATGAATATTTCCAGATGGTGAAGTCTCTTCTGTATTTAAATCACCGTGTGCATCATACCAAATAACACCTAAATTTTTATAATGTTTCGCTACACCAGCTAACGTACCGATAGCAATACTATGATCGCCACCCAATACAAGTGGAAAACGGCCTTCTTCTATAATATGATCAACCTTACTTGCTAATTCATTACATACAGTTGCAACTTGTGTAAGGTTTCTTAGCTTTGTATTTTCAGCTATTTCTTTTTCTCTCTCTATACATATATCTCCCATATCTTTTACGTTATATCCAATTTCTTCGATTCTTTCAATTACCCCTGCATAACGGATCGCGCTTGGTCCCATATCAACCCCGCGACGCATCTGTCCTAAATCCATTGGAACTCCAATAACTGAGATTTCTTTTTTCATAGATAGTATCCCCCTTTTATGCCTTCACTAAATATTTTAAATCTTTTATATAGTCTGACTCAACTCGACATTTTTCTGCATGGATATACATTTTATTCACTTATATTTACGTTGGAATCCCAATTTTTAAACTATTCGATGTATAAAGTTAACTTAATGAACCAACTAACTTTTCTATCAGCAAATATTTTTATCAGTACTTTTCTCCATCACCACCTACAATTACACAAAATATCCTCAAATAACTGAACAAAAAAACACTTCTACATTTAGAAGCGTTTTTCTGATGCTAGTTTCCACACTGCTGCAATATTTTTTGCTGTCATTTCGATATTCTCTTCTGCCACTTTATATGCTTCTTCTAATGTCATTGGACTAGCTGTAATACTAAACACTGCATCAATTCCCTTTTCATAAACAATTGCATAGTTCGGAGATACAGATCCACCAATAGCAATTACAGGGATATGACGACATTTCGCCCGCTTCGCGACACCAACAGGAGCTTTTCCATAAGCTGTTTGTTCATCTATTCTTCCCTCACCAGTTATAATAAGATCAGCACCCTCTATACACTTATCAAAATTTGTATAATCTAATACAATTTCAATCCCTTTTCTTAGCCGTCCCTTTAGCACTGCAACGACAGCAGCTCCCATTCCTCCAGCTGCCCCCGCACCCGGTATTTCAGATACATCAAAAGACACATGTTGTTTTAGTATATTAGCATAATGTTTTAAATTCTCATCTAGCTCTTTCATCATCTCTACATTCGCACCTTTTTGTCTCGCAAATACAAAAGATGCCCCGCTCAGTCCAACTAAAGGGTTATCTACATCACATGCTGCTTCTAACTTTATATCTTCCAGGCGTGAATCAATCCTAGAAAGGTCAACAGTGGTTATCCAATGCAATGTCCCTCCAGAGGGTTCTATTACCTCACCTTTCTTATTTATAAATCTTGCGCCTAAGGCAGATAGCATACCAGCCCCACCATCATTTGTAGCACTTCCTCCAAGCCCTAAAATAATGTGTTTAACTCCTTGGTCTAATGCATGTAATATAAGTTCACCTGTCCCTTTTGTAGTTGTAATAAGTGGGTTTCTCTTTTCAGTTGGAACGTGTTGTAATCCTGATGCTGCTGCCATTTCAATAAATGCTGTCTTCTTATCCTTAGACATACCATAAAATGCTTGCACGCTCTCTCCAAGCGGCCCTGTCACATTAAGTGATATCATTCTCCCCATTGTAGCGCCAACAAGAGATTCAACCGTTCCTTCGCCTCCATCTCCAATTGGTACTTTAACATACTCTGCTTTAGGAAAAATTGCTGCAAAGCCTCTTTCAATAGCTTCACATACCTCTATAGCTTTCAGGCTTTCTTTATATGAATCCGATGCAATGACAACTTTCATAGTTACCTCCCTCTTATTCAATCCCTTTGTTTCATTTTAAACGATATACGGAAAAGTTGCCTTTTGGAGTGGAATTTAAACACAAAAAAAGCTTACATCATTTGATGTAAGCTTTCCCTATTTATATGGAGCCTAGCGGGATCGAACCGCTGACCTCCTGCGTGCAAGGCAGGCGCTCTCCCAGCTGAGCTAAGGCCCCTTAGTAATTAAGCGGAAGACGGGATTCGAACCCGCGACCCCAACCTTGGCAAGGTTGTATTCTACCACTGAACTACTTCCGCGAAAATGGTGAGCCATGAAGGATTCGAACCTTCGACCCTCTGATTAAAAGTCAGATGCTCTACCAACTGAGCTAATGGCTCGTAAATGGCTGGGCTAGCTGGATTCGAACCAGCGCATGACGGAGTCAAAGTCCGTTGCCTTACCGCTTGGCTATAGCCCATTAATATTTACTAGTATGGTTATCTTTTCAAAAAAATAAACCCTTTCAGGTTATTTTAAAGAAAATGGTGGAGGGGGGCAGATTCGAACTGCCGAACCCAAAGGAGCGGATTTACAGTCCGCCGCGTTTAGCCACTTCGCTACCCCTCCGACATTTAAAAATATATGGTGGAGGATGACGGGATCGAACCGCCGACCCCCTGCTTGTAAGGCAGGTGCTCTCCCAGCTGAGCTAATCCTCCAAAAGTGATGACCCGTACGGGATTCGAACCCGTGTTACCGCCGTGAAAGGGCGGTGTCTTAACCACTTGACCAACGGGCCAAAAAAATAAAAACTTTTCCCAAGCTTCCAACCGGGCTTGAACCGGTGACCTCTTCCTTACCATGGAAGTACTCTACCAGCTGAGCTATGGAAGCATAATGGCTCCGCAGGTAGGAATCGAACCTACGACCGATCGGTTAACAGCCGATAGCTCTACCGCTGAGCTACTGCGGAATAATATAAGCCTGGCAACGTCCTACTCTCACAGGGACAAGGTCCCAACTACCATCGGCGCTAGAGAGCTTAACTTCCGTGTTCGGTATGGGAACGGGTGTGACCTCTCTGCCATCATTACCAGACTTTTATCATTATAGACATTCTTTTGAGAACGTCAAAAGGAATTTTAAATATATATTCCTTCAAAACTAGATAACATTCGCTTCATATTATATGGTTAAGTCCTCGATCTATTAGTATTCGTCAGCTCCACATGTCACCATGCTTCCACCTCGAACCTATCAACCTGATCATCTTTCAGGGATCTTACTAGCTTACGCTATGGGAAATCTCATCTTGAGGGGGGCTTCATGCTTAGATGCTTTCAGCACTTATCCCTTCCGCACATAGCTACCCAGCTATGCCCTTGGCAGAACAACTGGTACACCAGCGGTGCGTCCATCCCGGTCCTCTCGTACTAAGGACAGCTCCTCTCAAATTTCCTGCGCCCACGACGGATAGGGACCGAACTGTCTCACGACGTTCTGAACCCAGCTCGCGTACCGCTTTAATGGGCGAACAGCCCAACCCTTGGGACCGACTACAGCCCCAGGATGCGATGAGCCGACATCGAGGTGCCAAACCTCCCCGTCGATGTGGACTCTTGGGGGAGATAAGCCTGTTATCCCCGGGGTAGCTTTTATCCGTTGAGCGATGGCCCTTCCATGCGGAACCACCGGATCACTAAGCCCGACTTTCGTCCCTGCTCGACTTGTAGGTCTCGCAGTCAAGCTCCCTTATGCCTTTGCACTCTACGAATGATTTCCAACCATTCTGAGGGAACCTTTGGGCGCCTCCGTTACACTTTAGGAGGCGACCGCCCCAGTCAAACTGCCCACCTGACACTGTCTCCCGGGTCGATAAGACCCGTAGGTTAGAATTTCAATACAGTCAGGGCGGTATCCCACCAGCGCCTCCACCGAAGCTAGCGCTCCGGTTTCAATGGCTCCCGCCTATCCTGTACAAACTGTACCAAAATTCAATATCAGGCTACAGTAAAGCTCCACGGGGTCTTTCCGTCCTGTCGCGGGTAACCTGCATCTTCACAGGTACTATAATTTCACCGAGTCTCTGGTTGAGACAGTGCCCAAATCGTTACACCTTTCGTGCGGGTCGGAACTTACCCGACAAGGAATTTCGCTACCTTAGGACCGTTATAGTTACGGCCGCCGTTTACTGGGGCTTCAGTTCAGAGCTTCGCTTACGCTAACCCCTCTCCTTAACCTTCCAGCACCGGGCAGGTGTCAGCCCCTATACTTCGCCTTACGGCTTCGCAGAGACCTGTGTTTTTGCTAAACAGTCGCTTGGGCCTATTCACTGCGGCTTTCCGTTAAGAAAGCACCCCTTCTCCCGAAGTTACGGGGTCATTTTGCCGAGTTCCTTAACCAGAGTTCTCTCGCACACCTTAGGATTCTCTCCTCGCCTACCTGTGTCGGTTTGCGGTACAGGCACCTTTTATCTCGCTAGAAGCTTTTCTTGGCAGCGGGGAATCAAAGACTTCGCTCCATAAGGAGCTTCCCCATCACAGCTCAGCCTTCACGATAAGCGGATTTGCCTACTTATCAGCCTAACTGCTTGGACGTGCACAACCAATCGCACGCTTCTTCTATCCTTCTGCGTCCCTCCATTGCTCAAACGATAAAGAGGTGGTACAGGAATATCAACCTGTTGTCCATCGCCTACGCCTGTCGGCCTCGGCTTAGGTCCTGACTAACCCTGAGCGGACGAGCCTTCCTCAGGAAACCTTAGGCATTCGGTGGACGGGATTCTCACCCGTCTTTCGCTACTCATACCGGCATTCTCACTTCTAAGCGCTCCACCAGTCCTTCCGGTCTGACTTCACTGCACTTAGAACGCTCCCCTACCACTGATACCATTGGTATCAATTCGCAGCTTCGGTGGTGTATTTAGCCCCGGTACATTTTCGGCGCAGAGTCACTCGACTAGTGAGCTATTACGCACTCTTTAAATGGTGGCTGCTTCTGAGCCAACATCCTAGTTGTCTAAGCAACTCCACATCCTTTTCCACTTAATACACACTTTGGGACCTTAGCTGGCGATCTGGGCTGTTTCCCTCTTGACTACGGATCTTATCACTCGCAGTCTGACTCCTAAGGATAAGTCATTGGCATTCGGAGTTTGACTGAATTCGGTAATCCGATGAGGACCCCTAGTTCAATCAGTGCTCTACCTCCAAGACTCTTACACTTAAGGCTAGCCCTAAAGCTATTTCGGGGAGAACCAGCTATCTCCAGGTTCGATTGGAATTTCTCCGCTACCCACACCTCATCCCCGCACTTTTCAACGTGCGTGGGTTCGGGCCTCCATTCAGTGTTACCTGAACTTCACCCTGGACATGGGTAGATCACCTGGTTTCGGGTCTACGACCACGTACTAAACGCCCTATTCAGACTCGCTTTCGCTGCGGCTCCGCCTCTTCAGCTTAACCTTGCACGGGATCGTAACTCGCCGGTTCATTCTACAAAAGGCACGCCATCACCCATTAACGGGCTCTGACTATTTGTAGGCACACGGTTTCAGGATCTCTTTCACTCCCCTTCCGGGGTGCTTTTCACCTTTCCCTCACGGTACTGGTTCACTATCGATCACTAGGGAGTATTTAGCCTTGGGAGATGGTCCTCCCAGATTCCGACGGAATTTCACGTGTTCCGCCGTACTCAGGATACATTCAAGAGAGAACGAAGTTTCGACTACGGGGTTGTTACCCTCTGTGACGGACCTTTCCAGGTCGCTTCGTCTACCTCGTTCCTTTGTAACTCCGTATAGAATGTCCTACAACCCCAAGAGGCAAGCCTCTTGGTTTGGGCTAGATTCCGTTTCGCTCGCCGCTACTCAGGAAATCGCATTTGCTTTCTCTTCCTCCAGGTACTTAGATGTTTCAGTTCCCTGGGTCTGTCTTCCATACCCTATGTATTCAGGTAAGGATACCATACCATTACGTATAGTGGGTTTCCCCATTCGGAAATCTTCGGATCAAAGCTTACTTACAGCTCCCCGAAGCATATCGGCGTTAGTCCCGTCCTTCATCGACTCCTAGTGTCAAGGCATCCACCGTGCGCCCTTTCTAACTTAACCAAACTAAAATTAAAAAAATATGAGCTACACTGTTATCTAGTTTTCAAAGAACATACATTTAAACTTGAGAGATAGTTCTCTCAAAACTGAACGAAACAAAACAAGTCAACGTTTATTGATGAACTGCGTTCATCAATTCTCCATAGAAAGGAGGTGATCCAGCCGCACCTTCCGATACGGCTACCTTGTTACGACTTCACCCCAATCATCTGTCCCACCTTAGGCGGCTGGCTCCATAAAGGTTACCCCACCGACTTCGGGTGTTACAAACTCTCGTGGTGTGACGGGCGGTGTGTACAAGGCCCGGGAACGTATTCACCGCGGCATGCTGATCCGCGATTACTAGCGATTCCAGCTTCATGTAGGCGAGTTGCAGCCTACAATCCGAACTGAGAACGGTTTTATGAGATTAGCTCCACCTCGCGGTCTTGCAGCTCTTTGTACCGTCCATTGTAGCACGTGTGTAGCCCAGGTCATAAGGGGCATGATGATTTGACGTCATCCCCACCTTCCTCCGGTTTGTCACCGGCAGTCACCTTAGAGTGCCCAACTTAATGATGGCAACTAAGATCAAGGGTTGCGCTCGTTGCGGGACTTAACCCAACATCTCACGACACGAGCTGACGACAACCATGCACCACCTGTCACTCTGCTCCCGAAGGAGAAGCTCTATCTCTAGAGTTTTCAGAGGATGTCAAGACCTGGTAAGGTTCTTCGCGTTGCTTCGAATTAAACCACATGCTCCACCGCTTGTGCGGGCCCCCGTCAATTCCTTTGAGTTTCAGCCTTGCGGCCGTACTCCCCAGGCGGAGTGCTTAATGCGTTAACTTCAGCACTAAAGGGCGGAAACCCTCTAACACTTAGCACTCATCGTTTACGGCGTGGACTACCAGGGTATCTAATCCTGTTTGCTCCCCACGCTTTCGCGCCTCAGTGTCAGTTACAGACCAGAAAGTCGCCTTCGCCACTGGTGTTCCTCCATATCTCTACGCATTTCACCGCTACACATGGAATTCCACTTTCCTCTTCTGCACTCAAGTCTCCCAGTTTCCAATGACCCTCCACGGTTGAGCCGTGGGCTTTCACATCAGACTTAAGAAACCACCTGCGCGCGCTTTACGCCCAATAATTCCGGATAACGCTTGCCACCTACGTATTACCGCGGCTGCTGGCACGTAGTTAGCCGTGGCTTTCTGGTTAGGTACCGTCAAGGTGCCAGCTTATTCAACTAGCACTTGTTCTTCCCTAACAACAGAGTTTTACGACCCGAAAGCCTTCATCACTCACGCGGCGTTGCTCCGTCAGACTTTCGTCCATTGCGGAAGATTCCCTACTGCTGCCTCCCGTAGGAGTCTGGGCCGTGTCTCAGTCCCAGTGTGGCCGATCACCCTCTCAGGTCGGCTACGCATCGTTGCCTTGGTGAGCCGTTACCTCACCAACTAGCTAATGCGACGCGGGTCCATCCATAAGTGACAGCCGAAGCCGCCTTTCAATTTCGAACTATGCAGTTCAAAATATTATCCGGTATTAGCCCCGGTTTCCCGGAGTTATCCCAGTCTTATGGGTAGGTTACCCACGTGTTACTCACCCGTCCGCCGCTAACTTCATAAGAGCAAGCTCTTAATCCATTCGCTCGACTTGCATGTATTAGGCACGCCGCCAGCGTTCATCCTGAGCCAGGATCAAACTCTCCAATAAAGTTAGTTTGTCTAGCATCTAAAAATAAAAATTGACGTTCACGTTGTTTGTTTCGTTCAGTTTTCAAAGAACTACTCGGTCGCTCATTTGCGACTTCCTTATGTTAACATCTTCATTTTTCGATGTCAACTAAGTTTTTCAATTTCTTTTTTGTCGTTTTCTGCGTTTCTGCATCAGCGACGTTTATTAATTTATCATATACTTACTCTTAACGTCAATACTTTTTAATAAAAAATTCTTTTTCTTACATAACGAATACATTCTTCCCTATTAGCAACTCTCCGAAATAAACAAAAAATGATTTTATACCTTTCTTCCATCGCCTTTTTTACAATGCTATGTATACGCTCATCTTCAAAATCAAATAAAAGTTCCTCTAATTCTCTCTTCAGTATGTATTCCATTTCTTTTTTCTCTTCCTTCGTCAACATAATCCCAAGCAAATTATCACCCCAATAACTCCTTACGTGTACCGATAAACACCGCACTCATTTTCAATTATCAATAATGTATCATCAAAAAACAAAATTCTATCACTCATTATATCCATCACTTACGATGTTAATCCCTTGTTCTCTTTTTTAAATTTAAAGCATATATGTAACTGAAAAGGATTGGACAAAGGGGCGTAATATTATGTTTTTCTTTTTTATTACGAGTAAAAGGACATTTAAACACATTAGCTTAATAGTCGTACTTTCCTTATTTACAGCATGGCTACTCTTTTTAAAAACATATTCACATGAATCTGCTTTTTCAACTGCTACCGGCCCTAAAGTGATTTACAAAGGGGACACTGCAAAAAAACAAGTTGCATTCACGTTTGACATTAGTTGGGGAGACCAAAAAGCTATTCCAATCCTTAATACACTCAAAGAAAGAGAAATTAAGAATGCAACCTTCTTTCTCTCTGCTGCATGGGCTGAAAGACACCCTGATATTGTCGAACGCATCATGAAAGATGGACATGAGATTGGTAGTATGGGTTATAATTACACGTCCTACACTTCACTAGAAGCAAATGAAATACGACGAGATCTTTTACGGGCACAAGATGTTTTTACAAAACTTGGCGTAAAACAAGTCAAGCTATTACGTCCACCTAGTGGCGACTTTAACAAAACGACTCTTAAAATAGCGGAATCACTCGGATACACCATCGTTCATTGGAGTAACAATTCAAATGACTGGAAAAATCCCGGCGTAAATAAAATCGTTTCCACAGTCTCTAGCAATTTAAAGGGTGGCGATATTGTCTTATTACATGCTTCTGATTCTGCCCTTCAAACAAATAAGGCTTTACCATTACTCTTACAAAAATTAAAGAGCGACGGATATGAACAAACATCTGTATCACAACTTATTTCCAACACAAGTACAAAAAGCGAAGATATTAAGTAGTTCCTTTCCACACGGTTCTTCACACATAAAAAGCTCTGCTATCTTTCGTTAAGATAGCAGAGCTTTTTTTATCCTAGTGTTTACAGACGATAAGAATCTGGTTAATTAAAAACCCATTCTCTTCTCATTAAACTGACTTACTCTTTTGTCCAATTAAACGATGCAATACAAGTACCTGATATGCATTACATAATAGAAGTGGTATCACCATTAAATATAACCAATCTGTATCATTAATCCGGAGTGCTGGTACCCATTCAAGAATTGTTACAACAACCATAAAGAACAGAGCGGGAACAAATGCTTTTTTATTCGTTTCTTTACTCTTTATGTAAGCGACAATTGCCCCAAACACAAATAACATCCCAGCAACAAGTATGTTATTCCCTAATGAAACTTCTCCATTTGCAATAAGTACTGACCTTAAATAAACGAAATCAAATAATACGAACGCAATAAAGAACAGTTGCACTGCATTCCATAAAGAAGATGACCGGAACATCCCTAATCCAAAACGATGGATCGTTAAATACGCAAAGAACCCCATTTGACTTATAACACTAAAAATAAATCCTACGCCCATCAACCAGAAAGAAACTGCTAGAATCTCCTTTTCGTCGAAATTTTGAAAAAACTTAGCGTATTTGTCCCACTCTAAAACAAAACCAATAAAGACCGTGCTAATCCCACCAAGAAACAACGTCGTAAAAAATAGTCGTACCCACTTGCGGCTATTCACAACACATCCCCCATTATTCTTATATTTCTAATTAAATTGTATCAATGACAATTTCAAAAAGCTAGCCATGTTAATGTATAAATTCCTTAAAGAGATTTATATTAAAAAAAGAGAACTTTGCTGAAAGGAGCTCCAACTTATGAAACGGATGCTGCTCGTTTTGATTTCTTCTTTTCTATTTATAGCACTAGTGGCATGTGCACAAGAAAAAGAAGCAAAATCCGAACTTGATTATGATCAAACAAAAAAAATGATTGTTGATATTTTAAAAACCGACCAAGGAAAAAAGGCGATCCAAGATGTATTAACTGATGAAAAAATGAAACAAGCCCTCATACTAGATGAAACAGTAGTAAAGAAAACGATTGAAGATGCGATGGTATCTGAAAAAGGGCAACAATTCTGGGAAAAGCTCTTTAAAGACCCTGAGTTCTCATCGAAATTTGCTAAAAGCATGGGAAAAGAACAAACGAACTTAATGAAAACTTTACTAAAAGATCCTGAATACCAATCAGGTGTTATAGAGATTATGAAAAATCCTGAAGTAGAGAAAATTATGTTACAAACAATGAAGAGTAAAGAATATCGTCAATATTTACAGCAAGTACTAACCGAAACTGCCGAAAGTCCACTCTTCCAAGCTAAGATGATTGACATCATTAGTAAAGGTGTACAAAAAGCTGAAAAAGGTGGGTCTGATAAGAAAGGCGCAGGTGGTTCTCAAGATGGGAACAAAGAACAACAATAAAAATTATAGTAATGAGCGGACAATGTATATATTGTCCACTCATTATTACTTTATTTTTGTGTAACAGCTGTTTTATCAATAACTGTCTCAGCTATCGTACGATAAATAAGACCCGTTGTATGTGTATCTTCATATACTGACGGCGCAAAGTCCTCTTTATTCCAATCAGGTTGTTGAAGTGGAATTCGGCCAAGTACATCCGTTTGGAGTTCCGTAGCTAATTTATCTCCTCCACCTCTTCCAAACACATACTCTTTTTCACCAGTTGCTTTACTTTCAAAATACGCCATATTTTCAACAACACCAAGAATACTATGTTCTGTACGTAAGGCCATGGCTCCAGCGCGCGCTGCTACAAATGCCGCTGTTGGATGCGGCGTTGTTACAATAATCTCTTTACAAGCCGGCAACATCGAATGCACATCTAAAGCAACATCACCCGTACCTGGTGGTAGATCCAATACTAAGTAATCTAAATCACCCCATTCTACTTCTGTGAAAAAGTGATTTAACATTTTCCCAAGCATCGGTCCTCTCCAAATAACAGGTGCGTTATCTTCTACAAAGAATCCCATTGAGATTACTTTCACGCCTAGACGCTCCACTGGTATTATCTTATCACCTCTTACGATTGGGCGTTTTTCTATACCCATCATATCCGGTACACTAAAACCATAAATATCCGCATCAATGATACCAACCTTTTTTCCTAAACGAGCTAAAGCAATTGCAAGGTTAACTGAAACAGTCGATTTCCCTACTCCACCTTTTCCACTTGCTACTGCTAAAAATGTTGTATTTGAGTTCGTTGATAATAAGGATTCACTTTTCTCTTCCTCTTGCGGTGGTGCAAACTGAGCTAATTCCTCTTCTGTAAATTCTGCAAAACGAAGTCCAACTGTTGTTGCTCCAAGTTCTTTTACTAACTTTACAATTCCAGACTGCAACTGCATTTGTTCCGCTGTACCTGTCTTTACAATTGCAATTTTAACACTTACATGTTCCTTCTCAGGCTTGACTGTTACCTCTTTAATTGCATTTGTTTCTTTTAACGTTTTATGTATAAACGGATCTACAATCCCTTCCAAAGCTTCCACTACCTGCTCTTTTGTTACCATAATTAGCCCAGCCCCCTGTATGAAAAATAACGTAATGTTAATTAAATTTATCTCTCTTTATTTTTGAAATAAATGCGTTTACATTTCCAGTATAACATATTTTCGGAAAACTTCGTTAACGAGAGAAACTCGAAAAATCCTCCTTATTCTGGAGGATTTCCTTTTTCCGTAAAATAACGTAATATACCACGATATATTGCAGCCGCTACTTTTTGCTGGTATTTCTCCGAATTTAACATATATCTTTCATTCACATTCGATAAAAAGCCAGCCTCAATTAAAGCACCTGGTTTTTTGGCATACTTCAATAAATACACGTGAGGAATTGTTTTAGCAGAACGATTCGTATTTTCTAAGCTTGTTCTCAATTCAGCTTGTATAAATTTCGCAGCCCGTTCATTTTCAATCGAAGAACGGTAGTAGAACGTTTGTGCGCCCTTAGACCCACTACTAGTTAGGGCATTTAAATGAATACTCGCAAAAAAGTCTACATCAGGCTTATTAATGATATCCACACGCTTTTTTAAATCCTCTGCTTTACGTCTACTATATGACTTTGTATCTTTATTAGCTAAATCATAATCTCCTTCACGCGTTAAAATGACTAAAGCACCTTGTTCTTGTAAATAATCTTGTACCTTTTTTGTAATCTCAAGCGTAATATCTTTTTCTACAATATCCTTTCCACCAACAGCCCCTCCGTCTGGCCCACCATGCCCAGCATCTAGTACAATCACTTTCCCTGATAAGGGTAAATTCCAAGCTCGCCACGATTTTGTAATTTGAAATTCTTGTTTAACTAAAAAAAACAAAACAACCGCAGCGAGCGCAAAAGAGATAATTCGAATTCTCTTCATACCTTTCCTCCTCCAGCTAGTCCCTCTAATTACTTATATGGGACAAGAGGAAAGTTTATGCTTGTCTTAGTGTAGCTTTAATCGATATCTTCTTTCGCCTTTTTCATACCCTTCCTGCCACCACAAGCCGATAAACTGCTGACAAGATTCAAAAAGCAATTCCTCGTCTTGCAACTTAATTTCACGTATAGTCATACTCGTTAAAAATTGAAATAACGTTTCAGTTAATTGTTGTTCTTCTTCTAAAGCCCTATATTTCACATCAAAGAATGATTCACCATGATAACCAAATTTACTGTATCTCGCTCCTAATAAATAAGATTCTATCCCTAGTTCAATACAATAATCTTCATACTGACGATGAAGTTCTTGCATCTGAAAGGCATCACGAATATTTGAACGCAATGTTTTTAATGATAATTCTCGCAGCATCTTCCGCTCGTATTTTAACTGCTTTTCTTTTTGTTTTTCTTGTAAGCTGACAATGACATTCATAGTACTTATAAACCTCCCTAATACGTATTAGTCTAAGCTTCTAAAGAAGAAGCATACGCGAGGCGGTAGCACTAAAATATTCCAAGCTACAAAAATTACAAAAGAAGAATTAAACATAAAAAAACCCCAACCAAAATGGTTGGGGTTTGAAGTTCGCAAAAATTAACGTTTTGAGAACTGAGGTGCACGACGTGCGCCTTTAAGACCGTATTTTTTACGCTCTTTCATACGTGCGTCACGAGTTAATAGACCTGCACGTTTTAGTGTTAGACGGTATTCTGGATCAGCTTTTAATAAAGCGCGAGAAATACCGTGACGAATAGCACCAGCTTGACCAGTGTATCCACCACCATTTACGTTTACAAGTACATCGTAGTTACCTAAAGTTTCTGTTGCAACTAGAGGTTGTTTCACTACTTCACGTAATGCAGCAAATGGGATATATTTTTCAAAATCACGACCGTTAATGATAACGCGTCCTTCGCCTGGAACTAGGCGTACGCGCGCTACTGAACTCTTACGACGTCCAGTGCCATAGTATTGAACCTGTGCCAAAGTAAGCCCTCCTTTAATTAATTATCCGCGAAGTTCGTAAACTTCTGGTTGTTGTGCTTGGTGTGGATGCTCTGCTCCAGCATACACGTTTAATTTCTTAGACACTTGACGTCCTAAACGTCCTTTTGGAAGCATGCCTTTAATTGCAAGCTCTAACATTTGTACAGGGTAGTTTGTACGCATTTCTAGAGCTGTTCTTTGCTTAAGTCCACCTGGGTGGTTAGTGTGACGGTAGTAAATTTTATCGTTTAATTTATTACCTGTTAAATGAATTTTCTCAGCGTTAATAATAATTACATGATCACCCGTGTCAACGTGTGGTGTAAATGTAGGTTTGTGTTTACCACGTAAAATGGATGCTACTTCAGTAGATAGGCGACCTAAAGTTTGACCTTCAGCATCAACCACATACCATTTACGCTCAACTTCGTTAGCTTTTGCCATAAAAGTCGTACGCATGTGTTTCCCTCCTCGTTATCTTTTCCATAGAAAAAATCTATTGTTTATCTTAAACACGATTTCCTTCCGGGGCTAATCGTGGTTTTAGAAACAATACCATATGTTATGATATACTGTTGAGTTTCTAATGTCAAGCAAATGTTACACCAGGATTAGTTGTTATAGTTTACCTGCCATAAGTAAAGTCCATGACCTGGAGCCATCTTTCCAGCAAACTGGCGATTTTGTTTCGCTAAAATCTCTGGAATACTATCAGGATCAAGCCTTCCTTGGCCTACGCTAAGTAACGTACCAACAATAATTCTGACCATATTATATAAAAATCCATTACCTACAAAGCGAAAAATTAATTCATCGTCTTGCTCAATTAATTCGATTTCATAAATTGTTCGCACTTTATCTTTTTTGTCAGTTTTTGCCGAACAAAAAGAAGTAAAGTCATGCGTTCCAATAAAATAAGGAATCGCTTTTCTTATAGAGTTTATTTCGAGCGGATATGGATATTGATATACGTAATTTCTACGGAATACATCCGCAGGCTTTGATAATAATACACGATAGCGATATTCTTTTTTCTCGACACCGTAACGTGCATGAAATTCTTCTGTTTTCTTCTCTACTTGCCTGATAATAATATCATCCGGCAACATTGTATTTAAAGCATTACTCCATTGCCACTCTTCAAGAGACAAAGGTGTATCAAAGTGTATCACTTGTCCTTTGGCGTGAACGGTAGAATCCGTTCTGCCTGATGCCTGCACACGAACAAGTTCTCCTTTATGCAACTTCTGCAATGCTTTCTCTATTTCTTGTTGAACAGTACGATGCTGTGGTTGAATTTGGTAACCACAAAAATGAATGCCATCATATGCAACTGTACATTTTATTCTTTCCATTTCTCTATTCTCCATTACGACCGCACCCATGCTAAAATACAAGCTAAACAAAGTAAGCTTACAATTGTTACTGTATCACTTATTTTCCAGCGTAGTTGCCTAAATTTAGTACGTCCTTCGCCACTTTTATATCCACGAGATTCCATCGCAATCGCTAAGTCCTCTGCACGCTTAAAAGCACTGATAAATAATGGAACGAGTAGTGAGATAATAGCTTTCATCCTATCTTTTATCGGTCCCCCAGCAAAATCAATACCACGTGACGCCTGCGCTTTCATGATTTTACTCGTTTCATCCATTAATGTGGGGATAAATCGAAGAGAAATTGACATCATTAATGCGATTTCATGAACAGGAACTTTCATACGCTTCAACGGCTTTAATAACGTCTCTAAACCATCTGTAATCTCAATTGGTGTCGTTGTTAACGTTAATAATGTCGTCATTAAAATAATAACGAAAAATCGTATAGAAATGTAGATTCCTTGCTCTAATCCTTTTTCATGTATCGAAAACCAACCAAGCTGGAATAGTACTTCCCCTTCTTTATTTGTAAAAATATGCAGGAAAAATGTAAAAAGAAAAATCCATAAAATTGGTTTTAAGCCCGAAAGTACATAACGAATCGGCACTTTTGCAAAAAATAAAGCAATGAGTGCATATAAGAATAAAAACCCATATGAAATCGCATTATTTGCTAAGAAAACAACAAATACATATAAAAAGACAATCAACAGCTTCGTACGAGGATCAAGTTGATGAACGAGTGACTGACCTGGAATATATCTCCCAATAATCAACTGCTGCATGATTCATGACCACCTTTTCGTAACACCTGTACAACTTCATGAGTAAGATCCTCTAAAGATAAGGTAGCCTTCGAAATTGAAATACCAAACTTCTCTTCAATTGCACGTTTATACTTTAAAGACATTGGAAGATCCACACCGATTTGTTCTAATTCATCAGCATATGAAAATACTTCCTCTGCTCTTCCTTGCAAAAAGACCGTTCCTTTATGCATGACCACTATTTGATCTGCATACTTAGCGGCATCCTCCATATTATGGGTAACAAGAATGACTGTAAGCCCCTGTTCCTTATGCAAATTGTAAAACATCTCCATGAGCTCGTGCTGTCCTTTCGGATCAAGCCCTGCTGTAGGTTCATCTAATACAAGCACTTCGGGTTCCATCGCAAGTACGCCTGCTATTGCAACACGCCTCATTTGCCCACCACTTAATTCAAACGGAGAACGTGCTAATAACTCTATGTCCAATCCAACAAGCTGGATTGCATCTTTCGCCTTTTGTTTTGCCTCTTCTTCAGATACACCAAAATTAGTAGGTCCAAAACAAATGTCCTTTTCAACTGTTTCTTCAAATAGTTGATGTTCTGGAAACTGAAAGACAACCCCTACTTTTTTTCGTAGCGGCTTAAGTTTCTTCTCTTTCTTCCCTGCTGAAATTAAATGTTCACCAATTTGAACCGTACCATTTGTCGGCTGCAATAAACCATTTAAATGTTGAATCATCGTCGACTTACCTGAACCAGTATGACCGATAATGGCATAATAGCCCCCACTTGGAAACGACACGTCTACATCATAAAGTGCGCGTCTTTCAAATGGAGTTTTATATTGATAACGATGTTCTACTTTTTGGAATGTAATCTCCAAAGTTCGTTCACCAAGCTTTCCATTGTAAGATGCGTATTTTGCAAGTGAATTTCATTTTTTTTTAATAATTCTGCTATTTTCACCGAAAAAGGTACATCTAATCCAATCTCTTGGAGCATATGAGAGGATTTGAAAATTTTCTCTGGAGTACCTTCCTCTAATATTTCTCCTTTGTTCAAAATAATAATACGGTCTGACTGTGCCGCTTCTTCTAAATCGTGCGTAATCGATAACACCGTAATACCCTTTTGATTAACAAGTTGTCTGACCGTTTCTACTACTTCACGTCTCCCCTGAGGGTCTAACATTGAAGTTGCTTCATCTAGTATTAAAATAGATGGCTGAAGTGCTAGAACACCTGCTATTGCGACTCGCTGCTTTTGTCCACCAGATAACGAATGGGGCTCTTCATTTAAAAAATCTTCCATACGGACAAGTTGCAGAGCTTGTTCTAGTCTTTCTATCATCTGCTCCCTTGGCATTCCGATGTTCTCTAGGCCGAATACAACATCATCTTGTACTGTCGTTCCAACAAATTGATTATCTGGATTTTGAAATACCATCCCAATTTGCTTTCGAACATCCCATACTGTTTCCTCTGATAAAATCATTGTATCATTTAAAGTAATTGTCCCTGATTCCGGTAAAAATAAGCCATTCAATAATTTTGCAAGTGTAGACTTCCCTGAACCATTTTGTCCAATAACAGATACCCATTCTCCTTCATATAAGGAAAACGAAACATCTTTTAATGCATAAGAGGCTGCCCCAGGATATTGAAATGATATATTTTCTGTCCGAAGTTTCTCTTTTTTCAATACAAGGCACCCTTTCTTTCGCCAAGTTAGCCCGTTTTTCTATATTTAAAAAAAAAGGGCCATGACCAGTTACTTGAAAAGAACTGTCTTGCCCTTTTAATTATCATTATACTAGCTCGATAATTACCATTGGTGCTGCGTCTCCGCGACGTGGACCAATTTTTGCAATACGAGTGTATCCGCCTTGGCGCTCAGCATAGCGTGGAGCTACATCAGCGAATAATTTTTGAAGTGCATCTTGACCAGTCTCAGCGTTAGCAACCTCATTACGGATGAAAGCTGCTGCTTGACGACGAGCATGAAGATCTCCGCGTTTACCTAAAGTGATCATTTTTTCCACTACAGAACGAAGTTCTTTTGCACGAGTTTCTGTCGTTTGAATGCGCTCGTTGATAATTAAATCAGTAGTTAAATCACGTAACATAGCTTTACGTTGCGCACTTGTACGGCCTAATTTTCTGTATGCCATTCGTAGTTCCCTCCTTTGTTGATGGGTTTAAATCCTCAGTCGTCTTTACGTAAACCTAAACCTAATTCCTCAAGTTTATGTTTAACTTCTTCTAAGGATTTACGTCCTAAGTTACGAACTTTCATCATATCTTCTTCTGTTTTGTTCGCAAGCTCTTGTACAGTATTAATTCCTGCACGTTTTAGGCAATTATAAGAACGAACAGAAAGATCTAGTTCTTCGATAGTCATCTCTAGAACTTTTTCTTTTTGATCTTCTTCCTTCTCGACCATAATCTCAGCATTTTGTGCTTCGTCAGTTAAACCAACAAAGATATTTAAATGCTCAGTTAAGATTTTGGCACCTAAAGAGATAGCTTCTTTTGGCCCGATGCTTCCATCCGTCCATACATCAAGCGTAAGCTTATCATAATTAGCCACTTGTCCGACACGTGTCTTTTCCACTTGGTAAGTCACACGTGATACTGGAGTATAAATAGAATCAATAGGAATTACTCCTATTGGTTGATCTTCGCTTTTATTTGCAACAGCTGGCGTATACCCACGGCCACGCTTTGCAGTTAAACGCATGCGGAAATGCGCATTTTTTGCTAACGTTGCAATGTGTAAATCTGGATTTAAGATTTCAACATCACTATCGTGAGTAATATCAGCAGCTGTGACAATACCTTCGCCCTGTACATCGATTTCCAACGTCTTCTCTTCTTCAGAGTAGATTTTAAGAGCTAACTTTTTCAAGTTTAAGATCATCGTCGTAACGTCCTCTACTACGCCCTCAATTGTTGAAAATTCGTGTAAAACGCCATCGATTTGGATAGCAGTTACAGCGGCACCAGGGAGTGAGGATAAAAGAATACGACGTAAGGAGTTACCCAAAGTAGTACCATATCCACGCTCAAGCGGTTCAATCACGAATTTGCCATACTTAGCATCTTCGTTAAGTTCAACCGTTTCGATTTTCGGTTTTTCGATTTCAATCATTAACTAAACCCTCCTTCAAAACGTCGAAACCCCGGTTAAACAAAGGAAGAACCTCTGTTTAACCGAAAGTCCCCCTTAGGCAGTTCCCGATTGTGCACAACAAGCGATGTTTCTGTACGAAATTTCTCGATAATGCATCATATCCATTATAGACAAAAGGGAAAATTCTATACAGAAAAATTACACACGACGACGTTTTGGTGGACGACATCCATTATGAGGAACTGGAGTAACATCTCTAATTGCTGTTACTTCTAGACCTGCCGCTTGAAGAGCACGAATTGCAGCTTCACGACCAGCACCAGGACCTTTAACAGTAACCTCTAAAGTTTTTAAACCATGCTCCATTGCAACTTTAGAAGCAGCTTCAGCAGCCATTTGCGCAGCGAATGGAGTAGATTTACGAGATCCACGGAAACCAAGTGCACCAGCACTAGACCAAGAAAGTGCGTTACCGTGAGTATCTGTAAGTGTTACGATTGTGTTGTTGAAAGTAGAACGAATATGAGCTATACCAGCTTCAATATTCTTTTTCACACGTTTTTTACGAGTGTTTGTTTTACGTGCCATTGTTAGTTCAACCTCCTTTACTTATTATTTCTTTTTATTTGCTACTGTACGACGTGGACCTTTACGTGTACGAGCATTGTTTTTAGAGTTTTGACCACGAACTGGTAAACCACGACGGTGACGAAGACCACGGTAAGAACCGATCTCCATTAGACGTTTAATGTTAAGAGATACTTCACGACGAAGGTCTCCCTCAACTTTAATACGATCGATGATATCACGGATACGTCCTAATTCATCTTCCGATAAATCACGAACTCGTGCTTCCGAAGAAATACCAGCTTCTGTAATGATTTTTTCAGCAGTTGGGCGACCAATGCCGAATACGTAAGTTAAAGAAATAACAACGCGCTTGTCACGAGGAATATCTACACCTGCGATACGTGCCATTCTGAATGCACCTCCTTCTGATTAACCTTGTTTTTGTTTATGTTTAGGGTTTTCACAAATAACCATTACTTTTCCACGTCTACGAATAACTTTACATTTTTCGCAGATTGGTTTAACTGACGGTCTTACTTTCATGTCTCGAACCTCCTTAAAGATTACGGAGTGCTATATTATTTAAAACGGTACGTAATACGACCACGATTTAAATCGTACGGAGATAATTCTACCGTAACTTTGTCTCCTGGTAAAATACGAATGAAGTTCATACGGATTTTACCAGAAACGTGAGCCAATACGACATGCCCATTCTCTAATTCTACTTTGAACATAGCATTTGGCAACGTTTCAAGAACGGTACCTTCGACTTCAATTACATCATCTTTAGCCATTCAATAGTTCTCCCTTCTTCAAATCAGTAACATTTTACACTGCTCTGAAATCCCGGAGAGCCAGCTACTTATAAAGTGGTAAGGATTTCGTATCCTGCTTCTGTAAGAGCAATCGTGTGCTCAAAGTGGGCACACCATTTACCATCTACCGTTACCACTGTCCAGTCATCAGATAGTGTTTTTACATATCGTCTTCCTTGATTCACCATCGGCTCAACACAGATGACCATTCCCGGCTTTAATCTAGGGCCTCTATTTGGTGGACCATAGTGCGGGATTTGAGGGTCCTCATGTAAGTCTTGCCCGATTCCGTGACCAACATACTCCCTAACAATCGAGAATCCATTCTCTTCAGCATGGGTTTGAACCGCATGTGAGATATTTGATAATCTTTCGCCTGGTTTTACTTGTTCTAGACCAAGATACAACGATTTTTCTGTGACATCAAGTAACTTTTGAACAGATTCAGAAATGTTTCCAACTGGATACGTCCATGCAGAATCTCCATGGTACCCATTGTATTTCGCACCAATATCGATACTGATGATATCGCCCTCTTCGAGCTTACGCTTCCCTGGAATCCCGTGTACAAGCTCTTCATTTACAGAAGCACATATGCTCCCCGGAAATCCGTTATATCCTTTAAAAGATGGCGTAGCACCATATTTTCGAATCGTCTTTTCCGCTATTTGATTGAGCTCTTTCGTTGTAATTCCTGGAGTAATATGTTGTTTCAACTCTTGATGAGTTAAAGCAACGATCCTGCCAGCTTCTCGCATGATTTCTATCTCGCGAGGAGTTTTGCAGATGATCATTACGCTAAGCACCCGATGAGAACATCGATATCAGCAAATACTTTATTGATATCTTGCTCACCATTAATGCTTTCTAAGTAACCAAGCTCCCCGTAGAAATCAAGCAAAGGTTTTGTTTGCTTAATATTTACATCTAAACGATTTGCTACAGTTTCCTCGTTGTCATCAGAGCGTTGATATAATTCGCCACCACATTTATCGCACACATCAGCTTTTGCTGGCGGATTGAATTCTAAGTGGTAAGTCGCACCGCACTCTTTACAAATGCGACGACCTGTAAGGCGTGTTAATAACAACCCTGAATCCACATTAATGTTTAAAACATAATCGATTTTTTTGCCAAGATCTTTCATAATCTCTTCAAGAGCTGATGCTTGTGCAACAGTTCGTGGGAAACCATCTAATAAGAATCCTTTAATACAGTCTTCTTGACTTAAACGTTCACGAACAATTCCGATTGTAACTTCATCTGGAACAAGCGCACCTTTATCAATAAAAGATTTTGCTTGTAAACCAAGTTCAGTTTCAGCCTTCATAGCTGCACGGAACATATCTCCCGTTGAGATGTGAGGGATGTTATACTTGGCAACAATCTGTTCGGCTTGTGTACCTTTACCAGCACCAGGAAGCCCCATTAAAATTAAGTTCATCCTTGTTCCCCCTCAGTACATGAGCATGTAGGGAAGATAATTCTTCCCACTTACTCACTGCTTGATAAACCCTTTGTAATGGCGTTTTACTAATTGGCTTTCTAGCTGCTTCATTGTTTCTAAAGCAACGCCGACAACGATTAACATACTCGTTCCACCAATCTGTGCAGATGGAGGAAGATTTCCCAATTTCGTAAAGATAACTGGTAAGATTGCAATCGCTGCTAGGAAAATTGATCCCACAAAGGTCAAACGATACAAGATTTTTGTTAGATATTGTTCTGTATTCTTACCCGGACGAATACCTGGAACATATCCACCTTGCTTGTTTAGATTCTCTGACATTTGCTCTGGATTAACCTGAACAAATGCATAGAAGTATGTGAAGGCCACAATGAGCGCAACATATATGATCATTCCCACTGGGTGAGAATAGTTAAAGTTTGCAATAATCCACTGCGATACATCATGTTTCGGGAAGAACTGTGCAATAGTTGGAGGCGTAATTAAGAATGAAACAGCAAAAATGACTGGAATAACACCCGCACTATTTACCTTAAGTGGTAAATGAGTGTTTTGTGCTCCAGCATGATTCCCATTCCCTCCTGTTACACGCTTCGCGTATTGAATTGGGATCTTTCTAACAGCCTGTTGAATGAAAATAACACCAACAATAACTGCTAGCACAGCTAGTAAAATCAATGCAACTTTAACGATACTCATGAACAATTGATCTCCGATATTTTGAAACTGTTGTTGATACACTTGAGATATAACACTTGGGATCGCCGCGGCAATACCACCAAAGATAAGGATGGAAATACCATTACCTACACCTTTAGATGTAATCTGCTCACCTAACCACATTAAAAATGCAGTACCAGCAGTCAGTACCGTAGCAATGTATAAATAAGTGCTCCAACCTGGATTCAAAATTAATTGCCCACCTACCATACCGTTAAAACCGATTGACATACCAAACCCCTGAATAAACGCAAGAACAATTGTAAAGTAACGCGTGAATTGCGTTAGTTTACGACGGCCCATTTCGCCTTGCTTCGACCATTCCGAAAATTTAGGAACAACATCCATCTGCAATAATTGCACGATGATGGATGCTGTAATATACGGCATGATTCCCATCGCGAAGATGGAGAAGTTCTTCAAGGCGCCACCGCCAAATGTATTTAGGATACCTAAGGCATTTAATTGATCTTGTGCTTTCAGTACGTCTCCATTTGTAAATGGCACTGGGATAAACGTGCCAATCCTGAATACGACTAACATCGCTAAAGTGAATAATATTTTACGTCTTATCTCAGCAACGCGCATAAAGTTGGAGATTGTACGAAACATTAGATCACCTCAACTGATCCGCCAGCTGCTTCAATTGCTTCTTTAGCACTTGAAGAGAACTTGTGCGCTTTAACAGTTAATTTTTTCTCTACTGCTCCGCTTGCAAGAATTTTAACACCGTCGTTTAACTTGCTGATAACGCCAGTTTCCAGCAATAATTCAGGTGTTACTTCTGTACCATCTTCAAAACGATTTAACGTTGATAAGTTTACAATAGTAAACTCTTTACGGTTAATGTTTGTGAAGCCGCGTTTTGGTAAACGACGGAATAGTGGAGTTTGACCACCTTCGAAGCCAAGACGAACACCGCCGCCAGAACGTGCGTTTTGTCCTTTATGACCTCTACCAGCAGTTTTACCGTTACCAGAACCGATACCACGGCCCACACGGTTACGTACTTTACGAGAACCTTCTGCAGGTTTTAATTCATGAAGTTTCATTCCCAGGCACCTCCTTATATTAATGAGTTATCCTTAAGCTTCTTTTACAGTTATAAGGTGAGAAACTTTGTTGATCATACCAAGAATAGCAGGAGTTTCTTCCTTAACTACAGTTGAATTCAACTTTTTAAGACCTAAAGCTTCTACCGTCGCACGTTGATCTTGTGGACGACCAATTACACTACGAGTGAGGGTAATTTCTAACTTTTTCGCCATTTGTTTTCCCTCCTTAACCTAGTAGCTCTTCTACAGATTTACCGCGTAATTTTGCAACATCTTCAGCGCGCTTAAGTTCGCTTAATCCGTTCACAGTAGCGCGAATCATGTTGATTGGTGTGTTAGTACCAAGAGATTTCGAAAGAATATCTTGTACACCAGCTAATTCTAGTACCGCACGAACAGGTCCACCAGCAATAACACCAGTACCTTCAGCAGCAGGTTTTAAGAATACTTCACCAGCTCCAAAATGACCGTTGATTGTATGTGGAATTGTTGTACCAACTAATGGTACTGCGATTAGGTTTTTCTTAGCGTCTTCGATAGCTTTACGGATTGCGTCTGGTACCTCTTGTGCTTTACCAGTACCGAATCCAACATGACCGTTTTTATCGCCAACTACAACTAGTGCAGCAAAGCGGAAACGACGACCACCCTTAACAACTTTCGCGACACGATTTATCGTAACTACACGTTCTTCAAGTTCTAATTTACTTGGGTCAATGCGTTGCATCAATTTTCCCTCCTTTGACCATTAAAATTGTAATCCAGCCTCACGAGCAGCTTCAGCTAGAGCTTTAACACGGCCATGGTATAAGTAACCACCGCGATCAAATACTACTTCTTTAACGCCTTTCTCTACAGCACGCTTAGCAACTGATTCTCCAACTTTCGTAGCAGCTTCAGTATTGCTAGTACCGTTAAGAGCAAGGTCTTTATCAAGAGTAGATGCACTTACTAATGTTACACCATTTACATCATCAATAACTTGAGCGTAAATATGTTGGTTAGAACGGTACACGTTTAAACGTGGACGTTCTGCAGTACCAGTAAGTTTAGCACGTACACGTGCATGTCTTTTCTTACGAGTCGCATTTTTAGCAGCTTTAGTGATCATTCTTGTCACTCCTTTCTTTCACCTAACGGGTTTACTTAGCAGTTTTACCTTCTTTACGACGAACAACTTCGCCTTCGTAACGAATACCTTTACCTTTATATGGTTCAGGAGCACGTACAGCACGGATGTTAGCAGCAAATTCGCCAACACGTTGCTTGTCGATACCTTTAATTACGATTTTAGTTGGTACAGGTACTTCAACTTCAAGTCCTGCTTCTGGAGTCATTTCTACTGGATGAGAATAACCTACGCTTAAAACAAGTTTATCACCTTGTTTTTGAGCACGGTAACCAACACCGACTAATTCAAGTCCGCGTGCAAAACCTGTAGTTACACCTTCAACCATGTTTCCGATTAAAGCACGAGTTGTACCGTGTAATGCACGGTGTTCCTTCTGATCAGATGGACGCTCAACTGTTAGTGTATTTTCTTCAATTTTGATAGACATATTAGTTTTGAAAGTACGAGTTAATTCACCTTTAGGGCCTTTTACTGTTACAGTATTGTCTTCTGCAACTGTAATAGTAACACCTGCAGGGATTTCAAGAATCTTTTTACCAATACGAGACATGTGGTCACACCTCCGTTCGTTTTAAATATATATTACCAAACGTATGCTACTACTTCTCCACCAGTTTGTAATTGACGAGCGTCTTTGTCTGTCATTACTCCCTTAGATGTAGAAACAAGAGCGATACCTAATCCGTTAAGTACACGAGGTACTTCATCAGCTTTTGCGTAAACGCGTAAGCCAGGTTTACTGATACGTTTTAATCCAGTGATTACACGTTCATTGTTTGCACCATATTTCAGGAAAATACGAAGGATACCTTGTTTGTTATCCCCGATGTATTCTACATCACGAATGAAACCTTCACGTTTTAAAAGATCAGCGATCTCTTTTTTGATTTTAGAAGCAGGAACCTCTAATTTCTCATGACGTACCATGTTCGCATTACGGATGCGAGTAAGCATGTCTGCAATTGGATCTGTCATCACCATGTGTTTTACCTCCTTCCCATTTGTGGGTTTTACCAACTAGCTTTTTTAACACCAGGAATTTGACCTTTATATGCAAGTTCACGGAAACAAATACGACAAAGCTTAAATTTGCGGTATACAGAATGCGGACGACCGCAGCGTTCGCAACGTGTATACTCTTGTACTTTAAACTTAGGAGTACGCTTTTGTTTCGCGATCATAGATTTTTTAGCCACGTTTTCGCCTCCTCTACTTAGCGTTGGCTTCCATTATTTTTGGAATGGCATACCGAATTGTGTTAAAAGTTCACGAGCTTCTTCATCAGTTTTCGCTGTAGTAACGATTACGATGTCCATACCTCGGACTTTACTTACTTTATCATAATCAATCTCAGGAAAAATTAGTTGCTCTTTAACACCTAATGTGTAGTTCCCACGACCATCAAATGATTTCTTAGAAACACCACGGAAATCACGTACACGTGGTAAAGAAACTGATACTAATTTATCGAAGAACTCATACATTTGCTGACCGCGTAAAGTTACTTTCGCACCGATTGGCATACCTTCACGAAGACGGAAACCAGCGATTGATTTTTTAGCGCGAGTTACAACAGGTTTTTGACCTGCGATTTGAGTTAATTCTTCTACTGCATTGTCTAAAGCTTTTGAGTTAGATACCGCGTCACCAACACCAGTGTTGATTACGATCTTTTCGATTTTCGGTACTTCCATCACAGATTTATAGTTAAACTTGCTCATTAGAGCAGGAGTAATTTCCTTTTGGAACTTCTCTTTAAGGCGATTCAATGAAGTGACCTCCTTTCTTAAGAAAATTATTTATCTAATAATTCACCAGATTTTTTTGCAATACGCACTTTTTTACCATCTTCTACTTTGAAGCCTACGCGAGTAGGTTCGCCTGTTTTCGGATCTAATACCATAACATTAGAAACGTGAATAGGTGCTTCTTTCGTAATAATTCCACCTTGTGGATTTAATTGAGATGGCTTAGAGTGTTTTTTAACGATATTAACACCCTCAACGATAACACGGTTTTGCTTTGGGAAAGCCACAAGGATAACACCTTGTTTTCCTTTGTCTTTACCAGTGATTACCTGAACTTTATCACCTTTTTTTACATGCATCTTAATTCTGCACCTCCTTAGCAAGGCAATACCTTAAATTATAGAACTTCTGGAGCTAAAGAAACGATCTTCATGAAGTTGCTATCACGTAATTCACGAGCTACTGGTCCGAAGATACGAGTACCACGTGGGCTCTTATCGTCTTTGATGATAACCGCTGCGTTTTCATCAAATTTAATGTAAGAACCGTCCGGACGACGAGCTCCGCTCTTCGTACGTACCACTACTGCCTTAACAACGTCACCTTTTTTAACAACGCCACCTGGTGTTGCTTGTTTTACCGTAGCAACGATAATATCACCAATATAAGCATATTTACGACCAGAGCCGCCTAATACTTTAATTGTTAAAAGTTCGCGGGCACCAGAGTTGTCAGCAACTTTCAAACGAGATTCTTGTTGGATCATGTTATGAAACCTCCCTTCGGACTAAAAATTCCGATTCGTCTATTTAGATAACAACCGCTTCTTCAACGATTTCAACTAAACGGAAACGCTTAGTAGCAGAAAGCGGGCGAGTTTCCATGATTTTAACGATATCGCCAAGTTTCGCTTGGTTTTGCTCATCATGGGCTTTATACTTTTTAGAATACTTAACACGTTTTCCGTACAAGGAATGAGTTTTGTAAGTTTCAACTAAAACTGTAATCGTTTTGTCCATTTTGTCAGAAACAACACGACCAGTATAAACTTTGCGTTGGTTACGTTCGCTCACTATGCAAACCTCCCCTCAATTTATCGATTAATTCCGATCTCTCTTTCACAAACTACAGTTTTCATACGAGCAATCGCTTTACGTACTTCACGGATGCGAGTCGGATTCTCTAATTGTCCTGTAGCAAGTTGGAAGCGAAGATTAAACAACTCTTCCTTTAAAGCTTTAACTTTTGTTTCGATTTCGGCAGTGGTTAATTCACGAATATCATTAGTTTTCATTAGATTCACCACCATTTACTTCACGTTTTACGAATTTACATTTAATTGGTAATTTGTGAGCTGCAAGACGTAATGCTTCACGTGCTACCTCTTCAGATACACCCGCAATTTCAAACATAATTTTCCCAGGTTTTACTACTGCTACCCAGCCTTCTGGTGCCCCTTTACCGGAACCCATACGTACTTCTAAAGGTTTTGCAGTGTAAGGTTTAGAAGGGAAAATTTTAATCCATACTTTACCGCCACGTTTCATTTGACGAGTCATTGCACGACGAGCAGCTTCGATTTGACGGTTTGTAATCCATGAAGCAGCTAGTGCTTGTAAACCGAATTCACCAAAAGCGATTTCAGTTCCACCTTTTGCACGACCACGCATTTTACCACGATGCTCTCTACGATATTTTACGCGTTTAGGCATTAACATATTATTTTCCTCCTTCCTCAGAAGCTTTCTTTTTTGTAGGAAGGACTTCTCCACGGTAGATCCATACTTTTACGCCTAATTTACCGTATGTTGTATCAGCTTCAACTGCTGCATAGTCAATATCAGCGCGAAGTGTATGAAGTGGAACAGTTCCTTCACTGTAAGATTCTGCACGAGCGATATCAGCTCCGCCAAGACGACCAGAAACCTGTGTTTTAATACCTTTTGCTCCTGCACGCATAGCACGTTGAATAACTTGCTTTTGTGCACGACGGAATGATACACGGTTTTCTAATTGACGAGCGATGTTTTCGCCTACTAATTTAGCGTTAAGATCAGCTCTCTTAACTTCTAAAATGTTGATGTGTACACGCTTGCCTGTTAATTGGTTAAGAGCTTTACGAAGCGCTTCAACTTCAGTACCACCTTTACCAATTACCATACCAGGTTTCGCAGTGTGAATTGTAACATTTACACGATTTGCTGCACGTTCGATTTCTACTTTAGCAACAGCAGAATCTTTTAAGCGTACAGCAATGTACTCACGGATTTTGATGTCTTCATGTAATAACGTAGCATAATCTTTCTCAGCGAACCAACGAGATTCCCAGTCGCGGATAATACCGACACGAAGACCAATTGGATTAACCTTCTGACCCATCGATTATCCCTCCTTCTTTTCTGATACCACAACTGTGATGTGGCTTGTGCGTTTGTTAATTTGGCTTGCACGACCCATTGCACGTGGACGGAAACGTTTCAACGTTGGACCTTCGTCAACGAAGACTTTTTCAACAACTAGGTTGTTAATATCCATCTCATAATTGTGCTCTGCATTTGCGATTGCAGATTTTAAAACTTTTTCTACAACTGGAGAAGCAGTTTTTGGTGTGTGGTTAAGGATAGCAATCGCTTCACCCACTTGCTTACCTCGGATTAAGTCTACTACTAAACGAACCTTACGAGGAGCAATACGAACTGTTCTCACTACTGCTTTAGCTTGCATTGAAGTGCCTCCTCTCATTATCTTCTAGTTTTCTTATCGTCAGCAAGGTGACCTTTATACGTACGAGTTGGTGCGAATTCACCTAACTTATGGCCAACCATATCCTCAGTGATGTACACAGGTACGTGTTTACGACCATCATATACAGCAATTGTATGTCCGATGAACTGAGGGAAGATTGTTGAACGGCGAGACCAAGTTTTAACAACTTGTTTTTGCTCAGATGCAACTAATTTTTCCATTTTGTTCATTAAGTGATCATCGACAAATGGTCCTTTTTTTAAGCTACGAGCCATTTTGGTGCCTCCCTTCGTGATTGGCGTACGGTTCTTGAAGCGAACCGTACTACAATCCCATTATTTTTTACGACGACGAACGATAAATTTATCAGACGCTTTGTTTTTCTTACGAGTCTTGAATCCAAGAGTTGGTTTACCCCATGGAGACATTGGAGACTTACGTCCGATTGGAGAGCGACCTTCACCACCACCGTGTGGATGATCAACCGGGTTCATTACAGAACCACGAACTGTTGGGCGCTTACCTAACCAGCGAGAGCGACCTGCTTTACCGATTTTGATAAGTTCGTGTTGTTCGTTACCAACTTGACCGATTGAAGCGCGACAAGCAGATAATACTAAACGTACTTCACCAGAAGTTAAACGTACAAGTACGTATTTTCCTTCTTTACCAAGTACTTGAGCAGATGTACCGGCAGAACGAACTAATTGTCCGCCACGACCAGGCTTAAGCTCGATGTTATGAACAACAGTACCTACTGGAATGTTGATTAATGGTAATGCGTTACCGATTTTAATGTCAGCTTCAGGGCCAGACATAATTTCCATACCTACTTCTAAAGTTTTAGGAGCAAGAATGTAACGTTTTTCACCGTCAACGTAATTAATTAATGCGATATTCGCAGAGCGGTTTGGATCATATTCGATCGTAGCAACGCGTCCTGGAATTCCATCTTTGTTACGCTTAAAGTCGATGATACGGTATTGACGCTTATGTCCGCCACCTTGATGACGTACAGTAATTTTACCTTGGTTATTACGACCAGCCTGTTTGCTTAAAGGAGCAAGTAAAGACTTTTCCGGTCTGTCGGTCGTGATTTCAGCGAAATCATTCGTAGTCATGTTACGACGACCGTTAGTAGTTGGATTATACTTTTTAATTCCCATCTCAATTTCCCTCCTTCTTTAGTAAGAATTAAACGCCTTGGAAGATTTCGATTTCTTTGCTGTCAGCAGTTAGCTTAACGATTGCTTTACGACGACGGCTAGTAAAACCAGCGTGACGACCAACGCGTTTTGCTTTCGGCTTGTAGTTCATGATATTTACTTTGTCTACATTAACACCAAAGATCGCTTCTATCGCGTCTTTAACTTCTGTTTTATTAGATTTAACGTCCACGTCGAACGTGTATTTTTTTTCAGCCATCATTTCCATAGAACGTTCAGTGATAACTGGGCGCTTAATGATATCACGAGGATCTCTCATTATGCAAGCACCTCCTCTACTTTTTCCACTGCCGCTTTTGTCATGATTAGCTTATCATGATGAAGCACATCTAGCACATTTACGCCATCAGCAGTGATTACTGTTACTCCTGGGATATTGCGAGCAGATAACTCTACAGATTCGTTTGCATCAGCAGTTACGATAAGAGCTTTCTTCTCAACAGTTAATCCTTTAAGTACTGCTACCATGTCTTTTGTTTTTGGTGCATTTAACACTAGGTCTTCAAGAACTACAATGTTGTTCTCTACTACTTTAGTAGCTAATGCAGATTTGATTGCTAAACGACGAACTTTCTTAGGAAGTTTGTACGCATAGCTTCTTGGTGTAGGTCCGAATACCGTACCACCACCACGCCATTGAGGAGAGCGGATAGAACCTTGACGAGCACGTCCAGTTCCTTTTTGACGCCATGGTTTACGACCACCACCACGAACTTCAGAGCGAGTTTTTACTTTATGTGTACCTTGACGTAAAGATGCACGTTGCATCATTACAGCTTCAAATAGTACAGCTTCATTTGGTTCGATACCGAAAATAGCTTCAGCTAATTCGATTTCACCAACCTGTGAACCAGTTTGGTTATATACAGTAACTTTTGGCATTGGAATTCCTCCTTCCTATTGTGAATTATTTGCTAACCTTCACAGCGCCTTGAACAACTACAAGAGATTTCTTAGCACCTGGAACGTTACCTTTTACTAGTAATAAGTTGCGCTCAGTGTCAACTTGAACGATTTCTAAGTTTTGGATAGTAACTTGGTCTCCACCCATACGTCCAGCAAGTTTTTTGCCTTTGAATACACGGTTCGGAGCAACTGGCCCCATTGAACCTGGACGACGGTGATAGCGAGAACCATGAGACATAGGTCCGCGAGATTGTCCGTGGCGTTTAATAACACCTTGGAAACCTTTACCTTTAGAAATTCCTGTTACGTCAACGATTTCACCTGCAGCGAAAACTTCAACTTTTACCTCTTGACCAACCTCTAATCCGTCCACGTCTGCATCGCGGATTTCGCGAATGAAGCGCTTAGGAGTTGTAGATGCTTTAGCAGTGTGGCCTTGTTCAGGTTTGTTAGTTAACTTTTCACGTTTATCTTCAAATCCTAACTGAATTGCGTTGTAGCCATCAGTTTCAGTTGTTTTCTTTTGAAGAACAACGTTTGGATTAGCAGCGATTACCGTTACTGGGATTAACTCACCGTTCTCAGCAAATACTTGAGTCATACCGATCTTTCTTCCTAAGATTCCTTTGGTCATGAGTTACACCTCCTACATTTTTAAGTTATATAATTTATAATTTGATTTCGATATCTACACCAGATGGTAAGTCTAAACGCATTAATGAATCTACTGTTTGCGGAGTAGGACTCACGATGTCGATTAGACGTTTGTGCGTGCGCATTTCGAATTGTTCACGAGAATCTTTGTACTTATGAACAGCACGAAGAATTGTGTAAATAGTCTTCTCAGTTGGTAATGGGATCGGACCAGAAACTGTTGCCCCAGAACGCTTAGCTGTTTCTACAATTTTCTCAGCTGATTGATCAAGAATACGGTGATCATAAGCTTTTAAACGGATACGAATTTTTTCTTTTGCCATTATTTTCCCTCCTTCGTTCGCCTATTTCTAAAATAGACCTTCTCCATGGAAATTTCCCCACACCATGCCATGGCAAAGCGGCCGGGTGTGTCAGCAACCTTCCACTTCATCGCAGTCAAAGACCAACATTGTCTATTATACAATGTTATTCGTCTAGATGCAAGCATCTTTTTGTTTGCATCTGCTTTTCTCTACTTTTGCTATTATACATGGCACTTTAAAGAATATCAAGTTTTCATCTACTCTTATTTAACTTACAGTTTTTGGGTGTTACTTTCGTTTTATATACTATAGAAGAAACTCATCCAAAAATAGAAAATGCATCTCTTTCTTCTATAGTAATAAGCAATAAAAAAACTCAAGGGAGAATCCCTTGAGTTTTTAATAATCTAATTAAAGACTACTCAGCAACGATTGTAGCAACTACACCGTAACCTACTGTACGTCCACCTTCACGAATAGAGAATTTAGTTCCCTCTTCGATAGCGATTGGAGCGATAAGTTCGATAGTCATTTCGATGTTGTCACCAGGCATTACCATTTCAGTACCTTCTGGTAATTGGATGATACCAGTTACGTCAGTTGTACGGAAGTAGAACTGTGGACGGTAGTTAGCGAAGAATGGAGTATGACGTCCACCTTCTTCTTTAGATAATACGAAAACTTCAGCTTTGAATTTAGCGTGTGCTTTTACAGAGCCAGTTTTAGCAAGAACTTGTCCACGTTGGATGTCTTCACGAGCAACCCCACGAAGTAGAGCACCGATGTTGTCTCCAGCTTGAGCTTGGTCAAGAAGCTTACGGAACATTTCTACACCAGTTACAGTTGTAGTAGCATTCTCTTCAGCAAGACCGATGATTTCTACTACGTCACCAACTTTAACGATTCCACGCTCAACACGACCAGTTGCAACTGTACCACGACCTGTGATAGAGAATACATCCTCGATAGGCATTAAGAATGGTTTGTCAGTTTCACGTTCTGGAGTTGGGATGTAAGCATCAACTTCAGCCATTAATTCGATGATTTTTTCTTCCCACTCAGCTTCTCCTTGAAGAGCTTTAAGAGCAGAACCTTTAATTACAGGAATATCGTCACCTGGGAATCCGTATTCAGATAATAGGTCGCGAACTTCCATTTCAACTAATTCTAATAATTCTTCGTCGTCTACCATGTCGCATTTGTTTAAGAATACAACGATGTAAGGAACACCTACTTGACGAGAAAGAAGGATGTGCTCACGTGTTTGAGGCATTGGGCCATCAGCAGCAGATACTACTAAGATACCGCCGTCCATTTGAGCAGCACCAGTGATCATGTTTTTAACATAGTCAGCATGACCTGGGCAGTCAACGTGTGCATAGTGACGAGTTTCAGTTTCGTACTCAACGTGTGCAGTTGAGATTGTGATTCCGCGCTCTCTTTCTTCTGGAGCAGCGTCGATTTGATCGTATCCGCGTGCTTCAGCACCACCAGCTTTTGCAAGAACTGTAGTGATCGCAGCAGTTAATGTAGTTTTACCATGGTCAACGTGGCCGATTGTACCGATGTTAACATGGGGTTTAGAACGTTCGAATTTAGCTTTAGCCATTCTAAATTCCTCCTTAGTTTATATAGGTTATTTTATATTTAGACTAGAAAGCGAGACATAAGCCTCACTTTCTAAGCTTACATAAGTAGTTATACTTGAACAATCGATAAAAATCAATTATTCACCTTTATTTTTTTTAATAATTTCTTCTGAAACAGACTTCGGTACTTCTTCATAATGATCAAATGTCATTGAGAATGTTCCGCGTCCTTGAGTGTTAGAACGTAATGCCGTTGCATAACCGAACATTTCAGAAAGTGGAACCATAGCGCGAACAACTTGTGCGTTACCGCGAGCTTCCATACCTTCTACACGGCCACGACGAGATGTTACGTCACCCATAATGTCACCCATGTACTCTTCAGGAATTACAACTTCAACTTTCATCATTGGCTCAAGAATTACTGGGCTACATTTAGAAACCGCAGCTTTAAGCGCCATAGATGCAGCGATTTTGAACGCCATCTCAGAGGAGTCAACATCATGGTAAGATCCGTCAACTAACGCAGCTTTAATGTCAACTAGTGGATAACCAGCTAGTACACCATTTTTAAGTGAGTCTTCAAGACCCGCTCCAACAGCTGGGATGTATTCACGTGGAACTACACCGCCGACAACCTTGTTTTGGAATTCGAATCCTTTACCTTCTTCATTAGGTTCAAACTCAATCCAAACGTGACCGAATTGTCCACGACCACCAGATTGACGAGCGAACTTACCTTCAACTTTCGCAGCAGCGCGGAAAGTCTCACGATATGCTACCTGAGGAGCACCAACGTTTGCTTCCACTTTGAATTCACGGCGCATACGGTCAACGATGATATCAAGGTGAAGTTCACCCATACCAGCGATGATTGTTTGGCCAGTTTCTTGGTCAGTGTGAGCACGGAATGTTGGATCTTCTTCAGAAAGCTTAGATAATGCTGTACCCATTTTATCTTGGTCAGCTTTAGATTTCGGTTCGATAGCTACAGAGATAACTGGCTCTGGGAATTCCATAGACTCAAGGATAACAAGGCTCTTCTCGTCACAAAGAGTATCACCAGTAGTAGTATCTTTTAAACCTACAGCAGCAGCGATATCACCAGCGTAAACTGTTGAAATCTCTTCACGGCTGTTAGCGTGCATTTGTAGGATACGACCTACACGCTCACGCTTACCTTTAGTTGAATTTCTCACGTATGATCCAGCATTTAACACACCAGAGTACACACGGAAGAACGTTAATTTACCAACATAAGGGTCAGTCATGATTTTGAATGCTAGAGCTGCGAATGGTTCTTCATCGCTAGACTTACGCTCGATAGCTTCTTCTGTATCCGGAAGAGTACCTTTAATAGCAGGTACATCTAATGGAGATGGTAGGTAGTCAATAACTGCGTCTAACAGAATTTGAACACCTTTATTTTTGAATGCAGAACCACAGATTACTGGGAAGAATTCAACAGAAGTTGTAGCCTTACGGATACCAGCTTTAAGCTCTTCTACAGTGATTTCTTCACCTTCTAGGTACTTCATCATCATTTCTTCATCAAGCTCAGCTACCGCTTCAATAAGTTTTCCACGGTATTCTTCAGCTAATTCTTTGTGCTCTTCAGGAATTTCAACACGCTCGATGTCTGTTCCTAAATCGTTACTGTACATGTAAGCACACTCTTCAACAAGGTCAATGATACCATTGAACTCGTCTTCAGCACCGATTGGTAACTGAATTGGATGTGCGTTTGCTTGTAAACGATCGTGGATTGTTCCTACAGAGTATAAGAAATCTGCACCAATCTTATCCATTTTGTTAACGAATACGATACGAGGTACACCATAAGTAGTAGCCTGACGCCAAACAGTTTCTGTTTGTGGTTCTACACCAGATTGTGCATCAAGTACTGCTACTGCACCATCAAGTACGCGTAAAGAACGTTCTACTTCTACTGTGAAATCTACGTGTCCTGGAGTGTCAATGATATTTACACGGTGACCTTTCCATTGTGCTGTAGTTGCAGCAGAAGTAATTGTGATACCACGTTCTTGCTCTTGCTCCATCCAGTCCATCTGAGATGCACCTTCATGAGTTTCACCGATTTTATGAATACGTCCTGTGTAATACAGAATACGCTCAGTTGCTGTTGTTTTACCAGCATCGATGTGAGCCATGATACCAATATTACGAGTGTTTCCTAAAGAGAACTCTCTAGTCATTTGGTGTCTTGCTCCTTCCATATATGGATTGGATTATTTTATTTTAAGTAGCAAAAAAGCCACTTTATATTGTTACATATGCCAGTGTCCAGTACCCTCATTATGTAAAACGAGCGCCCAACGAAAGGGAGAGGCATTCTCCCTCTCCACACTTCCATAAGCGACAAATAAAGCGGTTTATGCTTACATTTATTTTACGTTGAATCCTACCAACGGTAATGAGCAAATGCTTTGTTAGCTTCTGCCATTTTATGAGTGTCTTCACGTTTCTTAACAGCTGCACCAGCGTTGTTAGATGCATCTAAGATTTCGTAAGCTAGACGCTCTTCCATAGTTTTTTCACCACGAAGACGAGCATAGTTTACTAACCAGCGAAGACCTAAAGTTGTACGGCGTTCTGGACGAACCTCAACTGGAACTTGGTAGTTAGCACCACCAACACGACGAGCGCGTACTTCAAGAACAGGCATGATGTTCTTAAGAGCTTGCTCGAATACTTCCATTGGTTCTTTATCTGAACGTTCACGAACGATATCGAAAGCGTTATAAAGAATTGTTTGAGATTTACCTTTTTTACCGTCAACCATCATTTTGTTGATTAGGCGTGTTACAAGTTTAGAATTGTACATTGGATCTGGTAACACGTCACGTTTCGCAACAGGACCTTTACGAGGCATATTGAGTTCCTCCTTTCATTATAAGTTTATTATTTTTTAGCAGGTTTTGGTCGCTTAGTACCATATTTAGAACGTCCTTGCATACGTTTGTCAACACCAGCTGTATCAAGTGCACCACGAACGATGTGGTAACGTACCCCTGGTAAATCCTTTACTCGACCACCGCGAATTAATACTACGCTATGCTCTTGTAGGTTATGACCGATACCTGGGATGTAAGCTGTAACTTCAATACCATTTGTTAAACGTACACGAGCGTATTTACGTAACGCTGAGTTAGGTTTCTTCGGAGTCATTGTACCAACACGAGTACACACACCACGTTTTTGAGGTGCAGAGATATCAGTTGATTTTTTCTTTAAAGAATTAAAACCTTTGTTTAACGCAGGTGATTTAGACTTCCATACTTTATCAGTACGACCATTTCTCACTAATTGGTTAATAGTAGGCATTTGTTTATCCTCCCTTCGCATGTTTGTATGACCACATATCCAGGTGGTTCATTATTAGTTGAAAACAAAGTTTTTGCAAGGAAGAGCAAATGCTCTCTCCTCACAAAAACAGTTTTAACTTATTATTCCTATTGCTGAAGCTCCCACTTGAATCCCCGAAACTTTTCCAAGCTTACGAACTGATTCAACTTTGGTTATGGGTATGTTATGTTGCAAGGCAGTACTAATGATAACATGGGTTAACCGCACATCAGCATCTTCCGCAATAACAACTTCTTTAACTATACCATTTTTGATTGCTTCCAATGTCCGTTTATGACCAACGACTACATTTTCAGCATTTGACACTTTTTGATAAGACATATAAATATCCTCCAAAGCATCGTTCAGGAGCAACCTTGATTATAGTAACATTTTGTCTCATACAATGTCAACTAGGATTAGCTGTTTTTATACAAAATTTACGACGGAAAATTTTACTGTTCCACATAAACTTCATCGTTTTCTACATTCATGTTATCTTGTGTTGTTTTTACAAGATCCACTTGGCGATAACGATTCATACCTGTTCCAGCAGGAACAAGCTTACCGATAATAACATTCTCTTTCAATCCTAGAAGCTCATCGCGTTTACCCTTAATTGCTGCATCTGTTAGAACACGAGTTGTTTCTTGGAACGATGCTGCAGATAAGAACGAATCAGTTTCAAGTGAAGCTTTAGTAATACCAAGTAGAACCGGTCTAGCTGTTGCTGGTTGTTTACCTTTCAGTAACACCTTCGCATTCGCATCAGTAAACTGATGGATGTCTAGTAATGTTCCTGGTAATACATCTGTTTCACCCGCATCACTTACACGAACTTTACGTAGCATTTGACGTACCATTACTTCTACGTGTTTGTCACCAATTTCTACCCCTTGCATACGGTATACTTTTTGAACTTCACGTAATAAGTATTCTTGAACTGCTGTAATATCCGTTACTTTTAGTAATTCCTTCGGATCAATAGAACCTTCTGTTAACTCTTTACCGTGGCTAATTGGCTGTCCTAGAGTTACTTTCAGACGAGCACCGTAAGGAATAGCATACGTACGAGCTTCAACTTCACCCTGTACAACTACTTCTTGGCGATCTTTAACATCGTTGATCGCTGCGATAACACCGTCGATTTCACTGATAACTGCCTGACCTTTCGGATTACGAGCTTCGAAGATCTCTTGGATACGAGGTAAACCTTGTGTGATATCATCTCCGGCAACCCCACCTGTATGGAACGTACGCATCGTTAACTGTGTACCTGGCTCACCGATAGATTGAGCTGCGATAATACCTACCGCCTCTCCTACTTCTACGTCTGTACCAGTTGCTAAGTTACGACCGTAACACTTCTTACATACACCATGGCGAGTATTACACGTAAACGCTGAACGAATATTTACAGTTTCAACACCCGACTTTTCAACGATATAAGCAATATCTTCAGTAATTAATTGATTTTCAGCAATTAATACTTCACCTGTTTCAGGATGTTTTACAGTTTTTCTCGCAAAACGTCCAACAAGACGATCATATAGTGACTCAATAACTTCATTACCCTCTTTAATCGCACCAATTAGTAAACCACGATCTGTTCCACAATCATCTTGACGAACAATTACATCTTGTGCAACGTCTACAAGACGACGTGTTAAGTAACCAGAATCGGCAGTTTTAAGTGCTGTATCGGCAAGACCTTTACGCGCACCATGCGTAGAGATGAAGTACTCAAGCACTGTTAAACCTTCACGGAAACTTGATTTGATCGGAAGCTCAATGATACGACCAGATGGATTGGCCATCAGACCACGCATACCAGCAAGCTGAGTAAAGTTCGATGCGTTACCACGGGCACCGGAATCACTCATCATGAAGATTGGGTTGCGTTTATTCAAGGATTTCATCAGTTTTCCTTGGATAACATCTTTTGCATTACTCCAAATAGAGATAACGCGATCGTAACGTTCTTCTTCCGTGATTAAACCGCGACGGAATTGTTTAATTACATTATCTACTTTTGCTTGTGCTTCATGGAGAATTTCATTTTTTTCGCCTAATACAAGAATGTCTGATACCCCAACTGTAATACCAGCTTTTGTAGAGTATTTAAATCCTAAGTTTTTCATACGGTCAAGCATGCGAGATGTTTCCGTAATTTGGAAACGTTTGAATACTTCCGCAATAATATTACCAAGGATTTTCTTGCTAAATGGCGCCACTTCTTCGCGACTAGCAATAATTTCTTTAATGTTCGCACCTTTTTCAACGAAATATTCCGCTGGTGTTTCTTTTTCAAGGTTTGAGTTTGTTGGTTCATTAATATAAGGGAACGACTCTGGTAAGATTTCGTTAAATATTAATTTACCAACTGTTGTTAATAGAAGCTTACTCTTTTGCTCTTCAGTAAACGTTACATTATTTACCGAACTCGCAGCAACTGCAACACGTGTGTGCAGATGTACATATCCATTTTGGTATGCAAGTATTGCTTCGTTTGCATCTTTGAAGACCATACCTTCACCGATTGCACCCTCGCGCTCAAGTGTTAAGTAATAGTTACCTAATACCATATCCTGAGATGGAGTAACAACTGGTTTTCCGTCTTTTGGATTCAAGATGTTTTGTGCCGCTAACATAAGAATACGAGCTTCTGCTTGTGCCTCTGATGATAACGGAACGTGAACCGCCATTTGGTCACCGTCAAAGTCCGCGTTGTATGCAGTACATACAAGTGGGTGAAGACGGATTGCACGACCTTCTACTAGTGTAGGTTCAAACGCCTGGATACCAAGACGGTGAAGTGTTGGTGCGCGGTTTAGAAGTACTGGATGCTCTTTGATCACAGATTCTAAAACGTCCCAAACTTCAGGGTGTACACGCTCGATTTTACGTTTAGCACTCTTAATGTTGTGTGCTAATCCTTTTCCAACTAACTCTTTCATAACGAAAGGTTTAAACAATTCAAGTGCCATTTCTTTCGGCAATCCACATTGGTACATCTTTAAGTTCGGTCCTACAACGATTACAGAACGGCCAGAGTAGTCAACACGTTTACCTAATAAGTTTTGACGGAAACGTCCTTGTTTACCTTTAAGCATGTGAGATAGTGATTTTAATGGACGGTTACCTGGTCCAGTAACTGGACGGCCGCGGCGACCATTATCGATTAATGCGTCTACAGCTTCTTGTAACATACGTTTTTCGTTTTGAACGATGATGCTTGGTGCACCTAAGTCCAATAGACGTTTTAAACGGTTGTTACGGTTAATTACACGACGATATAAGTCGTTTAAGTCAGAAGTAGCAAAACGTCCACCATCTAACTGTACCATCGGGCGTAGTTCTGGTGGGATAACTGGAAGAACCTCTAAGATCATCCAAGATGGGTGATTTCCAGAGTTACGGAATGCTTCTAATACTTCTAGACGTTTAATAGCACGAGTACGGCGTTGTCCTTGTGCTGTTTTTAATTCTTCCTTTAAGAAGTCTACTTCTTTATCTAAATCGATGTCTTGCAGTAATTTTTTAATCGCTTCTGCACCCATAGCAGCATGGAATGTACTGCCATATCGATCACGATATGCACGGTATTCTTTTTCAGAAAGTAATTGCTTCTTATCAAGTGGTGTATCTCCACTTTCTGTTACAACATAAGAAGCGAAATAAATTACTTCTTCAAGCGCGCGAGGGGACATGTCTAAGACAAGTCCCATGCGGCTCGGGATACCTTTGAAATACCAAATATGAGATACAGGAGCAGCTAATTCGATATGACCCATACGTTCACGACGAACTTTTGCACGCGTTACTTCAACGCCACATCGATCACAAACTACACCTTTATAACGTACACGTTTATATTTTCCGCAATGACATTCCCAGTCCTTTTGTGGTCCGAAAATACGCTCACAGAACAAGCCATCTTTTTCAGGCTTTAACGTACGATAGTTAATTGTTTCTGGTTTCTTAACTTCACCGTATGACCAAGAACGAATCTTGTCAGGTGAAGCAAGTCCAATCTTCATATATTCAAAGTTATTTACATCTATCAAGGGGCCTACCTCCCTTTTAGTCTACAGGTTATCCCAATTATTCCTTAGTTGTCTCAACTTCAACATTCAATTTATCTGCTGATTGATGATCATCATCTTCCGTATCACGCATTTCAATTTCTGTATCATTGATCGACATCATTTTAACGTCCATACCTAAACTTTGCAGTTCTTTAATCAATACTTTGAATGATTCAGGAACGCCTGGTTCTGGAACATTTTCACCTTTAACAATTGCTTCATACGTCTTAACACGTCCAATAACATCATCAGACTTCACTGTTAAGATTTCTTGAAGAGTATAAGCGGCACCATAAGCTTCAAGTGCCCAAACCTCCATCTCACCGAAACGCTGTCCACCGAACTGAGCTTTACCTCCAAGAGGTTGCTGCGTTACAAGTGAGTATGGTCCAGTAGAACGAGCATGAAGCTTATCGTCAACCATGTGCGCAAGTTTGATCATATACATGACACCAACAGATACACGGTTATCGAATGTCTCACCAG
Source organism: Bacillus sp. FSL R9-9410 (assembly GCF_038050385.1). NCBI lineage: Bacteria > Bacillati > Bacillota > Bacilli > Caryophanales > Bacillaceae > Bacillus > Bacillus sp. FSL R9-9410. The sequence goes on from NZ_JBBOTV010000001.1 coordinate 4,526,417, forward strand.
TACGTCCATCATACAGGATTGTTTTCGCGTCATTTGCCATACCAGCTTCTTCAATTGTGCCCCATACATCTTCCTCACGAGCACCATCGAATACCGGTGTTGCAATGTGAATACCAAGGTATCTTGCTGCCATACCAAGATGAAGCTCTAATACCTGACCGATATTCATACGAGATGGTACCCCTAATGGGTTTAACATGATATCGATTGGCGTACCATCTGGTAAGTAAGGCATATCTTCTTCCGGTAAAATACGGGAAATAACACCTTTGTTACCATGACGACCGGCCATTTTGTCACCTTCAGAAATTTTACGCTTTTGAACGATATATGCACGTACAAGTTGATTCACGCCTGGTGGCAATTCATCGCCATCTTCACGGTTAAACACTTTTACGTCTAAGATAATACCGCCACCACCGTGTGGTACACGTAGTGATGTATCACGTACTTCACGTGCTTTCTCACCGAAGATTGCATGTAATAGACGTTCTTCTGCCGTTAATTCTGTTACACCTTTTGGCGTTACTTTACCAACAAGTAGATCTCCATCTTTTACTTCAGCACCGACGCGAATAATACCGCGCTCGTCAAGATTACGAAGTGCATCTTCTCCAACATTCGGGATATCACGTGTAATTTCTTCTGGTCCAAGCTTCGTATCACGAGCTTCTGATTCATATTCTTCAATATGGATAGAAGTGTACACATCATCTTTTACAAGGCGCTCACTCATGATGATCGCATCCTCATAGTTATAACCGTCCCATGTCATAAAGCCAACAAGCACGTTACGTCCAAGCGCTAGTTCACCTAGTTCCATAGAAGGACCATCCGCAAGGATTTCACCTTTTACAACTTGGTCTCCAACACTTACGATTGGACGTTGGTTGTAGCAAGTTCCTTGATTAGAACGAATGAATTTTTGCATTTTGTAGCGATCTAAGTCGCCTTTTACTGTTTGACCGTCAACGTCTACATAGCGACGTACCCAAACTTCACGTGCTTCTACGCGCTCAACAACACCAGGCTGTTTACAGATTACTGCAGCACCTGAGTCTTTTGCTGATACGTACTCCATACCTGTACCTACAATCGGAGATTCCGGATTTATTAACGGAACCGCCTGACGTTGCATGTTCGCTCCCATAAGTGCGCGGTTAGAGTCATCGTTTTCTAAGAACGGAATACAAGCTGTCGCTGCCGACACTACTTGTTTTGGAGATACATCCATGTAGTCGATGCGTTCTTTATTTGTGACAATGTTTTCACCACGGAAACGAGCTACGATATCTTCATCAAGGAATTCCCCTACTTCAGATAATTTCATATTCGCTTGGGCTACAACATAGTTATCTTCTTCATCTGCTGTTAAATAATCAACCTGCCCTGTTACAAGACCAGTTTCTGGGTCAACACGACGGTATGGCGTTTCAATGAAACCAAACTCATTTACTTTCGCAAACGAAGATAATGAGTTAATCAAACCGATGTTTGGTCCCTCTGGTGTTTCGATTGGACACATACGACCATAGTGAGAGTAGTGAACGTCACGTACTTCAAAGCCTGCGCGCTCACGCGTTAAACCACCGGGTCCTAATGCAGATAGTCTTCGTTTGTGAGTTAACTCTGCTAATGGGTTTGTTTGATCCATGAACTGAGATAACTGAGAACTTCCGAAGAACTCTTTAATAGATGCAATAACCGGGCGAATGTTAATTAACGCTTGTGGTGTAATTGCATTTGTATCTTGAATCGACATTCTCTCACGAACAACACGTTCCATACGAGAAAGACCGATACGGAATTGGTTTTGTAGTAACTCTCCTACAGAACGCAGACGACGATTTCCTAAGTGGTCAATATCATCTGTATCCCCTACTTTATATAGCAAGTTAAAGAAGTAGCTAATAGAAGCAAGAATATCACCTGGTGTGATGTTTTTTATATCACGAGTAATATTTGCATTCCCAATTACGTTTATAGATCGTTCGCCTTCTGATTCTGGAGCATAGATCTTAATAGATTGCAGCTCAACTTCGCCTGCTACCACTCCACCCATTGGTTTCGCTGTTTTGAATCCAATGTTTTTCTCTAAGTAAGGTAGAATGCGATCCAGTGTACGACGATCTAAGACTGTTCCTTCTGCCGCTAAAATTTCACCAGTTTCTGGATCCACCAGTGTTTCAGCTAAACGTTGGTTAAACAATCTGTTTTTAATGTGTAGCTTTTTGTTGATCTTATAGCGACCTACATTTGCTAAATCGTAGCGCTTCGGATCAAAGAAACGAGACACAAGTAAGCTCTTTGCATTTTCTACTGTTGGTGGTTCACCAGGGCGTAGACGCTCATAAATTTCAAGCAATGCTTTCTCTGTGCTATCTGTGTTGTCTTTTTCTAACGTATTGCTTAAGTATTCGTTATCACCTAAAAGCTCGGTGATTTCTTGATCAGAGCCAAACCCTAATGCGCGTAACAAAACAGTTACAGGAAGTTTACGCGTACGGTCAATACGCACATATACAACATCCTTAGCATCTGTTTCATACTCTAACCAAGCCCCGCGGTTTGGAATTACAGTAGCAGTAAAACCACGTTTTCCGTTTTTATCCACTTTGCCACTATAGTATACGCTTGGAGAGCGAACTAACTGGGAAACGATAACACGTTCTGCACCGTTAATTACGAATGTTCCAGTCTCTGTCATGAGTGGGAAATCTCCCATGAACACATCTTGTTCTTTTACTTCACCAGTTTCCTTGTTGATTAGACGCACTTTTACACGAAGTGGTGCTGCATACGTCACATCACGCTCTTTGCATTCTTCTACAGAGTATTTAGGTTCACCTAAGCTGTAGTCGATAAATTCAAGCGATAGATTTCCCGTAAAGTCTTCGATCGGAGAAATGTCTTGGAACATTTCTCGCAAACCCTCATCAAGAAACCACTGATAAGAAGAGGTTTGAATTTCGATAAGATTTGGTAACTCTAATACTTCACTAATACGGGCATAACTTCTTCGTTGGCGGTGGCGTCCGTATTGAACTAGTTGACCTGTCAACTGCTTCACCCCTCAAATCATGAGTATTATAAATGCACAAAAAAATTTGTGCAAAAATCACAAATAAATACAACTACTGCTATTAGCGTAGTTTTTTTCTCTTAAAGATAGATACGTTGAGTCTTTCTATCTGCTCAAAAAAGAAAAATGGCTTCTATAAGAAAACCATCATTCTGTTTCATAATCTGCTGATTTTACTATCTTTTCCAAGAGAAGCAAAAATATACATCTTTCTCAACGCAGAAAATCATATATTGGCATTGTATAATGTTAACATAGCCAAAAATAACCGTCAACGCTTTTTTGATTTTATGATATAATATCCTTTTTTCTTTTCTACAACTTCAACTTCAGAAAATGCTTCTTCTAGTTTTTTCAGCGCAGATGGCGCACCTTGTTTCTTTTGAATAACAATCCACAGTTCTCCACCTGAAACTAAATACTCCACAGCCTTTTCTAAAATCTCATGCACGATATCTTTACCAGCACGAATTGGAGGATTAGATAGAATAGCAGCATACTTGCCATCTACATTTTCATAGACACTACTTTGCAAAATACGTATATTTTCAATTCTGTTATTAGCGGCATTTTCTTTTGCAAGTCCCAAGGCCCTTTCATTCACATCCACCATGTGAATTTCACGATCTTGAAACTCTTTCGCTAACGACAAACCGATTGGACCGTACCCACATCCTACGTCTAACACATTACCTTTAACATCTGGCATTTGAAACGCTTCAATTAAAAGACGAGAACCAAAGTCCACTTCGTTTTTCGAGAACACCCCATGGTCAGATAAAAAAGTAAATCGAGATTCACGAAGTGTAAATTCCCATCGTTTACGATCACTTTTACTAGAAGGGTCGTTAGAAAAATAATGGTCTGCCATATGGCCACCTCTTTTCTTTACAGTTAAAAAAAAAGCTCGCATGAGAGCGAGCTTTTTTTTAAAGCACCAAAAGTTAATTACTTAACTTCTACAACAGCGCCAACTTCTTCAAGTTTAGCTTTCATTTCTTCAGCTTCCTCTTTAGTAACGCCTTCTTTGATTGCTTTTGGAGTGTTGTCAACTAATTCTTTAGCTTCTTTTAAGCCAAGACCAGTGATTTCACGTACAGCTTTGATAACTTTGATTTTTTGAGCGCCAGCACTTGCAAGTACTACGTCAAATTCAGTTTGCTCAGCAGCAGCTTCACCAGCGCCACCAGCTACAGCTACAGGAGCAGCAGCAGTTACGCCGAATTCTTCCTCGATAGCTTTTACTAAGTCGTTAAGTTCTAATACAGTCATAGATTTAACTGCTTCAATGATTTGTTCTTTAGTCATTGTAAATATCCTCCCTTAAATAGGTTTGTATTGTTTTATAGATAACAAATAATTATCTTTTAAAAAATTAAGCGCCTTGCTCTTCCTTTTGATCTGCAACTGCTTTAGTAGCAAGTGCAAGATTACGGATTGGAGCTTGAAGAACGCTAAGAAGCATAGAAAGTAAGCCTTCACGTGATGGAAGAGTAGCGATAGCTTCAACCTCATCAAGTGTCACAAGTTTACCTTCGATTACGCCCGCTTTAATTTCTAAAGCTTCATGATTTTTAGCGAAGTCGTTTAATACTTTCGCAGGAGCAACTACATCCTCGTTACTGAACGCGATTGCGTTTGGTCCTGTTAAGAATTCGTTTAACTCAGCCATTTCAGCAGACTCTGCAGCACGACGAGTTAAAGAGTTTTTGTAAACTTTGAACTCAACGCCAGCTTCACGTAAGTTTTTACGTAATTCTGTTACTTCAGAAACTGTTAAACCACGGTAGTCAACAACAATTGTAGATTTACTCGCGCGAAGTTTTTCAGCGATTTCAGTTACAACTTGTTGTTTAGTTTCGATTACTTTGCTCATGTTATTACACCTCCTGTAGATTATATAGAAGATGTACCGAAAGTGCACTAAAAACCTCCATGCCCAACTTGTAGACATGGAGGCATATAGTCACAGAAAAAAGATTCCGTTTCGTATATTAACACCTAGGTAGGAAATTAAGTCGAATCGACTCCTACTGTCTACGGTACACTATTAAAATTCACAACATAAATGATTATATTAAAACTTCTTTATGAAGTCAACTTCCAATTTTTACGCAAGTGTAGAAACGTCTACGCGTACGCCAGGTCCCATTGTAGAAGCAACAGTTGCGTTCTTCATGTAAGTACCTTTTGCAGCAGCTGGCTTAGCTTTTTGTAGCGTGTCAGCAATTGTTTTGAAGTTTTCTACTAATTTAGCATCTTCGAAAGATACTTTACCGATTGGAACGTGGATGTTACCAGCTTTATCAACGCGGTATTCAACTTTACCAGCTTTGATTTCGTTAACAGCTTTAGTTACATCGAAAGTAACTGTTCCAGTTTTAGGGTTTGGCATTAAACCTTTAGGTCCTAATACACGACCAAGTTTACCAACTTCACCCATCATGTCAGGAGTTGCTACTACTACATCGAAATCGAACCAACCTTTTTGGATTTTACCGATGTAATCAGCATCGCCTACGAATTCAGCGCCAGCAGCTTCAGCTTCTTTTGCTTTTTCGCCTTTAGCGAATACTAATACACGTTGTACTTTACCAGTACCGTGTGGAAGAACAACTGCACCACGAATTTGTTGGTCAGCTTTCTTAGGGTCAACACCTAAACGGAATGCAGCTTCTACAGTTGCATCAAATTTAGCTGTGTTTGTTTTCTTTACTAATTCTACTGCTTCTGTTGCAGAGTAAGCAGATGCACGATCAACAAGCTTCGCAGCTTCAACGTACTTTTTACCTCTTTTAGCCATGTTTGTTTCCTCCTTGAATGTGGTTTTAGCGGAATAACCTCCCACGTTTACGCCTTCATTCCGGGAACCCCCGAGGATGTGCGCCCATCCATTTATTTAAAAATGATAATCATTTACGATAATAAAGGTTGCGAATTGGAATTCCAGACCCGCAACCTTTTTTACAAAAAACAAATCGAATTAGTCTTCGATAACGATGCCCATACTGCGCGCAGTACCTTCAACCATACGCATTGCAGCTTCTACGCTAGCAGCGTTTAGGTCAGGCATTTTAGTTTCAGCGATTTCGCGTACTTTATCACGCTTAACAGTTGCCACTTTATTACGGTTTGGTTCACCAGAACCAGACTCAATACCAGCTACTTTCTTAAGAAGAACAGCAGCAGGAGGAGTTTTAGTAATGAAAGTGAATGAACGGTCCTCAAATACCGTAATTTCAACAGGGATGATAAGACCAGCTTGATCAGCTGTACGAGCGTTAAACTCTTTACAGAAGCCCATGATGTTAACACCTGCTTGTCCTAATGCTGGACCAACCGGCGGAGCTGGATTAGCTTTACCTGCAGGAATTTGAAGTTTTACTATTTTAATTACCTTTTTAGCCACGAGACACACCTCCTTAAGTCCGTGATGTGGTCAATTGGGCAGTGATTTGCCCTCCCACTTCATATTTTATCATAATGATAAAATCTTTTTCAAAAAACGTCTCCGTTACCGAAGACGTACTGACTTAAAAGATATTATCACTTTTTACAATTCATTTCAAGTTTCATTTTATAATTTTTCAATTTGATGGAAATCAAGTTCAACCGGAGTCTCGCGACCAAACATGTCTACAAGCACGCTAACTTTTTTCTTTTCCACATCAATTTCTTCAATCGCACCCGTATAATCCGCGAATGGCCCTTCATTTACACGCACTGTTTCATGAAGTTCAAATTCGAAATCAACCACTTCATTGTCCATTCCCATATGCTTCATGATGGTAACAACTTCCTCTTCTAATAGAGGCGATGGTTTAGATCCTGAACCAGAAGAACCAACAAAACCTGTTACACCTGGCGTATTACGAACAACATACCAAGAGTCGTCAGTCATGATTAGTTCTACTAATACGTAACCTGGGAACACTTTTCTTTTCGTTATTTTTTCTTTACCATTTTTCATTTCTACTTCTACTTCTTCCGGGACAACAACACGGAAAATTTTATCTTGCATACCCATTGATTCTACACGTTTCTCTAGGTTTGCCTTTACTTTATTTTCATATCCAGAATAAGTATGGACAACATACCAACTTTTTTCCATTCATTTAGGACGAGCGTCCTTCCCTCCCTGACGTACATTTTTTTGCGCAAATGAAAAAACCCGTTCACCGGGCTTTTACACAGTTCTTATAAATAACATTATATCATGGATAAGTGCTTCTTATTCAAGAATTAACCAAGAATTAACCGAATTAAAGAAGAAATGCCCATATCAACCACTGCGAAGAAAATCGCAAAGAACACAACTGTCGCAATAACAGTCGTTGTTGAGCGGAGTAATTCATCTTTTTTAGGCCAACTTACTTTTTTCATTTCGCGACCTACATCGCCGAAAAAGTTCGTTAAACGCATCTACGGGACCTCCAGTGTATTATTTATTTTGTTTCTTTGTGAACTGTATGCTTATTGCATGTTTTACAAAACTTCTTTATCTCAAGTCGCTCTACTGAGCTCGTATCTTTCATCGTAGAGTAGTTTCGATTTTTACACTCTTCACATGAGAGTACAACTTTTTTCCTCATTAGTTACACCAACCTTGTAACATTGTCCCTAAAAATGTATCATACAACAAAAGACAATGTCAATGTCATGACTTTCACTCTCTTAACAAAAAGAAAACAGGTGAATTATTTTACACCTGCGGCACTTGCTATGAATTTAAAGTTGTACTCTCTCTCATCTCCATATATCTTTCTAATTTCCTTTTTACACGCTGCAATGCGTTATCAATAGATTTCACATGCCTGTTTAACTGTTCTGAAATTTCTTGATAGGAACGACCATCTAAGTATAAAGAGAGCACTTTTCTTTCTAAATCGCTTAATAATTCAGATATTTTTGATTCTATGTCTGTATATTCTTCCTGACTGATAATCATCTCTTCTGGATCAGTTACTTTCGATTCCGAAATAACATCTAATAATGTTCGATCAGATTCCTCATCGTAAATTGGCTTGTCTAAAGACACATACGAATTTAACGGAATATGTTTTTGCCTTGTTGCTGTTTTAATAGCGGTAATAATTTGTCGAGTGATACACAGTTCAGCAAATGCTTTGAACGAAGACAGCTTGTCCCCTTTATAATCACGAATGGCTTTAAACAATCCAATCATGCCTTCTTGAACAATATCTTCTCGATCGGCACCCACTAAGAAATAAGATCTTGATTTCGCGCGAACAAAGTTCTTATATTTGTGAATTAAATATTCTAGAGCGTCAGTATTACCTTTTCGAACTAACTCAACGATTGCCTCATCCTCTAAATCACGAAATGTAACGTCGCCTACACTTACGAAGCCTGCTTCCACCTTGATCCCTCCGACCGCTATATATTTAGCAATATTATACAGTAAAAAGATAAAGAGCGTCAATGCTTCAACGCTCTCCTCTTCTTAATTTTTCTAATTTTTCTGTAATATCTTCACTAAATATCTTTCGCATGGCGGGTTGCTTTTCTTTCGTGTCTTTTGTACGCCTTCTTACTTGTTGTTCCATCGCTTGCACTTCTAACTCTAATTCACGCGCAGATTTTCGAAGTGCACCTTGCGCAAATATAATCCACTGCTCCGTATAATCCGAAGTTGCAACGTATATTTGTGTATTTATATTTCTAAGCTCAATCGCAAGTTGCTCTATCTTTTCATCTGCAGTTTGATTCTTTCTCGTGAATATTACTTCCACCCGCGATTGTTTCATCTTTTTTTCAATACCATAGACTGTATAGGCATCAAAGACAATCATTACCTTTGTGCCTGTATAGCCTTGATAATCCGCCATCTTATCAATAAGTGCGTCTCTTGATGATTGTAAATCTACATCCCGCAGTTTCTTCAAGTCTCCCCAAGCCCCGATAATGTTGTAACCGTCAACGATTAAAATATCGTCCATTTTTTATTTACCAATTTCGTGACGTTTACGATATACCTCATACATTAACAAACTTGCGGCTACTGAAGCATTTAAGGATGTAACTTTACCGACCATCGGTAAAGTAATTAGGAAATCACACTTTTCACCAATAATACGACTCATACCTTTTCCTTCACTACCAATTACTAGTCCGATTGGCATATTACCATCTAAATTACGGTAATCTGTTTTCCCTTTGGCATCTGTACCAGCAATCCAAAGTCCACGTTCTTTTAATTCATCAATTGTACGCGATAAATTTGTTACACGTGCAACAGGAATATATTCAATTGCCCCAGTCGACGCTTTCGCAACTGACGCTGTAAGTCCCACCGCTCTTCTTTTCGGAATAATAACCCCATGAGCACCTGTTGCATCCGCAGTACGCATAATAGAACCTAAGTTATGTGGGTCTTCAATTTCATCTAAAATTAAGAAGAACGGATCTTCATTACGTTTTTCTGCTAATTTAAACAAATCCTCTAACTCAGCATATTGATATGCAGCTACTTGAGCAATTACACCTTGATGATTTCCCTCAACCAATTGATCTAATTTCTTCTTTGGTGCGTGTTGCAAAATAACCTTATTCTCTTTTGCTAATGCTAGTACAATCTGCACTTGTCCTTTGGCAGCACCTTCCGCTACCAAAATTTTATTAATATCTCGCCCCGCTCTTAAAGCTTCAATTACAGGGTTACGTCCGATAATATATTCACTACTCATGATGATGTGCTCCCTTCCTTTTCGTCCAAAACGTCAATCGCCTTATATACAATCTCGTCCAATCTTTCACGATTATTCAACAAGTGATGATAACCGATTAGCGCTTCAAAGGCTGTACTGTATCGATATGTTTGTACATCTGTATTTTTCGGAACAGTACCCGAATTTGCATTACGCCCTCTTCTTAATACCGCCTCTTCCTCTTCTGTCAAAAATGCCGTATCTAATAAATGATAAACAACTTTCGCCTGTGCTTTTGCCGAAACAAAGCTCGTCCCTAAGCGATGTAATTGATTAGGGCGAACTTTCCCCTTTTGAAGGAGGTGATAGCGGATATATTGTTCATATACCGCATCACCCATATATGCTAACGCTAAGCTGTTCAATTGCTTTGCATCAATCATTCTTATCCTCTTTTCCATCTTGTACCTTGAGCGGTATCTTCTAAAATAATATTACGTCCTTTTAAATCATCGCGAATTTGATCAGATAATGCGAAGTCACGATTTTGACGAGCTTCAATACGCTTTTGGATTAGTGCTTCAATTTCTTCATCAAGCAACTCTTCTTGTGCTAATTCTAATCCTAAAATACTAAATAATGTTTCAAGTTGTTTTACATACGCTTCAATTACAATTTTAGAAGTATGTTCTTCTAACAAATATTGATTTGCGTGATTTGCTACGTTATATAATTCAGTAATCGCATTAGCCGTATTGAAATCATCATCCATCGCTTCTTCGAATGCAACCTGGAACTTTTCCATTTCAGCTAACCATTTTTCATTATGGTCCGTTAAATCCGTACTACTTTCCATACGATGCTTTAAGTTACCGTAAGCTGTTTTAATTCTTTCTAGTCCATTATTCGTACTTTGCAATAAATCTTCGCTAAAGTTAATTGGGTGACGGTAATGTACCGATAACATAAAGAACCTAATTAACTGTGGATCATATTGTTTAATAATATCATGAACTAAAATGAAGTTTCCAAGCGACTTAGACATCTTCTCGTTATTAATATTAATATATCCATTATGCATCCAATAACGTGCAAATGTTTTTCCTGTCAACGCCTCAGACTGCGCAATTTCATTTTCATGATGAGGAAATGCTAAATCTTGACCACCAGCATGAATATCAATTGTATCCCCTAAATATTTACGTGCCATTGCTGAGCATTCAATATGCCACCCTGGGCGTCCTTTCCCCCAAGGGCTTTCCCAGAAGATTTCTCCTTCTTTCGCAGCTTTCCATAAAACAAAGTCAAGAGGGTCTTGTTTCTTTTCTCCTACTTCAATACGTGCACCGTGACGTAAGTCTGCAATTGGTTGATGTGATAATTTACCGTAACCTTCGAATTCTTTCGTTTTAAAGTACACATCACCTTCTGATTCATATGCATACCCTTTATTCACAAGTTCTTGAATAAATTCAATAATGATATCCATATTTTCTGTTACACGTGGATGAACCGTTGCATGCTTGCAACCTAGTGCCGTTACATCTTCAAAGTAAGCTTCAACAAAACGATCTGCAATTGTTGGCACATCCTCACCTAATTCATTTGCCGCCTTAATTAATTTATCATCCACGTCAGTAAAGTTAGATACATACTGCACATCATATCCTTTATATTCTAAGTAACGGCGTACTGTATCAAATACCATAGGTGGTCTTGCATTCCCAATGTGAATGTAGTTATACACTGTAGGTCCGCACACATACATCTTTACCTTATTTTCTTCTAATGGCATAAACTCTTCTTTTTGACGCGTTAACGTATTATAAATGTGAATAGTCATTTTTATCCTTCCTTTCTACCTTTACTTCGAGTTGCTTTCTCAATTTATCAAGTTCTGCTTCCATAACCTTTAATTTATCAAAAATCGGATCCGGAAGATCAGAATGATTTAATTCTTGACCAATCTTTACTCCATTTTGAATGACGACTCGGCCAGGTATACCTACAACTGTAGAATGCGCTGGAACTTCCTTCAACACGACAGATCCTGCTCCAATTTTAGAATTCTCTCCAACAGTAATAGAACCTAGTACTTTAGCACCTGTTGCAATTAATACATTATCCTGAATTGTAGGGTGCCTCTTTCCTTTTTCTTTACCTGTACCACCTAATGTGACACCTTGATAAATTGTTACGTTTTCGCCAATTTCACACGTTTCGCCAATTACAACCCCCATTCCATGATCAATGAAAAAACGACGACCAATAGTTGCTCCTGGATGAATCTCAATGCCAGTAAAAAAACGACTAACTTGCGAAATCCAACGTGCCATAAAGAAAAAATTCCTTTTATAAAAAGCATGTGCAATTCGATGGGTCCAAACTGCATGTAATCCAGAGTAAGTTAAAATGACTTCGAAATAACTTCGTGCCGCTGGATCCTGTTCAAAAACGACTTCAATATCTTCCCGAAGCCTCTTAAACATCGATGTTCCCTCCCCTTTATGGGCTGCTTTTTTCGAGTGAACTAACTCCCCCTAAATCTTTATACAAGGGGATAAAACTTATACTCACACCCATTTACATGGTATAAAAAAAAGACGCCTCTGTCATATAGACAGAGACGCCTTTTAAGCGCGGTTCCACTCTGTTTAGGCTAAAGAAGCCTCAAACTCATCCATGATAACGGTTTACACCGCTTCTGTTTACTTTGCGCCCTAAGACGTTCCGCGAAATACTTCGCTGTTCAACAGAAGACTCGAAGGGGCATTTCAAAAATCCGCTTATAAACCACTTCCAGCCTAAGGGTGGTTCTCTCTGTAAAAAGCCTGATTTTCTACTTCTCCTTCTCGTCGCTTTTCCTTATTAGATTTTAGGTATACTTATTATATTGCTAAACCTAGAAAATGTTAACCAATTACTTTTTGAATACGATTTAAAACTTTTTCTTTTCCAAGAAGAGCAATAGCGTTAGGAAGCTCTGGACCATGTGTTTGTCCAGTAGTAGCAACACGGATTGGCATAAATAGGTTTTTACCTTTATGTCCTGTTTCCTTTTGAACTGCTTTAATAGCCGCCTTAACTGCCGCTGGCTCCATTGCTTCTAAAGCTTCTAATTGATCGGCAAATGTACGAAGTACTTCAGGTACTTGTTCACCCTTCAATACTTCTTGTCCCTCTTCTTCATGATCAACATGATCTTTAAAGAACATTTCAGAAAGCTCTACAATTTCAGCTCCAAAGCTCATTTGGTCATGATATAAAGCAATTACATCACGAACCCATGCTTGTTCTTGTTCACTTAAGTTTTCACCTACGCGACCCGCTTTCACTAAATGCGGTAAGCTTAGTTCAACAACCGTATCTAAATCTTGTTTTTTCATATATTGGTTGTTCATCCATTTTAGTTTTTGAGAATCAAATAATGCAGGTGATTTTGATAAACGAGCTGCATCAAACATTTTGATAAACTCATCTTGAGAGAAGATTTCTTCTTCACCTACTGGTGACCAACCTAGTAATGCAATAAAGTTAAAGATTGCTTCTGGAAGATATCCAAGCTCTTTATATTGCTCAATAAATTGAATAATAGATTCGTCACGCTTACTTAGCTTTTTACGGCTTTCGTTTACAATTAAAGTCATATGACCGAACTTCGGGATATCCCAACCGAAAGCTTCATAAATCATCATTTGTTTTGGCGTGTTTGAAATATGATCATCACCACGAAGTACGTGTGTAATCTCCATTAAGTGATCATCTACCGCTACCGCAAAGTTATAAGTTGGAATTCCATCTTTTTTCACGATAACGAAATCACCAAAATCATTTGAATGGAATGCAACTTCATCTTTTACGATATCTTTAAACGTGAAGTCGCTATCAGCCGGCACACGGAAGCGAATACTTGGAATACGGCCTTCAGCCTCAAATCCTTTAATTTGCTCCTCAGTTAAATCACGGTGGTTTCCTGCATAACGCGGTGTTTCACTACGAGCGATTTGTCCTTCACGCTCTGCCTCTAGCTCTTCTTCTGTCATATAACATTTGTAAGCTAAATCACGCTCTAATAAATCTTCATATAATTTTTTATAAATATCTAAACGCTCTGTTTGACGATATGGTCCAAATTCACCACCAACATCAACACCTTCATCCCAGTCCATACCGAGCCATTTCAAGTATTTTAATTGGCTTTCTTCTCCACCAGCAACATTACGTTTCACATCAGTATCTTCAATACGAATAATAAACTTACCATCTTGATGACGAGCAAATAAATAATTAAATAATGCCGTACGCGCATTTCCGATATGTAAGTGTCCTGTTGGACTTGGCGCATAGCGCACTCTCACTTGCTTTTCCATAGTTGGTACACCTTCCAATCTTAATGTCAACACATTCTATAATTGTACACCAAAAAAACGTGATTATCCATCTTACGAATTAAAAACCACTATTTTTTCTGTAATAAAACAACCGCTTGAGAAGCAATCCCTTCTTCTCTACCTGTAAATCCTAATTTTTCTGTTGTTGTTGCCTTTACATTAATATTATCAATAGACGTTTCTAGTAGTTCACTAATGCGTTTACGCATGCTTTCAATATGCGGTGCCATTTTTGGCTTTTGGGCAATAATTGTACAATCTAGGTTCCCTAGCTCATAACCTTGTTCACGTACAAATTCCCAAACCTTTTGTAACAATACAGCTGAATCCGCATCTTTAAAGGCAGGATCTGTATCAGGAAAATGCTTTCCAATATCTCCTGCTGCAATTGCTCCTAGACATGCGTCAGCAATCGTATGTAACAATACATCTGCATCCGAGTGACCGATTAATCCTTTTTCATGAGGAATTGTAATTCCGCCGATAATTAACGGTCTACCTTCCGCAAATTCATGTACATCAAAACCTTGTCCAATTCGAAACATTCTTTACATCCTCCTCAGTCTAAACTACTTTATGAATTCTATATTATATTGCTATCTCTATAAAGAAAAGCTCGGCAACTGCCGAGCTTTTCTTTACTATAATACCATCACTTCTATTTCTCCTGAACATGAAGGAAACTTTCAGCAATTAGTAAATCCTCTGGAGTCGTCACTTTAATATTATAGTAACTCCCCTCTACTACGCCTACTTGCTTCCCGACACGTTCTACGAGACTTGCATCATCTGTACCAAGAAAACAACTTTGCTTTGCACTTCTATGAGCTTCTAATAAAAGAGGAACAGAAAATCCTTGCGGTGTTTGAACCGCTTTAAGCTGAGAACGTTCTACCGTTTCAACAACAACACCCTGTTCTACTTTCTTAATTGTATCCTTCACTGGCACTGCACAAATGGAAGCACCATATTTCTCTGCTACAGTTAATACATCTTGCATCATCTTATTCGTTACGAACGGGCGCGCACCATCGTGTACGAGAACATACTCAACTCCGCTCACATACTGAAGCGCATTATACACACTATCTTGTCTTTCAGCCCCGCCTTGAATAAATTGCACCTGCTTTTCAACCGGGTACTTCTGCATTAACTCCTCAAAATAAGGACGTTCCTCTTCGTTAATTGCCATGATAATACATTTACATGCTTTATCTTTTTCAAAAGCACGTAATGTATGCACAATGATAGGTACTCCATCTATAAGTAAGAACAACTTGTTTTTACCAGCACCCATCCGTTTCCCTTGACCCGCTGCCGGAATAATTAATGTATACATATTAATAATCCCCTACTTATAATGCTTTTTCTAATAATTTACGTTTTGCGAAAATCATACGACCAGCCGATGTTTGCAACACACTTGTAACTAGTACATTAAGTTGCGAACCGACATATTCTCTACCGTCTTCTACTACAATCATCGTGCCATCATCTAAGTATGCAACACCTTGATTTTGTTCTTTACCATCTTTCACAACATAAACACTTAATTCTTCACCAGGGAGTACGACTGGTTTAATTGCATTTGCTAAATCGTTAATGTTTAACACTGTTACTCCTTGTAGTTCAGAAACTTTGTTTAAGTTGAAATCATTTGTTACAACAGTTCCACCAGTGATTTTAGCTAACTTTACAAGCTTGCTATCCACCTCTTGGATATCCTCAAAATCGCCTTCATAAATTTCCACCGGAATTGGTAGCTCTTTTTGAATACGATTTAAAATGTCTAATCCTCTGCGACCACGATTACGCTTTAAAGCATCAGAAGAATCGGCAATATGCTGAAGCTCTTCTAATACGAATTGTGGAATCACAATTGTTCCTTCTAAAAACTTCGTTTGGCAAATATCCGCAATACGTCCATCAATAATTACACTTGTATCGAGAATTTTCCAATGAGTTGTAGATTTTTCTACCTCTACCTCTTCGTTCTCGCTATTGTTTTTCTTCTTACCTCCGCGCTGGGGTAATGTAAATAATCCTAGCAATTCATTTCTCTTTTTAAATCCTACTTGGAATCCTAAATAACCAAGTAAAAGAGTAAAGAACACTTGTAATACTGTACTAATGACTGGAATCGTGAATTCACGAATTGGTATCAAAATTAAATATGCAACAATAAGACCAGAGATCAACCCTAATGTACCAAATAAAACATCCGCTACCGGTGCCTTTACAAGGGCTTCTTCGATATGTTTAATAAGTTGAACAATATAATCTACAAGCCAAAATGTTGTTAAAAATAAAATAATGGCACCAATAATTGCACGAACGTACGATCCCTCAAGCCAAGGAACAGCACCGACGTCCAATACATTAATAACTTTTGGGATTAGAAAAATCCCTAACGCTCCCCCGATCACTAAAAAGAAGAGCTGTACGATCCTTTTTAACATCCAACCACCTCCTACTCATTATTAACCATTGTTTTGCTAATCAAAACGCCGAATGCAAAAGCGGACGTGTTTTTTTATATAAATAGTTTTATTTACCAATATACCATATCATATACCAAAAATGTTCTAGTGTCGTTATATTATGGAATCAATGTAATATTCTTAATTGTGTCTACTCATATAGAGATGCTCTTGAATTCTTTTTAGGCCCTCTCGTATTTTCTTCGCCCTAACTTCCCCAATTCCTTCCACATCATCCAATTCATTAATAGTTGCACGACAAACACCTTGTAGCGTTTTAAATCGATTAATTAAATTTTCAATGATAAGTGGTGGAACACGAGAAATTTTGCTTGCGATTCGGTATCCCCTCGGTGTCACGCTTTCTTCTAAGCTCATTTGCCCTGGATAGCCAAGCAATTTAACTAAATCGCTATCCTCTAAAAGCTGTGTATTTGCAAGATCTTGTAACTTTTTCAAAATTTGATGGTGATCCTGCGTTTTTTCTTGATAATAATCCTTAATTAATAACGCTGCCTCTGCTTCTAAGTCGGCTAGTAATTCTGTAAGTTGTAAACGAATTAACCTTCCTTCCGTTCCTAACTCATGAATGTAGCTCACTATTTCATTTTTAATACGCAGTACCATTTCAACACTATGTAAAACGTGAACTACCTCGGACATTGTAACAACCTCTTCAAATTCTAGAATGCCCAAATTCGTAATCCCATCATTCCATACAGCTTTATATTTTTCTAACGTTTGAATAGCTTGGTTTGCCTTTGTTAAAATTACACCTATATCTTTTAGTGTATAACGTAAGTTCCCTTGATATAGTGTAATTACGTTACGTCTTTGTGAAATAGCCACAACAAGGCTAGCCGTCTGCTTTGCTACACGCTCTGCCGTTCGGTGACGCATACCTGTTTCAATAGAATCAATGGATGGATCTGGAACTAATTGTGCATTTGCAATTAAAATTTTGCTCCCAGTTTCATTTAAAATAAGTGCCCCATCCATTTTTGCTAATTCATATAAACTAGCCGGGGAGAATGCACAATTAATGTGAAATCCTCCATCAACAATACTTTTAATCTGCTCATTATACCCAAGAACAATTAGCCCTCCAGTTTGCGCACGAAGTACGTTATCTATCCCTTCGCGTAGTGGTGTTCCTGGGGCAACGAGCTGTAGAATGTTAATCATACTTTTGACACGTTGCTTGTTTTCCTCCATAGCCTAGCCTCCTAATGTCAAACGAAGCGCCTCTCCTAAATTAGAAACACCTACTACCTCAATCCCATCTGGAATTGTCCATCCTCCCAAATTTTTTCTAGGAATAATAGCACGTTGAAATCCTAATTTTGCTGCTTCTTGTACACGTTGTTCAATTCTTGATACTCTTCTTATTTCTCCAGTTAGGCCTACTTCTCCTATTACCGCATCGGTTGGTGCAGTAGCTTTATCTCTGAAACTTGAAGCAATACTTAAGGCAACAGCTAAATCGATTGCTGGTTCATCTAATTTCAAGCCACCCGCGACTTTTAAATATGCGTCTTGATTTTGCAACAATAAACCTGTTCTTTTTTCTAGCACTGCCATAATAAGTGAAACGCGATTATGATCAATTCCCGTCGCCATTCTTCGAGGATTTCCAAAACTAGTAGGGGAGATTAATGCTTGTATTTCTACTAAAACCGGTCTTGTTCCTTCCATTGAAGCAACCACTGTGGATCCTGCAACTCCAACTGGACGTTCCTCAAGGAAAATTTCAGAAGGATTTAGTACTTCTGCAAGACCTAGTTCCTTCATTTCAAAGATACCCATTTCATTTGTGGAACCAAAACGGTTCTTCACAGCTCGCAAAATACGATATGTATGGTGACGATCTCCTTCAAAGTAAAGAACTGCATCAACCATATGTTCTAGCATACGTGGTCCTGCAATTGCCCCTTCTTTCGTCACATGTCCGACGATAAAAATAGGAATCCCTTTCGTCTTTGCAAGCTTCATTAATTCCGCTGTACATTCACGTACTTGCGCTACACTTCCTGGGGCTGACGTCACTTCAGGTAAATGTATCGTCTGAATGGAGTCAATAACAACAAAAGCTGGATTCATCTCTTCAATGTGTGCTGCAATTCGTTGTAAATCAGTTTCTGCTACAACAAATAGATTACTACCCTTTACATGCAAACGATCTGCACGAAGTTTAATCTGCTTTGCTGACTCCTCACCTGATATGTATAGTACATCATATGAAGAATCTGCTAATTGCGATGAAATTTGTAATAACAATGTTGATTTTCCAATCCCGGGGTCTCCACCAATAAGTACTAAAGATCCATCTACAATCCCGCCACCAAGTACACGGTTAAACTCTTGAAATTTCGTTTCAATACGCGCCTCAGAATTTGTTTCTACCTCTGTTAAGCGTCTTGGTTTTGTTACTTCTGATTGAATTGCATTGACATAATTAAGGCGCCTTGATGATACAACTGGTTCCATCTCTTCAACAAGCGTATTCCATTTACCACACCCAGGACATTTCCCCATATATTTTGGCGACTGATAACCACACTCTTGACATGTGAATTTTGTTTTCTTTTTAGCCATATCTTTTATAGTTCACTTCACTTTCATCTACAAACGTTTATCCTTCTCGTACAAGAAAGAGGGCTATCGCGTAGCCCTCTTTGTTTGTCTATACTTATTTTACCTTTTCCGCACTATGAATGACAAATGATTCTCCTTCTATATCAAAGATAACTTTTTGCCCTTTCTCAATAGCACCTTTTAACAGTTCTTCTGATAGTCTATCTTCTACATGTTTTTGAATTGCTCTACGAAGCGGACGAGCACCGTACTCTCGATCAAATCCTTTATCAGCAATTGCTGAAATTGCTCCTTCTGTTAAGTGCAATTCAATCTCTTGTTCTTTTAAGCGATTCACTAACTGATTCACCATAAGAGTTACAATTTCTTGAATATGTTTTTTCTCAAGCATATGGAACACGATAATTTCATCAATACGGTTTAAGAATTCTGGACGAAATGCTTTTTTCAATTCATCCATTACTTTACCTTTCATATCTGAATAATCGCGGCTCTCATCTTGTACGTTAAATCCAAGATGTTTATTACGTTTTAATGCGTCTGCACCAACATTAGACGTCATAATAACAATTGTATTACGGAAATCAACTGTACGTCCTTTAGAATCTGTTAAACGGCCATCTTCTAATACTTGTAGTAAAATATTAAACACGTCAGGATGAGCTTTCTCTACTTCATCTAATAAGACAACTGAATATGGCTTACGACGAACTTTCTCTGTTAATTGTCCACCTTCTTCATATCCAACATATCCTGGAGGAGATCCAACTAAACGAGAGGTAGAATGCTTTTCCATGTACTCAGACATATCAATGCGGATCATTGCATCCTCATCACCGAACATAGATTCCGCTAACGCCCTCGCTAGTTCTGTTTTACCTACACCAGTCGGTCCTAGGAAAATAAATGAGCCAATTGGACGTTTCGGATCTTTTAATCCCGCTCTCGCACGACGAACAGCTTTAGCCACAGCTACAACTGCTTCATCCTGCCCAATTAAACGATCATGTAAAATTGATTCCAAGTTTAATAATTTATCTGTCTCTGTTTGTGCAAGTTTAGAAACTGGAATACGTGTCCATGTGGAAACGACATTTGCAATATCTTCTACTGTTACTTCTGAGTTTTCTTGTCCTTGTTTCTCTTTCCACTGACGCTTTGTATCTTCTAACTTTTCACGTAAACGTTGTTCCATATCACGTAAGGAAGCAGCTTTTTCAAATTCTTGGCTTTGTACAGCCGCATCTTTTTCTTTTCTAATTTCCTCAAGCTTCACTTCAAGCTCTTTTAAGTTTGGTGGTGTTGTATAAGAACGTAAGCGTACTTTTGATGCAGCCTCATCAATTAAATCGATTGCTTTATCAGGTAAAAAACGGTCTGTAATGTAACGATCTGAAAGTTTTACAGCTGCATCGATTGCATCATCTGTAATAGATACGCGGTGATGCGCCTCATAACGGTCACGTAAACCTTTTAAAATTTGAACTGATTCTTCTAAGTTTGGTTCATCAACATGAATTGGTTGGAAACGTCTTTCTAATGCCGCATCCTTTTCAATATATTTACGATATTCGTCTAAAGTTGTTGCACCAATACATTGTAATTCACCACGTGCTAAAGATGGTTTTAAAATATTCGATGCATCAATTGCACCTTCTGCCCCTCCTGCACCAATTAATGTATGAAGCTCATCAATAAATAGAATGATGTTACCAGCTTGGCGAATCTCATCCATCACTTTCTTTAAACGATCCTCAAATTCACCACGATATTTTGTTCCAGCAACAACTGTACCCATATCTAATGTCATAACACGCTTATCTCTTAAAGTTTCAGGAACTTCATTATTTACAATTTGCTGTGCTAATCCTTCCGCAATTGCTGTCTTACCTACACCAGGTTCTCCAATTAATACTGGATTGTTTTTTGTTCTACGGCTTAACACTTCAATTACACGTTGAATTTCTTTACCACGTCCAATAACAGGATCTAAACGATTTTCACGTGCAACAACTGTTAAATCACGTGCTAGACTGTCAAGTGTAGGTGTATTCGCATTTGTTGATGAACCACCTTGGTGACCTGAACTAGCTTCATTACTTCCAAGGAGTTGTAACACTTGTTGTCTTGCTTTGTTTAGGCTTACACCTAAATTATTTAAAACACGTGCTGCTACACCTTCACCTTCACGGATTAAACCAAGTAAAATATGTTCTGTTCCAACGTAGGAATGGCCCAATTTACGAGCTTCGTCCATAGACAACTCAATAACTTTTTTAGCACGAGGTGTGTAATGTACTGTTTGAGAAGCTTCCGTTCCACGTCCAATTAATGCTTCTACCTCTTTTTGAACTTTCTCTGGACTTAATCCAAGAGCAATTAACGCTTTTGCTGCAATTCCTTCACCTTCGCGTACAAGCCCAAGTAAAATATGTTCTGTTCCAATATTATTATGCCCAATGCGAATTGCTTCCTCTTGAGATAAAGCTAATACTTTCTGTGCTCGTTCTGTAAATCTTCCAAACATCATAGAAATCGCCTCCTACTTGCGCTTAATTTTGTTCAATTCGTAATCGCTCACGGATTAAGGTTGCTCTTCGATAATCTCTTTCTTCTGGTCCTAGAGGTCCTCCTGCATATTGTTGCAAAATGCCTGGCTGAGTAAGAACCATTAACTCAGTTAAAATATTTCTCGATATACCTTGTATATATCCTAAGTCAATACCAAGTCGTACATCTGATAAGCAAGTGGCTGCTTCTGCAGATTGAATTAAACGACTGTTAGCTAGTATTCCGTAAGAACGATATACTTTATCTTCAAGCTCAATACTTGAATTTTGTACAATTAATTCTCTAGCCATTTTTTCTTGATGGATGATTTGTTGAATGACACTCTTTAAATCTGCAATAATATCTTCTTCTGATTTCCCTAGTGTCATTTGATTTGACACTTGAAATATATTACCTAACGCTTCGCTACCTTCACCGTATATTCCTCTTACTACTAACCCTAATTTTTGAATTACTTGTATAATACGGTTAATTCTTTTCGTTAAAACCAGTCCCGGCAAATGAATCATTACCGAAGCCCTTAATCCTGTACCGACGTTAGTGGGGCAACTCGTAATATATCCAAGCGATTCATCAAAAGCATATTCAACCTGTTCCTCGATCCAGTTATCTATTTGATTGGCACTTTGAAGCGCCTCTGATAACTGTAAACCCGAAAATAGGCACTGAATCCTAACATGATCCTCTTCATTAAGCATGATACTTATATGTTCACTTTCTGATAGTAGGCATGCTCCGTATTCTGTTCCTGCAAGATTCGGACTAATTAAATGCTTCTCAACTAAAACTCTCCTTTGGAGAGGATTTAATTCATTCATTTTTAATAATTCAAACTCCCCAAAAGGTTCTACAGGTTTATTTATAAACTTCTTCTTAAATAACTCATGAATCTGTTTAGCTTCTTCCTCGTTTTGCATAGTAGAGAATTGATATTTTTTAAAATTACGAGCCAAACGAATTCGACTACTTAAAACAATATCAGAATCAGGGCCATCCCCCTTCATCCATGGACTAATCGCTTCATTCATGATTCTGTCCAGTGACATAGAACTATTCCCCCTCTCTATGCTCACTAAGCTGATTTACAAGACATCGAATTTTATCTCGTACTTCAGCCGCTTTCTCAAATTCCTCTTTCTGTACATATTGTTTCAGATTGAGTTTTAGTTCATCTAATTCTTTCTTTAAGTAGATATTTCCTTCTATACGTTCAGGAATTTTTCCACAATGATCTGTATGCCCACCGTGAAGACGTTTTAACAATGGTTTTAAATGCCCCTTAAATGTATCGTAACAAGAAGCACATCCAAAGCGTCCCACTTTTGTAAATTGTTCATATGTCATCTTACAATTTGGACATCTTGATATATTTGTATTTGAAAATGCATCTTGCCCTTCTTCAAACATTGCTGGTTCACCATGCAATAATCCGGCTAATAGGTCATGGAATGAAAAATTAGACTGCGGCGATTGAAAGAAAGACGTATAGCCACTTTGTTCTGCACATTGCTCGCAAAGATGAACTTCCGCCTTTTTTTCGTTGATTACTTTTGTATAATGTAAAGTTGCTGGTCTTATATTACAGTTTTGACAAGTCATCGCTATCCCCCACCTTTACAACAGGAACGATCTATCTCATGATACTTTTCATACATTACTAGATTGTTCTCTTTCCTTAATCCATTTAGTAAAAGCACATGTCATCTTTCAAAATTCCTACAATATTAAACTGCATTATCTTAGTTATCATTCTTAACAAAAGTTATATTTATTTATATTTCAGTGTTCTTAACATTGCGCATAATATTCGAGCCCTAAGTTCATCTCGAGAAGGAACATCCATTAATAATACAGAACGATCTAGTACGCTTAACATAAGTTTAGCTTCACGATTTGTTATAATACCCTCTTCTATTAAACGTATAATCATGCTTTCTGCATTTCCTTGTGCAACGCTATGATCAATCATATGAAGCATTTGATCAATAATGTCTATATCATCATGCAGTTTGACTTTTATAATGCGAATGTAACCTCCTCCACCTCGTTTACTTTCTACTACGAATCCTCTTTCTAACGTAAAACGGGTATTGATTACATAGTTGATTTGAGACGGCACACAATCGAATCGATCAGCGACCTCATTCCTCTTGATTTCAATCGCATTATTATTGCTTAAGTCAATAACTTGCTTTAGATATTTCTCAATGATATCAGATATATTTCTCATTTATCCGCCACCTTTATTGACTTTGACTATCTTTGACTTTAATTATATACGTATTAAAAAAATTTGCAACTCTTTTGCTTATTCACTATCCTAGCCACATTTCCCTGTCTTTAATCAAAAGGACGATTCTTTAAGAAAATGATTTTTTAAATTACTATGAATTATAAAAGAAACACGAAAAAACACGAGTCAAATGACTCGTGTTTTAGTTGCTTGGCGACGTCCTACTCTCACAGGGACAAGGTCCCAACTACCATCGGCGCTAGAGAGCTTAACTTCCGTGTTCGGTATGGGAACGGGTGTGACCTCTCTGCCATCATCACCAAACTATTGAAGGTATATTCCTTCAAAACTAGATAACATTAGCTTCATATTATATGGTTAAGTCCTCGATCTATTAGTATTCGTCAGCTCCACATGTCACCATGCTTCCACCTCGAACCTATCAACCTGATCATCTTTCAGGGATCTTACTAGCTTACGCTATGGGAAATCTCATCTTGAGGGGGGCTTCATGCTTAGATGCTTTCAGCACTTATCCCTTCCGCACATAGCTACCCAGCTATGCCCTTGGCAGAACAACTGGTACACCAGCGGTGCGTCCATCCCGGTCCTCTCGTACTAAGGACAGCTCCTCTCAAATTTCCTGCGCCCACGACGGATAGGGACCGAACTGTCTCACGACGTTCTGAACCCAGCTCGCGTACCGCTTTAATGGGCGAACAGCCCAACCCTTGGGACCGACTACAGCCCCAGGATGCGATGAGCCGACATCGAGGTGCCAAACCTCCCCGTCGATGTGGACTCTTGGGGGAGATAAGCCTGTTATCCCCGGGGTAGCTTTTATCCGTTGAGCGATGGCCCTTCCATGCGGAACCACCGGATCACTAAGCCCGACTTTCGTCCCTGCTCGACTTGTAGGTCTCGCAGTCAAGCTCCCTTATGCCTTTGCACTCTACGAATGATTTCCAACCATTCTGAGGGAACCTTTGGGCGCCTCCGTTACACTTTAGGAGGCGACCGCCCCAGTCAAACTGCCCACCTGACACTGTCTCCCGGGTCGATAAGACCCGTAGGTTAGAATTTCAATACAGTCAGGGCGGTATCCCACCAGCGCCTCCACCGAAGCTAGCGCTCCGGTTTCAATGGCTCCCGCCTATCCTGTACAAACTGTACCAAAATTCAATATCAGGCTACAGTAAAGCTCCACGGGGTCTTTCCGTCCTGTCGCGGGTAACCTGCATCTTCACAGGTACTATAATTTCACCGAGTCTCTGGTTGAGACAGTGCCCAAATCGTTACACCTTTCGTGCGGGTCGGAACTTACCCGACAAGGAATTTCGCTACCTTAGGACCGTTATAGTTACGGCCGCCGTTTACTGGGGCTTCAGTTCAGAGCTTCGCTTACGCTAACCCCTCTCCTTAACCTTCCAGCACCGGGCAGGTGTCAGCCCCTATACTTCGCCTTACGGCTTCGCAGAGACCTGTGTTTTTGCTAAACAGTCGCTTGGGCCTATTCACTGCGGCTTTCCGTTAAGAAAGCACCCCTTCTCCCGAAGTTACGGGGTCATTTTGCCGAGTTCCTTAACCAGAGTTCTCTCGCACACCTTAGGATTCTCTCCTCGCCTACCTGTGTCGGTTTGCGGTACAGGCACCTTTTATCTCGCTAGAAGCTTTTCTTGGCAGCGGGGAATCAAAGACTTCGCTCCATAAGGAGCTTCCCCATCACAGCTCAGCCTTCACGATAAGCGGATTTGCCTACTTATCAGCCTAACTGCTTGGACGTGCACAACCAATCGCACGCTTCTTCTATCCTTCTGCGTCCCTCCATTGCTCAAACGATAAAGAGGTGGTACAGGAATATCAACCTGTTGTCCATCGCCTACGCCTGTCGGCCTCGGCTTAGGTCCTGACTAACCCTGAGCGGACGAGCCTTCCTCAGGAAACCTTAGGCATTCGGTGGACGGGATTCTCACCCGTCTTTCGCTACTCATACCGGCATTCTCACTTCTAAGCGCTCCACCAGTCCTTCCGGTCTGACTTCACTGCACTTAGAACGCTCCCCTACCACTGATACCATTGGTATCAATTCGCAGCTTCGGTGGTGTATTTAGCCCCGGTACATTTTCGGCGCAGAGTCACTCGACTAGTGAGCTATTACGCACTCTTTAAATGGTGGCTGCTTCTGAGCCAACATCCTAGTTGTCTAAGCAACTCCACATCCTTTTCCACTTAATACACACTTTGGGACCTTAGCTGGCGATCTGGGCTGTTTCCCTCTTGACTACGGATCTTATCACTCGCAGTCTGACTCCTAAGGATAAGTCATTGGCATTCGGAGTTTGACTGAATTCGGTAATCCGATGAGGACCCCTAGTTCAATCAGTGCTCTACCTCCAAGACTCTTACACTTAAGGCTAGCCCTAAAGCTATTTCGGGGAGAACCAGCTATCTCCAGGTTCGATTGGAATTTCTCCGCTACCCACACCTCATCCCCGCACTTTTCAACGTGCGTGGGTTCGGGCCTCCATTCAGTGTTACCTGAACTTCACCCTGGACATGGGTAGATCACCTGGTTTCGGGTCTACGACCACGTACTAAACGCCCTATTCAGACTCGCTTTCGCTGCGGCTCCGCCTCTTCAGCTTAACCTTGCACGGGATCGTAACTCGCCGGTTCATTCTACAAAAGGCACGCCATCACCCATTAACGGGCTCTGACTATTTGTAGGCACACGGTTTCAGGATCTCTTTCACTCCCCTTCCGGGGTGCTTTTCACCTTTCCCTCACGGTACTGGTTCACTATCGATCACTAGGGAGTATTTAGCCTTGGGAGATGGTCCTCCCAGATTCCGACGGAATTTCACGTGTTCCGCCGTACTCAGGATACATTCAAGAGAGAACGAAGTTTCGACTACGGGGTTGTTACCCTCTGTGACGGACCTTTCCAGGTCGCTTCGTCTACCTCGTTCCTTTGTAACTCCGTATAGAATGTCCTACAACCCCAAGAGGCAAGCCTCTTGGTTTGGGCTAGATTCCGTTTCGCTCGCCGCTACTCAGGAAATCGCATTTGCTTTCTCTTCCTCCAGGTACTTAGATGTTTCAGTTCCCTGGGTCTGTCTTCCATACCCTATGTATTCAGGTAAGGATACCATACCATTACGTATAGTGGGTTTCCCCATTCGGAAATCTTCGGATCAAAGCTTACTTACAGCTCCCCGAAGCATATCGGCGTTAGTCCCGTCCTTCATCGACTCCTAGTGTCAAGGCATCCACCGTGCGCCCTTTCTAACTTAACCAAACTAAAATTAAAAAAATATGAGCTACACTGTTATCTAGTTTTCAAAGAACATACATTTAAACTTGAGAGATAGTTCTCTCAAAACTGAACGAAACAAAACAAGTCAACGTTTATTGATGAACTGCGTTCATCAATTCTCCATAGAAAGGAGGTGATCCAGCCGCACCTTCCGATACGGCTACCTTGTTACGACTTCACCCCAATCATCTGTCCCACCTTAGGCGGCTGGCTCCATAAAGGTTACCCCACCGACTTCGGGTGTTACAAACTCTCGTGGTGTGACGGGCGGTGTGTACAAGGCCCGGGAACGTATTCACCGCGGCATGCTGATCCGCGATTACTAGCGATTCCAGCTTCATGTAGGCGAGTTGCAGCCTACAATCCGAACTGAGAACGGTTTTATGAGATTAGCTCCACCTCGCGGTCTTGCAGCTCTTTGTACCGTCCATTGTAGCACGTGTGTAGCCCAGGTCATAAGGGGCATGATGATTTGACGTCATCCCCACCTTCCTCCGGTTTGTCACCGGCAGTCACCTTAGAGTGCCCAACTTAATGATGGCAACTAAGATCAAGGGTTGCGCTCGTTGCGGGACTTAACCCAACATCTCACGACACGAGCTGACGACAACCATGCACCACCTGTCACTCTGCTCCCGAAGGAGAAGCTCTATCTCTAGAGTTTTCAGAGGATGTCAAGACCTGGTAAGGTTCTTCGCGTTGCTTCGAATTAAACCACATGCTCCACCGCTTGTGCGGGCCCCCGTCAATTCCTTTGAGTTTCAGCCTTGCGGCCGTACTCCCCAGGCGGAGTGCTTAATGCGTTAACTTCAGCACTAAAGGGCGGAAACCCTCTAACACTTAGCACTCATCGTTTACGGCGTGGACTACCAGGGTATCTAATCCTGTTTGCTCCCCACGCTTTCGCGCCTCAGTGTCAGTTACAGACCAGAAAGTCGCCTTCGCCACTGGTGTTCCTCCATATCTCTACGCATTTCACCGCTACACATGGAATTCCACTTTCCTCTTCTGCACTCAAGTCTCCCAGTTTCCAATGACCCTCCACGGTTGAGCCGTGGGCTTTCACATCAGACTTAAGAAACCACCTGCGCGCGCTTTACGCCCAATAATTCCGGATAACGCTTGCCACCTACGTATTACCGCGGCTGCTGGCACGTAGTTAGCCGTGGCTTTCTGGTTAGGTACCGTCAAGGTGCCAGCTTATTCAACTAGCACTTGTTCTTCCCTAACAACAGAGTTTTACGACCCGAAAGCCTTCATCACTCACGCGGCGTTGCTCCGTCAGACTTTCGTCCATTGCGGAAGATTCCCTACTGCTGCCTCCCGTAGGAGTCTGGGCCGTGTCTCAGTCCCAGTGTGGCCGATCACCCTCTCAGGTCGGCTACGCATCGTTGCCTTGGTGAGCCGTTACCTCACCAACTAGCTAATGCGACGCGGGTCCATCCATAAGTGACAGCCGAAGCCGCCTTTCAATTTCGAACTATGCAGTTCAAAATATTATCCGGTATTAGCCCCGGTTTCCCGGAGTTATCCCAGTCTTATGGGTAGGTTACCCACGTGTTACTCACCCGTCCGCCGCTAACTTCATAAGAGCAAGCTCTTAATCCATTCGCTCGACTTGCATGTATTAGGCACGCCGCCAGCGTTCATCCTGAGCCAGGATCAAACTCTCCAATAAAGTTAGTTTGTCTAGCATCTAAAAATAAAAATTGACGTTTACGTTGTTTGTTTCGTTCAGTTTTCAAAGAACTTTTTTGGTGGAGCCTAGCGGGATCGAACCGCTGACCTCCTGCGTGCAAGGCAGGCGCTCTCCCAGCTGAGCTAAGGCCCCAAACAAGTATCGGGAAGACAGGATTTGAACCTGCGACCCCCTGGTCCCAAACCAGGTGCTCTACCAAGCTGAGCCACTTCCCGAAAAAAACGCGCCCGAGAGGAGTCGAACCCCTAACCTCTTGATCCGTAGTCAAACGCTCTATCCAATTGAGCTACGGGCGCATATGGTGCCGAGGGCGGGGGTCGAACCCGCACGGTGGTCACCCACCGCAGGATTTTAAGTCCTGTGCGTCTGCCTGTTCCGCCACCCCGGCATGTCATACTGAAAATTGGAGCGGAAGACGGGATTCGAACCCGCGACCCCAACCTTGGCAAGGTTGTATTCTACCACTGAACTACTTCCGCAAGACATGTTTGAGTTATTTTATTAAAAGTGCGGGTGAAGGGAGTCGAACCCCCACGCCAAAGGCGCTAGATCCTAAGTCTAGTGCGTCTGCCAATTCCGCCACACCCGCATATTTCATTAAAATGGTGAGCCATGAAGGATTCGAACCTTCGACCCTCTGATTAAAAGTCAGATGCTCTACCAACTGAGCTAATGGCTCTTGCAATAATAACTGGTGCCGACTAGAGGACTTGAACCCCCAACCTACTGATTACAAGTCAGTTGCTCTACCAATTGAGCTAAGTCGGCTAAATGGTGGAGGATGACGGGATCGAACCGCCGACCCCCTGCTTGTAAGGCAGGTGCTCTCCCAGCTGAGCTAATCCTCCGAATTGCCTGGCAACGTCCTACTCTCACAGGGACAAGGTCCCAACTACCATCGGCGCTAGAGAGCTTAACTTCCGTGTTCGGTATGGGAACGGGTGTGGCCTCTCTGCCATCATTACCAGACTATATTCATTTAAGACAAGAATTATTATAACTTATTTACTTTTGAAAGTCAATAAGTTTTTTATATTCCTTCAAAACTAGATAACATTAGCTTCATATTATATGGTTAAGTCCTCGATCTATTAGTATTCGTCAGCTCCACATGTCACCATGCTTCCACCTCGAACCTATCAACCTGATCATCTTTCAGGGATCTTACTAGCTTACGCTATGGGAAATCTCATCTTGAGGGGGGCTTCATGCTTAGATGCTTTCAGCACTTATCCCTTCCGCACATAGCTACCCAGCTATGCCCTTGGCAGAACAACTGGTACACCAGCGGTGCGTCCATCCCGGTCCTCTCGTACTAAGGACAGCTCCTCTCAAATTTCCTGCGCCCACGACGGATAGGGACCGAACTGTCTCACGACGTTCTGAACCCAGCTCGCGTACCGCTTTAATGGGCGAACAGCCCAACCCTTGGGACCGACTACAGCCCCAGGATGCGATGAGCCGACATCGAGGTGCCAAACCTCCCCGTCGATGTGGACTCTTGGGGGAGATAAGCCTGTTATCCCCGGGGTAGCTTTTATCCGTTGAGCGATGGCCCTTCCATGCGGAACCACCGGATCACTAAGCCCGACTTTCGTCCCTGCTCGACTTGTAGGTCTCGCAGTCAAGCTCCCTTATGCCTTTGCACTCTACGAATGATTTCCAACCATTCTGAGGGAACCTTTGGGCGCCTCCGTTACACTTTAGGAGGCGACCGCCCCAGTCAAACTGCCCACCTGACACTGTCTCCCGGGTCGATAAGACCCGTAGGTTAGAATTTCAATACAGTCAGGGCGGTATCCCACCAGCGCCTCCACCGAAGCTAGCGCTCCGGTTTCAATGGCTCCCGCCTATCCTGTACAAACTGTACCAAAATTCAATATCAGGCTACAGTAAAGCTCCACGGGGTCTTTCCGTCCTGTCGCGGGTAACCTGCATCTTCACAGGTACTATAATTTCACCGAGTCTCTGGTTGAGACAGTGCCCAAATCGTTACACCTTTCGTGCGGGTCGGAACTTACCCGACAAGGAATTTCGCTACCTTAGGACCGTTATAGTTACGGCCGCCGTTTACTGGGGCTTCAGTTCAGAGCTTCGCTTACGCTAACCCCTCTCCTTAACCTTCCAGCACCGGGCAGGTGTCAGCCCCTATACTTCGCCTTACGGCTTCGCAGAGACCTGTGTTTTTGCTAAACAGTCGCTTGGGCCTATTCACTGCGGCTTTCCGTTAAGAAAGCACCCCTTCTCCCGAAGTTACGGGGTCATTTTGCCGAGTTCCTTAACCAGAGTTCTCTCGCACACCTTAGGATTCTCTCCTCGCCTACCTGTGTCGGTTTGCGGTACAGGCACCTTTTATCTCGCTAGAAGCTTTTCTTGGCAGCGGGGAATCAAAGACTTCGCTCCATAAGGAGCTTCCCCATCACAGCTCAGCCTTCACGATAAGCGGATTTGCCTACTTATCAGCCTAACTGCTTGGACGTGCACAACCAATCGCACGCTTCTTCTATCCTTCTGCGTCCCTCCATTGCTCAAACGATAAAGAGGTGGTACAGGAATATCAACCTGTTGTCCATCGCCTACGCCTGTCGGCCTCGGCTTAGGTCCTGACTAACCCTGAGCGGACGAGCCTTCCTCAGGAAACCTTAGGCATTCGGTGGACGGGATTCTCACCCGTCTTTCGCTACTCATACCGGCATTCTCACTTCTAAGCGCTCCACCAGTCCTTCCGGTCTGACTTCACTGCACTTAGAACGCTCCCCTACCACTGATACCATTGGTATCAATTCGCAGCTTCGGTGGTGTATTTAGCCCCGGTACATTTTCGGCGCAGAGTCACTCGACTAGTGAGCTATTACGCACTCTTTAAATGGTGGCTGCTTCTGAGCCAACATCCTAGTTGTCTAAGCAACTCCACATCCTTTTCCACTTAATACACACTTTGGGACCTTAGCTGGCGATCTGGGCTGTTTCCCTCTTGACTACGGATCTTATCACTCGCAGTCTGACTCCTAAGGATAAGTCATTGGCATTCGGAGTTTGACTGAATTCGGTAATCCGATGAGGACCCCTAGTTCAATCAGTGCTCTACCTCCAAGACTCTTACACTTAAGGCTAGCCCTAAAGCTATTTCGGGGAGAACCAGCTATCTCCAGGTTCGATTGGAATTTCTCCGCTACCCACACCTCATCCCCGCACTTTTCAACGTGCGTGGGTTCGGGCCTCCATTCAGTGTTACCTGAACTTCACCCTGGACATGGGTAGATCACCTGGTTTCGGGTCTACGACCACGTACTAAACGCCCTATTCAGACTCGCTTTCGCTGCGGCTCCGCCTCTTCAGCTTAACCTTGCACGGGATCGTAACTCGCCGGTTCATTCTACAAAAGGCACGCCATCACCCATTAACGGGCTCTGACTATTTGTAGGCACACGGTTTCAGGATCTCTTTCACTCCCCTTCCGGGGTGCTTTTCACCTTTCCCTCACGGTACTGGTTCACTATCGATCACTAGGGAGTATTTAGCCTTGGGAGATGGTCCTCCCAGATTCCGACGGAATTTCACGTGTTCCGCCGTACTCAGGATACATTCAAGAGAGAACGAAGTTTCGACTACGGGGTTGTTACCCTCTGTGACGGACCTTTCCAGGTCGCTTCGTCTACCTCGTTCCTTTGTAACTCCGTATAGAATGTCCTACAACCCCAAGAGGCAAGCCTCTTGGTTTGGGCTAGATTCCGTTTCGCTCGCCGCTACTCAGGAAATCGCATTTGCTTTCTCTTCCTCCAGGTACTTAGATGTTTCAGTTCCCTGGGTCTGTCTTCCATACCCTATGTATTCAGGTAAGGATACCATACCATTACGTATAGTGGGTTTCCCCATTCGGAAATCTTCGGATCAAAGCTTACTTACAGCTCCCCGAAGCATATCGGCGTTAGTCCCGTCCTTCATCGACTCCTAGTGTCAAGGCATCCACCGTGCGCCCTTTCTAACTTAACCAAACTAAAATTAAAAAAATATGAGCTACACTGTTATCTAGTTTTCAAAGAACATACATTTAAACTTGAGAGATAGTTCTCTCAAAACTGAACGAAACAAAACAAGTCAACGTTTATTGATGAACTGCGTTCATCAATTCTCCATAGAAAGGAGGTGATCCAGCCGCACCTTCCGATACGGCTACCTTGTTACGACTTCACCCCAATCATCTGTCCCACCTTAGGCGGCTGGCTCCATAAAGGTTACCCCACCGACTTCGGGTGTTACAAACTCTCGTGGTGTGACGGGCGGTGTGTACAAGGCCCGGGAACGTATTCACCGCGGCATGCTGATCCGCGATTACTAGCGATTCCAGCTTCATGTAGGCGAGTTGCAGCCTACAATCCGAACTGAGAACGGTTTTATGAGATTAGCTCCACCTCGCGGTCTTGCAGCTCTTTGTACCGTCCATTGTAGCACGTGTGTAGCCCAGGTCATAAGGGGCATGATGATTTGACGTCATCCCCACCTTCCTCCGGTTTGTCACCGGCAGTCACCTTAGAGTGCCCAACTTAATGATGGCAACTAAGATCAAGGGTTGCGCTCGTTGCGGGACTTAACCCAACATCTCACGACACGAGCTGACGACAACCATGCACCACCTGTCACTCTGCTCCCGAAGGAGAAGCTCTATCTCTAGAGTTTTCAGAGGATGTCAAGACCTGGTAAGGTTCTTCGCGTTGCTTCGAATTAAACCACATGCTCCACCGCTTGTGCGGGCCCCCGTCAATTCCTTTGAGTTTCAGCCTTGCGGCCGTACTCCCCAGGCGGAGTGCTTAATGCGTTAACTTCAGCACTAAAGGGCGGAAACCCTCTAACACTTAGCACTCATCGTTTACGGCGTGGACTACCAGGGTATCTAATCCTGTTTGCTCCCCACGCTTTCGCGCCTCAGTGTCAGTTACAGACCAGAAAGTCGCCTTCGCCACTGGTGTTCCTCCATATCTCTACGCATTTCACCGCTACACATGGAATTCCACTTTCCTCTTCTGCACTCAAGTCTCCCAGTTTCCAATGACCCTCCACGGTTGAGCCGTGGGCTTTCACATCAGACTTAAGAAACCACCTGCGCGCGCTTTACGCCCAATAATTCCGGATAACGCTTGCCACCTACGTATTACCGCGGCTGCTGGCACGTAGTTAGCCGTGGCTTTCTGGTTAGGTACCGTCAAGGTGCCAGCTTATTCAACTAGCACTTGTTCTTCCCTAACAACAGAGTTTTACGACCCGAAAGCCTTCATCACTCACGCGGCGTTGCTCCGTCAGACTTTCGTCCATTGCGGAAGATTCCCTACTGCTGCCTCCCGTAGGAGTCTGGGCCGTGTCTCAGTCCCAGTGTGGCCGATCACCCTCTCAGGTCGGCTACGCATCGTTGCCTTGGTGAGCCGTTACCTCACCAACTAGCTAATGCGACGCGGGTCCATCCATAAGTGACAGCCGAAGCCGCCTTTCAATTTCGAACTATGCAGTTCAAAATATTATCCGGTATTAGCCCCGGTTTCCCGGAGTTATCCCAGTCTTATGGGTAGGTTACCCACGTGTTACTCACCCGTCCGCCGCTAACTTCATAAGAGCAAGCTCTTAATCCATTCGCTCGACTTGCATGTATTAGGCACGCCGCCAGCGTTCATCCTGAGCCAGGATCAAACTCTCCAATAAAGTTAGTTTGTCTAGCATCTAAAAATAAAAATTGACGTTTACGTTGTTTGTTTCGTTCAGTTTTCAAAGAACTTGTCTGCCGCTCAGAAGCGACTTTATTAATATAACATTTCGTTATATTTTCGTCAACAACTTTTTTCAATAAGTTGTTTTTCGTTTGTTTCTTATGTTGTCTTTCGTGACAACGAATATAAATATACCAGTTTGATTATTAAAATGCAATAGTTTTTCTAATAAAATTTTTAACTTAGTAAAAAAGCATAAAAACAGCACCTTTCTTCTATATAAGTATAGTTTTTTAATCTAGCATCCATTTAACGAGCAATAATCTCGCTTTCCTTTTAATAGAAGGTTTCTCCCCCCTCAAATAAATAAAGAAATAAAAAAGCTTTGGAGAAATCTCCAAAGCTTAGTCTTGTTTATGGCGCATAGCTGGGAATAATAGTACATCACGAATAGATGGTGCGTTTGTTAATAACATAACAAGACGATCAATACCGATTCCTAATCCACCCGTAGGAGGCATACCGTACTCAAGAGCTTCGATATAGTCATCATCCATCATATGAGCTTCATCATTACCTTGCTCGCGCTCTTTTAATTGAGCTTCAAAACGTTCCTTTTGATCGATTGGATCATTTAACTCAGTGAATGCATTCGCATGTTCACGAGCAACAATGAATAATTCGAAACGATCTGTGAATCGTGGATCTTCATCATTCTTTTTCGCAAGTGGTGAAATCTCTACCGGATGACCGTAAATAAATGTTGGTTGGATTAATTTATCTTCTACTTTTTGTTCGAAGAATTCATTAATAATATGACCAACTTCCATTGTATTCTTAATTTCTACATTATGTTCTTTTGCAAGTTCACGCGCTTCTTCTACACTCATTGGATTCCAGAAATCCGCTCCAGAGTGTTGCTTAATTGCATCTACCATATGAAGACGTGTCCATTCTGGTTCTAGATTAATTTCATAATCACCATATTGGATTGTTGTTGTACCCAATACTTTTTTCGCGATATGAGCAACCATATTTTCTGTTAGTTTCATAATATCATTATAATCAGCGTACGCCTCATATAATTCAATCATCGTAAACTCGGGGTTATGACGAGTTGATACACCCTCATTACGGAATACACGGCCGATCTCATAAACCTTTTCTAATCCGCCCACAATAAGACGTTTTAAATGAAGTTCAATTGCGATACGCATATATAATTCCATATCTAACGCATTATGGTGTGTAGTGAAAGGACGAGCAGACGCTCCACCTGCAATCGCGTGCATCATAGGCGTTTCTACTTCAAGATAACCGTTGTCATCTAAATATCTTCTCATTTCACGAATGATTTTACTACGAGTAACGAATGTTTCACGGCTTTCCATACTTGTAATTAAGTCCAAGTAACGTTGACGATAGCGTTGTTCAACATCTTTTAATCCATGGTATTTATCCGGTAATGGACGAAGAGATTTCGTTAAAAGTGTAAATCCTGTTACTTTTACTGAAAGTTCTCCAACGTTTGTTTTGAACACTTTACCTTCAATACCTACTAAGTCACCTAAATCTGCTGTCGTAAATAACTCGTACTCTTCGTCTCCAACAGTATCTTTACGAACATAAATTTGAACTTGCCCCTGTAAATCTTGAATGTGCGCAAATCCCGCTTTTCCTTTACCGCGTTTTGTCATAATACGACCAGCGATAGAAACAGTGATTGCTTTCTCTTCTAATTCTTCTTTAGAGAATTCTCCATATAGACTTACTAAGTCAGTTGTTGAATTTGTGCGTTCAAATCGTTTACCGAACGGATCGATCCCTTGTTCACGTAAGTTATGTAACTTTTCACGACGAACAAGCAATTGGTCGTTTAATTCTTCGTGGTTCATGTTATCCATGATATTGATATCACTCCAGCTCCATTAAATTTTACAATATATACAGTATAGCATTTTCTACTCAACTAGAAAAACTGCCAGCAACTAACTGGCAGTTCTTCTTTCTTTCACGTAATTATAGGAAGTGTATAGAAGAATGTCAATCTCCTATGCCCCCTTATTAACCAACGTAAATTGTTTGTTGTTTCGCTTCTACTTCTTCTACAAATGCACCTAATAAATTCGCAAGGTCTTCACGTGTGTTACAAATATTGATACCATTGCGCACACTTGCATTACCACGAACACCTTTTAAATACCAAGCTGCATGCTTTCTCATCTCTCTTACAGCGACATTCTCGTTCTTTAAATCGATAAGACGATCTAGATGCAGCATACATACATCAATTTTCTCACGCACTGTTGGTTCCGGCATTAATTCGCCTGTCTCTAAATACTTTACCGTACGATAAATCATCCACGGGTCTCCAAGAGCAGCGCGGCCAATCATAACTCCATCTACACCAACTTCATCAAGCATACGCTTTGCATCTTGCGGTGTTTCCACATCACCATTTCCGATAACCGGGATATTCACAGATTGCTTTACTTGTTTAATAATATCCCAATCCGCTTTCCCTTCATACATTTGCACTCGTGTACGTCCATGAACTGCTACCGCTTGCCCACCAGCACGCTCAACAGCTCTAGCGTTTTCAACTGCAAAAATATGATCTTCATCCCAACCAATACGCATTTTAACTGTAACTGGTTTTTCAACAGCATCTACAACTGCCGCTACCATCTCATATATTTTATTTGGGTCTAAGAGCCATTTCGCTCCCGCATCACACTTAGTGATTTTCGGCACCGGACAACCCATATTAATATCAATAATGTCTGCTGTCGTATATTTATCTACGTATTTCGCAGCATCTACAAGAGTTTCTTTCTCTCCACCAAAAATTTGTAAACTTAATGGCTTTTCTCTCTCATCGATATATAACATATCTAATGTTCTTTTGTTATTAAGTAATATTGCCTTATCACTTACCATTTCAGCACAAACTAAACCTGCACCAAATTCTTTTACTGTCAAACGGAATGCAGAGTTACACACTCCCGCCATCGGTGCTAGTACAACCGGATTTTTCATCTCAATATTTGCAATCTTTAACACCCGACTTACTCCTTCCTTTACGGTCACTTCGGCATCAATTCGTCTATTGAAACGTTTAATGTTTTAGCGACCTCTACTACAAAATCTTGGGAAGGTGATCTATTGCCCCTCTCAACTTCACCTAAAACCGATACAGATACCCCTAATTCTTTCGCAAAACCTTCTTGCGTATAGCCTTTTAGCTTTCGAAAAGCACGAATGCGTCTTCCCCATTTTTCTGCTTCCATACCGTTACTCCCTCTCGCCTTTTCATTTCTTCTACTTGTGAACGTGAAATGTTTTGTTTTATATCTTGATTAATCTCTAACAACGGAACGATAACAAAAGCTCTTTCGAACATCCGCGGATGCGGAACAATAAGATTCTCTGCTTCAATATTTTCTTGATTATATAGTAAAATGTCAAGGTCGATGGTCCTCGGGCCCCATCTAATTTCCCTTTTTCTTCCTAGGTCATTCTCTACCTTTTGTGTTACTTTCAATAATTCTTGCGGTGATAAATTGGTAGAAATTTTTATAACTAAATTTAAAAAGCAATTTTGGTCAGTATAGCCAACCGGATCAGTTTCATATACAGACGAAACATCATCGACTTGAATATGCTGGTTTTTATTTAAAAACTGAATTGCTTCAGTTAAATAAATATAACGCTCCCCAATATTCGAACCTAATGCAATGTACGCTATATTATTCATGGACGTTCTCTCGTAATTTCTACCGCTACAGCACGATAATGCCCCGGTATCGGCGGATCTGGTTTAATTACCTTAATTGTACATTGTGAAATACTCTCATATTGTTTCAATATATCTGTAGCGATATTTTCAGCGATACTTTCTACAAGCTTATACGTTCTATCTTCAACAACTTTTCTACATAGTTCGAAAAGCTCCCCGTAATTGACAGAATGCTCTAAGTC
Source organism: Bacillus sp. FSL R9-9410 (assembly GCF_038050385.1). Taxonomy (NCBI): domain Bacteria; kingdom Bacillati; phylum Bacillota; class Bacilli; order Caryophanales; family Bacillaceae; genus Bacillus; species Bacillus sp. FSL R9-9410. Next base: position 4,565,129 of record NZ_JBBOTV010000001.1, read on the forward strand.
ATCACTTTCTCCTGCACGTTTTAAATCCAACTCCACCGTTAAATCCACTTTAAATCTCTGACCCAATTTATTTTCTTCCGGGAATACACCATGATAACCGTAAAACTCCATATCATGGATATAAATTTTATCCAATTACTTTGCCCCCTTACCAATCATTGCATCCATCATCTTAGCCATACGCGCCATTTCTTTCACATCATGAACACGGATAAACTCACAGCCCTTTTCAATACCAAGACAAACGGTAGCGCCCGTTCCTTCAAGACGTTCCTCCACTGGTAAATCTAATACATGGCCAATAAAGGACTTTCTTGAAGTACCTAATAGAACTGGGTAACCCAGTACATTTAACTGCTCTAAATTACGCATCGCTTCTAAATTTTGCTCAGGTGTTTTCGCAAAGCCAATACCTGGGTCTAAAATAATATTCTCATCTCGCACGCCCGCATCTTTAGCAATTTTAATACTCTCATACAAATCAGCAATCATATCAGCCATTAAGTTGCGGTAGTTCATATTATCTCGGTTATGCATTAAGATAATAGGCACATCATAATAAGCTGCAACTTCAGCAATCTTCGGTTCCGCCTTCGCCCCCCAAATATCATTAATAATATGAGCACCAGCTTCAATCGCTTGTTTCGCAACTTCAGCTTTATACGTATCAATAGAAATAGGTATCTTTGCTTCTTTTGACACTGCCTGAATCATTGGAACAACTCGCTTTATTTCTTCTTCTACTGAAACTTTAGCGAAACCTGGTCGAGTAGATTCGCCGCCAATATCAATAATATGAGCACCTTCATTTTTCATTTCTTTCGCATGTCGTACTGCAGCATCTACTTCGTTGTAACTCCCACCATCAGAAAATGAATCTGGCGTTACATTTAAAATCCCCATAATTAATGTCTTTTCATTTAAGTTCAATGTATATTCGCCGCAGCGCAAATCATAATCCCACTTCAAACTACACATCTCCTCTTCGCAATTCATTTCTGCTCCACAATTTCTCTCTCTGCACTCCATAAAGATCCATAAATCTTTTTGTAACCACTCCCACTTTACCCGGGAAATCTTTCTCCTCTATACGATAAAGGGGAACAATCTCTTGAATAGAGTTCGTTACGAACACTTCATCCGCTGAAAGCAATTCATCTTTTGTAAAGAAACCTTCCTTTACTTCTATATCTAGCTCTTCAGCAGCCTTTATAATAAACGTACGAGTGATTCCGTTTAAAATCCCTGTTTCTAATGAAGGAGTATATAAAATATCTCCTTTAACCAAAAAGAGATTCGAAACAATACCCTCTGCAACATAACCTGTTTCGGTAAGAAAAATACCTTCCTTATTCACAACATTTCCAATTTCGCGTTTCCCTAAAATATTATTTAAATAATGATGGGACTTCAAGCGAAATGCACCCTCTGGTGTATTTCTCACTTGCTTTAAAATAACTCCTTCTTTTTCCACTACATTCCCTGGAGCTGCTAAAGGTTTTATAAAAACAATAACAGACGGTTCTTCATATACTTCCGTTTGTAATCCTATTTCATCTATACCCGCCGATACATTTAAGCGCACATATGCATGCTTTAACCCATTCTTAACGAGTAGATTCTTTAAAATAAGCATCACTTCATCTTTTGTCATTGTCCATTTGATTTGCAATATATCAAGCGCACCCATTAAGCGTTCATAATGATCATCCAATAAAAAGGGATGACCATTATAAATACGAAACGTCTCAAAAACCCCAAGCCCATATAGGTAACCGTGGTCATACGGAGAAATTTTCGCTTCACTCGCTTCTACATACGTGCCATTTACGTAAATTAACACGATGTCACACTTGGGGTATATTTGCGAATGAAATTCTGTAACAACTCTTTCCCGTGAGAAGTCATAATAGATTCCGGATGGAATTGTACCCCTTCAATCGGCAACGTTTTATGACGAAGCGCCATAATTTCACCCTCTTCAGTCCAAGATGTTATCTCTAAACAATTCGGTAACGTCTCTTTTTTTACGATAAGAGAGTGATAACGTGTTGCGGTAAATGGATTTGGAATATCAGAAAAAATCGTCTGCCCATCATGATGCATTAAAGATGTTTTTCCATGCATCAAACGCTCTGCCCTGACAACATCCCCTCCAAATACTTGTGCAATGGATTGATGTCCAAGACAGACCCCAAAAATCGGGAGCTTACCTGCAAAATATTTAATAACATCCATACTGATTCCCGCCTCATTAGGACTACATGGACCTGGCGAAATCATTAAAAAATCTGGTTTCATGTTCTCAATATCCGAAATAGTCACTTCATCATTACGCTTAACAACAAGCTCTTGTCCAAGTTCTCCAAGAAACTGCACTAAATTAAATGTAAAAGAATCATAATTATCAATCATTAATATCATTTCTCTCACCTAACCGTTTCTTCGCTACTTTCTTTTGCACGCCATAAAGCGATTGCTTTTTTTAACGACTCTTTATATTCATTTTTTGGATTTGAATCAATTACAATACCCGCTCCAGCTTGCACATGCGCTTGCCCATCTTTAGCAAGCAGTGTTCGGATTACAATATTCAATTCCGTATCTCCAGAATAACCAATCCAACCAATTGAACCCGTATAAATTCCTCGACGAACAGGTTCTAATTCTTCAATAATTTCCATCGTACGTATTTTGGGGGCACCGGTAATTGTCCCACCAGGAAATACAGCCTTCACCAAATCGAAAGCATCTTTATCTGCTTCCACCTCACCACGCACATTAGAAACAATATGCATAACGTGTGAGTATTTTTCAATTACCATAAATTCATCTACTTCAACAGTGCCATATTTACAAACACGGCCCAAGTCATTTCGTTCTAAATCCACAAGCATTACATGCTCTGCTCTTTCCTTTTCGTTTTCAATTAATTCTTTCGCTAATTCCTCATCCTCTTGCTCACTTGCTCCTCGAGAGCGCGTACCAGCAATTGGTCTTGTACTCACTTCTTTTCCTTGCTTTTTAATTAGCAATTCAGGCGAAGCACTAACAATTTGAAAATCTCCAAACTCCAAGTAACCCATATATGGAGATGGATTAATTTCACGAAGACTTGTATATATTTCTAGCGGATGTGTTTGTAATGTTCTTTCTTGTCTTGTCGACAAGTTTACTTGAAACACATCACCCGCTCCAATATATTCTTGAATACGTTCAACAGCCTTCATAAAGCCCTCTTCCGTAAAAGCGACTGCTTCATTTTTCTTTTCAGGACATTCAAACGGCATAGTCACTTTGGGTGCTTCTTTCATCCAAAGACCCTTCCATTCATTTAATCGCTCTTCTGCCTCTTCACACTCATCTACATAATGCGTAATAATCCATAATACTCTCTCCTGTTGATCATACACAAACACGTCATCAAATAACAAAAAGAATATGTCAGGTATATTAATATCATCCTTCGCAAGAGAAGAAAGTTTTTCAATATAACGGATACAATCATAACTAAAGTATCCAATTGCCCCACCTTGAAAAGGTGGGTACTCCGGATTATAATCCGTTTTCCATTTCTCCATATACGCTTGCATTAAATCTAATGGATTCCCTCGCTTTATTGTTTCCTTACCACTTTCACTTATATGTAACGTCTCATTCTTACCCTGAATTACCGCTACTGGATCCATCCCAACAATGTTATAACGACCACCACGTCCACTTTCTAACAAAATATGTTGCGGCTTATCCTGAGAAAGAAATTTATATTGCTTAAAGAAATCTAACTGATATGGAATAGAAAGAGCTAAAGATTTTCTTCGTTGCATATCAACACCCCGTCTTCTGTTATCCCACCCTCTTAAGCCAATCAACTCAAACTACATAAAATTATTTACATAGAGAATGATTATACTTGAGGGCTAGTGAAAATAAATTAATTATACTACTTCTTATTTTACATGAAGTTTTCTAGTCATTCACTCTTTTCCTTTTTCCAATCAAAAAAGAAAAGCATCCTTTTTTTAAGGATGCTTTTCAAATCAAATTCACTTATGACTCAAATTGATAAAGTGGTGTACTTAAATAACGTTCACCGTTACTTGGGATAATAACAAGTACCTTTTTCCCTTTACCTAATTTCTTCGCAACTTCTATCGCTGCATAAACGACTGCTCCCGAAGAGATACCAACTAAAATACCTTCTTCTCTAGCCACTCTTCTCGCATATTCGAACGCTTGCTCCGTTTTCACTTGAATAATTTCATCATATACCTCTACATCCAATGTCTCCGGAACAAACCCCGCTCCAATTCCTTGGATCTTATGTGGTCCTGGCTTTCCACCAGATAATACTGGTGAATCCGCAGGTTCTACCGCGTAAATTTTGATATCTTTATAAGCTTCTTTCAGCACTTCACCGGCACCTGTAATTGTTCCACCTGTACCAATACCTGCGATAAACGCATCTAATTGATCACCCATTTGTTCAACAATTTCTGGACCTGTTGTTATACGATGGATTTCTGGATTCGCTTGGTTTTGGAATTGTTGTGGTATAAAGTATCCATGTTCTTCCGCTAATTCAGTTGCCTTTCGAATTGCTCCGCCCATTCCTTCAGGTCCTGGAGTCAATACTAATTCAGCACCGTAAGCACGTAATAAATTACGACGCTCAATACTCATTGTTTCTGGCATTACTAAAATTGCCTTATATCCTTTAGCAGCTGCTACCATCGCTAAGCCAATACCTGTGTTACCACTTGTCGGCTCAATGATTGTATCGCCCTCTTTTAATAATCCTTTATTTTCAGCATCTTCAATCATAGCTAACGCGATACGATCTTTAACACTGCTCCCCGGATTCATAAATTCTAATTTTAAGTATACATCTGCGCTGTCTGATTCTACGATGCGGTTCAACTTAACGATCGGCGTTTTCCCGATTAATTCTGAAACTGATTGTGCCACTCGCATTCCTGTCACTCCTAACACCGAGTATTTTTATTGGTTTTATCTATATTTAGATTTTGTCAGAAAATTCCCTATTTGTCAATCTATTTGGTCGGCTGATTCTCCGCCTAAACTTCTTTATTACAGGTTCTCAATTAGACTTGTAATATCTTCTTTAGCGAATTTATATCGTTCATTACAGAAGTGACAGTGAACTTCCGTCTCTTCTTCTTCTGCACGAATTTGTTCTAACTCCGCTTTCCCTAAACTAATTAATACACCTTCAATACGCTCACGTGAACATGTACAATTAAATTGAACATCCATTGTTTCTAACACTTTCACTTTATCTTCTCCAAGCACTTCATACAGTAATTCTTCTGGAGAAAGACCTTGTTCGATTAATTGTGATACCTGCGGGATTTGTTGCAGACGCTCTTCAATAAATGAAATTGTTTCTTCCTGCGCACCTGGCATAATTTGAAGAATGAATCCACCCGCCGCTAATACGCTATCATCTCCATTTACAAGAACACCAACACCTACAGAAGAAGGTGTCTGCTCAGAAACTGCGAAATAATATGTGAAATCTTCCCCTAGTTCTCCTGAAACAATTGGAGATTGACCGATAAACGGTTCACGCATACCGATATCTTTAATTACCGTTACAAATCCTTCTGTACCTACCGCTTGATATACACGTAATTTTCCTTGTTCCGTTCCTTCAAAATCAACATGAGGATTCGTTACATAACCACGTACATCCCCATTTGCATGAGCATCGACTAAGATAGGACCAATCGGGCCGTTACCCTCTACTTTAATCGTTAACTTCTGCTCGCCTTTTAACATAGCACCCATCATTGTACCCGCAGTTAAAGAACGACCAAGTGCCGCTGAAGCTGTTCTCCATGTATCATGACGTTTTTGCGCCTCACTTACTGTATTTGTTGTACGCACACTATAAGCACGAACTTCTCCATTAAACGCTAACGCTTTTACTAAATAATCTTTCATACTTATTTATTCACCCTTCTCATGTTGTAAATTTGCATTACGTTCATATAACATATACAAACCTTTTAACGTTAAAAACGGATCTACAATATCAATTGCATTTGATTCTTCTGAAATTAATTTTGCTAATCCACCTGTTGCAATAACTTTTGGTTCTTGCTTAGCTTCTTCCTTCATACGCTTAACAATACCTTCCACTTGTCCAACGTATCCATAAAGAATACCTGATTGCATTGCACTTACTGTATTCTTCCCTATAACACTACTCGGTTTTGTAATTTCAATACGAGGAAGCTTTGCTGCTCTGCTATATAAAGCCTCTGCCGAAATCATAATTCCTGGCGTAATGACGCCACCCATATAATGCTTCTCTTCGTTAATATAACAATATGTAGTAGCCGTACCAAAATCAACAATAATAAGCGGACTTCCATATAAGTGGATTCCTGCTACTGCATTTACAATTCGGTCCGCGCCTACTTCACGCGGATTTTCATATTTAATATTCAAGCCAGTTTTTATCCCAGGCCCCACTACAAGCGGTTTAATTTTAAAATACTTTTCACACATACGCTCTAAAGCGAACATAATTGGCGGTACGACTGAAGACACAATAATACCTTTCACATCTTCAAAAGAAAGATCTTCATGCTCAAGTAACTGCTTTACAAGCATCCCATACTCATCTTCTGTTTTATGACGATCTGTTTCCATGCGCCAATGCTGACGAAGTTTCCCCTCTTCAAACACACCTAGTACCGCATTTGTGTTCCCTACATCCAATACAAAAATCATATTCTCACCACTTATCTTATTTAATCTATATTTGTGCAGTATGTATAAAACTTATAAAAACATCATATCACACATACTTATATAATCAGTTTTTCTATACTCATCATTGTACAAAAAGATTACTCTCTATTTCAATTTTTAATAATAGTTTCAGTTAAATTCTTTTGCCACTTAAATTCATTCCACAAAAAAAAGGAGTGACTATTGTCACTCCTTCATCTCTTACTTATCTTCTGTATCTTCATCGTCTTTCTTCATATTGATGTTTACTTTCACATCATCTGAAGATGTTGGACGCTCAGGTAATCTGCCATAATCATATAAATGATTAATTTGCTCTGCATCTAATGTTTCTACTTCAAGTAACGTTTTCGCGATAATATCAAGCTTATCTCGTTTTTCAGTAAGAATTTGTTTCGCACGAGCATAACAGCCTTTAATAATGACTTGCATTTCCACATCAATTTCATGTGCGATTGCATCACTGTAGTTTTGTTCTGAGTGGAAGTCTCTTCCTAAGAATACCTGACCACCTTGTGAGCTACCAAATTGCATCGGTCCAAGCTTATCACTCATCCCGAATTCTGTAACCATACGTCTTGCAATACCAGTCGCACGTTGGAAGTCGTTGTGAGCACCTGTACTTGCTTCACCAAATACAATCTCCTCGGCTACTCGACCACCCAGTAAACCAGTGATTTTATCAAGTAACTCTGGTTTTGTCATGAAGTAACGATCTTCCTTCGGAAGCATTACCGCATATCCACCAGCTTGACCACGAGGGACAATTGTTACTTTATGAACGATATCTGCTTCATCAAGGACAACACCAATTACAGTATGGCCAGCCTCATGGAATGCAACAATATTACGTTCTTTTTCAGAGATAACACGACTTTTCTTAGCTGGACCTGCAATAACACGATCCGTTGCTTCATCGATGTCACTCATATCAATTTTCTTCTTATCTTGACGCGCAGCTACTAAAGCAGCTTCGTTTAATAAGTTTTCAAGATCGGCACCAGAGAATCCTGGTGTACGAGTTGCAATTGCTCTTAAGTTGACATTCTCATCAAGCGGTTTATTACGAGAGTGTACCTTAAGTACAGCTTCACGACCATTTACATCTGGACGATCTACTGTAATTTGACGGTCAAAACGACCTGGACGTAATAACGCTGGATCAAGAATATCAGGACGGTTTGTCGCAGCGATGATAATAATACCTTCGTTTGCACCGAATCCATCCATTTCAACAAGCAATTGGTTCAACGTTTGTTCACGCTCATCATGACCACCGCCAAGACCCGCGCCACGTTGACGTCCTACTGCATCAATTTCATCAATGAAAATGATACAAGGAGCATTTTTCTTTGCATTTTCAAATAAATCACGTACACGGGATGCACCGACACCGACGAACATCTCTACGAAGTCAGAACCACTAATAGAGAAGAACGGAACGCCTGCTTCACCTGCAACAGCACGCGCTAGTAAAGTTTTACCTGTACCTGGAGGTCCTACTAATAGAACACCCTTCGGAATACGGGCACCAACTTCAGCGAACTTACGAGGGTCTTTCAAGAATTCAACTACCTCAACAAGTTCTTGTTTCTCTTCATCCGCTCCAGCAACATCTCTGAAACGAATTTTTTTCTTTTCATCATTGTATAGCTTCGCCTTGCTTTTCCCGAAGTTCATAACACGGCTACCGCCGCCCTGAGCTTGGTTTAATAAGAAGAAGAATAAAATGAAGATAATGACAAACGGAATGATGGAAGTAAAGAACGTTACCCAAGCACTTGTTTCTTCTGCTGGTTGATACTTAACTTCAGCCCCTTGCGCTTTATCATTAATTTTCTTTTGTAATTCCTCAGTATTTGGTGCATAAGTAACAAATTGTTCTCCTTGGCTAGAAGTCTTGAATTGTCCCTTTACCTCAAACACACCATTTTTCGGTTGAAGCTGCACATTACGCACTTCACCTTTTTCAAGTTGAGTAATGAATTTATCGTAGCTAACTGATGTCGTTTTTTGCGTCGAACCATTAAAATAGCTTACGATCCCAATTACTACTAAGAATATCAGTAAATAAAAGATGGTATTACGGAAGATACGATTCATTCCTAACCTCCTCTCACGGCATAAACACTATAGTAAATCGTAACATAGAAAAAATTTCCTATACAATTGTAACGCCTATATTTAATTAATTTGAGTAAACACTTGGTTTTAATACTCCTACATAAGGAAGATTACGGTATTGCTCTTTATAATCTAATCCATATCCTACAACAAATTCATGAGGAACAGTAAATCCAACATAATCTGCTTTCAGGTCAACCTTACGGCCTGTTGGCTTATCTAATAACGTAACAATTTTTACAGATTTCGCTTTACGATATTTAAACAGGTCTACTAAATAGCTTAGTGTAAGACCGCTATCAATAATATCTTCAACGATTAAAATATCGCGACCTTCTACCGAAGTATCAAGATCTTTTAAGATTTTTACTTCGCCTGTCGAAACTGTAGAGTGACCGTAGCTAGATACAGCCATAAAATCCATTTCAAGATATGTATCTGTTCTCTTTAATAAATCTGCCATAAATGGCATTGCGCCCTTTAGTACACCAATCGCAAGAGGTACTGTATTTTTGTAATCCTCTGCAATAACTGCACCTAGTTCGTGCACCTTTTCTTGTATTTGTTCTTCAGAAATTAATACTTTTTCGATATCTTGATTCATCATTTCATTATCCTCCCGGAAGACTCCTTGCTTTTGTAGTGAATAATCAGGTATTTACCCTTCTTTGCTAGCCCTTTCGAAGTAGCAAATGCAGATCGTTTCAACAAGGGTACCCAAATAATATTTCCACTTGCGTCACAAACGATCGGCCATTCTTCTCTTTTTTCTTTTGGTACTTTCGCTTCGATAAAAACAGCTTTTATCTTTTTTGTACCATCCATACCTTGCATTGACATGCGATCTCCATTTTCCCTAGACCGAATACGAAGTGGATACGATATATCATTATACTTAGCAACAAATACTGTTTCATTCATGTTACTCGGTATATCTTCGCTCACCTCTGTTACAAGTTTATCCCCATTCGGCAATATAATTGTCCCAGGTACTGATAAATCTTGCGAAAAAGGAGAAACAATTTCTTGTTTAAATCCAAAACCACATTCTTCGTATGTGCGAACAATTTTCAAACCACCTGGAAAATCTAGTGAACCTGAAGGTTGTGCCCGCTTAAAAAATTCAATCACCTTGTCAATATGTATAGAAGAAAGCGAAGATGGAATCTTATATTCATAAAGATAGTTTAATATTAGTTGAATCCCTCTTCTTTGTAAAGGCATAGACATGGATTCAAAGGCAGGAATTGATAAGCTAATTTGTTTATCGCTTTTTTTTGTAATTACTTTATTCATTTTCTCAAAAGCTAATTCCTGCAAATAAGCCTCATCCTCTTGCATCTGCACGCTAAATTTTTGGAATTTCTCATGCATTTGTGGATTTTCTTCTTTCAAATAAGGAAGGACATATTTACGTAATCGATTCCTTGTATATACTTCTTTTTTATTACTCGGATCTATACGCGGAATAACTTTTAATTTATTACAGTAATCAACAATTTCTTCCTTAGTTACCCCAAGTAACGGCCTAATTAAATATCCATTATGAAAAGATCGCTTCACTACAATTCCTGCGTATCCTTTCGGAGTACTCCCTCGTACAAGGCGCATTAAAATCGTCTCTACTTGATCATCTCCATGGTGACCAAGAGCTACATATCTCGCATCATATTTCTTCATTATTCTTTCCAAAAATGCATATCTGCATTCTCTAGCTGCAACTTGTGCATTCATTCCATATTGCTGTTGATATTGCGACACATTAATCCTTAGCGTTTCACAAATAACTCCTAGCTCTTTGCAAAGAGCCTGTACAAACTGTAAATCCTCATAAGATTCATTACCTCTAAACATATGGTCCACATGTGCTACTACAATTTCGAGCTGTTTTTCTGCCCTTTTTTCTAACAAATAATATAAAAGAACCAAAGAGTCAGGACCACCAGAAACCCCTACAACAATTGTTGAATGTTTCTTTAATACATCATGCTGCTTTACAAAGTCATCTACTTTTTCAACAAATGCATCTTTCAACTTCGCAATCACCTTTCATTAAACAAGAACAACAACATTAGTTACCTTGTATATAATGGTACAACTTTTACAAACATTGTGCAAAAAAAAGATGTACAAAATCCACATTTTTATCTTACATCCCTCCTGTATATTTAACAAAGTAATCACATTACCTTTTTAATCAAAAAAACCTAGGCATCTACCTAGGTTTTTTTGATTATTTTATTGCGCCTGCATTCCTACTATTGGAATCGTAGCCCACTTCGGCATATTTTTCTTTACTTTCGCCACCACAATAGTCATATCATCATTTATATAACCATCACCAGAGCGAATTACTTCTTCCATAATAATATCAGCAATTTCCTGTGGATCCTCTGTTTGTAGTTCTTTAATTTTACGTTTTATCCATAATTCATGATTCTCCACATGTTGCGCTCCCTCAAAAATGCCGTCACTCATCATGATAAGAAGATCACCCGTTTTTAATTGCTCACCAACCACATCAACTTCAACATCTTCAATGATTCCCATCGGCAAGTTACTTGCCTCAATTTTCAAAATGTTATTTCCGCGTTTAACAAAACTCGGCGTCGATCCAATCTTTAAAAACTTCGCACTCGCATCCCGTAAATCTACCATAGCCAAGTCAAGCGTTGTATACATCTCCTCTGTCGTCCTTAAAGAAAGAATCGAATTGATGGACTTAATCGCTATTTCTTCATCAATACCTGATTGAAGTATCTTTTGTAATAATTTTACCGTTTCCCTACTCTCCATATGAGCCCTTTGTCCATTTCCCATACCATCACTAATCGCAAGTGCATATTTACCAACGCTCAAATCCATCATCGCGTAGGAATCACCTGAAACAAACCCGCCACCTTTTGCAGCTGTGGCCAATCCTGTATCAAGAGAATACGTCTTCGCTGAACCAAATGATATTAAACTGTGCCCATTTGGATATGAGGATTTCTCTTCATGCTTAACGACGATATTCTCTTTTAAAATATCTGAAAGCATTGGAGCAACCAACTTCTCACATTCCCCATGTTCATTAGATACAGCCGGAATCAACATTTCAATATCAATACTTCCTCTATCTAAACAATAAATATCAACATGCTCCACTTCGACACCAAAATCACGAAACGCTTGTAAAATTTGCTCCTCCTGCGCTTGATGGTTCTCTCTTTCTCGTTGTATCTCCTTAGCGAAATCCTCCATCACTTTTGATACACCTAGTAATTGCTCCGCTACAATTCTACGATTTTCCTTCATTTGTTTTCTTAATTTCTGTCCCTCATAGAAGTGATCTAATTCACCCGCTACTAAATCCGTTACTTTCTTCCCTCTCACACAATGCTTGTCCCATTCACGAACTAACTTCCGATTATGCTGCAGCGTTCCTTCTTCTGTTTCACTCATTATTTGTTTCATATAATCGTATGTTTTATCAAAATTAACTACCCAACATTGATCCTTCTTAAAGCATGTTTGACATGTTTTTGCAGTAATTGTACTTAAAAATAAATCAGCTTCTGTTTCTTTATCTTCCTCCTCCACATACCCATATACAGAAAAGCTATTGGACAAAGCAGCAAATACATTAGCAAATTGATTGATTTTGTTCGCTGTAACATCGCGCACTCTTCTTAAATATTGTTGTTGATCTTGTGAATGCTCCTGTGTACCTGGCATAAACTTAGCAATACGATCCATAACAAGCTTCGGCGTTAATAAGAAGAAAACAATTGCTACACCAGATTCAATTAAAGTTGTTACAATACTTGTTTGCTTGTCTACATATAATGTAATTAAGCTTGTACCAATTAATAAACCTAAACTAACTCCTATACGCTTCCCTTCCTTTAACAATCCCCCAAGCAATCCTGAAAAGGCAAGGAGACTAAGTTGAGACAAGCTAGCCACATTCGCTAAACTTAATATTAACCCAGTGACAACTCCTACTGTGGACCCTGTAGCTGCCCCTGCAATAAAGGCAAATACTAATACTAAATATCTAGTAAAAATATGTTGAATAGAAGCATCATAAACAAACCAATCCGTTGTGCCCGTTAAAACAGATGCTAGTAATATAATTAAACAAACAATTTCTTCTGTTTCTAACGCTTGTTGCTTCCCTTTCCTTTCCACTAAAAGCGGAACACTTTGTAAAAATATCATCGTTAATACGAAGCTAAGCCCCGCTTCGATCGTACTGACGAGCAGATCATACATGGTGACGGTTTGCTGTGCAAAATATACAACAACTAAATGTGCGGTTAATGCGGAGATAAATACTTGGAATGGTACAAGTCCAACAGTTTTACGTGTAAACCGACTAAAGAAGATATTATAAATAAAGAAGGTAAAGATAGATGCAAAAGTAAAAAATAAATTGTCTATTGAAACTGAAAGTGCTCCCCCCATTAGGGCTAAGAACGCGAGCGGCATTTTATCTCGCTTCATAACATAAACAGCAGCAAAAAACGGCAATGCAAACGGTAAAATGTTTGTTAATATATATGCTCGTCCCAAAAGAAAACCAATAACAGCAATAATGAATCCCCATCTAAAGAAAACTTGTTCAAACTTCATTCGCAACTTACTCGTCCACTTTATTGTTCCAAGCTGACTTTCATTCATCGCCAATGCACTTGTGTTCATAGTATTCCTTCCTACTTTAGGCATATGTTTAACACCACCTGCATAGTTTAATTACTGTTATTATAAAAGATGATTATTGGGTTTTTTGTCAAAACAACAGTTTTGACTTTTATAATCGTTCGACTTTTTATTCGAAATAAATCTACATATATACATAGTATTTAATTTATTTAAAGCGAGTTGAAAGAATGTTCAGAAAATATAGGGTGATTTTGTAGAAGTATTGTACGTCTTAATTTATATTTAACAAAAAAAGATCATGCAAATTTGCATGATCTTTTTAGATGACCCGTACGGGATTCGAACCCGTGTTACCGCCGTGAAAGGGCGGTGTCTTAACCACTTGACCAACGGGCCGTTAAATTAAATATAGCGGCGGAGGGGATCGAACCCCCGACCTCACGGGTATGAACCGTACGCTCTAGCCAGCTGAGCTACACCGCCATGTCGTCGTATTTAACGGACAATTAGTATCTTACATCAGATACGTTTTAAAGTCAACACATCTCAAAAACTTTTTTAAAATATATTCTCTCACATAAAAAAGTACCCGAGTAATCACTCTGGGTACCTCTCTATATGTTAAGAATTAAACGGACTTATTATCCGCGACGTGCGCCACGGCCACCACGTTTAGATTCTGTGTTACGCTTTAAAGAAGTTAAACGATCTTCACTATCTTTTAAAAAGCGTGCCATCTTTTGCTCAAATGTTTCTTTTGGAGCTCGTTCGTTACCGCCACCGCGGTTATCTCTGTTGGAAGAACGATTATTATTACGTTGTGGACGTCCAGAACGTTGTTGATCACCACCACCACGTTGGTATTCACCACGTGGACGATCTCCTTCTGTTTTTTCACGTTCTTTCGCTTTCTTAATAGATAGGCCAATTTTGCCATCTTTTTCAACATTGATAACTTTTACTTCTACTTGGTCGCCTACTTTTAAGTGATCGTTAATATCTTTCACATAATTATCAGCAACTTCACTAATATGAACAAGACCTGTTAAGCCTTCTGGCAGCTCAACAAAAGCCCCAAAATTTGTAATACCTGTTACTTTACCCTGTAACTTGCTGCCTACCTCGATTGACATAAAAAAAATGCTCCTCCTTAGTGGTTAAAAAGTCAAATTTTACTTTATTATATATAATCCTAAAATACAGTGTCAATAAGACATACTCTACTTAGAAACAGGAAAAATTATCTCCCCTTTTCCGGAGAAGAAATAATCCCTTCTAGCAATCTTTAAAACGTACTCTTCATCATTCAACTTTTGAACTTCATCTTTTAGATTCTTTTCTTTTTTCGTTAATGAATCCAGTTCTTTTTTCATGTCCTTAACTTTCGCTTCTTTTGCTTTAATGGAACTGTTTTGTTGATAAAACGTCACACTAATACTAGCAATAATTGTAAAAGCAAAGACAAGAAAAACCGCTAAACGGCGATAAAGTCGCTTCCTGTTCTCATCCGTTTGTATTATATGTTCTTTAACAGGATTTGGACTTTGTTTTTCGATTGTTCTTTGTCTCAGTTCCCTCATTTCCGAGGTCCCCCTAACTTCTTTTTTATACGCACCCATAATTGGAAGATATGTCCCTTCAATTTTGCTACATATTGCAGGAACCCTACATGCTTCATTATAAAAAGTTTAACACGATTAGGGAGAAGTTTCCATATGAGCGAAGCAATAAACCGAACAGGCGAGAAAAAAACTTTCCATATGAAAAGTAATATCCAAATCACCATTTTCCATAACACATGTCCAATTGAAAGCAGTATACGAAATAAGAATAATATAAATGCAATAAATAGCTGTGCTATAATAATAACAGGTTTTATCATGAGTAGCTGTATAATTCGAACAAAAAATTGTGTTGTTTGTACAAAAATATAGATGAGAAAATTTAACATCTTCATGTATAGTGCTTTCAATAAGCTTTGATATGCTGCAAAACCACATAGTAACGCCAAAAATACATATATACGTAGTTCGGCTTCATTTACACGCAGTAATACATAAAAAACGAATAATGCTTGGACAATCCAAAATAGTATATCATGTATAAATACAAGCCAACGTTTACGCTCTTGGCGTTTTAAAAACCGTTGGTATGTATCTAAAGAAGCACCAATCCAAGCACCCATTCCAATCATTGAAAGCATTGTATACAACTGAATTGTTAGGCTCATTTAAACAACTTACTAAAGAAGCCTTTAGTTTTCTCCCCTTGGTTCTCATCAATATACAGCATTTCATGAACTTTCCCTTTAATTGATACAACACCCTTTTCTACATCTAAATTCTTCATTTGCAAATTTTGACCACGAATTGTTAAAAAACCCATTACAGTCTCAAGTAAAAACTCTTCGCTATCAAAACTCTCTACTTGCTTTACACCAGTAATATCGATTACACGTCTGCCACGCATGATAATATCATGCTCTACAGAAACATTTTGTTGATTAGAAGACATAGGTGAGTAACCATTATTCACGAAAATCCCCCCATAGCTTTATACTAGCTAATAGTAATGTATGAAGGGCTAACCTATTTTAGAACAAGCCTTCTTCCGCTTTCACTTTTTCCTCACGAACGAGACTATACATGTTTGCTGCATCTTCTTTTTTAGTTGTTTCTTTCAATTCATTTACTTTCACAGTTACTATTTTTTGCCCGAAACGAATTGTTAATTCATCCTCTACCTTCACATCTGAACTTGCTTTTGCCACTTGGCCATTAATCGAAATTCTTCCTTGGTCAGACACTTCTTTTGCTAATGTTCTTCTTTTAATTAAACGTGATACTTTCAAAAATTTATCTAGACGCATATCAAATCCCCCTATTAACACTCTGTTTGTTTTGCCTCTTCCCATAAAATATCTAACTGTTCTAATGATAAATCTTGCATTTCCTTATTCATTTCAGCTACTTTTGCTTCCATGTATAAAAAGCGAGCCATAAATTTCTCATTAGTTGAACGTAACGCTTCTTCTGGATCTAATTTATAATGACGAGCTATATTAACAAATGCAAATAGTAAATCACCAAATTCACCTAGCATCTTTTTCTCATCCATGTTTACAACTTCTTGTTGGAATTCTTGCCATTCTTCTAAGGCCTTCTCTATCATCGGCTGCACATCAACCCAATCAAATCCAACCTTTCCAGCTTTCTTCTGAATTTCATAAGCACGCATTAGCTGTGGCAAGCTTTTTGGAATACCCGCTAAAACAGACTCTTTCACGAATCCCTTTTCTTGTTTTTTAATTTCTTCCCAATTTGCAATCACTTCATCAGCATTATTTACATCCGTATTCTCAAACACATGCGGATGACGACGAACCATTTTCTCAGCTAAAGTCCGAATAATATCATCTATAGAGAACCAACCTTCATCCTCTCCAATTTGAGCATGAAGCATAACTTGTAATAATATATCACCCAGTTCTTCTACTAAATGATCATCATCCTCTTCATCAATTGCTTCTAGCACTTCATATGCTTCTTCAATTAAGTATTTCTTTAAAGATTGATGAGTTTGTTTTTTATCCCACGGGCAACCATTCGGTCCACGCAGTTCCGCAATAATTCCTCTAAGCACATCAAACTGCTGATACAAAGACGCACGTTCCTTAACCGGGGGTACATATACACTCGTTAAATTATTTAACTCCGTTTCATGATCTAACATGTATAACGGTACCTTTTTTACTTGCTCAAATGAAGTTCCTGCAGCTGTTACGATATACACTTCATAATCATCTGGCAACATCTCCATTAACATCAGTTTCACATCTGAAGCAACGAACGCATCATACACTTGGCAAAAGATTAAATGTTGACGTAATTCTAATTGTCCTCTTTCAAATGATGTAGCATCAATTAATTGGAATCCTTCAATCGGATCAATCTTTAGGCTCGCAAACATCGGATCAAGGAAACTTTGTCCACCTTCAAGTCGCACTTCAATATTTGCTACTTCTCCTTTTTCCAAAAGTAGCTGAACGGTTCTTTCTGCTACAAGCGGATGACCAGGAACTGCATAAATAATTTCTGTACCTTTCGCTTGTTCTAACAACCTATTCGCGATTGTTTCATATACGATTTCAAAGGTATCATGCGCTTCGTATACCTCGTCAAAAGCTGTATATTTTATACCTTCTTGCTCCAATTCTTCTATAACTGGGTGTTCCTTCGTTCTAACAAACATATGATCCGCTTCTTTTATCTTTCGATATACGCCCATCGTTAACTGATCTAACTCACCAGCACCTAATCCTAAAATAGTAATAATTCCACTCACAACCAGTCACCTCTATCCACTCTTCTTCAATGAACCTTCTTTTTTCTCTTGTTTCATAACGGTTCCTAATTCTTCTTTTGTAAATACACGTAATTTTAAAATTAAAAACATATATGCTAATCCGCCGATAGCTACACCTAACAGCGCTTCAACCGTCGCAATTCCTCTATGTCCTGTATCAATTACTAATCCAGACATTCGCAACATACGCATAAAGATTATTAATACAAACCCCATACCGATACCACTAATAACCACACCTAACATATTCCGCCTATCAATAAGCGGCTCCGATACAGCTCGCATAAGCAACACACTATTTAGCAAGGCAATTACAATAAGCGCAACTAAAGTTGCAATTGCAGCTCCCTTCACACCAAAATACGGCATTAATATATAGTTTAAAGCTAGCTTTAAACTACCTCCAAATACAACGAATATTGCTGGTTTTAATGTTTGTCCCACTCCTTGTAAAATAGAAGCAGTTGTAATTGACAATGAACTAAATAAAATAGATAAAGATAAAATCGATAACACATCTGATCCATCACTATTTTCAAACAACATAATATTTGTAGGTTGAATAATACAAGTTAATCCAATAGCAGCTGCAAATCCAATAACAAATGTTATTTTCATTGCTAACTTTACCTTTTCTTGAATAAATGAAAGATCTCCTCTTTCTTTCGCCGCTGTAATAATAGGAATAAGTGACAATGAGAAAGAAGTTGTCACAACAGTACCTAATTGCATAAGCGGGATACTTCTATCATAAACACCTTTTAGTACCTTTGCATTTTCAACTTGCTCTCCCGCGCGAATAAGCAAAGTATAAAAGGAAATAGAATCCGCCATTTGTATAAAAATAAGGACTAAATTACTAACACAAATCGCTAATCCCTGCCAAAAAAGGATTCGAATAATCCTTTTTTTATCTCCAATTCTCTTCCAACTTTTAAAGAAAATAGCATGGAAATCATGACGCATATAAAATAAAAGTACGATAATCCCAATAAGCCCGCCTGCAATTGAACCTAGCATAGCACCCGCACCAACTGTATATAAATCAAATCCATGAGCAATAAGGAATAGTGATAAAAATACAATGATAGAAACACGAATCGTTTGTTCAATTACTTGCGAAACAGCCGTCGGCATCATATTATTGAATCCTTGAAAATATCCTCTCGCTACAGATAAAAATGGCATTAGTAGGAATGAAAACGAAATAACACGTAATAATTTATCTAAATGTATATCACCCATAGCCGATGCAATTGTTTCGGCCCCAAAGAATAATGTGAAAAACCCTATAAATCCAATTCCTAATAAAAACCAAAAAGATACACAAATAATTTCTTCTGCTTCTTTTTGTTTTCCTCGTTCTAATCTTTCTGCGACCATTTTTGAAATAATAATGGGAAACCCATAAGTGGCTAAAATTAAACAAAATCCATAAAATGGATAAATTTGTTGGTAAATATAAAAACCAACATCACCCGCTATATTTTGATATGGAATACGGTAAAAAGCGCTTAATACCTTTGTAACAAAACTTGCGATTGTTAATATAATAGCCCCACGCCAAAAGGCTTGGTACTTCTTCGCTTCCATACAAGAAAACTCCTTTTTCTATTCTCACCCCTCGTATTATATCACAAAGAAAAACTGTCTCTCCTTCATATTCCTTACATTCACTGACTTCTTTCAACAGCAAAAATACTCAATGAAAAAAGGTAGCAAAGCGCTACCTTCATTCAATGCTTATATCTCCAAATAGTTAATTTCTCAAATAGAAATATCATAATTAGGAAAGATTGCTACTTATAGAAATTACACTTCACTACTGCTCCATTTGTTTCGCTAAAAAACTTGCAGCTGTATTTACTGACTTATGCTCTACTTCACTTATAATAGCTTCTTTAGAGAAGATAATAACAGCCCCAATTGGATCCCCATTCGCAACAATCGAGCCAATTGTATAGGAGCTGACTTTTTCTGTTACTCCATCAATAATTGAAATTTCACTTTCATCTGTCATAATTACAGACTTGCGCTCTTCCATTGTCTTCTCAATTAAATCGCCAACACTTTTATTTAAGTATTCTTTTTTAGATGCGCCTGCTACTGCGATAATAGAATCACGATCGCATACAAGCACATTATGTCCTAAGCTATCATATAAAGCTTCCGTATATTCTTTTGCAAAATTACCTAGTTCACTAATCGGAGAATATTTCTTTAAAATGACTTCTCCATCGCGATCAACAAATATTTCTAGTGGGTCCCCTTCTCGAATACGTAAAGTTCTACGAATTTCCTTTGGGATTACTACCCTGCCTAAATCATCAATTCGACGTACGATTCCAGTTGCTTTCATTCTATGCTGCCTCACTTTCTACTGATGATCAAAGTGGTGAATTTACCTGTTCATGTAAAAATCACCAACTATTAAACATAGTATTTTACACATTAGTTCTTCTATGCACGTCGAATTGTATTTTTTATCTTATATTAGGCATTTATTACTTCTTTTTTTACATCTGGTAAGCCTTTTAATAAATTTTCAGCAATTGTTAACCATTTCGATGTCTCTAATCCATTCGTTTTCATCACAATTTTCAATTGTGACCCCTCCATACCAAGACCGATCATACGACCAAAACTACTTCCTAGCATGAATAATTTTCCACCATCTATATTTTGGCTCGCTTGTTCAGAAAACAGGAATGTTACTTCAAACTTATTTTGCTTAATTAACTCAATTTGTTCTTTCATCGCCAACACTTTAATGTTTGCAATTTGTAATAAATAACCAACTTCTTGTGGATAATCACCAAACCTGTCGATCATCTCTTCCTGCAACTCTTCAATATCTTCAATTGCAGAAATACCTCTAAATTGTTTATACATCATAATTTTTTGTTTACTATCTGAAATATACGCATCCGGTAAATATGCGTCTACTTCTAAATCAATTTCAACATTAACGGTATTTTCAACTCCATCTGTCCCTCTACGTTGCTCAATTGCATCTTTTAACATTTGAGAATATAGATCAAATCCGACAGAATCAATAAATCCATGTTGTTCTGCCCCTAACAAATTACCCGCACCACGAATTGATAAGTCTCTCATCGCAATTTTGAAACCAGATCCAAGCTCTGTAAACTCTTTAATTGCCTGCAGACGCCTCTCTGCAACTTCCGATAACACTTTATCACGTTTGTATGCAAAGTAGGCATACGCGACGCGATTAGAACGTCCAACACGCCCACGAAGCTGATACAACTGCGATAATCCCATACGATCTGCATCAAATACAATTAATGTATTTACATTCGGAATATCTACACCCGTCTCGATAATTGTTGTACTTACAAGAACATCATGCTGCCCTTCTAAAAACGATAGCATAACAGACTCTAATTCACCTTCATTCATTTTCCCATGTGCGTATGTTACACGAGCATCTGGAACTAACATCGAAATTTCATCTGCTTTTCTTTCAATATCCTCCACACGGTTATATAGGAAGTAAATTTGACCGCCTCTTGCCAACTCTCGCTCTATTGCTTCTCGCATTAACGCTGGATTATACTCTACTACATATGTTTGTACTGGGAAACGATTCTCTGGTGGTGTCTCAATAACAGATAAATCGCGCACACCAAGCATAGACATATGGAGTGTACGTGGAATCGGAGTTGCCGTTAATGTTAACACGTCAACATTTGCTTTCAATTGTTTAATTTTTTCTTTATGTGTAACGCCGAATCTTTGTTCTTCATCAATAATAAGAAGTCCTAAATCTTTATACGTAACATCTTTAGATAAAATACGATGCGTTCCGATTACAATATCCACCGTTCCATCTTTTAAACCTTTAATCGTTTCATTTTGTTGTTTTCGTGTGCGGAATCTACTTAATAACCCTATATTAATCGGGTAATCTTGAAAACGCTCTCGAATTGTTTCATAGTGTTGTTGTGCAAGGATTGTTGTCGGTACTAAAATCGCAACTTGTTTTTCATCCATAATTGCTTTAAATGCCGCACGAATAGCTACTTCAGTCTTTCCATATCCTACGTCGCCACAAAGAAGCCTATCCATCGGACGTCCGCGTTCCATATCTTTCTTAATCTCTTCAATAGAACGTAATTGATCCTCTGTCTCTTGATATGGGAAAGAAGATTCAAATTCCTGTTGTTCTGCCGTATCTGGTGTATATGCATAACCTTTCGAAGCTTCACGCTCGGCATATAATTTAATTAGGTCATCTGCAATGTCTTGTACAGATTTTTCAACTTTCGTTTTGACCTTCTTCCAATCATTTCCGCCTAATTTATAAACTTTTGGATCCTTACCTTCAGACCCTACGTATTTTTGCACTTGATCAATTTGTTCAATTGGAACGTATAACTTATCATTACCTTGATATTTAATATTTAAATAATCTTTATGAACACCATTAATCTCTAATGTCTCAATACCTAAAAATTTACCTATACCATGATTTACATGAACTACATGGTCTCCAACTTTTAATTCCGAATAACTTTTAATACGTTCAGCGTTAGATAACTTTTGCTTACGTTGTGATTTTTTAACCTTCTTATGAAAAAGCTCTTTTTCAGTAATGACAACAAACTTTTGCATCGGCATTTCAAAGCCTGCATGTAAATCACCTACAGCAATTTGTAACCTTCCAGGCAATAAGACATCTGTGGCCTCTACAATGTCTGCATCAATATCATAATCACTTAAAATATGTTGTAGTTTTTTTACACGTTCATCATCTGTTCCAAGCACAACGGTCGTAAAATGCCCTTCATTCCATCTATCAATTTCAGTTTTTAACAACTGCATCTGTCCGTGGAAATCTTGCATCGTTTTACATGTCACATTCACAATGTTTTGAGGATGTGTGTGTGCTATATGGCGTAAGAATAACGTTAAATATACAAAACTTCTTTTTTTATTATGAAGAAACTCCTCAAATGAGTGGGAGAAAGATAAATCCTGAATAATTGTTCCTTCGCCAAGAAGTGAGATATACCATTCCGCTTCTTCTGTTTCAAGATGTGATGCTGTTTCTTGAATACGGGAAATCTCATCTAAAATTACAACACCGTTTTCTGGTAAATAATCTATCAGACTAGCAGGTTCTTTATAGAAAATAGATAAATATTTAAACATTTGTTCTATACTTTGCCCGTTTTTCAACATTTCAATTTCATGACTAACCGTCTCAAGTACAGCAGTCTTTAATTTATCATCGGAAAGCTTTTGCATCGTCTTAGTCAAACCTTCTTCAAGATGCTTAATTCCCGATTTCAATTCTTCCTGTGAAAATAAAAACTCTGTTGCCGGACCAAACCGAACACTTTCCCTTTTATCTTGAGAGCGCTGTTCTTCCACATCAAATAATCGAATAGAATCAACCTGTGTATCAAAGAATTCAATACGAAATGGTAATTCTTCAGTTAATGGGTAAATATCTAATATTCCCCCGCGCAAACTAAACTCTCCTGGAGCTTCTACCATCGACTTACGCTCGTAGCCAATATGATGTAAGGTATGCAAGAGCGCATCTAAATCAATCTCTTGCCCTAGATTGATTTCAATTTGCCTTTGCTTCCATAATTCTTTTATTGGTAAAAACCTACGCAGCCCTGCAACTGGCGCTACAATAATCCCATTCTCTCCCGCAGCTAAGCGATTTAACACTTCAATACGCTGCGCCTTCAATTCTGGACTTGCAACACCAACTTCCGATGCTATCAATTCATTTACCGGATATAGCCAAACATCCTTTTCACCAAGTAACGCCACTAAATCTTCATGTACTTTTTGTGCTTGGTATAAATTGTGCGTCACAATAAGTTGTGATTGCTTTGTTTTTTTATATAAAGCTGCGATTAATAATGAACGAGAGGATGTTGCCATACCCGATACAAGTTGTTCTTTCAACCCATCTTCTAGCCCATTAATAACCGATTGTATTTCTTCATTTTTATAAAATTGCTCTAATAAACCTATCATTTTCAAAACTCCTCTCAACATAAAGAGCAAGTTACTATATTTTATGCAAATATTTTGGAAAAAGAAAACAGAAAAATGCTTTGGACATGCCAAAGCGACAACATTTTATTGCAGAAATTTTTCATATTCATAATACTCAGGATAAGATGCGAGCGTTTCTTGACACGATTCACAAATCGTTTTTATATATATATTTCCATTCTCATGAAAATGAATCATATCCACTACTTCTTGCTCTGTTAGTTGAAACAAAACGTCGCTATGTACTTTTTCTGCGATAATGGAGCCCACATTACTTCCGCAATGTCTACAGTAATAATAACCTTCCATACTAGCCTCCTAAATATCCAATTGCTACTAGTATGGGATAAAACAAAATAAAATATTCCAGATTGTGCGCTTAACTATTAAAAGTATTCATGATTTGGAGAAAAGGTTTATTTAACCATTCCTCACATGCATCTGCTGCATTTTCAATGGATTGATTAACGCCAGATATTTCTTCAGATGTAAAACGTCCTAATACGTAATCCACTACTTTTATCCCATTTTTCGGACGATCGATTCCCATACGTATACGTTGAAATTCTTGTGTTCCTAAATGTGAAATTGTTGATTTCACACCATTATGTCCACCCGCACTACCTTTCATGCGAAGACGTAACTTACCTACAGGAATATCTAAATCATCGTACATAACAATGAAGTCCTCAACATCAATTTTATAATAATCCATGAGCGGACGGATACTTTCCCCAGATAAATTCATATATGTAAGTGGCTTTAGTAAGATTACTTTTTCCCCATTAACAAAGCCTGCGCCAAATACTCCTTTAAACTTTTGTTCATTCAAAGAAATACTCCAACGCTTTGCAAGTTCATCGATCGCCATAAATCCAATATTATGCCTTGTTAATTCATATTCTCTACCTGGGTTCCCAAGTCCTACTATTAATTTCATTCTTGTACCACTACTTTCTTTTTTCGATACGAAAAGACGTAACCAAGCTTGGTTACGTCTCATTCTATCCAATTAATTGAATAATACACTTACAGATTCTTCTTCGTATACACGAATGATTGCTTCTCCGATTAATGGAGCAACTGAAAGTTCATGTACTTTGTCAATTTTCTTCTCTTCTGGTAATACAATAGAGTTCGTTACAACTAACTCTTTAATATTCGAATTTTGAATACGCTCAATTGCTGGGCCAGATAATACTGGGTGTGTACAGCAAGCATATACTTCAGAAGCACCGTTCTCAACAAGAGCGTTTGCCGCTAATGTAATTGTACCAGCTGTATCAATGATGTCATCAATTAAAATTGCTGTTTTACCTTCGATGTTACCGATAATGTTCATTACCTCTGATACATTCGGACGAGGACGACGCTTATCAATAATAGCGATTGGCGCTTTTAGGCGATCCGCCATTTTTCTAGCACGCGTTACACCACCGTGATCAGGAGATACGATTACGATATCTTTAAGGCCTTTTGCTTCAAAGTAATCTGAAAGAATCGGTACACCCATTAAGTGGTCGATCGGGATATCAAAGAATCCTTGAATTTGTGGAGCATGTAAATCTAGAGTGATTACACGAGTTGCACCTGCTGTTTCAAGCAAGTTTGCTACAAGTTTCGATGTAATTGGTTCACGAGAACGCGCTTTACGGTCTTGACGCGCATAACCATAGTAAGGAATAACGATATTAATTGTTTTTGCAGATGCACGTTTCAATGCATCAATCATAATAAGTAATTCCATGATATGTTCGTTTACTGGGAAGCTTGTAGATTGAATAATGAATACATCGCAACCACGGATACTTTCTTCAATGTTAATTTGAACTTCTCCATCACTAAAACGATCAACAGAACATTTTCCTAGTCCTACTCCAATATGCTTTGCGATTTGCTCAGCAAGTTCCTTATTAGAGTTTAAAGAGAATACTTTCAAATTAGAATTTAGATATTGAGTCGACATCTAGATTAACCCTCCACATTATGATTTTTTCTTATTCAGCAATTGATCAACATAGTCTTCTTTGTTAACTTGACGTGCACGTGCTACTGATAATGCTTTTGATGGAACATTCTCTGTTATTGTAGAGCCTGCTGCCACATAAGCACCATCTTCAACTGTTACAGGAGCAACAAGGTTTGAATTACATCCAATAAATACCCCATTACCAATTACAGTTTTAAATTTATTCTTGCCGTCGTAGTTCACCGTAATTGAACCACAACCAAGATTCACGTCTTCTCCAACTTGTGCATCCCCGATATAACTTAAGTGTGAAGCTTTACTTCTATTACCAAAAACAGTTTTTTTGATTTCTACGAAGTTTCCAACGCGCACTTCATCTCCAATAACTGAATCTGGGCGAATATGTGCAAATGGACCAACCGATACTTCTGTACCAAGTTTGCTGTCATGTACAGTAGATTGACGAATTACCGTACGATCTCCAATTTCACTATCGCGAATTACTGTATGCGGTCCAATTTCACAATCAGAACCAATCACAGTGTTACCCTCAATAACCGTTCCTGGGTGAAGAACTGTATCACTACCAATAATTGCATCCGCAGAAATGTATGTGTTACTTGGATCAATAATTGTAACACCATTTACCATGTTCTTTCGGTTGATACGATTTTTCATAATAATTTCCGCTTGCGATAGAGCGACTCTGTCGTTAACACCTAACGTTTCATCGAAGTGCTCTGTTTGATAAGCTGATACAATATGACCTTCATTTTTTAAAATTTCAATAACGTCCGGAAGGTAATATTCGCCCTGTACATTATCATTTGAAACTTTAGAAAGTGAAGCAAATAAAGCTTTATTATCAAAACAATACGTACCTGTATTGATTTCTTTAATAGCTAATTCTTTTTCATTTGCATCCTTATGCTCAACAATCTTTTCAACATGACCATTCTCATTACGAACGATACGGCCATATCCAGCAGGCTCTTCTATGTACGCTGTTAGTACCGTCGCCATTGCTCCCGCTTCTTCGTGTTGCTGAAGCAATGCTTCCATCGTTTCAGCAGTTATTAGAGGTGTATCACCACAAATAACTAAAGTTGTTCCTTCTTCATTTGCAAGCACACTTGCAGCTTGATCGACAGCATGAGCTGTACCAAGTTGTTCTGCTTGTAATGCAAACTCACTTACGTTTCCTAGCTGTTCTTGTACCTTTTCAGCACCATGTCCAACGACTGTTACAAGTTTCTGCAATCCTAATTGAGATACTTCATTGACTACATGTTGTACCATTGGTTTTCCACATACAGGATGCAGCACTTTGTATAGCTTGGACTTCATACGTGTGCCTTTACCTGCAGCTAGAATCACTGCAAATCTGTTTGACATATAGACCCTCCATCGCAACCTATTTATCCATTAACGATATTATCCTAAATCATCATATATTTCAAGAAACACATTATAACTATTAAATTTTACCATAATTCTTATAAGATGTTTTACTCTTTAGTATCTTTTTTAAGGAATAAGCTATACTATTTTAAATGATTTTGAAAAAATTAGAAGTTTTTCATCTTTATTTTTTCAAAATATGAATTTTTATAATTAGAAACGTGTATTATTCAAAAAAAAAAACAAACTCCTGTAAATGCTTACAGGAGTTTGCTACAAAATTATAAGGCTTTCTTTCAAAAGCCCTTTTCATTCGAATTTTACGAAGCGCCTGCTTCTTCAAACTCAACCTCTTCTAACTCGCCTAAACGATGATACTCTGTTAAAACCGCATCTTGAATTTTAGAGCGTGTATTAGAATTAATTGGATGTGCAATGTCACGGAATTCTCCATCTGGAGTACGTTTACTTGGCATTGCTACAAATAATCCATTATTACCATCAATTACACGAATATCATGAACAACAAATTCATGGTCTAGAGTAATAGAGGCAATTGCTCTCATGCGGCCTTCTGTGTTTACGCGGCGTAATCTTACGTCAGTCACTTCCATCTTGTGTTCACCACCCTTTTCTAAATAAGCGATATATTTGTATAAATTCCACAAAATTTCTATTTTCCCTTTAATTTTTTAAAAATTTTTAAGATAAAAATTTTTAAGTTAGTTGAATATAAGGATTAGTAGAGGTTATCGCTTACAAAGAGTTACTTAACTAGGGCAATTACTTCAATTTCAACAGAAACATCTTTCGGTAATTTTGCTACTTGTACACAAGAACGCGCTGGTTTATGAGTAGAGAAATAAGAACCGTATACTTCATTAACAGCATTAAAATCATCCATATCCTTTAAGAATACTGTTGTTTTTACCACTGTATCAAATGAAGCACCTGCTTCTGCTAATACCGCTTGTAAATTTTCAAATACTTGCTCTGTTTGTACTGTTACATCTCCTGTTACAAGTTCTCCACTTGTCGTTAACGGAATTTGTCCTGAACTATAGAACATATTATTTACAATAATTCCTTGTGAATATGGTCCGATTGCCTGTGGTGCTTTGCTTGTTTGAACAACTTTCATACTTTTCACCCTTTTATTATTTATTTTTACTCTTTAAAAATAGTGTACCAAAGGCAGTTTGTCCATCTATTTTGTAATTTATAAATAGGAATAAAAAAAGGTAAAGCTATCTGCTTTACCTTTTTACTCAGCCTCTACAAGCCCTTTATCAAATGGTGCAAGTGAATAATTTCCCTTTTCCACTTGAATCGCTTTTTCTTTCACATCAACTTCTGACAGACGAATTAATGATACAAAGTTATTAATAAGTCTTTCTTCAATATCCGTAGACTCTACTAATACGCCAATTCCAACAACATTAGCTTTAAACTCTTCTAGCATGCTCATCATGCCTTGAATGGTTCCGCCAGCTTTCATAAAGTCATCAATAATTAAAACATTGGATCCTTCTGGAAGGCTACGCTTTGCTAAAGTCATCGTTTGGATTCGCTTAGAGGAACCTGATACATAGTTAATACTAACAGTGGGTCCTTCTGTTACCTTATTATCTTTTCTCGCAATTACTACCGGTACATCTAAGTAGTTCGCTACTGCATAAGCAAGCGGAATTCCTTTTGTCGCTACCGTCATAACCGCATCAATTGGTTGCCTAGCAAAAACAGAAGCAAATAAACGACCTGCGCCATTAATCTGGCGAGGATTACTTAAAAGATCCGTCATATATAAGTAACCGCCAGGCAAAATACGGTCTGGTTTTTCAAATAAGCTACAAAGCTCATTAATAATCAGATTCGCCTCTTCTTCACTTATATAGGGAATATATTTCACTCCTCCTGCTGCTCCTGGTATCGTTTGCAATGTGCCGACCCCTTGTTGTTCAAACGTTTGCTTAATAATAACTAGATCTTCACTAATGGAAGATTTAGCCGATTGATACCTTTCAGCAAAAAAAGTGAGGGAAACTAGCTGACGAGGATTTTGTAGCAAGTAATAAGTCAGATCGACCAATCTTGTACTTCGTCTAATTTTCATACTCTCACCTCAAATCACGAATATTCTAAACAAATCATAACGTATTATACGTCTTTATTCAAGCGTTTCTCGCTCTCCTAATAAACGAACTGCATATACTTGTTCGCAAAATCCTTTTAAACCGTTATATATACGATGCATTCGTGAATCATGGTGTACAAGACCAAATACAGTTGGGCCACTTCCACTCATTAATACGGCATCCGCACCGAATCGTTTCATCTGCGCCTTAATACGTGCAACCTCTGGATGCATCACAAACGTCACATCTTCTAAAATGTTACCAACAGTATCACAAATTCCTTTATAGTCCCCGTCATTAATGACTTCAACCATTTTATCTACATTTGGATGTGTAACACGATTTAATTTTAAATTCCCATACACATCAGCAGTAGATACACCAATGTGGGGCTTTGCTAAAATAACCCAACAAGAAGGTGGAGTCTTTATATGTTCAATTTTTTCTCCTCTTCCGGTGGCAATTGCAGTTCCGCCATATACACAGAACGATACATCTGATCCAATTTCTGCGCCAAGCTCTGCTAATTCCTTAATTGTAAGCCCTAAATCCCATAACTTATTAAGGCCGCGTAATGTCGCTGCTGCATCACTACTTCCACCTGCTAATCCAGCTGCTACTGGAATCGTTTTTTCAATAGTAATAGATACACCTTTTTTCACATTAAACTTCTCTTTTAATAATTTCGCTGCTTGATAAGCTAAGTTGCGTTGGTCGTCTGGGACATACCGATTATGGGACAAAATTTCAATACGGTCTTCTGCTAATTCCATTAGCTCTAAACGATCTGCTAAGTCGATTGTTGTCATAATCATTTTCACTTCATGATATCCATCTTGTCTTTTTCCCAGTACATCTAACGACAGATTAATCTTTGCTGGTGCTTTCACTAGTAGCTTCAATCTATTCACCCACTCTATGTACTCAATCTTTTATCGTTTATTTTACCATAAATTTATAGTAAGACGATGACACTTCCCTAATTATAACGAAAAGCATTCAGAATGAAACTACTTATGTCAAATGATGGCACCTTTTAGCGTGCAAAAAGCCGAGGAATCTCTCCTCGGCTACCGCAGCATAGAAAGTATCTTACAACTACTGGTTTTGTTTCATTAATTGCTGTTCTGCAATTTCTATAGCACGTTTCACCATATTACCAGCATCTTTCGCACGAATTCCGCCCCATCCTTCTTTCTGAACAACATCATAAAAGCCAAGCTCTTTTGCAAGCTCTTCTTTAAATTGATTTGACATGACTCCTCTTCGTCTACTCAATGCAGAGTCCCTCCTTATTTTGCTACGGTATAATTAGTATGCAAAATAATATAGCTTTTCATTTGTGGGAATATATGTAACAAATAATACATTAATTATAAAATGCTTCATTATGAGGTTCATCGTAAAATGTTAACTCTACTGTCTCTGTTAAAACATCTGCATAACTATAAGATACACGTTGCAATGCATCTTCTTGCTGATCTAACTGGACAACAAACACAGAACGATACGTTTCTGCAAGTACACCCGATTGCTCCACAGTTTTTCTTCTTCCGCTATTTGCCTTTAACACAAGTCGCTGTCCAAGATGGTGATCTAATTCGCTTTTAATTTCATCTAAACGTTTTGACATATACCTTGCTACACCTCGCTGTAATTTAGATTGAACACTTAAAACACGATATATCTATCCCAATTATTAACCGCAATTTACAGACAATATCATTATAAAAGCATCATGCGTTCGAATAGATAGAAGAAATACTATATTGTACAAGTATCATTGTATAGTCTGCACATTCTTGTCGCGTTTTATCCAGATTCATTTAAATCATTTCCACATAAAAAAGCAAGATACGTATGTACCTTGCTCATTCATCGTAATGTTGAAAGGGTAATCCCGTTCGTAAAATCCCTCTTGTTTCAATTCCACCTAGTCCCTTTTCACCAGTAATTGTATTACGCACAACGTCCCATACATTGACTCTTTCCATAAATGAGGTGAAACTAACTTTGCCAACTACATATACCGGATCTAGAGCATGAATATTAATTCTAGACGGTGAACTAGCAAAATTAGCACCTGCTCGAATCAACGCCTCAAAGTGTGATTGACAAGCCCCAGCAAAAATAACGAGTTGATCTAATGATGGATACTTTTTTCGCACTTCTCGAACAGCCTGTACAAAATGTTTAGAATGTCTATATGCTGCTAAATCTCCCATAACTCCTTTTGACTTTGTATATGCATCATGTCCTGTAATAACTAAAATATCTGGGCGAAAATGATCTATTAAGTCTACTACCTTTTCATGCATCTCCGTTTCCTTACAATGAATACCTTGAACAGGAACGCCTATTTTATTATATAAATCTAGGCACTTGCGCAAATATAAAGGATCTCCATCTATATGCAGTACACGCCCTGGCATTTGAAAATAATTCACTTCACTTGTATATCCACCAGTTGAATTATGTTCATGTCTTTGTTTCATCAACACGTAATCTTGCTGAAACAACCGGTAAGTACGCTCCATCGTTTCTTTTTCACGCTTCACTCTATTTTTATGCTCTCGTTGGTCTATACTAACTAAATCTGCAAGTGGTGCATCCGCCACAAGTCTAATTTCCTCTCCAAATAATATTGCCATATCGCCTTTTATTTCTATAATACGAAAAAGAATATCCCTATTATGAGAATATCGTTCAACTAATTCTCCAACATGTAAAGCCATTCTCCTACCTCCAAACTCGTTAGGCCATCTTACCTGTTTTTAAAGTATGAATTTAGGAAAGGAAAGGTGACAAAAGGGACAGCTCAAGTTGAACTGTCCCTTTCATATTCTTATGACAATTTATGAAGAATTAATGCATTACTTAATGTTGCAAACTCTTCGATAGATAGCGTTTCGCCTCTTCGCTTCGGATCAATTCCTACCTCTGTTAAAATTCGATCCAACAGCTCTTTATCTTTCGGGAAACCATTTAAATTATTTGATAAGTTATTCATTAAAGTTTTACGACGCTGTGCGAAACTTGCTCGTACTACTTCAAAGAAGAAATTTTCATCTTTCACTTCTACAACTGGTTTAGGACGCTTTAGAAGACGGATAATCGCAGAATCAACATTTGGTTGTGGCACAAACACTGTACGCGGTACAGTCATAACTGTTTCTACCTCTGTATAATACTGAATGGCAATTGATAAAGAACCATACTCTTTCGTTCCTGGTTTAGCAGCTAAACGATCCCCAACTTCTTTTTGCATCATAACAACAAATCCACGAACCGGTAATTTTTCTTCAAGCAATTTAAATAAGATTGGCGTTGTAATATAGTATGGTAAGTTAGCTACTACCATTACATCTTGCCCTTCTTCAAATTGCTCACTAAACACTTCATGTACATCTGCTTTTAGTACATCTTTATTTATAACTGTAACGTTGCTATATGGAGCTAACGTCTCGTCTAAAATTGGTAATAATCTCTGATCAATTTCAAAAGCCACTACTTTTTTAGCACGCTTCGCCAATTGCTCTGTTAACGCACCGATACCTGGTCCAATTTCAATTGCGCCACTTTCTGAACCGATTTCTGCGTGATCAACGATACGATTTAATACATTTGTATCAATTAAAAAATTTTGTCCTAAACTTTTTTTGAATGAAAATCCATACTTTTCAACAATGTCTTTCGTACGATTTGGTGTTGCGATATCCTTCATTTTTTTTCCTCCTGTATTACTTGCTTATAAGCTTCTGCAAATGATTCCTTTGAAACTTGAAACATTTGTAAACGTTTATGTAACTGTTTTGCATTTGTATAACCAATCTTTAATAGCTTACCCACTCTTTCTCTGCGACTCTTTGCCATTTCTCCGCCCACTAAGCCCGCATCGACTAGGTCACTCCAACTAATTTCACTTGTGTAAGCTTCCATTTCTTCATGTATATTCTCTAAAGCACGGCGAATCGACTCATTAGAAGCATGTTCGATTCCAACGCCTTTCTTCCTTTTCGCAAGTGCTTCTTCCTTCGGTAAAAAAGCATGCTTACATCCAGGAACCTTGTCAGAAATAATCTTTCGAATACGCTCTCCAGGATAATCCGGATCTGTGAAAATAATAACGCCTCGTTTTTGCTGCGCTAATTTAACTCGCTCAATAACATGATCACCGATTGCTGAACCGTTCGTTTCGATTGTATCTCCATCAACAGCACGTTTAATCGCAACTGTATCATCTTTACCTTCTACAACGATAATCTCTTTAATTTTCATGCTTGCCTCCACACTCGTTTCATCTCTACTTAGTAAAACAAAAAAATGACGACTTTTCCATTATTATTTTCCCAATCTTACATTTTAAAAAGTAGAAGAGAAAAATCTTTGTTCACTCCCCTTATTGTAACACTTCTATCTCCATCTTAATTTATCTGCAATATTTCTACACTTATGTTATGAGTAAATAGTGGGTTCTTATCATTTCTATTATCTCTCTTCTCAAAAAACAAAAAAAGAATGGGACTCCCCATTCTTTTTTATTCAACACCAAATAAGGCTTTGGCATTCTTTGTTGTTGTTTGTGCTACTTCCTCATAAGAAATT
The DNA here is from genome assembly GCF_038050385.1 of Bacillus sp. FSL R9-9410. Taxonomy (NCBI): domain Bacteria; kingdom Bacillati; phylum Bacillota; class Bacilli; order Caryophanales; family Bacillaceae; genus Bacillus; species Bacillus sp. FSL R9-9410. Next base: position 4,599,203 of record NZ_JBBOTV010000001.1, read on the forward strand.
CCTTTTAAATTCGCAATTTCTTCTGCTACCAGTTTTACATAACTCGGTTCATTTCGTTTCCCTCGAAATGGATGTGGTGTTAAATATGGACAATCTGTCTCTATCAATAATTTTTCTAACGGAATCTCCATAGCAACTTCTTTCGGTTTCTTCGCATTTTTAAATGTTACTGGCCCACCTAATGAAATTAAAAAGTTCATATCGACACATCGCTGTGCTACTTCTACACTACCGCTAAAGCAATGCATAATGCCTCCTACTTCAGCTGCATTCTCTTCCTCTAGGATATCAACAATATCTTGAGTTGCATCGCGGTTATGTATAATAATCGGTAATTTTACCTTTTTTGCTAATGCAATTTGTTTGCGGAATACTTCCTTCTGTATTTCTTTTGGAGACTTATCCCAGTGATAATCTAATCCCATTTCTCCAATGGCAACTACTTTAGGATGAGCAGCTAATTCTTCTAACCAAGCTAAATGTTCTTCATTCATGTCGATTGCATCAACGGGATGCCATCCAACTGCAGCGTAAATAAAATCATAAGCCTCTGCTAATTCAATTGCTTTCTTTATCGTTACTTCATCAAATCCAACAACAACTGTATAGGTAACTCCCGCTTCTTTCATCCTCGCGATAACTTCTTGTAAATCTTCTTCAAATTGCTCTGCATTTAAATGTGAATGTGTATCAAACAACATAATAAATAACTCCTTTTATATTGAAATCAATTCTCTCATAGAAAACTACGCTCTTTCTAACTTAACGATAACAATACTACAATTTTAATGCAAAAAAAGGGAATGTAAAAAGAAAAAAGACGCTTCACCAATGTTACACGTGAAACATCCCTTTTCTTGTCTCAATTACTTGATTTTTGTACCATTCGGTAAATTTTGGTCAATTGATGCTAATGACAATACGCCATTCTCTTCACCTGCTAAAATCATACCTTGTGATAATTCACCACGTAATTTTACAGGTTTTAAATTCGTTACACAAATAACCTTTTTACCTTTTAGTTCTTCTGGCGAATAGAATTTAGCAATCCCAGAAACCACTTGGCGCTTCTCTGTACCTAAATCAAGCTGAATTTTTAACAACTTATCTGCTTTTTTCACAGGTTCAGCAGATATTACTTCAGCTACTCGTAATTCTACTTTAAAGAAATCATCAATTGTAATTTCTTCTGCCTTTGGTTCTTCTGCTTTTTTCTCTTCTACTTTAGGAGCAGAACCTTGCATTTGTTCTTTAATATACCCCACTTCTACTTCCATTTCCAAACGAGGGAAAATAGGGTTTCCTTTTTCTACTTTTGTTCCAGCTGGAATACATCCAATTGTAGATAGGCTTTCCCAAGATTTATGCGTCTCTTCAGTAAGCCCAAGTTGAGCAAACATCTTACTTGGTGCTACTGTTAGGAATGGCATAAGCATAATACCTGTTTGACGAAGTACCTCAGCTAAGTGGGCCATTACAGACGCAAGTTTTTCACGATCATTCTCATCCTTCGCTAATACCCATGGCTGCGTTTCATCAATATATTTGTTCGTACGGCTAACTAATTGCCAAATGGAACTTAACGCTACAGAGAACTCCATATTCTCCATTGCCTCTTCTACTTTTTTCAATGTATCTTTAGCAAATGTCACTAGCGTTTCATCGAACTCAGTTACATTTGCTTTAAATGCAGGGATTTCCCCATTAAAGTATTTATCAATCATAGCTACTGTACGATTTAATAAGTTCCCTAAATCATTCGCTAAATCAAAGTTGATTCGTTCAACAAATCCTTCTGGTGTGAATACTCCATCAGATCCAAATGGAACTTCGCGAAGTAAGTAGTAACGCAATGCATCTAATCCGTAACGATCAATTAGTGTAACTGGATCTACTACGTTTCCTTTTGACTTACTCATTTTTCCATCTTTCATTAAAATCCAGCCATGAGCAAAGACTTTCTTCGGAAGTGGTAAATCTAAAGCCATTAAAATAATTGGCCAATAAATTGTATGGAAACGAACGATTTCTTTCCCAACTAAATGGACATCTGCTGGCCAGAATTTTTTATACTTCTCTTCATTTTCTGTTCCATATCCTAATGCAGTAATGTAATTAGACAACGCATCTACCCATACGTAAATAACGTGTTTTGGGTTACCTGGAACACGAACTCCCCAGTCAAATGAAGTACGAGAAACAGCTAAATCTTCTAATCCTGGTTTAATGAAGTTATTAATCATTTCATTTTTACGGGACTCCGGCTGAATGAAATGAGGGTTATCTTCATAGAACTTTAATAGTCGGTCTACATATTTACCCATTCTAAAGAAATACGATTCTTCGCGAACAAGTTCTACAGCGTGACCACTATCTGGGCTTTTCCCACCAACTACTTTGTCACCTTCCATAATTGGATCTACTAATTGATGCACTGTATAGAATGTTTCATCTTGTACAGAATACCAACCTTCATATTCATCAAGATAAATATCGCCTTGATCTACTAGCTGCTTGAAGATTTTCTCAACAACATCTTTATGACGATCTTCAGTTGTACGAATAAAATCATCATAAGAGATATCCATCTTCTCCCAAAGTTCTTTAATCCCTGATACAATGTTATCCACATATGCTTGTGGTGTAACATTTAGTTCTTCTGCTTTCTTTTGGATCTTCTGTCCATGCTCATCAGTTCCTGTTAAATAATGAACATTGTATCCTTGCATACGCTTATATCGTGCCATCGCATCTCCTGCTACTGTCGTATAAGCATGTCCAATGTGTAACTTTCCACTTGGATAATAAATTGGGGTAGTAATATAAAAGGACTTATTTTCCTCTTTCATCGTTTTGGACCTCCCGAATAACCTCATATGTATTTATAAACAGTATATCAAAAACTCACATATAAAAACGAGTTAATGCTCGATATCTTTATCATCTATTACTCATATTCAAAAAAATAACACGAAACAATTATAGAAATGACTCACATTCTATTATATATAAGAAGTATAAAAATCTATAAATCTTTTTTAAAAATATAGAATTTAAGAATTGACGGAAATGTAAATGATTGGTATCATATGTCCATAGGGTATTTTGTCGAAAAATGACGAATCAAAAAAATAGACTCGAAACTTATAAACTATTTATTTAGGAGGAAAAGAATTATGAAATCTACTGGTATCGTTCGTAAAGTTGATGAATTAGGTCGTGTAGTAATTCCAATCGAATTACGCCGTACTTTAGGTATTGCAGAAAAGGATGCTCTTGAAATCTACGTGGATGAAGAAAAAATCATCTTAAAGAAATATAAACCAAACATGACTTGTCAAGTAACTGGTGAAGTATCTGATGGTAACCTATCTTTAGCTGAAGGTAAAATTATCTTAAGTAAAGAAGGCGCTGAACAGGTCTTAAACGAACTTCAAGATTATATCGAAACAGCAAAATAAGCTTCTCAATTATGAGAAGCTTATTTTTTATCAACATGATAGATTTGATATACATCACGTTTCGACAAATCTCGGTCTTTAGCGACTGTTTTAATCGCTTCTTTTGAATTCATACCTTTTTCATTTATATAATGTTCAATATGATTATATACTGAAATAGCTTCCCACCATTGTTCTTCTTGAGTAGGTTCTTCTGTTGAACCTGCTACTAAAATACAAAACTCACCACGAACTTCATTTTGCTTCGTCCACTCAATCGCTTCTTCAATTGTTCCACGAATAAACTCTTCAAATTTTTTCGTTAGCTCACGACATAATACGATTTCCCTATTTCCTAATACTTCTTGCATAGAGATTAAAGTGTCATCTAAACGATGCGGTGCCTCGTAAAACATCATTGTAGTTGGAATATAGCGTAGTTTTTCTAATTCAAGCTTACGTCCCTTTTTATTTCTTTGCAGGAAACCATAGAAATAAAAATGTTTTGTCTCAAGTCCTGATGCAATTAATGCTGTAAGAGCCGCATTTGCCCCAGGAAGCGGAATAACATGATATTGTTCTGCTACAGCCTCTACAACGATATCATAACCAGGATCTGAAATACATGGCATACCAGCATCGCTCACAATGGCTACAGTCTTACCTTCTTCTAACTTATCTAAAATTTTCCGTCCACTTACTCCTTTATTATGCTCATGATAACTCATAACTGGTGTTTCAATTTCAAAGTAATTACAAAGTTTCTTCGTTTGCCTTGTATCTTCCGCAGCAATAATGTCTGCCTCTTTTAAAATTCGGATTGCACGAAATGTCATATCCTCTAAATTTCCGATTGGAGTCGGTACTAAATATAAAACTCCCTTTTCATTTTGCTGAAAGCTTTTTTGCTGCCACATAGCGTTCTCCTTTTTGCATATATTCTTCTTTTTGTTTCCTCGTTAACTGTTTAAAGTGATATTCAGCTTGCATAGCCGTTCGTTTATCCTCATGATCCTCTACATATTTTAAACCAACTGGAAGCCTAGCGCGGGTATATCTAGCACCTTTTCCACTATTATGGGTCTGAATCCGTTTTTCTATATGATTTGTATATCCAGCATAATAACTTCCATCAGAACACTCCACCACATAAAAACAATGCTTATTCTTCTCCATATAAAATTGAACGAAGCTCCTTTGTATATTCGTTGTTTTCTTCATATACAAAAAGAGGTGGTAAGATTTTTAAATCTGCATTCCCATCCTTAATTCCTTCAATTAACAATGTATTCGCTTCTTTACCAGCCTTAGGATAAACAAATCGCACGCGTTTCGGTTCGATTTTGTATTTACGCATTAATGTGACGATGTCGAGCAAACGACCTGGACGATGTACAAATGCTACTTTCCCGCCCTGCTTCACTAACTGGCTACTTGCATATACAACATCCTCTAATGTGCACATAATTTCATGACGAGCTATCGCTAAATGTTCATTGATATTCTTCTCAGAAGTTTGTGGTGTTTGAAAATAAGGAGGATTACATGTTACAACATCATATTGATGACGTCCAAGTTTCTCCGGCATATCTTTCAAATCTCCATGGATTAAATGAATTCTTTCTTCTAAATTATTGTATTGAACGCTTCTTATTCCCATATCATATAAGCGCTCTTGAATTTCTACACCTGTAATTTTCCCTTTTGTCCTTGTACTTAATAAAAGAGGGATAACTGCGTTACCTGTACACAAATCAAGTAAATTACCTTTTTGAATTGGCACCCAAGCAAAATCTGCAAGTAAAACAGCATCCAAAGAAAAATTAAATACTGATGGACTTTGTACAAGCTTCATATCTTGCGCTAATAAGTAATCTAAACGCTCATCTTCATATAAATTCATATATTGCTCCCTTTCTTACACTTAACCTACCCTATTTCATCCTCTATCAATGTAAAAATAAATTTCATTCTACCCTCATGTATAAAAAATTACCTTTCCAATTATATTGGAAAGGTAATCTCACTTTTTATTTAAAAATGACAGACAGAATAAACAATCTCCCTCTTTACGTACACTTCCATAATGTAGATTGCAAATATGAAAACCTTCTTGATATAGTCTCGCTAGGTTATCGTAGCCTTCACCAATATCTGTCTTCGCCTTCATTTCTTTGCGTTTTTGAGTTTTTTGTTTTTCCTTGTTCTGCACTTCTTCAAAACGATGTCGCAAATTTTCATTTTCCATTTTTATATGTTGGTTTTCTTCCAATAATTCTGCAAGATGTTGTTTTAATTCTCCCAACTGTTTGTATAAATGTCCAATTTGCTCTTCCATACTAGAAACCGATGCAAAAATATCCTTTTTCTCCACAAGCACCCACCTCATTAATCTGTGGTTTGACTCGAAACGACCCCTTTATTCATTAATTCATCTAACGTATATTCTACTATCCGTTCCTTGTCTACTAGTTCCACTTGAATTAATCTTTCTAAAATATTTAATCCGATAACACGGCCAGTACCTTGCGGTGTTTGTATACGTTGATCTAAATCAGGAAGTTGTTCCTTTGCTGCCTCATATTCATCATTCTCATATTTTAAGCAACACATTAAGCGACCACATAAACCAGAGATTTTTGCAGGATTTAATGATAAATTTTGATCCTTTGCCATTTTAATGGACACAGGTTCAAAATCTCCTAAAAAAGTAGAACAACAAAGCATACGACCGCATGGGCCAATACCACCAAGCATTTTTGCTTCGTCACGAACGCCGATCTGTCTCAGCTCAATTCTTGTCCTAAAAATTGCCGCTAAGTCTTTCACTAGTTCGCGAAAATCAATCCGACCATCCGCAGTAAAGTAGAAAATAATCTTATTACGATCGAACGTATACTCTACATCTACAAGCTTCATATCAAGATTATGTTCTCCTACCTTTTGTTGACAAACTTGATATGCTTCTTTCGCAGCATGCCTATTCTCTTCAACAATGGTACGATCATTTTCATTTGCAATACGAATAACTTTTTTAAGCGGTAATACAACGTCGTTTTCATCAACTTGCTTTTTGGTAATAACTACTTTTCCGTATTCAATACCTCTTACCGTTTCTACAATTACAAACTCATTTTCTGAGATATCGAACTGATTTGGATCAAAGTAATATACTTTTCCGGCCTTCTTAAAGCGAACACCTACTACATCATACAAAACGGTCATCCCTCCTGCAACCGCAACACTAACTGTTCGAACACAAGCTGCGCATTTACATTAGCGTTGATTCTATTTTTTGCCTCTAATATATTAAAGAGAGCTGATACAATGCGCTTCTGAGCATAAGAAAAGGATTCAAACATCTCTTTCTGCTCATGAAAAACAAGACGATCTTCTTCTCCAAGTTGAACATATAATAAATCCTTATAAATAAGGAGTAACATATCTAAGCCTTGCTGTAATTGTTCTTTCTCTCCAAAGTGCTTCCCCCATTTTTCTTGTACAAAAAAAATAGAGGCCTTATCTTTTTCGAGCGCTTCACATAATTTTATCACTAAAGCTCTCGCTTGTGCAAACCATTCATCATTACACATTAATAAAGCTTCTTCAAAACTGTTTGTAAGCTGCGCAGCAAGTGTAGATAAAGAAACTGTAATACCCTCTTCCTCTAATCTCTTAATTAAAGATTTTGTAGGCAACGGTCTAAATGTAACAACTTGACAACGAGATAAAATTGTATTTAAAATCTGATGACTTTGTTCAGTAAGTAAAATAGCTGTTGTATCACTACTTGGTTCTTCTAAAAACTTTAAAAGCGTATTCGCTGCATTTGCTGTCATACGATCTGCATGCTCAATAATATATACTTTTTTATTTGCCTCTAATCCTGTTTTTGAAAACTCTTCTTGTAAATCGTGAATTTGCTGTTTTTTAATAGATAATCCATCTGGTTTTACAATATGTAAGTTTGGGTAGTTACCTGAATCAATTCGGCGACAATTCGTACATACATGACAAGGCTCTACACCATTTCTTTGTGAACAGAGGAAACTTTTTGCCATTTGAATTGCTGTGGCGAACTTCCCAGTCCCTTTCCCTCCCTCTAACAAGTAAGCGTGGGATATACGCTCTTTTGCAATGCTATTCATCAACATTTTGACACCGATGGGCTGTATAGCAGAAAGCTGCTCCCACGTATTTATCATACTGCATACCTCACTTATTTCATTCTTTCCTTCTATTATAACAATTTATCTTCTATAATCTGAACAACTTCTTCTATAAGTTTTTTCATTGGTTGATCAGCATTTACTAATACAATGCGATTAGAAAAACGCTCTACAACTTGTAAATACCCCTCACGCACACGTTTATGGAAAGAGATATCTTCCATATCTAGTCGATTTACTTCACGTCCTGCATCTTTTTCAATTCGTGCTAAACCTACCTCTGGCTCAATATCTAAATAGATTGTTAAACTAGGCATACAATCTTCCGTTGCGAAACGATTAATTTCAAATACTTTATCCATACCTAAGCCTCTTGCATACCCTTGATACGCTAAAGAGCTATCTATAAAACGATCACATAGTACAAGATAGTTTTCCTCAAGTGCCGGCATAACTTTTTCCACTAAATGTTGTCTACGTGCAGCAGCATATAAGAGCGCCTCTGTACGTGCCTCCATCATCGTATACTCTTGTTTATGTAAAATTGTTCTAATATCTTCAGAAATTGCAATACCACCCGGTTCCCTGGTCGCCATTACCTTTTGTGCCTTTTGCTCAAAATATGGCAATAAACTTTTAATTAATGTTGTTTTACCCGAACCTTCTGGCCCTTCAATTGTTACAAATAATCCCTTCATCCTAAAACCTACTTTCTATATCATACACGTTCATATATTTCGTACTACCTTGAAAACGAGCCCCTGTTTTCTCTAAATGAGCAATTTGCTTTGTATGTTCTTGAGTAATTCTCTCTCCATACATGATCAATGGAATTCCAGGTGGATACGGAATCACCATTTCTGCTGCTATCATACCAACGGCCTCTTCTAGAGATACTAACTTCGTTTCGTATCTCTCTAATTGTTTATACGTATACGGTAAAGGGGAAATTTCCCCTTTATAAGTATAACGAATTGATGCTGTCTTGTCTTTTACCTTATATTGTTGCAAAGCTACTCGAATTATCTCTATAGCTTTCATATACCCCTCATTTACTTGTAACGGTAATATAAATAGGACGTTATATGGATCTGCCATTTCCGTATATATACCGACCTTTTCAAATACAGACTGTAATTCATACCCCGATAACTGACAGCGAGTTTGCACCGTAACCTTTAATTCATCTTGCGATGGATATTGCAAGATGGCTATTTGTGGGATAGATCGCAATCCTTCCTTAAATCGGCGTAAAAACTCAACAATTTCATCATGACCCTCTTCCTTTATAACTGCTATTGCAAAACGTGCTATATCAAGAGAAGCCATAATTGGATACGATGGGCTACTAGATTGTAGCATACTTAAATAGGAGGAAACTTTTTCTTCGCTCACCAAACGGCTATTTATATGTAAATAAGATCCCATTGTCATCGCAGGTAATGTTTTATGTGCGGAATGAACTACAATATCCGCACCATAAATTAATGCTGACTTCGGGAAGGGGTCCCCTATACAAAAATGTGCCCCATGGGCTTCATCTACTAGAACAGGAATTTTATGTGCATGTGCGTAAGCGATACTTGCCTCTAAATCAATTCCCATACCATAGTAATTAGGATGTGTTAAAATAAGTGCTTTTGCATTTGGATACTTTGTAATTGCCTCCTTAATAATGTCATCATGAACACCTACTGGTACGTTATGTACTTCATCAATCCATGGGTTTAAAAAGACCGGATTCGCCCCTGCTAATTTCAAACCATTAATGATTGATTTATGACAATTTCTTTGTACGAGGACAATATCATATTCGCCGCAGCAAGACAAAATCATTGCTAAATTTCCAACTGTTGAACCATTAATTAAAAAATAACTTTTGTGCACGCCATATACTTCAGCTAATAATTGCTGTGCTTCATCTATACATTCAAATGGACTATGTAAATCATCTAATCCTGTTAACTCTGTTACATCAATCGATAATATGTCCTTAAACCCCCCTGAAGCTTTCTGAGGGAAGTTCAAACCATTCTTATGACCCGGAACATGAAAAGATAGTAGTCGCCTTTCTTTAAATTCCATTAACGCCTCATATAAAGGCATACGATTTTGATTCATATATATCTCTTCCTTATTATTCATTCTGTATCTATTATACAGATATTAGGGCAAAAAAAATAATAGGCATAATGCCTATTTAAAAATATGATACTTCTAATTTTCGCAGTTGTGTTAAATAATGTATATACTTCGGATCATTTGTCTCAGTATTCACCAGATTTCTTTCGCACTCATAACATATTAAATTATTATATACATATATTCCTTCTCCCCTTTTTGTCTCACAAACGATGCAAATTTCACTTGGTAATTTCATAATCTTTCCTCCCTTTTTAAGTAAACATATTATATACCTCTATTCCTTAACAAATTTCCGGAAAATATACATCAATTTCTTATATAATATGATTTATTCTTGGGCAACGTGTTTGTATTACTTATGTATTCCCTTTACTTCTTTCGTGTACTGTTTAAAAACAAAAAAACACAAGTCAAAAGACTTGTGTTTTTATCTTGCTTGGCAACGTCCTACTCTCACAGGGACAAGGTCCCAACTACCATCG
>NZ_JBBOTV010000002.1:0-555000 GCF_038050385.1 Bacillus sp. FSL R9-9410
CACGTTGTTTGTTTCGTTCAGTTTTCAAAGAACTTGTTCGCCGCTTCAGAAGCGACTTCATCATATTAACATCTTCATTTTTCGATGTCAACTATGTTTTTTAATTTCTTTTTTGTCGTTTTCTGCGTTTCCGCATCAGCGACGTTTATTAATATATCATGTGAAAAAATGAAATGCAACACCTTTTGAAAACTTTTTTGAAACCAACTACATTTCTTTTTTAATATCCTATACTTAAACGAAACATCTCTTTCATTTCTAAGTAATTCCTACATATATTCTATAGAAAGTCACTCTGCCAAAAAGTGTTTCTTTCTATAGAAACGTTTTATTCATATACCATATCATACAAGGAGGAATATACATGGACTACACCGACTTATTAATAAAACTAGGTCTCTCGGCCATTTTAGGATTCGCCATCGGTTTAGAGCGCGAATTAAAACGTAAACCACTCGGTTTAAAAACGTGTTTAGTTATTTCTATAGTTAGTTGCCTCCTGACGATTGTTTCTATTAAAGCAGCTTACAACTTACCACATACCGATCATATGAATATGGATCCACTTCGACTTGCCGCTCAAATTGTATCAGGAATCGGTTTTTTAGGTGCCGGTGTAATTTTACGAAGAGGAAACGATAGTATTGCGGGATTAACGACCGCCGCTATGATTTGGGGTGCTTCTGGCATTGGCATTGCCGTTGGAGCCGGCTTCTATATCGAGGCTATTTTCGGAATGTGTTTCCTTATGATTAGTGTAGAACTTATACCCTTAACGATGAAATTCGTCGGTCCTAGATCATTTCGCCAACGTGATATCGCAGTGAAACTTGTTGTACGAAATATGGACAATATCCCGACCGTAATTGAAGAAATAAAAGAAATGGATATAAAAGTTAAGAACATGAAGCTCAAAACATTGGAAAATGGTTCGCACTATTTACATTTGAAATTGTCTATCGATCAAAAAAGACATACTGCCGATGTTTACTATGCTCTCCAACATCTTGAAAGTGTTCAACAAACTGAAGTTGAAAGTATGTATTAATTATGAAACGAACTCTCTTTTTAATTAGAGAGTTTTTCTTTTTTCTATAATGGTAACAATGAATGTAGTCCTGAAACGTAAGGAGGAATAGGAACTTGAAATCCCGCTCGAATTTAGTAGATACATTTCGTGATTCCATTATTTTTCGTTTAATTTGTTTTATTATTGTACTTACTGCCTTCTCCGGCTTTCTTATACATATATTAGAGCCATCTCACTTCACCACATGGTTCGACGGGGTTTGGTGGTCCATCGTTACCATTTTCACCGTTGGATACGGCGATTTCGCCCCCCATACAACGATAGGAAAACTTATTGGTATGTGCATTATTTTATTAGGAACTGGATTTTGTTCTTATTATATGGTTCTATTCGCTACCGACATGATTAATAAACAATATATGAGAATTAAAGGAGAAGAAGCTGCTACCTCTAATGGTCATATGATTATCGTTGGCTGGAATGAGCGTGCAAAACATGTTGTAAAACAAATGCACATATTACAACCGAGCCTTGATATCGTTTTAATTGATGAAACACTTTCTTTACTTCCAAAGCCATTTCATCATTTAGAATTTATAAAAGGTTGTCCGCATCACGATCAAACTTTATTAAAAGCTAACATTACAACAGCTCACACTATATTAATAACATCAGATAAAGAGAAGAACGAAAGCTTAGCAGATACACAGTCCATTTTAAATATTTTAACTGCAAAAGGACTTAATCCAAACATTCACTGCATCGCTGAACTTCTTACTTCTGAACAAATCCAAAATGCAACGAGAGCTGGCGTATCAGAAATTATAGAAGGAAATAAATTAACGAGCTATGTATTTACCGCTTCTCTTTTATTCCCTTCCATTTCAGGTGTACTATTCTCACTTTACGATGAAATCTCCGATAACAAATTACAACTGATGGAGATTTCCCCGTCCTGCACCGGACAATCCTTTGCAAATTGTAGCTATACTCTTTTAAAGCAAAACATTCTCTTACTGGGTGTAAAGCGCGACGAACAATATATGATCAATCCAGTTCATTCTTTCATTCTCATCGAAAGCGACATACTCATCGTTATTCACCATTAAAAAAATGATTTTCTAGTTCTTGTACCAGTACTTTACCAATACTGATATATTTTCTTTTCACGTCTCCATCGGGATCTTTTGGCTCAGCAAATTGATCAACTCCACTCGTTCCAGCTGTTAAAGAATTAACATTATCATCTAGTTCGTCTTGATATACGTGCGAAAGAATATACGGCGTTTCAAGACGGACTATTACCTCAGGCACATCTAGTTCTCCATCCACCGCTGTAAATGGTATTCGTAAAAATTGATAGCCATCTTCTTCGTCGATTTTATAATCAAAACATCCTTTATCATAATCCCAATTACCACCAATACTATATCCAAGTGGTTTCATAACCTCTTCTAACTTATATAACGCATATGTACGTCCTTCTAAATTTGATTGAATCGGAATCAAGCCCATCCCTCCTAGACTTTTCCTTTAGCATACCCATTCTAGTTTGAATATACCGATGTACTTTTTCGTAAAACAACAAAAAGCGACCGGAGACCCGATCGCTTTTTATTATTTCAAACGCTCTTCTAATTCTGCTTTTAACTCTTCAAATCCTGGTTTTCCAAGTAGAGCAAACATATTTTTCTTGTACGCTTCTACTCCTGGTTGGTCAAATGGATTTACGCCTAATAGGTAGCCGCTCATCGCACATGCTTTTTCGAAGAAGTATACAAGGTAACCGAATGTGTACTCGTTTAGTTCTGGAATGTTTACGATTAAGTTCGGTACTCCGCCATCGCTATGTGCAAGTAATGTACCTTCGTATGCTTTTGTGTTTACGAAGTCTATCGTTTCACCAGCAAGGTAGTTTAATCCATCTAAATCGTTGTCGTCTAATTCGATTTTTAGTTCGTGTGTAGATTTACCTACTTTAAGAACTGTTTCGAATAGGTCACGACGACCTTCTTGAATGTATTGACCTAATGAGTGCAAGTCAGTTGAGAAGTTTGCTGAAGATGGGAAAATACCTTTTTGATCTTTTCCTTCACTTTCACCAAATAACTGTTTCCACCACTCAGAGAAGTAGTGAAGTGCTGGCTCATAGTTAACAAGCATTTCAATTGTTTTTCCTTTATTGTATAGGGCATTACGAACTACTGCGTATTGGTAAGCTGGGTTTTCTTCAAGTTCTGATTTCGCGAAATCATTATGACCAGCAGCTGCACCGTTCATCATCTCTTCAATGTTTAGGCCACTTACTGCGATTGGCAATAAACCTACTGGTGTTAATACAGAGAAACGACCGCCAACATCATCCGGAATAACGAACGTTTCGTAGCCTTCATTATCCGATAATGTTTTTAAAGCACCGCGCGCTTTATCTGTAGTCGCATAAATACGTTTGCGAGATTCTTCTTTTCCATACTTTTCTTCTAATAATTTACGGAAAATACGGAATGCGATTGCAGGTTCTGTTGTTGTACCTGATTTGGAAATAACGTTAATAGAAAAGTCTTTCCCTTCTAGTACGTCCATTAAATCTTTCATATAAGTGGAGCTAATGTTTTGTCCAACAAATAGCACTTGTGGAGTTTTACGTTGTTCTTTAGAAAGCGTGTTATAGAAAGAATGGTTTAACATTTCGATTGCTGCGCGTGCTCCTAGGTAAGAACCACCAATACCTACAACAAGTAAAATGTCAGAGTCGTTTTTAATTTTTTCTGCGCATTTTTGAATGCGAGCAAATTCTTCTTTATCATATTGAAGCGGAAGCTCTACCCACCCAAGGAAATCGTTCCCAGCTCCAGTTTTTTCGTGGATTGCATGATGTGTTACTTTTACTGCATCACGTAAATAAGTTAGTTCATTTTCACCGATGAAGGATAATGCTTTAGAATAGTCGAACGTTACATGTGTACTCATCTTTTTCCCTCCAATTATGTATATGTATTTCTGTATTCACTTTAGCGAAACTAAAGTTGTAAATCAAGCGATTCAATAATTGTAAACGTAACCATTATTTATTTTTTAGAAAAAGTTCATTTTTTGCATAAAAATCCGAATTTTTCAGTATAGATGTATATACATCGTTTTTCGTACATTTTTTATGTATAAAAACAACAAAACTATACCATTCTATAAAGGAGTTAAATTTTCTTATTAACTCCTTGCTTGCTCACGCTTCACATTAAGGGGGGACTTTTCATGAGTACCTTGCAACGTATCGCATTAGTCTTCACTGTAATCGGCGCTGTTAACTGGGGACTGATCGGGTTCTTCCAGTTTGACTTAGTAGCGGCTATTTTCGGTGGACAGAACTCAGCTCTTGCACGTATCATTTACGGCATCGTTGGTATTTCTGGGCTTATCAATCTCGGCTTACTATTTAAACCATCCGAGAATCTTGGTACTCACCCAGAAACACATGAAATTCAATAGTCAGTATGTCTTTTTCGCCTCCGACATACGAATATGATTGCATGCAATCATATTTGCAAATATATATATATCATAAGTCACAGTAAAAGAGGAACGCTCATATGCGTTCCTCTTTTACTTTATTACCTCCGACTCTTCAATCCATTCTGCTAGCTTTTCTCGCAGCGTATTAAATCCGTTCTCAGATGGATTCGGTATAAGAATTCGTCCTTGCTTTCTTTTCGCCGCTTTTAACGATAAACTCATTTTTCTGTGTTCTTCATCAATTGAAAGTACTTTTACTTCTACTGTATCCCCGACCTTTAAAAAGTCGTGAATGTCTTTTACATACCCATTTGTGATTTCAGATATATGCACAAGTCCTTGTGTTTCTGCATCCAAAGCTACAAATGCACCGTAATCTTGAATTCCAGTTACTTTCCCTGTTACAACCACTCCCGTTGTATATTGTTCTGACATGTGAAACACTCCCATACGTTTACCATTTTCTCTACAATTGTAAATAGCAAAGCAGATGTATTTGTTGTTAAATATCCGATTAGTGAGTAAGTATCCTAAGTAAAACACCGAGGATACTCCCACCTTATATTAGTAAATTATACCACTTTGATAGAACTCATTCAAAATTCACGAAAAAATTTCCTGTAATACGTATAATTCTCCAATATTAGGATAGAATACTAACACATGGCTTTCTAGTATTCCCCCCCTTTTATGGACAAAACGTATTGTGTTTTGTCCTTTTTTTATTCTCTATGAACCGTTCCATTCTCTTCATTGCTTCCATAAGTTGCTCAAGCGATGTTGCATATGAACAACGAATAAATCCTTCACCACTCCCGCCAAACACATTTCCAGGAACAACAGCTACTTTTTCTTCTAATAATAATTGTTCTGCAAATTCTGCTGAAGATAGTCCGGTTGAAGCTATAGAAGGGAAGACATAAAATGCCCCGCCTGGCACATGACATGTTAAGCCCATTTCATTGAAAGATGTCGCCATAAAGTTACGACGTTTTTTATAGCTATCTCTCATTCGAATTACTTCATCATTTCTCCCGCGTAATGCTTCAACTGCTGCAAATTGAGACATCGTCGGTGCACACATCATTGAATACTGGTGGATTTTGAGCATTAATTCTGAAAATTGCACAGGGGCTGCAATCATCCCAAGACGCCATCCCGTCATCGCAAATCCTTTTGAAAACCCTGAAATTAAAATTGTATGGTCACGCATATTTTTAATACTCGCGAAACTCGTATATGCTTCGTCGTATACGAGCTCTGCATAAATTTCATCCGATAACACGATTAAATTATACTTCTCAACAATAACTGCTAGCTTTTCTAATTCGGATTTATTTAACATTGCGCCTGTTGGGTTATTGGGAGAACAAAGTAATATTGCCTTTGTTTTCGTTGTAATAACTGCTTCAATTTGATTTGGCTGTACTTTAAATTCATCTTCTAATGAAGTCGCTACTGGAACTGGGACCCCGCCCGCTAACGTAACAAGTGGTGCATACGAAACAAAACTTGGTTCAATAATAAGTATTTCATCATCAGGGTTTACAATAGCACGCATCGCTACATCTAGCGCTTGACTCGCTCCAACTGTAACAATGATTTCATCATTCGGATCATAAGATACTGCAAATTGTTTTTTTAGATACTTTGCTATTTCTTGACGGAGCTCCAATAATCCTGCATTTGCTGTATATGACGTATATCCTTGTTCTAAAGAACGAATACATGCTTGCCTTACATTCCAAGGTGTAACAAAGTCCGGCTCTCCCACTCCAAGTGAAATAACACCTTTCATACTTGCCGCTAAATCAAAAAACTTTCGTATACCGGACGGTTGTAAAGATTCTGCTACTCTAGATAGGTCAAATTGCTTCACGGTGTCACCACAATTCTCTTATCATCATCTGTCTTTTCATAAATAATCCCCTCATGTTTATACTTCTTCAAAATAAAATGAGTTGTCGTTGAAACGACAGATTCAATTGTTGCTAATTTCTCAGAAACAAACATCGCTACTTCTCCCATCGTCTTTCCTTCTAATGTAATAGAAAGGTCATATGTCCCAGACATTAAATAAACGGATTTCACTTCTGAATAGCGATAAATTTGTTCAGCTACTGCATCAAAACCGACACCACGCTTCGGTGTAACTTTCACATCAATCATCGCCGTTAAACCAGTATGTTCTTTCACTTTTGTCCAATCGATATGTGTTACATAGTCCACGATAATCTTTTCACTTTCTAATTTCGTAACCATTTTTTTCGCTTCTTCTACTTCTATATTTAACAACTTCGCTAATGTATCTACAGATAAACGACTATTCTTTTCAAGACAAGCTAATAATTCCAATTCTTTCTCTGTCACCATATAAATCATCCTTCCTTTTAGTTTCTGTCTAAATTATACAAATACTCTTTCCAGTTTGAAAAGAAGATTTTTTTTGAGAATTATGTCAAAATAAAGTGAAACTTTAATCAGCGGAATGCTTTATCCCGCTGATTATTAACCCGCACCAATCGGGCCTTTACGGGCAGCACGGACTCCCACCTAATCTCTTTGTTTCAGCCGTTTTGGGAGGTGGGAGTCTTACTGCCCGCAAATAGCGGGGTAAAGTGAAACTTGAATCAGTGGGAGCTTCATACCCGCTGATTATTGATTATTAGCACACACCAATCCAGGTAAAGAGGAAAGGGGATGGAACCGTGAAACCAAAAGTATATATTGCCGAACCAGTTCCAACATTTGTAGAAAACTATTTATCAGAACACTGTGATTTTGAAAAATGGGATCAAAACGAGAAAGTACCTCGTGATGTTCTATTAAAAAAAATAAAAGATAAAGATGGGTTATTAAATTTCGGATCTACTATAAATGAAGAGTTATTGCAGGCTGCTCCTAATTTAAAAGTAGTAAGTAACATTTCTGTTGGCCATGATAACTTTGATTTAAAAGCGATGGAAAAACAAAATGTTATCGGAACGAATACTCCATATGTGTTAGATGATACAGTAGCCGATCTCGTTTTCGCTCTTATGTTATCTGCTGGTCGCCGTGTTTGCGAACTCAATTCCTATGTAAAAAATGGTGAATGGAACGCTGAAATCGGAAAAGAACACTTCGGACTAGATGTACATCATAGTACGATCGGTATTATCGGAATGGGACGAATTGGAGAAGCTGTCGCAAAGCGAGCGAAATTCGGCTTTGATATGAATGTCCTTTACTATAACCGTCGCCGTAAAGAAAAAGCTGAGCAAAAATTTGATGCTACATATTGTGATTTACAAACTCTAATCAAACAATCTGATTTTATTATTCTCCTTACTCCATTAACAGATGAAACGTATCATCTTATCGGTGAAAAGGAATTTTCACTAATGAAAGAAACAGCAATTTTCATTAATGCTTCTCGCGGGAAAACAGTAGATGAAACTGCATTAATTCATGCGTTAACAGAAAAGAAAATATTTGCAGCCGGCATCGACACATTTACACAAGAGCCGATTCAAAAAGAGAATCCGCTCTTATCATTACAAAACGTTGTAACTTTACCGCACATCGGATCTGCAACATTAAAAACTCGGCAGCAAATGGCAATGACAGCTGCTGAAAATTTAGTAGCAGGATTACAAGGAAAAACACCACCTAATATTGTGCGTGGGTAATTATAAATACGCAAAAGGCAAGATGACGATGTCATCTTGCCTTTTTTTGTTAACATATTTTGTTTCTTGCCTGGAGATGATATGAACAAAAATCAATGGAGTGACAAAAAATGAACCATGAATGCAAATGCCCTTACTTCACTTTTTCCACTCGCGGGACTACTATTCATTACGAATTGTATGAACACAATACTAAAAAAGAGCGACCTACTTTCGTACTCGTTCACGGCTTCCTCTCTTCCTCATTTAGCTATCGACGACTCATTCCTTTACTAACAAAGGAAGGTACAGTAATTGCCCTTGATTTACCACCATTCGGAAAAAGTGATAAATCTCATCTCTTTAAATATTCTTATCACAATTTAGCAGCTATTATTATCGATTTAATCGAACATTTATCTCTCTCGAATATTGTATTAGTTGGTCATTCTATGGGCGGACAAATTTCACTCTTTGTAAACCGACTACGCCCTGAATTAATTTCAAAAACGATTTTACTATGTAGCTCTAGTTATTTAGCACGCGCAAACTTCCCTTTACTGTACTCCTCTTATTTACCGTTCTTCCACTTATACGTGAAGAACTGGATTATTCGAAGGGGCATCGTTCATAATTTAATGAATGTCGTTCATGACCATTCATTAATTGACAATGAAATGATGGAAGGCTATGCTGCTCCTTTTTATGATGATCGTATATTCCCTGCTTTAACTCGAATGATAAGAGACCGTGAAGGTGACTTATCTTCAACTGAATTACAAAAAATCGAAACCCCAGTATTACTCATTTGGGGTGAAAAGGATCGCGTCGTCCCTGTACATGTAGGACACCGTCTCCATAAAGACCTACCTAATTCAACTTTCATTTCTTATGAAAATACAGGCCACTTACTCCCTGAAGAAAAGCCCGATCATGTTTATGAAGAAATTATTGCGTTTGCGACGCAATAAAGTGAAGCTTTAATCCGTGGGAGGTTCTATTCCCACGGGTTATTAGCCTTCACCAATCGGGTTTTTACGGGCAGTTTGATTTCTCGCCTAACCCCTTTGCTTCAACCGAATTTTGAGGCGGGAGTCTTACTGCCCCGTTAAAACGGGATAAAGTGAAGCTTTAATCAATCCGAATGAAAATAAACAAAAAGGCTGTCGTAAATTCCGACAGCCTATAATGAACAACTTCCGCCTTCTTTTAGTACGAGTAACTCTACTGCTAATTTTTCGCATTTTTCAAGTGCAGGTACTTCTTCAAAAGACATAAAGTATATATGTTGAATCTTCTTTGCGATGTATTTCGGATCATCAAACACACTTACGACGTTTACAACATCGCTCGCTTCTGTTTCATAAAACTCCGGTCCCATTTGAAACGGATCCCAATTTTTCACAACCTCAATCATTTTGTCATATGCACCCATCTATTTCCCGCCTTTTCACTTTTTAATGCTTTTCTTTATCGTATCACATCAGCTATTCTATAAGAAGAGTGAGAATTTTCATAACTTAACAGTTTGACAGAAGAAAGGAGCAAACATATGCAACTATTTCATAAAACGGTAAATCGTCGCGGAACACATAGTACAAAATGGGATACATATAAAAATGAAGAGCTCATCCACGCTTGGATTGCCGATATGGATTTTGAAGTACCAAAACCAATTCAAACTGCATTACAAAAACGCATAGAACATCCTATTTTCGGCTATACACTTCCTCCTGAAAATATTGGGGATATCATTTGTAATTGGACGAAAAGCCAATACAATTGGGAAATACAAAAAGAATGGATTGTATTTAGCGCAGGTATCGTTCCAGCTCTTAGTACGAGCATACAAGCTATAACGAAAGAAGGAGAAGCCGTACTCGTACAACCTCCTATTTATCCACCATTTTTTGAAATGGTCAAAACAAATAATAGACAATTATGTGAGAGTCCCTTGTTTAAACAAAATGGCATATATAAGATAGACTTCGAGCATCTAGAAACTCAATTTAAACAAGGTGTAAAACTAATGCTTCTTTGCAGCCCTCACAATCCTATCGGACGCGTTTGGACGAAAGAGGAGCTAACAAAACTCGGTACGCTATGCACGCAATATAATGTAACCGTTGTCGCGGATGAAATTCACGCCGATATTATTTATAAAGGCCATACTCATACACCGTTTGCTTCTTTATCTGAAGAATTAGCAGCCCGCACTATTACTTGTATGGCTCCGAGCAAAACATTTAATATCGCTGGATTACAAGCATCGATCATTATTATTCCGAATGAAAATCTCCGTAATGCCTTTATGTCTATCCAATATAGACAAGGATTCCACGGATTAAATACATTTGCTTATACAGCAATGCAAAGTGCCTATACAGAATGTAATGATTGGCTAAATGAAATTCGATTGTACGCTGAAGATAATGCTCAATTTGCTTGTGAGTATATTCAAAATCACATACCAGCTCTTTCTGTAATTAAACCAGAAGGTAGTTTTTTACTGTGGATTGATTGTTCCCACTTGGATCTTTCTCAAGATGAACGAACAGCATTACTTGAAGAGAAAGGTAAAATCATCGTTGAGCCTGGTGAGAAATACGGAACAGGTGGAGAAGCCCATATCCGAATTAACATTGGCTGTCCTAGATCTGTTTTAGAAGAAATTTTAAACAGACTACACCATACATTCTCATAACAAAAAAGGAGGCTATCCCAAAATGATTTTGGGATAGCCTCCTTTTTTCGGTAAATCGATATAATTCTACTTACTATCATGTGGTTTTACAACAAAATCTATCATTCACGGTAGCTTCTATTTCTTCTTCATATCCGACGCTTTTTTTACGATAACACCGCAAGCAATTCGGCCACCAGATTTACCAGTTGGTTGCGTCATACCATCATCAGCGTTTTCTGTAATAATAATAGACGCTCCATCTTTTCTATGAATCGTCGTTTTTCCTTCTTCAAGCGTTATATGCGGAGCATCGATTTCTGCTTTAATCTTTCCCGAACCGTCTGCCACTACGTTCGGTAAATCACCATTTTCCGCACCTTTCGGATTCAAGAGCCCATGTTTTTTATTATCTGGATTAAAATGATTCCCAGATGATTCGAAACTTGGCGCTTTACATTCTCCGATTTCATGTACATGTATCCCGTGTGGTCCTGGTGTAAAACCTTCCGCTTTAATCGTAATTTTCACTCCACTTGTTTGCTGAGCTACTTTTGCAGTCCCAACTTCATCACCTGAAGCATTATGTAATTTCACATCAATTTCTTTCGGCTTCCCTTGGTCACAACCCGCCATTAGAAATAGTAAACAACAACTGAAAAAAAGCTGTCTTTTCATTCAATTCCCTCCAAAATACTTTCTGCCCTTAGATTGTCCGAGCATAGAGGGAAACATGCAAAAATGAATTACTGTTTCTTTTCAGCTAAAAGCTTTTCTTCTACTTTCTGTAATCGCTCTGCTTCTCGTTTTGATACACGAATAAACATACGCCACGTAGCAACCGCACCGATGATAAATAGAACGCAAACAATACCTGGAATAATATACTCCGTTTTATCTTCAGGAAAATATAAAGGCATCATATAAAACACTCCTTATCAGGAAATTTATGAAAAGAATTAACATCAGAATTTTCTGTTATATCATTTTAAATTATAGTTGAAGCCTGTCATATTCTCAAGGACATTCAAAAATCAACTGTTTTCTTTGACTCCTTCTTCTACTTTCCTTACTATAAACTTGAGGTGAAAAATATGAGAGAAACATTTGAAATTGGTGAAATCGTTACTGGTATTTATAAAACTGGAAAATACATCGGCGAAATTACAAATAGCCGTCCTGGCAGTTACGTTGTAAAAGTATTAGCTGTTTTAAAACATCCAGTGCAAGGTGATTTACATAATGTAAAACAAGCTGACGTACCATTCTTCCATGAAAGACGTGCTTTAGCTTTTCGTGAACAGACGAACATTCCAGAGCAAATGGTGAAGAAATATGAAGGAGAAATTCCAGATTATACAGAGTCACTAAAATTAGCATTAGAAACTCAAATTAATTCATTTTCTGAAGATGATTCACCTTTTGCGGGGCGTAGTCTAAAAACACTTCAGCAATTGAAGCAAGATTACAAACTTTAAAAAACAAAACGACCAAATTACATATTTTGCAATTTGGTCGTTACTGTGTACTCACTTTCTTTAACACTTTCGAAAAATCAACAAGTTCCCCTAATGTTGGAGGTGCTGGTTTGACTAAATACTCTTTATCTTTTTCTACTAATTTAAAAATATTATATGTCGTCATCGCATCATCAAGCGCACAATGATGCTTTCCTGTTCCTGCTTTTCCATACGCCTCAATTGCTTTCCACAGCCCTGTTTGATTTCTCTCTCCAAAAAACTTCTTATACTCAAGCGATAAATCACGACACTGTCCAAAGAATGGAAATTCTACTCCCGCCATTTCGCAGTTATGCTTTAAGACTTTCATATCCATATTTCCCCACGTTACAATTGTCGGTTTACACCTCTTTTCATATTCTGCAAGTTTCTCAACAAGTTCATGAAAAGAAATTCCTTTGTCCACTACTTCCTGTTTAATTCCTAAAAATTTTTTACATCGATCCGTTAAAGATGGAAATGTTTTCGGTCTAATATGCGCTGAATACGTATCTTCCACCTTACAGCCAACAACTGAAACGAGTCCGACCTCAATAATTTCTGGGAAAAAACCTTTTGGCTTTTTTCTATGCTGGGGCATCGTAAACTCAAAGTCTAAAAACAAAAATCGTTGTTCATCCATACGATCCCTTCCTTATCATCTTTGTCATTCCTTTCTATTTGACACTCCTACACGAACAAGCTCGGATGCTGATTCGATTTTAAATATTCAGATTGGATGTATCTTATATATATGTCAAATGCCCACAAATATTTTTAAAAATAAGAAAAAATGACCTATGCAGAAAATATGACAAAATAAACCCTTTCATTTACATCCGCCATTTTTCTACTTTATAATGACTTTATGTGTGTTTCATCTAGTTAATTTTTTGACACACTAAGAAAAGTGAACGAAAGGAGATGAGAGTTTTGCACGAAACAACGCAAGAGCTCGCAAACTGGCAGTATTATTTTGCTATCGCAGTCTTTTTAATTACATATGCCATTATTATTTCTGAAAAAATTAACCGCGCTGTCATCGCACTTCTTGGTGCGGCATTCATGGTAATTGCAGGGGTCGTTGACTTACACAATGCCTTTACGAAACATATTGAATGGGGAACAATTACATTGCTCATCGGTATGATGATACTGGTAAACATTACAAGTAAGTCAGGTGTCTTCCAATACGTTGCCATTAAAGCCGCAAAAGGAGCACAAGGAAATCCAATTAAAATTTTAATTTCACTTTCCTTACTTACCGCGCTTGGCTCCGCATTTTTAGATAACGTTACAACAGTACTTCTTGTTGTTCCAGTTACTTTATCTATTACGCGCATCTTGCAAGTAAATCCTGTTCCATATTTACTTTCTGAAATTATTTTTTCAAATATCGGAGGAACAGCAACATTAATTGGTGATCCGCCAAATATTATGATTGGTTCTGCAAATAAGCATTTAGATTTCAATGCTTTCTTATTCAACTTAGCACCTATCGTAATCATCATTATTGCTGTTACAGCAACAATTCTTTACTTCATGTACCGTAAGCAATTAATTGCTGATTCTGTGCAAATTAAAAAATTAATGAGCTTAGATGAAAAACAATACATTAAAGACCCAGTATTAATGAAGAAATCTTTAACAGTACTTGGCCTTACTATTTTAGGTTTCATGACTCATTCCATTTTCCATATTGATGCAGCTATCATCGCCTTAACTGGCGCTACTGTACTTATGCTAATCGGTGTGAAAGAGCATGAAATTGAAGAGGTATTCGCAAGTGTAGAGTGGGTAACAATCTTCTTCTTCGCGGGACTATTCGTACTCGTTGGAGGACTTATTGATATCGGGCTTATCAAAATGTTAGCTCAAAAAGTAATTGGAATAACAGGCGGAGATATTTCTCAGGCATCTATCCTTGTTCTATGGGTATCTGGTATCGCCTCTGCAACAATCGATAACATTCCATTCGTTGCAACAATGATTCCACTTATTAACGATATGGCAGTTGGGCTAGGTTTATCACCTTCTGACGCACAAATCGACGTACTATGGTGGGCATTAGCATTAGGTGCTTGCTTAGGTGGAAACGGAACATTAATCGGGGCTTCTGCTAACGTAATCGTAGCCGGAATCGCAAGTCGTGAAGGACATAAATTCAGCTACATGGAATTCCTTAAAGTCGGCTTCCCAATTATGATCGTTTCATTAATCATTTCTCACATTTACATTTACTTACGCTATCTTATGTAGTAGAAAAAAGCGCCCTGCTGAGCAGGGCGCTTTTTTCAGCATATCCGAATTATTATGAAACCAAATATATCGACCGCAGGGCAACTTTGATACGCCTACTCGTTATACCTCACCGGCTCATTCCGAATAATGAACAAATGAATCGGCAAGAAAACCGAAAATGTGATTGTATGAATGATCGTAAATAGTATGGAATTCGTTCCGTATCTATCCAAAATAGCGTAGATAAGATAAATAGACAGTACAAGTGATACAGCTGTTGCTAATATATATAGAATTGGTACGAAATTAAAGATGAAGCATCCAACATATATGCCAAATACTTTCCACCCTGCTTCTTCTTTCAAGAAATCTGGTAATTTATCTTTCGCTAAATCACCCCATATCTTACTATTTATAAACGGAATAAAAGCAAGAACACCATCAGTTGCACCATCATTTTTCGCCATCGTATAAAGTGCAAAAGCCGTTAACAAATACGAAATAATTGCCCAAATTATTATAACAAGAATAAACGCAAAACTAAGAGCAAAGAAACCTGCTAGTACGCCTTGATCTTCCATCTTATCCTCTCCTCTCTCTTCTCAACATATTTCATTACATTGCAAGTTATGTTTTAAAATTCACCCAAACTCTTTGTATAATAAGAGAAGAAAGATAATAAGAGAGGAGCCCATAACTATGCATCCATTTGTAAAGGCATTACAAGAGCATTTTACAGCTCATCAAAATCCCGAAAAAGCAGAACCGATGGCACGTTATATGAAAAATCACTTCCCGTTTCTCGGCATTCAAACTCCTGAGAGAAGACAATTGTTGAAAGACGTCATTCAAATACATACTCTCCCAGATAAAAAGGACTTCCAAATTATCATACGTGAGCTTTGGGACTTACCAGAACGTGAATTTCAAGCTGCCGCACTCGATATCATGCAAAAATATAAAAAGCACATAAACGAAACTCATATCCCATTTCTAGAAGAACTTATTGTCACAAAATCTTGGTGGGACTCTGTTGATAGCATCGTCCCTACATTTTTAGGTGCCATCTTTTTAAACCATCCAGAATTAATTTCCGCATATATTCCAAAATGGATTGCATCAGAAAACATATGGTTACAGCGTGCCGCTATTTTATTCCAGCTAAAATATAAACAAAAAATGGATGAAGAACTCCTTTTCTGGATTATCGGACAACTACATTCCTCAAAAGAATTTTTCATTCAAAAAGCAATCGGCTGGGTCCTTCGCGAATATGCAAAAACAAAGCCAGATGTAGTTTGGAAATACGTTCAAACTAACGAGCTTGCTCCATTAAGTAAACGCGAAGCAATTAAGCACATTAAACAAAATTACGGAATAAATAATGAAAAAATAGGCGAGACTCTATCATAGATAGGCACGTCCCTCTATTGTGATTTAAAAAAGAACGTGTTAGAATATGTTCATTATTATTAATATAAGTAGCGATGACGGACTTATAAGTACTTGCACAAAAAGCGATTCAGGGATAGTGAAAGCCTGAAACCGCAAGGAAACGGCAGTCTCGAGCAATACGTGATGAAAGTGGATGTGTGAAATGCACATCAACTAGGGTGGAACCGCGGGTATATACAAGCTCGTCCCTAGGCATGATTGCCTAGAGACGAGCTTTTTTGTATTTAAAAATTTAAAGCGCAAGCGGCTCGCTCAGAATGTGAGGGGGATGGAGCTTCTGACATAGAGGCGCTTTTTGCCTCGGCGGAAGAAGCGAAGCCACCGAACATTTTAGCCGCTGGAGCTGGATATACCTTAAAGCGGAGGTGACTTGCTCAGAACAGGAGGGCATTGGAGCTCCTGACGAAGAGGCGCTTTTTGCCTCACAGGAAGGCGCGAAATGACCGACTGTTCTAGTCACCGGAGCTGGATAATTTTAAAAGCGCAAGCGGCTCGCTCAGAATGTGAGGAGGATGGAGCTTCTGACATAGAGACGATTTTTGCCTCGGCGGAAGAAGCGAAGCCACCGAACATTTTAGCCGCTGGAGCTAGCGGAGATGCCCCGTTTCCAAAGTACCCATCACGTCATCGCAAATACGTTAACTTTCAAAAGGAGGATTTTATTATGTATTCAATGGAACAAGTTGTAAACTTAGCAAAACATCGCGGTTTTGTTTTCCCTGGTTCTGAAATTTACGGTGGTCTTGCAAACACATGGGATTACGGTCCACTTGGAATCGAATTAAAAAATAACGTTAAAAAAGCTTGGTGGAAAAAATTTATTCAAGAATCTCCACACAACGTTGGTTTAGATGCTGCTATTTTAATGAACCCAAAAACTTGGATCGCTTCTGGTCACGTTGGTAACTTTAATGATCCAATGATCGACTGTAAAAAATGTAAAGCTCGTCACCGTGCTGACAAGTTAATTGAAGATGCATTAGACGTAAAAGGCATCGAAATGGTCGTTGACGGTCTTACTTTCGACCAAATGGCTGACTTAATGAAAGAACATGAAGTAAAATGTCCTGATTGCGGTAGCCAAGAATTCACGGAAATCCGTCAGTTCAACTTAATGTTCAAAACATTCCAAGGTGTTACAGAGTCTAGCACAAACGAAATCTTCCTTCGTCCTGAAACAGCACAAGGTATTTTCGTAAACTTTAAAAACGTACAACGCTCTATGCGTAAGAAACTTCCATTTGGTATCGGCCAAATCGGTAAAAGTTTCCGTAACGAAATCACACCTGGTAACTTCACATTCCGTACACGTGAATTCGAACAAATGGAACTTGAATTCTTCTGTAAGCCTGGTGAAGATTTAGAGTGGTTCGCATTCTGGCGTGAAACTTGTAAAAACTGGTTACTTTCACTTGGTATGACTGAAGAAAGCATGCGTCTTCGTGACCACGGTGAAGACGAATTATCTCACTACAGTAACGCAACAACTGATATTGAATTCAGATTCCCATTCGGTTGGGGCGAACTATGGGGCGTTGCATCTCGTACAGACTTCGATTTAAAACGTCACATGGAACACTCTAACGAAGACTTTAACTACATCGATCCACAAACGAATGAGCGTTACGTGCCATACTGCATCGAGCCATCTCTAGGTGCAGACCGTGTAACATTAGCATTCTTATGTGATGCATATGAAGAAGAGCAATTAGAAAACGATTCTCGTACAGTTCTTCGTTTCCACCCTGCTTTAGCACCATATAAAGCAGCAATCTTACCATTATCTAAAAAGCTATCTGAAGGTGCTACTGAAGTATTCGCAGAACTAGCTAAAGACTTCATGGTAGACTTTGATGAAACTGGTTCTATCGGTAAACGTTACCGTCGTCAAGACGAAATCGGTACACCATTCTGTATCACATACGACTTCGACTCTGTTGAAGACAAAGCTGTTACAGTACGTGACCGTGACACTATGGAACAAGTTCGTATGCCAATTAGCGAACTAAAAGGTTTCTTAGAGAAAAAAATCCAGTTCTAATTATAAAGTGAAACTTTAATCAGTGGGGGTTTTGTTCATCCCCCACTGATTATTAGTTGAACCAATCGGGCATTTACGGGCAGTTAATCTCCAACCTGAATTTTGAGGTGGGCGTTTTACTGCCCGTTAATGCGGGATAAAAAAGAGGCAGCTCATAAGAGCCGCCTCTTTTCTATTTTTCACGTTTTTCTTTAATTGCTACTGTACATCTTGATATGCATAGTAAATCATCATTTTCATCAATGATGCGAATATCCCAAACCATTGTCGATTGTCCTCTATGTATCGGTGTTCCGATTGCTGTTACAATTCCATCTTGCTTTGAGCGAATATGATTTGCATTAATTTCTAATCCGAAACAAATACATTTCTCTTGATCAATTAAATTGTATGAACCAACACTTGCCACAGTTTCTGCTAATGCAACAGATGCACCGCCATGTAAAAATCCAAACGGCTGATGCGTACGTTCATCAACAGGCATTGTAGCAACTACTTTATCCTCTGTCATTTCTAATAGCTCTATTCCAAGCGAATCCATTAAAGTTTTTGACATATCGTTTTCCACCTCTCTCACTTTAAATCAAATGTATATTTTTACCTATTTACTTTCAAACTACCTATAACACTTATATAAGGAGGTTTCACCTAAATGAAACAGAAATTTTGTATACTATTGCTTATGTTCTCCTTCCTGACTATTGTACCAAATTGTGCAATAGCAGCCAAAGCATCCAACCTGACAATCAATGTTAAGACTGTAACGCAAAAAGGTAAGAAACCTTATATAGAATATCAAATTAATAGGCCTTCCTTTTACAACTTTTCTAATTCGAAATTTCAAAATAAGCTAAATTCCTATTACAAAAACTCTACTGCTACATTTAAAAGTAAATTAGAAAAAGAGGCGAAGAAATATTATAAAGAAACAGAAGGATCTAGCACACCTTTTCATCCCTACGTTGCAAATGTTGACTATAAAGTAGCTTTAAACAAACCACCTTTCCTAAGTCTATATGTGAATTACTATCAATATACAGGCGGAGCGCACGGACTTTATACGTGGAAGGCAAATACATTTGATTTAAACGAAAAAAAATTATTACACTTAGACGATTTATTTCAGCAAGAGGATAAATATAAAGAAATAATTCGCACAGAGATTGTAAGACAAATTAAACAAAATGAAAGCATTTATTTTCCTGATGCAGCCGAAAAGGTAACGAGCACTAAAAAGTTTCACTACTTTTTAGAACCGGATAATCTTGTAATTTATTTCCCTTTATATGAAATTGCTCCTTATTCAAGCGGAATTCCGCAATTTCGTATTCCATACACATTGCTTAGAGACTATTTAAAGCCTTCTTATCAAAATATTTTGATTGACAACAAGTAAATATTTTCGCTACGATAATGTTAACCTAACTACAACTGGAGGTTAACATTATGAAGAAGCTTCATGTTTTAGATTTAGCATTAGCTGCCATGTTCGTCGCTCTTATGGCTATTGGTGCAAATATTGTATCGTGGGCACCATTCCTACAAATAGCGGGCGTTCCATTATCTATGCAACCATTTTTCGCAATTTTAGCAGGTCTTCTTCTTGGGAGTAGACTTGGGGCATTATCAATGACTGTTTACATGCTTGTTGGAGTAGCGGGTGCGCCAATCTTCGCTAACTTCAAAGCTGGATTCGGGGCACTTTTAGATCCTACTGGTGGTTTTATTATCGCATTTATTATCGTTGCTTACGTATCAGGAAAACTAGTAGAACAAAAAGAACGCCCAACATTCAGCACCTTTGCAATTGCTTCTTTCGTCGGAATCATTTTAACTTATATTATCGGTACTACTTATATGTACGGGGCAGTCAATATTTTCATGGGTGGTAATATGAGTTATAAAGCTGCCTGGATGATTATGATGTGGTTTGCAGTAAAAGATATTGCGTTTACAATTATCGGCGCTATTATCGCACCTCGTATATACTATGCTGTACGTCGTTCGGCTTATCAGCATTCTCATTCGACAATTTCATAATAAACAAGGAGCTGCTCCTATAGGAACAGCTCCTTGTTTATTATATTAAGACTCTTGCTTCATTTGCTCGTCTAAAATTTTCTTCATCATTACTAACATATCATCACGTAATTCTGGGTATTGCAATGCCATTTCAATTGTTGTTTGAACGAATCCTAACTTTTCACCTACGTCGTAGCGTTTTCCTTCGAAGTCGTAAGCAAATACACGTTGAATTTCATTTAAGCTTTGAATTGCATCCGTTAACTGAATTTCGCCACCCGCTCCAACTTGTTGCTGTTCCAAGAACATAAAGATTTCAGGAGTTAAAATGTAACGTCCCATAATCGCTAAGTTTGAAGGCGCAGTACCTTGCGTTGGTTTTTCAACGAAATTACGAACTTGATAACGACGTCCCTCTTGCTCTAACGGATCAATAATTCCATAGCGATGTGTTTCTGCTTCAGGAACAGTTTGTACACCAATAACAGAAGAAAGTGTTTTGTCATACTCGTCCATTAATTGACGTAAACATGGTTTTTCAGCTTGAACGATATCATCGCCTAATAATACTGCAAACGGCTCATCACCAATGAATTTACGCGCGCACCAAACAGCATGTCCTAATCCTTTTGGTTCTTTTTGACGAATGTAATGGATATCTACCATTTTAGAAGAAGCTTGTACTTTTTCAAGTAACTCATACTTTTTCTTCTCTAATAAGTTTTGCTCTAATTCAAATGCGTTATCAAAATGATCTTCGATAGAGCGCTTTCCTTTACCAGTAACGATAATAATATCTTCGATGCCTGATTTTACTGCTTCTTCTACGATGTATTGAATTGTTGGTTTATCTACAATTGGAAGCATTTCTTTTGGCATTGCTTTCGTTGCTGGTAAAAAGCGTGTTCCTAATCCCGCTGCCGGGATAATTGCTTTTCTCACTTTTTTCATGACAAATACCCTCGCTTTTCATTCTAATTCTCTTAGTAAAGTGCAAATTTATAACACTCGCTCGTAATAATCCTCTACATCAAACAAAACTACAAGAAAAGAGGAGGCCGTTCTCCGTTCTCCCCTTTTCCTATCAGTAGCACTCTATTCTATTATAAACGATTCATAATATCTTCTTTAATAGTAAGTAACTTTTGTTCACTATTTTGTAACGAATCATCTTGTACACCAAAATAGAATTTAATTTTCGGCTCTGTCCCAGATGGACGTAAGCAGAACCAAGAACCATCTTTTAATTGATATTTTAACACATTTGATTTCGGTAAGTGAATCTCTTCCTTATTTCCATCTTGTAACGTTGTAATGATGCTTTCCTTATAATCCTCAACTGCAACGACTGTTAAACCAGCTACTTCTTTCGGAGGATTCCCGCGGAATGTTGCCATCATCTTTTGAATCTGTTCGGCACCATCTTTTCCTTTTAACGTTAACGATACAAGATCCTCACGGAAGAACCCATACTTCTTAAATACTTCTAACAGACCATCATATAGCGTTTTACCTTGTGATTTGTAGTACGCAGCTACTTCACATGCAAATAGGACTGATTGCACCGCATCTTTATCACGGCAGAATGGACGGATTAAATAACCATAGCTTTCCTCATAACCAAATTGGAATTCATATTGTCCACTTTCTTCATACTGTCTAATTTTTTCACCGATAAATTTAAATCCAGTTAACGTATCAACTGTATCTAAACCGTATGCTTTTGCGATTGTACGGCCAATTTCAGACGTTACGATTGTTTTTAAAACAACACCGTTTTCTGGAAGCGTTCCGTTTTCCTTCTTTTGTGATAATAAGTAATCAAGCATTAACGCACCTGTTTGGTTACCAGTTAACACTTGGAACTCACCATCATGATTGCGAACTGCTACACCTAGACGGTCTGCATCAGGATCTGTTGCGATTAACACATCAGCGCCTACTTTTTCACCGTCGCGAATTGCATACTCAAACGCTGCATGCTCTTCTGGATTTGGTGATTTTACGGTAGAGAAGTTTGGATCTGGTAACTCTTGCTCTTTTACAACTGTTACATCTGTAAATCCAACTTCTTCTAAACCACGGCGTACCGAAATATTTGACGTTCCATGTAATGGCGTAAAGACGATTTTTAAATCTTTTCCTACTTCTTTCACCATCTCTTTATTAATAATGACATTGTTCAATTCTGCCGCATATGCATCATCTACTTCTTGTCCAATTATATGTAATAAACCGTCAGCTTTTAATTGCTCAACATCAGCAACTTCAACTGTTAATTCATTTTCTACTGCATTTACGTAGCTAATTAACTCATCAGCTTCTTTTGGAGGCAACTGCCCACCATCTTCACCATATACTTTATAACCGTTATATTCGGGCGGATTATGGCTTGCCGTAAGAACGATTCCACTTACTGTATGTAAATGACGAACTGCGAAAGAAAGCACTGGTGTTGGACGTAAGCTTTCAAATACATATGTTGTAATACCTTGCGCACCAAGTGTAGCAGCTACTTCCATTGCGAATTCAGGTGATTTATGACGAGAATCATACGCGACAACAACACCGCGTTTTTTCGCTTCTTCACCTGATTTTTCAATAAACCTAGCCAATCCTTTTGTTGCTTTACGAACTGTATATACATTTAAACGGTTCGTACCAGCACCAAGTTCACCACGCATACCACCTGTGCCGAACTCTAGATTTTTATAAAAGCTATCCTCGATTTTCTTCTCATCTTGCTTCATGTTTTCTAGCTGTTCTTTTAATTCTGTGTCTAATTCTGCATATGAAAGCCAGCGACTAAATTCTTGTTTCCAATTCATACTTCCATCTCCTCTCGCCTGTCGTACCTTCATTATATGAAAAAAACAACCTGCATCTCAATATTTTTTAAAATCTAGCAGAATTTTACTATAAATATTTGTATACACTATGGTTAAATACTCCACCAAAGGGAATGAAGATTATGCAAGAATGGGGCTTGTCAGAAGAGCTCAAAATAAAAACAAAGCAGATGATTGAAATTGCTGAAAAAGAATTATCAAACATGAAGCATGCAATCGATAAAGAAGATGAATGTATTTTATGTAAAATGGAAGATATTCATCATATGTTAACAAATGTACAGACGTTAGCAGCTACATATTATATTCAAGCATATTTATCACCTTATACGGAAAGTTCACATTTCATCACTACAGCTGTCCAACATTTAAGCGCTCGAAAACACGGTGCTCTTATTATCGTGGAACGAAGTGACGCTCTTGATTCTTTCATTCAAACTGGAACGACATTAAACGCACACTTAACCGCTCCACTACTTGAATCAATTTTTTATCCAGGGAACCCTCTTCATGACGGAGCCGTTCTCATTAAAAATAATCATATTGTCTCAGCAGCTAATATTCTTCCATTAACAAAAAGTACAGAAATCAATCCTGAGCTAGGAACACGTCACAGGGCTGCGATTGGCTTATCAGAGAAAAACGATTCACTTATATTAGTTGTCTCTGAGGAAACAGGGCGTACTTCATTCGCTTTAAATGGGACGTTATATACGATTTCTTTATAGGATACCTATAAAATAAAAAAAGCTGTTCCGGAAAGGTTCAGTATGTAATGACCTTTCCAGACAGTTTTTTTGCATTCTTTATTCTTCTCCGAAACGCTCAACAAGTGTTGCAAGTGTACGCACCATTGCACCTGTTGCTCCAGATGGTCCTAAATCATGTGCACCTGTTGTTTCAGATGTTCCAGCGATGTCTAAGTGTACCCATGGTGTTTCTTCTGCAAATTCACCAAGGAATGTCCCAGCCATAACCGCATGTCCTTCACGGCCTGGTGAGTTATTTAAATCAGCAAATTTACTGTTTTTGACACGCTCTTTATCACGTTCAAAAATCGGCAATTGCCAAATTGGCTCATCCGTTTCCATCGAAGCCTCTAACACTTGTTCAAACAATTCTTCATTATTTGTCATTGCGCCTGTTGTATGATTTCCAAGTGCAACAATTACACCGCCTGTTAATGTTGCAACATCAACTAAGTAATTTGCACCAAGTTTCTTCGCATACGTAATACCGTCAGCTAACGCTAGGCGACCTTCTGCATCTGTATTTAATACTTCAATTGTTTTTCCGCTCATAGATGTAATAACATCATCTGGCTTAAATGCTGTACCACTTACAACGTTGTCAGTTGATGGAATAACAGCAATTACATTTTGCTCAGGGCGAAGTTCACCGATGATCTCCATCGCGCCAAGAACAGCTGCAGCGCCGCCCATATCACCTTTCATACCAACCATGCCTTCACGTGGTTTTAAAGAATAACCGCCAGTATCATATGTAATCCCTTTTCCAACAAATCCAATTACATCTTTCCACTCTTCTTTTCCTTTATAAATAAGAGCGATCATTTTTGGCGGTTCAGTAGATCCTTGGTTTACTGCAAGTAATGCACCCATACCAAGCTCTTCCATCTCTTCTTTCTCAAGAACCTTATAATCCATATCGTATTTTTCCGCTAATTCAACTGCATACTCAGCAAGCTTTGTCGCTGTTAATACGTTTGGCGGCATATTTACAAGCGTACGAGCTGAATTCGTTGCACGTCCATGTACGTATCCTACCGTTAATGCTGCTTCAATTTCTTGTGCATCTTCTGCTGTAATAGCAATCAGTTTTTCTAACTCTACTCTTTCTTTTTCATCCGTTTTATATGTTTGTAATCCGTATGTACCAAGGCAATATACTTCCGTTGCAATATGAGCTATATCAATCGCATCTAATTTCTCTGTTACGAAAGAATCAAGTAAGATTGCTGCGTCTTTTACTTTTGCTGATTGTAACGATTTAAAAGCTTTACTAAGAGCTGCACGTAACGTTTCTGTTGTATATGACTCTTTCTTACCTAAACCAACAAAATAATAACGTTTAACATTTGTTTTTCCTAAGCTATGTACTTTTGAAATGGCTTTCTTCTTAGTTGAAAGTTCTTTTTCTTCTAATAAAACTTGTAACTGTCCTTCAAACGCTTTATCCAGTTCTTGTACAAAGCTACTCGTTTTATCTTCTTCAAATAAGGCAACAATTACCGCTTCATGACTTGCTAATTCTTTTTGTACTTGAAACATGTTCAGACCCCCTAAATTTCTCTACGTCCATTATAACTTTATTTTCGATAAAATGCGACAATTCTAAATTCTGTTATTTTATATAAAGATGCTATCTCCTATGGTGAAATAAGACAAGAAAAAAGTCTAGCGTTATTGCCACTAGACTATCTTTGTTTTAAATATTGTCCACGAAACACTTGCATCGTTTCGTCTTGATTTAACATCGTTAACTCTTCTTCCGAAAACTTACCATTTCCTATTTTCACTATATACACATTTACTTTTTTCTTACCCCATTGGCTATAAACATCTTTCACCGTATCATAATATAAATCGAGACGATTTCCTTTTATAGCACCGCCCTTATCAGCTACAACACCATATCCGTAACCTGGCACGAATAGAATTGTCCCAAGCGGGAATACGCGCAAGTCAGCAGCGATTGTGGAATATAAATCCCTTTTTGCTTTAACACCTGAATATGTAATGCCATACTCTGGATGCCCCGGCCTCTTTCCAGTTGACTCTATACCTGATGTATAACCAGTTGCAGTCATTTCTATAACACGATATTTAGACCAGTCATTTGCCTGTTCTAAAGCATTTATCACTTCTTTACTCGGAGCAACTTTTTTCTCGATTTCTGCTGCATGTACTTCTTTTACACTTGTTCCTTCATATGATTTTATAATCTCTAATAAAGAAACTCCTGTGAAAGCCTGCCATGTTACGCATAATGCGAATGCAAGTAAACAAGTCATCATAATGCGAATACAATATCGTTTTAACATTTTTATATTCCACACTCCTTCATCGTTAATCATTCCCTATACGATGAAGGAATATGCAAAAAAATAATCTCCAAATTGATTGGAGATTAAAACATTTGATAGCCACTTTTCCGAAGTTTCTTAATTATGATTCCTGCTAAAGCAGCACCTACTAATCCAGTAGATAGAATAAACACATCTGCGTGTCCTAAATGCGATACACTCGTCCCAAATGAAGAAAATGTTTCTTTTGGCTTTGAAAAATAGTCCCATACACTCGCTTTATTAATAATAAGCATACAAATAATCGGATACACAATAACCATTACCCACGTAGCTCGCAAAATCATGTTGAGTAAAAATCCAATTCCAAAAAATAAAATAAAGAACAACATCATTGAAATAAGTAGTACTGGTATACTCACTTCTTCTCCCTCTCCTTCGCATACGCCGTAAACACATGATAAGCCGTATAACCAAATTGCTCTCCTGGATTTAATGTTTTGTCCATTTCAAAATGCGACTCTGCTCTTCCTTCTAATAAATGTTTGATGAGTACAGAAGTATTTTGATCATCTGCAATATTTTCTGGATGTAAAAAAGCTACTTCCGACAATTCTTTCTCCTGTACGATAATGTCTTCTCCCTCTGGCTCTAGAAGAAAAATAATCATATTATCACTAATTTCATTATGAATAACACCTGAGCGAATACCAATAATCCCCTTTACATGAGCAACAATGCCTGTCTCTTCCAAAATTTCACGTTTCACAGCTTCATCAACAGTCTCGCCTTCATTAACAAAACCAGCAGGTAAAGACCATTGCCCTTTCAATCCACCGTATTTTTTCTTAACGAATAGCCATCTCCCATCTTTTGTAGCTACTAAGCCACTGACAGCTAACCAAACTTTCCCTCGCTTCCCCATAATATAACCTCCTCCACCAAACGGACAGAATATTCTTTCTTTTTTTATATATTATACTATATTTTCAATACGAAAAAAGCAGAAACAGCTCATAGCCGTTTCTGCTTTTTCTACTATATATTAAAAGAACTTCAATTTACCTTTTTTAAGAACTAATAAAGGTCCGCCTAGTAAGAATAAGTAACGATTGTCGATTACTTTCTTCATGAATGAAGCTTTCCAACCTGTTAACTTTTTACCCATAACAACGCCCATTGCATCGTCATGACCTAATGAACATACAGATCCTTTATTATCAAATGCGAACTTTTTCATTTCACCTTTGCCGCGAACTAACACAGTTAAATTGTGTGCAATGTTATAACCTTCTTGAATTGCAATCTGTGCTGTTGGTGGGTATGGACGGTTAATCTCCTCATTGATGATTAACGCTGCGTCACCAACCATGAATACATCTTCATGACCCGGAGCGTGCATGTACTCATCCACTTTAATACGTCCGCGCATTGCTTCAAATCCAGACTCTTCCACAATACCGTTACCACGAACACCTGCAGCCCAAACTACAGTTTCAGATTTAAGAAGTTCAGCATCATCACCGTTTGCAACGATAATACCTTCTTCAGTTGCTTCCTTAATTGCTGTACCGATGCGGAATTCTACACCTTTTTTCTCAAGTTGTTTTACAGCGTACTCTACTAATGCTGGATCGAAACCAGGAAGTGCTGTTGGAGCAGCTTCTACACAGATGATACGTGCTTTTTCACGTGGAACATCGTACTCTTTGCAAAGTTCAGGAATACGGTTTGCAAGCTCACCTACGTACTCGATACCAGTAAATCCAGCACCACCAACAACGATTGTTACTAACTCATCACGTTTTTCAGTCGCATATTGAGCGAACTTTTCTTCCATATGCTCACGAATTTGACGAGTTGCATTAATGTTAGTGATTGAGAATGCATGCTCTTTTAATCCTTTAATTCCGAACGTTTCTGATTCGAAACCAAGACCGATTACTAAGTAATCATACTCTAATTCACCATCTTTTAAGATAATACGTTTTTCAGCAGCTTTAATCTCTACTACTGTATCTTGTACAAAGTTCACTTTATTTGTATCGATAACGTCTTGAATATCTAGACAGATTTTATCATCTTGTAATGTACCAGCTGCACTCTCATGTAACCAAGTTGCTTGGTAGTGATAGCTATTGTTGTTTACTAACGTAATTTCAGCTTCACTTACAGATAATGTTTTTTGCAGACGAACAGTCGTAATCATCCCGCCATAACCTGCACCTAAAACTACGATTTTTGGAGTCTTCACTAAATCACAACCCTTTTCTTTATATAATAGTAATAAAAAATAATACCAAGTACTAAAAACTCTATTTGTCAAGAATGTGGAATTTATCACATTCTATATCATAACAAAACGCAGTCAAAAAATCGTACGAAATTTGTCATAGAAATTTAACATAATACTTCCCTATATTAGTCGGTTTCATTCCATAATTCAAGCACCTAGAGAATTATCGATATTTTAAAATAACATAGCGTTTTCAAGGGTTTTTCAACCTTTTTTTCATGTATTTTCCTTTCGCTATATTTTATACGATTCTAAAACATCTATGCGCAAACTTACTTATTATTCAGTCGTTTTCAGAAGTATTATTAACTGAAATATGCTATCATTTATTTGAAAGTGTCATCATTTGCAGGGTTTTCATGTACATATGAACAATATATGAAATCAATATTAAAATTCCATCATCTATAGGGGGAATGAAAATGACAGAAAATCAAAAAGTTTACGACATAACGATTATTGGTGGTGGCCCAACAGGACTATTCACCGCATTTTATGGCGGAATGAGACAAGCAAGTGTAAAAATTATTGAAAGCTTACCTCAACTTGGAGGGCAATTATCCGCATTATATCCTGAAAAATATATTTATGATGTAGCTGGATTCCCGAAAGTACGCGCACAAGAGTTAGTTGATAACTTAAAAGAGCAAATGAAAAAGTTCGATCCAACTGTTTGCCTAGAAGAAGCTGTTGATACGCTTGAAAAACAAGCTGACGGTATATTTAAACTTGTTACAAATAAACAAACTCACTACTCTAAATCTGTCATTATTACTGCTGGCAATGGCGCTTTCCAACCACGCCGCTTAGAATTAGAAGGCACAGCAAAATACGAAAAGAAAAACTTACATTATTTCGTTGATGATATGAATAAATTTGCTGGAAAACGCGTCGTTGTATTCGGCGGTGGTGACTCAGCAGTAGACTGGACAATGATGTTAGAACCGATTGCGGACAAAGTTACAATTGCTCATCGCCGCGATAAATTCCGTGCACATGAACATAGCGTAGAAAGCTTAATGAATTCCCGTGCAGAAGTAAGCACACCTTACGTTCCAGTTGAACTTATCGGTGATGATACGATTGAACAAGTTGTTCTTCAGCACGTAAAAACAGAAGAAAAAATTATCATCGATGTTGATGACGTAATCGTAAACTACGGCTTCGTTTCTTCACTTGGTCCAATTAAAAATTGGGGCTTAGATATTCAAAAGAACAGCATCCTCGTG
Organism: Bacillus sp. FSL R9-9410; assembly: GCF_038050385.1. NCBI lineage: Bacteria > Bacillati > Bacillota > Bacilli > Caryophanales > Bacillaceae > Bacillus > Bacillus sp. FSL R9-9410. The sequence goes on from NZ_JBBOTV010000002.1 coordinate 29,552, forward strand.
AACTCAAAAATGGAAACAAATATTCCTGGCATTTACGCTGCTGGTGACATTTGTACATATGAAGGAAAAGTAAAACTCATTGCTTGTGGCTTTGGTGAAGCACCGACAGCAGTAAACAATGCAAAAGCTTACTTCGATCCAAACGCAAAACTTCAACCAATGCATAGCTCAAGTATGTTTTAATATAGAAATGAAAAGAACTCCTTTTACATGAAAGGAGTTCTTTTCATACTCTCTTCTTTTCCTAACTAAAATACATTCCAATTTGATAAAAAACACTACTTCCTTCCAAAATATGTTACAATAAAAACAGAACGTACGTTTCATTCAATAAAGGGAGGTTTTATTAATGAAAGAACCTATTATCGTAAAAAAAGGAGCTTTCCAAGCAATCGGTGTTTCTATTACAACTACAAACGAAAAAGAAGCATCGACTGAAGGAAGGATTCCAATGCTTTGGAATCGCTACTTCCAAGAACAAATCATGCATCAAATTCCAAATCAACAAACAAAAGAAACATTCGCTTTCTACTCAAACTACGAATCGGATGAAACTGGTACATATCAATTTACTATCGGCATGCCTGTTTCTTCATTAGAAGACGTTCCTGAAAATATGACAACTTTAACAATACCTGCCGCAACGTATGCGGTATTTACAACGAGAAAAGGTCCTGTGTCTGAAGTCGTTTGTGAAACTTGGGAATATATTTGGCAATGGTCGAAAGAAAACAAACGTGCTTTTACAGCAGATTTTGAGCTTTATGACGAAAGTGCAGTAGATCCAAATAACGTACAAGTGGATATTTATATTGCTTTAGCTTAAGAAAAGATGCCCTTTGGCATCTTTTTTTGTCGTGAAATAGCCACTGTGCAAATTCATTATTATTGTCTACAATGAGAAAGTGCAGTATAGAAATATTAGAAACTGTATAAAGTGAAACTATAATCAGTGGGGGTGTTCATCCCCCGTTGATTATTAGCCTTCACCAATCGGGTAGCAGGGCTCCCACCTAACTTCTTTGCTCCAGCCGAATTTTGAGGTGGGAGTTTTACTGCCCGCAAATAGCGGGATAAAAAGATTGTTAATAGGTTTTTTAGTTTAAAATCGGTACATAGAAAGGAAGCACTATGGAGGAACTACAACAAAATAAATCTGCTTTAGAAGGAAGCGGAAAACCGTTATTAAAAAATACGAACTTCCTTTTTCTTTGGGCAGCTACTCTCTTTTCAAGTTTTGCTTTAGCCTTTTTTACTTTTTCACAAACATGGTACATAGCAAAAACATTAAACCTTGAGGCTTCACTCGGTATTGTTTTCGTGGCTCTTAGTGTTCCAAGGCTCATCTTTATGATTATCGGCGGAGCATTAGCTGATAAATTCCCGAAAAAAAATATTATGTTTTACTCTAATATTATTCGCGCTATTCTTGTCGCAACTATTCTCACCTGGTTCATCGTCGGTGATGTAACACTATATACATTTGCTTTGTTCGCTTTGTTCTTCGGACTCGCTGACGCTTTCTTCTGGTCAGCAGATGGATCTATTCTGCCTGAACTTGTAGAAAAAAGCCGTTTAACACAAGCAAACTCACTTACTCAAATGACAAACCAAGGATCGGTCATCTTGGGCCCTGTACTTGGCGGTATTCTCATTAAATTTACGAACTATGAAACGATTTTTTCAATTACAATCCTGCTACTCATTATCGCCGCAATACTCGTTCAAAAAATACAATTTACAGTACCCGAAAAAAATGAAACAGATAAAGGCATGTTTACTTCTATTAAAGAGGGGATTTTATATGTAAAAGAATCACCATTTCTTTCAACTTTCCTCATATGTAGCGCCTTTTTAAACTTATTTTTAATCGGCCCAATGCAAGTGGGCTTCCCGCTCTTCGTCAAAAACGTCCTGCACGGTGATTCACTTCAGTTTAGTTACTTAGAAGCGTCTGTTGGCGGCGGGATGGCGATAGGAGCTGTCATTGTCGGATTAAAAAACATTAACCGCAGACGTGGTCTATTTTGTATTATCATGATGCTACTGTCTGGTATATTCTTCCTAGCCATTAACTTTAGCACCGTACTTTGGCAAGCGTTATTAGCTGGAATGTTTTACGGTATTACAATTGCGATGGCTATCGTTCCACTTATGGCAATGATTCAATCAACAGTAAAAGAAGAGATGATGGGACGCGTTATGAGCTTACTCATGCTTTCATCGATGGGATTCATTCCGCTCTCTTACGCATTTACATCGCTTGCACTTGGAATCGGCATTCCAATTGTAACGGTTATGAAAAGCGGTGCAATCGCTGTTATCGTCTTTGTACTATTTGTAGCAATTCGTGTTCCAGTTGTAAGAAAGTTCGATTAGCTACTTAGAGTCATGTATTATACGCATGACTCTTTTTTAAATGGATCGAATAACGGTATTCCCTTACTTCTCCTTAATGCCGCTCCCCACTCTAATCCAATTTCTAAAAATAAATCTCGCATCGTACTATACAACAGTGCTCCAACATCTTTACGAATTTCTCCGTACTTATACGCTCTCACAACACTTTTTACCCTCCAAATTAAATTTCCACGCGCTTCTTCATCAGCTAATATTCCCTCTAATAAAGCACCTTGTTCTAGTAATCCGCTCTTTTTATAAGCAAGTTCAACCTTACTCCAAAATATATTAATCTTCTTCGGATTACTCGTCATCGGCACCAGCGCGTATATAAAAGGCTTCGGTATATCGTGACGACAATACGTTTCATCAAGCTCATACGTTACTTTTCTTTTCTCTTTTATTGGTGGAATGTTTTTAGAAAAAATTGTTTCCCCCTCATTTTTTTGCTCATTTCCACTACAGCCGTCTGCACAATCACCACTTTCACATGCGGACATTTTCATACGGTCATCCATGCGGTCAATCGCAGATTTAAGAAATACATATAAGTTTGCACTATATCCGCCGCGCTTATATCTTTCTTTTGTCGCAACACGCTTTATAATTCCAAGCTCCTCTATCTTCGCAATCGAGCGACGTACCGTCCGAATACTCTTTCCAATATTCGTCGCAATTGTCTCCATTAACGGACAAGCAACACCAACTGTTTCGTTCTTCTCATTAACCGCATATTTTCCTAAAAAATGAATAACTAAAGAATCAGTCTTATTTAGTTGAAACTGATAACATTTAAAAACTTGTTTTTGATATGCATTAAACTCCTCTTTACTTCGAAATTCACTATATGGTTTCATTAAGTTATATAAGCTTCCCATTTTTATCACCTCATCTATAGGTAAAGGGCAGGAAGAGAAATTGGCGTGATATTTAATATTTTTTATTGGAGATGAAAATATGATTGTAATTAGCGCTTGTTTAGGCGGCATTGCTTGTCGGTATGACGGCAACGATAATCTCGTTTCAAAAATAGAAGAGTTATTACAAAGGGAAGACACCATCCTCGTTTGTCCCGAAGTATTGGGCGGTTTACCGACACCTCGTCCTTCGGCTGAAATTATCGGCGGTAATGGTGATGACGTTTTAGATGGAAAAGCAAAAGTGATGACGAAAGAAGGCCAAGATGTCACGGAGGCTTTCGTGCGTGGTGCTTATAAAGCATTAGAACAAATAAAAGATTTAAACCCAGAATATATAATTTTAAAAGAACGCAGTCCATCTTGTGGTAGTTCCACTATTTACACAGGGGAATTTAACGGCAATAAACAAACTGGTTACGGGGTAACAACAGCTTTATTTAAAAGAAATGGATTTAAAGTAATTTCAGAAAAAGATTTTGAGAATAAGAAAAGGAATTGACTACGTTCGTCAATTCCTTTTCTTAACTACTTATTTCACACCTAATTTTTCTTTCACTTTCGCAGGAAGCTCGTCCTTTTTCACTTCTTCCCAAGCAGTTACACCTTTTTTATCTGAGTGGAATACACGTAAGAATGCTTCTTTACGAAGATTTTTCGCAGCGGTAAATTCTAATTCTTTCTCTTTACCTTCTTTATCAAAACCAGTTAGTTTATATTGGTAATCTTTATATGGCGCACCATCATTAGATTTACCATTGTACTCTTTTCCATCAACTGTAATTTGAACGTAATACTCATCTTTCCCCATACGGTTTAAATCACAGCCAACTAAAAGGCTTGCAAATACAACTAAAATACTAAAAAGTGCAATATATCTTTTCATTTCCTTCACCTCATGTGTTTTTCTTATATTGTTATCTTAAAGCCTAAGCTTGAAAGAAGAAATTCAAAAACATGACATGAACATTACATTTTTGTAAGATAATAAATTAAAACTTTAATCAGTGTTTTTTCATTGAAAACGTTATTGGTACTCATCTAGCCTAGTCATGACAATCTATTAACGCCAATAACGTCTTCCACGCCAATTTTTCCACTTGTCACGAATCTTATCACGTAATTTCCTTATACCGCTTATTACACCCTCTATTACGCACTCTATTATGATATCTATTACAAGGTAACTTACAAATCTAATTATAGGTTTAATCATATATCTCCCTACGAATTCAAAAATATCGTCAATCTTGCGTCCCCTCCCGTAATTAATTTACTATCGCTGTAATCCATCTTCTACTACCTGCGCAACAGTTCCATTTGGTTCGAAGATTACGCGTAATGTTCCTTCGCCGCCATACCCGGTATAGCCGTATACTGAATACGATTTATATTTCTCAATCATACGTGGCTGTCCAATCGCAGCTTTCACCTGATTTGCGGGCATACCTTTTTTGATTTTCAAATAGTGATTATAGTCTACTTCGGCCGAATCGTTATTTACATCTTTATACCACGGTACGCGGTCGTTTTTTTCTTCATATTCCTTTACAGGCTCTTCACTGCGTTTCGTAGATACCTGATTCTCTTTATCCGCATCCCTTATAGCAGTACGTTCAATATTCACAACATAGCCATACGTATTTAATTCAACCATAATTTCATATGTACCATCCGTATCCTTTTCAGTATAAAATACACGTTTTTCCTTGTTATTGTAGTGTTTTATATTCTCACCACCGTAGTCAATCTCGTTAAGAATATCCGTATATGTCATGCCTTCCTCAATCTTTTCGGCTTCGTCACGAGAAATATAACGCTTCTGTGACGATGTAGCGTCCTCATATTTAATGCTGTCACGTTTGCTCGTAGTCATAGGCGTTTCCTTCTGTTCTTTTAATACTTCCGCTTCCGATTTCACTTGTTGCTTTGCTCCCGCTTTTGTTAACACGTCTGTATCGTTAGAACAAGCTACAAATATTGAAGCCGTAACCAACGTCATCCCTAATAACAGTACTTTCTTAAATGACTTCATTGTAATTCCTCCGGCAGTTTTTAATTTCTAGTAATTAGCGTATTTTAATTACTATGGAACTAGTCAGTTCTATACAATTTGATATGTCCTTCCCCTTCATGCATCCTCTTTAACCTTCTTCTTGCATATATTCACTATCTTTGTCCTGCTCTTTTTCTTTTTAAAGGCAAAAGAAAAGACCTTCTAACGATTTGATTTCATCGCTAAGAAGGTCTTTATATGCAACCTACCCATTCAATTTCCATTTAGCATAACGGAATGAAAAAACTTAGCAATCTTCCGGCTTACCAGCATTCGACGCTGTACGGAAAGATGATCCACATCCACATGATGCAATCGCATTTGGATTGTCGATTGTGAATCCGCCGCCAAGCATAGATTGTTTATAGTCAACTTTCACTCCCTTTACAATCGGAGCACTTTCTTTATCGATAACAAATTCAACACCGAAAAACTCAAGAACTGTGTCGTCTTCCTTTGGTTCTACTTCAAATCCTAAGCCGTAAGAAAGACCACTACATCCGCCGCCATGTACAGCAAGGCGCACGTATTTCTCTCCATCTTCAGCATCTTTTAACATATCTTTAATTTGAAAAGCTGCTTGTTCTGTTACTTCAATCATGAAATACACCATCCTTTCTGTTCTCATTCTATTATACATCTTTACGCTTCTATCTTGTACTCATACACTCCGCGGCAAATTATTTCCGCAGGTCCTTTCATTAATACATTTCCTTCTTCTGTCCATGCGATCATTAAGTCGCCGCCTGCTAAGTGAACTGTAATTTCTTTATCGTGTTCCATTTTTCCATTTAAAATTGCCGCAACGACAGCTGCGCATGCTCCTGTCCCGCAAGCTTGTGTTACACCAGATCCACGTTCCCAAACGCGGAAATTCATCTCTTCATCATTCAAAATCTCGATGAATTCAACATTCACTCGCTCTGGGAACATTTCATGTGTCTCAAGAACCGGTCCTAACGTTGTAAGAGGCGCTTTTTCTACATCATCAACAAAAATAACTGCATGCGGATTCCCCATTGAAACAGCTGTAAATGCATAACGGTGATTATTGTATAAGAAGTTTTCACGAATAAATGGCGTTTCTCCTTCACCAAGCATCGGTATCTCTTCACGTGTTAAACGAGGTGCCCCCATGTCAATTTTCGCTAATGTAACTTTGTCATCTTCTACCGTTACTTCTGCCGTAACAATACCAGCTAACGTTTCAATTGTGAAAACTTTACCTTCTACTAGTTTATGCTCATACGCATATTTCGCTACGCAGCGTAAACCATTTCCACAGCTCTTTCCCTCTGAACCATCGTTATTAAACATGCGCATTTTTACTGGTGCCACGTCAGAAGGACAAATTAAAATCATTCCATCTGCACCAATACCAGTATTAATATTTGAAACCTTTTCGGCTACAAGAGCTAAATCTTCTTCTCTAATTTGTTCCTCAAACATATTTACATATATATAACTATTTCCAAGACCATGCATTTTTGTAAAAGAAAATTGGCTCATTTTTATTCACTCCAAAAATAATTTATTATTTCAAGTATAAAATGCATGCTTTTAGAACACAATATGAATGTCCCCCCTTTCTCATATTTGACAGTATTTTGGCAATAAGCCGTTCTTACACAAATCGCGTAAGAAAAAAGCCCTTCTAAAAGGGCCTTTTTTTTCGAAATAAACACTCCTAATAAATGAAAAAAGAAAAACGTTGCCTGTTTGCAACGCTTTAAAACATTGGATTTTCATCCATATAATCATATACATTATTTACAAGTTCTTCTACTGTTGCACCTTGTACAACTTCACCATTTACAAGTGCAAATGGACCTTCAAAACAGATGCCACAATATCCTAAACAACCATATTCCATTACGTCTAAATTAGGATCTTTTTCTAATTTTTCTAAAGCTGCTTGCGAACCGCTTGCAAGGTTACCTACACAAAATTCGATTAATGGTTTAATCAAAACTCTCCCCCCTGTATCTCTAAACAAATTACCATTTACTTTAGCTGGTATGTGCATACCTAATTTGCGAAACGGATAAGTAACCCTCTCTACTTGTTACCATTTCACTTTATTTATAAGAAGAAAACTAAGCTGTTTCTTGTTGTTTTCGTTATATATTCTAAACTATTTAGTTACTTCACTATTTCACTTCCAATAGATAGTCTTCTTTATATAACATACTACTCATAATGAAATAGTAAATAATAACTAAAAAATAAAAACAGTTTACTTTACTTTTCTTCTTATTGTACAACAGAGTATTCATTCATGCATTGTTATTTGTTCACAAATTCGATATAATTTGATTGTGTAAAGTCAAAATATTTTATTAATATAAAGTTGTATGATTAGGGGATATTTCAACAGAAAAGGGGTAATCCATCATGAAACACCTCGTACTACTAGGTGGTGGCTACGGTGGAATGAGAATTCTGCAGCGGCTACTTCCAAGCAACCAACTTCCAGATGATGTACAAGTGACATTAATCGACAAAGTACCATATCATTGCTTTAAAACTGAATATTATGCATTAGTTGCGGGTACAATTTCAGAAACGCATATTCGTATACCGTTTCCTGAGCACCCACGTCTCAATATTCAATACGGCTCAGTAACAAATATTGACCTCGAAACGAAAGCCGTTCATCTCGATGGCGGTGAAACGATTCAATATGATGATTTAATTATCGGACTTGGCTGTGAAGATAAATATCATAACGTTCCTGGGGCGAAGGAATATACACATAGCCTACAGTCAATTGAACAAACACGTAAGACATATGAACAATTAAATAGCTTAGAACCAAATGCAACAGTAGCTGTCGTTGGGGCTGGTTTAAGCGGCGTTGAAGTGGCAAGTGAACTTCGTGAGAGCCGTTCAGATTTAAAAATCTATTTATTTGATAGAAAAGATAGAATTTTATTCCCATATCCAGAGAAATTAAGTAGATACGTAGAAGAATGGTTTGTAAAACATAAAGTTACCATTATACGAAACTCTAACATTACAAAAGTGGAACCAAACATTGTATACAACCATGATGAACCACTTGAATGTGATGCAATCGTATGGACAGCTGGTATTCAAGCAAATGAAGTTGTTCGAAACCTTCCAGTTGAACAAGATGGTAGCGGACGGGTTGTTTTAACGAAATATCACAATATTCCGAACAACGAGCACGTTTATGTCGTAGGAGATTGTGCAGCACTTCCACACGCACCATCTGCTCAACTTGCTGAAGGTCAAGGAGAACAAATTGTCCAAATATTATTAAAACGTTGGAATAATGAACCACTTCCTGATGAACTGCCTGTTATTAAATTAAAAGGTGTTCTCGGTTCTCTCGGCAAAAAACACGGATTTGGTTTACTAGCAAACCAACCATTAATGGGACGTGTACCGAGATTATTAAAATCCGGTCTTCTTTGGATGTACAAATATCATAACGGTTAATACTTTAAAGACTGTCTACTATGTAGGCAGGCTTTTTCTATTCATTTTTTAAAAAATAACTTTCGCAATATAGATTCACAAAATTTTTCTATTTTAATATTAAAAACTATTGATTAAAAGTGTATGCTATATGTAATAGTTATTTTATTTAGGACCGAATGCGTTCGGTCTTATTTTTTATGCCATAAATACTACACATAATAGGAGGCATTTCATTTCACTTATGAACTTAACAAAACTAAATAATCGAATAGAAGTGAAAAAGAAAGAATTAATTCACCTCGTTGAAAAATATGGATTTGCTCACGATAAAGTCATTTCTCTTAGTCAAGACTTAGATCGTTTACTAAACTTATTAACAAAGCTAAATACTTCCGTCTCAAGACGTTCTAATCCTACAAACAAAGAAAAGAGATGTTCCTTCTAAATAGATTTTTTCTATTTTTCTCTCTTTTTGATACGATATAACTAGAATCAGAAAGGAGCAATTTATGTTTATATTAAAAGACATCATATATAAAGATATTCTACACATTCCTTATTTACAGATTCAAAAAGAAAAAATAACTTGTATTATTGGTGAAAGTGGTAGTGGTAAAAGCACATTACTGCGTATGCTAAACGATTTACAATCGCCAACATCTGGCACAATTGAATATAACGGAAAATCTATTTTAGATTATCCTCCCGTTCAATTACGCCGTGAAGTTGTCATGCTCGGACAAACTCCGCCTATTTTTGATGGAACAATTAAAGATAATTTATTAATGGGACTTCGATTTTCTGAAAAGCCATTTCCAAATGACGATGCCTTGCGGAACGCATTAACGACTGTTAGCCTAGATAAAAAATTAGAAGATAACGCCTCTTCTTTATCAGGTGGCGAAAAACAAAGACTTGCTTTCGCTCGCATTATACTAATGGATCCGCCCGTCTATTTATTAGATGAACCAACTTCGGCACTAGATGGTGATACAGAACGCCGCGTTATGAAACAATTCACTATACTTGCAAGAGAAAAGAAAAAAACAGTTATCTTCATTACACACTCACAGCAACTTCCGGAAGAAATTGCAGACGATATCATTGAAATTAGTAAAACAAACGGTGCAACTAGAAAGGAAGTGCTATCAATTGAAGGGCGTTATTGAACTACAAATTTGGCAACTTGCAGCTGCATATATTTTCATCCTTATTTTAATCGGGCTTGTGAAATTAAAAGGAATACCGCGTGAAAAACAAATTACAATTGCTACATTACGTATGACGATTCAGCTTGTACTAGTCGCATATGTTCTTACATACATATTTGAAAATAGTAATCCGTTTTATACAATAGCTCTCATTACTTCTATTACTACATTTGCGATTTTCAACATTTATAAACGAATAAACCTTCCTATGTCAAAAGAATTAAAAAGAGTTGCTGCCATTTCCATGATTGCTGGATCAATTGGCCCTCTTCTACTATTTATCTTTGTCATTATCGGGCACGATCCTTGGTATGCTCCGCAGTATATCGTTCCTATTGCCGGTATGCTAATCGGTAATGCTATGACAGGTATTTGCCTCGGGGCAAACACCTTTTTAAACAGTATGAAATCACAAAGAGACCATATTGAAGGTGCACTTATGCTTGGGGCAACTCCAAAACAAGTAGCCGCCCCGCTTATACGAGATGCTTTCGATTCTGCTATTTTACCAACAATTAATTCTATGGTCGGAATGGGGATTATAAGTCTTCCCGGCATGATGACAGGACAAATTTTATCCGGTGTATCACCATTTACAGCTATTCAATATCAAATCGCCATTATACTCGGTATTTCCGGAAGCACTGCCTTTGCTGTTATTATCTTCTTACAGCTTGGATATAAAACATTCTTTAATAAGCGGTGTCAGTTGAAAGAGGTTGAAGTACAATCATAAAAAAGACGCTCTGCAAGTTACTTACAGAGCGTCTTTTTTCTTTGCTAACCTTACGCCTTCTTAACGAACTGTGATTTTAACTTCATAGCTCCGAAACCGTCGATTTTGCAATCAATATCGTGATCTCCCTCAACTAGACGGATACTCTTTACTTTCGTACCAATCTTTACAACTGAAGAAGTTCCTTTTACTTTTAAATCTTTAATTACAGTAACAGCATCGCCATCTTGAAGAACGTTTCCGTTCGCATCTTTTACAACTTTTGTACCGTCATTACTTTCAGCTTCTGCTTCTTTGCCCCACTCATGTGCACATTCTGGGCATACGAAAAGAACGCCATCCTCATACGTATATTCTGAATTACATTTTGGACAATTTGGTAAAGTAGCCATAAATCTATTTCCTCCGTTCATTATTTATACGTAAAAATCACTTCTGATGTTTACATCTCGATAAATAAAATTTGTATAGCATTTCTTTATACTGCCATAGTCTCACGTTATTGACAAGCCTACCTCAAATTCTCATTTTTTATTATATTTTATAAAATTTCAATTAGTATGGCGTTTTTTATGTCTTCCCCAATAAACAAAAGAAGAACCTTCACAAGGTCCTTCTTTTCAAAATTAACGAGTTCTCTCTAGAAACCCCAACTATTTTCTTCAATGTAAATTTGATACTCTTCTAATTCTTCTTCACTTAACTTCTTATTGTTTTCATATACTTCTTGCCACTCAAAATAATCTTCACTGAAATAAACAGCAAATTTAATTTTTATATTTTTCTTCTCTGCATAATCATAACCAGTAAACTCTACTACGTCATAATCCTTTTCTTTCTTTACAAACTTCCAAGTTGGATTATCATTCATAACCTCTAAAGTAAATCCTTCATCACTTGAACGAACAACATTTTTTATATTCGGTTCAGTTGGTAAAAGGGAAAGTCCGAACGTGGCTACACCAAATACTATCCCTACTATAACTTGTAAACCAATCATACCAACAAAACTAGCGCCACCCTTTGATTGTAAGTAATACGACTTCTCATAATCAGGCGTATCTTCTGCCTTATGTAAAATACGAACAGCGTGCTTATAATATAAACGGTTTCCTTGCCATCCAGTAAATATCATAACTCCTAAATGAAGAACTAAATTGAAAGATAAATAAATTCCATCTGAAATATCTATAAAAGGAGGTACAACTATACTAGGTACCGTCAATAATGTAAGTATAATAAACAACTTATACATTTTTCGATAAGCTAGCCAAAAATACGGGAAGAAAAATCCTACCCAATTCCATGTATTCCCTTGTGCTGGATTTTCTACTTTTCCCCATTTAAAATCATAATAAGCTGTATTCTTTTGAACAACTTTATGTAACTCTTGCGGAGAAATCGCTTCTTGTAAAACTGTGTCCTTCACGTACATCATCCTTCTCTTATTTCTATATAACTTTATTGTATATCTATAAAAAGAAGGAATCTAACAAAAAATAGTTATATTTCATAAAAATGAACGAAAATCGAATACATTCCGACAATTACCCATTCTATATTCCATTTTACTATTAAATATATTAAAATACTTATATATAAGACATTTAATACACTATGTTAAAGATCTTGTATATTCGCAAAAAAGGATGTCCCAAAATCATTTTGACACACCCTCCTAGCTTTTTATTATTTCAAACATATTTCTCCTTACACCACTATTCCAAATTTCCCTTCACTTTCTCAATAACATCTTCTATACGCTTAGCTATACATTCCGGCTCCCAATCTCCCTCACCGTGCATAGCCGTATAAACTGGACAATTCTCATCATTACTATCTACAAAGATTGGATCCCCAAGATATGAATCTATCCCAATTACAATCCATCCTTCTTGCCAACCTCCCTCTTCATTCCCGACTAAGCTTTGCCCTTCTTCATCAAAGCTATAACCAAGTTGTCCTTCTTCTATTTCTTCACTATTAAATAATTCGATTGTCATCGGTTCAAATTCACACTCTAACTCAATTTCATTATCCTCAGCGCGATCTACATGTGCTAACAATTGTTTAATTTTATTGTGGTTAATCATGATATCTTCCCTCTCTATTGCGCAATATTTTAATTAACTATAATATACAAAATAAAGTTTATAAAACTATTATTTGAGGTGACCAAATATGAAGACTACACTTTGGGCAGACGATGACTATTTAAAATTAGCACCTATTAACGACGAACTAATAAAAAAAGCAGAAGAAGTACTGAACGTAAAGCTCCCAGAATCGTACATAAATCTTCTAAAAGAACAAAATGGAGGAACTCTTCAATTAGATGCTCACCCTACTTCAGAGCCAAATTCTTGGGCAGACGATCACGTTAATGTTTCCGGTTTATATGGCATTTCTTTAGATGAAAATAAATCTAGTATTTTAGATAGCCATTATTTAATTCAGGAATGGGACATGCCTGAGAATATCGTACTTTTATCTGGGGACGGACATACGTGGATTGCATTAGACTATCGAAATGTTGTTGAAAATCCTCCAGTTATATTTATCGATAATGAGTTTGAGGAAATTATTGAATTAGCACCTAACTTTGAAAGTTTCTTACAAAACTTAACTACGTACGATTATGATGAAGAGTAAACCTCTCTCTCAAAAGAAGCAAGATTTCATTACAAAATTACACGCTACTTTAAAACCACTCGGTTTTAAGAAAAAAAGACACTCATTTTTCAAAGCTGAAAACGGATTTTATAAGCTTATCAATATACAAAAAAGCCAGTTTGGAGATGACTTCTATATAAATATAGATGTTCATCCAATCGGTCTCCCGCAACTTATTACGGACCAATTACAAGTAAAAGAAAACATTTCAATATTTGATTACATTCTACGAACGAGAATAGACCCTATACATATGAAACAGAACCAGTTATTACATAATGTTTCACATGAAACTATCCATATTCCGGATTACCTTTCTACTATTTTCGACTGGTTTCAAACGTGGGCTTCATATAAAAATTTAATAAAGACAACTATACATTCCATTACTTCCGTAATAGCTGTCGTTCCAATATTACAAGAAAAAGCATTTTTGCTTCTTACCTGTTTTTCTTTCTACAAATTAAAACAGCACAATGTAATTTCACATTGTGCTTTCTACTAGTGCTTTATATTCTTCTTGTAGCTTTTTAAATTGTTCTTCATACTTTTGCATCTTTACGGTATCCGTTTTCGAATTCAGGAATGGCCTTCTTCTTCCGGTCACCATTATATTTTTCCCGTCTATTGCATCGTTCATATATACATAAGGTTTAAAAAACTCACATTCCGTATATGGCAATGCTACAGATAATTTTGCATACTCTTCCACCTTAAATTGATTAGATAAGCTTAACTCCCTCAAATTTTTTAATTGTATTAAAGGTTCTAACGAATCATCTTTAACCTTTAAGTTCATAAGAGTAAGCTTTTTCAAATGCTGTAATTCAGCAAGCGGCTTTAAAGTTTGTACTTTCATCGCTGTATTTATCCCGCCGCCCATATAGAAGGTATTGAGTTGTGGACACTTACCTAAAGCACTTAAATCTTCTAGCTTAGAAAAATCATCAATTAGTAAAGATTTGAGTTGTTTATTATACTCGATATCCCATAACGTCTTCGCTTTTGTATTCCAGCATATATATAACTGTTGTAAATTAGATAATTTCTGAAGACTACTTAAATCCTCGACCCTCATTTCGTAAACGTATAATATATCGGGACGAACATACGTAAGAATATGCTCAAACTGCTTTTGATTTACTGCGAACACCCATAACTTCTTAACTTGTAAAGATGCTAGTCGTTCTATATTTTTTGTTTTCCCCTCAATCGCTAGCTCTTCTAAATCGCCAGCTATACTTACTAAATCTTTCGTAATATTCGGCTGCTCACCAATCGGAAACATTTTATCCTCCCCTACAACTCCCAAGTAATATTCATTTCTTCAAACGACTCTTTACTCACTTCCAACCCTTCGCTATCATTTGTTCCAATCATCGCTACCTCTTCTTTAGACAACATAATTTCCTCGTTTGGATTTTGGATTTTTCTCTCATACACTAATTGTAAAAGCTCTATTTGTTCCTCTGTCAGTTCATACTCTTCTTCCAATCTTTCAATTGCTGATTTCGTATCAAGTAGTGGGATTTCTAATAAGAATCCACCGTGTTCTTCCATCTCTTCAAATGAATCGATTGAATATGCACCGTTATCATCAATCCAAAATGCTGTTGTAATGAAAGGAACTGTTTCGCCTTCTACTTCTTCTAATACGTATTGAAGTGCTTCTTCTTTAGCAATGTCTACTACTTTCGAAGGTGCCCCTTCAAAATAATTTGCCGCATCAATCCACTCTTCCATTCTCTCGCTATTTACATCTTGAAGACATACGATCGTGTACTTCGGATGAAAAGTAATTGTCCCTCGTCCGCCTTGACTATCTTGCACACTATAGTTAAAACCATCCCACGAACTTTCAGGTGAGAAATCTGGATAATGCGCCACACTAATTGCACTCGCAATCGAATTAAAAATGCATCCTTTCCATAGTTGTTCTTTACTTATATGAAAGTTATATTTACTCATTCTCTTCCCCCGTATATATATGTTTTTTAATATTATCTTTCGACTTCTCATTCCTTGTAAAGTACTTTTTCATTATCTAAAAATAGTAAAAGCACCCTTCATACAAAGGATGCTTTTACTATTCACCTACCACTTTCGCCTACACTCCTCAATCACACTAAGCAAATACCTCTTCGTCATATCAGCCCGTCTCCAACTAGAGATTTTTCGCTTTTCCTTTGGATTATGCCGCATTCGCTCTACTTCTCTTAATAAAGGCTCCCACTTATGAGAGTAAAGTTCCAACATGTATTGCAATCCTCTATCTTTTGAAACAATTGTTTTATGATCTAACGTATATAAAATGCGTCCCATCGTAACGACAGCTGATTCTACCCATTCTTCTATGAAAAATAAATAGGGACGCTTCGCTTTTTCAAGCCAGTAATGTTCTACGTTATATTTCATTGTATTTACTACATCGTCCCATTTTATTTGAAAGGGAAGGTCTTCTACTTCTCTCCCGATAACTGTAATACCTTGGTTTTTCAATGTCCACCATGTGACTGCATTAATGTCCCAATAACCACTATCCGCTTTCCCCTCTGCACAATACACGTACTCATTTATTTCATGATTGTATTTCCCTAAGTCAGCAAGAGGAATATACATACCGTCCATTCTTTTACCTAACGTACTTTTCCTAATTTTTTTATGCAGTTCTATAATTTGTTTTTTTTCAGCTTCATTCACGGAATCACTTATTACCGTAACAAAGTCAACATCGCTCGTTTCTATATGAAATGCTCCTAGCGCGATTGATCCGTAAATATATACCCCGACTATTTTTTCATCCGAAAAAATTTCTTTTAATTCTACTATGTACTGCTCCATTAACTGTTTTACTTCTTCTGGTAAAGCATGTTTTATTCCATTCTCCACATCTATCCCTCCATATAAAAAAGCCTTCGCAAATTCGCAAAGGCTTCCTGATTTATAAATATTTCTCGATTTCTTCGTAAACATCCTTCAAACGAGGATTTCCTTCTCCAACAATTTCTCCATTTACAAGAACGACTGGATAAAATAAATCTTCCTCCACTACTCGCTCTGCGAATACTTTTTTATCTTCATCTTCTTGTTCTTCTTGAAAATCAATATACTCAAACTTAAATTTATTTTCTTGTCCTTCATATTTACGACCAATCGCCGCTTGTAACCACTCAAACGTTTCTGTTGAAGATGGCATTCCAACGCAGCTCGCACAAATTACTTTCGTCCCATACACTTGCACATTAACCATTTCTTCTCCCCCACTTCTCGTTCTAACAGCATATTCAGATATCTTATTGCATAAGCACATCATTTTACAAATTTATTCTATACCCCTATACTGAAAAAACACGTTGTAAACATGATATAATATTTCGACAATAAAACAAGAAGAGAAAAAATAGATTTTCCCCTCTATCTTGATTATAATAAAACTGATGAAAGGAGTCGATAAAAATGGAAAACCCACATATGCAAGAACAAGTATTAGAAGTATTAGATAAATTACGTCCATTCTTACTTCGCGATGGCGGAGACGTTGAATTAGTAGACATTGAAGAAGGTATCGTAAAACTACGCCTTATGGGTGCATGCGGAAGCTGCCCAAGTTCTACAATCACACTAAAAGCTGGTATCGAACGCGCACTACTTGAAGAAGTACCAGGCGTTATTGAAGTAGAACAAGTATTTTAATCTAAAAGCGGAAGCGGCTCGTTCAAAGCTACTTCTAAGAAAAGAGACCAAATTTGGTCTCTTTTTTTGTACGCAAACAAGAAATACTCCCCTATACTATTAACATCATAAAACAAAATTGGAAATCCTTCTCAAAAAATGCGATAATTAATATATAGTGAATCGTTCACACATATAAAGCGAAAAACATAGGGGGACGACGTATGCCAAAAATAGGGAGTACTTTTGTAACAATTCAAGAATTAGAACAGAAAAAAGAATATTTATTAAGTCTTTCACCCGTTATACCGACATGGAATACGAGCTATCAATTTTTATTTAAAGAAATACAACAAGAATTATTAAAAAAGGTAAATGAAAAAATTGAAAGACACCACATTATTTTAACTATATGTACAGATCAAAAAGTAGGAGCATAGCTTCTTATTATATAAAGATAGACACAGGTATCTTAAAAGTATAAAAAAAAGACCTCAATTGGTCTCTTTTTTATACTTTTAAGATAGCCAATCTAATTTCCTAATGCCTAACTTATCAACAGGTAAACGAAATGACTCGTAAAAATGATTCATAAATTGCTCAGTGCGCTTCACATCATGTAAAATGATTTCTAAACGAGCTCTATATATACCTTTTTGTTCTTCGTTTCCTGTTTGATAATATCGTTCAACCGTTTCAAAGTAGTGAAGCGGGAACAGAAGCCTTGCGAATAATAAGCGCCAACCAAATGAAGAGAGCGAATAATTACGTTCATAATCTGTAATGAATTGAACTACCGTTTGCTCCCAATCTTTCTTTTTTTCTATCATCATATAGCGAATACATTCTGCTATATCCCTACTTGGGTGATCATATACCCAATCAAAAGGAAGTTTTAAGCGCTTCGTTTGATGCCATAATAGAGGTGTAAATCGTTCTTGGCAAATTGTTGCTGCGTCAGTTATTTGTGGTGTATCGTCCATTTCTGTATCGACAACATATTGAATTGCATTTTCTGCAACTCCTAAGTAATATGGGAAGGATTCAATAAACAATTGATCGAATACGTCTGAAGGATGGTTCATCACTTGCGATTGCCAAAACCTTTCTAATTGGTCGAGCCTTTTTTCCCATAATGCTTTCCATTCGCCAATGCGGCTTAATTGCTCAACTTCTTCTGGAAAGAATGCGCCACGTTTATGGAATATAGAAAGCTCACTTCCTAATGATGTAGCATGTCGCTCTAACATACGCATACCTTTTAATAAGCAGTAATTTTTTTCTTCTATCTCACTTACATGGTAGCCGTGTATAGTCGGAACGAAAGTCGCAACAGTTATATCCCCTTGCTGGTTCATATAATCACTGAGCTTTTTCATCTCTACAAGTACTTCTTCCTCCATTTCTCCAATTGGAACAAGTACATAAATTTTGTTGCGAATCCAAAAGCTTTTATAGGGGCCAAGGGGGATTAATTCTTTAACATTCATGTGATAATGCTCATAAATATGCTGAATCATCGCAGTCGCCACCTATGGTTTTTCTTTATATATATGAGCTTGTGCTCGCCTTTCATTCCTATGCACATGATAAAGCAACGAAACGTATACAAATACTAAAAAGAAAAAAAGGTGATAAACATGAAAGACTCAAATCAACTACAAGAAAGAGCATTACACCTATTACAAGAACGCGGTGTAACAATTGACGATATTGCTGATCTTGTTCATTTTCTTCAAAAGAAATACCATGCAAATTTAGAGATGTCAGAATGTCGCTATAACGTTGAGCGTGTACTATCAAAACGAGAAGTACAAAACGCACTTATTACAGGCATTGAACTTGATGTCCTCGCTGAAAAAGGACTATTAAGTCAACCGTTACAAGATATCGTAAAACGCGATGAAGGACTATATGGAATCGATGAAGTCATCGCACTTTCAATCGTTAACGTGTACGGTTCTATCGGTTTCACGAACTTTGGATATATCGATAAATTAAAGCCAGGTATTTTAGAATACTTAAATGATAAATCAACTGGAAAGGTGCACACATTCCTTGATGATATCGTTGGCGGAATCGCTGCCGCTGCTTCAAGCCGTTTAGCGCACCGTGCTGAGCATTCGGAGTAACGTATCTAGGCCGTCAGTTTTATACTGACGGCCTTTCATATTCCATAAGCATGAACTCTCTTCCACGGCTCAAAAAAAGAGGTCCTACTTGAAATCCAATGTTTTTATATAGCCTAATCGCTCTCTTATTGAATGTCGCTACACTCAGTCGAAACATTTTCGAATTCAATTCCTCAGTAGCAAATGCTATTCCCGCTTGAAAAAATATTTCCCCCATCCCTTTCCCTGTTAAATCCGGCTTCATTCCAAGTCCGATATCTACTACATCTTCTCCCCTATATAAATTAGCATCTCTTCCACCTGGCACTTGTGCATTTTCTCCAAAACAAAAATAGCCGATGAATTCTCCCTTCGCATTACAACAACCGTAATACGTCCCATCTAGCAACTCTTCTATTACTTCAGCATCTCCTGAAAAGCTATATAACGTATAGGGCTCTTCATACTTCCACGTATTTATTTCTTTCGCTTCTTCCTCTGTTAACTTATGTATATCCATTCATCTCGCTCCTTATCAAATACTCTACTAATCTATATGTATTTACTCATTCATTTTCCATGATTGATTCTCCTCTACTTGT
Organism: Bacillus sp. FSL R9-9410; assembly: GCF_038050385.1. Lineage (NCBI taxonomy): Bacteria > Bacillati > Bacillota > Bacilli > Caryophanales > Bacillaceae > Bacillus > Bacillus sp. FSL R9-9410. Next base: position 49,377 of record NZ_JBBOTV010000002.1, read on the forward strand.
AATATGCATGATTGCATACGCACACCCATTTAAAAAATGCTAAAATTTATTTGAATCGCTGTTGTTACACTTCTTGATTAAGAAAGACCGTTAACCGGAAAATTAACGTCTTATCAAATTCAAGCAATTGGCACATGTTGTCATCATGAAAGATACTCGAAAGAGTGTCTTTTTTTTATACCCGAGCAGGACCTGCTCATTTACAAAATTAATGCATAAATTAATATAACTCTTAAACACATTATTCCCTTTCTATATGTTGCGGCGTTCGTTGCGACAGATTCGGATAATAAAAAGCACTCCAGCCAGAGTGCTTTTTACTTTCAAACAAGGAGGTTACATATATGGATAGTACTCTCGTATTTAACTTTGGTATCGGTATTGTTATCATTTTATTCGTCTTCTTTGTACTTTGTATGAGCGGGATATAGAAAGGCTATTTTTAGCGTCTTTATTTTAGAAATAAAAAACAGGCAACCTCTTCCGGTTACCTGCATTTCATTACATCTTCTCAATCCACTCCGTCAAGTTATGCACAACTTGCGTCGGTTGTACTTCATATTCTGTTAACTTCTCCACAGTTGTTACTCCAGTGTGGACAAGAAGGGTATGCATACTAGCATTTATCCCCGCTAAAATATCTGTATCGTAGTTATCCCCAACCATTAAAGCCTCATCTTTTCCTATGCCAAGCACTTTTAACGCTTGTTCCATAATGATTGATTCTGGTTTACCAATAAAGATTGGGTCCACACCTGTTGATACTGCAACAACTGATGTTAATGAACCGTTACCTGGTAATAACCCGCGCTCAGTCGGAATTGCGATATCCCCATTTGTTGAAATAAACGTTGCACCGTTACGCACAGCAAGACATGCTTTTGCTAATTTTTCATATGTGATATCTCGATCTAAACCAACAATGACGAAATCAGGATTTTCATCCACAAGTTCAAATCCTTTTTCCACAAGAGCAGCGTGTAAGCCTTCTTCACCAATCATATAGACAGTTGCATCTTGTTTGCGCTCATAAATAAAGTTCGCTGTAGCCATGCTCGTTGTGAATACTTGCTCCGCTTTCGCTGGAATATCGAAACGAACAAGTTTTTCTGCAACTTGTTCTGGTTTACGAGTTGAGTTATTTGTAACGAATAAATATGGAATACCGCGCTCTCCTAATGTTTTTACGAAATCGCTTGCTTCTTCAATTTGTTCTTCTCCGCGATACATCGTACCGTCTAAGTCAATTAAATAACCTTTATACATCTATTTGTCTCTCCTTCTATGCTAACGTTCTCATCTATCATACCACTCTTATATTAACCCCTTTTTCAAAAGAAAAAAACGCTTTACCCTAAAGCGTCCCATAACGTTCATTTTTTCTCTTTTATTTGGTACGAACAATTACAATCTCCCACACACATGTTCGTTAACGTCTTCACATTTGCACCTGTAAATAACCGCTTGTACATATCTTTTTCATCTTCACACACTTGCGGGAATTTCTCCGCTATTTCCTTTAACGGACAGTTTTGCTTTTCAAGTATGAAAGAGCGTTCCCCATCTCTCTTTACTTGAACCATATAACCATTTTTCTCTTGCATAGCAGCTATTTCCTGTACTTTATACGCTAAATTACTTTGATTACTTATCTTCTTTTGCAACTGCTCTTCCATTCGTTTCGTTCTCGCTTGTAAAACGTAACGAAGTATTTTTTCATCGCCCATTCGAGCTAAATCATCTAGTATTTCAATAGCAAACTGCTTATATTCTTTCGGGAATGTATCTTCTCCCTTTTGACTTAATCCATACAAATATGTTGGTCGTCCAACATGCTGCCTTAGCATCTTTGAATAAATTAGCTCATCTTTCTCAAGATTACTTAAATGCCTTCGGATTGCCATTTCCGTAATCTCTAAAGCTTCAGCTAATTCTGCTACAGTATGCTCGCCCTTTACCTTCAACAATTGTACAATCTCTTCTTTCGTCGTACGTGCTTGCCCCATAACTCGCCCTTCTCCCTTTTCTCATATACAATATAAGATCCCCAAAGGAATCTCCGGGGATCTTATAAGCACAATTATTCTGGTACAAATGCAGATACAGGCCCTAATTCCTTTTCTAAATAACTGTGAATATTCGCTGGGTATTTCTCTACCACGGCGATATGTTTTTGAATCGTCTTATATAATTCATCATGATTCATGTGAATATAATCTTGCGTAAGCATTTTTCGAAGAAGAATAATTTCTTTAATATGCGCTCCCTCTTCTCCACTTATAACTCTCTCGTCCATTAAAATATCAATAATATCTTCGTAACTTCCTGGATCGCGCATAATAAATCCATCAATCATCGCATTTCCTACATCTAATATACAATCGATAATAAGATGGGCTATGCGCTCTAATGCATAAAATTCAAACTCGGTTTCATATGTCTTTTTCTCTTGAAATGTATTTGTTGCTCGTTCTAAACATACTAGCATTTGTTCTATTTTCTTTCTGTCTACGAAGTACATGAATGTCACCTACCTGGAAATTAAAGCATTTACATTTTAATTGTAACGCTTTCTTCTGAAAAAATCGACAATTTTTCGAATTCACCTTTTCCTCGTTATTTGTTATAGTTATATTTGTATGATTTTTGAAATTGGAGGAATGCAACCTTGGAACGTGAACTCGCACTAGAAATTGTCCGTGTAACAGAAGCAGCAGCCTTAGCATCCGCACAGTGGATGGGCCGCGGAAAGAAAAACGAAGCAGATGATGCAGCAACTACAGCTATGCGTGATATGTTCGATTCAGTACACATGGCAGGTACAGTTGTAATCGGTGAAGGAGAACTTGATGAAGCACCGATGTTGTATATTGGTGAAGAACTAGGAACAGGTAACGGTCCAGAAGTAGATATCGCCGTTGACCCACTAGAAGGTACAAACATCGTTGCGAAAGGCCTTGCAAATGCAATGGCAGTTATCGCAATCGCAGATAAAGGAAACCTTCTTCATGCTCCGGATATGTACATGGAAAAAATCGCGGTTGGTCCAAAAGCAGCTGGTAAAATTAGCTTAGATGATCCAATTGAAAAAACAATTGAAATTGTAGCAGAAGCAAACAATAAAAAAATTCGTGACCTAACGGTTATCATCCAAGAACGTGAACGTCATCAAGATATTATTGACCGTGTTCGTGCAAAAGGTGCACGCGTAAAACTATTTGGTGATGGAGATGTTGGTGCATCAATCGCTACAGCTTTACCTGGAACAGGTATCGACTTATTCGTAGGTGTAGGCGGAGCTCCAGAAGGCGTTATTTCTGCAGCAGCATTAAAATGCCTTGAAGGTGAAATGCAAGCGCGCTTAGTTCCAATGAACGAAGAAGAAGAAGCTCGTTGCCGTGAAATGGGATTAGAAGATCCTCGTCAACTTCTTATGTTAGATGACTTAGTATCTGGTGATGACGCAATCTTCTCAGCAACAGGTGTATCTGCTGGTGAATTATTAGACGGCGTGAAATTCCTTGGCGGAGATTTAGCTGAAACATATTCTATCGTTATGCGTTACAAAACAAGAACGGTACGATTCATTAAAACGCATCATCATTTAGATCATAAACCACACTTAAACTTAGATATTTAATAAAGGAGCCATGTGTATGGAAGAACGTTTCTTTCTGTACGACGATACAGTCGCTACAAAAACTCGTTTCGTTAGCTTTATGGGGGAAAATGAGCGTCATGATTTAGCGCTTCTATACTCCGATCGTCATTACGGTAAAACGATAGTCCTTGATATGCAGAGCAACAAATTTGCTCTCATCGGTCCTGACGATTTAAACGAACCAGGCTACTTAGAGCACGCATTTTCGATGTCTGAAGAAAATGCAGAAGAATTACGCTCATTTTTATTTGAACTTATATAATTTATCTGGTGCACCAGCTATGTTAGCTGGTGTTTTTTTATTGTTATTATTCAGAATTTTCCAACCTCTATGTTATAATTAAGAATAGATAGAAGGAACGTCAAAGTATATGTAGTTTCTTCGGGCTTATTCCTGTTGTAATTTTCCATAAATAAGTAATTACGATAATAAACACATTCATTTGTTTTTAAATATACTCCAACACTTAGTCCTAAAAATAAAAAAGTGGCATCAAATCGTTTGAGAGAAGAAGCTCCTCATCGTATGCAGTTGCAAAGTTTATGGACACGTTCTTATTTTGTTTTTATTGCTAGAAATGTATCAAATGAACGATGATGGAAATCAAAAAATAAGGGGATGAAATGTATGTCACAGACCCTAACAGTGAAAGTGAAATTGATTCCAACAAAAGAACAAATCCGTTTATTGGAACAAAGTAGCCACGAATATATTAAAGTTATAAATACACTTGTATCAGAAATGATTGAAGCAAAGAAAAGTACGAAGAAAAGCACAAAAGATATTGAAGCGAATATCCCAAGTGCGGTGAAGAATCAAGCGATTAAAGACGCGAAAAGTTTGTTTGCTACAAAAGTAAAGAAAAGCAATTATAAAATTATTCCGATTCTAAAGAGGCCTGTTTGCGTATGGAACAATCAAAATTATTCATTTGATTACAATTATATTTCAGTCCCTTTGATGATACATGGAAAGTCAACTCGTTTAAAGATACGCGCTTTATTAATCGATAAAAACAATCGCAATTTGGATTTGTTAAAGCATAAGTTAGGTACACTTCGTATCATAAAGAAATCGAATAAGTGGATGGCCCAAATATCTGTCACACTTCCTACAAATGAAAGAGTAGGAACAAAAGTTTTAGGGATAGACCTAGGCCTCAAAGTCCCTGCGGTAGCAATCACAGATGATGATAAGGTTCGCTTCTTTGGAAATGGTAGACACAACAAATATAAGAAGCGTAAGTTTCGTAGTGTCCGTAAGAAGTTAGGAAAAGACAAAAAATTGAATGCCATTCGACGATTAGATGATAAAGAGCAGAGATGGATGCAAGATAAAGACCACAAAATAAGTCGTGAAATCATTGATTTTGCGGTGGATAATCATATTTCTGTCATTCGATTAGAACAACTAACGAATATAAGACAGACGGCAAGAACAAGCCGTAAAAACGAAAAAAACCTGCACACTTGGTCATTCTATCGTTTGTCACAATTTATTTCGTATAAAGCAATGCTAGCTGGTATTCAGGTTGAATATGTGAATCCAGCTTATACAAGTCAAAGTTGTCCCAAATGTTCTGAAAAGAACAAGGCGCGGGATAGAAAATACAAGTGTCAATGTGGATTTGAGACACATCGCGATATCGTTGGAGCGATGAATATTCGCTACGCAACTGTGATTGATGGTAATAGTCAATCAGCCTAAGCACCTATATGGTCTGGTTTAGGAGGGGCAATGAGATGCCCTCATCTTGAAGGCTGTTCAAAACAGAAATGGACTGCGAACGCTTAGTCATTCAAGAATCCCACCCGTGACTCCGTAAGGATTCGGGCTTGCGACTTTAGTCGTGGGAGTCTCAAGTTCCTTTGCCACTAATATAAGAGGTGAAGGAAAATGCAAAAAGTACAACTTTCTTGGAGTTTATATGAAAATCAGCAAAATACAATCGAAAAGTATTGTAAAAATTGTAGACGCACTCCCCTATTTACTGACACGAATATTCGCAGACATAATGCAAACGGAAAGAACATATATCGATTTGCAATTTATAAATGTCCGAAAGATCATACGTGGAATCAAAAACTTCATATTTATAAATCATTTACTGATCACGTCGAAACTGTCGATATGACTCAGCAAGAACAAACGGAAACAAGTACTACCATTTCCATTACACAATACAAAGAAAGTGGTATAGCCGAAATAACGATCGTATTAGACATAGTTTTCGGTTCCCACAGGATTGATAAAGTGTTATCCACATATATTTCAGATTGGAGCCGCACTATCATTGTGGATAAAATTAAAAATGGGCATATCCAATTGAACGGACAACAAATGAAACCAAACAAGACGCTTTCTGAAGGTGATTACATTTCAATTTGTTTGTAAGGAGGACTCCCATGTTAAAGGTGAAAAAAGGTACGATTGACTTATTGAATGACTTAGATGTAATGTATACAGCATGCAAAGAAGCACTCTTACAGAACCAAATTTATCAATGGGATGATTCTTATCCAACGCGAGAACACATTTCCTATCATTTAGAACAAGACGAATTATATTGTCTATTCCAAGACCAAGTACTTGTCGGCGCTGTTGTCTTAAACGAAGCAGAGTCTCCAGAATACAAACTAATTGACTGGTCAGAAACAGAAGGACACTTTCTTATCGTCCACTCTTTTGTCATCCATCCGCTCGCGCAAGGCAAAGGATATAGTAAAGTACTATTATCTTTTTGGGAAAGCGAAGCAAGGCAGGAAGGTTGCAAAGGAATACGCCTAGATTGCTTTGCAGGTAATCCCGTTTCATTAAGCTTATATGAAAAAAACAATTATATTTGCCGAGGTGCTGTTTATTTCAAAAGTAAACAGCCTCCTCATAATTGGTATAACTGCTATGAAAAAATCCTCTTACAATCGTAAGAGGATTTTTTCATTTCTTCACTTTTCGTAATACAAAGTGTGCACAACCGAAGTTACAGTACTCGTATAAATACTCCGATAAAGTACTAATTTTTGTATCATATGTCGAACGTTGATTACTATCATCAAAGAATCCACGCAATCTAAGTTGCTCGTAACCCCAGTCTCCAACGATATAATCATATTTATTTAAAATTTCTGCATAGCGCTCTTTAAGTGCTTCTTCACTAAAACCGTCACGAAAGTTTTTAATTACTTCGTACTGAACATTATTAACGCTCACCGTAGTATGAATCTCTTGCTTTTGCTCCATTATGAACTTCCTCTCTAAGCATTCTTCTTTTTATCGTATCACAAAGCATAACAACCAACAATTTCAAATACAAAAAATTGAAAATTAGTGCATGCTATGGAGAAGGAGGTGATACATCGTGAAAAAGCAAATTATACTCTCTCTTCTCACTCTTTCCTTATTTGCAGGCTGCCAATCAACTAATAAAGCCGAAATGGAGCGTGAAGAAGGAAGTCGTGTTCTTGTTTCCAACAAAAACGACATGTATCATACGGAAAACACAAATACACGATTAACAAGAGTCGGTTATTCTTCTAAACAGAAGCATGAAGTATCTAACAAACAAGTAGGCGCTATTAACCGTGAGAAAGTCGCCGAAATGATTACGAGCATGACAGTCAAACTTCCTGACGTCACCAATGCCGCTACACTCGTTACCGACGACGAAGTGTTCGTTGTATACCGTGCAAACACAACGGATCCGAAACTCGTAACAGATCAAGTATATAAAACAGCTCTGTCCATCGTCCCTCGCTATTATAAAGCATATGTATCAACAAACCAAAAGTTGATTTCTCAAATTCAAGGTCTCCAATCAGGTAGCTTAAACGATAAAGAATATGAACAAAGTCTTGATATGTTAAAACGTGAAATGAGCGATAATCCTCATTTGAACAATACGGGAGATCAAACTTTAAATAATATGATTAAAAAATAAAAAGGTGGAGAAAACCTCCACCTTTTTACTATTTGGGGTCCCGCCACATTGCTATCAAGTTAAGAAATACATTCTTCCTCAAAATGAAAAAAATGAACTAAATTCCCACGGACAACTATGAAAGGATGAAATTTCCGTTTTGGGGATACTTCAAAATCTTAGGTTGATGGGTATGGGATAGAGTCAGGAAAATGCGCATTTACAACGATAAGCATTTTGATACAAGTCTTATGAGACATTATGAAGTCTAATTTAAAGGTGATTTGATTATGTACCAATAGGCTTTACTCTATTGAGATTGTGAAGTTTCCTACTTAAACTAACGGGGCAGGTTAGTTTAAGTAGGAAACTTCATAACAAGGGGTGATTTTTTGGAGAAAAATATTGGGGATGTAGATTTTTTTAAACAAGTAGGAAAAAGACTTTGCAACTAATAAAATAATAAGGTTTACTTCAGTAAAATAAGGTATAGTATATTTGTTGAATAGATTCTCTTTAAAGACAAGAAAAGTAGGTGAACAAAGTGGGAAAATATCAATTGGATTACAAAGGTCAGGCAGCTGTGACAAAGTTTCATGAAAAACAGACGCCAGCCAAATTTGATAAAAAGCAGCAACTTGAAAAATTGCGTGCGGAGTATTTGAAAAAGAAGCAAAAACAAACAGATAAATAATATGTTACGTTTTCGATTATGTTTTTTCGAATTTTCTGTATATAACATGAACAAACACAAGAAAATAGGTACGTTATTCATCGGTCAAATATATACAGGCTATTTTTTCAAACCTCTTACTTATGCAACTAACGCATGCGTTAGTTCATTAAGAATAACTAAAAAAGTCGATTCCTGGTCTTATCCCTGTCAAGTAGACAGTATTAAAAAGACTAAGCAGCCATCGAGATTCGATATTCTATCGGAGCTCGATGGTTGAGTCGTTTTTGGAACCGTTTATAGTTATAAAAGTAAATATATTCTTCAATTGCTTGTATTAAATCTTCTTCTGTTTTAAAATGATTCAAATACAACATCTCCGATTTAAAATGGGAGAAAAATGACTCGATACAGGCATTATCATGGCAGTTTCCTTTGCGAGAGTGGCTGCCAATGATACCTAAATCTAAAAGTCGTTTGTTGTAGGCATGAGATGTGTACTGGAATCCCTGATCTGAATGGAGAATGGTTCCACGCACATCTCTTTTTTGTGCCAACATTTCAATTGTATCTAATACAAGTTCATTATCATTGCGCTTGGATATTTTCCAAGAAACAACTTCGTTATTATAAATATCTTGGACAACAGAAAGATACCGAAATCCCTCTTGGAATCGTAGGTACGTAATATCTGTAACAAGTGCTTCATTTTGTTGACGATTTTTAAATTCACGGTTTAAAACATTCGGAAAAACATTGGAATAGTTCCCTTTAAAGAAGCGACGCTTCTTCCGAATAATAGACTGAATGTTGAGCTCACTCATTAAGCGATATACCTTTTTGTGATTTATAAAATAACCTTTTTCTTGTAAAGCGATTTTCATACGTGGATAACCATATTCCTTGTGCTTTACGTGAATAGATTGTATTACCTTTTTTAATCGTTGATCGGACTCTAGTCGCATGTTTTTTATGCTTTTTGTATGAATCCACTTATAGTAACTTGAACGATGTACACCCGCAAATTTAGTAAGCCATAGAACTGGATATTTTCTCTTTAATGATTCAATGATACGATATCTCTCTTTATATTTTGGTACGCCCCCATTTACAGATTTGGATACTGCTTTTTTAAATATTCAACCTGAGCCTTATAGTAGTCACGTTCCTCTTCAATGGTGTTGAAATGAACACGTTTGCCTTTTAAAGGGTTTGGTATCCCTTTCATTCCACTATTTTTCCCACGAGCATCTGTAATTTCACCACATTCTTTATATTTTTTTACCCAATTTTTAAGTTGTGTAGAGCTTTTAATCTGATATTTCTCCGTTATCATATCGTAGCTTCCTTCTCCGTTTAAATAACTTTGAACAGCTGATAACTTTACTTCTTCCGAGTATGTATTAAATGTTGTACCTTTTTTTGCCATGAAAAATCCCCTCCAAGTAATAGTGTAACATCCATGTTTATACATGGTCTTTTTAACACTGTCTACCTAAAGGGGATAATATCATCCTTGAGATGGAAATCGGCTTTTTTAATAAGTGACATTTCCTTAGCGGTGTAAATCCGCATAAACCTCCATCGCATCACACATAAACTGCGCTAAACCTTCACCAAACTTATCAATATTTTTCGTAAAGCGCTCATCAGCAACATACATTTGACCGAGTCCCTTAAAGGCCTCTAATGAATATTCACCGAAGTTTTGCAAGTAATCGTACCATACCCCGATTGCGGATTGTGCCTCTTTAGAATCCGGTGCTCCATTTCGAAGTGTTGCTAGCTTTCTGTAAATATTATTAAACTCCTCCTGTTTCTCTGTAGACATACCCTTCGCTGTTTTATTCGCTTTATCTACAGCCTCATCTCCCCATCGTTCACGTGCTTCTTCTTCATACGGATTATGACTAAAATCAAATCCTTCAAATTTCTCTTTATTCGTCATCTCAATCTCTCCTTTTGTATGCTGAATTGTTTTATTAATCGTCGCTATCACTTTATCCAATCTAGCCCGCTTTTCAAGAAGCATTTTCTTATGAAGCTGTAATGCCTCTTCACGGTCGAATGAAGGACTCATGATAATCTCCTTAATCTTCTTTAAAGGGAAGCCAAGCTCTTTAAAAAATAAAATTTGCTGCAACGTTTCTAAATTTTCATTGGAATACAGACGATATCCAGATTCTGTCGTCTCGTCTGGGGTTAGCAACCCAATTTCATCGTAATGATGCAGTGTGCGCACACTAATTCCAACTAAATTAGCTACTTCTTTTACCCTCATTGTCATGCATATCTCCCCCTTAATACATACGATAAAGTATGACGCAACGTTAGAGTCAATAAAAATTTCATTTTGTTTTTGAAAGATTCATCTCTCCACATTCTCCTACATTTCATGCATAATATATATGTACATACATTAGAAAGCGGTGAAAGTATGGTTTCAAATACTGTAATTGCCAGTATCATAATTCAACTCGTTGTTTCGGTTCTGGTCCCAATTATTGTACTCGTTTATTTCCGTAAGAAATATAATATTAATTGGAAAATAGTTGGCGTTGGTATCCTTATCTTTATCGGGTTTACCCAAATTCTCGAAACACCATTCCAATTATTCATGCGTGGTAATCCAACAATAGGTCCAATTTTAGAAAACCCATTTATTTTCGCAATATATGGTGGGTTGACTGCTGGTATTTTTGAAGAACTAGGTCGTTTCGTTGCCTTTTACTACTTACTGAAAAAATATCGAGATTATAAGGACGGTCTTGCGTACGGAATTGGACACGGCGGTATTGAATCGATTTTAGTCGGCGGATTCGCTGGGCTTCAAACTCTTACCTTTGCAACATCTATTAACAATGGTAGCTTCGCTCAAATGGTTGAACAATACCCACAGTTGAGCCATATCAAGGACTTGTTAATAGAGCAACCTGCCTACTTATACTTACTCGGTAGCTTAGAAAGAATTATGGCACTCGTTCTGCAAATTGCTTTTACAATGCTTGTTGTATACGCAGTAAAACAAAAGAAATACATTTTCCTCGTATACGCTATACTATTCCACGCACTTGTAGACTTTTTCGCAGTACTTTACCAAACAAAAATGATTAACATCTTTGTCGCAGAAGGAATTACTCTTCTCTTCGCGATTGGTGGTTTCATTCTTATTCGTAAAATGAAAGAGAAATTAGTGAGTACAGCAGAGTAAAAAATAAACCACCAAAATTGGTGGTTTATTTTTTATGTGGATTTTCGTAACAGTGATAACTTCGGCCACCTCGAAGTTCCTTCTTTGTTTCTGCATCTATAACGATATATTTATGCAACTCATCTACTTCATCTTGAGAAAAGGATCCAAAAAAATAAACTTGGCGATCAGGATGAATAAACGAATCTTGAAGCACCACTCTACTTCGACAGCCGACAGCTGTTTTTTGTCGGAAGGTAAATTCTGCATCTTGTACTTCTTTAAATAAGATTTTTTTACGAACGCTATATGTTGCATTTTTGTATTCCTTATAAACCTTCTTATCTAACTGTTCATAAAATAGATCTTCATTCACAAACGATTTATTTTGATTGCTCGGATATTCTAATTCTTGATTGGATTGTGCATATGCTGTGGACAATTGTATGAGAAAACAAACACTGAATACAATACATATCATTTTTTTCATAATTGCACCTCAAATTTTGATTTATCCACATTACTTTTCCACAGACTTAGATCACTATGCCCTTTCCAAGAAAAAGGAATTTTTTCCACATTTGTCGAAGTATATATCGTCAACTTGAAAGATGGGGATGAAATATGAAGAAAATTATTGTAATCAGGCATTGTTCAGCAACTGGACAAGAGCGTAATGCCGAATTAACAAACATAGGAAGAGACCAATCAAACACCGTTGCTACATTCCTCATGGAAAATCATCTACAAATAGATCATATTATTTCAAGCCCATTTGTCCGCGCTATCGATTCTATTCGGCCATATGCCCTCCAAGCCAATTTATCTATTCAAGAAGATGAACGGTTAGCAGAACGCATATTAAGCACTGTTTCAATGGATGATTGGCTTCAAAAACTAGAATACACTTTTACCAATATAGATATTGCCTTTTCGGGCGGAGAGTCAACAAAACAAGCGATGGATCGCGCCATCTCACTTATTCAGGAAGTTTTAAAACTAGAGCATGAAACAACATTACTTGTTACACATGGCAACTTACTCACATTAATTTTAAAGCACTTTGATCATACTATTGGCTTTGACACATGGAAAACTTTAACGAATCCTGATATTTATGAAATTACACTTGATGAACAATCTATCATAAAACGATTATGGGAAGCGCCATCCAAGTAATATCCCTTTCCAATACATTCAGTTGACACTGCGAGAAGATATGCTAGGGCTGCAGTAAAACATAGAGAGGGGTATCATTCAATATGTACGAAGACGTACTTTCTTTACTACATAAAACAAATGCTTCTTATGAAAAGTTTGAACATGAGCCAGTACTTGACTATGAGACTGATCGCATCGTTCGTGAAAGACTCGGCTTACAAGGTACGCCAAGTAAAAGCCTATTTTTAAAATCAAAATCCGGGGCGTATTACGTATTCTTTACGTTAGAGGGAACTCGCCTCAACCGAGGAGAGATGAAAGAAATAACAGGAGAAAGCTTATCTCTCTGTTCTCCTGATGAGCTAAGAGAAGAGACTGGTTGCATGCCAGGATGTGTAGCTCCTTTCGGTTATTCACAAGATGTAACGATTATTGTGGACAGTTCAATTTATACTTACAAGAAAGTTTTAATCACACCTGGTGTACCTGAATTTACAATTGAATTATCCACAGAAGAATTAAAAAGAATTTTATCAACATGTCAAAATACAGTTTTAGAGTATAAGAAAAAGGAGAGCTAATATTAGCTCTCCTTTTTCTTTATTTCGCTTCTGCTGTTTTTTCTTTTGCAGAACGTACTTGCTCGTCCGCATGGTAAGAAGAACGCACAAGTGGGCCAGCTTCACAGTGGCTAAATCCTTTGCTAAGTGCAATTTCTTTAAGCTCTGCAAATTCTGCTGGTGGGTAATATTTAATAACTGGTAAATGCTTCTTAGATGGTTGTAGGTATTGTCCAAGAGTTAAAATATCCACATTGTTTGCACGTAAGTCATCCATTGCTTCAATTAAATCTTCTCTCGTTTCACCTAAGCCCAGCATAATGCTCGATTTAGTTGGAATATCAGGCTGCATTTCTTTTGCTCGACGTAAAAACTCTAATGAACGGTCATATTTTGCTCTAGCGCGAACTCGGTTAGATAATCGACGTACTGTTTCAATGTTATGGTTCAAAATATCTGGTTTTGCATCCATTAACATTTTTAAGTTTTCTTCTACCCCACCCATATCAGATGGTAATACTTCGATTGACGTGAATGGATTTTCACGACGTACAGCGCGTACTGTTTCAGCAAAAACAGCTGCTCCGCCGTCCTTTAAATCATCACGTGCAACCGCTGTTATAACAACGTGCTTTAAGCCCATTTGTACTACAGAATCTGCTACGCGTTCTGGCTCTTGTAAATCAAGCTCAGTTGGTAAGCCTGTTTTAACCGCACAAAAACGACAAGCACGTGTACAAACCGCACCTAAGATCATAAATGTTGCTGTTTTCCTTACAGCCCAGCATTCATGAATATTCGGACATTTCGCCTCTTCACAAACTGTATGAAGATTCTTAGAACGCATCATTTTCTTTAAGCCTGTATAGTTTTCATTCGTGTTTAACTTAATTTTCAACCATTCGGGCTTGCGCTTATACTCTGTTTGTTTTGTCATGGTTATCAACTCCGCACAATATGAAATAGTTTACCGTGTTCGCTTCTTTCAATGTAACATATCTATTCTAACGTATGAAAGCGATTTGCTCAAATGAAGATTCTAAGATTTTTTCCAATCGTTCCCTATAATGAAATACTCCGTATATCCCACACTAAAAAGAGTGATGTTGTGAAAGGAGTCTATTTCATGCTTCGAAAAATTTCTCTTTTGCTTTCGATTTGCTTTCTTCTCCACCAAAACATCGCTTACGGTGAAGATAATCAGCAAAGCATATATGAAAAGCGCATGGCACTATATAAAGAAACTGAGCAATCTTCTGGTATTCCGTGGTATTACTTAGCCGCAATGGATCAATACGAAAGAAACATACGGAGCGTAAGAAAAGATATTCCGAAAAAACCAGATGCCATCATTTCCCTTTATTTCAAACCTGAAATATGGGCTGGACCTGTTAATAGTACCGATACTCTCCCCCATACAATTTCTTTATTTGGCGGAATGGGTTTAGATGGTGACAAAGATGGATTTGCAAATGTAAATAACGACCGTGATCTTCTGCATACAGCAGCAACTATTTTAAAGAAACAAGGAACGTCAGAAGACCGTATTAACATTATGCTTTGGGAATATTATAGACGTGCAAAAACAGTTGAATTGATTACAGAATACGCCCGAATTTATAAACATTATGGACGCATTAATTTAGAAGGCAATGCTTTCCCTCTCCCGATTCGCAGTGACCATAGCTATCGTAGTACTTTCGGTGCTGGTAGAAGCTTTGGCGGCAGGAGGATTCATGAAGGAACCGATATTTTTGCTGGATATGGCGTACCAGTACGATCAACTTGCTATGGCGTTATTGAAACAAAAGGATGGAATCGTCTTGGTGGATGGCGCATTGGTATTCGTGACCTTCATAATAATTACCACTATTACGCTCATTTAGGCGGGTTCTCTAAAGAAATACAGCTCGGACAAATTGTCGAACCAGGAAAAGTAATCGGATTTGTCGGTAGTACTGGTTATGGTCCTCCTGGTACAGCTGGAAAGTTCCCGCCTCACTTACATTTCGGCATGTATAAAGACAATGGCTATACCGAATGGGCTTTCGATCCATACATGCATTTAAGCCTTTGGGAACGAAAAGAACGAGCAAATACAAAACGATAACCGTAGCGAATTGCTACGGTTATTTTTTATATTCGCTAACTATCCGTTTTCTTTTTATCTGGTACAACAACTCCGCCACTTCCGTAATAAGTAGGTACTTCACCTTGAACGATGCGCGTCGCAATCGGAATGTTTTGCTTCACTTTAATTTCTTTCGTGCGTAACGGAATCATAACTTGTAACGTCACTTCCACTTCCATAATAATTTTGATCGCTGTATTATTAATTCCTTGCGGCTCAACTAGCTGTTTAATATCCGTATTCACATGACCAATTGGCGTAAAATTAATCGGAATATCTGGTCCTATATTACCAAGAAGCGCATTATCAGTTATGCGCCCAAAAGGAACTGACATAGATACCCCATTCTCTTCAAAAATACCAAGTGCTTTCGTATCCCCTTTTTCTACTTGTTGTAAATATTTCTCTATGTATGCAGTAGTCGATGTTAATATTTCATTTACTTGTTTTGTATTTAAATCAATTGTAGATACTTTCCCGTTCTTATCCGTTTGTACTTTCATTAATGAATCTACATCAAACCCTTCATTAATTCGGTCTTTTACCGCTTTCGTCATAACTGCTGTTGCCATTTTATGCGTCTCTGTTTCCCCATACTTAATTAACGTTGGCTGAATACTTTTATTTACAATCCATAACCCTTGAACTACCATTACGATAAAAATGATAAACGAAATAAGCAGTATATACCGAAAGGAAATCGGTCCCCTTCGAAACCGTGAATTTTTCGAACGAAATATGCTCATAAGAAAACCCTCCTTCTTATATATTTCTATGCAAGAAGGAGGGACGATATATGCTTATCTCATTTTTAATAGTGCATCTTTTCCGATTGTGCCTACCGGAATGCCTAAAGCTTCGGCTTCAATCGTTACTGATTCCAGCGGTGCTTCAAGAAGTTGTTCAATCGTTCTTACACCAACCGCACGGCCAGCAATAATTCCTCGATCACCTAACTTCTCATTTAGAAGACCTACATCTAAAGCACCGCACATAATATATCCTTTATCGCTCATTACAGCTAGCAAATTTGTCTTCGGAAGTTTTACGCTAACAGCAATGAACGTATAGTTATCAATTATAATTGGCTCTACATTAACCATAGTTCACACTCCTCTCTTTCTTATCTTTATGACAAGAGAAAAATGAGTGTTACAGGTTAACTAGCCTATAGTTTGACTGAAGATGTATAAGTTATCAACATGTCTGTTAGTACATCTCTAAGTAATTCCGGCATATAATATTGTTTGTCAGAAAGTGTGGATAGCTCTGGGTATAAGTATCCGAATGTAAACATATCAATCGTTCCTACCGTATATATCCGGTCTAATTCCAGCGATTCGCCATTAATCAATACATCTTCTAGTAAAATTTTATTCCCTGGAATCGTATCTGGAATCACTTCCAGCCCATCGTAAATCATTTTCCCCATTACTTTTCCGCGAAATCCGAATCCTTTCACCTCAAGATTCTCCATATTCGGGCGGCGCGCTTTCAAAATAACTTCTCTTAACGTTTTCCCTGGTACTTTTAACAGACATGGATTAATTGGATGTGGACAAATTCGATGAATATCTCCGCGCGTCACAACACCTTCATTTAATCCCTCAAGCAGTACACCAGCATTCACCATCCCAACATCCGCATTACACCACTCTTTAAGCGCACTTGCCAACATATGAGAAAACGTCGTCTCCTTAAACCAATCAACCGGCAATGATTCTTTTAAATGAACGACAGGCTCAGCCATTATCTGTTTACTTTCTTCCTTTAGCATTTCAATTGTGGATAACGGCTCGCTATAAGCACCTAACCGTTCTGTCTTAATCGCTCTACCGTCTTTTTTCACCAGTCTCTTCGTCTCTTTATCCACAGTAAGCTGAACATGTCCAACGTAATGTCCCCACTTTTCACAACAGCAAAGCAAAGTATTATCCACAAGAACGCCACGCTCAAATAAATGATGCGTATGTGCCCCTAAAATAACATCTATATCATAATGCTCCGCCATATACTCATCCATACTTTTTCCAAGATGAGAAAGCACAACCGTAATGTGAGCTGTATCCTTAACTTCTTCTAAAATAGATTCTAAATGGATGATTGGATCTTCAATATGCCAATCGAGCATTTCATAAAACTCTGGATAAGCTACCGTTAATCCAATAAAGGCAATCGTAATCCCATCTGTCGTTGTATGTAATTTATAAGGCTGCGCCCACGCTGGACGTACACCTTCTTTTTCAAATAAATTCGCTACGAGCACCTCAAACCCAGCATCATCATATAGACGATTCAAATGCTCTTTCGCCAATGTAATTCCTTCATTATTTCCGATCGTTACATAATCATATAACGCCTCATTTAAAAGCTTCGTATTCCCAAGTCCATTTGTCGCTTCCGAAATACTATGAAAACGATCCACATGATCGCCAATATCCACAGTTAAAACAGTCTCTCCCGCTTCCTGTCTTCGCTTTTTCTCCCCTAGTACAAACCGAGAAATTTGCGGCCAATTTTCAAAATGACTATGTATATCGTTTGTATGATAAAGGTGGATGATCGTTTCTTTATTTATATTCAGAGAAAAAACCTCCTCTCAGTTCCTTACTGCCATTTACGCTACACGTACGCAATAATCCTGTAAATACTTTTCGTCTTTTCTTGCTATTCTACATTGTACTCGCATTATAAGAAAAAGCAAAAGATTGCCCTTTTTATATGGAAACTTTTCCTAGTGTGTGAAAGGATTCTAAATCGTGGAACGGGGGAGTTTTGGAGATTTGTCAAAAAGTTTAACAGAGTTTTTTATGGTTATTTTTCTGAGTGGTTTAGCGAGCAATTTGGTGGATTCTCCAGTGGATTTGTCAATATCTTTGTCATACCACTAGTCGGTCTCTTTTCCTACAAAATGTTGAGGGGGTATATGAGGAATTTCTTTTGTCTTACTTTGTCGATAAGTCGATATTCCTTGTCGAAACGCCGATATATTGAAATAATCGCTGATATATTCCGAGTTGTGGTCGATATATTTGAATAATCGCCGATAAATTTTATTGAACACCCACATGGGTATCCACTAACGGCAATTGCACACAACATAAAAAAGCGCCCTGCATAGCAGGGCACTTCCTTCATATATTATCCAGTTCCAGCGGCTAGAATGTTCGGTGGCTTCACTTCTTCCTATGAGGCAAAAAGCGCCTCTACGTCAGAAGCTCCATCCCCCTCACATTCTGAACGAGCCGCCTCCACTTTTAAATATGTCCAGCTTCGCCTCCTAGACCCTCATGTCTAAGAACCTTCCGCACCAGAAGATAAAAAGCATCTTCTGTGCGAAAGAACCTTAGCCAACGAGTCTGAACAGTCGGCTCCGCATTTCTATTTAACCAATAGAACCTTCCATCTCAAACTTGATTAGGCGGTTCATTTCAACTGCGTATTCCATTGGAAGTTCGCGAGTGAATGGCTCGATGAAGCCCATTACGATCATTTCTGTAGCTTCTTGCTCAGAAATACCGCGGCTCATTAGGTAGAATAATTGTTCTTCTGATACTTTAGATACTTTCGCTTCGTGCTCAAGTGAAACGTAATCGTTTTTGATTTCGTTATAAGGAATTGTATCAGATGTAGATTGGTTATCCATGATTAACGTGTCACACTCGATGTTAGAACGAGAGTTTTTCGCTTTTGGTCCGAATTGTACGATACCACGGTAAGTTACTTTACCACCATGCTTCGCAATCGATTTAGAAACGATTGTTGAAGATGTGTTTGGTGCTAAGTGAATCATTTTCGCACCAGCATCTTGGTGTTGGCCTTTACCAGCAATCGCGATAGATAATGTTAAACCACGAGCGCCTTCGCCTTTTAAGATAACTGCTGGGTATTTCATCGTTAATTTAGATCCGATGTTACCGTCAATCCATTCCATCGTTGCGTTTTCTTCACAAACCGCACGTTTTGTAACTAGGTTGTATACGTTGTTCGCCCAGTTTTGGATTGTTGTATAACGGCAATATGCATCTTTCTTAATGATGATTTCTACTACCGCACTATGAAGTGAGTTAGTTGTGTAAACAGGTGCTGTACAACCTTCTACGTAGTGTACGTGTGCGCCTTCGTCTACGATGATAAGCGTACGCTCGAATTGTCCCATATTTTCAGAGTTAATACGGAAATACGCTTGAAGTGGTGTATCAACTTTAATACCTTTTGGAACGTAGATGAATGATCCACCAGACCAAACTGCAGAGTTTAATGCAGAGAATTTGTTGTCTGTTGGTGGGATTGTTTTTCCGAAATGCTCGCGGAAAATATCTTCGTTCTCTTTTAATGCGCTATCTGTATCTTTGAATACGACTCCTAGAGCTTCTAGGTCTTCTTTCATGTTGTGGTATACAACTTCAGATTCGTACTGTGCAGATACACCAGCTAAATATTTTTGCTCAGCTTCAGGAATACCTAATTTATCAAATGTCGCTTTAATTTCCTCAGGTACTTCATCCCAAGACTTCTCAGATTTCTCAGATGGTTTTACGTAGTACGTAATTTCATCGAAATCTAAGTCATTTAAGTCGCCGCCCCATTGTGGCATTGGCATTTCATAGAACTTATCCAGTGATTTTAAACGGAAGTCTAACATCCACTGTGGTTCTTCTTTCATACGTGAAATCTCTTCAACGATCTCTTTTGTTAAACCGCGTCCAGCACGGAAAATCGAAACGTCTTTATCCTTGAAACCATATTTATAATCGCCGATATCTGGCAGTTGCTTCGCCATGTTGGTGTGTCCCTCCTTATATAACCTCGTTTTTAGGAACCTTTAACATTACTTATCTTCGTTTAAGCCCTTTTCTAACGCTTTCCACGCTAATGTTGCACATTTAATACGTGCCGGGAACTTGCATACGCCTTGTAATGCTTCAATATCTCCTAAATCAATGCTGTCATCGTACTCTTTTCCTAGCATCATGTCAGAGAAAATTTTAGAAAGCTTAAGAGCCTCTTCAATTTTCTTTCCTTTTACTGCTTGTGTCATCATTGAAGCTGAAGACATTGAAATTGAACATCCTTCGCCTTCAAACTTCGCTTCTTGTACAATACCCTCTTCTACTTTCATCGTAAGTTGAATACGATCGCCGCAAGTTGGATTGTTCAAGTTAACGGTAACACTATCTTCTAACACGCCATGGTTACGAGGATTTTTGTAATGATCCATAATAACTTGACGATATAACGTATCTAAATTATTAAATGACATTTGTGAAATACTCCTTTGTCTTGATTAGCGATTCAACAAATGTATCAATTTCTTCTTTTGTATTATATAAATAGAAGCTTGCACGTGCTGTAGAAGAAGCTTTCAGCCACTTCATAAGCGGTTGTGCACAGTGATGTCCTGCGCGAACCGCAATGCCTTCTACATCTAATACAGTTGCTACATCGTGAGGATGTACGTCATCAATATTAAATGTAACTAGACCAGCGCGATGCTTTGGACCATAAATTGTAACGCCATCTACTTCTGATAGTCTCTCTAAAGCGTATTGCGCTAATTCATGTTCATGCTTTTCAATATTATGAAGACCGATTTCTTCTAGGAAATCAATTGCCGCACCAAGTCCGATTGCATTACCGATAATCGGTGTACCTGCTTCGAACTTCCACGGAAGCTCTTTCCAAGTAGACTCTTGTAAGTCTACGAAATCAATCATTTCACCACCAAATTCAATTGGTTCCATATTGTTTAGCAATTCTTTCTTACCATATAATACGCCGACACCTGTTGGTCCGCACATCTTATGAGCAGATAATGCGTAGAAATCACAGTTTAAATCTTGTACATCCACTTTCATATGAGGTGCACTTTGTGCTCCATCAACGATCATGATTGCACCGTTTTCGTGTGCGATTGCTCCGATTTCTTTTACAGGGTTAATCGTTCCAAGTACGTTAGAAACGTGCATAATAGAAACGATTTTTGTATTCGGTGTAACTGTTTGACGAACATCTTCTAGAGAAATTGTACCGTCTAGTTGAAGCGGAAGGTATTTTAAAGTTGCACCAGTTTTCTTCGCAACTTGTTGCCACGGAATGATGTTACTATGGTGCTCCATGTAAGAGATGACGATTTCATCGCCTTCTTTTACATTATCAAGACCATAGCTAGCTGCTACTGTATTTAATGCAGTTGTCGTTCCGCGCGTGAAAATAATCTCTTCCATTGATTTCGCATTAATAAACTTGCGAACTTTCTCACGTGCACCTTCATACGCGTCGGTAGCTTTCGTACCGAGCGTATGAACACCGCGATGCACGTTAGAATTATATTCTTTATAATAACGTTCTAACGTTTCAATGACTTGAATTGGTTTTTGAGAAGTTGCTGCACTATCGAAATAAACAAGTTGTTTGCCGTTAACTTTTTGATCAAGAATTGGAAACTGTTTGCGTATTTCATGAATATTCATTAGCGAACTTTCCTTTCAATTACCTCAACAAGCTGTGCTTTTACTCCTTCAATTGGAAGCTCATTTACTACAGGTGCTAAGAATCCATGGATGACTAAACGTTCTGCTTCGCGTTTTGGAATCCCACGGCTCATCAAGTAGTATAATTGGTATGGATCTACGCGGCCTACTGAAGCTGCGTGACCTGCCATTACATCATCTTCATCGATTAAAAGAATTGGGTTTGCATCACCGCGAGCTTTCTCGTCTAACATAAGAACGCGAGAAGATTGTTGTGCATTTGATTTAGATGCACCATGTTCAATCTTACCAATTCCATTAAAGATAGATGTTGCACTATCTTTTTGTACTCCGTGTTTTAAAATCCAACCTTCAGAGTGTTTACCGAAGTGAACAACTTTAGTTGTAAAGTTTTGTGTTTGGTTACCACGGCCAATTGTTACTGTTTTTGTATCAGCATATGATCCGTCGCCCATTAAGTTCGTAACGTTCTCTGAGATTGTATTTCCGTCATTCATAAGGCCTAGAGCCCAATCAATACGGCCGTCGCGTCCAACAATACCACGGCGGTTAACGTAAGTTGTTACGTCTTTTGCTAATAGATCAACCGCACCGAATTTCACTTGTGCGCCTTGTTCCACGATTACTTCTGCTACGATATTTGCAATACCTTTAGCATTTTCATTTGCAACGTAGTTTTCTACATATGTTGCAGTACTGTTCGCATCAGCTACGAATAATACGTGGTTATATACGTTAGCTTCTTCGCCGTCTACTAAGAATACAGCTTGAAGTGGAGTTTCAAGAACAACGTTTTTCGGAACATATACGAATGCACCGCCGTTGATTAATGCAGCATGAAGTGCAGTTAGACGATGCTCGTCTACTTTCACGCCGTCTTTCATTAAGTACTTTTGTACTAGTTCAGCATGCTCTGTTGCAGCTGTTACGATGTCTGTAAAAATAACACCTTTTTCTTTCGCTTCGTCTGCTAAAGAAACGAACGCAGTTGTACCAGTACGTTGCACTAATACGCTGTTATTTTCATCGATTAAGTTTTTCACTGCTTCTGGAAGCTCTGTTAAAGAACTTACAGGCTCTTGCTTAGCAGCGTCGCCTTTTCCGATAAAGTCCCATTTTTCAATTTTCGTTTTATCAGGCGTTGGCATTGGAAGTTCAGTTGCTTGTGCAAGAGCTTGTAAGCGGAACTCAGTCAACCAAGCAGCTTCGTTTACTTCGCTTGCGCGCTGACGGATTGTTTCTTGATCGAAAGGTAATGTACCGATTGTCATGTTTATGCTCCTCTCTTACGCTTCTTGCTCTGCTGTTTCGTCTTCAATACCTAATTCTTTTTTAATCCAGTCATAACCTTCAGCTTCTAGACGTTGTGCAAGCTCAGGGCCACCAGATTTAACGATACGACCGTTCATCATAACGTGAACGAAGTCTGGAGTGATGTAGTTTAATAAACGTTGGTAATGCGTAATCATTAGGCAACCGAAATCTTCGCCGCGCATTTGGTTAATACCTTTAGATACAACTTTTAATGCATCGATATCAAGACCTGAGTCGATTTCATCTAAGATTGCAATTTTTGGCTCGATCATCATTAATTGAAGAATCTCATTACGTTTTTTCTCACCGCCAGAGAAACCTTCGTTTAAGTAACGTTGTGCCATTTCTGGATCCATTTCTAGGAATTCCATGTTTTTATCTAATGTACGGATAAATTTCATAAGAGAAATTTCATCGCCTTCTTCACGACGTGCATTAATTGCAGAACGTAAGAAGTCAGCGTTTGTTACTCCGCTAATTTCACTTGGATATTGCATTGCTAAGAATAGACCTGCTAGTGCGCGCTCGTCTACTTCCATTTCTAATACATCTTCACCGTCGATGATGATGCTACCTTCTGTTACTTCATACTTTGGGTGACCCATAATTGCAGAAGATAAAGTTGATTTACCTGTTCCGTTAGGTCCCATAATTGCGTGGATTTCTCCACCTTTTACTTCAAGGTTTACACCTTTTAAAATTTCTTTACCGTCAATTGATACGTGTAAGTCTTTAACCGTTAATGTAGAACCAGCCATCTCAATACCTCCATTAATCCTCTATATACATTTTAAAAATTCCTAAAACGTTCATATTCTCATTTTATTCTCATTCTAATCTTATAGCAAATAAAATGATATCGCAAACACTAAGAAAATGTAACAATTTTTTCACAAATGTATATAAGTATTTCCTTTACATCCTCTTATGATACACCTTTCTTCTTATATATATAAAGAAAAAAGGACTGGGTTATTCCCAGCCCTTTCCAGCACCTATTCGTTCACAGGAAGTACAGCACCTTTATATTCTTTGTTAATAAAATCTTGAATTTCTTTTGAATGTAGCACTTCTACTAGCTCTTTAATTTCTTTTTTCTTCTCGTCACCTTTACGAACTGCGATAATATTTGCGTAAGGAGAGTCTGATCCTTCAATTGCGATTGCATCCTTTGTTGGATTTAATTTCGTATCAATTGCGTAGTTTGAATTAATAAATAAAGCATCACCTTCATTGTTTTCGTACAGCTTCGGTGAAAGTCCAGGTTCTACATCTGTTTTAAACTTTAAATTTTTCGGGTTTTCTACAACATCTTTTACTGTCGCTTTAACAACATCTACACCGTCTTTTAATTTAATAACGCCGCCTTTTTGTAACAACGCTAACATACGACCACGCTCAGCTACGTTATTACTCATAATAACCGTTCCTCCATCTGGAAGCTCTTTTAAGCTTTTATATTTCTTAGAATAAATGCCCATTGGCTCTAAATGAATTTTTCCTGCATTTACAATTTTGTATCCTTTTTCTTGAATCTCTTTATCTAAATAAGGGATATGTTGAAAATAATTTGCATCGATTTCTTTATCAGCTAATGCCTTATTTGGTAAAACATAATCCTGGAATTTTTTTATCTCTAACTTAATGCCCTTTTTCTCTAATATTGGCTGTGCCTTTTCTAAAATAACAGCGTGCGGTATATTAGAAGCGCCAACGACAAGCTTATTCTCATCTTTCCCGCCACAAGCGGCTAATGTAAATACAGACAGTGCTGTAACAACTGACAGTATAATCTTTTTCATATGATGTCCCCTTCTCCCCTATAGTTATGTAGTTAGAAAAAAGAGCCGGCATACACCAGCCCTCCTTCAAACGATTATTCTTTTACAGGAACAACTGCCCCTTTATATTCTTTATTAATAAAATCTTCAATTTCTTTAGAATGTAATACTTCTACAAGAGCTTTAATCTCTTTTTTATCTTTATCGCCTTTACGAACTGCTACGATGTTAGCATATGGAGAATCACTGCCTTCAATTGCAATCGCGTCTTTTTCTGGGTTTAATTTCGCATCAATTGCATAGTTAGAATTAATTAGAACTGCATCGCCTTCTTTATTGTTATACACTTGTGGTAATAAACCAGGCTCAATATCCGTTTTGAACTTTAAATTTTTCGGATTATCTGCAATATCTTTTGGAGTTGCTTTAACTGGCTCTACTCCGTCTTTAATTTTTAAAATGCCTTCTTTTTGTAAAATTGCTAAACCACGACCATGATCAGTAACAGAATTACTCATAATAATTGTCGCCCCGTTTGGAAGTTCTTTTAAGCTCTTATATTTTTGAGAATACACACCAATCGGTTCTAAATGAATTTTTCCTGCTATTTCAAAATCATATTTCTTATCTTTAATCTCTTTTTCTAAATACGGAATGTGCTGGAAGTAGTTTGCATCTAATTCCTTATCCGCTAACGATTTATTTGGTAATACGTAGTCTTGGAATTTTTTAATTTCTAGCTCAATTCCTTTTTTCTCAAGTAACGGTTTTGCCTTTTCTAAAATTTCAGCGTGCGGTACGTTAGAAGCACCAACAACAAGTTTCTTTTCATCTTTATCTTTCCCACCACAAGCAGCTAACCCCAGAATTGAAGTTGAAATAAGTGCTGTAAGTAATAATTTTTTCATTTGAAATATCCCCCTGTTTTCATTATCTTTTATCTATTCGAGTCGTTACACTATCACCAATCCACTGAATTAAAAATACAACGAGTAATACACAAATTGTCGCAACGATTGTTACATCATTATTTCCTCTCTGGAACCCCTCTAAATAAGCAAGTGTTCCAAGGCCACCAGCACCAACAACTCCTGCCATTGCCGTATAGCCTACTAAAGCAATTGTCGTTACCGTAATACCAGATACTAAAGCTGGTAACGCTTCTGGAATTAATACTTTCAAAATGATTGTGCTTGTTTTTGCTCCCATTGCTTTTGAAGCTTCAATTACACCTTTATCAATTTCACGAAGTGCGATTTCAACCATTCTCGCGTAAAATGGTGCCGCTCCAATAATTAAAGCTGGCAGCGCTGCACTCGCTCCGAGAATTGTTCCAAGAAGAATCTTTGTGAATGGGATTAATAAAATAATTAAAATGATGAACGGTATAGAACGGAAAATGTTTACGAACGCTCCAATCACCGTATTAATCGCTTTATTTTCCCATAAATTATCTTTTGCTGTCATAAAGAGTAATAGTCCTAAAATAAGTCCTAAAACAAATGTGGCAAGCGCTGCGATTGCCGTCATATATAACGTTTCACCAGTTGCTTCTAACATTTGATTCCAATCAACATTTGCGATTAACTTATCCATGTGCAATCACCTCCAGCTCTACTTGATCTTGATGAATCCCTTCTATTGCTTGCTGGATCGCTGTTTCTTCACCATTTAAATGAACGACTAAACTTCCGTAAGAGCCGTTATTCGTTTGCGCGATATTTCCTTGCAAAATGCTAACTTCTATATCACCGCGCTGCATTAACCTTTGAAGTACCGGTCTTTCTACCGCTTCACCGACAAACTGCAAACGAATTACTTTTCCATCTGGATACTTTTCTATTAAACTTTCAATCGTTTCATTCGTATCTTCAGAATCAGTTAACTGCTGTACAAATCGTTTTGTAATGTCTTGCTGTGGATTACGGAATACGTCAAGTACTGGACCCGTTTCTACGATCTTCCCTTTCTCCATTACAGCAACACGATTACAAATTTTGCGAATAACGTGCATCTCATGTGTAATCAATACAATGGTTAAGCCGAGACGCTTATTAATATCTAATAATAAATCTAAAATTTGATCCGTTGTTTCTGGATCAAGAGCTGACGTTGCTTCATCACATAAAAGTACTTGTGGATTATTTGCTAACGCTCTTGCTATCCCGACGCGCTGCTTTTGTCCACCACTTAGCTGAGATGGGTACGCGTCTCCTCTTCCCTCTAATCCAACAAGATGAATTAACTCATCGACACGTTTTCTTCTCTCCGCCTTATCGACACCTGCAATTTCAAGTGGGAATGCGATATTTTCACGCACAGTTCGTGACCAAAGTAAGTTGAAATGCTGAAAAATCATTCCGATTTCTTGTCTTGCCTTACGAAGTTCATTTCCAGTAATCGCTGAAATCACACGATTCGCAATTGTAATTTGGCCAGAAGTTGGTTTCTCTAACTGATTAAATAATCTGATTAACGAACTTTTCCCAGCGCCACTATATCCAATAACACCAAATATTTCCCCCTTCTCTACTTGTAAGTTGGCGTTATCTACAGCAGTGACATCACCGCTTTTTGCCTTATATATCTTCTTTACATTCTCTAATAGAATCATGGTGTATCACCCCTTTTTTGTTTAAAAAGCGTAAGCGGCTCGTTTAGAATGTGAAGTGGATGGAGCTTCTGACGTAGAGGCGCTTTTTGCCTCATAGGAAGAAGCGAAGCCATCGAACATTCTAGCCGCTGGAGATTTCATAAAAACTTTGGATAGACTCCGCATTTTTTTATTTTTGATGCGTGTAGTCCATCGTTATAGCTCCTCTTATTATTTGAATGTCCTCCGCATTCAAACAACAAAAAACCTTTCCGCTTCTAGAGAAGCAGAAAGGTTTTTATGCGTATATAACAACATTATCCCTCTCTCTCATCTCTCAAAGCATTTGCTTTGCAGGAATTGGCACCATTTCAACATAAGTTGACGGTTGCCGGGCTTCACAGGGCACAGTCCCTCCACCTCTCTTAATAAGAGAAATCAGATTAAATTTTCGTCTGATTTAAAATTTATGAAATTGTCTATATTTTATGAATTGAATTGTATCAATATCCACACGCTGTGTCAACAGAAATTTTCGTAAAAAAAGAAACTTCAGAATTTTAAGCTCCGACTGACATCGGTTTACATATATGAAACATCGATTCGACTAATAACATCGTTCGATACGTTCCAGAATATTGTACCCGTCCATCACTCATTAACGTTTGCAACCTCATATTTCCAGTCACTAATTTTTGTACATCCTCTTCCTCTAAACAAACGATTTGTTCCGTTCCTCTCGCCTCTTTCAAAAGTTCTATATAATCTCTTGAAATTTGTAACGAACAGCATTCATCTCCAAAACGAAAATTAACAGTTCTTTCTCCTTGCCTTAAAAGCGGTTCTAAATGATATTGCCCATTAGCGTAATTTACAAATGATTGAAGCAAAGAATATAATTTCATCCTAAATCACATCCCTCATATCACTTTCTATTACATACCATTCCCTCTTATTAAAGAGCAATCCTGTTACTTTCGCTCGACAAATACTGTATCTATCACGCATGTCGACATATTTCCCAAGAAATATGTCGAGGCGGCAAAAACTTTGCCGCCTACTTTAATTCCGTATATAAATATTCAACCGAATGAAATGCATATATTTTCTTCATCAGTGTCCCATTTTCAAAAACAAGTAAACACGGTACACTTTCTATCCCATATTCTTTCGCTAAATGCGGGGCATAATTTAAATCTAACATCCCAATTTTCAAATCTTCAATCGTCATCTCGACGACCGTTAACATCTTCTTTGCTAACTGGCATGTTCCACACATTGGTGTATACACATATAACACTGTTTTTTCTTCATTTCCTATTAGGGCTGTAGCTTCGGCACCTGTCCAATCAATCACTTCTATCATTCCTTACCGTAAATATTCTGTATAAACGTCAATGTCAGCTCCCCATAATACATTTGCTAAATGTGAAGAAGGTGCAGTCGCCACCTCGCGATACGAGCGATCAATATAAATATGCTCTGCTTGCGGAAATTCTTTTCGGAATTGTTTCCTTAACTTTTCTCCTGCATCATCAGCATCCACTAGCACATATACGTCCTTATCAAAAAATTGATCAATGAGCTCATCCATTTTCGACAAACCAATTGTACCATTTGTACAAACAATTTCCACTGGTTCACGAATAATAGATTCAATCTTTCTTCTATCCGATTTACCTTCTACAATAATGACTTTTTCCACATAAATCATATGTCATCACCCGATCACCATATACTATACAACCTTTAACTTAGTATATAGTATATTCGTTATTTTCATGTTGTTTCCTGTTTATTTTTGCAAAAGAAAAGCAGAAGCGGCTCGTTCAGAACAAGAGGGCATTGGAACTCCTGAACTAGAGGCGCTCTTTGCCTCAAGTGAAGGAGTGGAGTGAAATGACCGACTGTTCTAGCCGCTGGAGGTGGACAAAAGAAAAGCAGAAGCGGCTCGCTCAGATTGTGAGGGGGATGGAGCTTCTGACGTAGAGGCGCTTTTTGCCTCTCAGGAAGACGCGAAGCCACCGAACAATCTAGCCGCTGGAGCTGGATCATAACGAAAAGCAGAACCGACTGTTTAGCCCTGTTGGCTAAGGTTCTTTCGTACAGAAGAGGCCTTTTGTCTTCTCGTACGGAAGGTTCTTAGACATGAAGGGCTAGGAGGTGGCTAAATCGGCATAAATCCTCAACGAAAAACGTTCTCCTACATAATAATTAATATATATGTTTTTAAATTCATTATGTACACAACATAAAAAAGGACAGCACAAAGGCTGTCCTTTTTCTTCGACTATAATTAGTCTTGGTTTGTCATTTCTGCATATTTTTCTGCAGTTAATAACTTCTCAACTTGGCTTGCATCAGAAAGTTCAACTTTAACCATCCATGCACCCTCGTATGGAGATTCGTTAACTAGTTCTGGTTGGTCACTTAATTCTTCGTTTACTGCTACAACTTTACCACTTACAGGTGCGTATAATTCAGAAACTGTTTTAACAGATTCTACGCTTCCGAATGGCTCGTCAGCTTGGATTGTTGCACCTACTTCAGGAAGTTCAACGAATACGATATCGCCTAACTCACCTTGTGCAAAATGAGTAATACCGATAACAACCGCATTACCTTCTGTTTTTACCCATTCGTGTTCTTCAGAGTAACGTAAATTATTTGGAATGCTCATGACTGTACCTCCAGTGAATGTATTAATTATGTAAAAATACCTTATTGGTACTTTTTCCACACACTTTCAAACTGCTCTTCGTTAAAACCAAGTGTTACACTCGTTCCATCTGTTACAATTGGACGTTTAATTAACATGCCATCAGATGCTAAAAGCTCGTACATTTCGTCTTCGCTTGCATCCTTTAACTTATCTTTTAAGCCAAGTTCGCGGTAACGCGTTCCACTTGTATTAAAGAATTTTTTTAATGGTAATTCACTTTTCTCATGTAAATTACGTAAATCTTCTTTTGACGGTGGATTTTCAACAATATGAATCATCTCATATGCTACATCGTTTGCCTCAAACCATTTCTTTGCTTTTTGACATGTGCCACACTTTGGATATGAATAAAATGTTACTGTCATAAATTCACCTACTTTTTTACTAACCTTTACCTTTATCATATAGAAAACATTTTATTATTTCAAACGATTATTCGCTAAACTTTTACTTATTTCGTGATAATTTTTAATAATCCTGCTAATTTTTCTTATTTTTCCGCCATTTATTAAGAAAAAATAAATATATAATTTTTTAAAAACTTTTTTCTCATTCCACGCCGAACATATATCTTAAACAAACGTTTATTTAATTTCATATTTTTCTACCTCAACCTTTGGAATACGTAAATTCTTTTATACCGAACATATACCTTAAACAAACGTTTGATTAATTTCATGTTTTTCTACCTCAACCTTTGGAATACATGAATTCTTCCATACCGAACATACCTCTTAAACAAACGTTTGATTAATTTCATGTTTTCTATATCACCGTTGGAAAACATGATTTTCTATACCGAACATATATCTTAAACAAACGTTTACCCCGCTATTTGCGGGCAGTAAGACTCCCACCTCGAAATTCGGCGAATGCGAGGAAGTTAGGTGGGAGATAACTGCCCGTAAAAGCCCGATTGGTGAAGGCTAATAATCAGTGGGGGATGGACAAAACCCCCACTGATTAAAGTTTCACTTTATTTAAAAAATAAGAAGCCCTTTTACAGGCTCCTTCATCATCGACTTAAATAGTCCGAAATGGTTTGAAATACTACTATATACATATTATGAATATTTTGATTGGAAACCGTATCATTATATAATCCTATACCCCAATATTGTCCTTCGGGTCTTCCCATATTCACAAAACCTTGCGTATACATCATTGCCCTATCCCTTGGAGCATTGTCAAAATCTAAATCTTTTTCAGTAAAAATCAAATACGGTCTATCTTGTAAACCAATAAAAAACACCGGCTTCTTTAACGATAAAAATAAGTCCGTATACTGTTCCTTTGATGCTTCTTGAAAATATTCTTTCATGACGAGAAAACCATCAACTTTTGCTGATTTCTCCTGCATCTCTTCTAACTTCACGTTTTCAAACTTTATATTTCTAAATGTATCTTTCGGCTTTTCACCAACAACTCCAATTACGAGCGCTCTCCCGTTATATTCTAATGTATCTCCTTCATTATCCTTGGCACATCCAGTACCCACTAGGCATAACAATATAAAAAATAAGAAATAAAGTGAACGCTTCATATAGCACCCTCCTCCTCTTTTAAGTCAAGTGACAAAAATGTAAGGTGAATTCAAGAAAATGTAAGTGAAATCGATAGCCCAATTGGATTTTCTATATTATAATCAATTGAATTTATTTACATTACTAAAACATAGGAGATTATCATGAAGAAATTTAAACTTTCATCTCTTCTTCCGTTAAGTTATATACTTCTACTCGTACTCGTAAGTCCCCTTTACGATGTATTAAATAAATCTACTGTTCACGCAGTAGATGTCACAACTGTAGTAGATGATTGGATTCCATTTGTGAAAGCATTTATTATTCCTTACTTACTTTGGTTTCCATACTTATACGGTGCACTTATTTATTACTGTTTTGCTGATCGAAAGCAATATTATGTCACTTTAAGTAGTGTAATTCTTGGAAAGCTCGCTTGTTTTTCGATTTATTTTTTTTGGCAGACAACTGTACCACGCCCAACCGTCGTTGGAACAGATGTATTTTCCGAACTAGTCCGCTATATTTATAGTATTGATCAACCAGTAAACTGTTTCCCAAGCATTCATGTCCTTACGACATTTGTCATTATGTTAGCTGCCTTTAAGCGTAGAGAACAGCATGCTTTGGAATATTACATCCTTACTTTCTTCGGTACGCTTATTATTTTATCAACATTATTTACGAAGCAACATGCCTTTGTAGATGCCGTTTCTGGAATGACGCTTGCAAGCGTACTATACTTCGGTGTTCGGCTATTATTAGCAAAAGAAACAGTACGCGTTCCAGTAAAACAAAATCATAAAGTGAAACTATAATCAGTGTGGGGGGGTAGCCCGACTCCCATCCTAACTTCTTTGCTCCAGCCGAATTTTGAGGTGGGAGTTTTACTGCCCGGCAAATAGCGGGATAAAATGTAAAAAAGCAGACTGTGGCTTCAGTCTGCTTTTCCCTATATTAAGGAGATTTTCAAATTAAGATTGCGGTACAGTCATATCACCAGAATGAATACGACCTGCTTTTTTAAGAGCAATGTAAAGTATATAAGAAACCGCTACTGGGATGATGATATAAGTGATTATCATCGCTGGGACAACCTCCCACCCTTGGCTGGAAATTAAATTAATTGGTGCGATAAGAGAACTTAATCCAAGACCTGCAATTTCTTTTCCTGCTTCCAGTTGGAAAATCAGTGCTGATACTGGGCCCACTATAGCACTGGCGACAACAGTTGGGACGAGAATCATTGGATTTTTAGTAATGTTCGGCAACTGTACTTTGGGAGTACAAAGTGCCTGAGCTAATATGCCACCTAAATTATTTTCTTTCGCTGAAATAACAGAGAATCCGATAAACTGAGCAACACACCCTGCAAGTGCTGCACCGCCTGCAACACCATCTAAGCTAAGTGCTATCGCTAAAGCAGCTGATGAAGCTGGAGAGATAAGTAATAGTCCCCAAACTACAGCAATCACGATAGAAGCGATGAATGGGCTACCAGCTGAACTATCTTTAATGAATGCTCCAACTGTATTTAAAACTGGGCTAATATTTTGAGCTAACCAAATACCGACTAAACCAGAACCTAATATTGCTGCAAATGGAACGAGCATCATATCTAAAGCAGTTTTTCCACTTAATCGTTTACCAATATAAACTGCTAAAGTCGCTGTTAATAATGCACCGATTGGTTCACCTGTTTTAATGATGAGACCAGCTTCAGTAATTGAAATTGAACCAGCTCCAATTGCTCCAGCTACCATCGCTGAGAAAATTACGAGTCCGTTTGCACCGAGCATAAAAGCAATCCCGGCTCCAATTGCTGGTGCCATAAGTGATTTTGCAACAACTCCGATTGTAATAAGTAATGGGATATCAACAATTCTTCCTATATTTTCGATCAGTAAACCAATTCCAAGGGATACGAAAATACCCTGTGCGATTCCGGCTGAAGCTTTAAACACACGAGACATTATATATTCCTTCATTTGTTTCACCTTCTCCTATAATTTAGTAACCAATTGTTTTCATATAATCGCGTAAAACATCGTTTGATTTTGCAAAGCGGCTTTCTTCATCTTCTGATAAGTTTAGTTCTACCACTTCTCTTATACCGTCTCTAGTAATAATTGCTGGTACTCCTGTACAAATATCGTATTCGCCATATTCACCATCTAAAATAGCTGAAACAGCGATAACACGATGATCATCATTGAAAATTGAGCGAGCAATATAAGCTAGAGAATTTCCGATTCCGTAATAAGTAGTTCCTTTACGCTTATAAATTTCCCATCCCGCTTTTGCAGTCTTCTCAACAATTTCATCTAAATCGATTTCACCAAATCGTTCTTTTTGTTCCTCTAAAATTTGCAGAATTGGCTTTCCACCAACCGTTAAGTGAGACCAAGCAACCATTTGAGAATCACCATGTTCTCCTAATGAATACCCATGAATACTACGAGGATCTACATGTAACATTTCAGATAAAATTGTTCTTAAGCGAGAAGAATCTAGTGATGTACCTGTACCAATCACACGATTTCTAGGTAATCCAGATAGCTTCCACACTTGATATGTAATAATGTCAACTGGGTTCGATGCGAGTAAGAAAATGCCATCAAATCCACTTTCCATTACGCCGCCAACAATACCTTCCATAATCTTAGCGCTTGCTCCTAAAGTGTCTAAACGACTTTGTCCAGGCTTCGGCGCTGGTCCTGCTGTAATAATGACAATGTCCATATCTTTGCAGTCTTCATAACTTCCTGCATATACTTTTGTTCTTGTATTTGTAAAGTTAATGCAATGTGATAAGTCCATCGCTTCCCCAACTGCACGTTCATGATTTATATCAATTAACAATAGCTCTTCGCAAATCCCTTGGTTTACAATGGAATACGCACAGCTTGATCCAACTAATCCAGTACCGATAATTGCAATTTTTCTTGTGTTTCTATTCATAGCAATCTCTCCTAATCGATCATGTAGTCTATTTCTTTCGTTCTTTACACTCCTAATTATAGAGGTTCCTACGATAGAAACCATGGATACTTTGTGAAATATTGAACAAAGTTTTTGTCCTTTTTGTGAATTGTTATATTACATTTTCGTCATATTTGTTACAACCGGAAAAATATTTTTTATGTATTTATTGACATATACAAACCAAAAAAACGAGCGAATCCATTCGCTCGTTTTTTTCATCACACTATTCCGCACTTAATTGACTTTTCAATTGCTGTACAATCATTGGATTAGCAGGCGCTGCCGGCTTATAATAACTTTTTTGCTTTGCGTATTCATACATATTACGTTGACGGGATTCATCTTGATTACGAATTTGAATTAACGTTTGATGTAACTGTTCATTATCAGACTGAGAAATATAATTTGCATAACTTGTTAAACTTGAGTTTAACCCTGCTAAATAATCATTTACCATATCTTTTTCATTCATTTCTCTCTTCCTCCTATCCTAGAAAAGTCATTAATTGTTGTTTCGTATTTCGTGCATCTTGTGCATCCTTTTGTAACATTTGTTTCAGTTCTGGATCTGTACAAGCCTGTGCATACTGGTCCAATTTGTTAATAATCGTCGCATGACCACCAATTAAATGACGTAAATTTTCTACTTCAAGCTCTGTTAAGTTTTGCATGGAATACTCCTACCTTTCTTTGTTCATTCACCATTTATTATTTGATTCTTTTTAAATCATATTCATAAAAAAAAGACATCTAGAAATACCACTAGAATGTCTTACAAACACTCAAAAAAATTATGATCCTAATCCAAGCCAAGACCCTTTCATATTTATGTTTTTCAACTTCGTATTAGCGATATATACATTTCTAAAGCCTTCAAAATAATATCATTTAATGAGAAAGAGCCTCTAAATCATTAGAGACTCTTTCTCATTAAATTCCTTTCCGCTTCTTCAATCGCTAGTTTCATGCGTAGCAAAGGGTCTTTAATCATCTTTCCATGCCCTGTCGCCAATATAGATGGTTTATATTCCAGCAATTTCTGAGCGCTTGCCAAGGCAGTTTCTGCATCCCAAGTCCCAAACACAGGAAACGGAAAGAGCCACTTTATTTGTCCTGCAACGGCCACTCCTCCCCTCGTTTGAAACACATCTCCAACAACTAGCGCATCATTTCTCGTATCTAAAAACGCCATTGAACCTGGTGTATGACCTGGAGTCGCAATCGCTAAAAGAGAACCAATTCTACCTCCTTCTTGAAGAAGAATATCTGGAATCGTCTTTATCTTTTTGGACACACCCACTTTTATCGGCGTGTTTCGTTCTCCATTTTGCAGCGCCATATTTCCTTCAAGTAAACGAGCATCTCTATTAGAAATATAGACCGGAATATCCGGCAATTCTTTCTTTATAATATCAAGCGCTCCTATGTGGTCATCATGAGCATGAGTAATAATAATATTCGTAATCGGTTTACCAATTTTTCGAGCCGATTCTAAAATCTTCTTTCCACAAAATGATAAAGCAGCATCAATTAAAGTTAATCCAGCATCCTCCTCAACAAAATAACAGTTGATTGGAAATAGATGCGGGAAAAATGCTATTTGATGAACTGTTTCTGCTTTTATTAACTTCATCCCCTTTACCTCCATTAAAAAAAGCCGTTTACAAATACATATGTAAAACAGCCCTTTTCAAGAATCCATCAATAAAGTGAAACTTTAATCAGTGGGGGTTTTGTTCATCCCCCACTGATTATTAGCCTTCACCAATCGGGCGTTTACGGGCAGCCCGACTCCCACCTAACTTCTTTGCTCCAGCCGAATTTTGAGGTGGGAGTCTTACTGCCCGCAAATAGCGGGACAAAAAACCAGCAGCCAACAAGGCCACTGGTTCTCTCTCATCTATTAAACTGTATAACGCTCATCTTCTAAAATTTTTGCAGCGATTTCACGTTTCTTCGGAATTACGTTAAGTGGTGTGTGGCGAGTTAATTTGCGTAATGATGATAACATCATGCGCAGCATGTCGCCGTTTTCAACTGCGATAAGTGTTTCTTTTGCATCTGCTTCGATTTCGTTGAATGCTTCTTGGCAGAATACTTCAGTGTATAACACTTTTTGTTTATTCTTTTCAAGACCAGTTGTTTTAATTGCTTTTTCTGTACGAAGAAGAGCTGATTCCATTGCATAAAGGTTGCTTACGATGTCAGCGATATTCACAAGAATTTCTTGCTCTTTATCTAATGCTTTACCGTACTTTTGAGCTGCTAATCCAGCTACCATTAAACCGATTTTCTTCGCGTTCTTTACTAAATATTTTTGAAGTGCTAATGGCTCATCGCCTACTTCTTCTGGCATCATCATCATTAACTCTTCTTGTAATTTTTGTGCTTTTTGAAGAAGTGGTAATTCACCTTTCATCGCTTTGCGTAAGAACGTACCTGGTACGATTAGGCGGTTAATTTCGTTCGTTCCTTCGAAAATACGGTTAATACGAGAATCGCGGTACATTCTTTCAATCTCGTACTCTGCCATAAATCCGTAACCACCGTGAATTTGAACACCTTCATCTACTGTATAATCTAACACTTCAGAACCGAATACTTTATTTAAAGAGCACTCGATTGCATATTCAGCGATAGAAGCTGCTACTGCTTTACCGTCTTTTACTTCTTCTTCAGATAATGTGCTCATGCGGCTTTCAAATAAACCTACTGTACGATATACAGAGCTTTCAGCTGCATATGTTTTCGCTGCCATATTCGCAAGTTTCTCTTGAATTAATGGGAAACGAGCAATTGGTTGTTTGAATTGTTGACGTTGATTTGCATATTGTGCTGAAATTTCTACTGCACGTTTCGCAGATCCAACTGTACCAACACCTAATTTATAACGACCGATATTTAAAATGTTGAACGCGATAATATGACCTTTACCGATTTCACCAAGTAGGTTTTCTTTCGGTACCAATGCATCTTCTAAAATTAACGTACGAGTTGAAGAACATTTAATACCCATTTTCTTTTCTTCTGGGCCTGTAGATACGCCAGCATACTCTTTCTCTACGATAAATGCTGAGAAGTGCTCGCCGTCTACTTTTGCATATACAACAAATACGTCAGCGAATGCAGAGTTTGTAATCCATTGTTTTTCACCGTTTAATACGTAATGTGTACCTTCTGCATTTAAACGTGCCGTTGTTTTTGCACCTAATGCATCAGATCCTGAACCTGGCTCAGTTAATGCATATGCAGCTAATTTTTCACCAGTTGCAAGTAGTGGTAAATATTTTTTCTTTTGCTCTTCGTTACCGAATAGTACAATTGGTAACGATCCGATACCAACGTGAGCACCGTGAGTGATTGCAAAACCACCAGCGCGCGAGAATTTCTCTGCGATTAACGCTGAGCTTACTTTATCAAGACCAATTCCGCCGTACTCTTCTGGTACGTCAGCACCTAATAAACCAAGTTCACCAGCTTCTTTTAAAAGACGCACAGAACGATCAAACTCGTGTTGCTCTAAATATTCAAGCTCCGGAAGAACTTCATTTACGATAAAGTCCTCTGTTGTTTTTGCAATCATTTTATGCTCAGATGAAAAGTCTTCTGGCGTAAACACTTGATCAATCGTAATCTCATCAACTAAAAAGCTACCGCCTTTAACCGCACTTCCTACTGTTTTTTCCATGAAAATTTCCTCCTTTATATTTTCATAAGCCGCTTTTCTCATTTTGAAAGAAGCTGGCTCTCACGTTTATTTTTTATACCCCTTTGTTGCTTCCATTCTTTGCTTTAGCGCCCTCCTGTTCTGAGCAAGCCACCTGCACTTTTTTTGTAATCTAGTTCCGGTGGCTAAAACAGTCGGTCGTTTCATCCCTTCCTGTGAGGCAAAAAGCGCCTCTTCGTCAGGGCTTCCAACGCCCTCCTATTCTGAGCAAGCCACCTGCACTTTTTTTATAATCTAGTTCCAGCGGCTAGAATGTTCGGTGGCTTCGCTTCTTCCTGCGAGGCAGAAAGCGCCTCTTCGTCTGAAGCTCCATCCCCCTCACATTCTGAGCGAGCCGCTTACACTTTTTTTATAATCTAGTTCCGGTGGCTAAAACAGTCGGTCGTTTCACCCCTTCCTGTGAGGCAAAAAGCGCCTCTTCGTCAGGGCTTCCAACGCCCTCCTGTTCTAAGCAAGCCACCTGCACTTTTTTTTATAATAATTCAAATACTCCCGCTGCTCCCATTCCGCCGCCGATACACATTGTTACGATACCGAATTGTTGGTTGCGGCGTTTCATTTCGTGAATAAGGGATAGTGTTAGTTTTGCTCCTGTACAGCCAAGTGGATGTCCAAGTGCGATTGCACCGCCGTTTACGTTCACCTTTTCTTCATCTAAACCAAGTTCACGAATAACTTGGATAGATTGAGAAGCGAATGCTTCATTTAGTTCGAATAGACCGATATCAGATAGCTCTAAACCAGCTAATTTTAACGCTTTCGGAATTGCAGCAATTGGACCGATACCCATTATTTCTGGTGGTACACCAGCTACTGCAAATGAACGGAATTTCGCAAGTGGCTTCATACCATCGCTCACTGCTTTTTCACGATCCATTAATAGTACAGATGCTGCTCCGTCACTCAATTGTGAAGAGTTACCAGCCGTTACAGAACCGCGAACGTTAAATGCTGGACGTAATTTACCTAAAATGTCTAGCGTCGTCTCTGCTCTTACACCTTCGTCTTGTGCGAAAATGATTGTTTCTTCTTGCAGTTTGTTGTTTGATCCAACAGTACGTAATGTTACATCTACAGATACTGTTTCATCAGCAAAGTTCCCTGCAGCTAATGCTTTTGCAGCACGTTGATGACTTCTTACCGCGAATGCATCTTGCTCTTCACGAGAAATTCCATATTTCACAGCAACTTGCTCTGCTGTATGTCCCATACCCATATAATATTCTGGAGCAGCTTCTACAAGGCGACTGTTCGGACGAACAACGTGCCCCATCATTGGAACTAAACTCATTGATTCCGCTCCGCCTGATAGTACAGCTTCAGAGTGCCCAAGCATAATGCGCTCTGCTCCGTAAGCGATACTTTGTAAACCTGAAGAACAGTAACGGTTAATTGTAATAGCTGGAACATCGTAAGAAAGTCCTGCTAGCCCGCCGATATTACGAGCCATATTTAAACCTTGTTCTGCTTCTGGCATCGCACAACCGAAAATTAAATCGTCGATTGGCCCTTCATAATTCGCACGCTTTAACGTTTCCTTTACTACTAACGCCCCTAGATCGTCAGGACGAACTGTTTTTAATGAACCCCTCTTTGCTTTTCCAATTGGTGTTCTTGCTCCCGCAACAATGACAGCTTCTCTCATGAACGATATCTCCCCTCGTTATTAGTTACGTAATGGCTTTCCTTTTACAAGCATGTGCTGCATTCTTGCTTGTGATTTCATCTCACTTACTAAGCTAATAAATGCTTCACGTTCTACATCTAATAAATACTGCTCATCAACTTCTGTTCCGTACGGTACTTTTCCGCCCGCAATGACATATGCAAGTTTCTTCGCAATGTGAAGATCATGTTCAGAAATGTAACCTGATAAATGCATTGCTTCTGCACCAAGTACAAGCGTTGCATAGCCTGTTTCACCAACAACTGGTATCTTTTTACGAATCGGTGCTTTATAACCCGTTTCATATAAAGAAAGTGCCTTTTGTTTCGCATCATATAGTAAGTGATCACCATTCACACTAATACCGTCTTTATCGCCTAAGAAATTGTTCGATACAGCTTCTTGCGCTGATGTAGAAACTTTCGCCATCGCTACGGATTCAAATACTTTATTCGCAACTTTTTGCAAGTCGAATTCTACACCATTTGCCATTTTGTTTAAGTGTTTAATGTATAGCTCTTTGTTACCGCCTCCGCCAGGGATTAAGCCAACACCTACTTCTACTAAGCCCATATATGTTTCGCTAGAAGCTTGAATGCTCGCTGCTGGTAAACAAACCTCTGTACCACCGCCAAGCGTCATACCATATGGAGCTGCTACAACTGGTTTAGAAGAGTACTTAATTTTCGTCATTGCATCTTGGAAGTTTTTCACAACCCACTCAATTTCAAAGTAGTTATCGTCTTGTGCTTCCATTAAAATCATTGCAAGGTTCGCACCAACGCAGAAGTTCTTCGATTGGTTTCCGATAACAAGACCTTTATAATTTTTCTCTACTTCATCAACAGCGTAGTTAATCATTTGTGTAATATCCATACCGATTGCATTGCTCTTCGAATGGAATTCTAAGCAAAGGATACCATCGCCTAAATCAATTAAGCTCGCTCCGCTATTTTTCTTTAACACACCGTTTTTCGCTTTTAATTGCTTAAGCGAAATTGCTTTTTTGTTACGTTCGATTAGCTTATATTCACCATTATCGTAATAGTAGCTATCGCCATTATCATGTTTATAGAAAGTAGCAAAACCTTTCTCTACCATTTCTTTCACCCAAGCAGGAACAACTGCGCCGTTTTCTTCCATCTTTTGAACGGACTTTTCAACGCCGATTGCATCCCAAATTTCAAATGGACCTTGCTCCCAGCCGAAGCCCCATTTCATCGCTTGGTCAATTGCAACGATATCGTCAGCAATTTCTTTATGAAGTTTTGCAGAGTATAAAAGAGTTGGTGTGATAATGTTCCATAGTAACTCTCCTGCACGATCTTTCGCGTATACAAGCGCTTTCAATTTATTCGCTAATCCTTTTTCTTGCTTACTTAACTCTACGGATGCAGCTTTTAATTTTTTGCGCGCTTCATATTCCATCGTTTCTGGATTCAATTCTAAAATTTCTTTCCCTTGTTTTAAGAAGAAGCCTTGACCCGTTTTACTTCCAAGCCATTTTTTATCAAGCATGTCATGCATGAAGGCTGGTACTTTAAATACATCACGCTCTTCTTCTTGTACATTTTCATATACGTTATTTGCAACGTGTACAAATGTATCTAAACCAACAACATCTAATGTACGGAACGTTGCGCTCTTTGGACGACCAATTAATGGACCTGTTACAGAGTCAACTTCTCCAATGCTATAGCCACGCTTAATCATTTCTTGAAGCGTTACAAGCAAGCCATACGTACCGATGCGGTTTCCAATAAAGTTTGGTGTGTCTTTTGCGATAACAACGCCTTTTCCAAGAACGTCTTCGCCAAATAGTTTCATGAAGCTTAATACTTGTGGATCAGTTTTTTTCGTCGGTATTACCTCTAGAAGTTTTAAATATCGTGGTGGGTTAAAAAAGTGTGTTCCTAAGAAGTGTTTCTGGAAGTCGTCTGAACGACCTTCTGCCATTTTTTCAACGGAAATGCCTGATGTATTTGAGCTCACAATTGAGCCTGATTTACGAACAGCATCTACTTTTTCAAATAGTTTCTTCTTTATATCTAAGTTTTCAACTACTACTTCAATAATCCAATCTACATCAGCAAGACGCTCAAGATCATCTTCAAAGTTACCTGCTTCAATCAGTGCTAGATTTCCTTTCACTGTCAGAGGAGCTGGTTTTTGCTTTACTAGTTTTTGCAAAGCCGTGTTACTAAAACGATTTCTCACACTTTTATGTTCTAATGTAAGTCCCTTCGCTTCTTCTTCCTTCGTAAGCGCCGGTGGTACAATATCAAGCAATAATGTCGGAATACCAATATTAGCTAAGTGTGCCGCAATCCCTGAACCCATTACGCCTGAACCTAGAACAGCAGCCTTTTTAATTTGGAACATCCATTTCTCCCCCTATTCTTGAATGAATGCTCATTCAATTTTTCGACATAAGTCGCAATCAATGAGTGAGCCTCTACTAATAAATATATGATACAGTTTGAATTTTCGCAATATATTTATTGATAAAATTTTCTGAAATAAATAAATTTCTTTCATTTGGCTATGCTATACATGTGTATTTTCTTCATTAAAATGCACTTTTCCTTTTTTATAATCTGACGAAACTGGAGGAATATATATGGCAAAACTTAAGAAGAACCCTTCAAAAGCTGGAATTAGCGCAGCAAGTGTAACAGGAAATGCAGGTCCGCATAATCACGGTGTTGAAAAAGGGCGTCAAGGTAATAACCAACAATATAAGAAGCATAATATGGGCGAAAAATAACGCTATATTTTTGGGCAGAGAACGTGGCATAATGATTAATGGCTGCTTTTTCTGCCCAATTTATTTGTACATATGGAAAACAAAAGAGGGAACGACGATGAAACGAACAGTAATTATGATTGTAATGATCGCCACACTATTTACAGGGATGATTTTCTTCTCTTATGCTCACAGACAACAAGCTGTAAAAGCAGATCAACCTAGTATTACTGGGCAATACGGGATTACAATCGATGCAGACACAGGTGAAACTTTGTATGGAAAACGGGAAGATGAGCGCTCTTATCCGGCTAGTATAGGGAAAATGATGACTACCTTACTCTTACTAGAGAATGTGAAAGAATATGAAGAAATTACGGTTACAGAGAATGCGATTAAAACGGAAAGTCAAAGTAAGAAGATTAAGCTTCGCGCGGGTGAAAAGTTAAAACGTGATGAGGCATTAAAACTTATGCTTATTATTAGTGCAGACCCAATTGCTGAGTCAATCGCTGAACATATTGCGGGATCAAAAGAAGAGTTTGTGAAAATGATGAATGCTAGAGCGAAGGAACTTGGTACAAAACATGCGACTTTCAAAAATGCAAGTGGTGCTGATGCACTTGGAAATAAAGTATCACCTTATGACATTGCTATTATTACGAAAGAAGCATTAAAGTATCCAATTGTTTTAGATTATATGAATTCAACCCATACTACTCTACACACTTCAGAGCGCTCTCCAAAAATTGCAAACTATGGACGAGAAGAACTATATGACGATCCATATGCGATTGGAAGTAAAAGCGGTTTATCAGCACTCGGAAAATACACAGTCGTAACAGTTGATGAAAAAGACGGTAAACGCGTCATTAACGTCGTGTTATCTTCTACTCGTACACAGCTATACCCTGACACGAAGAAAATGGCGAACTACGCATTTCAGCAATTAAAATAACCAAGGAGTATTTTCTCCTTGGTTATTTTTTAATCATACCTTTTAATACGAACGCAACGTTTGCTGGACGTTCTGCTAGACGACGCATGAAATAGCCATACCAGTCGTTTCCATAAGGTACGTAAACGCGCATTTTGTAGCCTTCTTTTACTAGCTCAAGTTGACGCTCTGTACGAATACCAAATAACATTTGGAATTCAAATTGATCCCTTGGAATGTTATGTTCTTCGGCAAGTTTTTTTGTATATTCAATAATCGCTTCGTCATGTGAAGCAATTGCAGTGTAATTTCCATTTAATAAGTGCATTTTAATAATTTTTTTATAATTATCATCTACATCTTTCTTTTCCGGGAACGCTACTTCTTCAGGTTCTTTATAGGCCCCTTTTACAAGACGTAAATTAGGATTATAAGCGTTTAAATCTTCCATATCCTTTTCTGTACGATATAAGTAAGCTTGAATAACAGTACCAATATTATCGTATTCAG
This sequence comes from Bacillus sp. FSL R9-9410, assembly GCF_038050385.1. Lineage (NCBI taxonomy): Bacteria > Bacillati > Bacillota > Bacilli > Caryophanales > Bacillaceae > Bacillus > Bacillus sp. FSL R9-9410. The sequence goes on from NZ_JBBOTV010000002.1 coordinate 93,668, forward strand.
ATTTTAATTGTTTAAAGATATCAATTGTTTTTCCGCAGCGCGTATAGTCTTCCATATCAATTGTAATAAACACACCATTTTCTTTTCCAGCTTCTAAAATACGGCGCATATTGTTCATTACGATTTCATCAGAGATATCTAATCCCATAGAAGTCATCTTTAAAGAAAGCTGCGAATTAAGACCTTCTCTTCCAATTGCACGAATCGCTTCAATCGATTCGCTAGCCATTTCATTTGCTTCCGCTTCGTTATCAACGAATTCACCTAAATAATCGATTGTTACACAAAGACCTTGCTTATTTAATGCTTTAATTGCAGCTGTCGCTAATTCAATCGTTTCCCCTGCGACGAAGCGACCTGCACCAAAGCGTAAACCGTACTTTTTAGCCAGTTTTGTTAGCGCTTTATTTTTAGATAAGAAAAGAAACGAATTTCGCATTAATTGTTCCATGTAATTCACCCCTACGACTATAATTTATCTGTTTTTTACCCCTCTTCGGAATTATATCATTGTTTAAAATTATTTGATACAAATAATTATTTAGATAATTTATAAAATACTATCAAAACATTTAAAACTCTATATTCTCGTTTGTAAATATGAAGAAAATATTTTTCGACATTCAGAAAAAACGGGTTTACTAGGGAAAAAATGAGCATGCCGAAAATATTCGACATGCTCACAAAACCATTTATATTTCATGTAAATTATATAAGGATATTAATAACAAAAACTTGAGGTAACATTATCTCAAGCCTTCTTACTTCTCATTTCGCTTCTCATCATTCAGCTTTTTAATATTCGTAATTAACTGTACCATCTCTTCTTTTGCATCTGGATACGTCTCATTCCAATGTTTCACTAAAGCTGGCATCGTCTTAGCCATATAAGAATAAAGTGCCCATTTCTGTACCTGCTCTTTTCGCTCTTCGTTGCTCTCTCCAAGTAATAGTTCCGTGTATTTCTCTAGCAAGCCATCAAACTGCTCATTAAACTTTTCACTCATCTTATTTTCCTCCTATATGAAAAAAGCAGCGAAGATCGCTGCTTTTTCTTATAATTTTGATTGAACAGAGTTTAATTTCTTCTCCATCGTACTTACTTTATCACGGCGATCATCGATACGAATTGTTGTCGCAACGCGCTGTGCACCTTTCGTGTATGGAACTTCATGCATTTGTTGAATGACTTCTAAAATGACAGGAAGATCTCCTTCAATTACTGTATTCATCGGTGTTAATTGATACTTCACGCGATCAGCATTTTTCTCTAGTACCTTTTGTACTTCTGCTACATATTCACTAACACTTGGATTACCTGTTCCTACTGGAATAATCGATACATCAACAATTGCCATAATAATCTTCCTCCTATTACTGCTTCTTATATATCCATTGTCTATTTTACCGAAATCCTCATCATTTTACTAATACGTTACTCTTCTACTTTAAACTGCTCAACCAATCTTTCTAAGTCCTGCATATTCCCTGTCAAACTTTCCATCGTATGAGCTACTTTTTCTAAATGATTCACTTGTGACTCAGTTGCTGCATTTACCTCTTCAGAAACAGCCGCACTCTCTTGACTCGTACTAGCAATTGTTTGCATAACTTCTGTAATTTCTTCTTGCTCGTGACCTATGTTATTTACCTCTTCTACAATTTTTTCAACTGAGGTACTAATAGTATTTACAACTGATATAATTGTGCGGAATTCTGTCTCCGCCTCTGTCGTAACTTTATTTTGTATATCCGCAATGTCTTTCAATTTACTTACAACTTCTACAACTCGTTTTACTTCTAACTGCACATCGCTAATCATTATTGCAATCTCACCCGTTGCCTCTTTTGATTGTTCAGCTAATTTCCGAACCTCTTCCGCAACAACAGCAAAGCCCTTACCTTGCTCACCTGCACGTGCTGCTTCAATTGAAGCATTTAAAGCCAGTAAATTCGTTTGATCCGAAAGACCTTTTATAAGTTCTACCACATTTTGAATCGATCCAACCCTTTGCTCTAACTTACCGGATGCTTCTTCCGTATGAACAACGATAGAAGATGATTGTTCTCTTGTACGAACTAAATTTCGCATCGTATTTAATCCTTGCTTAGATGCCTCTTCAGCTTTGCCAGCCACTCCTTTTATTTCACCAACGGAGTTATTCATTTGTTCCACTGACTGCGCCATATTCTCGAGCTGTTCTGAAACTTCATCTACACTATTAGCAAGAGTAGACGCGCCTCCGCTCACATCATCCATTGCACCTGAAACTTCTCTACTAGCTGCTACAGTTTCATTCGTTAAATAATGCAGATTGTGAGTCGATTGCTGTACTGTCGATACACTATTTTTAATTTCACTTACCATTTCATTCATTTGCTCAACCATATCATTAAAGTGAGTCGTAAGCGTACCAACCTCATCTTTACTTGTCACCTTCATTTGTAGTGTTAAATCACCTTCCGCTACTTTTTGAACGTGATTTTTTAATAGTTGTAATGGCCTTGCTAATCTTCTTGAGAACAAGTAGGAAGCTATGATTCCAACTAACAAGCTAATACATGCCATTATAATGACTGTATTTCTTGTTTCTATTAGTAAGTTATCAATGGACTCTTTCGGATATACAATCCCGATTTTCCATTTCATCTTATCAAACAATTGACTATAGGCTACTACATCTTTTCCACCTAATGTCGCCGCCGCAAATTTCGTTTCATCTTTATTTAAACTTTTAACAAGTGGTTCTTTCGAAACATCTTTTCCTACTTTCTCCGGGTACACAATGGCAATATTTTTATCATTTATAACAAACATTTCTCCGCCATTATTATATTGAATATTATGGAGTAGCTTTTGAATCGTTCCTAGTGATACATCCATTGCTACAACACCTAACACAGAACCATCTTGTCCGACAATGGCTTTTGAAACTCCAATACTTAACTTACCCGTCGCGATTTCATATTGTGGTTCTCCCCAAATAGTCGATTCTGTAGCTGCTTCTGACGCTTTATACCAAGGGCGACTCGTCGGATCATATCCTTCTGGAACTGTCCCACCATCTGCAAGATTTGCACTCAACGTTTTTTTATCTTTCGTCCCAATGTAGACATCTAAAATATCAGGATGATTCTTTTTAAACCTTGAAAATTCCTTTAAAATAAAACTCTCCTCTTCTGGAGTAACCCCATCTTGTAGCATGTTTTGAATATCATCATGAGATCCATAATGACCCATATCTTCTTCAATTCGCTGCATAAATGCAGTTAACTGCTCTGTCACAAGATCCATCGTATTTTCAGAATACTGGTCTAAGGAGTGTGTTTCTTTCTCTTTTTGCAATTGATACACAGCTGTACCTAATATTACAAACATCATAGAAATAAGTACCGAAAATACTACTGCAATTTTTAAACGTAAACTTCTCAACATATTCCCTCAAGCATCCCCTTCTCGGTAAAATTTAATCGTATTAATCAATATATTAAGTATAATAGATAAATCGGAAAGCTCAATCCATATAGTTTTAAAAATTGAAATTTATTCTCATTTCAATCAACTTACTTGTTATCTCAACACTTGTGTAAAAACAAATAGTTCATTATCCTTAACATATAATCTCATTCGTTCGGAGGGAACTATGCTACAAAAATTCGGTTTCTCACAATATGAAAGCCAAGCTTATGAAGTTGTCGTATCAAGCAATGACCCATTAGATGCAACAACTATCGTTAAACATTCAGGTGTTCCAAAAGCAAAAATATACGAAGTGTTAGCACGACTCATTGATAAAGGGATGGTAATGGATTCTGTTTCTGAAAAGAAAAAATTGTATACAGCATTACCACTCAAGCTAGCAATTGAAAAGTTAACGACAGAATTCCAATCTAATATTCAAGAACTTGAAAATAATATTTCTAAAAAGTCATTTACAGATGACCGCGTTTGGAGTTTAAAAATGCAGTCTTCTATTAAAGTACAAAGTAGGCAACTTATAGAAGATGCCAAAGAATCCATACGCATCTCCGCATGGAATGATACCCTTTTAGAATATCTTCCTTTACTAGAACAAAAAGCAAAACAAGGCGTCCAAGTCGAGTCCCTCATAGTTGGAAAAGTGGAAACAGACTTAGAAAACATGCATTTTTTAATCCCAGCTCAAGAACCTAACGCATTAGAGCGTTACTTACTACTCATCGTTGACGATCGTGAAATTTTATTTGCTGGTGTAGAGCAAGAATCATGGCAAGCAATGAAAACAATGTCACAACCTTTCGTAAAGTTCTTTACGGAGTTCTTCTATCATGACGTTGCACTTGCGAAGATTACAGAGAAGCACCATGATCTCTTTATGGAAGATGAGGAAATTAAGGAATTGTTGATGAAGTTGAGGTATTAACAAATCCCAAAATTGATTCTACCATTTGAATAGATAATATAATTTCCCATACAAAAAAAGCTGTACCAAACGGAGTTTTACATACTCATTTGGTACAGCTCTTTTTTTACGCTTTCGCTAATTCAATTTTATGTAGTTGTTTTTTCGGATGGTTTTGATTTGTAAAGTTTACACCCAAACGAATAGACCATTTTACGATTTTTTTTGTTCCTTTATCTCCATCAACAGCTCAATAATCTTCTCATTTTGCTCCACTTGTTTCTCAGAATTTTGATAGATGAAACGAATCCATCTAAATACAAAAACAATCACAAATAACGGAAGTACTGTGAATATAAAACCAATAATTGAATAATCCATATACTATCACCTCGCTATATACTTCCTTCTTCATTTCTCTACTAACCCCTGCAATTTTTTACACAAAAAAGGAACCTATCAAACGATAGATTCTTCTTTCGTAAGCTGATTCGAGCGTCCTCTCGTAATAGAGAAAATCGCACAAAGTAGCGCCAATATAATAAAAACGCCACCTACCCAAGCGTTATATATAACAGATGATTTTTCAATAACAACTCCGCCCACTGTTGAACCAAGTGCAATTCCTAAATGAAGTGCAGAGTTATTTAAACCTTGCTGAATACCAGCTGATTCTGGTGCAATTTCAATTAAATAGTTTTGCTGCGCTGGTGAAATCGCCCAGCTCAGCATACTCCAAAGCCCCATCATAATGATGAAGAGCGGGAATGAGAATGTCATCATCGGCAATATAAAGATTGCACATGCAAATACGATAATGATGGAAATAATACTTTTCTTCGATCCCCATTTATCAGCAAGCCAGCCGCCAAGGCCACCTCCAAGTACCGCTGCAATTCCGAAAATAAAGTAAAACACACTAATCCAATTTGCTTCAACATGCATCACATCTTTTAAAAACGGCGTTAAATATGCGTATAGCGTTAAATGACCTGTTAAAAATAAAAATGATGTTAACTGTGCACTTACAATTTTTTTATCCTTTAACGTAGCAATTTGTTCTCTTATTGATAATACTGATGCCGGGGGTACTTTCGTTAAGAATAATGAAATACAAGCAATCGCCATAACAGTTAATATTGAAATTAATACAAATGGTGCACGCCATCCATATGCATTTCCGAGCACAAGACCTAGCGGTACTCCAAGTACGAGTGATCCACTAATCCCCATGAAAATGATTCCAATTGCACGCGCACGGAAATGCGGTTCTACTACACTAGAAGCAAGTGTTACCGATAGTGCAATAATAAGCGATCCACTCGCTGCACAAATCACTCTCGAGAACATTAACATCCCGTAATTCACACTAAATGCCGAAACGATATTTCCAATTAAGAAAATTGATAATGCCACAACATACAATTCCTTTCTTTCAAACTTGCCTGTTAATGCTAATAAAACTGGTCCTGATAGAGCGAATACTACTGAAAATATTGTAATAAGCTGACCCGCTGCACTAATCGACACACCTAAATCATTGGCAACTAAATCAAGCGTTCCTCCTATAATTAGCTCAACCGTTCCGACTACAAAAGCCGCAATAGCTAAAATATATACACGAAAATTCAAGTCTTTCCCCACACTTTCTCTTTTGGTTACTACTATTATAGTAACCAAAAGAGAAAGTGGACGCAAGTACAATTTTTTTACAGCAAAAAAGGCAGGCGTATTATACGCCTGCCCTTCAATCATTAAACTCCAGTTTCTTTCTTCTTATTTAAGTACCAATACACCGGAAGTCCTGTAAATACCATTCCAATCGATAAGAAACAACTTACCGGATCGTTAATAATCGCACTTCCAAGTACAAACAATGACCCTAAAATCGCAACGATTGGTACAATCGGGAATAACGGTACACTATATGCACGCTCTTTATCCTTGTTACGTCTTCGTAAAATGAAGACACCAATAAACGTCATTACGTAGAAAATATAAATAATGAATACGGAAATCTCAGATAGCTTATTCGGATCACTAATAAGCATTAAAATAATTCCTAAAATGATTTCAACAGTAATCGCATTTGCTGGTGTTTTAAATCTCGAATTTTCTTTTGCAATAAACTTAGAAAACGGAAGGTGTCCACGCTCTGCCATCGACATCGGAATACGCGGGAACGTTAAAATCTTTCCATTTAAACAGCCGAAAATAGAAATGATAATACCGATACTAATAATCTTCCCGCCATATTCTCCAAGTAACATGCCTGCAGCTGTCGCTGTTGCATTTTCTCCAAGGTCCACAATTTTCGTTGCTGGTAATACATTTAATAACGCTAAGTTAATTAATACGTAAGCAGCAGTTACAATTAAAATACCAACTGTCATTGCCTTTGGTAATAACTTTGTTGGGTTCTTCATTTCTCCGCCAATAGAAGCGAGTAAAATCCAACCATCATAAGCAAATAAAGTTGCTAAAATTGCCATCCCGATACTTTGATTTTCTGATATCGGTACAACTACGTTGAAGATATCACTATTCCCTTTCCAAAACCCTAGCACAACAATTAATATAATCGGAATCATCTTCCCAACTGTCGTAACCGTTTGGACGATGCCCCCATATTTTGTTCCCAAACTATTTATAACGCCTAGGAACACAACTGTTCCAATTGCGATTGGTAAATTCCAGACTTTATCTAAATAGAAAAAATTAATCATTAAAGAACTAAAATACAAACCTAACGTTCCAATAATAGCTGGTCCATAAACAATTGTTTGCATCCAGCCAGATAAATACCCCCAAAAACTTCCGTAAATCTCCTCTAAATACGTATACAACCCACCATTTTTCGGAATTTGCGCTCCAATTTCGGCTACTGTCAAACCACTTGCTAACGTCAACAGACCGCCAATTACCCAAGCAAAAATAGCCATATTAGAACTCCCTGAGTAATCTAATACGCTCCCTGGCTTCATAAACACACCAGACCCAATAATAGTTCCTACTACGATAGAAAGTGCTACTGTTAAACCAATTTTGTTTTTCTCATCATGATGCATGCTGCGTATCCTCCTTCCAATTCTAGTGTGATGCAAAAATGAAATAAAAAAACACTCCTCCCTAAAAAAGGGACGAGTGTTGTATTCGTGGTTCCACCCTTGTTTCAATTCGTAAAGTGACACACTTCACCAATTTCTCAAGTCTAAATAACGGTTTTTGCCGGCAAGCAATTACTAGATATCCGTTCACTGCTGCAGTTCAGAGGTGGTAATCGATTTTCCCGTATTAGGAAGCTCACAGCCAAAGGCCTCCCTCTCTGAGAATCGTAAAAAATTGATCATATCCTCATCATCACTTCTTGATGTCGAATTTTGTAGTTATTTCCCATTATATTGAATTGTTAGAAAAAATCAATATATTTTTTTATATAACATAAGAAATATTTCTCTCCTTATATTATAACAGAAGTTACCATTTTTCTCTAATTCCCTAAAAATGGTATAATCCATATAGGAGGTGTACTAATAATGATTGCTATTTTTTGTATCATCGCTACGGTTCTTTCTTTTATATTCGCTATCATGTATCGATATAAGTATCCTGGTTATAGCATTTTAGCGGTAACTATTATACCAGCCGCTTCCTTCTATATATTAGGTAAATACCAATATACTGAAGTGTTTGTCGGTTTTGCAATCTTCTACTGCATCTTTGGATACATACTAACAATGAAAAAGATTTCAATGAATCATTAAAAGGGACCGATTTCTGCTTACAGAAATCGGTCCTCGCATGCATCATATCCCTCGGTTGCCCACGCGAAAGATACGACATAGTTCAATTATTTATCTTCATTTTTCATAAAAAATTCATCCCGCATTAACGGGCAGTAAAACTCCCACCTCAAAATTCAGCAAATACAGGGTTGAAGGTGGAAGATTAACTGCCCGTAAAAGCCCGATTGGTGAAGGCTAATAATCAGTGGAAATGCACCACTGATTAAAGTTTCACTTTATGATTTGGAAGATCAACATTTAGTTCCGCTAATTGTTTCTTTTCATTTTCTAGAATCGCTTTCGCTTTTTCTTTTGTCGCTTCATCTAATCCCGTAAAGATGTCTTCATGCTTCTCTTTCTCTGGGAGGTTTACGCCTAACTCTTTCAACTTCTCTTTCACTTGCTCACGTGTTAATGTTCCAGACTTCCCTTGCTCTAAAATCGACTTCGCTTTTTCTTTTGTCGCCTCATCTAAGTTTGTAAACATATCACCATGCTTACCTTTCTCTGGGAGGTTTACGCCTAATTCTTTCAACTTCTCTTTCACTTGCTCACGTGTTAATGTTCCAGACTTCCCTTGCTCTAAAATTGACTTCGCTTTTTCTTTCGCCTGATCATCTAATCCTGCAAACATTTCTTTGTGCTTACCCTTCTCTGGGGATTTCACACCTAGTTTTGTTAATTCCTCTTTTGCTTGCTCACGAGTTAATGCTCCAGACTTCTCTTGCTCTAAAATTGACTTCGCTTTTTCTTTCGCCTGATCATCTAATCCTGCAAACATGTCCTTGTGCTTACCCTTCTCTGGGAATTTCACACCTAGTTCCTCTAACTGTTTCTTTGTATCGTCCATAATCGTTTTTACTTTTTGTTTTGTAGCCTCATCTAAATTCTTCTTTGCAGTTCCTTTTGTAACTTGCTCAGCTGCTGGAGTATTAGTTGCCGCAAACGCTGGTATGCAGGCTCCTCCTATAATTCCAAATGATAAAGCACCTGCAATTGCTACATACCCAACTGTTTTTTTCTTCATAGGAAATTTCCTCCTTCATATTTCTAAAGCATGTACACGTTCGTATACAATGCCAATAGTAATGTTGATTTCTTAAAATTTCCTTAACGACTTAACAAAAAAACACCGCTCATCACGAGCGGCGTTTTTTCTAAGCTTTTTGTAATTGTAATTCTTCACGTTCCATTATTTTTCTTAATACAATTGTTTGTGTCATTGTAAATAAATTACCTGTAATCCAATACAGCACAAGTCCTGACGGTGCGGCAATACCCATAAACAAAATCATTGCTGGCATCATAATTTGCTGTATTTTCAGCATTTGTACTTGCTCTCCAGGCGTTATATTTGATTGGAACACTTTCATTTGAATAAATGTTGTTAACGCTGCGATAATCGGTAATATATGATATGGATCTGCATGTCCTAGGTTCACCCATAAAAATGAAGATGTACGAATCTCTTCAGTTCGGCTAATCGCATAATACAAAGCAGAGAAAATCGGCATTTGTATAAAGATTGGCCAGCATCCAGCTAACGGATTCCAACCGCCTGATTTCATTAGTTCTGACATTTCTTTTTGATACTGCTTTTGTTTTTCAAGATCTTTACCCACATCACCGTATTTCTGTTTCAGCTTCTGTAATTCAGGTTGCATTTTTTTCATTTTCGCTTGGCTACGATATTGCGAAACAGCTAATGGAATCATCGCTGAACGAACAACAAGCGTAATGATAATGATTGCAATCCCGAAGCTAGCTCCAGGTATATGATGAGCAACAAATTGAATCATAAATGAGATTGGATATACGAAATAATGGTTCCAAATTCCCGTACTATGTGAATCAATTGTACCTGCATTACTGCAGCCAGATAAAACAAAAACAAGTAATAATGATAAACTAATGAGCCTAGCTCGGTATGATTTTAACATGTTCATTCCTCCAATGTTTCGTAATTAATTAGCGAAACATTGGTGTATACGGACCTACCTCGTCACTCTCTCCACTCGATTCTTGTCTGCGGACAGAACGAATCATTCCATATTTATAAAAAATAGAAAATAGCGGTACATTTCTTGTACCCTCTTCACATGTATCAACTAGTTTAAAAGCTCTCTGTCTACCGCTCGATGCTTGCTGACGCACAAAGCGAGACACGTTAGCAAGAAAAAAGACTTCTAATACACAAAGCGCTGTCGTTACAAACGATATATATAGAATTGCATCCTGCAATAAAAATTCCATCGCTTCACATCCTTAATAAAGTCATTTTAGCACATTCCACAAACATTCTCTATTTCCTTTTATTTTCAAAAAAGAATTTTGCATATTTTCTCAAAAAATTATACTAGAAAACTAATGTATTCGCTTTCTTTAGTATATTCACACGTATCTTTGAATAGGTTTAATTTGTTAGAAATTTATAAAATTTTTTTATTATAATAAAACTATTGCCAGTTTTTGAAAAAAGCTTTATTCTCTTCTTGTAATCAAAAATGAATATGGAGATGAAACATACTATGGGTCAACTAGGAGACGCCGATTACGTTCCCGACACCGCCTTTTTATCCTTCCCAGCAGCTAAAACATTTCACTTAGAATTTATGATACAGTTAGTTGTTATTTTTATAGCTTCTATTTTGTATGCAATTTCTATGAATATGTTTTTTATCCCGCATAATATGATTAGCGGTGGGTTCGCTGGTGTAGGGATGATTATCGGTTATTTAATGCACTACAATATCGGAGCACTTATCTTTTTACTAAACATTCCGCTTCTTATTTTAAGTCACTTTTACTTAGGTAAGAAGACAACCTTTTTAACGGCATACTTTGTAGCTGTATCATCTTTAGCGATGAACATTATCCCAGTACACCAAGTTTCAGACGATATTTTACTGTCTTCTGTATTCGGTGGTGTCATCTGCGGTGCTGCCTCAGGAATCATATTCCGATTTGCTTCTTCAACAGGTGGTTTTGATGTTGTTGGATTGATTGTAGCGAAACATCGCGATGTTTCAATTGGAGCAATCATCTTTGGATTCAACTTACTCTTACTTGTTGCAGCAGGATTTATTTTCGGATGGGATATTACGCTTTATACGTTAATTAGTCGGTTTGTAGTCAGCAAAGTAATTGATGCCGTGCATACAAAACATATTAAATTAACGATAATGACAATTACAGAAAAAGGTGAGGAAATAAAAAGCTCACTATTACATCACGGCATACGTGGCGTAACAATGGTAGATGCTGTCGGCGGCTATACAAACCATAAGAAAAAAATGATTTACACTGTCGTAACTCGCTACGAGTTGGGCGAAATGAAACGTATTATCCGCCAAGTGGATAATAAAGCATTTATGAACATTACTGAAACAGTTGAAATTGTCGGCCGTTTCAAACGTATATAAAAAAGCGCAAGGAACTACAATTCCTTGCGCTTTTTAATTTTTACACTTATTACAAAATCAGATAATTCTATAATTGTGCCCCTAAATGTGTTATAATGAAAGCAGACTTACAAAAAAGAGTATATAGACTTGGAAGTTTCTCTTATTTTTATAAGCAAAAAGAAACGAGCAGTCGGGTATATTTCAGACACCATACACGTAACGGTTTTCCAAAAGCCGTTCATCTTAGTTATTCTTCACTGATCTTTTTATAAAAAGATACGTACAACTAAAATTCACTTCAATATACTATACCTACCTTTTTGACTTCCAAATCATCTTATTACATAAGGAGATGAACATATGAATCAATATATACGATACACACTAGCTGTCCTATTTGCCATCGTCGGCGGTGCAATCTGTTTCTGGACAAACACTGAGCTTGGAGAGAATATCATTTTTAATGGAATCGAAACCCTTGTAAGCGCTTCAATTTTAGGCGGATACATTTTCTTCCTCTTCAATCCAGAAGAAAATGCTCAAAAAACAATGTTATTAACAATGATCGGAATCGTTGGCGGATGTATTTCCTACTCAATGACAAACTATACATTACCACTTCAATTAAGCTCAGCTTTCTTCCACGGTCTATGGACTTGGTTTATCGCATTCTGCCTAGCAGACGTATTCAACCTATTACAAGACCACGAAGAAGAAAATGGTCAACAAATTGAAAGCAACTCTTAAGCTGGAAGATACTCTTCCAGCTTTTTTGTTTGCTATTCTCTCTGTGCATACCCCGGTTAGTACTTTCAGGAATATATCAGCGATTTTTCAAATATATCGACCGTTTCTACACTTATATCGGCGGTTTTTTCATTATATCGACGGTTCGACACAGTATATCGATTTACCGACATCCTTCGACATCCCAAAAGCACAACATACCCTATCCCCCAAGCAACTTACTACCGAACTCCACGATTAAAAAGATAACTAAAAGAATCGCAAGTATCTTTAATGCTACATACGTCACTTTAAAAACAGCATAAATGAGCAAGACTAGCAAAATAATCGTTAAGATTTCCATATATAATTCCTCCAAGCTTTGTTCTTCTTACCTCATTTTACTCGCCCCAAGCTTTTTACGGAACGGCATAAGATTACATATAGAAAAGAGGATACCTCACCCATCGTAAGATACCCTCTTCTTCAACTGCTCAAACCATTCTCTCTCCAGTTTTAAATATCCCAATTCACTCTTCTCAGCGGTCTTCAACTCTTTATCTGCTTTCTTCATATAAATATGGAATGCTTCTATGTCTTGCTCTAAATATTTGATAATTCCTTGCGTACGGTAATACCCATGTAAGTCCAGCCTTGTAATTGCCTTTGCATGATTTTTCGCTTCTTGCAAGTAAAGATTTTCCTGCTGATAAAGTACTCTATATAAAAGATACCAACTATGAAAACTACCAACAAAATACTTATTTTCTTTTGTCACAGGTAACTGCACAATTTTCTCTACATGCACTATCGCTTTTTCCATTCCCTCTTGATCAGCTCGGGCATAAAATACGAGCATAAGTCCGCTCATTATTTCTCTTATACTTTTATCCTCTTTTATTTTTTCTTCACTAATTTCTACTAATCTCTCATCCCAATCTTTCGGCCGTTTGTAGCTTAATAATTCACCCGATACTTGAATATTATATAAATGCCCTCTAGCCCTTTCATCATCTTTAATTAAAATGAGAAATTGCATGCCATCACTCAGGAATGTTCCTTTTATCGGCACTATTGTAACGGCAAAAATCGTAAAGTGTAAAACGGAAAAATATAAAAGATATTGATAATAACTAACCATGTATATGTAACCTGAAGTAATACCGAATAGTACACTTGTAATCGGTCCACCTAAAGTCATCCACGCCCATTTTTTTGAAAGGTTCGGTGTCTCTATAGAAGGTGGCACTAGCATCGCCACGCCTCCAAAGTACCCCCATAATTTATTTTCTCGAATTCGTATTTTTCCTTTCTCATTTTGCACAGTAATAGGTCCTACTACCATAAATTTAAACTTTAAACCGCCTATTAAACCGAATATTACGTGTCCTAACTCATGAATGGCTATCACTAACAATGAAACTCCAACTACTGCCCATATGTTCAACATTGTTTCTAATTTTCCAGTTCGTATTACTCCGTATAAAATGGACAAAACTAGCGCCGCCGTCATGGAACCAGCTGGCCTTCTTAAAATATCCACCTTTTTCTCCCCTTAATAAATCATTTTTCTCTGCATTTCGTACATGAATTTTCCGAGATGCAATATCCAAATAAATGAGATTAAGCCAATTAATACAAAATCGATATCACTAGCCGCTGTATATATAACGGCAGCCCACCATACATATGCCAATATTGTATTCGTAAATTCATATGCTTTATATCCAGCCTCATGCACAATGTGCTTTAATCCTTCATCTGCGTTTTTCGTCCACATTTTCATAGATTCCATATATGTTACACCTTGTTCAGGATATAGCTTATTATAACGATTTTTTGTTATGAGCCCGATAACCACTACAATAGTTAAACAGACAATAGAAGCTACTAAATTCCACACTGCAAATGACACATTTGTATCCTGTAACAGTGCACGTCTACATGTAATAACTGCATATACAAACCATGCCTGCGTAACTATATCACCTACACGTAAATATATACTTATAATGCCTAATTTTCTGCCTTGTACGCTCTCTTCTTCATCGCGTGCCTCCGCTAACATACGTGTATTCTTCCAAGTGTAGTACATCATTAAGATTCCAAAAATAGTACATACACCTATAAATGTATTAGATGATAATTTTCTCGGTTCATTCGAGAGTAAATTTAAAGCTATATAAGATGTTAAAAAGCCACCCATCATACTTAATGCTATTTTCCCCACAAAATCAAATTGTTTTTTTCGTTTACTCTTCATCTTCATCGTCCTCTTCCCCCTCCACCAACATAAATATCTCCTCCACCGGCGCTCCAAAAATTTGTGCGATTTTTAGCGATAACACAATAGATGGTGCATAATCTCCGCGCTCAATTAAACTAATGGTTTGCCGTGATGAGCCAATCGCTTTCCCTAAATCCCCTTGTGATAAACGATGCTTTGCTCGAAATTCCCTCACTCGATTTTGAAGCTTCATGTCTTCCCTCTTTTTCATTTATTTAATTAAAATTGTAAATAATATCCTTTATTTTGTCAATTATTATTGTCATTTTGACTTATATACATGTCAAAAATAAATCTATATTCTCCTAAATATATAACTTAGATAATAAATTTTAATAATCACATACGGAAAAAAATAGGAACGTATTATATACCAGCCACCGGTTACGGTATCGATGGAAAAATAAAAGCAAACTGGAAAATACAATAAAGAAGGCAGTGCTTTTGCACTGCCTACCTAAAATCTGACATAGAATGGATTCCATATTAACTTGCGTTTTGTAAAAATACTCGTTTTAGTTGCTTGCGGAAACGAATGCTTAACGTAATTGCTACAATGACGATGGCTCCGAAAATGATTTTTCCGATATTATCTCCCAGTAATCCAAAAATATCCTGTAAGTTGCCACCTAACCAGTAACCGCCGATTAAGAAGAACGATACCCAGAATAAAGCACCTGAATAAATTGTAATTGCAAAGCGGCGAAACGGTAAGTTAATGATACCTGCAAAGTATCCTGTAAAATGACGTACACCAGGAATGAAGAAGCCAATAAAGATAAGGAAATATCCATATTTATCGAACCACATTCTCGTTAAATCAATTTTTCTTTGTGTTAAAAATACGTACTTCCCGTATTTTTGAACAAAAGGCATACCAAGCTTATTACCTAAAAAGTATTGAATCGTCATTCCTACACTTGTCCCAATAAAGGATAGGATAATTAAAATAGGTAAACTTAGATCACCCTTCTGTGCTAAAAACCCCGCATATGCTAATGTTGGCTCTCCCGGAAACGGAAGTGCAATATATTCTAACAGCAGGCCTACAAGTACTACATAATACCCGTATTGCTGAAATAATTCATGAACCCATTCCATGTCATCTCCCCTTTCATTCACGTGCAACTTGTTACTATTATTGTATAAAAAAATTGTCGAAATAACTATCACAATAGCTTACATTTTTATTACATTTTTGTAAGGCTCATTCTAAAGTTTTTTGTTCTCTATTTACTTATATCTATTAGCATTTAAAAACAAGCTAACAACTATATATCACGCGAAGGAAATCCATTAATATACATTTTTCATCCAGTTTTTAACACTCGAAAACCACCTTATTTTGTTCTCTATAAAAAACCACCACAAACTCATATGAACTTCATATTAGCTTCATATACGTATTGTAAGATTATATCGGAATTTGTTGAAAAATTTAGCTAATATATGACTAAACATTAAACTGAATAAATATAAGTCGCTTTTCGAAATTGAAAAAAGGGTGAATAAGAAATGGAAGCTTATAAAATGCACGATTTTATTAATACGAATGTTGAATCTCATCAAAATGAAACCGTTTTTAATTTACAAATATGTGAAACAAATGAATTTGACGTAAGTTTAACAAAATCTACAACGCTGTCTTTTATCGTTTCAAAAAAGAACATTAAGATCGTCACGAGAAAATGGGTTAATTCAAATCAAGAAAGCATGATTGGCAAAAGCTACATCATTCCAACGAAAGCTTTTCACTATTTCTTACCGATTATTTCTGAAACTGAAGATGAACTAAATATTCGAGTTCAAAGTTTTGGACTACATGGTGAGCTTTTATTAAATGAAAGATTACTTATTGATAAAAACAACAAATGTAATACAAAGATTACTACCTTCTTTGAAACATTAGATGAAAATGTCAATCAAGCATTACGAGGATTACAAATTCATTGTATGTAAGACTACTACAATAAGTAAAAGGAGAATATAATGAAAAAACTATTATTAAGTGCGCTATTATCATTAGGATTTTTAACTCTTCCATTCACTACTGCAGAAGCAGCTACGACGAAAGATCAGCTTATCGTAAACACAAAAATAAATAAAATGGATTATTATCAAGATGGAAAATTCATAAAAAGTTTCACTGTCGCTACTGGAAAAGCAGCAACACCAACACCTAAGGGTACTTTTCAAATCGTAAATAAAATTAAAAACCGTCCTTACTATACAGGAAAAATTAAAGGCGGCGATCCACGTAATCCACTTGGGGACCGCTGGCTCGGATTAAATATGGCAGGAACTTACGGAACAACGT
Source organism: Bacillus sp. FSL R9-9410 (assembly GCF_038050385.1). Classification (NCBI taxonomy): domain Bacteria; kingdom Bacillati; phylum Bacillota; class Bacilli; order Caryophanales; family Bacillaceae; genus Bacillus; species Bacillus sp. FSL R9-9410. The sequence goes on from NZ_JBBOTV010000002.1 coordinate 110,569, forward strand.
ATGCGATTCATGGAACTAACAATAATCAAGCAATCGGGAAAGCAACAACACTTGGTTGTATTCGTATGTTTAACAATGATATTCACTGGTTATTTGAGCGCGTTCAGCAGCAAGCTACTGTCACTGTAAATTAGCCTAAGAACAAGATTTATGTGTAGCCAAGAATTTTATGTCTTGGCTTATTTTATTTATTCATTTACAGTAGCAAAATAACTGTATTTACATATATAATAAAAATAGATTGCATTCAACATCATCGTAACATTGATAAACATGGATATTAAAATTATACAGTTATAATATTTTATAAATTTTACAATACATACTATAATAGAACTACTGTAATTCTGAACTATTCAGTGACACTAAACAATCCCCCTTGCTACTTTCATTACCATTTTATAGCGGGGGCTTATTATATGTATAAACAATCTGAGTCATCCAAAAAATGATGAATTCGAATATTGCAGTAAAAAGCGTTATTTAGGAGGTGTTACTATGACGCATATACTGGTGATTGAAGACAACCCAGATATACAAGAACTTATTCGTGAATTTCTAATGGCACAAAACTTTACTGTTGATGTAGTTGGTGCTGGAACAGAAGGCATTCTTCTTTTCCAAAAAAATTCATACGATCTTGTCCTCCTCGATGTAATGTTACCAGATATAGATGGCTATAGTATTTGTAAAATTATGCGAGGACAATCTGATGTACCAATCATTATGTTAACAGGCTTACATAATGAAGAAAGTGAAATTAAAGGATTTGAGTTAGGTATTGATGACTATATTACAAAACCGTTCCATTACACCGTATTTATAAAACGTGTAGAAGCTGTATTAAGAAGGGCAGCAACAAAGGAAGCAGAAGCTGCAACTATACTACAATTCCATGAATTGATGTTAAATTCTACAGCATATGCCGCTTATGTTCATGGTAATCAAATTGAATTGACTACAAAAGAATTTGAAATTATATATACTTTACTGCAAAATCGGGGAAAAGTACTATCAAGAAGTGATTTGTTGAATAAGGTATGGGGCTATGAACATTATGGTGATGTGAGGGTTATAGATACACATATTAAAAACTTACGAAAAAAATTAGAAATTCCTTATATTAAAACGGTGAAAGGCATTGGCTACAAAATCGAATCGTAGCAAAGACAACATCACCAAAAATATATTCATCAAAACCTTATTATTTTGTATTCTGTTATCACTTTGTCTTTATCAAATTATTTATTTTCTAGCCTCAAATTACGATAAAGATCGTTTGAAAGCTTCTGGAACGCAAACTGCGGAACAAGCGGAATCAGACAAACAAAACGACCAAAGTAAAACAAAGCAAAATAAAGCTGTGTCAGAGAGTAGCATCTCTAATTTTCAATCTTCTCAAATAGACATGAAAACACTCTCTACAGCCATCAATCATCTTTTGCAGCCTAGCCAAACTGCAAAAGCAAAAGAACATGCACAAAATATTCCGGGGAAAAGTAACACAACGTCTTCACTTACAGAAGCGGAAAAGCAAGTTACTAACAATGATGCCTTACATACACAAAATGCAGCAAGTAAAGCAAATGATACACATGATAATCCAAAGTTAACAGATGTGTTGCAGCAGTTAGCTCCACATATTGGGGCGACAATGCTTGCATTATCTCTGCTTGGATCTTTAATCTACGCAAAAATAATCGCCAAACCTTTCCGATATATGAGCGATGCTTTAAAAGATATTATGAATCTTGATTTCTCAGATAAAAAAGCACTGAACAAAAATACAGATCAAACAGATTTTAATTTGCAAGTAGCTGCCTCACAAGTACCTACTATTGTGAAAAATTTACATGAAAGCAATCAAGATTTAAGAAATGAACTCAAGAAGGAACAACAGTTAGAACAATCTCGTAAAGAATTTATGTCTATGATATCCCATGAATTAAAAACACCAATCGCAGCCGTTATGGGACAACTCGATGGCATGATTCACGGAATTGGCGCTTATAAAGATAGAGATAAATATTTAAAACGTTCATATGAGATGATGCAAGATATTAACATATTAACGGAAAAAGTGTCAGAATTATCCAAAATACAAAACCCTCAATTTAAACCAAATTTAAAAGTTATCTCATTAACTAATATTATTGAGGACGTTATAAAGAAAGTAGATTATTTTGTATCTGTAAAACAATTAAATGTTCAATCTAACATTAAACAAGATGTACAAATTTTAGCTGATCCTAAATTTATGCAAACTGCTATTTTTAACATTATTTCAAATGCAATTCATTATACAATTGACCATCAGCATGTATATATAAAACTTTATGAAAAGCCAAACGGTTACGCATTAGAAGTATTAAATACAGGTTCTCAAATTGATGAAGATAAACTTGCCCATTTATTTGAACCATTCTATCGCGCAAATCCTGACAAACATGGCTTAGTACAAGGTAGTGGTCTTGGGTTATATATTGTAAAACAAATATTAGATAAACATCAGTTTCCTTATGGAATACAAAACACACCTCAAGGTGTAAAATGCTCCATTGTATTCCCAAAAGCAATGTAAAACCTACTCTAATTTCATACCCCAAATTCATACTTCGTATGAATGGCGGAATTTTGTAGAGTATCTTACTCTGTTTCGTTCGCCCGTTATCCTTATTTGGATAGCGGGCGTTTTTTATTATTTAAAAGGAGGATTTTTATGGAGAAGTTTAAGTATTCACTACTCGTTTTACTCGGTGCTTGTAGCTACGGCGTACTTTCAACTATTTTTAAACTCGGATTCATCGACGGATTTTCATCACACCAACTACTAGGAGGACAATATGTCTTCGGATGGATTGGACTACTTTTACTCGTTCTTTTCTTTTCACGTCATAAAGTATCAAAAAAACAATTCTTTTCGTTACTAACAGTCGGCACAACAATGAGTATGACAGGTATTTTCTATGCTATTTCTGTAGAAGAACTGCCAGCCTCTATCGCTGTCGTTTTACTCTTTCAGTTCACTTGGATTGGTGTAGTCATCGAAGCGATTGCCAACCGAACATTCCCAAGCCGTGAGAAAGTTATATCTATTATTATTTTATTTACTGGTACATTGTTTGCTGGTGGAGTATTTGAAGGTCTTGGACAAAACTTTTCTACGAAAGGTATTATCTTCGGACTATTAGCTGCCGTCTCTTTCTCATTCTATGTATTTGTAAGCGGGCGCGTTGCTACAGATGTTCCGCCTTATACGAAAAGCTTTCTTATGACAACGAGTGCTACTCTTATTGTATGCTTATTTTTCCCGCCTACCTTTTTAACAGATGGTGCCTTACAAGCAGGCCTATGGAAATATGCTTTCTTCCTTGGACTGTTCGGGGTTATTATACCTGTCATTTGTTTTTCAATTGGGGTACCAAAAGTCGGAACGGGACTTGGTACAATATTAGGTGCAGCTGAATTACCAACAGCAATTATCGCTTCTATTACGCTTGTTCATGAAGTTGTATCGCTAATGCAGTGGATTGGGATTGTGGTTATATTACTCGGTATTTTTACACCGCAACTACTTACTGCTAGGAAAGAAAAAAAACATAATCGTGTGCATAGTGCGTGAAAACATCGCCTTGTATATAACTGTGAATAAAGTTACGATATGTTAAACTTTAATACTACCTTCAAAATAACATATGATATTGCGGCTATTATTCTCGTAATCCTTGCTGTGCTTTTCTTTTTGAAAGATAAGAAAGAGGGTTATACAGCATAACAAAAGACCTTTCATTTATTTGAAAGGTCTTTTCCTTATATTTCACTTTATCGCTCCATATAACTTCTCTACCTCATGTTCAATTTGTTTTACATCGATTCGCTCAAATAATGGCTGCACATTATCAATTCGGTTTGGCAACGTATTTTGAGGTTCCCAATTTACTTTAACACTCGATAATGTATTTCTAACTCTTTCACTTGAAAACGGTAAAAATGGTTCAAGCAGTTGTGCAAAGTTTGCTATCAGGTAAACACAATTATAAATTGTTTCCTCACATGAAACTGGGTCCTCTTCTCTTTGTTTCCAAGGCTGCTTTTCATCAAAGTATTTATTTGCAAAACGTACTGCATCAAATATTGTTTCTAACGCCACCTTAAATTTAGTTTGTTCGATCGTCTCTCCTACACTTTTATATAATCCTTCTACCTTATCTCTCAGCTCTATATTAATATTTGCTTTTGGCACAATACCATCATAATACTTTTCAATGAACTTCAACGTCCGATTCACAAAGTTCCCGTATGCACCTAATAGTTCACTATTATGACTGTAAATGAATTCACGCCATGAAAAATCAGTATCACGATTTTCTGGTGCATTTACTGTTAAAAAGTAACGAATAGAATCTGGATTATAGCGTTCCAATATATCTGGTACCCATACTGCCCAGTTTTTACTTGTCGATAACTTTCTTTTTTCTACCGTTAAATACTCATTCGAAACGATATGACGCGGGATCGCTTCTTCTCCTATTCCAAGTAATACCGCTGGCCAAATGATTGAATGAAACGGAATATTATCCTTACCATGTACATAATATGTTTTCGCATCTCTATCCCAAAACTCTTGATCAGTTTTCTCTGTTTCTTCAGCCCAGTGTTTACTCGCTGAATAATATCCTGTTACCGCTTCAATCCATACGTAAATTTTCTTATCATCATATCCTTCCACCGGAATTGGTACCCCAATTGGTAAATCACGTGACACTGCCCTATCTTGTAATCCTTCCTTTAAATATCTCTCTGTTAATTGAATTGCATTGTCGCGCCATGTTCCTTTCTGCTTTGCAACTTCTACAGCCGCTTTAATTTGTTGTTGAAATTTATGCAATGCAAAATAGAAATGCTCTGTTTCCTGTACCGATGGCGTACTACCACATAACTTACATTTCTTTTCTAACAAATCGAGTGGATCTAAAATAGCGGAACAAGCATCGCATTGATCGCCCCTTGCTGCTTCATGACAATGCGGACAAATACCTTCTACATATCGATCCGGTAAAAATTGCGTACACGTTTCGCAATAAGCTTGTTCAACTACTTTTTTATAAATATAACCTTCTTCTAATAGTCGCAAAAAGACTTTTTGAACAGTTTCATGATGATGCTCACTATCTGTACGTGTATAGCAATCATAAGTAAAACCAAGGCTACGAAAACATCTCTCAAACTCTTCGTGATACTTATCAGCAATTTCTTTCACCGTCACACCTTCTTGTTTTGCTCTAATTGTAATCGGTGTTCCATTGCAATCACTTCCTGAAACATACAACACATGCTCACCTTTCGCCCTATAATAACGTGCTAAAATATCTCCTGGTAACAAACTAGCAATGTGTCCAAGGTGTAACGAACCATTTGCATACGGCCAAGCGCCTCCAATAAAAATACTCATCTTATATTCCTCCTTTAAAATATAAAAAGCCCCGCCCTTATCTTAAAAAAGATAAGGGCGGGGCTTTTTAAACAGTCGCGGTACCACCTTATTTCGTCAGTCATTCTCATAACTAACCTTAACAAGTACGGAGCAATTCATGCTCGTATACTGTGGTTTTGATAACGAGTACCAACTCTCGTCGCCGCCTACTATTATCATTTGATAAGTTCAGGACGAAGCTCAAAGGCCATTGTTCAAATGAATATTCTTGCTTCTTCTCAGCTACCGAAGCTCTCTGGAAAGAATGGTTCCATTCTACTTTTCCTTTTCAACGCTTTTATGTATAAAACGTATTTTACGACTTAACAACAGAAAAATCAAACTTTAATTCAAAAAAGAACAGGAAATTCTACTCACCCACCGAATAACTATACGTTCACAAAAGGAGTGATAAGATTGAATCAAAAGCAACTAAGTACTATTAATGAAAGAAGCTGGAATGCAGCTGCCTATGAAGCTTGGACGAATCGTCACGGCACACCGACAGAATATGCAAAAAAACTCATGCAAGATCCTGTTCATGAAGTATCTTATTATTTACCCTACATACAATCACCAAAAGGAAAGCGTATTATTAATTTACTCGGATCAAAAGGAAATAAAGCAGTTGCTCTTGCTCTTTTAGGAGCCGATGTAACAGTTGTAGACATTTCAGCAAGTAATGCGAAATATGCGAATGAACTAGCAGAAGCTGCTGGAGTCTCTATTCAATATATCATTTCCGATGTACTAGATTTAAATCTATCCCAATCATTTGATATCGTGTTACTGGAACTTGGCGTGCTCCATTACTTTTTAGACTTAAAGCCACTCTTTCATATAATCTCTCACTTACTAAAACAAGATGGGACATTTATACTGCGTGACTATCATCCCGTTTATACAAAATTATTAGGAGTAGATCATCCATCATTTCGAGCAAATGGAAATTATTTCGATGAGGAACTTATTGAAGATGACGTAGCTTATAGTACTCTCCTTACGGAATCACAGAAATACGCTTTACCGAGAACAAAAATTAGGCGCTGGACACTAGGAGAAGTAATTACAGCAATGGCAGAAACAAATTTCAAGGTTGAAAAATTGATTGAAGAACACGGATCTCATCAAAAGTGGGTCTTCCCTTCTACTGCACCCGAAGGAATTGAAGAGCGTATACCCGCTCTATATACATTAATTGCGACAACATGCAAAAAAGGATCCCTTCACGGATAGGATCCTTTTTTGCATGCTTACGCATATAAGTTGAGGTTGGAGATTACCATAATTCTGTAGAATAGGACACAAGATATTTCAACATTCGTCTCTGACTTACGTCGTCAAAAAGGGGTATGACCAACATAACGAAGAGTAATGTTCAGTTGATAGTGATAATCGTTATCAACTAATTAGAAGTATACAGGATGTCATTTCAAATTACAATAGCCTTTCTGGTTTTTATTTATGAATTTTTTGATATACAAATGTATACATTTTAAGAACATTTACTCATATCAATTTGCCTCCTTCCATTATCTGCTATAATTTTCACTGAACAGATTAATAACTTCATAATAATGTTTTTATTAATTTCGTTTACATATTTATAAATCATAATAAACAGTTTCTTAAAAAAGGTAGGGGTAACGATGAAATATATTAGTATTCGAAAAAAACTTCTGTTCACACTCTTAAGCATTTCTTCTTTATTTAGCATTGCTCTTATTGTTATTCTTTCGTTCGCCATGAGCCAAGCAAGTGAAATCGAAACATTAAAAAATGATGTATCGAAAAGAGCAACCATTTTAAAAGAACGCGGTGATTGGTTCCAGGCGCAAGTTGCTGGCTTACAAGAATATTTACTATCGCACGATCAAAAAGGATTAGATAAATTCAACCGGGAAGGAAAGAAATTAGCTGATACAAGAGAAAAAGTAACGAGTGATAAAAAACTCCCTGAAGGAATGAAAGAGGCCATTTTAATGGGCGCGAAATGGCGAAGCGTCATAGACAATGAGGTTCTCCCCCTTGCAAGTGAAGGGAAATGGGACGAAGCATCCAAAATCGCTTTAGCTCAAACAGATTACGTAAATGACCTTTTAAGTCGATTTACTAAATATACAAATGAAGAGAATGAAAAACGTGATACATTAATTGCTGAAGTTCAATCTTCTTCATCTCTTATCCAATATATTATTTTCTTCTCACTCATTACATGCACACTAACTTCTATTTTATTAGCATGGTGGTTCTCTGGTAAACTCGTTAAACCTATTCGACAAATTGATGCGAAATTAAAAGAATTAGCTTCTCAAGATGGTGATTTGACTGCTAGATTGAATGTAACTAGTAAAGATGAAATCGGTGATATTGCACATTCCTTTAATCAAATGCTCGCTAACTTACAACGTATAATAAAGCAAGTTCAACAAACATCAACAAGTGTAAAAGAAGCTTCAGAAAATATGTTTATCGAAACAACTGCATCTATGGACACTACCGCACAAATCCAAGAGACTATGAATGCTCTTGATCATAATATTCGTTCACAAGTGTCTAGCATCGAAGAAAGCTCAACGGCAATGGATGATATGGCAACAAGTGTTCAGCGCATTGCAGAATCTGCCTCTTCTGTTGCTAGCTTAGCTGTTACAACTTCAGAAAAAGCAGATGATGGTAGTAAAGTAATTGAAAAATCTATTACACAGATGAATACAATCAATGACGCTGTTAACGCTACATCGCAAGTGGTAGAGCGACTCATTACACATACAAACCATATTGATACTGCTCTTCAATCCATTTCTAACGTTGCAGAACAAACGAATCTACTTGCTTTAAACGCTTCTATTGAAGCCGCCCGCGCTGGTGAACATGGTAAAGGATTTGCTGTTGTCGCTGATGAAGTTCGTAAACTTGCAGAACAATCTAAACTAGCTGCAACCGAGATCAACCATTTACTTCATCAAATTCAAGAGGACACAAAAATAGCTAATGAAATGATGACACAAGGTCAATCAGAAGCTTCACAAGGAATCACAGTCATTCGTACTGCTGGCTCTTCATTCTCAGCAATTGTTAACCACATTAATAAAGTCTCTACACAGATGCAAGAAATGTCTGCAACCGCTGAAGAAATGGCCGCAAGTTCTGAGGAAATGAATGCAGCTTTAAATAATATCTCCTCTATTTCAAACGAAGTTGCCGCTGAAACATCCCAGACAGCACATTCAGCTGGTGATCAAGTAAATGTAATGAAAGACATTGCTACAAAGTCATCAGAAATGAAAATTGCAGTACAAGAACTCGAAGTTCTCGTTTCTCATTTCAAAACAAATGCATAAAAGTAAAAAAGAGGGATTTGTTTTTTTAGCCCCTCTTTTTTACTTTAAAATATATCTTTCTCTGTCCCACTCTGTCTGCTATAATTCCTAAAGGAAATAAGAAAGCTTTATTCCAACTTTAAATAGGAATAAGGCTTTCTTTTAAATTGTTATATAAAATAATCCTAATACTCAATTTTACAAAGGAGGTTTTTCAATCATATGAATTTTATTAGCATTCGAAAAAAATTAATGTTCATGATGGGAACGATTTGCGCTTTATTTGGCATCGCCTTAGCTTTTATTCTATTCTTCGCTATTGATCAGTCTCGTAAAGCTGAAGCATTACAAAAAGAAATTTCTCCTCTTGCAACAGAATTGAAAGAGCGTGGAGATGCTTATCAAGTACAGCTCTCTGCTTTAAGAGGTTATTTACTACAACATGATCAGGCCGAATTAGACAAATTTCACGAAATGAGTAAACGTCTTGAGGATTCAAAAGATAAGCTTCTTTCTAATCCTAATATTTCTCAGCCAGTAAAAGATACAATGCAATTAGGCTCTACATGGAGACAATTTATTGATGATAAAGTTGTTACTCTTGCGAAAGAACAAAAATGGGAAGAAGCATTACAAGTTGCTTCTAAAGAAAATGGTACGGTTTATAAAGTTATTGGTGATTTTACAAACTATAGTAACGAACAAGCTAAGTTACGTGAACAATCCATTGAAAAAATTGATCAATCTTCACTGCTAATTGAATACGTTGTATTCTTATCACTTGTTATATGTATTGTCGTTGCAATTATTCTTGCGTGGTGGTTCTCTGGCAAGCTTGTTAAACCAATTGAACAAATTGATACGAAATTAAAAGAATTAGCTTCTCAAGAAGGTGATTTAACAGCACGCCTACAAGTAAATAGCAATGATGAAATCGGTGCTATTGCCACATCATTTAATAACATGTTAGAAAACTTGCAGCATATCATTAATCGGGTTCAAAAAACTTCTGTGGAAGTACAAAATGCTTCTGAAAATATGTTAGAAAAAACTAACACATCACGTGATGCGACAATAAAGGTTCAAAGCTCGATGTCCAATTTAAATGCAAGCATTCAATCGCAAACTTCTAGTATGGAAGAAAGCTCGACTGCAATGGATGATATGGCAATAAGTGTTCAGCGTATTGCAGAATCAGCTTCGTCTGTAGCTGAACTCGCTGTAGCTACATATGAACATGCTAACGACGGAAGTACTGTAATCCAAAAATCCATTTCACAAATGACAACGATACACGAAGCTGTGAATGCTACATCCGAAGTAGTCGAACGTCTAATCACCCATACAAAATATATTGATACAGCTGTACAATCTATTTCTAATATTGCTGAACAAACAAATCTACTTGCTTTAAATGCTTCTATTGAAGCTGCTCGTGCCGGTGAACAAGGAAAAGGATTTGCTGTCGTAGCTGATGAAGTTCGTAAACTTGCTGAACAATCAAAAACAGCTGCAACAGATATTAACCAATTGCTGCACCAAATTCAAAATGATACTGAAACTGCTAGCTCTATGATGTCTCAAGGGCGTTCTGAAGCATTTGAAGGTATTAACGTCATTCGTGAAGCAGGCTCTTCCTTCACAACAATTGTTGGACAAGTGAATAAGGTGTCTACCCAAATTCAAGACATATCAGCAACTGCTGAAGAAATGGCTGCAAGTGCTGAAGAAATGAATGCTTCACTCAATAGCATCACTTCAATTTCTAATGAAGTTTCAAGTGAGACTGCCGTAACAGCACAATCCGCTGCACAGAAAGTTATTGTTATGAATGAAATGACCCTAACTGCAAAACAAATGAAACAAACGGTTGAAGAATTAGATCAGCTTGTATCTCATTTTAAAACTGAATAGCTTTTCAAAAAATATTCCTCCCTCAAGAGGAATATTTTTTTGAGCTCATTTCCTGCACTTTATACGTATATCCGTTATAATGAGAATCGATATCATTAATATGTAGGGGGTGCTACACATGTCACAACAAGCATTTGAAGAAAAGTTATATGCAAACTTAGAAGCTGTTATTGACCCTGAGCTAGGTGTTGATATTATCAATCTTGGATTAGTTTATGACGTTACAGCAGATGACAATAATAATGCTGTCATTACAATGACAATGACTTCTATCGGTTGTCCAATGGCTGGCCAAATCGTATCCGACGTTAAAAAAGTATTATCAACGAACGTACCTGAAGTAAATGAAATAGAAGTAAATGTTGTATGGAATCCACCGTGGACGAAAGAACGTATGTCACGCATGGCAAAAATCGCATTAGGTATTCGTGACTAAATAAGGAAAAGACCTGACAATCCAGTCAGGTCTTTTTTCTCTTATTATTTTACTCCTACAGCGTCATAAGCTTTCGTTACAGCTTGTACAGCTTTAGAGTTTTTACCATATAAATCTTCTGCTGATTGAAGTGCAGCTTGACGCATCATTTTAAAGTCAGAGTTTGCAGTTAAATATTTTGTAAGAGCACGATAGTAAATTTTTTCTGTTGCTTCACGGCCCACTCCAGTTACTTTCACATTGTAATGCGTGCCGCCCTCAGACACTAAATACGCCGCCTTATTGTTAATACTACTGTTAATATGAACGCCGCCATTATCAGCTGTTCCAGTATAACGTTTATTATAGTGATCTGGGTAACCTTCACCTGGTTTTAATGGGTTTGGAATAGATGCTGGATCCTTTAGAGAACGAAGTGCATCTCCAGGTTTACCAGGTGTATAAATATCAGCACCTAAATCCCAGCTCTTCTTCTCAACCATGACACCCATGATATCAGATAACGATTCATTTAACGCTCCTGATTCATTTTTATATACAAGGTTTGCTGTATGTTCAGTTACAGCATGCGTTAATTCGTGGCCAATAACATCTAGCCCTGCTGATAATGGAATAAATGTCTTACCATCTCCATCACCATACATCATTTGCACACCGTTCCACGCTGCGTTATTCCAAGATTCACCTACGTGAACAGCAGAAATAAGTTTTGCACCTTTATCATCGAAAGAGTTACGGTTAAATGTCTTTTTATAATAATCATATACTTTTCCTGCATTCACATGCGCATCAACTGCCGCTTTATCTTCGAAGAACTTAGATTTACTTGCAATTTCTTCTCCTGTATATCCAAGAATTTGTGAGAATAAATTAAACCAGTCTTCGTTCATATTCTCTGCATCAAATGTATGGACACCTTGCCCTCGTGTACCATCAAATAAGTTGAACGCTCCTGTTTTCGTATCTTGAGCAATTTCAAATGATTGTCTAGCGCCTAATACTCCGTAACCAAATCCAGTAATTTGATCTACAGCATTATATTTCTCAATAACATTCCCATTTGTTGCATCTACAAAATAATGCCAATATCCTGGAGCTGGTTTTGAAACCGATGCTTTTACAAGATATGCAAGATAGTATTGACCATCCTTTTCATACACATATAAATCTTTTTTCACACCATCATAATTCTTTACTTTACCAATTTCTTTCTCAATATTAGCTTTTGCAATCGTTTCCGCTTGTTCCGCACTAATACTTGCAGATGCAGGAATATTTTTATTATCTAAATTTGGAATAACTTGTCCGAAAAATGCTTTTACATTATTCTCTTTATCAAGCGTAACTGTTTGATCTGAACCATACACAGGAATGTTATTATGCTTCTCAACTAACTTCACATGTGTTGTACCAGACTCAGCATCTTTTTCTTCACCAACGATATTGAAATGTTTTTCAATATTTCCTGCTAGTTTAAACATATCCTTTTTACTCTCTAAATATTGAAAGACCGTCTCTTTTTTATCTAGTCCTTCCGGCGCTTTCCATTCTTCACCTATGTAAGCTGGTGTTTTAAACTCTTGGTGATACTGGACTTTTTGCTCTTCTGCTTTCGTCGTAGTTGCTCCAAATGCCCCAAACCCACTTGCGATAACAGTTAATGCTAATGCTGATGAAATTACTTGCTTTTTCAATCTAACACTCCCCATTCCCCTAAAAGTTTTTAACACCTTTATAAATATTCTGAATAATCTTCCCAATACCTGCTCTCAAAAATTGAGAAAGTTTTTTCTGATAATTAAACTCACCAAAAAGAGGACATCGAAAAACGATGTCCTCTTTCCTATAACTTTTCATTCCGCTATTTATATACTGAACAACCCACTGATTAAAGCTTCACTTTATTGCATTTTCATTTCAATTGCTAAATAGTGAGATTTTTCTTTCGCTTGAATGCGAATATCTTCTTCTACAGCCTCCGCTGCATCACGCATTACAAGTGTTTCACCGTTTACAACGCTACTACCTTCAATTTGTACAAGGTATAATTGACGCCCTTCTTGAACAGGAAAATGAATCTCTTTACCAGCCTCTAATGATAAAGAATATAAATTTGCATCTTGGTGAATATGAATTGGTGCATCTCCATCAGAAGGAGATACCATATGGAACCACTCATTTTCACGTTTACTCCAATCAAATTTAAACTCACCATAGTTCGGTTTATGACCATCGCGGTCTGGTAAAATCCAAATTTGCAATAGACGTAATGTTTCACTTCCTAAGTTATGCTCACTGTGAAATACACCAGTACCTGCACTCATATATTGAACATGCCCACGCTCAATTGTCCCGCGGTTCCCCATACTATCTTCATGTGTTAATTCACCATCTATAACGTAAGAGATAATCTCCATATCACGGTGCGGATGCATATCAAAACCAGTTTGTGCCGCTATTAAATCATCATTCATAACACGTACTGCTCCAAAATTCATGTTGTTTGGATTATAATAATTTGCAAAAGAAAAATGAAAATGTGTATTTAACCAACCGTGATTTGCTCTTCCCATATTTTTATGATCAACTTTTCTAAACATACCCTTCACCTCATATTATCTCGAAATCGAGATAATTATTTTTAATTTTATTACTGCAACTTCTTCAGTAATTCTAATAATTGTTTTTGTTCTTCTCTATTTAACTTATCAAATTGCTCTTTTTGGAATGTTTCTTGCGGCGGGACTATTTCTTCATATAGAACCTTTCCCTTTTCTGTTAATGAAATATATTTCGTCGTACCTTCTTGTTCACGCTGAATCCAATCTAGTTGCTCCATCTTATTTAAAAGTTGAGTAACATTTCCTTTCGTAACAAACAACTTATTTCCAAGTTCTTGCTGCGTTAAACGATCGTGTCCTCCAATTTGAACTAATACATCAAACTGAGCGGCAGATACATTCCACTTTTTCAAATGCTGATTCGTCTCACGAATACTTCTATTATAAAAGCGTGATAAACGAAACCATAATAGTAATCCAAGTCTTTCCTCTGCTTTCATTCCATCACCTCGCTCATTTGATACTATTAGTTTAGAACTAAACTTAATAAAGGTCAACTACTTATTTTTAATTAGCAACAAATAAAAGCACAGTGATTTTCCTCCACTATGCTTCAGATTAAATTTCTATTTTTGTATTCATCTAGCTTCCTCTCCGCGAAATGCCTCGCATCTTTCTCAATCCATCTTTCTTCGTATAGTTCATTTCCAACATATAGTACATCGTCCTTATGCTGCATCGCATGCCTGAATTCATGCAATAGCGTTTTGAGCACTTGCTCATACTCTTCCCACATACAAACGAAAATTAATTGTTTTTCTTTATGATAAAAACCACCTACCGGGAATAAAAACTCCTCTTCTTCTTCTCCTAATGATAAAAGTACATGATTCGCATCACACGTATCACAAAAAATAACTGGCGTTGCACTTACTTCAATAAGAGAAAACAAATCATTTCTTAACTTTTTGACATCCCAAGGAAGCTCCGAATCCAACACATACCAATTCTCAACTTGTTGATATACATTTTGAAACTGGAGTTCCATTTCTCTATAATCCCCTTTCCAAACTCCCTTTTCCTATATGTATGCCACAATATGGAAAATATTAAACATATCCTTCTCTAACAAATAACAACCAGTTATTAATTTCCCATAAAAAAAGGAATCTATTAAACTATAGATTCCTTCACGATAATGCTTTATCCCGCTATTTGTGGGCAGTAAAACTCCCACCTCAAAATTCGGCTGGAGCAAAGAAGTTAGGTGGGAGATCAACTGCCCGTAAACGCCCGATTGGTGAAGGCTAATAATCAGTGGGGGATGAACACCCCCCCACTGATTATAGTTTCACTTTATATAAAATCTGACTTTACACGTCAATTGTTTAAAATTTAGCTATTTTTCGTATCCCACTTAAAGATTTTATTTAAAAATTTATATACATTCTTTGACTCTTTCGTTAGAAGCGGACCTAAAATGGAAAGTATAAGCACATATAGTGCTGAGAATGGTTTCAATACCGACATTAAACCACCCGCGATACCGATATTAGCCATAATGATTGAGAATTCTCCCCTTGAAACGATTGTCAATCCAATATTTGTTGATGCTTTATGAGATAATCCAGCTTGTCGTCCTGCAATCATCCCTGCTACAAAGTTTCCGATTATCGTCAGAAGTACAGCACCTAACGTTAACCATATTGCTCCGCCCAATGAGAACGGGTCTATACTTAATCCGAAACTGAAGAAGAAGATAGCTCCGAAAAAGTCTCTAAATGGAACAACAAGATGCTCAATTCGATCACTATGCTCTGTCTCTGAGAAAACTAACCCTAAAAGAAGTGCCCCGATTGCTTCTGCAACGTGAATTGTTTCTGAAAAACCAGCAATGAAGAACAACGAAGCAAATACTACAATAATAAAGATTTCATCAGAACTAATATTCAACAATTTATTTAATAATGGCGTAGCCTTTCTAGCTACTACAAAGAATAGAAGCATATATCCTAAAGCAATTCCAATTGAAGTGAGAGCACCTAAGAATGAAGCGTGATCCCCAAGGACTAAGCCAGAAACTACTGATAAATATACAGCAAGGAATATATCTTCAAACATAATAATCCCTAAAATTAATTCGGTCTCATTATTACCAGTTCTTCTTAAATCAACTAACACTTTTGCAACGATAGCACTAGAAGAAATCGTAATAATACCCGCAATAATTAAGATTTCGAGTAACGGGAATCCCATTATAAATCCGTATAATAATCCTAGTGAAAAGTTAATCAAAATATAGATTGTTCCGCCAATCGCGATAGAACGTCCAGATTTAATTAGTTTTTTCATCGAAAACTCTAATCCCAGATAGAAAAGAAGGAACAGAACGCCAATCCTTCCAAGGAAGGATATCACACTTGCACTTTCAATAAACTTGAGATTGATAACACCTATTGTCGGCGCGTGTGGTCCTACTAACATGCCAAGAACGATTAGAAAAGGAATTACTGAGAATTTAAACTTCCCAGCAATTACCGCCGCAATTGCTACTAAAACTAAAGCTGTACCAACTTCAAAAATTAAAGTATCCATCTAGTCAGTCCCCCTATTCGAAAGTAATTCATTAATAATTTTTTTAATTTCTTCTCTCTCACCTGAAACTACAAGCATATCTCCTTCTTCAATCACCGTTTCTGGCCCTGGATTAAATAGCTTTTTCATATTCTTTTTCATAACTGCAATTATCGTTACGCTATATGTTTTTCTTATTTCAAGACCACCAATTGTTTTTCCGATTGCTGGAGCTGCATTCTCCACTTTGAACCACTCAATCGCTAAACCTTCAAAGACCATCTCAACATTTTCTAATGCCCGAGGTTTATATACCATCCCGCCTAATATTGCTGCAATTTGTCTTGCCTCTGAGTCACGCAATGAAATACTTGAGATGCTTTCTTCATGGTCTGTATCAAAATGATACATTTCTCTACGCCCATCATCATGAATGACAATCACCATTTTTTCGTTACCTTTCGTAACGATTTGAAACTTATAACCAATACCTGGAAGTTCACTTTCTCTAATATTCATATTTAGCTCCTCTTTAACGGATTTTTATTTAAATTTTCTGTTTTTCTGTCTTTTATTCATCCAATCAGTTTTAGAAATTCTAACCAGTCAGGATATCTGTGATTTGGAAATCTTTTATTGTAATAATAAGTGGCTCCTAAAAAGATACTTAAAGATGTAATGATGAAAAATAAATTACTTCTCATTTTCAAACTCTTAAGACTTACTTTCAATAAAGATTCTTCTTTCAAATTATCCCCTCTTTTTCGTTTTAAATTTAGTTTTTTAAAATGTAAATAATTCTAAAAATATTACGATGTAACTAAATCATAACATAAAACATATTTAAGTAACATGTTTTTTTAGAAAATTTGATTCTGGTATATTTTTTGCATATAATTTTCTTATTATGAAAAAAGGAAGTGTATTATATGGTTGATATCTTTAGCAGATTCCTTGAAGTAACGAATAATATTTTGTGGTCATATATTCTTATTGCAATGTTAATCGGCTTCGGTCTTTATTTCTCTTTTAAATTAAAATTTGTCCAAATTACTCATTTCGGTGAAATGGTCAGTTTAATTAGTAAAGGGTTCAATCGAAAAGAAAAGAAAAAAGATAGCGTCTCTCCATTCCAAGCATTTTGCTTAAGTGCAGCTGCACGTATTGGTATCGGGAACTTAGCTGGTGTAGCACTAGCAATTTCAATGGGCGGACCTGGCGCAATATTTTGGATGTGGTTTATCGCTATTCTTGGGGCAGCTACTAGTTTTGTAGAATGTACGCTCGCGCAAATTTATAAAGTAAAAGATGGAAGCAGATTCCGTGGTGGACCAGCATATTATATGGAAAAAGGCTTAAACAAGCGCTGGATGGGCATTTGGTTTTCACTTCTCATTACAGTTGCGTACGGATTAATTTTCAATTCAGTACAAGCAAATACAGTAACAATAGCATTTGAAAATGCTTTTGGACTAGAACGAACTATCGTAGGAGCTGTATTAGCTTTATTAGTTGCTGTTATTATTTTTGGTGGTATTAAAAGCATTTCACGTATTACAGAATTGATTGTTCCTCCAATGGCAATTGTTTATATTGGTGTGGCTATTTTCGTCGTTATTAACAACCTCAATATGTTACCAAGCATTTTCATGGAAATATTTAACGGTGCATTCGGTTTAGATCAAGCCATCGCTGGTGGTATTGGAGCAGCAATCAAGTTCGGAATTCAGCGCGGTTTATTCGCAACAGAAGCTGGTATGGGTAGCTCTCCTAACGCAGCTGCAACATCAGATGTATCCCACCCTGTAAAACAAGGACTTGTTCAAGCATTAGGTGTTTTCGTAGATACATTCTTAGTATGTACATCAACAGCGTTTATCGTATTATGTTCTGGGCTTTACAAAGGATCAAATTTAGAAGGTATTGAATTAACACAACAAGCATTAAGTTCACAAATTGGACCGTGGGCAAGCACTTTCTTAGCGGTTATTATTTTCCTATTTGCTTTCAGTTCCTTACTAGGAAACTACTATTATGGTGAAACAAATATCGCATTCATTAAAGAAAGTAAAACATGGTTAATGATTTATCGCGTTGCAGTTGTCGGAATGGTTTTCTTCGGATCAATCGCTGCCCTTCAAACAGTTTGGAGCTTAGCTGATTTCTTTATGGGACTAATGGTATTCACAAACTTAATTGCCATCTCATTCCTTAGCAAATTTGCCTATGCAGCATTAGTAGACTATATACAGCAAAAGAAACAAGGAAAAGATCCTGTTTTCCTTGCAAGTTCTATCCCTGGTTTAAAGAATACAGAGTGCTGGGATGGACAGGATGTAGAAGAAAATAAAAAAGCTGTATAACAACTAAAAGCGGAGGCGGCTCGTTCAGAATGTGAGGAGGATGGAGCTTTTGACGTAGAGGCGCTCTTTAACTCGAATGAAGGAGTGAAACAACCGACTGTTCTAGCCGCTGGATCTATATAATAACAACTCCCCCTATTACTTCACAGTAATAGGGATTTTTTATTTACAACAGTTCATAATTTGTTCAAATTAATTCCAGCAAAAGGGTTGATTTATATAAATTACTAGATTATAATTATTGTAAATTAGTAATTTGTATAACATAATAACTCAAGAGGAGATTGATCATAATGAATACACAAGTAATCGAAGCATTAAACAAACAAGTAGCAAACTGGAGCGTTTTATTTACAAAACTACACAACTTCCATTGGTACGTAAAAGGACCTCAATTCTTCACACTACATGAAAAATTTGAAGAGCTTTACACAGAATCAGCTACTCACATCGATGAAATCGCAGAACGCATTTTAGCAATTGGCGGCAAACCAGTAGCAACAATGAAAGAATACTTAGAACTATCTTCTATTCAAGAAGCGGCTTACGGAGAAACTGCAGAAGGGATGGTCGAAGCAATCATGAAAGACTACGAAATGATGCTAACTGAACTGAAAAAAGGCATGACAATCGCTCAAGAATCTGACGACGAAATGACATCTGACCTACTACTAGGCATCTACACAGAACTAGAAAAACACGCTTGGATGCTACGTGCATTCTTGAATCAATAATATATTAAAAGCGGAAGCGGCTCGTTCAGAACAGGAGGGTGTTGGAACTCCTGATTCCGAGGCGCTTTTTGCCTCGAATGAAGGAGTGAAACAACCGACTGTTCTAGCCGCTGGAGCTGGATAATAACTAAAAGCGGAAGCGGCTCGCTCAGAGTCGTAGGGCATTGGAGCTCTCGACCTTGAAGCGCTTTTTGCTTCGAGCGAGAGAGCGAAATGACCGGAGATTCTAGCCGCTGGAGCTGGATACCATTTAAAAGCGGAGGTGACTTGCTCAGAACAGGAGGGCATTGGAGCTCCTTCCTGTGAGGCGCTTTTTGCCTCACAGGAAGGCGCGAAATGACCAACTGTTCTAGTCACCGGAGCTGGATAATAACTAAAAGCAGAAGCGGCTCGTTCAGAGTCGCTTTTTTTATGTAGTAGTCGCACTTAGCGGTACATAAAATTATATCAACGATTTTTCAAATATATCGATCATAACTCACAATATATCAGCGATTTTTTCATTATATCGACGTTTCGACAAAGGATATCGACTTACCGACAAAACACGACAATAATAGCACCCCTCTCCTCTACTTTTATCAATATATTACAATCTCTTTTATGTTAAAATATAGGAAACACCCTTTAGTAATTAGATCCAAAAAAGCTTGTCCAAGTTCATCATTTACAACTTAAATGACGGGAGTGGTTCAGTTGAAAGACTACTTAATTAGAGCATTTTTTGCATTAATCACAGTTGGGATTCTCTTACTCATAGCTAATATTTTTAATATACGTGTCGAGGTTAAAGACTATGCTTTCCTCGTTGTTGTAGCTATTGGTGGCGGCTGGGGTGGCTGGTACCTGTATAAAAAACAAAATAACAATAACAATAAAGGCATTCCGAAATAATATGGAATGCCTTTATTCTATATTACATAATTAAGCTTAAACCACTAATAAAAGCAGTCCCAAAAAACATCATAAAAACCCATATTCTATGGTAAATAAAAAGAATTCATTTTGAATATAGAAATAGTCCAAAATCTTGCATAACAGAGGTATGCCCCATTTGCCGCAACATTGTGGCTATATTCCCACGGTGATATGCTCCGTGGGTGACGACGTGTAGTATTGTTTCAGAAACCGTCGTATCCAGGTGCCCAGCATATGGATTATCAACCTCAAACACTTTTTCATAATCTTGTTGACTACTTAAAAGTTCTTTATATCGTTTAGATAATTCATAAAAACTAGCTTCCATTTCCTCAATATTTTTTGTTTCCAGCTGTTCTTTCAATTGGTCTGTGTGTACCATTGCATCACTCATGCTTTTACCAGAAATAATCTCAAGCCAGGCTAAATCTGTGAGGTATATGTGAGACATTACTTTTGCCACCGAAGAAAAACCACTCTTAACTTCCTTATGGAAAATGTCTTGCGGTAGTTCTTTTAAGCGATTTAAAATAACTTCATTTGCCCATAAGTGGTAGTTATACATTTTTAATACAGAACGACCCATGCTCATTTCTCCTCCAATTTTCATTTTAATGATTAGATTATGATACATAGCTGATTAAAAATCCCCAAAAGATTACATCTATAAAATTTATTCTGATTTCGATTAAAAAAACCTCTATTACCTTCATAAAAAACATTATATCTCAACATTAACATATTTAACCAAATTAAAAACACACGCCTCTTTACAATAAAAAAGACATGTGTTTCTATAAATCCCTATAAAAATGTACTATGATAACTGCTTCCACTTCGTCCCCAAAACAGGACGCTCATAATTTTGTATTTCATGAATTAATTTATCCGCCGTCTCAGCTGAAACGATTAACTCTTTATTCGATGGGTTCATAAATCCTTCTTCAGCTGCACGATCAACCATTTGCAGAATTGGTCCGTAGAAATCTTTAATGTTTAATAAACCAACTGGCTTATCATGTATACCAATTTGTGACCAACATACAACTTCAAATAATTCCTCAAACGTTCCGTATCCACCTGGTAATGCAATGAAAGCATCCGCAAGTTCTGCCATTTTCGCCTTACGCTCATGCATCGTTTCTACTTCAATTAATTCTGTTAGTCCTGTATGAACAATTTCACCACGGAATAAACCACGCGGCATAACACCTGTTACGCGTCCACCTAAACGAAGAACTTCGTTTGCTACTTCTCCCATTAATCCAACGCATGAACCGCCGTATACAAGCTCATAATCGTTCTCAACAAACATTTTCCCTAACGCTATTGCCTGCTCTTTAAATTCTGGTCTCTCCCCTAAATTTGAACCTGCAAACACACAAATCTTTCTCATCCCTACACCCCGAAACTATATATTGTTATGATACAATGAGTATTGTACAACATATTGAAGGGATGAGGAAGAAATGGATATCGTTGCATTTCAAAGATGGGTGGAGGAATTTTACGAAAAACGAAGCTGGTCACAGTATAATTCCTTTATTCGCTTAAATTTCTTAACTGAGGAAGTTGGGGAAGTTTCACGCGTTGTTCGCGCAATTGAAATCGGTCGTGATCGCCCTGATGAACAAACGAAAACACAAGAAGAGCTAAAACAAGAACTAAAAGAAGAACTTGGTGATGTACTATCTAATCTTATTGTTCTTTCACAAAAATATGATTTGGATTTACAAGATATTATGGAAACACACGTCACAAAGCTTTCAAAAAGGTTCGAGACATCTAAATGAGAAGATTATCAATTATGATATAATGTTCTTGTCAAAATAATAAGGGGGATTTTATGTTATCTAAAAAATTGCACGACGCACTAAATGAACAAATGAATTTTGAATTTTACTCTGCCCACGCTTATATGGCAATGGCTGCTTACTGTACAGGGGAAAGCTATGATGGATTCGCTAACTTTTTCCTTGTACAAGCTGAAGAAGAGCGTTTCCACGCAATGAAGCTTTACAACTACATTAATGACCGCGGCGAGCGCGCTATTATTACTGGATTTGATAATCCTAATAATGAATATGAGTCTGTATTGAATGCTTTTGAAGTCGCACTTGAGCACGAGCGTGAAGTAACGAAGCGCATTTATAACTTATCTGATATCGCTTGGGATGAGCGTGAACACGCAACAATTACCTTCTTAAAATGGTTCGTTGACGAGCAAGTAGAAGAAGAAGCTTCATTTGATAGCATCATTCAAAAATTAAAACGTATTACAAGCGATTCAAACGCATTATTTATGCTAGATGCTGAGTTAGAAAAACGTACATTTACGCCTCCAGCTGAATAGTATCTTAATCACCTTAATGAATGTATTAAGGTGATTTTTTTATTTTCTCTCTAGCTTAAAATCACCTTAAATTTCCTTGTATTTGACATAGTACCAGTAAGAAAATGGTATTATTTTCAATATAAAATAATATACGAGGAGAGAAAAAATGAATCAGCGTGTAGAAGCTGTTGATGCAATTCGTGGTTTCGCTTTGTTTGGTATTTTACTTGTCAATATGACCTTAATTCAATTCGGATTCTTTTCCAGTGAAAAACCAACTTACATATTTGGAAAACTTGATGAAGGTGCTAATTGGTTTATTCAATTTTTCGGCACCCACAATTTCATGTCCCTATTCTCCTTTTTATTTGGTCTTAGCATTATTTTGTTGCAAAAAAGTATTATTGCGAAAGGAAAAAAATTCTTCCCCTCATACATAAGACGTATTATCATTCTTTTACTATTAGGCTACATTCACGGCACTTTTGTTTGGGAGGGAGATATTTTATTTGCCTACGGGGTTATCGGGATTTTCTTAATGTTGTTCATCAATCGAAAACCGAAAACATTGCTCATTTGGGCATCTATTTTACTAGCACTCATTATGCTCGCATCTTACCAATCGGAATCAACATCGAACCCCTATGATGATCTCGCACCTTATACCGAAAAGGAACATAAGGTCCATGAGACTGGAAGCTATATGGATCATGTCAACTTTAGATTGACTGAAAATCCTTTTGAGTATATGGGGATTAACGGTGTATTCGGATTAGTTTTCATATCAGTTTTCGCAATAATTTTTATGTCTCCACTTTTCTTACTCGGAATGTATGTGGGGAAAAAGGGCTGGCTATTTGAGGTCAATCAACATATACCTGCTGTCAAAAAAATCTGGCTTATCACTGGGATTTTCTCTTTTACAATTAAAATCTTAGCTATATTCGTGAAACATCCGATTTTAATTATGTTACAAGATAGTCTTACACCAGTAACCATGACCTTCTTTTACGGAAGCACGATTATTTTATTATTCCATTACAAAAAGGTAGCGCATTTACTAACATACATGGCGAACATGGGAAAAATGTCGGTTAGTAATTACTTAGCGCAATCTATTATCACAACAACTATTTTTTACGCATATGGATTTGGCTTATACGGTAAAATTGGCTATTTCTTCGGTACTCTTTTAACCATTGGAATTTATACGATTCAATTATTCGTTAGTACCTATTGGCTACAGAAATACCGAATGGGGCCTGTGGAATATGTGTGGAGACTGGGAACTTATTTAGAGAGACCACGGTTTAAAAAAGACTTGGATAAAGCAAGTTAAACAAAAAGTCGTTTATCCCCCAAAGCGAGAGATAAACGACTTCTTTGTTATTTATTAAAGCATAACCCCAACGATAACCGCTGATAATATACTTACTAACGTTGCACCGTATACAAGTTTTAATCCGAATGAAGATACAACGTTTGATTGTTTGCCATCGATACTCTTCGTTGCACCTGCGATAATTCCGATAGATGAGAAGTTCGCAAATGATACAAGGAAGATTGATAAAATACCTACTGTACGAGCTGATAACTCACCAGCTACTTTTCCTAGATCAAGCATCGCAACAAATTCGTTCGTTACTAATTTCGTTGCCATAATTTGGCCTGCTGTTAGCATTTCTGATGTTGGAATGCCCATTACGAATGCTAATGGTGAGAAGATGTATCCTAAAATACTTTGGAATGTGATTCCGAAAATAGAATCGAACACACCGTTAATTGCTGTAATTAATGCCACGAAACCGATTAACATCGCCGCTACTGTTACAGCGATAGAGAAACCTAGCATAATATATTCGCCTAACATTTCAAAGAATGTTTGTTTCTTATCTTCTTGTAATTCTAAAATGTCATCTTCTTCGCTCACATCATATGGATTAATAATATGAATGATAATGAATCCACTAAATAAGTTTAGTACAAGTGCTGTTACTACATATTTTGGATCAATCATCTTCATATAAGAACCAACGATTGACATCGATACTGTTGACATTGAAGATGCACAAAGTGTGTATAAACGATTTTTTGGTAATTTGCTTAATTGATCTTTTACCGTAATAAATACTTCACCTTGGCCGACAATTGCCGCCGCTACTGCGTTATATGATTCAAGTTTTCCTAAACCGTTAATTTTACTTAATACGAAACCGACTGCACGAATGATAATCGGTAAAACTTTAATATGTTGTAAGATTCCAATTAGTACTGCTAAGAAAATAATTGGTAATAATACTGTTAAGAAGAATGGTGCTTGTCCATCGTTTGCTAGACCACCAAATACGAAATTAACCCCAGCTTCCGCAAATTTTAAAATAGCGCCAAATCCATCTGCAATCCCTTTTACTAATACAAATCCGACCTTTGTATTTAGTAAGAAATACGCAAGTACCAATTGAATTACAAGCATAACTGCAATTGGTTTATATTTAATTTTCTTACGATCTGAACTTATAAGGAACCCTAGTACAAATACTACAAGTAAACCGACTAGAAACATTACTAACTTCATATGTGAATCCTCCACTTCCATGAGTTATCAGTCGTATAATGAATGACGTCTGACCATTGGTGTTAAAAAAATATGAACCCCTAAAATATTTTGAACTGTCTTCTAAAATCAGTAAGCGTTTACATAAATTGCAATTTATAACAGGTAGTCTCTTCTTCTCTACCGTATTTAACGTCTGAAATGGATACCACCTACAAATCAAATTGTAAGCGTTATCTAATCGAAATGCAATATAAATTTTAAAAGATTTTTATATGTTAATATATTCCTAATTGATTGGTTTTTTTATGTAAATTTACCATAAAAAACAGCCCTAGCTATGAGCTAGGACCACCCTTTTTATAACATAACACCAACGATAATCGCTGATAAAAGACTTACTAATGTCGCACCGTATACAAGTCGTAATCCGAATGATGAAACAACGTTTGATTGGTTTTCATCGATCCCTTTCGTTGCACCTGCGATAATTCCGATAGATGAGAAGTTCGCAAATGATACAAGGAATACAGAAAGAATACCGACTGTACGAGCTGATAAATCACCAGCTACTTTTCCTAGATCAAGCATCGCAACAAATTCATTCGATACTAATTTCGTTGCCATAATTTGTCCCGCCGTTACCATTTCTGATTGCGGGATTCCCATTACGAATGCTAATGGAGAGAAAATATATCCTAGAATAGCTTGGAATGTAATACCGAACACTGAATCAAACAAGCTATTGATTGCTGTAATTAATGCTACGAAACCAAGTAACATTGCTGCTACCGTAATCGCAATCGTGAAACCAAGCATAATATATTCGCTTAGCATTTCAAAGAATGACTGCTTTTTCTTATTTTCTAACTTCAGTGTATCTTCTTCTTCCGTAATATCGTACGGATTAATAATATGAATAATAATGAAACCACTAAATAAATTTAATACAAGTGCTGTTACTACATATTTTGGCTCAATCATTTTCATATAAGAGCCAACGATCGACATCGATACTGTCGACATGGAAGATGCACATAGTGTATATAAACGGTGTTTTGGGATTTTACTCAATTGATCTTTTACTGTAATAAATACTTCTGCTTGTCCAACAATTGCAGCCGCTACTGCATTATATGATTCTAATTTTCCTAAACCATTTACTTTACTGAGCATAGTACCAATAGCACGAATAAATATCGGTAAAATTTTAAAGTGTTGCAGAATTCCGATTAATACTGCAAAGAATACGATTGGTAATAAAGCTGTTAAGAAGAATGAAACCTCTCCTTTATTAACAAGACCACCAAATACGAAAACGATTCCAGATTCAGCATATCCAAGAAGTGCTCCAAATCCATCTGAAATTCCTTTTACTAAAATATAACCAACTGGCGTATTTAATAAGAAATACGTTAAAGCTAGTTGAATAACAAGCATAATCGCGATTGGTTTATACTTAATCTTCTTACGATCAGAACTTATAAGAAAGCCGAGTACGAATACAACTAGTAATCCTACAAGAAACATAACAAACTTCATTAATAAAATCCTCCATTTAACTCTTCATTAACGTTGAACGTCTGACTACTCAAAACAAGAAATAATCCGAACTTTCCATTTCTCCTCCAAAACCTTCACTCGGATATGAAAAACCATAAAATCTCTTGTCTCAAAGCCATTTTCCATTCTAACATAAATTACAACTCACATCCGCACTTTTCTCAAAAAAAATACATTTTATTATAAAATGCTCATTAATGTTCGTCTTTTACCTCTTCTCCTCGTTTATTACTACAAAAAAAACGAGCATCAAATTTCTCTGATGCTCGTTCCTTTTTTATCCCGCATTAACTGCCCGTAAACGCCCGATTGGTGAAGGCTAATAATCAGTGGGGGATGAACAAAACCCCCACTGATTAAAGTTTCACTTTATTATACAGCTTTTTCTTTATCTACTACTGCTGGCTTGTCCCAGCACTCTGTATTGTTTAAACCCGGAATAGACTCCGCATAAAAGACTGGATCTTTTCCTTGTTTCTTTTGCTTTACGTAATCTGATAATGCCGCGAAAGCGTACTTAGAAAGGAATACAATCGCAACTAAGTTAATAATAGCCATGATACCCATGAATAAATCTGCTAAGTCCCAAACAATTTGAATTGTTGCTACAGAACCTAACATAACCATACCAAGTACCGCAATTCGATAAACATTTAATAGAACTTTACTTCCATTTAAAAATTCAATATTTGTTTCACCATAGTAGTAGTTACCTACTAATGAACTAAATGCAAATAAGAAGATTGCAACTGCTACAAATACAGAAGCCCATGGTCCGATATGTTGACTTAATGCTTGTTGCGTTAATTGAATTCCGTTTAAATCAGCCGCTCCAGGCACATCTGATAATAAAATAATAAATGCCGTACAACTACAAATTAATAATGTATCTGTAAATACCCCTAAAGTTTGAATGAAACCTTGTTTAACTGGATGCGTTACGTTAGCTGTTGCTGCAGCATTTGGCGCACTACCCATACCAGCCTCATTTGAGAATAATCCACGTTTTACTCCTAGTAAAATCGCAGCTCCTAATCCCCCGCCCACTACTTCTTTAATTCCGAAAGCATGTAGGAAAATCTCTTTAAATACATGTGGAATTTCCGTAATATTTGTTACAACAACGAATAATGCAACTGCTACATATATAATTGCCATTACTGGAACAATCATTTCAACCGCACGTGCAATTCGCTTAACTCCGCCAAAAATAATGATTGCAAGTAAACCAGCCATAAACAGACCTACAAGTCTACTATCCATTTTAAATGCGCCATCAAAAGCTGCCGCTACTGTGTTTGACTGCACGGCGTTGAAAATTAATCCGAAACTAACTGTTATTAGAACAGAGAAGACAACCCCTAGCCAGCGTTTCTTTAAACCTTTTTCCATATAATACGCTGGGCCACCGCGGAATGCATTCCCATCTTTTACTTTATAAATTTGCGCTAATGTGCTCTCTACAAATGCAGAAGCTCCTCCGATTACCGCGATTAACCACATCCAAAATACAGCTCCAGGTCCTCCTGCTGAAATCGCAATTGCCACACCAGCTAAGTTACCAGTTCCTACACGAGATGCTGTACTCATACAAAATGCTTGGAATGACGATACACCACTTTTTTCTTTTTGCGCTTTTCTTGTTTTTGAACTCGCTCCATCCCCAAGTAAGCGAATCATTTCTCCAAAGTAACGTATTTGAACAAACTTTACTCGGAAAGAAAAATAAAGGCCGAGTCCAATTAGCATTGCGATAATAATATATGACCATAGAACATTATTTATATCCCCAATAACCCTAGTTAAAAAATCCATCATTGCGTTCCCCCTCTTCATAACACTAAGAAGATTATATTCTAAAAACTTTTAACAATCAAGAATTCTCGACAAGAAATGTAAGGTTTTATGACATGAAAATGTTAACAATTATAACATGTGTATTTTTATGAAAATTATATTAATCATCTTTTAGCCTTCATATCATTCATTACAACAAAAAAACGAGCATCGAATTCATCTCGATGCTCGCCTTTTTATTATACTGCTTTTTCTTTATCCGTTACCGCTGACTTACCCCAACACTCTGTGTTCGTTAAGCCAGGAATAGAATCTGCGCTGAATACCGGATCTTTTCCTTGTTTCTTTTGCCTTACATAGTCCGCCAACGCAGCATAAGCAAATCGGCCAAGAAGTGTAATCGCAATTAAGTTTGTGATTACCATTAGACCCATAAATAAGTCTGCCATATTCCATACAACTTGAAGTGTCGCAACAGAGCCGAATAGTACCATTCCAACTACTGCAAGACGATAAATCGTTAACCAAGTTTTACTTTGTTTAATAAATTCAATATTCGTTTCACCATAATAGTAGTTTCCTAGAAGTGAACTGAAAGCAAATAAGAAAATAATAATCGCTAAGAAGCCACTTGCCCACGAACCAATCTGTGAACTTAGCGCAACTTGCGTTAATTCAATACCTTCTAAATTTGTTGCCTTATATGCACCAGAACATAGTACGATAAATGCTGTTGATGTACATACTAAAAATGTATCTACTAAAACCCCGATTGTTTGAATGAAACCTTGTTTCGCTGGATGCGTTACATCAGCCGTTGCTGCCGCATTCGGTGCACTACCCATACCTGCTTCATTCGCAAATAATCCGCGCTGAATACCAAACTTCATTGCAGCACCAATACCGCCACCTACAGCTGAATCTAAACCGAATGCACCTTTAAAGATTTCTGTAAACATATCCGGTATTAAATAATAATTTTTAATAACAACGAAAATAGCTACTGCAATATAAATAATTGCCATCGGCGGAACAATCATTTCTGACATACGCGCAATACTTTTCACACCGCCAAAAATAATAACCCCAACCAATACCGCAAGTACAATCCCTACAACATAACGCTCAATACCAAATGCATTTTTAAATGCTAGTGTCACTGTATTTGCTTGTACTGAGTTGAAAATTAAACCGTAACTAATTGTAATAAGGATAGAGAACCAAATTCCCATCCAACGTTTATTCAAACCTTTTTCCATATAATAAGCAGGACCACCACGGAAGCCACTACCATCTTTTATTTTATAAATTTGCGCAAGCGTACTTTCTACGAAACTTGAAGACGCCCCAATAATCGCAATAACCCACATCCAAAATACAGCCCCAGGTCCTCCCATAGAAATAGCTAGCGCTACACCAGCTAAGTTCCCGATTCCAATACGAGCTGCTGAACTCATACAAAATGCTTGGAATGACGATACACTTCCCTTTTTACGTGTCTTTCCAGTTAAACCATCACCCATTAATCGAACCATTTCCCCTAAATGAGTAATTTGTACAAATTTTAATTTAATAGAAAAATAAAGCCCTAAACCAATTAACATTGCAATAAGAATATATGACCAAAGAATTGTATTCGTTGATGAAACGAATTGTTCTAAAATATTCATACAATTAACCCCTCCTTTTCTCCATAAATCGAATTATATTCAAAAAATATTCAAAAATCAACATTTTTCGACATCTTACGACTTCCAAATATTAGGGTTCAGGGCGCAAATACAATGCTCTTTTCTGACTCTACTTTCATTAGCTGCGCATACTAAAATAAAAAATAATTTCATAAACAACACCATTGACAAAAACATAAACCTGTAACTATAATGATTACATCAAGTTGTAACAAACCTAATTACACTAAATTCATTTATTTTTAGATATACACTTTAATAAAGAAACTTGGAGGGAATTATTATGAAAATTGGAATTATCGGAGCAAGTGGAAAAGCTGGAAGTCGTATTTTAAAAGAAGCATTAGATCGTGGACATGAAGTAACTGCAATCGTAAGAAGCGCTGCAAAAATTACAGAAGAAAATGTAAAGGTTCTAGAGAAAGATGTATTCGCTCTTACATCTAACGACCTACAAGCATTCGATGTCGTTGTAAATGCGTTCGCCGCTCCAGCGGGACAAGAACATCTTCACGTAGATGCAGGAAACGTACTTATCGAAGCAATGAAAGGTACACCTCATACAAAATTACTTGTTGTTGGCGGCGCTGGTAGCTTATTTGTAGACGTAGAAAAAACAACACGTGTATTTGATACACCAGGTTTCCCAAATGAATACCTTGCAACAGCTCAAAACCAAGGTAAAAACTTAGAAATCCTGCAACAAACAAACGATATTACTTGGACATTCATCAGCCCTTCTGCACTATTCGCATTAGGAAAACGCACTGGCTCTTATACAGCAGGTAAAGATAACCTTCTTGTTAACTCAAAAGGTGATAGCTACGTAAGTTACGAAGACTTCGCGGTAGCGGCACTTGATGAAATCGAAAATCCAAAACATGTAAACGAACGCTTCACAGTTGTTTCAGAAGCTGAGTAATAGAAAAAAGCTCGTAAACATAATGTTTACGAGCTTTTTTATTTCCGTTAAGCTCTTACCGCTTGTATACCTTCTGTTTTTTCAAAACCTTGTTCTGTCATTTTAAAGAACACTTCCCTACCTGTATATAACGGTCCTGGATTTACTAAAACATTCTTTTTATATACTTTAAATCGATCATCCTCTCTTTGATACACTTTTACTACATCGCCATATTCGAAAGACATTCCATTAAATTGCTCTGCGAATGCTTTCGTATTTTCAGATCCTTTTACTGATGCTTCTTTCTTTTCGTTTCCATTTTTATCATACAATGTCATTCCCATATATTTTTCACTTCGAAATGCATAATGCGTTTCACCATCTGTAGATGTCACACTCAGTTTTTTCTCACCGTGGTCCAGTGTTGCAACCGATTTAACATTACTCTCACCAGCACCATGAGTACCGAAGAACATAATGCTGTCTCCGTAAATTACTTCTACAGGAACTTCCGTCACTTGCTTATTCCCAAAACGATCTTTCGTTTCTACTTTTACTTTTTGTTCACCAAGTTTTGTTGTATCTAACTTCTCTACAAAACCTACTACTTCTCCATCTTTTATTTGCACAAAGTTTTTCGCGTCTAACTTTTCAGCATCTGTTCCGATTACTACTTTTTGCGATTTCGCTGTTACTTCTTGCTGAGCCGCCATTCTTTCGAAACCTTGCTCCGTAACTTTAAAGAATACTTCATGAACGCCATACTGCGCATCCACAAATCCATTCTTTTTATACACTTTAAATCTATCAAATTCTCTTTGATATACTTTTACTATATCGCCATATTCAAACGTCATTCCATTGAATTGCTCTGCGAATGCTTTCGTATTTTCAGACGCTTTTACAGATACTGCTTTCTTCTCTTTTCCATCTTTATCATATACAGTCATTCCCATATATTTCTCATCTGCAAATGAAGTATGCATTTTACCTTCTGCATCTGTTGTGCCGAATTTCTTCTCTTCATGATTTAACGTTACAACCGATTTAATGTTTGTTCCGCCATAACTTGTACCGAAGAACATAATGCTATCTCCGTAAATTACTTCTAACGGCACTTCTGTCACTTTCTTATTTCCGAAACGATCTTTTGTTTCTACTTTTACTTTTTGTTCACCGATTTTTGTTGTATTTGGTTTTTCTACAAAACCAATCACTTCTCCATCTTTTACTTGAACAAATTCTTTCGGATTTAGTTTTTCTACATCTGTTCCGACTACTACCTTTCGCGGTACTGCCGTTACTTCTTGCAAGCCATCTATTAACTCATATCCTTGTTCTGTAATTTTAAAGAGCTTTTCCTTTTTATTTTTTGCTTCACCTTGATCTACAAGTTTATTATCATGGTACCATGCTAAATATTGAGGCTGGATGTGATACACCTTAACAATGTCTCCATACTCAAACGACATCCCATCTAACTCTTTTACAAAATTCTTTAACCCTTCTTGCCCTTCCGCTGAAACACTCTTCTTTTCATTTCCGTTCGCATCATATACCGTGATACCCACATATTTTTGGTTTCGATAATTATGATTCAATATATTCCTTACTAGTGTCGCATCAAATTTCCTATCCTTATGATTTAAAGTTAACACAGAGTTTGTATTCCAATATGTTTTAAACGCCATACTATCACCATACAAAACGTTAACTGGCACAGGGATGGCATTTACATTACCTTCTGCATCCACAATTTCTACATTTACAATTTGTTTTCCATTTTCTTGTTTAGGCCATGCTATTTTCCCTGTTACTTTTACATTTTCACCTAAATTTTGTACAAGTTCACTTGCCTTTTTCTCATCAAATTCTGTGCCTATTAAAACATCTGGTACAGTATTAACCGCTTCACCATAAGGAACTTTATATGATTCAGCTTGTTTTTCCCGAATTGGATTGCTATCTCTTGATAACCATATTTCATTTTTCGGTTCAGGTAATTGTAATTTACTTACTTTTTCT
The DNA here is from genome assembly GCF_038050385.1 of Bacillus sp. FSL R9-9410. Taxonomy (NCBI): domain Bacteria; kingdom Bacillati; phylum Bacillota; class Bacilli; order Caryophanales; family Bacillaceae; genus Bacillus; species Bacillus sp. FSL R9-9410. The sequence goes on from NZ_JBBOTV010000002.1 coordinate 143,734, forward strand.
ACCGTATCTGCATCTGCATGTAATCCCCATTTTGCAAAGTATGAAATTAAATTTTGCCCAGACGCTTTTGAAGCCATATATATGAACATTTGCTTTTTCTCTCTATTTGAAATAACCTCATCAGTGTCTAACATAGAATATTCTGTATCAGCTAACAATCTATACATTTGATGAAGCTTTGGGTAGAATTGATCTCCATAAACTAAATGCAACTGCCAGAACATAATAATTGGGTCTGATTTATCAAAATCTTTTTGATCATCTGGTTGGTTCAAATACGCAAATGCCTGTTCATATCTTCCATCTACTTCCATTCTTGATTCATTTCCAAAAGCTAGTTGAACAGCTAAACTGTAAATATTAACAGTCGTCTCACCCATACCATTAGATAACCAAGGTACCTGTTGGTGTACGTGTCCTACTTCATGCCATGGTCCCCAACCATCAGTTGTAAACTTCTCTATATCTAATACATACTCTATCGATTCTTTCGCATACCCTGTAAGATAATTATTTGCATACATATAAGGGTTAGTTGGGTATCTTGCTTCAATAAATTGAATATAATGTTTCCCTGGATTCGCAACCCCAATTCCATCTTCCGATAATCCAGATAATGCATTTTCAATCCGAATTGCTTCGTCATGCTTCTTCATTAACTCTGTCGGATCAGTCTTTTTCATATTTTTTTCTACTTTTTCATAACTTGTAGTTATTAAACTTCTATCACCCTTTAATTCTATCGCGTAAGGATTTTTATATTTTTCTAGCATTTCATCCCAATCTTTTTTCGTGTGTTTCCCTAATATAAATAAAGGGAAGTGCGTACCACCACTAGTAACAGTCGCTGTAACTTCGCCTGTATTATTTAAGTTATAAAAGTATAAAATCCCTCCATTCTTTGAAGAAATGATATTTTCACCTGGGTTTAACTTAAATTCTTTCGGTTGTTCCTTGTCATAAGCTCGTGTTCCTATAAATGCTTCAATAGACTGGTTTCCTTTTATTTCAACCGTAATTTCTTCATCTGGTTTCACATAAATCCCAGTTGGTTCGTTAGGCGAAAAGGCAAATTGCATCTTTAAACGGTCCCTATTTTCTTCCACACTACCTTTACCCGGCAACTGAAACGTTCTTTGCTCAAATTTATTCTCTTTACTCTCTTCTAAATTCCCACCTTTATTTTCTTCCAAAGGTGCTGCATATCCTTTTGATGCTTCGAAAGCTACTGGCGATAACAATGTAGATATGCATATTCCAGCTACTAATACCCTACTCGTCTTTTTCTTCGACATAATCTGTGTCCCCTATTCTTTTTGTAATGCAAACCATCATAGATATATTCATTTACTGCAAAATCAAATTATCTTTATACAACCATTTACTATATACAACTCAACCTCGCGCCCCGATACCTCTTATCATCGTTCACTCTAAAATGTATTCACTTTCTTATATAATAAAATTTTTTAACTAAAGATACCCCTCACTTTTCTCTATTATTTTGTGATGAGTTCTCTTTTTCATGTCAAAATAATGATGGGAGGTACTTTTATCAAGTATTGTTGTCTATACATGAAAAATGTGTATAAATATCTCTTTTTTTACAACTCATTCATAGGCATCCATCTATGGACAGTTTTTCCACATCGAATTGTACACGATTTATTTTTCATTAGATAGCCTTTTCGATTAGATTAATATTACAATTTTATGAATTTAATCCAAAAATCGTAATGTTGAGATTTTAACATTTTAATAGTATTTCAAAATAAAAAACCGTCTTCAAAAGATACTACTCTTTTGTGACAGGCTCTTATTAGTTCAGTATACGTTTCATTATAAATCCTTTTCCATTTACCCATTCACCTTCAATTTCACCAGTTAAATGAAATCCAATTGATTCATATAATTTTTGGGCAAGTTTATTCTCTGGATGTATGCTTAAATATATAGCTTTTCGATCATACTCTTTTTGTAAATAATCTATTAGCAAACGGAATAATTGTTTTGCATAACCTTTACCTTGGTATTTACTATCAATCATGAATTGATTTAAATATACAGCCTGCTCTTTTTCTTCAAACCAACCGTACATCGCGTATCCGATTGGCGTGTCACCATCATAAAACCCTACTGAAGCAGCATCACCTTTATATTTTGTGTCAACATCGACTAAACAATCTAAAACTGTACTTTCAATAAACTTATACTGTTCTCCGGTTACTTTTAAATTAGCAATTTCATTTCGATTTTCATTCGTTATTTTACAAATATGAAGAGTCATAATTCCCTCTCTCTTTCTAATTTCTCATTTTCATTATAATTTATAATGATATAAAGAAGCCAAAACAGACTAATTCTAACCCTTAAAAAGATTTTTCGTACTTATAAAAAAGGATACTATAGCAATTTTTCGCACCAAAAATTTAGGCCAAGAAAAAAGCACTGGCAAATGCCAATGCTTTTTCCACTATCTTTTAATTTGATTCGGTTTATGTGGTTCGTTTGGAGTATGCGGTTTATTATCATGACCATTTGCTTTTTTCCAACTTACCGCTAACTCAGGACTTGTTTTCTCTTCACTACGCTCAAGTAATACAACCGCATTTTGAATAGTCGGTGTACCTTTATGTGCAATTCCTTGTAATTTCGTTAAATTGCCTGATACTTTAAAGCTAAATCCACCCGCTGGCGTTTGTTTCGGAATTAAAATGCGGAATTTCTCTCCTACATTAAATTCTGTTTTTGCCTCGCCTTTTTCATTTACAAACTTCGCGCCTTCTGGTGCACCTGTTGCTTGTACTTTATACGTTCCACTTTTAGCGTTTGTTTGCACTGTATATAAACCAGTTTCAAAAAACTCATCTTTTAATACTGCTTCTTGTTCTTCTGTAGGAGTTACACTCATCGTAATTTCTTGTAGTTCCTCACTAGCGCTTGCTTTTGCGACAATATCTTTCGTTACTTTCTCTACATTTTTATTACGGAAATCTAAATCGTTAATATCGATTTGTTTTAACGCATTCCACACCGCAAGTTGCGTTGCGTAATGTGCATCTCTCCAATCAGAAACACCTAATTCTTGCGGGCTCTTCTGTGGATATCCGTTTAATAGTACGCGGTACACGTTAATATCTACTTTGCCCATTTCAGGTAAGTCTTGACCGCCTGGAGATTTCAAATCTACATTTAAGCAAAAAGCAATTTTGCCATCGGCTGTTTTAATAAGCTCTGTTCGAATTGGTTTTTTCTTTGACTTACTATAACTCCAATCCATTTGGTACTTCGTATGATCCATAACTTCTGCGGATGCCTTTTGAAGTGGAAATAATAAGTTCGCAAATACAAATAAAACACTCAAAAAAGCGGCCATTAGCTTGAACGATCGTTTTATATTCATGTCTACCACCCCTTATAAAATAACAAATTTAATACTGTTTATTATTTAGTTAGAACATTTTTTTATGCATAGACAAAACAAAAAAGAGTGCAAACTGTTTGCACTCTTTCCCTCTACTTGTTTAGAAATCAAAGTTATCAGGATCTGGACCAACGCGGTGGTTCTGATTTAAAGCATCAATCTTTTCCATGTCTTCTTTTGTTAATTCGAAGTCGAATATATTAGCATTCGCAATAATACGCTGTTCTTTCGTTGATTTTGGAATCGTTACAACTTCATTTTGAAGATCCCAACGTAAAATGATTTGCGCTGTTGTTTTACCGTACTTATCAGCAACTTCTTGTAAAGTTTCATTATCTAATAATTGCCCTTGCATAAGTGGTGACCATGCTTCCATTTGGATATTTTGTTCTTTACAGAAAGCTTGTAGTTCTTTCTGCGTTAAACGCGGGTGATACTCTACTTGGTTAATCATCGGCTTAATTTCCGCACCTTCCAGTACGTCTTTCAGATGATGGATTTGGAAGTTACTTACGCCAATTGCACGCACGCGTTCTTCTTTATAAATTGTTTCTAACGCTCTCCACGAATCTTTATATTTCCCTTCAACAGGCCAATGAACAAGATATAAATCTAAATAATCTAGTTCTAATTTTTTTAAGCTATCTTCATATGCAGCAATTGTCGTTTCATATCCTTGATCTGCGTTCCACACTTTTGAAGTAATGAATAAATCTTCTCGAGAAATTCCTGCTTCTTTTATACCAGCGCGAATGCCTTCTCCAACTGCTTTTTCATTTCCATAAATCGCAGCTGTATCGATGCTACGGTATCCTTCTTTAATGGCTACTTTCACAGCCTCTACAAGTTCCGGTCCATCTTCTACTTTAAATACACCTAAACCGAACCAAGGCATTTCTACACCGTTATGCAATACTGTTTTACTTTGTAAATTTTTCATTATATTTTTCTCTCCCTTATTTCACTTGATCTCTTTTTTCTAATCTCATACTCCAAGCCGTTAAAATAACAGCGCCTACTACCATAATGCCACCTACCCAGGCTGTATGAATTAAGCCTAACGAGTTCGTTACAATACCGCCTAAATAAGCACCGAGGGCAATTCCTGCGTTAAACGCTGCAATGTTCATTGCTGATGCGATATCAACGGCACTCGGTACGAAACGCTCAGCCAATATAACGACATACACTTGTAGTCCTGGAACATTCATAAATGCGAATAGCCCCATAAAAATAATTGTGATAAGCCCCGCTACTTGAAATGGTGCTGTAAATGTTAGTACGAATAATACAATTGCTTGAATAAAGAACATGTAAAATAGTGCTCGAATTGGATTATGATTCGATAATTTTCCGCCAACCATATTTCCAATCGCAATTGCAATCCCGTACACTAACAAAATGATTGTAACGGTACTCGATTTAAATCCTGTTACTTCTTGTAATAGCGGAGATAAATACGTAAATGTTACGAATGTTCCCCCGTATCCTAACGCAGTAATGATGAAAACAAGTAATAGTCTTCCATTCGTGATAAGTTTGAATTGATCACGAAATGATACTCGTGTACCCTTTTTTAAGTTAGACGGAATTAGCATGCTGTTTGCGACTAAGGCAACAATTCCAATGACCACAATCACCATAAACGATGCTCTCCATCCAAATTGTTGACCAATAAACGTTCCAATTGGTACACCTGTAATAGTCGCAACAGTTAAACCCGTAAACATAAAAGCAATCGCGCTAGCACGCTTATTTTCCGGAACGAGTGCAGCAGCAATCGTTGAGCCAATCGACATAAAAACGCCATGTGCAAATGCAGAGACAACCCTCGCGATAAGTAACACAGTAAAACTCGTTGCTACCGCTGCGATCCCATTACCAATAATGAAAATAATCATAATCCACATTAATAACGTCTTCCGCGACATACTAGCTGTTAACGACGTTAAGACCGGAGCACCGAATGCTACTCCTAACGCATATAAAGAAACGGTTAAGCCCGCTGTTGTAACAGAAACATGTAAATCCTCCGAAATAGATGGTAATAAACCGACGCTAATAAACTCGGTTGTACCAATTCCAAACGCACTAATTGCTAGCGCTAATAAAGCAAACATACTTCTTCGATTCGTCTGAACAGCCGAAGATGATACTGCATATGAATTCAATTGAACTCCTCCTTAATACGAGAAATCCAATCATAATAGTGTGATAAAAAGGCCTTTTATCTTCTACAAAAATAACTTTATTGCTTACAAATGCTATTATGAATGGCTTCACTCTTTTTTTGAAGAACGCACTTTAAAGTACGATAGGTACCAAAAAGTAACATAGGCACTTTTTAGTACCGTACTACTCATTTCCCTCTTACATATGCTATTATGGAACATATTCAACACGATAAAAAGTACGTACTTTAAAGTGCTATAGGCACTAAAAAGTAACATTTAACTTATTTAGCTTCTTTTGTTGAAGAACTGAAATTTACATTCATCAAAGGAGATTTTCATATGAAGAAATATAATATTCCTGTCGAGGCGACCTTAGAGGTTATCGGCGGCAAATGGAAAGTCGTTATTCTTTGCCACTTAACGAAAGGTACAAAGAGAACGAGTGAACTAAAACGGTTAATGCCTGGTATTACACAAAAGATGTTAACACAGCAATTACGTGAGTTAGAAGTAGACGGGGTTATTCAAAGAAAGGTATACAATCAAGTACCGCCAAAAGTAGAATATTCGCTTACTGACTACGGATGGTCTTTAGAATCCATTCTCGATTCTCTTTGTACTTGGGGCGAATGCCATCTTGAAAAAAACGGTAACACATCGATGCTACTTACAGAGGATGAACAATAAAAAAGGAAAAAATGAACATAAATTTGTCCGTTTTTTCCTTTTTTTATTTATATATATGTACATTTTTAAGATAGATAAAATAATTTATGCGCTTTCATTCCTTGTCATTACTAGGTTACAGGCTCAATATCAAATAATTAGGAATCATTTTTATGTTAACATACGTGTATATAGTATATAATATAGGATATATATTATATACACTTTCCGATAAGGGAACTTTCCATTATGCGGACAAGCCATGTATCGGACAGTTCATAAATAATAGGTAAGACGTTATGGTTTTAAATTTATGTTTTCAGCTTACTTGCTGTCATAAATTTAAAGGCATTTTATTGTGTTTTGTGAAACTTTGTATAAAGTTTCATAACCGTTTACTATCTTTCCTATCAAAAATAAGAGTATTGCTATCGTAAAGGAGAATTGGAGATGCCAGAAACTATGACTCAAACAAAGCCAGAACAAGAAACTGTACAAATTTCTGCTAGCCAAGGACAACTTGATGTACTTGATCAGTTGTTAAAACCTGAGGTACAAGAATCATTAACAACACTAGTAGAACAGCTTCCAAAATTAACTGAGCTTGTTAACATTTTAACTAAGTCTTATGACTTCGCTCAAACTGTTGCTACTGATGAAGTATTAAAAAACGACACTGTTAGCGCAATCCAAGAACTTGTAGAACCTGTAAAAGATACAGTGAAAAGCATGGCTGCAACTGCTATCGAAGCGAAAGATCGTGCTGACGAAAGCAATGAAGTTATCGGCCTGTTCGGTCTATTAAAATTACTAAAAGACCCACAAGCACAAAAAATGTTCCGCTTTGTGAACGCATACCTTCAAATTAGTGCAGAACGTAATAATAAATAATTTAACTTATAACAACAATTAGTAAAGACGGGGGATAACATACTATGTCAAAACAAATTGTCATCTTAGGCGCTGGTTATGGCGGTCTTCTTGCCGCTTTAAACGTACGTAAATACTACAGCAAATCAGAAGCACAAGTTACAGTGATCAACCAATATCCAACACACCAAATCATCACTGAACTACACCGCCTTGCAGCTGGTAACGTTGCTGAGCAAGCAATTGCAATGCCACTTACAAAGCTTTTCAAAGGTAAAGACATCGATCTTAAAATTGCAACAGTTGAGTCATTCTCAGTTGATAGCAAAGAAATCAAACTAGCTGGTGGCACTACGCTATCTTACGATGCACTTGTAGTTGCTTTAGGAAGTAAAACTGCTTACTTCGGTATTCCAGGACTAGAAGAAAACAGCATGGTATTAAAATCTGCTGCTGATGCAAACAAAATCTACAAACACGTTGAAGACCGTATTCGTGAATACGCGAAAACGAAAAACGAAGCTGATGCTACAATCGTAATCGGTGGTGGCGGATTAACTGGCGTTGAGCTAGTTGGTGAGCTTGCTGACATTATGCCTAAACTTGCAAAAAGCCACGGCGTAAATCCAAAAGAAGTTAAACTTCTTCTTGTTGAAGCAGGTCCGAAAATCCTTCCAGTATTACCAGACCACTTAATCGAACGTGCAACTGCTAGCTTAGAAGCACGCGGTGTTACATTCTTAACAGGTCTTCCTGTAACAAACGTTGCTGGTAATGAAATCGACTTAAAAGACGGTCAAAAAATCGTTGCTAACACATTCGTTTGGACAGGCGGCGTACAAGGTAACCCATTAATTGGTGAATCAGGTCTTGAAGTAAACCGCGGTCGTGCAACAGTTGATGCGCACCTACAATCTACTTCTCACAAAGACGTATTCGTTGCTGGAGATAGCGCTGTTGTCTTCGCTGCAGACGGTCGTCCATACCCACCAACTGCACAAATCGCTTGGCAAATGGGTGAGTTAATTGGATACAACTTATACGCAGCACTAGAAGGCAAAGCATTCGAAGAGTTCGCACCTATCAACTCTGGAACACTTGCTAGTCTAGGACGTAAAGATGCTGTTGCTACAATCGGAGCAAGCAATACTCCACTTAAAGGTTTACCAGCATCATTAATGAAAGAAGCAAGTAACGTTCGTTACTTATCACACATTAAAGGTCTATTCAGCTTAGCTTACTAATCTGAATATAAGCCCGAATCATGCCTTGCATGGTTCGGGTTATTTTTATCCGTAATTTTCTCTAACTTATTTATTCGGCAGAAGAATAATATAACCCTCTTTAATTATCGAAATATACTGACTTTTTTGTGTCGAAATTGTGTATATGAAAAGAGCGGAAGTAGATATCAGCCCTACTTCCACTCTTTCACAAAACTATTCTCCCAATTTCACTAAACTGTAGTTCTTCTTTCCTTTACGAATAATAATAAACCTTCCATCAAATGAATTTTGGACAGTAACATCAGTACCTACATCCGTTACCTTTTCACCATTCATAGATATAGCCCCGTTATTAATATCTTCACGCGCTTGACGTCTAGAAGGTTCAATTCCTAAATCAACTAACCACTCTACAATGTTTTTCGTCTCTTTTGAAGACTGGAATGTCGGCATCTCTTTAAATCCTTGTTCAATTTCATCAGCTGTTAACAATTTAACATCTCCGCTAAATAACGCTGCTGTAATTTTCACAGCCTGCAAAAATGCTTCTTCTCCATGAACGAATTTCGTCATTTCTTCCGCTAATACTTTCTGGGCTTCACGTTTATGAGGCTCTATTTCTACCTTCGCTGCTAATTCATCAATTCTCTCTTTCGTTAAGAACGTAAAGTATTTCAAGTATTTAATTACATCACGGTCATCTGTATTCACCCAGAACTGGTAAAATTCAAACGGTGTTGTCTTTTCCGGATCAAGCCAAATAGCACCACCTGCTGATTTACCAAACTTCGTACCATCTGATTTTAATAATAACGGAATCGTTAATCCGAACACTTTCGCCTCATGACCTTCTAATTTACGAATTAAATCTAAACCACTCGTAATATTTCCCCATTGATCACTACCACCGATTTGCAATTGAACATCTTCTTCTTTGTATAAATGATGGAAGTCCATCGCTTGCAAGATTTGGTACGTGAACTCTGTAAATGAAATTCCTGTATCTAAACGACTTGCGACAATATCTTTTGCTAACATGCTATTTATGCTAAAGTTTTTTCCGTAATCACGTAAAAACTCGATAATATTTATTTTATGTGTCCAGTCATAATTATTTACCATCTTCACTTCGCTATTCCCGCCGAAGTCAAATAGCTTTTTCATTTGCGCTGTTAACGCATCTACATTATGCTGCACTACTTCTAACGTTTGCAATTGACGCTCTGATTGACGACCACTCGGATCACCAATTGTTCCTGTTGCCCCGCCGATTAAAATAACCGGATGATGGCCAGCTAATTGAAATCTCTTCATCATCATAAACGGAATCAAATGCCCGATATGCATACTATCACCAGTCGGATCCACTCCGCAGTATAGTGAAATCTTTTTCTCTTCTACTAACTTACGTAAACCTTCTTCATCTGTCTGTTGATTCACAGCACCGCGCCATTCTAATTCATCGATAATATTCATCTCTTGCCATCCCCTTTATTTTTTTAAAAACAAAAAAGCCCCTATGTCTACGATAGACATAGGGACGATTATTCACCGTGTTACCACCCAGTTTGCATAAATAGCATAGCTATTCATACCACTCTTAGCAATAATATCGATTGCTATTCCGCTTAGCATTACCTAAGATACTCCAGAGTGTAATTCACAAGTTTGTTTGTGCTAGGTTCCAGCAACCCCTAGCTCTCTTTGATAACAGTGACAAACTGCTACTGGTCTCTTTCAGCGTATATTTTATTTGTTAAATTATTAGCCATTATATTGAATCGAAAACGACTTGTCAACAATATCCAAATATTATTTCGAAATAATTCATATTTTTATACGTTTTTATTCAAAGGTTACTGTAGATCTTCTCCAATAATCCTTACTTCTCGCTCTAATTTCACACCAAATTTTTCTTCAACAGTTGTTTGTACGAAATGAATTAAATCAATATAATCTTGTGCAGTTCCGTTATCAACATTCACCATAAATCCAGCGTGTTTTAAAGAAACTTCAACTCCCCCAATCCGCTTACCTTGCAGCCCTGACTCTTGAATAAGCTTACCCGCAAAATTATTTGGTGGGCGTTTAAATACACTGCCACATGAAGGATACTCTAACGGTTGTTTTGATTCACGCTTAAACGTTAAATCATCCATTTTTTCTTTGATTTCTTCACGCACACCTTCTTCAAGTTCAAACTTCGCTTCAAGAATAATGTAATGATTGTTCGCAAATACACTCTTACGATATCCAAATTCAAATGCATCTTTCGTTAAAGTGCATAGCTCTCCATCACCTGTCATTACAACTGCTTCTGTTAATACATAAGCTACTTCACCGCCATATGCACCAGCATTCATATATAATGCTCCACCAACTGAACCTGGAATACCACAAGCAAACTCAAGTCCTGTTAAATTGTGATCCAATGCAATTCGTGACACATCAATAATCGCTGCACCACACCCCGCAACAATCGTTGTCCCCGTTACAGTAACACCTGTAATATGAATTAAACTTACTGTAATCCCGCGAAGACCACCGTCTTTAATAATAACATTCGAACCGTTTCCTAAAAACGTAACTGGAATATTGTGTTGATTCGCATACTTGATAACTTCTTGAATTTCAACATAATTTGTAGGCGCAACGAACACATCCGCTTTCCCGCCCACTTTAATATGCGTATGATTCTTTAACATTTCATCTTGCTTCACATGACCTTCAGGCAATACTGTACTTAAATATTTATAAACCTCATGCATATTCATTTTACGATTCCTCTATTTCTATAATCTTTTTATCCCGCTATCCACGGGCCCATAATATCCCCACATAACAATGCGCTACAAATAAAAAGCCCAAGTGGTGGATAAAGTGTACATAAAGCACACCTATAAACCTCTTAAATTATAAGAGGTTCCACTCATATTAAAATATATATCGCATAATAAAGCAACCCAAATGGGCTACTAAACTTGACATGTAACCATATAGACAACAATTTGTAAAATATATAGGTTTTTCAAAGCAATACCCTTCAATATCTTACTATACCATACGAAAGAAAAATGGTATTTTTTTGTAATTTTTACTTTATTTTCATCAATAAAAAAAGAGCACATCCCACAGAATGTGCCCTTTCTATACTTTTTAATTTATTTTTCGTTCTCTTCTTTTTCCTTATCAAACCATAACAGCTCATCATCATCAACTTCACCATTATAATTGATTAGAATCTCTTCGCCCGCTTTTATATCTTTGAAAGCAAAGAAGTTAAACGTATGATTCTCAAAGACAATATCATACGTTGCATTCGGATTATATGCATGATTAAATAACATGCCGTATCCTAAAAGGAATGCCGTATGATTTACCCCATACTCAAATGCATAGTCAGCAAGTAACGTTTTCTCAATGTGTTCATGTTGTTCATTCGGATAAGAGATAACTGGTGCTGAGTGTATCAACTCACCCTTTTTAATATCACGAGTTGCAAATACACCTCTATTAAATTCTCCATCACTAAGTTCAGAAGTCTTAACTTCAATCATATGTGTCACCTATATATTTCTTTCTTCGAAGTATTTTTCTCCTTAAGCTTGGCAGAAAACGCGGAGAAAAGCAATTAAATTCCTACCAAGTGGTCGTTTAAATGCAAAAGAGCAAATCATTTGCGCTCTTTTAAAGTGAAATTGTTTTTCTAAAATATTCTTTAACGACTCCACTTGCTAATTAACCGCATGTGACAGCCTTTAAGATATTACTTTCTACACTTATACATACCAATTATTTCAGTTTAAATACCGCACTAACTGGGTTATGATCACTGTTTTCAAACTTTAAGTCTTTCCCTTGTACATTTACAATTTCAACATTCGGCGAAACGATAAAGCCATCAATAATAGTGACAAAGTTTTCACCTTCCACATATTTCTTCACATCATCCCTTACCGTCATAACAGATGGATCTACAGCCCATTGAAATCCTCCATCTGCAAAGTCCGTTGGTAACTCTACTAGCCATTCAGGACGCTCTTTTACAAACTTAGGATCACTTAATTGAACATTAGAAAGTAACTGGTTCCAATCTCCACCTAATATGACGTAATCACCGTTTTGATAACACTTGTTCATATATTCTTTTAAATACTCTGCTTGTTGCTTTCTAATTTTTCCGCCCTCATCATAAGCAGATAAATGTACGTTTACGAGCCTAACATACTTCCCATTATTAACAGGGATTTTATGTTCAACAGTCGCTCGATCTAAATCGAATAAACGCTTCGGCCAAGGCTCCATTCCTGGTAGTTGGAACCGCGTTGCTGTTTGAACTGTGTATTTAGAAAATGTACTTAATCCGCCCTCAGCATATCCCAGCGGTTTTGTGACTGGGACAGGAACCCTTTCCACCGTCCATAAAGAAGTCTTGATCCTTATCTAATCCAGCATATCCAATATTAAATGTTGTAACTTTAAATTCATTTCCTTGCTGCAGTACACGCTCTTTATTATTTTCAACCTTTACGTCTAAAACATTCGCTGGTTGTTCTTTTGTAAGTGTCATATACGCTAGAAAACCACCTAGAATACTAGCTACTATTAAAATAAATATTAATACTATTTTTAAAAATTTCTTCAAAACACATGACCCCTTTTTTGTAAAACAACATTTTATTTTCTGTATTTTCAGTTAAGTGAAGATAGATTAAAGACACAAGAAATATTTTACCATAAAGAAAACTTCATATCATTATATTTAGCTAACAAATAATCGTTGTACCCCTCACTGCAATTGTCTTGAAATTCAATCATAACATTTCAGAAGACAAGACTGTAAAGCAATTACAATCCACAACAGAGAAATTGCAACTTCAAAGAATATACAGATCCTACTTTTCGTTAACATATTTATTGGTAATCCAAAATAATATTTAGTACACTATAAAGTGAAACTTTAATCAGTGGGGGATGAACAAAACCCCCACTGATTATTAGTTGAACCAATCGGGCATTTACAGGCAGCCCGACTCCCACCTAACTTCTTTGCTCCAGCTGAATTTTGAGGTGGGAGCTTTACTGCCTGTTAATGCGGGATAAATAGAACTTATAGGCGATGGAGTTCGCCGTAAATGCGAATTAGCTAATGACTCCTACCAGTATGACTACTGGTAGGAGTCTATTTTTTTTGAGTAAACTATTAGAGAGGTGAAGAAATTGAAATATATTATTGTTGGCATAGCCAGTATATTAGGAGCTCTTTCCCGTTATTATTTAGGTTTTACTATCGATACGCTTTGGCATCATGCATTACCACTCGCTACATTAACGATTAACTTAATTGGTTGTTTCTTACTGGCTTTGCTAACCACCTATATCGCTCGGCTAAACATCTTATCTTCCGAAGTTATTACAGGGATTGGAACCGGGTTTATCGGTTCATTTACGACATTTTCAACATTCAGTGTAGAAACTGTACAGTTAATTAATCATTCACATTTTGGTATCGCATTTTTATATGTATCATGTAGTATGCTAGGCGGTCTACTTATGTCTGGGCTTGGCTATAAACTTGGAGATTTTTCACTACAAAAACACCTTGAGGAAGGTGAAATATCATGATTAACGCTTTATTAGTAGCAACAGGAGGATTCTTCGGTGCCATTACACGATTTGCAATTAGTAATTGGTTTAAAGAAAGAAACAAAACTTCATTTCCGATTGCTACATTCCTCATTAATATAACGGGAGCCTTTTTACTCGGATATATAATTGGCAAAGGGATAACTACAAGTTGGCAGTTATTATTAGGTACAGGATTTATGGGCGCCTTCACTACATTTTCAACGTTTAAATTAGAATCTGTTCAGCTTTTCAACCGCAAAAACTTTGGCGTACTATTTCTATATGTAAGCGCCACTTATATGATTGGTATCATCTTCGCATTCCTTGGGATGAAGTTAGGTGGAATATAAAAAAGCGACTATTTTTAGTCGCTTTCTTTCATAAAAAGTATGTCCCGCCATATGGAATTGAAAATAAACCAGCTGGATACACATCATAATGTATGCTTTGTACAGGAAGCTGTGAATACGACATATACTGGCTCTGCATCATTTGCGCTACTTGTGCTTGTTGTTGCATTTGAACAGCCTGATGCACTGCCTGAACTGTCATCTGTGCCCCGGCCACTGTAATAGCTGGCCCTACTTGTCTTCCATAATAAAAATAATGGTTCATCATTATTCAGCTCACTTTTTATTTTTCTTCCATATCGTATGTCTCTATTTCATAGTAAGTGTTTTATCCCGCTATTTGTGGGCAGTAAAACTCCCACTGATTATAGTTTCACTTTATCGCGCTTGCTTTTTTCGAAACATCGAGAAAATAGCCACGAACAAAATCGTAATAATCCCAATTAATACAAATAAATAAGCGAGTAGAATTAAGAAAAATGGTTCCACTAAAGTTCCATCTGGCTTCACTCCAGAACCAATTATATTAAACATAATTATGCATAACACTCCTAAAAATATTAGACTAGACGCCAATAAATACTTTTTCTTCATCACAACTCCTCCTTTTTATACTCTAAAATATCACCTGGCTGACACTCTAAAGCTTCACATATCTTCTCTAAAGTTGAGAATTTAATTGCTTTTGCTTTTCCATTTTTTAATATCGAGACATTCGCCATTGTAATTCCTAATTTCTCGGATAACTCTGTCACACTCATTTTTCTTTTCGCTAACATTACATCGAGATTTACTATAATCGTCATACCCGAGCACCTCAAATCGTTAAGTCGTTATCATCTTTTATTTCACTTGCTTTTCTAATTAAATGAGAAAGCAAGGAAGTAAAAATCGATATAACGACTGAGAAGAATAAAATAAGTAATAGAATAACTAAAATGCTCGTATGATAACTTCCAGCTACAAAAATATATAGTAATGCTCCGATATATAAAATCCCTTCAGTCATCGATAAAATACTAATCCTCTTTAATCGATTCGCATTTTTTACAGTAAAGGCTTTGTGTGAGGCAATATCTGAACATATTTTCCATCCTAAAAATAAAGCGCTAAAAAATGGAATTCCTGTGATCCAAATGAACAGTACGAATGGCTTATATAGTCCCTTCAAATTTTCTGAAACTAACAATACCACTCTTCCCGTTTCTGGCCCAATATATATGCAGAACAATAAACCAAAACATCCGCAAAGAATGATAATTAACTTTAACCATAATGACAATTCGTTTTGTTTCACAAAAATCCCCTCCTGAACTAACAGCATTTATCTATTGCTGTTTTTTCAACTTTGCAGTGATAAATCCAACTAGCAACACACCAATACCACTAAAGAACAATAGGTAGCTTACTGGTACTAGGAAAAAAAAGGGTTCTACAAGAAGCCCATTATCCGCCACTTTACTAGTTGTACCGTGTATTAATAAACAGGTAACTCCTAACGATATTAGTGCGATAGCTAATAAAATTTTATTTTTCATAATATATTCTCCTTTAATTTCACAATTAATTTTTCCACATTCCTTTTATTACCCTCATAATAAGCCGCACCACATTATAAGTCAACAACTATTTATTGTTTTACGATAAATAGTTGTTGTTTCAAATAGTAAAAAGACTATAGACAATCATTGTCTATAGTCTCTTCACTCTAAAATATTCTTTTTGGAACATACACATTCTTATCGCATTATGGTAGTTGCCATCAACGAAGAACTCATCTTGCAGCTCACCTTCTACTATAAATCCGACCTTTTTATAAACGTGTACAGCTTTTTCATTCTCTTTATCGACAACTAAATATATTTTATGCATATTTAATACGGAAAAAGCGTAATCCATTGCTAAACGCGTTGCATCAGCTGCATAACCGTAACCTTGGTAACTCGGATCAATAATAATTTGGAATTCAGTTCTACGGTGAATATAATCGATTTCTACTAATTCGACCAATCCAACCATCTCATTATCTTTCTCAACGATAAATCGGCGCTCACTTTGATCATGTATATGTTTATCGTATAAATCCTGCAGCTCCACAAATGCCTCATACGGTTCTTCAAACCAATACGACATAATATGCGCGTTATTATTAAGTTCGTGTACAAACTTTAAATCTTCCCGTTCTAAAGGACGTAATTTTAATTCCTTACTCATTTCTATAACCTCCAAAGTAAAAGAAACCTCTTCACTTAATTTCTCAATTTTTTTCGATTTCAAACGTCCTACTTACATTGTAAACTTTCAAGTAACTTGAAGGTCAAGATGTAAAAGTCTGCACTACTACTCTTTCTTCAAATCCCTCATATTGGATATGTATAAAGCAATGACTAAAACAAGAATAGACCCTGCATATAACAACGTCTCCATCGGTTCATCGTGAGACACGATGATTAATCGAATTAAAGCCGTAATCCCGATATAAATAAAATACCGTAACGGAAAATGATAATTCGATTTAAAATACTTAATAATTAATGCGATAAACTCGAAGTATAAGAAGTAGACAATGATGCTTTCAACTAATTTATACGGTGTGTATTTCTTCGCTGAAAATATGTATTGAATAAAAGTAATCGTCTCATTAATTAAAAAGATAGATAAGACAATGGATAATATGATTAGAGCTATATTTAATATCCACTGCAAGACACTAGCAATAAAATGATCGATGTTAAATGATTTCATTTTCTCTTTAAACTCCCCTTCGTATAAGTACTTGTTCATTATAGCAAACTTACAATTATAGGAGTGTTAAATCAAATATGATCGTCCTCTTTCACTATCACCATTAGGATATCTTTGCTTAATATAGTTGCCTCCCCAATCGCAAAGTACTTTTAAAACTTCTTTTAATGATTGTCCCTGTCTCGTAAGAGAATCCTCAACTTTCGGTGGTACTTGATTGTATACTTTTCTAGACACAAGCCCATCTTTTTCAAGCCCTTTCAATTACTCAGTAAGCATTTTTTGCGTAATACCAGTTATCAATCGTTTTAACTCGCCCGTTAATGCGGGATAAAAATCAAACGACTTTATTATCTCTATACAAATAGGGATTAGCAAATAATGTTACTATAACCTCAAAAAAAGAAATCTTATTTTAACTTTCCTATCGATAGGTTAACACGATAATTCCCATACTTTAATAGTCTCCCCAGAAAGTTATCCAATTCTTCATTAGAAGCAAAATGTGTTTTTAATAGATAACATCCCTCACCACTTATACGATGCACTTCAGAAATTCCTTCTTCTCCTTGAAAGAAATTCATAAACTCTTGATGATTAGCTGTTGTTACAAACAAAGTAACAAATGCAGTCACTATTTGTCCTAATTTGATTCGGTTTATTGCAATTGTATATTGCTCAATAATCCCTAAATCCTCTAATCTTCGAATTCGATTTCCTACAGCCTGCCCCGTCATGTGTATTTTTTGACCAAGTTCTTTCCATTGTATTCTTGAGTTCTCTCCTAATAATTTCAGTATCTCAAAATCTGTTTGATCAATGATATAAACCAATCCTTTCACCGTGAAAGTAGAAAGCCAGAAAGTGTTTCGCCAACTTATTCTGCTTATCGATACAATTCACTATACTTAGTTTATCCTCTTACATCACATTATTTATCAGTTATATTCACTTATAACACAGAGGACGCAACAAAAAAATACATCTAGATTTAAAGGAGGTTACAAATATGTTATTACAAGAAATTTTAGAGCACAATGAACAATTTGTAGAAAATAAGGAATACGCTCCTCGTGAAGCGACAAAAATGCCTCAAAAACGTATGGTTGTTGTTTCTTGCATGGATGCTCGTTTAATTGAGCTACTTCCAAAAGCTTTAGATATACACGATGGTGATGCAAAAGTTATCAGAAATGCAGGTGGTAAGATTGCTTCTCCTTTCGATAGTGTTATGCAAAGTGTTGTAGCATCAGTATATGATTTAAATGCAGATGAAATCTTCCTTATCGGACACCATAGATGTGGTGCGAGTCAAACTAATCCAAAAGGAACACTTCAAAAAATATTAGATCGTGGAGTAGCTTCACCAGAAATTTTATCAGCGATTGAATATGCTGGTGTTGACCTTAAAAAATGGTTATTTGGATTCGATGATGTCTGCGATTCAACTCAAGCTAATGTTGATTTAGTAAGAAATCATCCACTTATTCCAAAAGATGTTCCTGTACATGGTTTAGTTATTGATCCTCACACAGGTAAATTAGATTTAGTAGTTGATGGATATAAAGCATTAAATGGTATGAAAAATTAATTATTATTACTTAAATGGAAGGAAGTTATTAGATATGAATAGACAAGAAGCTACGCAAAAAATTATGGAAGCAAAAATTGCAAAAGGTTTAACATGGGAAGAAATTTCAAAGGTAAGTGAAAACTCTGAGACTTGGGTTGTAACAGCGTTATTAGGACAAGCTACAATGACACGTTCAGAAGCAGAAAAAATCGGTAAACTATTAGAATTAGATGAAGAAGTAGTTCAAGCATTAACAGTAGTTCCACTTAGAGGTCAAGTAATGCAAATGCCTCCTACTGACCCAATCTTATATCGATTATATGAAATGATGTTACAATACGCACCAACTCTTAGAGAATTAATCCTAGAAAAAGCTGGCGAAGGTGTAATGAGTGCAATTAATTTCAATCTAGGTGTGGACACACAAGAAGATCCAAAAGGTGGCGATCCTCGTATCGTTATTACACTTAACGGGAAATTCTTACCATTCCGTACATGGTAATTAATCGAGAAACCTATCTATATAACTAAAATAATTTTATAGATTTAAAAAATCCATCCTTTTTAATCTAACTGTATAGAAAGGATGGATTTTTATTATGAGATTCTTTTTATACAAGGGAGAATAATATGAATAAAAAATACTTTGATACGAGCTTTAGTATTCTACAGTGGTTTGTGTTTTTATTAGCAAATGCAATTGCATTGCCTATCATTATTGGTGGCATATTCCATTTATCAATAGAAGATATCTCAACATTAATGCAACGAACTTTTTTAGTTGTAGGAGTAAGTTCATTTATACAAGCATGGCTTGGGCATCGCTATCCCATAGCGGATGGGCCAGCCGGTTCATGGGTAAGTATATTTGTCATATTGGGACAAGTCGCTATGCATCAGGGACAAAGTGCAAAGGATGTATTACAACTTTTAGAAGGCGGATTAATTATTGCAGGTATATTACTCTTCGTCCTTGGTATAACAGGGCTTGTGCATCGAATTCTACGTTTATTTACACCCTTGGTTACAGGCACTTTTCTTTTAATATTATCTCTTCAGCTTAGTGGTGTGTTACTAAAAGGAATGCTGGGATTACAAGGAGCTGTAACTCATCCTGATTATACAACGGCTACTATTGCGCTCTTTGTTTTTACCCTTATTACTTTCTTATCAATTAAAGGGAAAGGATGGATAAAAAGTTACGCTGTGTTACTTGGAATTTCATGTGGTTGGCTTTTGTATGCTGTATTAGGAAAATCATCTCATATGCCTTCACACACGCCGTTAGTTAAGTTACCAGAGCTATTTTCTTGGGGCACACCTAGATTCGATATCGGAATGGCTCTAACTGCAACTTTATTTACATTTCTTTTAGTTGCAAATACGATTGCTGCTATTTCGGCTGTAAAACAAGTGGCTCCGTTATCTAAAGAAAATGAAAAGCAAACACTGAACCGTGGTGTATGGGTCGGAGGTATATCACATGTTATCTCGTCGTTGTTCTCTACAATTGGAATTGTACCATTACCTGCATCAGCAGGATTTATTCAACTAACAGGACAAAGAAAAGTGAAGTCATTCCTTATAGCAAGCCTCATATTAGCAGGAATTTCTTTTATTCCCTTCATTGTAAGCTTTATATCCTTGCTACCAGGTCCTATTGCTAATGCCGCACTTTTAGCAACATTTGTCCAAGTAATAGGCATTTCATTTCAATCCATTTTACGTGAAGAATTAAATCAACGCCGATTAACTATATTAGGAATTTCATTATTAATCAGTTTGGGAATAATGTTTCTTCCAGAAAGTGCATTTAGCGGAATTCCTTCTTCCTTACAATATGTTTTAAGTAATGGATTACTTGTGGGTACCATGCTTGTCATTCTATTGGAACAGTTTTGGAAAGAGTAAAATTTGTGACTAAGTAAAAAAGCGCCCTGCTTACAGGGCGCCTTTTTATACCTAATGACTAATACTAGCAGTTGGGTATAATGTTGTTCCTCCAATTGAAACTTTTATTTCATTTGTTAATGGAACATTTTGTTCATTAATAATTGTTCTCCACCATTCCCATGCAAGACCAGTACATTCTCTTGCTACGATTTTTATATTTTTTGAATTTGGTGGAAGAGGGATAACTGTAGAGTAATGAGCCGTTTTGTCTTTGCCGCTACCATCCCATGTTTTATGTGTTAGTACTTCTTTACCATTTTGATCAAATGTGAATTCATCCCAAGATACATCAAATTGCGCAACGTAAGCACCGTAATGATCCAGTGTCATTTTAGCACTTGAATATTCTGTAGTTGTCGTCTCGATATAATCTGTATTGTTATGAACAGCAGCAGTTGCATTATCTTTTAAAAAAGTACTTGTATATGAAATTGGGTATGCTGGATTTTTAAGACTTAATTCAGCATTATCTTTAATGATATTTCGGATTTCATTGAAATCTTTAGTAACAACCTTGTTATGCTCTTTCGCATCTCCGCCTAATACTACAGCAGTAAAGGTACTTTCTTCAAAAATATCTTTGTACTGTCCATTCGTTTCGACGCTGTTATTCTTAAGTAAGGCTTTAAAAGCAGCTTGTACATCTTTGCTCTTAGATGTTGTTTCTAATTTTACATAAACAGTTCTACCATAAGCTACATTTGAGACCATAACAGGTGGGGCCGAATTACTTACACCTTTACGAGTTAACTCACCAAAAGTAACACTATTATCAAAAAGGTCGGATGGATTGTTAGGTAGTTCAGCACTTACGGTATAAAATATTTGCTTATATGCCGCTACCATCACTTTTTTCTCTCCATTTGCAATCGCATTAAAATCAATATTTAGACTGTTATCAAGATATTTAGCGTTAACGTTAAGGGCACTTGCGATTTGTGATTTACTATAAACCATAGATTCTGTATACTGCATTCTTGCAGGTAACGTATGTGTTTTAGAATACTTTTCATTCCAAGTAGATACTAAATCATCTACTGCTCCAGCCACATTACCATATGTCGGATTTTGGACAGTAATTGTATTTTCTTTTCTCATGCCAGGTAAGTCTATACTAATATTCAAAGGCTTTCTCTTAGCCACTAATAAACTCGGTTGATTGTCTGCAAAAGCTTTATTTGCAAGTTGTACCGCTCCTGGATACGTACGATTCACCACAGAATCAATAATCGAAATATCGACTGGTGAAGTTGTAAGTGATTTTTTCTCGCGTTCCACTACTACAAATTTACCATTTGAATTGATACTTTCTTTCGGAACAAAACTCTCTACTTTATCACCATTTACAGCTAAAACCTCTTGATTATTATATTTAAGATTTGCTATACCAGTATCAATGCCACTAGCATTTTTGGTTACATCAGTTGCATTACCTACTTGTGTTTCTGCGAAGGAAATAGATGAATAATTAATAGTGCATAGACTAACTAATAAACACGCAAGGAACTTTCTTCTTTTAATTATTTTCTTAATATTCAGAAAAATCACCCCGTTCTTTTTTTAGTAAGATATGATAATGATTGATAAATGCTAGCTAACTAATAAACCTACATAAATGCTTTCAAAAGTTCTTGAATTAACGGGATTACGCCACCTACAAATTTCAAAACTGCCATTGCGATTTCCATATTATTTCCTCCTTTTTTATTGCTACGAAAATGTGATTTATCTTTATGCCCTCATTATAGTGACCCCTTACACTTTTATCAATACACTCTTATATGCAATATTACATACAAAAAAAACAAGCTGAATTCTTATAAAAAGTTATACAGAGATAAATTTTCCGTTTGGTAAATACTTGAAAATACGAAGCGTTCCTTTGCATTTCATGAGTAATTTACAAGTTTATTGTTGGAAGCGTCGCAGGACTGGAAGGAATGAAGTACCTATGGGACTGTTACGAGCAGCCAGAAGCATTAAGAGTGATCATGGGAAATCGCATAAAAAAAAGCTGCTGCCTATAAAATACAGACAGCAACTTCAACTAGAGTAGCTGTTATGATTTACGTAAGCTACAGTATACAATTTGATTTTCTATTAGTCTTTTTGGCATACTCATTTTTGAGCTGCTTCTTTTTTACATTTTGTAACTAATAAACAGCGATTGGCCCATAAGGACCATTGATAATTTCTATTTTTGTTTCAAAAATATCTGTCAAAATTTCTGGGTCCATAACCTCTTCTACTGTTCCAAAAGCAGCAATTTGTCCATCTTTCATAGCACAAATTTTATCAGAATATTTGGCTGCAAAATTTATGTCATGCATAACAGTCAAAATTGTTCTTCCAAATTCATTAGCCGCCCGTCTCAAATGCTCCATCATTTGAACAGAACGAGCAACATCAAGGTTGTTCAGAGGCTCGTCTAAAAGTACATATTCAGTCTCTTGGCACAATACCATCGCTACATATGCCCTTTGTCTTTGACCACCAGAAAGCTCATCTAAATATCTATTCTCTAAATTAGTTAAATGCAAGAAATCGATATATTTAGAAATAATAACTTCATCTTCTTTAGTTAATCTTCCCTTTGAATAAGGAAAGCGCCCAAATCCAACTAGCTGTCTAATAGTAAGCCTAGTTTCAAAATGATTTTCTTGTCGCAATATAGTCAAAATTTTCGCTAGGTCTTTTGATTTGGATTCAGAAACATCCATGTTTGCTACCTGAATTTGACCTTCATCCATATCTAAGAGTCTTCCAATCATCAAAAGTGTCGTGGACTTTCCAGCGCCATTTGGTCCAATTAAAGAAGTAAAGCCCGCTTTTGGTATTTCAATATCCAAAGGTCCTATTTTTACCTTATCAGTATAGAACTTTTTAACATTATCAATTTTTATCATAAAGCCCTCTTCCTTAAAACTATAGTTAAGAATACTATTCCACCAAATAATTCAATAATAACTGAAACTACACCTTGAGCATGGAATACATGATACATTAAAAAGTATGCACTCGTCATTATCAAAAATCCTATAGCAAAAGCCATTGGGAAAATATATCTATGATCATAAGTTGACGCCGCTTGATAACTCAAAGTTGCCACTAAAAATCCGTAGAAAGTAAGTGGTCCAATCAGAGCTGTTGAAATGGACATCAAAATAGCAACTAATACAAGCGTATAAATTACACTAGGTTGATATTTAACTCCAAAAGAAGTAGAAACATCCTTTCCTAGTGATAAAATATTCAACTTCTTAGAATGAGTAAAAATTAATACTGCTACAATTATGATCATAGGAATTACAATAGGAAAATATGCAGGGTCTGCATGGTTAACAGAACCAAATAATTTCGCTTGTAAAATATCAAACTCTGAAGGTGCAAGTAGCTTTCTCATGAAAGTTGATACAGAATTTAGTCCAGTACCAATAATAATTCCAACTAAAAGCATAAGTTGTAAATTCCCATATTTACCGGAAAGCAACCATCCATAAAGTATCAAACTCATGAAGACCATAACAACAACTTGGAATAAAAATGACCCAATTCCATTAAAGTTTATTAATGCACTAGCACCAAAGAAGAATATTGTGCTCGTATGTATTGCTGAATAAAGTGATTCGAAACCTAGAAGCGAAGGAGTAATAATCTTATTGTTCGTAATAGATTGGAAAGCAACTGTCGACAAGCTATGGCAAACAGCAGCAATAATCATCGCAACAATAGCTACTATCCTTCTCTTAACAACTGGGATAAAAGAAGGTGAATCTATCGGCACTGGATTGTTATAAACTAAAAGTCCATATGAAGAAAGGAGGCCTAAAGCGATCAATGTTATCAGTACAATCCAATAACGTCTTGCTTCCTTCTTAGAACGAAAAGCGCTAGCTGATCTACTTTCATTATGAAGGCTAGAATCGATTTCGACATTTTCTTTATTTCTATAGTCTAATGTGATCATCGCAGCCTCCTTGGTTTTCTTTTTCTCAATAAAATAGTAATAAACACGACTGCTCCCACTGTTGCAAGTATTAAAGAAACAGGTACTTCAAAAGGCTTTATAATTGTTCGAGAAATGATGTCACAGGTAGTTATTGTCCCCATTCCGATCACACATACCCAAGGTAAATTACTCCTAAGATCATCCCCTCTAAACATTGAAACAATGTTTGGAACAATTAATCCTAAGAAAGGTAAGTTTCCAATAACAGCTGCAACAATTCCAACTGCAACAGAGATAAGGCCAGTCCCAAAAAGAACAATTCTATTGTAGTTAACTCCAAGGCTTGTTGCGACATCTTCTCCTAGTCCAGCTAAAGTCAATCTATTAGCATACATAAAAATAAGCACAGTAATGATAACAATCAGCCATAAATATTCATATCTTCCCACCTGAACGGTAGCAAATGAACCTACGAACCAAGTTTCAATACTTTGCGTCATTTGAAAAAGGAGTCCCAAAAAAGTAGATACTGCAGAAATAACTGCTCCAAGCATTAATCCAATAATCGGGACAATTAAAGACGAACGAAGTTTAACTCTTCTTAAAAATAAAAAGAAAATCATAGTTCCTATAAAAGAAAAAATGATTGCACCAGTCATTCTTTGAACTAAAGTCGGGGCAGGAAATAATAAATATACAAAAAGCAGGCCTAAGCCTGACCATTCAATAGTCCCCGTTGTAGTAGGTTCAACAAAACGATTTTGTGTAATGAGTTGCATTACGAGCCCTGCCATCGCCATTGCAGCTCCAGTAAGCATTAATGCAACCGTTCTCGGAACACGAGTTATGAAAAACATCTCCATTCCGTCCTCTTGTCCACGTATATCATAAACTCCAGTAAACAGTGATATAATCCCTAAAATTATAACAACTATAATCGCTATTATAAAAGGTTTTGTCCATATTTTATTGTGATTATAAAACTGGGGTTGAGAAATATTCTCAACCCTAGAAATCATATTTTTTGACACTGTTTCGTACTCCTTTACACTACTTAGCTAAAGTTTTTGCAATATTTCCAAACAACTCTATATAAGTCTCAATTGATTCATTTGTGTAAGTATCTGCTGGTGCATAAATAACTTGTTTTTTAGAAACAGCAGTTGTGTTTTGAAGAGCAGGTGATTTAGAAATAACATCCTGAGCAGGAGCTGAAGTAGCAGCATCAGATGTTGCAGCATCACGATCTAATACGAAAAGCCAATCAGGATTTGTTTGTGCAATAGCTTCAACAGAAACGTCATCACCTTTATGACCTGCAGTAGAATTAGACACTTCTAGTGCTGGAGTCCAACCGAAAATCTCATACATTGGTCCCCAAACGCGACCAGAGTGAGGAGCAGCAAAACCAATATTCCCACCAGTAACGATAACACTCATAACTTTATCTTTTCCATTATAAGCAGATTTTACATTTTCAATAGATTTATCAAAATCAGCTACTAATTTTTTAGCTTCTTTATCTTTATCAAAGATTTTTCCTAAAGAAATTGTAGAATCTTTAAGTCCTTTTACTAAGTTTTCTCCAGGCTTAGTAGCTTTCTCAGAAACATCAACATTAAGATCAATAACAGCTGCATTTGGCACTAATTTTTTGATCTCTTCGTAATGGCCAGCAAATCTTTGACCAACGATTACAAGTTCAGGGTTTGCCGCTGCAATAATTTCAAGATTTGGTTCGCGGTGATTTCCGATATTTTGAACTTTACTATCCTTTACATATGCTGAATCTGCAGGCATTACATCCTTTGGAGCAGCCGCCAATTTAATTCCCCAATCAGCTAAAGTTTCAAAAGTTCTATTATCCAAAGCAACTACATTTTTTGGATTTACAGGGACTTTAACAGTTCCATGTGCATCAGTGATTTCAACTGTTTTTGGCTTATCACTACTATCACCTTTATTAGCTTTCGAAGTTTCCTTACTTGAATCTGAGCAAGCTACTAACATTAAAGTGAAAATTGCTAGAATACTTACTAATTTTAAAAGCATAGTTTTTTTCATACGTATACTCCTTATAGTGTAATTTATTTCGAAAATGATGACGTCCATAAATTGAATTAGATAGTAACTGCTGTTCACCTAAACCAATATTGATAATCATTTTCATTTGAATATCCTGTTAATTAGTATAGTCATTAATTCTGTGAAAATCTTGTGAATGGTGGGAGTTAATAGAATTAAGCATACTTTGTATACAAAAAGTAATACGTGAAGTCAGGCGTGTTGATTAACCTTTATTTTACAAAGAATATTGATTTTCTTTTCGAGTAGGCACTTTCATTGGATACGGTCTCAACTAATGCGCGCTAGAGTCGTCCCTCCACACTAATCAATAGATGGGCACCTTATAACCCATGATTTCTCCTACAAAACACGCCCATTAATAGCTACTATTTTCATAATCCATTGCCTGACAGAAATATTCTTTTTATAGTTTCCATCTTTTAATATTTCTCAGAAACTATTTGATTATCAGATTTAATAGAAAAAACGAGTAAAACTGAATGAAACAGTTTTACTCGTTTTTTCTATTATGCTAGATATTGATTATTATGACAAACTGTACTTTACCTATTATCTTATTTTTATCATTCAATCATTGAATAGCCCCTGCCATGTATCGTTTGAATATATCTATCTTTCTTCTCGCACTTTAACTTTTTTCTTACGTACCCAATATATAAGTCTACTACATTTGGATTTACTACTACGTTAAATCCCCAAACCTGGTTCAAAAGCATTTCACGGCTCAATATTGTATTTTTATTCTTGATCAAAAATACAAGTAAATCGTACTCGCGCTTAGTAAGCGTGAGATTTTTACTACCCTTTTTCACAATATTGCTAGATGCATCAACAAAGAGATCTTTAAACTGAAAAAAGTTTGTCTCATTTTGCTGGATACAGTCACTTCTCCTTAAAATAGCTTGAACCCTTGCTACTAATTCTTCTTTCACAAATGGTTTTCTAATATAATCATCTGCTCCTGCTTGTAGCCCTGCTATGCAATCCTTGCTAGAAATATTGCCGGTCACAATAATTATCGGTGTCGTTTTAACAAGTCGTATTTGTCTACAAATTTCTGGCCCCGATATACTTAATGAATCCCAATCCAATATGATAATATCCCAATCTTGTTCATATACTATATTTAAACCTTGGTTTTCATTGTGAAGTTTTAAAATGAAATAGCCCTCTTGCGTTAGACCGCTTACGATTTTCTTTGCAAAAGACCGTTCATTCTTAATTACTAACACCTGCTTCACCGATGGTTCACCTCTACTTCAATATAACTTAGTTAGATAAAAAATTATCTCAAAAAAATAATTTAAGATTTATAACTATTAAATTCCTAAAAAAGTCATTATAACAGCTTATTAGGAGAACTCTATACAATCTTACAATAGATATGGATAAAAACACAAAATATATGAAGATTTAAATACATATTATTTAATCATTAAGGGCAGCTATAGTATCTACCTGTTTATGTTTATCATCAATAACTATTTCTTCGGTTTCTGTTTCAAGGGCACCGCCCCATCCCTATCAACTTAAGCATTTTATAAAACCACAAAATGAAAAAACGGTCTTCTTCCTAATAAAATTTTGTTTTTACCGATATTAAAAACTGAATATTCAATTGATCTTATCGATATTTATGTATATATCCTGTGGTATAGAGTACGTTAATTTGTTAGATAAGGAGAATAAAAAGAGAATTAAACATAGGGGGAACAGATCCAAAAGGACAAAACATCGCGTCTTTTTTATAAACACCGTAACTTTATTTAAAAGCGACATTGAAAATATTCTTCAAATCCTGGAAGCATAACTTTGCCGCAAACAAAAAGAACCATAAGCTTGCCAAACCGGCAAACTTATGGTTCATATCATATAAAATAAAAAAACCACCAAATATGTATTGGTGGAGACGGTGGGAGTCGAACCCACGTCCAAAAATATCGGCGCTTAAGCTTCTACGAGTGTAGTCGATATATTAGCATTTCGCGAACTCTTCGGCCTATCGACAGGCTTCCAAGTTGCTAGTCTGATTGTTCTCTTCCTTCGCCCTCAGACGGCGAACTCCGGCGTAGTCCACTTAGTTTGAGTCCCTTACCCTACCACATGGACGATGGAGGGAGGAACCTTTAGTGCAATTAAGCAGCTAAAGAAAGATTGTTTTGTTTGCCAATTATAGGCTTTGACGTTTTAACGAGGCCGATCCCCTCGACTCGCAACCTAAGCTCGAACTATCCCTGTCGAATCCGTAACGTCCCCATGATAAAAATGGAGCATACGAAGAAATATCGTGATAGCTACTAAGAGCTGTTTTTCAATGTGCAACAATCTTACATAGGTTATTATATCATACGCGCGCCGTTTTACAAATGTAAATATCTGTATTACATCTTTTGACGATCACGGAACACGCGTGCAATTTCACGTTTTGCTTCTTTCTCTTTTAAATCGTTACGCTTATCATATTGCTTCTTACCTTTCGCTAAACCAAGTGCCATTTTCGCAAATCCATTTTTCAAATAGATTCTAACTGGAACTAATGCATATCCTGTTTCTTTTGCATAACCTGCTAGCTTATCAATTTCTTTTTTATGAAGAAGTAACTTTCTTGTACGTAGCGGATCGTGATTGAAACGATTCCCTTGTTCATATGTACTAATATGCATATTATGAACCCATACTTCACCGTTATGTATACGTGCAAACGCATCTTTCAAGTTCACGCGTCCAGCGCGAATCGACTTAATTTCCGTTCCTTGAAGGACAAGCCCTACTTCGTATGTTTCTTCGATGAAATAATCATGAAATGCCTTTTTATTTTGCGCAATAACCTTACCTGTACCTTTTGGCATATAACGTCCCTCCTCTATTTTTACCATTGTAACAAATGTTAACAAAAAGCGAAAGTGGCTCGCTCAGAATGTGAGGTGGATGGAGCTTCTGACCTTGAGGCGCTCTTTGCCTCTTGGGAAGAAGCGAAGCCGCCAAACATTCTAGCCACTGTAGCTGGATTCCACAAAAAGCGAAAGTGGCTCGCTCAGAATGTGAGGTGGATGGAGCTTCTGACCTTGAGACGCTCTTTGCCTCTTGGGAAGAAGCGAAGCCGCCAAACATTCTAGCCACTGTAGCTGGATTCCACAAAAAGCGAAAGTGGCTCGCTCAGAATGTGAGGCGAAGCCACTCTTTTATTACTTGCGCTTTTTCTTTTTCTTCTTGAATCCTGGTATATTTTCAAAGAATCCTTTTTTCTTCTTACCATTACTATTACTATTACTATCTTTTTTCCCTGGCTGACTAGCGGATGTGGATGCAGATGCAGATGCTGATGCTGATGCTTTTCCTTTTCCTTGGCCACCACGATCAAACTTTCTTCCTGTGCCGCGTTCACCACCGCGCTCATTACTACGCTCGCTACGTCCACCGCGTTTCTTTCTGCCTGTTCTTGGCTGTTCAATCACAACTGGACGATCTTTGAACTTGCGACGAGGTGTGCCTTTCATGCCAACGATTTCAAAGTCGATTGCGCGCTCGTCTTTATTTACGTTAATAACACGAATTGTAATTTCGTCACCGATGCGGAATACGTTACCTGTACGTTCTCCAATCATCGCAAAATGTTTTTCGTCATAACGGTAGTAATCATCTGTTAAATAGCTAACGTGTACAAGACCTTCAATTGTATTTGGAAGCTCTACGAATAAACCGAAGTTTGTTACAGAGCTAATCATACCGTCATACTCTTCACCGATCTTATCAACCATATACTCTGCTTTTTTCATTTCATCTGTTTCACGCTCAGCTTCAACAGCGCGGCGTTCCATATTAGAAGAGTGCTCTGCAATCTCAGGTAAGTTTTCACGCCATTTCGCTTGCGTTTCGTTGTCTACTTTACCATTAATGATGTATTCACGAATCAATCTATGAACAATCGTATCTGGGTAACGACGAATTGGCGATGTGAAATGCGTGTAAAACTCAGTTGATAAACCGAAATGTCCTAAGCTGTCCGAATCGTAACGTGCTTGCTTCATAGAACGAAGCATAACTGTTGAAATGACTACTTC
This sequence comes from Bacillus sp. FSL R9-9410, assembly GCF_038050385.1. NCBI lineage: Bacteria > Bacillati > Bacillota > Bacilli > Caryophanales > Bacillaceae > Bacillus > Bacillus sp. FSL R9-9410. The sequence continues at coordinate 174,441 of NZ_JBBOTV010000002.1, forward strand.
TTCTGGCTGACCTTGAACCATTTCAAGAATTTGTTGCAGCGCACGAGGATGTATTTCGTTCGCACGTCCTTTTACTGCATATCCGAAGTTTGTTACAAACTCGAAGAAACGCTCAAGCTTATCTTCTTTCGGATCTTCATGGACACGGTACATAAATGGTACGTTCATCCAGTGGAAGTGCTCTGCTACTGTTTCGTTCGCAACAAGCATAAACTCTTCAATTAACTTCTCTGATACAGAACGATCACGCATTACAACATCAGTCGGTTTTCCTTCTTCATCTACTAGTACTTTCGCTTCTTTAAAGTCAAAGTCAATCGCACCACGGCGCATACGTTTTTCACGTAAAATTTGTGCTAACTGCCCCATTTCTTTAAACATTGGTACTAGCGGCTCGTAACGTTCAATTAGCGCTTCGTCTTCATCTTCTAAAATGCTTCTTACGTCAGCATACGTCATACGCTCTGTCGTTTTAATTACACTTTGGAAAATCTCATGCTTTACAACATCACCTAGATTGTTGATTTCCATTTCACAAGATAGTGTCAGACGGTCTACTTTCGGATTTAATGAACAAATACCGTTTGATAAACGATGCGGAATCATCGGAATTACACGGTCTACAAGATATACACTCGTTGCTCTCTCCGCTGCTTCAACATCAATTGGAGAACCTTCTTGAACGTAATGACTTACATCCGCAATATGAACGCCAAGCTTATGGTTACCGTTCTCAAGCTTCGTTACTGTAACAGCGTCATCTAAGTCTTTCGCATCCGCACCATCAATTGTAACAATCATTTGATCACGTAAATCACGGCGATCTTTTATATCTTCTTCTGAAATCGTTTCTGGTACACTGTTTGCATGTTCCATCACTTCTTCAGGGAATGCTAAAGGTAAATGATGTTTATGAATGACAGATAAAATATCTACTCCTGGGTCATTTTTATGACCTAGAATTTGAATAACTTCACCTTCTGCGCTTAAACGGTTCTCTGGGTAGCCCGTAATTTTCACAACTACTTTATGGCCTTCTACAGCGCCCATAGATGCACTTTTCAAGATAAAAATGTCACTTGTCCAGCGTTTATTATCAGGTATAACAAATCCAAAGTTCTTTGACTCTGTATATGTACCAACTAGTTCCTTCGTTCCACGCTCTAAAATACGAACAATCGCGCCTTCTTGGCGTGATCCACTTGATTGCGCGCTAACACGTGCTAATACTGTATCACCATGAAGTGCACCATTTAATTCTGTAGGCGGGATGAAAAGATCATCATCTCCTGTTTTCTTCTCTTCTGGAACGACGAACGCAAAACCACGTGCGTGCCCAATTAATTTACCGCGTACTAAATTCATTTTTTCTGGAAGACCGTAGCGGTTACTACGTGTGCGGATAACAAGGCCCTTTTCCTCCATCATTACAAGTGCCTTTACGAAATCTTTAAAGCCCTCAGAGCCTTCGATTCCAAATGCAGCTTCTAATTCTTGTATCGTTAACGGTTTATACGCTTCTTCCCTCATAAATAATAACAACTTATCAATATGTTCTTGCATGATTTCTTCCAAGCAGAAATACCTCCTTTAAACCCTTATATTATTTAGTGTATCCGAAAGATGGGGGATGTATAAAGTGAAACTTTAATCATCTCCCAATGATTTTTTACAGCTTCCATAAAGTGTAACTTTAATCAGTGGAGTTTTGTCCCTCCCCACTGATTGTTAGCCCACACCAATTGGGATAATAAATTCCCTTATGAAAAAAAGAGGCAACTAGATCTTACCAATCTAGTTGCTCCAAGAAGTTATATACATCCTCATGTAGCACATCACGTTCTTTATCAAGTGTAATGACATGCGTAGAGTCTTCATACCATTTAATGTCTTTTAACGTAGATTCTACACCGTTATAAATAATGTTAGCACTATCTGTATTAATCATCTCATCATGACGTGCTTGTACAACGAATGTTGGAGCATAAATCATATCAACATTATTGCGTACGTCACGAATCAACTCCTGTAATGCTTTTAATGTATTCATTGGTGTCTGTTTAAATTCAAACATTTCCTGCTCAATTCGTTCTGGTGATTTTTGCTCACGCTTTTTATATTCGCGGGCATATGCCAATATACCTTGGTACATAATTTCTTCACTTTTAATGTACATCGGTGCACACATTGGTACAACACCTAAAATCGGTAATGTATAAGCAAGTTTTAATGAGAATACTCCACCTAATGATAATCCAACCGCAGCTATTTTCTCGTAACCTTGATCTTTTAAATGCTGGTAGGCATTCATTACATCTTTCCACCAGTCTTCAGGGCCTGTACGAACAAGCTCTTGTGGTGGTACGCCGTGTCCTTTATAAATTGGCGCATGACAAGTATAGCCTTTCTTCTCTAAGAAACGCCCTAGCATGCGTACGTCAGCTGAGTTCCCTGTGAATCCATGTAATAATAAAACAGCGCGGTCTCCACCTTCAAATGTAAATGGTTTCGGAGATGCTAATTTCATCATGTACTTCTCCTCTTTCTCTTCTGTAATCTAGTCGTATTCTTTCTATTCTTAGTGTACCATATTTATAATTCTATAATCTAATTAGAAACTTTTTTTGAATAACAAATCAAAAAAAGAAGAACCATTAGCATAATCCGCTAACGCTTCTTCTTTTACTTTTATAAATTTAAGTACGTAACACCAATTGTTAGTACGAAGAATAATACAGCTAAGACAACTGTAACACGGTTTAATACCGCTTCAATTCCACGTGCTTTTTGCTTACCAAACAATTGCTCTGCACCACCTGAAATAGCGCCTGAAAGGCCTGAGCTATTACTAGACTGCATAAGTACCATAATAATCATTAAAATCGATACAACAATAAGTAAAACTGATAATAACGTATGCACTTGGCGTACCTCCTACAAAGATTCAGTTATTTTAAATGTAGCATAAATCCTATAGAAAAGCGAGAGCTATAGAATCGCTCTCGCTTTTCTTCTATTACATGAACATCATTGCGAACAACGGTCCAAGCAAACATGTCAAAATTGCTGTTAATGTCATTGTTACCGATCCAATAACACCTTCATGCTCATTATTTTTCATCGCTCTCATAACACCCATAATATGAGATGCACATCCAAAGCCAATCCCTTTACCAACTGAGTTTGTAACACGGCTCCATTTTAATAAAATTGGTCCTGAAATCGTTCCAGTAATCCCTGCGATAACGACGAAGGCCGCTGTTAAGGACGGGACACCACCAACTTGTTCAGATACACTCATCGCAACTGGCATTGTCACTGATTTTGGTAGAGAAGATAAAATTAAGCTTTTATCTGTTCCCATAAGTGTGGCGATAGCCAAATCACTTGCAATAGCAACTGTTGTACCTACTAATACCCCACCAGCAATTGGTACAACATATTTTTGCAGAACATGACGTTGTTTATAAAGGGGGATTGCAAATGCTACAACACCTGGTCCGAGTAACTTCGCAATCCAGCCACCACCACTTTCCATATAATTTTGATATGGTATATCAAGCATTATAAATAAGAAAGCCATTAATCCTGTTGCAACAAGCATTGGAATGGTAAATGGTGTTGGAAATAATTTATAGATTTTTTTAGATAATTGATATAATAGCACCGTAAAAAGAACCCAACCGATTCCGATTAATATTTGGCTCATTGTGTCTCTTTTTCCTTTCTATTCGCAAGATATTGTCCTGTATGTCCTGCGGCAATAATAATTAAAAACGTACTCGCTACAACTGTAATGAAAAGAGAAATTCCTTTACTCATAAAAAAAGCACCGTAATTCATTAAGCCAAGCGTTGGCGGAATTAATAAAAACGGCATAATAGCAACGAGTGTTTCTGCTCCTAAATCAAACCATTTCACTGGAAGTACTTTTAGGCTAAGTAAAACAAGTAGGAGGAACATCCCAATCAAACTTCCTGGAATCGGAATATTCAACATTTCTTGCACCCAATTTCCAACCATATACAATACATAAAGAGCAGCAATTTGGACAAGAATCTTTGTAAGTTTCATGTTCATCATCCCTCATGTTTATACGATCTTCTGTTAATATCCTTATCATAGTATAAATTGTAAAAACCTGCAATTTATCAAATCGACAACGAAAATTCACTATATTATACGCTTACACCCTTGATATGACTGCGTTTCTGAATATAATTTACGTCAAAAACCTTGACCTAATATGTAAAGTTTATATTTTCTGAATTTTGATGGTTATTATTTCAATAAAATAAAGTGAAACTTTAATCAGAGGGGGGTCCATCCCCCTCTGATTATTAGCCTTCACCAATCGGGCTTTTACTGCCCGTTAATGCGGGATAAAGATAGGTGGTGAACATATGTCTAAAAAAGTTCTCATTTTTTGTGATCCTGGAATCGACGATACGATAGCCCTTCTCCTCGCATTCTTTATCGATGAAATTGAAATTGTTGGGATTATCGCTGATTACGGCAATGTTCCAAAAGAAATGGCCGTACAAAATGCTCATTTTCTTAAACAAAAATCAAGAAATAGAGACATGAAAATATTTGGTGGTTCAGACCGTCCTCTCAATGGAGGTCCACCCGCTTTTTTTACCAATATTCACGGTAAAGAAGGGTTAGGGCCAATCATCCCAAATGAAAAGTTACAAAACGGAGAAATGGAGAATTTCTTTGAAGTTATCCCTCTTATCGAGCAGTATAAAGACGAACTAGTCATTGTAAGTTTAGGGCGACTCACTTCCCTAGCTGTTTTATTTATTTTATGTAAAAACTTAATGCAGCAAATTAAATCTTATTATGTAATGGGTGGTTCCTTTTTACATCCAGGTAATGTAACTCCCATATCAGAAGCGAACTTTTATGGTGATCCAATCGCGGCTAACATTGTATTACAATCCGCATCTAACATGTACATATACCCGTTAAATGTAACTCAGTATTCCATCGTTACACCTGACATGGCTGAATACATTGAGGCCAAAGGAAAGGCCTCTCTCGTCAAACCTCTATTCGATTATTACTACTATGGATATTACAAAAAAATTTTACCACAATTAAAAGGCTGCCCTTTTCATGACACGATACCGATATTAGCTTTACTTGATACTTCTATGTTTACCTACTACAAATCACCAATTACCGTCATGACCGAATCTTACGCTCAAGGAGCAAGCATCGGTGATTTCCGCTCTTTAGTTGGATCAAGCCCATTCACCAATCGGCCCTCGCAGCAAATTGCTATCGATTTTGATTATAATCTCTTCTTTAAATACTTCATGTCACTTATGACAGACGAACAATTTTAGCAAAAAAAAACAGACCGTGATTTCTCACGGTCTGTCGTTATTTTCTACAATTATCGTTTGATATTGTAAAAAGATTGTAAACCAGCGTAAACAGCGATTTCGCCTAGCTCGTCTTCGATACGTAATAATTGGTTGTACTTAGCAATACGGTCAGTACGGCTCATAGAACCAGTTTTGATTTGGCCAGCGTTAGTTGCAACTGCGATGTCAGCGATTGTAGCATCTTCAGTTTCACCAGAACGGTGAGATACAACTGCTGTGTAACCAGCACGTTTAGCCATTTCGATTGCTTCGAAAGTCTCAGTTAAAGTACCGATTTGGTTAACTTTAATTAAGATTGAGTTAGAGATACCTTTTTCGATACCTTCAGCAAGTTTTTGAGTGTTAGTTACGAATAAATCGTCACCAACTAATTGTACTTTATCACCGATACGCTCAGTTAATAATTTGTGACCATCCCAGTCGTTTTCGTCTAGACCATCTTCAATAGAGATGATTGGGAAGTCTTTGCAAAGCTCTTCGTAGAAATCAACCATTTCTGCAGAAGTTAAGCCAGTACGGCCTTCGCCTGCAAGGTCATATTTACCAGTTTCTTTGTTGTAGAACTCAGAAGAAGCAACGTCCATTCCTAAGAATACGTTCTCTCCAGCTTTGTAACCAGCTTTTTCGATAGCTTCGATGATTACTTCTAATGCTTCACGGTTAGAACCAAGGTTTGGAGCGAATCCACCTTCGTCACCTACTGCAGTGTTAAGACCTTTGTCATGTAATACAGCTTTAAGTGCATGGAATACTTCAGCACCCATACGGATTGATTCTTTGAATGTTGGAGCACCAACTGGTAAGATCATGAACTCTTGGAAATCAACGTTGTTATCAGCGTGAGAACCACCGTTGATGATGTTCATCATTGGAGTTGGTAATTGTTTTGCATTGAATCCACCAAGGTAACGGTATAATGGAAGACCTACGAAGTCAGCTGCTGCGTGAGCTACTGCCATAGATACACCAAGGATAGCGTTAGCGCCTAGTTTACCTTTGTTTGGAGTGCCATCTAATTCGATCATAGCACGGTCGATACCAGCTTGGTCAGTTACGTCGAAACCAACGATTTCTGGAGCGATTGCTTCGTTAACGTTGTTTACTGCGTTCATAACACCTTTACCAAGGTAACGAGATTTGTCACCGTCACGTAATTCTACTGCTTCGTGCTCACCAGTAGATGCACCACTTGGTACGATAGCGCGTCCGAATGCGCCGCTTTCTGTGTAAACTTCTACTTCTACAGTTGGGTTACCACGAGAGTCAAGGACTTCGCGAGCATAAACATCAATAATTGTTGACATAATAAATTCTCTCCTTTTTATATAAGCAAATTATTTAATAATTGTTTTACCTGTCATTTCTTTCGGTTGTTCCACATTTAAAAGTGTAAGCATTGTTGGAGCGATATCTCCTAAAATACCACCTTCACGAAGCTCTACATCATTTTTTGTAACGATGAAAGGAACCGGGTTAGTTGTATGGGCTGTCATTGGTCCACCCTCAGCAGTTAACTCCTGATCGGCATTACCATGGTCAGCAGTAATAAGTGCTACACCATCTTTTGCAAGAATCGCTTCTACAACTTTTCCTAAACATTCGTCAGTTACTTCTACTGCTTTAATTGTTGGTTCCATCATCCCAGAATGACCAACCATATCACAGTTTGCAAAGTTAAGAATGATAACATCGTGTTTATCATTTTCGATGTCATTTACTAAAGCGTCCGTTACTTCATAAATGCTCATTTCAGGTTTCAAGTCATACGTTGCAACCTTCGGTGAGTTAATTAAAATACGCTCTTCTCCTGGGAATTCAGCCTCACGACCACCGCTAAAGAAGAATGTAACGTGCGGATACTTTTCGGTTTCCGCGATGCGAAGTTGCTTTAATCCCGCTTGCGCAACAACTTCACCTAATGTGTTATCAAGGTTCATTGGCTTGAATGCCACGTAACCATCTACAGTTTCACTGAAATGTGTCATACAAACGAATTCAGGAATGTGAGGTACTTTTTCACCACGATCGAACTCACGGAAGTCTTCGTTTGTAAATACACGAGCAATTTGAATTGCACGGTCTGGACGGAAGTTATAGAAGATAACTGCATCATCATTATTGATTGTTGCAACTGGCGTGTCATCTTCGCTAACAATTACAGACGGCAATACGAATTCATCATGAATACCATTTGCATAAGAGTCTTCTACACACTCTTCTGCTGATTTATAAGTAGGGCCTTCACCATTCACCATAGCACGGTAACATTTTTCTACGCGATCCCAACGCTTGTCACGGTCCATGGAGTAATAACGACCAGAGATAGTCGCGAATTGTCCTACTCCTGTTTCTTTAATTACTTCATTTGTTGCATCTATATAACCTTTTGCTGTTTGTGGTCCAACATCGCGGCCATCTAAGAATGCATGGATATATACTTTCTCCACGCCTTCTTTTGCTGCTAAGCGAAGAAGAGCAAACATATGGTTCATGTGACTATGCACACCACCATCAGAAAGTAAACCGAATAAATGAAGAGCAGTACCTTTTTCTTTCACGCTTTTAATTGCATTTTGGAAAGTTTCGTTCTGATCGAACTCACCTTCACGAATTGCAACGTTTACGCGTGTTAAGCTTTGATATACGATGCGGCCAGCACCGATATTTAAGTGACCAACCTCTGAGTTACCCATTTGACCTGCTGGAAGACCTACTTCCTCACCACAAGCTGTAAGCGTTGTGTGAGGGAATTTGTTCCAGTAACCATCAAAATTAGGTTTCTTAGCTTGTGCTACAGCATTCCCGTAAGTTTCTTCACGTAGTCCGAAACCATCAAGAATGATTAAAGCTGTTGGCTTTCTCATTTTACCGCCCCCAGAAGACCTAAGAACGAAGCAGGCTCTAAGCTAGCACCGCCAACTAAAGCGCCGTCGATGTCAGATTGTGCCATATACTCTTTAATGTTTTCTGGTTTTACGCTACCGCCGTATTGAATACGAACAGCTTCTGCAGCTTCTGGAGAAACAGCTTCTGCAACAACTTTACGGATGTGCGCACATACTTCATTTGCATCTGCAGAAGAAGAAGATTTACCTGTACCGATAGCCCAGATTGGCTCATAAGCGATAACAGTTACTTTAACTTGCTCTTCTGTTAAACCTGCAAGTGCTTTTGTCACTTGACCTGCTACTAGATCAAATGTTTTTCCGCTTTCGCGCTCTTCTAAAGTCTCTCCACAACAAACGATTGGTGTTAAACCATGTTCAAATGCTGCAAGAGTCTTTTTGTTTACTGATTCGTCTGTTTCAGCAAACATTTCACGACGCTCAGAGTGGCCAAGTACTACGTAGCCTACTTTTAAGTCGCTAAGTGCTACTGGGCTAATTTCGCCAGTGAATGCACCATTTTTTTCGAAGTGCATGTTTTGTGCACCTACTTTTAAGTCAGTTCCTTCAGCCTTAGCTACTAAACGCTCTAAGAATAGAGCTGGAGAGCAAACTACTGCATCAACAGCTGAAGCTGCTGGGATTTGACCTTTAACTTCCTCTACGAAGCTAACTGCTTCAGCTAGAGTTTTATTCATTTTCCAGTTACCTGCGATAATTGGTTTACGCATGCTTTGCACCGTCCTTTTTCTTTGGCTGCTACTTATTTGTCGTTAAGACAAACTACACCTGGAAGTTCTTTACCTTCCATGAATTCTAATGACGCACCGCCGCCAGTAGAAATGTGGCTCATTTTATCAGCCATACCGAATTTTTCAACAGCTGCTGCAGAGTCACCACCGCCGATAACAGAGTATGTACCTTCTGCATCTGCTAATGCTTGCCCTACTGCTTTTGTACCTTCTGCGAATGGAGTCATTTCGAATACACCCATTGGTCCATTCCATACAACAAGCTTAGAGTTTTTAATTACATCTGCATAAATTTCACGTGTTTTAGGACCGATGTCCACGCCTTCCCAAGTAGAAGGAATAGAGTCGATACCAACGATTTGAGTTGTTGCAGTTTCAGAGAATTCCTCAGTGATTACAACATCAACTGGCATGTAGAAGTTTACGCCTTTTTCTTTTGCAAGTTGCATAAATTCTTTAGCTAGTTCAGTTTTGTCGTTTTCACATAGTGATTGACCAATTTCATGACCTAAAGCTTTAACGAATGTATAAGCAAGTCCGCCACCGATGATTAAGTTATCTACTTTGTCTAATAGATGACGAATTACACCGATTTTATCTTTTACTTTCGCACCACCGATAATAGCTGTGAATGGACGTTCTGGGTTAGAAAGTGCTTTACCTAATACATCTAACTCTTTTTCCATTAATAAACCAGATACTGCTGGTAGGTAGTCTGCGATTCCTGCTGTAGAAGCGTGAGCACGGTGAGCTGCACCGAATGCATCGTTTACGAAAATATCAGCAAGAGCTGCAAATTCTTTCGCAAGTTCTGCATCGTTCTTTTCTTCGCCCGCATAGAAACGTACGTTTTCAAGAACTACTACGTCGCCTTCGTTCATTGCTGCAACCATTTCTTGTGCAACTGGTCCGAATGCTTCGTCCGCTTTTTTAACATCTTTACCAAGAAGCTCGCCTAAACGTGCTGCTACTGGAGTAAGACGTAATTCTTCTACTGCTTGACCTTTTGGACGGCCTAAATGACTTGCTAAAATTACTTTCGCACCTTGCTCTACTAAATATTGAATTGTAGGAAGAGCTGCACGGATACGAGTTTCATCTGTAATTTTGCCTTCTTTCATAGGTACGTTGAAATCAACGCGGCAAAATACACGCTTACCTTTTAAATCTACGTCACGAATTGATTTTTTGTTCATTGGATTTCCCTCCGACTACTAGTTAGGATTGACAAAACCCATTCAAAAGCTTATCACATTTGCTTCTAAAACGAAAGAAGAGAGAGAGGGAACAAACCCTCTCCCTCGTTTTGTCATTGATTGCTTATATACTTAAGAATTAAAGACCTTTAGAAGTCATGTATGCAGCTAGGTCTACTACGCGGTTAGAGTAACCAGTTTCGTTATCGTACCAAGAAAGTACTTTAACCATGTTACCTTCCATTACCATTGTAGATAATGCATCGATTGTAGAAGAATCTGTGCAACCGTTATAGTCGATAGATACTAATGGCTCTTCGCTGTATCCAAGGATACCTTTTAATTCGCCTTCAGAAGCTGCTTTGAATGCTGCATTTACTTCTTCAACTGTTACTTCTTTGTCAAGTTCAACAACTAAGTCAACTAGAGAAACGTTAGCAGTTGGAACACGTACAGCGCCACCGTTTAATTTACCTTTAAGTTCTGGTAATACTAATGCTACAGCTTTAGCAGCACCAGTAGATGTTGGGATCATGTTTTCAGCTGCTGCACGAGCACGACGTAAATCTTTGTGTGGTAAGTCTAAGATTTGTTGGTCGTTAGTGTAAGAGTGAATTGTTGTCATCATTCCGCGTTTTACGCCGAATTTTTCGTTTAATACTTTAGCGAATGGAGCTAGACAGTTTGTAGTACAAGAAGCATTAGATACTACATTGTGGTTAGCTGCATCGTATTCTTCGTGGTTAACACCCATAACTACAGTGATATCTTCGTCAGAAGCTGGAGCTGAGATGATAACTTTCTTAACTGATCCACCTAAGTGTTTCTCAGCGTCTGATTTTTTAGTGAAACGGCCAGTAGATTCTACTACTACTTCTACTCCGTAGTCGTTCCATGGTAATTGTGCTGGGTCACGCTCAGCGATAACTTTAATTTCTTTACCGTTAACAATGATGCTGTTTTCGTTAGCAGATACTTCTGCATTTAAAGTTCCGTGAACTGTATCATATTTTAAAAGGTGAGCTAATGTTTTAGCATCTGTTAAGTCGTTGATTGCTACTACTTCTACCTCAGAGTTGTTAAGAGCTGCGCGGAATACGTTACGTCCGATACGTCCAAATCCATTAATACCAATTTTAGTCATTTAAATTTCCTCCTTGGGGGATTATATTAAAGGGTATTACCCTTTGTTAATTGTTTTGCTGCACCTTCATCTGTAATTAGAATTGAAGTGTGCCCTTGCTTTATTACAGCCTGTATTGCTTTTGCTTTTGAAGAACCTCCAGCGACTGCGACAACGTGAGATACATGTTGTAAATCTTCAAGTTGCATACCAACTGTTCTTACTTTATGAACAACATTTCCTTGTTCATTAAAGTAGTAACCGAAAGCTTCACCAACTGCTTCGCTTGCCTGAATCTTTAACCAATCTGCTTCTGAAGTATTTCTGCGACGTGCCATTGTTAACGCATCACCGATTCCATGAATGACGATATTGGAAGATCGAATCAACTCAAGAACTTCTTTCACGGAGGGCTCTATTACAATAGACGCATATGCTTCGCTACTAACGTGATCTGGAACATACAATAAGCGATAATTACTCATCGTATTTTGTGCCATTTTGGCGCAAATGGTATTGGCTTCTAACTCAACACCTTCTCCAATCCCACCACGTGCTGGGACAAATAGCATATGTAAATCCTTGCAATCAAGTTGCATCATGTCCGCAGCAGCAGCTAGCGTAGTTCCTCCAGCCACAGCAACGATATTATTCACTGTCAGACGGTCTTTTATACAAGTCACACAAGCACGGCCCATCTCCAGTTTGACCCAAGGTGATTCATCACTATCACCAGGGACAACGAAAACTTCATCCAAGTCTAATGTTTCCTTAAGTTGTTTTTCTAAAACCTTTAACCCGGAAATTTCTTTCATAAAGTCTTCCAAAGCAAGAACTAAAGCTGTTCCTTCTTCTGTCAAAGTCATTCCAGAAGAAGCGACGTGAACTAAGTTTTGTTCTTTCAAAACTTGAACTTCACTTCGCAATACTCGTTCTGTCATACCGAGACTTGCAGATAAGTTTCTTCTTCCAATCGGCTGCATAAGCCTAATGTACTGAAGCACTTGCATTCTCGTTTGCATAACAGGTAGCAGATCAGGTAATAATTTTTTTGTGTTCTGAATCCATGAGCGCATATCTTTTCTCCTCACTACATCGGTTCATTCCCCTCTGTGGTCGCTTTATGTCCCGTAGTGACATTTTGTGTCCCACTTAGGTTAAAAAAATAATCCCTGCTACGTGTATTATTGTAACAGGAGACAGAAACTTATTCAACTCTTAACTGCATTGTTTATATAGTTTATTATGACACCTTTGTGAAGGTTACCATATTCTACTTGTCTTCCGCCTATTTCTACAACAGGAATCATTAGATGGTATTTCTCTAAAAGGTCATTATCTTCATATATATCTATTTCCTCAATTTGAAAAGAATATTCACATTGTACTTCCTTTAAAATTTGTTTCGCCTTCACGCAAAGACCACAATCTTTTTTTGTATATAGTACAACCTTCATCTTCTTCACCTATCCAATCGTTTTTCTTAGAGACGAAGCAGGAATATGCATTTGTTCTCTATATTTCGCAACCGTTCTGCGAGAAATAACGATCTCATGCTCTTCTTCTAATAATTTTGAAATCTTTTGATCCGAAAGTGGCTTTTTCTTATTTTCTGCTCCAACAAGCGTTTGAATGAATTGTTTCACACGCTTTGTAGAAATCGCCTCATCTTCCGTCGTAGAAATAGAATTACTAAAGAACGATTTCATCTCAAATAAACCATGCGGCGTTTGCACATATTTATTACGCGTTGCACGACTAATTGTAGACTCATGCACACCTAACTCTTCCGCCACCTCTTTTAAAGCAAGTGGTTTTAAATACTCTGGACCTTTCCAGAAGAAATCATGTTGTTTTTCCATAATAATATTCATCACTTGTAAGAGTGTTTGTTTTCTCTGTTTCAAACTGCGCATAATCCATTGCACATGCTGATACTTCTCCGATACGTAAGAAGCCACTTCACTTTCACTATTATTTAGTAACGCACTATACTCAGAGTGAATTTCAATTCTTGGCATATTTCTCTCATTCATCTGTAAAACGAGATGATCGCCATCTTTTTTTACCGCCATATCAGGCACGATATAAAGTGGTTTATCAGAAGAAAATGCAAGACCTGGTTTCGGCTGTAATGATGTAATACAGTTCACCGCATCCTGTAATTCCTCGTTAGTACACTTCAACACTTGAACGAGCTTTCGCCAATCTTTCTTAACGAAATAATTAAAATGATCATCTATAATTTCTTCCGCTAAACCATCTCTTCTTTGTAAGCGCTTCAATTGGATTGATAGACATTCCTGAATATTACGCGCACCTACCCCTGCTGGCTCTAACGATTGAACAAGCTCCACAGAACGGTCCACTACATCAATTGGCGCAGAAAGAAGCTCTGATAACTCTTCATTTGTTTCTTGTAAATAGCCATTTCCATCCATGTTCATAATAATGAAAGAAGCTGCTTTTCGCTCTTCTTCATCTATTTTATAATATTGGAGTTGATTTAATAAATGTTGCTGAATCGTTGTAGAATCCACACTGTAGATTTCCATTTGATTCTCGACTTGTTTGCGGGTACTTTTACTTGTGTTAGAGCTCTTTTTCTTCTCCCTCTCAAAACCACCTAACTCAATAAGGGGATTCTCTAACGATTGCTCATACAAAAACTCCGATAATTCTTGTACATTATACTGGAGCATTGTAATCGCTTGCCTTAACTCTTGTGTCATTGCCAAACGTAAGCTTTGTTCTTGTAAAAGACTTGCCTTCAAACTAATCTCCCCCTTGTTTCTATTGTACAATAAGTTTGGTAAAAGGAGAATCCTATCGCAGACACCCATTCCAAAATATTATTAATTTATATGTATTAATGAAATTTACATCTTACAACCGAAAAATGAATAATATTGAAAGAAAATAATAACGCATAAAAATTATTACCACATACTAATAGTAAATCTTATAACCAGATATAACAAGAGAGAAATAAAAAAGGTCCTAACTTACAAATGTAAGTTAGGACCTTTTGACGCGCCCAGAGGGATTCGAACCCCCGGCAGACGTGGTACCGGAAACCACCGCTCTATCCGACTGAGCTATGGGCGCATGATTATAAAACAGACTTCATTTTCTTCTCATAATAATAGCAATAAAACCCATCTAAATCAATAAAAATATCCCCTACTTCCTTTATACTCCATAGCAATATTTATATTAAATACATTCCTTCCCCTAAATTTTCCAAACATAAATTCACCCAAACCCACAAATTATAATCTTTGAATTGATATTCCAAAGGAGGCTTCATTCAATGACTGTAATTACAAAACTAAAGCAAACTGTTTCTGGATTAAAAAGTGCACAAGCTAGCTTAGAGGGATTCGCTCTTGATACGGATAACCAACAAGCAAAGCAACTTTTCCAAACAACTGCGCAGCAAACACAAACAATTATTGATTCTTTAAACCCGCGCGTTGAAGAAGTCCAGCAAGAAGAACCACAATACACACAGCAATAACCAAAAGTGCCATTTCATCTAATGGTACACAATTTGAGAAAAAGGATGATATGCAATCATCCTTTTTCTCGCAAATTACATACTGCAATAGAAATGGAATGATTATAATGCGAAAACTCGGCCTCATAACCGCGTTATTTGTTCTTCTATTCGGTTCACTTACCGGATGCGATAACAGCCCGTTAGATAAAAAGGTAAAGAAAGAAGAAGCTAAACGAACAGATGAAAAAAAGGGCCCTAAGTTAACAAAAATGAGTACAGAATCCTTTAATCAATCTATATCGCAAGACGCCAAGAAAAAAGCCCTCGCTATAGATGGCATTATAAAAGCTACCGCAGTTAATACCAATTTAGATCTTTACATAGCCGTCAAACCTGAACATCACGAAAGATTCGGTTTAAAGCCTTTACGAAGTAAATTAAAAAAGAAATTAAGTGATGAAAATCCTACTTTCGATATTCGTGTAAGTACAGACAAAAAGATTTTTATGCTCCTAGAAGAACTTGAAAACAAAATTAAAAACAAGAAAGTAAGCAAGGATGGCATAAAAAAACAATTGAAACTCATTCAATCAGAAATGGGATCTAATATTTAAGCTTTCTAAAAGAAAAGGAAGGATTCAAATGTCTAGTAAAGATAAAAACTTAACACCGGTACAACAGGAATATAAAAAATTCGCGCAAGAACGAGAACCGAAGCGTCCTATCTTAAAAAATTGTATAAAGGCTTTTTTCGTTGGTGGTTTCATTTGCTTCATCGGGCAACTTATTTCTACTTTTTACATCACGTATTTTGATTTCACTGAGCGCTCAGCAGGGAATCCGACAGTAGCAACTCTAATTTTCATTTCCATGTTACTAACTGGATTCGGTATATACGATCGTTTTGGACAATTTGCTGGGGCTGGCACAGCGGTACCAGTTACCGGTTTTGGTAATTCTGTTATCGCAGCATGCATTGAACACCGAACGGAAGGGTTCGTCCTTGGTGTTGGAGGTAACATGTTTAAATTGGCTGGCTCTGTTATTTTGTTTGGTGTATTTTCCGCTTTCGTCATCGCACTTATTAAAACGATTCTCGTTCAATGGGGAGGGCTATAAATGTTACAAGGACACCGAACGTGGGTATTTGAAAACAAACCAGTCATTATCTCAACCGGGGTAGTCGGTGGACCATTTGAAGCGAAAGGTAATATCCCTGAAGACTTCGACACCCTCCATGAAGATTTATGGCTTGGACAAGATTCTTACGAAAAGGCTCACAAAATTTTATTTGAAGAAGCTTGTAGCCGTGCTACAGAGAAAGCAAAACTTCGAAAAGACGATATTCAATTCGTACTCGCAGGAGATTTAATTAATCAAATAACCCCAACGAGCTTTGCATGTCGTACACTCGGAACACCTTATCTTGGATTATTTGGAGCTTGCTCTACTTCTATGGAAGGATTAGCGCTCGGCGCAAGTATTGTAAATGCAAAAGGCGCAAAATATTTATTAACTGGAGCATCAAGCCATAACGCTGCCGTGGAAAAACAATTCCGTTACCCAACTGAATATGGTGGACAAAAGCCCCCTACAGCACAGTGGACAGTGACCGGTGCAGGTGCAGCAATTTTAAGTGATACAGGAAATGGTCCAAGAGTAACTTCCGCCACAATTGGGCGCGTTGTTGACATGGGTTTAACAGATCCGTTTAATATGGGCGGCGCGATGGCCCCAGCTGCTGTCGATACGATTGAAGCCCATTTACGCGAACGACAAATCGACGCTTCTTATTACGACTTAATCGTAACAGGTGACCTTGGACATGTAGGACGCGAAATCGCTTACGACCTACTACATAAACACGGTACAAAAGTAAAGAGCGAGCAATTTCAAGATTGTGGAATCATCATTTATAGAGAAGGTCAACCTGTCATAGCTGGCGGAAGTGGTCCTGGATGTTCTGCAACAGTCGTATACGGACATTTATTAAATAGAATGAAAAAGGGAGAATTCAAAAAGATGCTAGTTGTTGCAACAGGTGCTTTGCTATCTCCACTTACATTCCAACAAGAAGAAACAATTCCATGTATCGCTCATGCTGTATCGATCGAATTTGGAGGTGCAACACAATGATTTTTTTCTGGGCTTTTGTTATTGGTGGACTTATATGTGTAATTGGTCAACTTATGTTTGATGTGGGTAAACTTACTCCTGCCCATACAATGGCAACACTCGTTGTTGTTGGGGCTATATTAGATGGATTCAATCTATATGAACCATTAATTGATTTTGCGGGTGCAGGAGCTACTGTACCAATTACAAGTTTCGGTAACGCCCTCGTTCACGGTGCTATGGAAGAAGCTGCAAAACATGGAATTGTCGGCGTTATTACCGGTATGTTTAAAGTAACAAGCGCTGGTATTTCTGCTGCTATCATTTTTGGGTTCATCGGAGCATTGCTATTTAAACCGAAAGGATAAGAGGTGTTTTCATGACTGTTATTGCTAGTGTAAAAACATGCCTCGCTAGTTTAAGGGGGGCTCAAGCAAGCTTAAGTTCCCTTTCGTTAAATTCAGAAGACGAAGAAACAAAACGCGTCTTTCACGAATGTATGTTAGAAATGGACAGCGTCATCGCTGATTTAAAGGATAGAGTTTCATTATTAGAACGTGAAGAACCTCAATATAAAGGGTTTTAAGCAGACTGGAGGAAATTACTATGTCTCACCTACCTGAATGGACACTTGTCATTCTTCGTTCTGTATTTATATTAATCATTTTATTCGCTATTACGAAATGGTTAGGGAAAAGACAAATCTCTCAGCTCTCCTTTTTTGAATACATAGCCGGAATGACAATCGGTGACATCGCTGCCCAAGTATCTACAGGGCTTGATTCAAAATTTTTCCACGGCGTCTTTGCGATACTCATTTTCGCTGTGGTACCTTTTGTCACAGGAATCCTCTCTTTAAAAAACAAAACAGCTCGAGATTTTTTTGAAGGGAAATCTACCGTATTAATAAAAGATGGAAAAGTACTCGAAGATAACTTAAAGAAAGAAAAATATACAAGTGACGAATTACTTGAGCTTCTCAGAGGAAAAAATGCATTCAGCGTAGCTGATGTTGAATTTGCTGTACTAGAACCGAGCGGAGAATTAAATGTATTATTGAAAAAAGATCGCCAACCACTTACAGCAAAAGATATCAGCTTAAAAGTGCCAAACGAAAAAGAACCACAAACTGTTATTATGGATGGAAATGTACTAGATGAACCTCTTTCTGCAAGCGGGCACAACCGCGCTTGGTTACATTCTGAATTAGAAAAACTCGGCGTTGTCATTGAAAATGTGTTTCTCGGTCAAGTTGATTCATACGGACAACTTACTATCGACATTTATAATGATAAACTCCAAATGCCTTCTCCTCAAAACAAACCTTTACTATTGGCATCTTTAAAAAAATGCCATGCTGATCTTGAACTATTTTCTTTAGAAACAAAATCGAAATCAGCAAGTGAAATGTATAGTAAAAACGCGAAACAAGTCGAAACAATTTTAAATAAAGTAACCTATCTTTTAAAAGAATAAATACCGAAAGAACGCTTCAGTAAAAAGGCGTTCTTTTGCCCTTTCTACACCTTTAATCACGTTTAAATTTATGTAATTCGGTTATGATGTTGAAGATACATAAGCAGGGAATTTTAAAAACATAGCGAATAAATCATGATACAACTACATATTTTTTTGATTTAAAGTGGTTTCGTTTGACCTTTATTGACCATAATTGTATTATAAACTAATAAAGCTTTCAAAGGAGGAAATAACAGATGAATTTAATTCCTACAGTAATTGAACAAACAAATCGTGGAGAACGCGCTTACGATATTTACTCTCGACTATTAAAGGACCGCATCATTATGCTTGGTAGCGCAATTGATGACAACGTAGCAAACTCAATCGTTTCCCAGCTTTTATTCTTGGAATCTCAAGATCCAGAAAAAGATATTCACATCTATATCAACAGCCCTGGTGGTTCTATCACAGCTGGTATGGCAATTTACGATACAATGCAGTTTATTAAACCACAAGTATCAACAATCTGTATCGGTATGGCTGCATCTATGGGTGCATTCTTACTTGCAGCAGGTGAAAAAGGAAAACGTTTCGCTCTTCCTAACAGTGAAGTAATGATTCACCAACCACTTGGCGGTGCACAAGGTCAAGCGACTGAAATCGAAATCGCTGCAAAACGCATCCTATTCTTACGTGAAAAATTAAACCAAATTCTTGCTGACCGCACAGGTCAACCACTTGAAGTTCTACAACGCGACACAGACCGCGACAACTTCATGACAGCAGAAAGAGCTCTAGAATACGGCTTAATTGATAAGATCTTTACAAGTCGTTAATAACTAAAAGCGGAAGTGGCTCGTTCAGAATCGCAGGGCGTTGGAGCCTTTACATCCGAGGCGCTTTTTGCCTCGAATGTAAAGGCGAAACGACCGGAGATTCTAGCCGCTGGAGCTAGATATAACTAAAAGCGGAAGCGGCTCGTTCAGAATGAGAGGGGGATGGAGCTTCTGACAAAGAGGTGCTTTTTACCTCGACGGAAGAAGCGAAGCCACCGATCATTCTAGCCGCCGGAGCTGGATATAACTAAAAGCGGAAGCGCCCTATTACAGGGCGCTTTTTTATTATCATGTATTCTCCCTCTGTATACCCCATCCAGTATCTCCCTAAATATATCGACGATTTTTCAAATATATCGACTTACCGACAATTTCCGACAAGCGCGAACTAGCTACATACCCCACCGATCATTCGTTACCCCACACCAGCCAAGCTGCTCACAAACAACAGAATAAAAAAAGCTATCGCACATTCGCGACAGCCTTTTATTGTACATATGCAGCTAATGCTTCCAAAGCCTCTTCTGCATCTGAACCTTCTGTTGTGATTGTAATCATGCTACCAGTTCCGATTGCTAAGCTCATAATCCCCATTATGCTCTTTGCATTAACTGTCTTTCCATCTTTCTCAATGAAAATATCAGAATGAAAGCGATTTGCCTCTTGTACAAACAACGCAGCCGGACGTGCTTGTAAACCGTTTTTTAATGCAACTTTAACCACTTTTTGAACCACAGCTCCATTTCCCCTTTAACCTCTTATTTTTTTGCTACCGTTTCCCCCGCGCGTAATTTCTCTGCAATTCCATCGATTTTACGCAAACGATGATTAATACCCGATTTACTAATTTTCCCCCCGGATACCATCTCACCTAACTCTTTCAATGTTACATCTTGATAATCTCTTCGTAACTGTGCAATTTCTCTTAATTTATCTGGCAAAATATCAAGCCCAACGGTCTCATCAATATAGCGGATGTTCTCAATTTGCCTTAGCGCTGCACCAATTGTTTTATTTAAATTAGCTGTTTCGCAGTTAACTAAACGATTTACCGAATTACGCATATCGCGAACAATTCGAATATCTTCAAATCTTAAAAGTGCATTATGGGCACCTATAATATTTAAAAACTCTGTAATTTTCTCAGCTTCTTTCAAATACGTAATGTACCCTTTTCTTCTTTCCAACGTCTTACTATTTAAATCAAATCCGTTCATCAGTTCACATATAGAATCATTATGTTCCTTATATAACGAAAAGATCTCTAAATGATAAGATGATGTTTCTGGGTTATTTACCGAACCACCTGCTAAAAATGCACCGCGTAAATACGATCGTTTACAACATTTCTTCTCGATTAATTCCTGCGATATATTTCGAATAAACGAAAAGTCATCTCGAACAATGTGAAGATCTGCTAATATTTCGCGAGACTTCTCAACAAGCCGCACGATATATACATTATTTTTCTTCAATCGCATTTTTTTACGAACAAGTAATTCTACCGTCACATCATATCCTTTTTTCAAGAGCGTATAAATCCTTCTTGCAATTGCTGCATTTTCCGTTTGAATATCGATAGATAGGCGACGGTTTGAAAAAGAAAGCGATCCGTTCATTCGAAGCAACGCCGATAATTCTGATTTCTCACAGCATTCCTTCATTTCAAGGTTGGTCAACTCTTTCTTTGTTTCTGATGCAAATGACACAGTCAACACCTCCTTATACTATTACTTTGGAACAAAAATCTTGTCCTATATGAATGAGGAGCGTTACCTCAAACGAGGCAACGCACATTTATAACAATGAATATAAAATAGAAGCTAACTTTAATGTATCATGTCTTACAACACGATCATCATATTTCGCTAATCTATCTTGAATGATTTCGATATTATGTTCAGCAAAACGATCTGTATCCAGTGCAACTGGTTCCGACATTTCTTCCTCATATAAATTACGTAATTCATGAGGAATATCACGATTATTTACAATCGCAGTGTCGATAAATGGTTTACCTAGATGATCATGTAACGCCTGCACATGATCAAACGCAGTATAACCCTTCGTTTCGCCCGCTTGCGTCATAACATTACATACATATACCTTCTTTGCTTTTGCAGCAAGAACAGCGTCTCCAATTTTGTTAACAACTAAATTCGGTAATATACTTGTGTACAAGCTTCCTGGACCGAAAACAAGCAAATCAGCTCGTTTAATTTCCGTCAACGTTTCACATAACGGTTCTACATCTTCTGGAGTTAAAAATACACGATTAATCTTCTTCCCGAAATAAGGAATCTTTGATTCACCTGTTACAATTTCTCCATCTTCTAATTCTGCATGAAGTACCGCACTTTGATTCGCTGCTGGTAATACACGTCCTCTGACATTTAATACTTTACTCGTTTCCGTAATCGCGTGGTAAAAGTCTCCTGTAATCGAAGTCATACCTGCCAATAGTAAATTTCCTAACGCATGCCCTTTCAGTCCGTCTCCAGTTGTAAAACGGTGCTGAAATAAAGCTTCCACTAATGGTTCTACATCCGATAAGGCAACAAGTACGTTACGAATATCACCTGGAGGTGGAATTGCTAGCTCATCACGTAGTCTACCTGAACTGCCTCCATCGTCGGCTACTGTTACAACTGCTGTAATATCAACCGGATATTGTTTTAAACCTCTTAATAAAACAGAAAGTCCAGTTCCACCTCCCATGATAACAATTTTAGGTTTTCTCTCTTTTTTCATCCCTTAATGGCCCTTTCTCTTCTCCACATCACGATGAGATACATGAACGCTATACTCTGGTTTCAAATGTTTCCCAAGGTACTCTGTAAGCGTAACAGAACGATGTTGCCCACCTGTACATCCAATCGCAATTACAAGTTGACTCTTGCCTTCTCTTTTATAATGAGGCAGCATGAAAGTGATAAGATCCGTCAATTTCTCTAAAAACTTATGTGTTTCATTAAATTTCAACACATACGACGAAACTTCTTCATCCAGTCCTGTTAATGGCTTCATATGTGGAATATAATATGGATTTGGTAAAAAACGAACATCAAATACTAAATCAGCATCAATTGGAATTCCGTACTTAAATCCAAATGACATAACATTTACACGAAATGCTTGCTCAGTTTCTGTTGAGAATAAGTGAACAATTTTCTCTCGTAATTCTTTCGGTTTCAACTCAGATGTATCAAGCACAATATTCGCGCGCGCCTTCATATCAGTTAATAGACCACGCTCAGCTTCAATTCCCTTTAACGGCAAGCCAGTTGGCGCAAGTGGATGCGAACGTCTCGTTTCTTTATAACGAGTTACAAGTGTGCCATCTTTCGCATCTAAAAATAAAATATGAGGAATAATCCATGTACGTTCTGATAAATCATCAAGTGCTCCCCATAAATATTCAAAAAACTCTCGGCCACGTAAATCAATACCGAGTGCTACTTTATTCATTTTACCTTTTGAATCTGCCATAAGTTCAATAAACTTCGGCAATAACATCGGTGGTAAATTATCTACACAAAAATAGCCTAAATCTTCAAAACTTTGTAACGCTACCGTTTTTCCAGCTCCAGACATCCCTGTAATAATTACCATTTTTATATCATTATTCTCTGTCATCGTATCCTCTCCTTGCAGGTTTAACTCGGATCTAATCGATATGAAAGCAACTCAAAATCTGGGGTATATACAAATGTACCGTAGATTATACCATTCCCTTTAATTAAATAATCAATAATGTGATAATCTCCTGGTGCCATTGCTAAATCATCAATTTTATCAAATGTATGCCAACCAATGATGCCTTCTTCGCTCTCTAATTTGTTTTCTCCTGCAAAATCTGTTGCTAAAAAGGAGAACATCATCCATTCAGAAACAACTTTATCACCCTCTTGGATGACAAAGGTGAAGACCCCTTTTAACGCTGGGTTCTTTAAATAAATACCTGTTTCTTCACGATACTCGCGAACAACGGAATCTCTTACCGTCTCACCACGTTCCATTTTCCCGCCCGGTGCAACCCACCAATTCCGGCGAGGTTTTTGGAGTAAGAGTACTTCATTATCTCTAATTAACACACAGTTTGTCACTCTTTGCATGTTTCTTCACCTCAGCTACTTGCAGCAAAATTTCTCACCGCATACTCATTTCATTATACTATCAAAAACAGTTTGCTACAACGAAGGTGCCAGTCCCCTTTCGCTAAGCAATTGTAAAAAATATTTCTATAACAAGCAATCAAAATACCTTACTTCCCATGAACAGTAAATAAAAATCCCCTTAACGATAAAAATCGTTAAGGGGATTAAAACACTTATTTCTTACCGAAATAAGTAACAACCGCAAATCCTAAAATAAAAGTAATAATTGAACTTACAATTGAAATACCACCAGTCGGAATGCCAGGGAACACAATGACAATCGACCCGATAACGAGCCCAATAATTGCCGCAAATGTCATACTTTTATAACGATCTAACAAATAACTAATTCCTTTACTACTTACAACAAATCCGGCCATCACGCCGGCACCGATAACCACGATTAACGGTAAATTGAGTGTAGTTAAAGCGTTAATTGCTGTTGGATACACACCAATAATTAATAAAATAAACGATCCACTAATTCCAGGAAGAAGCATAGCCATACTAGCCACCCATCCTGCGAAAAACAAACCAATTGCATTTAAAATTGTTAACGTCGTAATCGGATCAGCTGCCTTATCTGGTTTAAAGAATGCTGTTATTGCAACAAGAATTGCTGCAATTATTAATAAGGTAATATGACTACCTTTAAACGTTGCCTTTGCATCAGCTTCTCTCATTAACATCGGTAATATACTAATAATTAAACCGAGGAAGAAAAATTGAGTCGGTTCATAATGATTTGCTAATAAATATTTAATAACGTGACTTAACGTTAGAAAAGCTGCCGCTACACCAGCTGCAAGTGGGATTAAAAACGCTAAATGTTTTTTCCATTCACGACTAAAGAATCCGCTAATTGCTGCGAGCAATTGTTCATAAATCCCTAACACAACAGCGATTGTTCCGCCGCTCACACCAGGAATTAAATCACTAACGCCCATACAAAATCCACGATATATATTACGCCATTCCATACTGAATAAATTCCTCATTTCTTATAGTGATTTTTTCCGTAAAGTCCAGTATATCAATAAGAAAGCTTATAATCCTAATTGTTTTTGACAAAACTTTGACATTTTCACAAAAAAAAGAAAGCTCCTATCGGTAGCTTTCTTTTCAAAAGGTATATTACCCCTTATTTTTCTGTTACAGTTTTTAATTCTTCTACTAACTCTTCTATATAATGCTGTGCACTTTGTGCTGCAATACTACCATCGCCTGTTGCAGTTACAATTTGACGAAGCATTTTTTCACGAACATCACCAGCTGCGAAAATACCAGGAACTTTCGTTTCCATACGCTCGTTCGTTTCAACATAACCATTTTCATTTGTAATACCTAGCTCAACAAACGGTTTTGATAGTGGTAGCATACCGATGTATATGAAAACGCCGTCAGTTTTAACTTCTTGTTCTTCTCCGCTGTTTACATCTACAAGTGTTACGCTTCCTACTTTACCATTTGCATCGTTAATTTCTTTTATAGTGTGATTCCAAATGAAATCTACTTTCTCATTTTGGAAAGCACGATCTTGTAAAATTTTCTGTGCACGAAGAGTGTCACGACGGTGAACGATTGTTACTTTTGATGCGAAGCGTGTTAAGAACACACCCTCTTCAACAGCAGAATCTCCGCCGCCAATAACAACAAGTTCTTTCCCTTTAAAGAATGCACCATCACATACTGCACAATACGATACACCGCGGCCGCCAAGTTCTGTTTCACCTGGCACACCAATTTTTTTATACTCTGCACCGCTTGCAACGATAATTGCACGTGCTTTATATTCTTTTTTACCAGCCATAATTGTTTTGTACTCTTTACCATCGATGATTGCTTTCACATCACCGTATGCATATTCAGCACCAAATTTCTTCGCATGCTCAAACATTTTATTTGATAAGTCTGGTCCTAAAATAGACTCATAACCTGGATAGTTCTCTACATCTTCTGTATTTGCCATTTGTCCACCTGGAATACCACGCTCAAGCATCAGTGTGCTTAAATTCGCACGAGATGTATATACCGCAGCTGTCATACCAGCTGGTCCTGCACCAATAATAATGACATCATAAATTTTTTCTTCTGACACACTATTCACTCCCATTCATTCATACACATTAAGTTACCCTCATTATACTGTTAGCATCATTTTTTTCCCAATGATTTGCCTACCCTACGTGTGCGTGCGCTTAACAGCCTGCACATACTTTCGTACAGTCGCTACAGATACATTATATACATCACCAAGCTCTGCCTGTGTCATCTTATTTCTTTGTTCGCCGCGCACAATATATTCAATTGCCGCTGACCAACCGTACACATTTGTAAAAGTCGCTCCAGATGTATATAAACGTATGAACGTACAAAACCAAAAATTTAAACACTCTTCGATTAATTCATCATCTTTTTTCGTATAATTGTATAATGCATCCGCGATTCGTACGCACTGTTCAAATTGCTGTAAATCAGCTGGGATGCTTTTATGACTATTAAGTAAAAAGAAATATTTTGCAAGTTGCGATACGATTGGAACACCATTTTTCGCTTGCGTTACATCAAAGAAGAACCCAACCTTCTCTGGTGTTGACAATTCATTCATTAAATATAAAGCTAGCATTTTCTCTTCTAGCGTCGTACTTTTCTGAAATGATTTTCGTAACTCTTCAAATAAAAGATTTTGTCCTTCATCTGCTAAATTCAGTGCATTCCACGGTTCTTTTCCTTTTTTATCAGGATGCAATTCTACAACATGTTGCCACATTTTTTCAGCTACTTGCTGTTCCTTCACCATATACGCCGAGTATGCAAACCAGTAATAAAAACTAACGTCTCCCTCGTATCCTTGACGCTTTAATACTTTGAACCATTTATATGCAGGTTCAAAATGACCAATTGTTGCAAGCGTTGTTCCAAGTTTCAAACGATGCTCAAATGAAATTGGATATACCGAAACTAACTGCCCTGCTAATGACTCTACTTGCTTATGCTCTCCAATTGAATATAGAAAAATAAGCGTATTACAAAGCGCATGCATATTACCAGGACTTTTCTCTAAAATCATTTCTGTTAACTTAAGCGCTTGATCTACATTACCTGATTGAAAATGTGCAATCGCTAAATTATTATGGCCCGACCAAAATTCTGGGTATTCTTTCGTAACAACTTCTAGTGTAGCAATCGCCTCTTCTAATTGGCCGTTACGAATGTAGCGGTTCGCTTCTTCCTGCATAACAATTAGCTCATCTTCATCCTCAATCTCTTCCTCACCCATTGCTTCTTCTTCCATAATCTCAAGCAATTCTAATGTATCTTCTACGAATTCCTTCTCTTCCGCAACTTCTAAATATCGGTCTGCATACTTCTTCGCCTGTTGAAACAAGCCCATATATGCATAATTATTTGAAATAAAATAATAGCATTGCTCAAGTTCAGGATTGGATCTAACAAGCTTTAGAAATATCTGATTCGACTCTTGGTATTCACCAGATTCAGATAATGCTATTGCTAGTTGGCATAAAATAAACGGCTCCTTCTCGCTTTGTGACGCTCTTCGAAAATATTTAATTGCATCTTGCAATTTTTGCCCTTTATAAGCCCTCATCCCTTTTTTATAAAAGAAGTCCGCTAATTGATTAAAAGAGATAACTTGTCCGCTCTCCTTATATATTCTTTGATTTTTCCCCATATATCCTCCAGTTTTTTGTTTTCTTCGCTCACACATTCTTCTATCTATAAGTATAAACGATTCCGTAAAAAACAAAACAGTATATTATAATCAAATATTTCCTTTTTATTCATAAAAAGAGAAGAGAAATGTTAAATTTTTAACATCAACCTTCTCTAGTGGCCATTTCCTCTTTCGTATAAATAATACGCATCGGATTTCCGCCTACGAAAGCGCCGCCTGGTACATCTTTATGGACAAGTGTGCCTGCAGAAACGATAGCACCATCTCCAATCGTCACACCTGGTAAAACTGTCGTATTCGCTCCGATCATAACTTCATTCCCTATGACGATTTCTCCGAGTCGATACTCACGAATTAAATATTCATGCGCTAAAAGCGTTGTATTATAGCCGATAATTGAATTGTCTCCCACAGTAATCTTTTCTGGAAACATAATATCTGGCATTACCATAAGTGCAAACGACGTTTTCTTTCCTACTTCCATCCGTAAAAACGTGCGATATAACCAATTCTTCACGGATAAAAATGGCGTGTAACGTGCGATTTGGATGATAATAAAGTTTTTCATTACCTTCCAAAAAGAAACTGTTTTATACACATTCCACAATGAATTTTCTCCTGAAACAGGATAGCGCGTTGTCCGTCGCACTGAACTCTCTCCTCTACTTATATAAAGTGACACTTTAACCGGTAGGAATCCTTTTCTCCACTGATTACTAACTCTCATCAATCAAGCATTTACAGGCAGGAATCTTACTACCCATTAATACGGGACAAAATCGGTAGTAAATCACTCATTTTATCTAGCACATAATCTGGTTTATACGCTTCTAAATATGCTCTACCTTTCACTGTCCATGAAACCGCTACTGTTTTCGTACCTGCATTTTGTCCACCGACGATATCATGATGATTATCACCAACCATCAATGTTTCTTCTGGCTTTGCATCTAATAATTCGAGTGCTTTTTGAAGTGGTTCTGGATGTGGTTTCACATGTTCCACATCATCAATCGTCACGACAACATCAAAAAACTGATCAAGTTTCGAAAGCTTTAATCCCATTTCAACCGTCTGTCTCGCTTTCGTTGTAACGATGCCGATCTTATAACCTTGCTTCTTCAATTCTTGAACCGTTTCATATACAGTTTCATATTCTTCCACTAATTCATCATGATGCTCATGATTAAATTGACGATAACATGTAATCATCTCTTCAACCTTGCTTGCATCAATCTTACTAAAAGTGTCATGCAAAGATGGACCGATAAATGCTAATACATCTTCACGCTTATACTGATTAGAATAATAGTGATTTAACGTATGTAAAAAAGAAGAGATAATAAGTTCATTTGTATTAATTAACGTTCCATCTAAATCAAATAACACTGTATTTATTTTCATCGTCCTTAATCCTTTCATTACCTCAATATGAAAGAAGCAGCATCTTATATAAGATGCTACTTTTCTCTAATTTTCTAAATATCTTTTATCAGCTTGCCCCATTTTTCGTCTCACAATAATGAAAATGATAGAAATAACAACAATTCCAATAGACATTACTTGTGCAATACGAAGTGGTCCTAACATTAAACTATCTGTACGCAAACCTTCTACGAAGAAGCGTCCCACTGAATACCAAATTAAATATGTGAAGAATAATTCACCACGGCGTAAATTCACTTTTCGTAACGCGAGTAGTAAAATAACACCTGCAAAATTCCATAATGATTCATATAAAAACGTTGGGTGATAATACACACCATCAATGTACATTTGATTAATAATGAAATCTGGTAAATGAAGACCTTCTAAAAACTGTCTCGTTACTTCATCACCATGCGCTTCTTGGTTCATAAAGTTTCCCCATCGGCCAATTGCTTGTCCTAGTAAAATACTCGGCGCAGCAATATCCGCTAACTTCCAGAATGAAAGCCCGCGTCGTTTCGCAAAAAGGATTCCTGTAATAACAGCCCCGATTAAACCACCATGAATCGCCAAACCACCTTGACGAATATTAATAATTTGACTCGGATTTTGCGAATAATATTCCCATTCAAAAATGACATAATACATTCTCGCAAAAAGAATCGCGATTGGTACTGCAATTAATACAAGATCGATAAATGTATCTTTATGAATACCAAGCCTTTCTCCCTCGCGAGTTGCTAGCCAAAGACCTAATAGCACACCTGTACCGATAATAACCCCATACCAATAAACAGGGAATGGTCCAAGTTGGACTGCTATACGGTCAAGCTGTGGTACAGAACCTAACAGCATATATATGACCTCCCTCTCCAGAGTCTATTCTTGATTTCCTGACTCAATCGCACTCATTAATCGTTCAGAGAACTGCTGTGCCGCATTGACTCCCATACGTTTTAATCTGAAGTTCATCGCTGCTACTTCAATAATAACAGCCAAGTTTCGACCAGGACGAA
Source organism: Bacillus sp. FSL R9-9410 (assembly GCF_038050385.1). Classification (NCBI taxonomy): domain Bacteria; kingdom Bacillati; phylum Bacillota; class Bacilli; order Caryophanales; family Bacillaceae; genus Bacillus; species Bacillus sp. FSL R9-9410. The sequence continues at coordinate 204,005 of NZ_JBBOTV010000002.1, forward strand.
CTGGAAGTGTAATCTTCGTAAGTTCTGTATCAATAATCTTCATCTTCTCTTCATCAAGACCTAAACGATCATAATTTTTCTTTTGATCCCAAATTTCAAGATTAATAACAAGCGTAATACGTTTATAATTTCGTACTGCCCCTGCACCGAATAACGTCATTACGTTAATGATACCTAGACCACGAATTTCTAATAAATGCTCAATTAAATCAGGTGAGCTTCCTACTAATGTATCTTCATCTTCTTGACGAATTTCTACGCTATCATCCGCAACAAGGCGGTGACCACGCTTTACAAGTTCAAGCGCTGTCTCACTTTTCCCGACACCACTTTGACCTGTAATTAAAACACCAACGCCATAAATATCTACTAACACACCATGAACAGCTGTTGTTGGCGCTAACTTACCTTCTAAATAGTTTGTTAAACGACTTGATAATCTCGTCGTCGTTTGAGCAGAACGTAATAAAGGCACGCCTGATTCACGTGATGCTTGTAATAACTCATCCGGTACATCTTGATTACGAGTTACAATAATACAAGGCGTCTCTTCAGTACAAAGCGCTTTCATTCTCTCTTGCTTTTGCTCTGTCGTTAACGTATCAAAGAACGTAAGCTCCGTTTTTCCAAGAAGCTGCACACGATCAGCTGGATAATATGTAAAAAATCCTGCCATTTCAATTCCAGGTCGTGATAAATCACTCGTATCAATCGGACGATGAATCCCTTCTTCACCACTTACTAACTCCAATTGAAATTGTTCAATTAAATCTTTTGTCCTTACTTTCGGCATATGTATAAACCTCCACTCCGCTGCGGGTTCAGTCTCATTTGATGTGAAATTCCATTCTATCGGATATTGTACCATTTTTTTCTGGAAACAAGAAACATGGTTTCTAATAAATAGAAAAAAACATTTCATATGAATCATGAAATGTTTTTCTTTTTGTCATTTTCTCTTTTTTTCATGTAATGGTTCAACAATTACCTTTTCAATTATCATATTAAAAATCGAAATACAAATTGCCGCAACAATCGCTACACCAAATCCAGATATATTAAAGGCGTCCCCTAATAATGAATCCGTCATCTTTAACGTAATCGCATTAATAACAATTAAGAAGAAACCGAAAGTTACAAGAGTAATCGGTAGCGTAATTAAAATTAAAAGCGGCTTTACAAATACGTTTAAAATCGCCAATATAATACTCGCAATAATTGCAGTTTGTATATTTGCTATGTAAAATGCGTCTGGTGCAACCCCTTTTAAAAGTCCGGATACAGCGATTAACACAACGCTATTTACAAGAAGTGATACAATCCATCTCATTTCCTTACACATCCTTTTAACATATATATTTCATCATACGCTAATAGACAATAAACGCAAGCAACATACAAATACTTATATCAGCTTATTCTATTATCCACGCTTGTATACCTACTAACACTCTTACCAGTTTTCCTTAGTGAAATAAAAACCGAGTGTCATTCCCACTCGGTTTTTAGTAATACACTTATTGTGATAACTCTACTTCTTTTATTTTCTCTTTCATTCTTGCTTTATCACGATCTAAAATCTCTTTTAAATACTTACCTGTATACGAGCGTTCTTCTTTCACTACTTGTTCTGGCGTTCCAGAAGCAACGATGTGTCCGCCTTTGTCTCCGCCTTCTGGTCCAAGATCAATGATATAATCAGCTGTTTTAATAACATCTAAATTATGCTCAATTACAAGAACTGTCTCGCCGCTTTCAACAAGACGCTGCAACACTTCTAGAAGACGTGCAATATCATGGGCATGTAGGCCAGTCGTTGGCTCATCTAAAATGTATAACGTACGCCCTGTAGAACGACGATGTAATTCAGAAGCTAATTTCACACGCTGCGCCTCACCACCTGATAACGTCGTAGCTGGTTGCCCTAATTTCATATAACCAAGCCCTACATCTACAAGCGTTTGAAGTTTACGCTTAATTTTCGGGATATTAGCAAAGAACTCTACCCCATCTTCAATTGTCATCCCTAACACTTCAGAAATATTCTTATCTTTATATTTCACTTCTAACGTTTCACGGTTGTAACGTTTACCGTGACAAACTTCACACGGAACATACACATCTGGTAAGAAATGCATTTCAATTTTAATAATTCCATCACCACGACACGCTTCACAACGGCCGCCTTTTACGTTAAAGCTGAAACGTCCTTTTTGATATCCACGCACTTTCGCTTCATTCGTTTGTGCAAATACATCACGAATATCATCGAATACACCTGTATATGTTGCTGGGTTGGAACGTGGTGTACGCCCGATTGGTGATTGATCAATATCAATAACTTTATCTAACTGCTCAAGACCTTTAATTTCTTTATGAGACCCTGGCTTCGCTTTCGCCTTATATAACTTTTGAGCTAACGATTTATATAGCACTTCATTAATCATCGTACTTTTTCCAGAGCCAGATACGCCTGTTACTGCTACAAATGTTCCTAGAGGGAATGACATCTTCGCATTCTTTAAGTTATTTTCTTTCGCACCGATAATCTCCACTTTACGTCCGTCACCTTTACGTCTTTCAAGTGGTACCGGAATAAACTCTTTACCGCTTAAATATTTCCCTGTTAATGAATTATCGTCTTGCATAACTTCAGCTGGTGTACCCGCTGATACAACTTCTCCACCGTGAATACCAGCCCCTGGTCCGATATCAAGTAAATAATCGGCAGCCATCATCGTATCTTCATCATGCTCAACAACAATTAACGTATTTCCTAAGTCACGCATTTCCTGTAATGTGCGAATAAGACGATCATTATCACGCTGATGCAAACCGATAGAAGGCTCATCAAGAATGTAAAGTACACCCGTAAGACGAGAACCAATTTGTGTCGCTAAACGAATACGCTGCGCCTCACCACCTGATAGAGTTCCTGCGGCACGACTTAACGTTAAATAATCTAAACCGACGTTCACTAAGAACCCAACGCGCTCCTGAACTTCTCTTAAAATTAAATGAGCAATTTTCTGTTGTTTCTCAGTTAGCTCAACAGTCGAGAAGAATTCCTGTACTTCTTGAACAGAATATTTCGTTACATCGGCAATCGTTTTATCACCAACGAAAACAGCTAAACTCTCAGGCTTTAAGCGTCCACCTTTACACTTCGGACAAGCTTGCTCTGCCATATACTTCTCCATTTGCTCACGAACATAATCCGAACTCGTCTCACGATAACGACGCTCGATATTCGGAATAACACCTTCAAATAAAATCTCATTTTCTTTCACTTGACCAAATTCATTCACATAGCGGAAATAAACCTTCTCTTCCCCGCTTCCGTACAACACTTTATCAAATAAATCCTTCGGTATATCTTTCACCGGCATATCCATATCGATGCCGTAATGATTACACACAGATTTTAATAATTGCGGGTAATATTGTGAACTTGTCGGTTCCCAAGGAGCAATCGCATGTTCATTTAATGATACATCCCAGTTCGGAATAACAAGTTCTAAATCTACCTCGAGCTTTGAGCCAAGTCCATCACAAGAAGGACACGCGCCGAACGGACTATTAAACGAGAACATACGCGGCTCTAATTCTCCGATTGAAAAACCACAATGTGGACAAGCATGATGTTCACTAAATAGAAGTTCTTCCTCTCCCATTACATCGATTAAAACTCGGCCCCCGCCAAGCTTTAAAGCACTTTCTAGTGAATCTGCAAGTCGGCTTGCAATTCCTTCTTTCACAACAATACGGTCAATAACAACTTCAATTGAATGCTTCTTATTTTTATCTAACGTAATCTCTTCAGATACATCCAGCATCTCTCCATCAACGCGCACACGAACATAACCTTGCTTCTTAATATCTTCTAATACTTTCGCATGCGCACCTTTACGCCCTGACACGATAGGCGCTAGCACTTGCAACTTCGTACGTTCAGGATATTCAAGAACACGGTCTACCATCTGTTCCACTGTTTGTGATGTAATTTCAATTCCATGATTCGGACAAATCGGCGTACCAATTCGTGCGAATAATAAACGTAAATAATCATAAATCTCTGTTACCGTTCCAACTGTTGAACGTGGATTACGACTCGTCGTTTTTTGATCAATTGAAATCGCTGGAGATAAACCTTCAATCGTATCAACATCCGGCTTATCCATTTGTCCTAAAAACTGGCGCGCATACGCGGATAAAGATTCCACGTATCTGCGCTGCCCTTCTGCATAAATCGTATCGAATGCTAACGATGATTTTCCTGAACCAGACAATCCCGTCACAACAACAAGCTGATTTCTCGGAATGGTTACGTCAATATTTTTTAAATTATGCGCTCTAGCACCTTTTACAACAATAAAATCTTTACTCACTCTTTTCACCCTTCCGCTTTTAATTCTAATAGTAAATCTCTTAATTCAGCTGCACGCTCGAAATCTAACGCCTTTGCTGCTTCTTTCATCTCTGCTTCCATCTTCGCAATTGTATTTTCACGTTCTTTTTTCGTCATCTTCTTAGCTGGTGTTACTTCATATGTTTCCGTATCCTCAGCTGCTGTTGTCGCACGAATAACGTCACGTACTCCTTTTTGAATCGTCTTCGGCGTAATACCATGCTCTTTATTGTAAGCTTCTTGTATACTACGACGACGCTGCGTTTCTTCAATCGCAATTCCCATTGATCTCGTTATGCGATCTGCGTACATAATAACGCGGCCGTGTTCATTACGTGCCGCACGACCAATTGTTTGTATTAATGAACGCTCTGAACGTAGGAATCCTTCCTTATCAGCATCTAAAATAGCTACAAGTGATACTTCCGGAATATCTAATCCTTCTCGTAATAAGTTAATACCGACAAGTACATCAAACTTACCAAGGCGAAGGTCACGAATAATTTCAATACGTTCTAACGTTTTAATTTCAGAGTGAAGATAGTTCACTTTAATTCCTACATCTTTTAAGTAATCTGTTAAATCCTCTGACATTTTTTTCGTTAAAGTCGTAATTAATACACGTTCATTTTTCGCAATCTGGTCATGGATTTCTCCTAATAAATCATCTATTTGTCCTTCAATTGGTCGTATATCAATTGGTGGATCTAAAAGCCCTGTTGGACGAATAATTTGTTCTATTGCTTTCGGTGACTGCTCTAACTCGTACGGTCCTGGCGTTGCCGAAACGTAAATAACTTGATTCGTTTTCTCTTCAAACTCATCAAACGTGAGCGGTCTATTATCTAAAGCTGATGGCAGACGGAATCCATGATCAACAAGCACTTGCTTACGTGCTTGGTCCCCGTTATACATCGCTCTTACTTGCGGAACCGACACATGCGACTCATCCATAACAATTAAGAAATCCTCTGGAAAATAATCTAAAAGCGTATACGGTGTTGAACCTGCTGGACGAAGTGTTAAATGACGGGAATAGTTTTCGATTCCTGAACAAAAGCCCATCTCGCGCATCATTTCTAAATCATAACGCGTTCGCTGTTCTATGCGCTGCGCCTCTAACAACTTACCGTTATCATTTAATTCTTTTAAACGCTCTTCTAATTCCTTTTCGATATTTTCAATAGCGACCTTCAGCTTTTCTTCACGTGTAACGAAGTGAGATGCCGGGAAGATTGCCACATGATCACGTTCTGCTAATACTTCACCTGTTAATGCATTTACTTCTCGAATACGATCGATTTCATCACCGAAAAATTCAATTCGAATACAGTGTTCGTCAAGTGATGCCGGAAAGATCTCAACTACATCTCCGCGCACACGGAATGTACCACGCTTGAAATCAATATCATTACGTCCATACTGTACATCAACAAGTTCACGAAGTAATTGATTACGGTCCTTTTCCATACCAACTCGAAGTGAAACAACTAACTCGCGGTATTCTTCCGGAGAACCTAAACCGTATATGCATGACACACTCGCAACGATAATAACATCATCTCGTTCAAATAAGGAAGACGTTGCCGAGTGGCGTAATTTATCAATTTCATCGTTAATTTGCGCATCTTTTTCAATAAACGTATCCGTATGTGGAACGTACGCTTCCGGCTGATAATAATCGTAATAACTAACAAAATACTCCACAGAATTGTTAGGAAAGAAATCTTTCAGCTCACTATATAACTGTCCTGCTAACGTTTTATTATGAGCCATTACAAGTGTTGGCTTCTGCACCTCTTTAATGACATTTGAAATCGTAAATGTCTTACCCGTTCCTGTCGCTCCAAGCAACACTTGCTTTTTCTTTCCACTATTAATTCCCTCTACAAGCTTCTCTATCGCTCCCGGCTGATCACCTTGCGGGGAATACTCTGAGATAATTTCAAATGGATGTTCCAACTAAAAACCGACCTCCTCATAAAAATCTGTATTATTATTTTACCACGAATGCCCATAAAAAACCTAAAAAAACGAACAGATATTCGGTAAAGTTTTCGACAAGTTATATATAGAAAAAGGAAGGAGTAAGTACTTCCTTCCTTTACAAATTTTATTTTAAAGGGACATGTAACAAATCATATCCATTACGCCTTTCCTCGTTCATATACTCTACTAGCCTATAAGCAATATCTACCTCACATGTCTCTTTAACAATCCTTTTACAACTATCTCTTTTTTCCTACTGTCATCCTCTCCCACACAAACTATTTGTATACCCCAAAAAAGAAACCTATACTAAATTTGCAAAAAGCTACTTTCCTCTATGAAAGTAGCTTTTCTTTCCCTTTCTCCTTCTTCGGAAAAATCACATATGAAAATGAAATTACAGTATCCGCTAAAAGAATAATAGCCCATACTTGGCTTACACGGCTTGCAGCTTTATTTAAAACGATTCCTGACTCTAACCAATTTCCCCACTGTTCTACTGGAATAAGCCCATACATGAAGAAAAAGAATATATGAACAGCAACAAACAACATAAGATGTAAAACCCAATTTTTCATTTCCTGCTTCGCATGCGCCCTACCTGTTACTTCAAGTGGTTCTTCGATAATAGGCGCCGGTTCATTTCGCCACTTCGCAACTAGTTTTTGTACATATATATCTAGCTTCTTCAAATCCTTTTTCCCGTAAAACACAGCATACAATAATATAATTACAGTAATGATTTGAAAATTAGAGAACTTCCCTGTTTGATAATAGTCCACTACTCCTAAAGTTAAAATAAACACTTCATTTACGAGTAGCACAATCCCCATAATAAAACTCGCCTTTTTCAAGCGAAATCCATACCTTAGTAAAAAGAATCCAATAGCTGATAACCAAAATACAATCTCTGCCCCAATTAAAAAATACCAACGATATTCTGCGAGTATACTCATTTATCCCTCTCCCTTTCGTCATATATACGAAAAGCCTCATCCATATATAATAGAAGCTCTTCTTCAATTGGATACATACTCATTTTCTGTGAATCTTCTTTTGACTTTCTTACTTCCCACAATTTATCTAAAAATGCTTCATCACCATTTGCCATCTCTAAACACTTCTGCATTAATTCCTTTGTTGCGCCTTGTACCTCATCACATGATGCTTCCTTACCGTCTTTCATAAAGTTACGTAGTTGCTTTAATAAATCTATCCACTCTAAAACATTCGGATCTTCTTCACTCATGTTTGGCAAATTATGAAGCAACTTTTGTTCTTCCTGAGAAAAAACTTCATTTTGGAATATTTCACGTATACGTGGAGACTGTTTCGAAAGCTGAATGAGTTCAAACATAACTTTCCAATCCAGTTCTCCTTCGACGTCTACTGAATAAACAACCGCCTGTAAAATACGTTCCATTCGATTGAATTTCTTTTGTTCTTCCTGTACAAATCTAAGTTGCTTTTCAAGCGAGTCTTTTAAGTTAAATTCACCTTTTACTAACATATTCGTAATCTCTTTTAATGAAAAACCCATTTCTTTTAAAAATAAAATTTGCTGCAAACGAACAACATCTCTCTCGCTATATAACCGATGCCCCCCATCAGTTTTCCCACTCGGCTTTAATAAATCGATTTGATCATAATAACGTAACGTCCTTACTGTAACCCCTGTTTCCCTCGTTAGTTCTTGAATTGAAATCAACTCCATCACCTCTTCTCCTTCATTATAAAAGGTGACGTAACGTAACTTTCAAATAGTTTGTAAAAAAATACAAAAAGCTGTCTATACCTTTTGTATAAACAGCTTTTATGGAAGAAAACCCTTTTGTATAGCACGTCCACAAGATAAAATAATTGCCCCTACAACAACACTGGTTGCTGTTTTATGGTAATGCGCTAACATTAATAAATAGTATGATAAACCTACAGCACCAATCATAATGCATACACTTGGAACTGGATTGCGCGAGAAGTTTTGCATCCCCCACAAAAGTGCAAATATAGCCGTCGCAACACATAATACCGCTAATCCCATCCCGTTTCCCCTTTATATATTTATTTGATTTCCCTTGTTGCTAACACACTCGTCGATGCCATGCTAATTAACAGTCCAAAAATAACTATATATAATAATTCATTTACATCCACGATTTGTCTATCTAAATACTTATTTACAGAAAGATACATAATGAACAAGAAAACGAAGCTTGTAATACAAATCGCAAAATACGACTTCATCTTGTTCACAACTCTCTCATCAATCAACGGTACGCCCTCTTCTTTCAAACGCTTCTGTTCTCTATATTCCGAAATTCCGTATAAAATAACTAATGCGACATTCGATATAAAAATTACTTCCCACGAAATACTTAAAATTATTAAACTCATATTCAAAATCAAACCTGCTAACAATAAGCTACCGATAAACTTTATAACATCATGTTTACTCATACACGATCAGCCTCTTTACTATTTCTATATTTCCATTTCGGCCAATAATTCACAACGAAATAAACAAACTGCCCGAGTACAAATAAAACAAACGGCATACCAGCAGTCCCATAAACAATTAAATTGTACAAACTCCATATTGCTAAACTTACCACGAAAAATAACCCTACATATTTAAACGCTTTGTCAGATTGAAATCTCTCAAACTCATCTTGCATTTTCATTCCTCCTATCGCTATGCTCGTTTCCCCGCCATTACTCCTATGATGAGACTACCAACAAATAAGAAACTACATACAGTTAATATTTCTGGAATCGGTATAACAGCCCTTCCTATTCCTTTGCTCGCAACAATATAAACTATAAGTAAAATAAACGCGAATATAAATGAGACATTTACATACTTTTTTATATTTTCATTTACTCGCTCATCTATATCTGGAAGTTCTTCTTTTTTGTACTTACGCTTTTTGTAATACACATACGCCGTCAAAAATACAATTGCTAAAATGTTACTAACTATTAGTGATAACATCGGTATGGATGGGTCCATAATACGAACTAAAACGTCCCCTCCACATAATCCTAAGACCGGAGCGATATACAACTTTTTAGTATCGTTCATTTTCTCTCCCCTACTCCAGCGTAAATATTTCCTCTACCTTCATCTCAAAATATTTGGCGATTTTTAGGGATAACTCTAGACTCGGGTTATAGTGATGGTTCTCAATCGCCACGATTGTCTGCCGCGTCACTTGCATCGCCTTTGCCATTTCAATTTGCGTTATATGATGTTGTTTTCGTAATTCTTTAATCTTATTTTTCACACCCATAGGCTCCACCTTCGAAAGTAAAGATATCTTTATAAATTTTAGAAAAACATTTCACTGAACACCTTCTCTAACACAGTAAGACAGGAATTAAATTTATATCAGCGATTTTTTAAATATATCAGCGCAACTTAAATTATATCGGCGATTTTCCAAATATATCAGCGCAACTCCATTTATATCGGCGATTTTTTAAATATATCGACTTACCGACAAATATCGACATCCGTAGCACTATAGGCATAAGAAAGAAGCTGTCCCAAAATACTTTTGGGACAGCTTCTTCGTCTTACTACATAAATCCTAACGCATATACAAGAACGTACCCAAGTACCGAAAGGCAAACCGAGCCAATTAGCCCTGCCACGAATGCCCTACTTCCTAATTTGCGGAACGTTTTAAACTCTACATTTAAACCTAGCCCTGCCATTGCCATTGCAATAAGCATGTACGCAATTACTACAATATATCCGGCAACAACTTCTGGGATAATCCCAATCGAATGCACCGCACTCATTGCTAAAAATCCGAAGATGAACCAAGGAATCGGAAGGTCGCGCCACGATCTTTTTTCCTTACTTTCCTCGCTCTTACCAAACCATAATCCAATTAAAATCGCTACTGGCACAAGCATCGCTACGCGCGTTAACTTCACAATAACCGCGATATCTACAGCCGTGCTACCTCCTGGCGCTGCAGCCGCGATAACGTGAGCAATTTCGTGCAGCGTCGCACCTGAGAACACCCCGTAACCGTAGGGTGAGAAGCCAAGCACTGGGTATAATAGCGTATAAATAAGTGTAAATATTGTACCTAAAATTGCAATAATCGCTGCCCCGACTGCTGTTTCTTCATCTTTCGCTTTCACTTGCGGTGCAATTGCCACGACCGCTGCAGCTCCGCAAATTGCCGTCCCACATGCTGTTAAAATTCCAAGTTTCTGTTCTACTTTAAATACTTTCGTTAGTCCATATACAACGAAAATTGTAAATGTAATAACAACCGCTGCGATGACCAATACTTTCGGCCCCGCCTTCGCAATATCTACAAGATTTAACCGCATTCCAAGTAAAATGATCCCAAAGCGAAGCAACTTCTTACTCGCAAAGTTCGTTCCCACTATCGCTTCTTGAGGAATCCCGATTGCGGCGCGCCAAACCATCCCGATTAGAATAGCGATTACTAATTGTCCCATAATATTTAAAAATGGAAGCTCTGCTAAATATTTCGCGGCGATTGCGATTAATAACGTAATCCCAATACCTTGCGAAAATCCAAAGCCCTTCTTCTTTTGTATAACAAGTGTTTGTTCCACTTTATACCACCCCAATAATCGTATTGGAACATGCATGTTCTTTCTAGTTACATTATAAGAGAGTTTTAATAATAAGTTTAATATCAATATTGAATCCATATCATCAGAAATACTTATGATAAAATAAAAGCAAAAATAAAGGGGCCTAACAAATGAACGTCGACATTTTAAAGATCTTTGTTACTGTCGTTGAACAAAAACATTTTTCGCGTGCTGCGGAACTATTAAACCTTTCACAACCTGGCGTTAGTATGCACATTCGCAACCTGGAAAATGAATTTGGGACTACACTTATTCAGCGCTCCCCAAAGCACGTCCAAGTTACGGAAGCTGGAAACATATTATACATACACGCAAAGCAGATGCTCTCACTTTATGAAGATGCGAAACAAGAAATTAATGCGCTGCATAACGTCGTAACAGGGACACTTCGCATCGGCGCTAGCTTTACAATTGGCGAATACTTACTTCCAAAAATACTTGCGCGCTTTGCCAATGAAAATGCACACGTCGAAGTTCATACATTTATCTCCAATACGGAAGAAGTTTTGCAAAGCCTCCGCTCTAATCAAATTGATATCGGCTTAGTGGAAGGCCAAGTCGTATACGCTGACGTAGATGTTGAAACTTTTATGCAAGATGAAATGAAACTCGTCGTCCCGCCAAACCACCCATTGCTCCATATTGAGGGGATTAACGAAAATACATTGCAAGACCAAGTCTGGGTATTAAGGGAGAGCGGCTCTGGCACACGCGCCTATAGCGATCGCTTTATACACCAACATCATTTAAAAATGAAGCGCTTCTTTACATTTAGCAGTATTCAAAGCGTGAAGGAAGCCGTTGCAGCCGGTCTTGGCATCGCTATCCTTTCAGATTGGACTGTTCGAAAAGAACTATTAGCAAAAGAACTATTCCACATCCCTGTTCCGAACGAAGAGCTAATCCGTCCATTCTCCATCGTGCGCGGCAAATATTTTATCCCGTCTAAAGCTATTCAAGTCTTTTTAAAACACGTAGATTCTTTTGCGAAAAAACAGAGTTGACCTTCACATTAGTGTGAAGGTTTACAATACATGTAAAAGGAGTGAAACGCATTGCGAATTGGAGAGTTATCAAAAGAAACTGGGGTTAGCGAAAGGGCACTAAGACATTATGAAGAAAAGGGATTACTCCCTTCGAAACGCCTCACAAACGGCTATCGTGATTTCGATAAAAGTGCCATTGAAAAAGTAGAGCTTATTCAAATGTACTTACAAATTGGCTTGAATTTAGAAGAGACAGCACGAATGTTGCGCTGCCTCGAAATAGAACCACACCTATACGAAAATCCGTGCAGCAGTATCCTTGCACTTTACGAAGACAAACTCAGTGAGGTAACGAAGCAAATCACATTACTTTCCAACATTCAAACGAATTTACAAAAACACGTTTCACTCCTAAAACAAGCAAAAGAAAAGGGATGATTACATGTTTGTTATACATGGCAGTTCAAGACAAAACGGAAATACGGAAGCTTTAACACATATGGTGATTGATGGGATTGAAACAGAACAAATTTACTTGGGTGATCATATCGTCCACCCAATCATAGATCAGCGCCATGATGTAGAAGGATTTCAACCTGTAAATGATGACTACGAGCAGTTAACCAAACGCATGCTAGAGCACGACACGATTATCTTCGCTACACCGCTATACTGGTACGGAATGAGCGGCCACATGAAGAACTTCGTTGATCGCTGGTCACAAAGCTTGCGTAATAAATCTCTTCATTTCAAAGAAAAAATGAAAGGCAAAAAAATGTACGTTGTCATCGTTGGCGGAGACAGTCCAAAACTGAAAGCATTGCCGCTTATCGCCCAGTTTCAATATATCTTTGATTTTGTTGGTTCATCATTTGAAGGGTATATTATTGGGGATGCGAATGGACTGGATGAAATCAAGAACGATGCTGAGGCGCTGGTAAAAGCACAATTGTATAATAATAAATTCAAAAATAGCACACAGAAATAAGTTTGACAAATCCATTTGTATGCGCATACAATAAAAATAATATTATGAAAGGAAGGTACTTTGACCAATGAAGTTCTAATTCTCTTATTTATTTCATCCATCACAAATAGTGAACAAAAATGATGAAAACTAGCAGAGGATTAGTCTGTCCATTTGTCGATACTTTCTTTCGATACGATCATGTAAAAAATCGTTTATTTATGTACGATTTTTACATTGAAGGGCGACATTTATCCTCTCTAGTGAAACTAGGGAGGTTTTTTTATGACTATTTTAATCGCACGTAATATCGAAAAGAGCTTTGGTGATCGCACCATATTTACGTTACCATCACTAGAAATTCAAGCAAACGATCGTATAGGGATTGTCGGAGTCAACGGAGCTGGAAAATCTACGTTATTACAAATATTAAGTAAAGAAATAGAAGCTGACAAAGGCACAGTAACTCATCATAGTTCTATCGCCATTATCCCACAGCTTAGCGAGGGGATACCGGAAACCACTTCCTCCCTCGCTAAGGGCAAATGGAATATTTCAAACGTCGCAAATTCAATGAGCGGCGGTGAACGAATGCGCCTAAAGATCGCCCATGCCCTCGAACAAGATGCAGGCATTCTATTTGCTGATGAGCCAACAAGTCACTTAGATATGTTCGGTACAGAGCAATTAGAAAAGGCACTGTTATTTTATAAAGGTGCACTTGTTTTAATATCGCATGATCGTGATCTTTTAGATGCCATATGTACAAAAATCATCGAAGTTGAAGACGGTACTATTCAAGAATATAAAGGTAATTATTCAAACTATCGAAAGCAAAAAGAACGTGAGCGAATACAAAAGCAAGCAGAATATGATCAATATATACAAGAAAAAAATCGGTTAGAACAGTCAATTTCACAAAGAAAGCAACGTGCTTCTAGCATGACAAAAATCCCAACACGGTTCAGTTCATCTGAATCTAAACTTTATAAGTGCAGCGGGGCTCATGGGCAAGAAAATGTTAGCAAAGTAGCGAAAGCACTAGAAACACGCCTTGAAAAGTTGGAACAGAAAGAAAAACCGAAAGACTTTTCTCAAGCTCAGTTTGACGTACAATACCACACACCAATTCATAGTAAAGCAGTTGTTCAGTTTAATAAAACAACGAAGAAAATAGGGGATCGCACATTATTTAAAAATATGAATGGAACAATTGTCCCTGGGGCAAAGCTTGCTATTTTAGGGGAAAACGGAAGTGGAAAAACAACTTTGTTCAAAATGCTTCTCACGAACGAGCGTGGCATTCAGCTTTCGAAAAGTTGTAAAATTGGATACTTTGAACAAACATTATCTATTTTAAAAACAGATAAAACAATTTTAGAAAACGTTCTAGAAGAAACAAACTATACAGAATCGTTCGTTCGAACAATACTTGCACGGCTCCTATTCCGCCGTGAAGATGTTCATAAACCTGTGCACATCTTAAGTGGTGGAGAACGCATGAAGGTTGCACTCGCAAAAGTATTTTTAGGAAACTATAATATGCTTCTGCTCGACGAACCGACAAGCTATTTAGACTTGGCAACGCAAGAAGAATTAGAAAGCATGTTACAGGAGTATCCTGGTACAATACTTTTCATTAGCCATGACCGTGCCTTTATTCGTTCTGTTGCAAACCATATTCTACAAGTAGATGAGAGCGAACCAAGAATATTCCACGGCAATTACGAGCAATACACAAAAAGAACCACCCAAGCTTCTGTAAACGTTACTGAACAAGAATTATTACGATTACAAACAAAATTAACAGAAATCATCAGCCGGATTTCTATCCCAAATCAGCATGATGACATCACATTTCTCGAACAAGAATACGAAAAATTATTAGTTCGAATTCGGCAGTGTAAAGAAGCACTCTAATGTCTTCCCCATATATCGACGGGACCTTCCACATTTCCCAAGAAATATCGAGGCTTCGACATAGAATATCACCCTACCTATCATGTTAGACACAATAACAACAAAAAGCCGTGCACCAGCACGGCTTTTCACTTTATATACGGACAGCAGTCCCACTCACCGCAACCATTAGCATTCCTTCGCGAACTACTTCGTAGTCCACGTCGATACCAACAATGGCGTTCGCATTTTTTTGTCTTGCGAGAGTTTTCATCTCTTCCATTGCAATGTCGCGCGCTTCTTTTAATTTACTTTCGTAGGCGCCTGCGCGACCACCGACAACGTCACGGACAGAAGCGAAAAGGTCACGCACGATATTCGCACCCATGATTGCTTCGCCATTAACGATATCGATATACTCAATAATTTCTTTCCCTTGAATTGTAGAAGTTGTTGTTACAATCATGCTTTATAGCCTCCCATATAAGATTTCCACTTACTTATGGTGCACTAATTCAGCAGAAATTATATTTACGAACTAAACTGCGCCTCATACAATCGGCTGTAACCCTCGCCTCGTTTGATTAGTTCCTCATGTGAACCTTGTTCTGCAATACCGTCTTTATTTACAACGACGATGCGATCTGCATTTTTAATAGTTGCGAGCCTGTGAGCGATAACTAATGTTGTACGGCCAACAGATAGTTCTGCAAGTGATTTTTGGATAGCAAGTTCTGTCTCTGTATCTAGCGCAGAAGTTGCTTCATCTAAAATTAAAATTGGCGGGTTCTTCAAGAACATACGGGCAATTGCTAAGCGCTGCTTTTGTCCTCCTGAAAGTTTCACACCACGCTCACCGATAACAGTATCTAAACCGTCTGGTTGCGAGTAAATTAAGTCCTCTAGCTGAGCACGTTTTACCGCCTGCCAAATTTCAGATTCTGAAGCTTTTAAGTTTCCGTAAGCGATATTTTCACGAATTGTTCCTGAGAATAAGAAAACATCTTGCTGTACAATTCCGATTTGCTTACGAAGTGACGATAACGTCATCTCTTTGGTGTCAATGCCATCAATTTGAATTGATCCAGATGATTGTTCATAAAAACGAGGTAATAAACTACATAGTGTTGTTTTCCCTGCCCCTGATGGTCCAACGAAAGCAACTGTTTCACCTGCATGTATTTTCAAACTAATATCGTTTAAAATCGGCTCTTTATTTTCATATCCGAACGTGATGTTATTGTATTGAATATCGCCGTGTACATGTTTAACTTCTATTGCATCTTTAGAATCTACAATATCCGGCTCTGTTTCCAGAAGTTCTACATATCTTCTAAAACCAGCGATTCCTTTCGGATAACTTTCAATAACCGCATTAATTTTTTCAATTGGGCGGAAGAAAATATTCGTTAATAAAACGAATCCAATAAATCCACCGTACGTTAATTCACCTTGCAGAACAAACCATGTACCACATATTAATACAAAGAGTGTTACAAGACGCATCAGCATATAACTAATCGATGAATTTAACGCCATAATTTTATACGCCATTAATTTTGTTGTACGGAAACGAGCATTATTTACAGCAAATTGCTCTTGCTCAAACTTTTCATTTCCGAATGCTTGTACAACGCGGATACCACCTACATTGTTCTCGATACATGCATTGAAATCAGCAACGTCTGAGAATAAACGTCTAAACGTACCTGTCATTTTTTTATTGAAGTAAAGTGCCAACCATAATAAGAACGGGATTACGAAGAATGTTAGAAGTGCTAACTTCCAGTTAATCATCATCATAAATGAAAATGCTCCAACTAAAGTCATAATGGCAATGAATAAATCTTCTGGTCCATGGTGAGCAATTTCCCCAATTTCCATTAAATCGTTTGTAAGACGTGAAATTAAATGACCTGTTTTATTATTATCAAAAAATCTGAATGATAGCTTTTGAATGTGATCAAATAATTTCTGCCTCATATCTGTTTCAATGTTAACCCCAAGCATATGTCCCCAATATGTAACAACATATTGCAAACCTGCATTTAACACATAAACTACGAACAAGCCGAAACAAGCCCATAAAATAAGCGTCCAGTTTTGTCCTGGTAATAACTTATCAATAAATTGATTTACGATAAGCGGGAAACCAAGTTCGAGTAAACCTGCGATAACTGCACAGGAAAAATCGAGTACGAATAAACCTTTGTACGGTTTATAGTAAGAAAAAAATTTACGTAGCATATCTTTCCTCCCTTTTCCAAATTAAAAGACTCTCTAAATGATAACCATTATCAAATAATTATTCAAGTTATCCGTCTATGAAACTAAAAAAACCTTCATCTATATTTGATGAAGGTTTCCATTTTATTTTATATAGCTTCCGAATCCCACTCGTGCTCTTGCTGAACAAATACAACACCTAATTCATGATGTCCCCCGGCGTATAATGCCGTTTGAGCAAGACGAAGCTCACCATTTGTATCTACTACTTCTAATTTACAAAACGCCCCTGTCGTCTTCGTTTGAAGCGCGTCATAAAACTCTTCGGTACTTCTTGGAATGATTCCATTTACTTTCGTAATAACTTCTCCAGGCTTTAAATTCATCTCTGCCCCAATTGTATTCGGAATTGTATCTAACACAACAAGTCCATCATTACGTGCGGCAAAGTATGCTGGTCTTTTCTCGTCTGCAATTTTCTCTTGCATCGAGATTGTAAAGCGTCCAAGCATTGCGACTCCCATCGCGATAATTGCGAGTACGTGCCACCAATAACTTGCGATACCTAAAACGAGTACAAGCCCTGCTAATCCATAGACACGTCTTCCTGTAAATAATAAAGCTTCCGTCGGCTCATAACTTCTAACTTTTCTCATAAACCCAATTAAAAATGGTACGAGGAATAAAGAGTATGTAGTCGAACCTATTGAAACGACAGGCCACCAAGAAATAAATCCTGTCACCGCATCTCCTGGTATAAGAATAAATACTGGTACAAGCCATAAACGATTTGATTCATGTAGTCCAATTCGTAGCCCACGCTTACCTTTGTTAATTTTTGGCGTAGAATAGCGAACCGCATTTTTAGAGATTAATAACCCCTCTACAACGAGCATAACGCCTAGTAAAATAGCAAGGGATACAATCGTACCCTCTTCACCTTCTCCAAGCTGTAAGAAGGAAACTGGCATCTTAGACGATAACAACACGAGTGCAATAGCGATTCCAAAAGTATAAGCTACAGATAAATATCGATACATAGCAGTTAATCCAAATAATAACGTCCAAAGTAAAATTGCCCATAAACTCGCTTTTGAAACAACTAGCCCGAGTCCAATCGTAATAATAGATACGATTAATCCGTACCCAATACCTGCAAATAGAGTTGTTCGTAGTTCAAACCAAATATCATATACTTTAAAAGAAAAATCTTTTCGTTCTCGTAATATACGTAAGTATCCAACGAAGATACTACTAATTAAAAATACATAGACAGCAGGGTGTAAGAAAAAACGTCCAACTGCTCGTAGTATTTCAAAAAGCCATGCCTCCACGAATTCATTCACCACCATTTATATCATTTTTTCTTTTTATCTTATCATAACTAAAGAAATGTTTGTTTAACACATAAAAAATACAGGCATCAAAGTGCCTGTATTCTTTCTTATTTCGCTATTAATTTCAATGCCGTCTGTAATTGTAAATCATTTTCTCCAGAACGGATTTTTTCAATAATTTTAGTTTGAAGCGCTTCAGCTGTCTTTTTATCGAGTTGTCCTGTTGCTTCCATCTCATTCGCATTTTGGAATGCTTTTAGTGCTGATTCTGTCTCTTTGCTAAAGTACCCATCTTCACGTCCTGGTACATAGCCTAAGCTCTTAAGCATTTCTTGCGCATGTTTTACTTGTACATCATTTGAATTGTATGAAAGTGTCTTTTCAATTTGAATTGGTGTCGCATGATAATAATCTGGTTGCTTCACTTCTACAGTTGGCGCGATTCCTTTTTTATGAATCCAATTGCCATCTGGTGTTAACCATTTAAACATTGTTAATTTAATATTGCTACCATCTTTAAATGGAACAGCTTGTTGGACAGTACCTTTACCAAACGTTTTTTCACCAATTAAATCGTATCCTTCTCCCTCTTTCAGCGCACCCGCTAAAATCTCTGAAGCAGAAGCACTTCCATTATCAATTAATACTGAAATTGGATATGGCTTTCTTTCTTTCAGTTCCGTAGAGAATTTCTTCTTCTCACCATTTCGCTGTTCTACTTGTAGCATTGGCTTTTTATCTGTCATGATGTCTCCTAGTATGTCTTCTACACTATTTAAATAGCCACCAGGATTGCCACGTACGTCAATAACTAAGCCTGTTATATGCTTCTTCTCTAACTCTTTTAACTGATCCTTAAATTCTTTCGCAGTATTTTCAGCAAAAGAAGTAATTTGCATATAACCGATGTCTTTTCCGCTCTCTTGCTTTACGGAACTAAATACAGTGAAAATCGGAATCTTTTCTCGCTTAATTTTAAATTCTATCGGATCAGCCACTCCTGCGCGCTTAATTTCAATTGCAACAGTCGTTCCTTTTTTACCACGAATTTTTAATACTGCTTCTTCACGTGATAAATCTTTCACACTATTTCCATCTACAGATAAAATTTGGTCATTCGGTTTAATTCCTATCTTTTCTGCTGGTGAACCTTTAATTGGCGATACGATAATAAGCTTACCGTCCGTCTTGTTTACTTCAGCTCCAATCCCTTCAAGTTCAGGATCTAGTGACTGACTAAACTGTTTTGCCGTTTCTTTATCCATATACGTGGAATAAGGGTCCTTCAGCGTAGACAACATTCCTTGTATCGCACCTTCGACTAACTTGTCGTCTTTCACGTCTTCCACATAACGTGAATCAATTAGTGCATACGCCTCATTAATCTTTGCCAAATTCCCTTGTGCTGTGCCAGCATTACCATTCGATACTGTTTGCGTTACATACGCTGGGTTTATCCCAAGCCAGTACATACCACCAAACATCCCGCCAGCACCAATTAAAAATGCAACAACCATTCCAATAATTGCAACTCTACGTTTCAATGCGGAATTCCCCTTTCCAGAACACACAGGTGGTGTAGCAAAAGGCATCACACGATGTGTGATGCCTTTACCTATTTCTACTATATGATAAGCTTGTACGAATTATGTTTGCAACTTTTTATACTTTTAAGAAGCGACGAATTGACATTACACTTCCCCACATACCGATTAATGCACCGATTAACATTAATAAACCAGCTAATTGGAATACGAATGGGTTGTATGGTAGAAGCTCGAAAATTGTTCCGCCAAGTTTTTCATTAAACACACCTTGCAATGAATTATATATAACTAAAATTAGGCCAATTGGAATAATTGATCCTAATACTCCTAGGAATAATCCCTCTAACAAGAACGGCCAACGAATAAACCAGTTTGTTGCACCAACAAGTTTCATAATTTCAATCTCAGTACTACGAGCATAAATTGTAATTTTAATTGTGTTAGAGATTAAGAACATCGCTGTGAATAGAAGACCAGCAATTAACGCAATCCCGATGTTACGACCAGTTTTTACAGTATCAAATAATTTTTCAACTTGACCTTTACCGTATTGAACATTACTTACAAACTGCATTTTCTCAACCTTTTTCGCAATCGCCGCTGTATCTGTTGGTTCTTTCGCCTTTACAACAAATACATCTTTCAGTGGATTATCTTGCTCAAATAACTCGAACGTTTTTCCACTATCGCCTAAGCTTTTAATTAAACGTTTCAACTCTTCTTCTTTAGAAGAATATTTAATAGAATCTACTTTCGCAATTTTACTCATATCTTCTTCTAATTTCTTTTGATCAGCTTCTTTTGCTGCCGGATCAACATGCACACGAATTTCTACATCTTGCTCTACTTTCGTCGCAAAATGGTTCATATTCATAATCGCTGCCAAAAAGACACCTACAAGTAATAACGTAACTGTTACTGCACTTACAGAAGCAAATGTCATCCATCCGTTACGGGATAGATTTTTCACACCTTCTCGCAAATGTCGACTAAGGGTTTTAGCCTTCATATCCGTATCCTCCCTCAATCTCGTCTCGAACAATTCTTCCGCCTTCAATTGCAATTACACGATGACGAATTGTATTTACGATATCTGCGTTATGTGTCGCCATAACAATCGTTGTACCACGCTCATTAATACGTTTAAAAATACTCATAATATCAAGCGCTGTTTCAATATCTAAGTTACCTGTTGGCTCATCAGCAATTACAACCTTTGGTCTATTTACAATCGCTCTTGCAATCGCCACACGTTGTTGCTCTCCGCCTGAAAGTTCGCCTGGAAGTGCATCTGCACGATCATCTAGACCTACAAGACCTAACACTTCTGTAACACGTTCACGAATCGCATCTCGTTCTTCTTCAATTACTTCTAAAGCAAACGCAACATTCTCATATACCGTTAATTTAGGTAGCAATTTAAAATCTTGGAAAATTACGCCTAATTGACGACGGAAATATGGAACATCTCTTTCTGCTAATGTTTCAATTACAAGTCCATTTACATTAATTGATCCTGTAGATGGCTTCTCTTCACGATACATCATTTTAATAAATGTAGATTTTCCGGCTCCACTCGGTCCAACTACGTATACGAATTCACCTTGTTTAATGTTAACTGTGAGACCAGCAATGGCTTTCATACCATTTGGGTACTCCTTATAAACATTCGTCATTTTTATCATTATTTATCACCCAATACTTAATGATTTTTTTCGAAATACTTTTCTGTACATTTGAAAATAAAAGAAAAACCTTTATTTTCGCTCGACCATTCTTGTTGAAGGTAGCTTCCATACATGCTTTTTATTAGCAACGCTACTCTATGTAATATATTTCATCAAAATTCTACAAACCCCATTGTAACATCAATCGGTTTCCAGTTCGGATACAATTTTGTTACAGTTATGTTACATCCCAACAAAAGGTAAACGAGCTCCTGTAATTACTTAACTCGAAGCACTTTTCGGTCAAGTTATACAATCAGCTCGTTTATTAATTACGTTTCTTATTTATGCTCCGCTAACCATTCAGCTACTTTTTTCGCATCTTCACCTTGAATAATTCCTGGTGACATTGAACCGCGACCTTTTTCAATAACCTTTTCAATATCTGCTGCGTCGTATTTCTGTCCTACTTTTCGTAAATCTGGTCCCGTTGCTCCTGATAAATCTTTAGCGTGACAACCTATACAACTTTTTTGGTAAATTTGTTCTGCGCTATCTGTGCTTGCAGATTGTTTTGATGGTTTACTCTCTTCTTTATTTCCACATGCTCCTAAAGCAAAAACGACTGATGTCCCCAGCGTAATAGCCAACAATTTCTTTTTCACTTCTATCGCTCCCCATTGTTGATATTCTTTTCATTCATAACTAGGCAATAGTTTTCATAACACATTCAATATTCATTATAAGCATTATCTTTATATAGAAAAACTAAGGTATATTTCATATTTTTCACAAATATAGTGAGAAGCCTAATAAAATAAGCTTTCATAAATTGTTTCAATTCTGTGAACACCTTAAAAAGTTCTATAAAGAGCCTTTTTCTCCAAACCAAAAATGAGAATCCCTATATAAAGCCCTACTCTATTACCGCTCTGTTTTACTATTCTCTACTTTTTACAAAACAATATACGGCATTGTATTCTACATGTAATCTCATCAAAAAGAGAAGTTGTCGCCTCCAACTTCTCTTCCTCTTTATTTCATCAATATAAATAAGATAAGCCTCTTTATATCCTCTTGGACCTCAACATGTGCCAACAATTCTGTTGGCTTTTTCTCTTATTAAATACGAGAACGTAAATACGCATCAATAAACGGATTAATTTCCCCATCCATAACTGCTTGTACGTTACCAACTTCTGTATTTGTACGATGGTCTTTCACAAGAGAATACGGGTGGAATACGTAAGAACGGATTTGGCTGCCCCATCCAATTTCTTTTTGCTCTCCGCGAATCTCATCTAATTGTGCTTGTTGTTCTTCTAATTTCTTTTGATATAATTTCGCTTTCAGCATTTTCATCGCATGTTCACGGTTTTTAATTTGAGAACGCTCTGACTGACATGTTACAACCGTATTTGTTGGTAGATGCGTTATACGAACTGCTGAATCTGTCGTATTAACATGCTGTCCGCCTGCACCACTTGCACGATACGTATCTATTTTCAAATCTTCTGTACGCACTTCAATTTCAACTTCATCATTGAATTCAGGTACAACTTCACAAGATACGAACGATGTATGACGACGACCTGAAGAATCGAACGGTGAAATACGTACAAGACGATGTACACCTTTCTCCGCTTTCAAGTAACCGTAAGCGTTATGACCTTTAATTAATAATGTAACACTCTTAATACCAGCTTCATCGCCCGGTAAGTAGTCAACCGTTTCTACTTTAAACCCACGTTTCTCAGCCCAGCGTGTGTACATACGTAATAACATAGAACCCCAGTCTTGTGACTCTGTTCCACCTGCACCTGGGTGTAATTCTAAAATAGCGTTATTTTTATCATAAGGATCGCTTAATAGTAGCTGAAGCTCGTACTCATTCATTTCTTGAATTAAAGTTTTCACTTCAGATTCTAATTCCTCATGTAAATCTTCATCATACTCTTCTTTAAGTAGGTCATGCGTCATTTCTAAGTTTTCGAACGTCTCATCTAACTGACGGAACCTTCCAACCATATCTTTCAGCGCATTCGCTTCATTAATTACAGCTTGTGCGCCTTGTTGGTCATCCCAAAATCCAGCGCCCATCATCGTTTCTTCTAATTCTGCAATTTGTTTTTCCTTAGTAGGGAGGTCAAAGAGACCCCCTAAAAGCCGATAATCTCTTAGCCATTTTTTCTAATTCTTGCCTAATTTCTACTAATTCCATTTCCTTCACCTCTATGTAATTGCTGTTACTTCCATATGAAAACAAGGGAAACTCTCTCCACTTATTACGGAGAGAGTTTAAACCTTTTCATTATACATTTTTGATGTAAAAGTTTGCAAAGCAGCCTAAACTACAGTTCCCTATTACTGCCCAATGCCACAACAGTTTTTATATTTCTTGCCACTACCGCATTTACATAAATCGTTGCGTCCCATTTGGTCACCTTTTACAACCGGTTTTTTCTTCGCGTCTTCGCCATCGCTTGATGGATGAACAGCTTCACCTTGAACAACTTCTTGACGCTCTAAGTTTTGCTCAATTTCAGCTTTCATAATGTAACGAGAGATTTCCTCTTCAATAGAAGCGATCATCGACTCGAACATTGCGAATCCTTCCATTTGGTATTCACGAAGTGGATCGATTTGTCCGTAAGCACGTAAATGAATACCTTCACGAAGGTGATCCATTGCATCGATATGATCTGTCCATTTCGTATCTACAACACGGAATACAACAACCTTTTCGAATTCACGCGTCTGCTCTTCAGGTAGAAGCTTCTCTCTTTCGTTATAACGCTCTAACAATTTCGCGATAATTGATTCGCTCATTTCTTCTGGAGCAAGGCGACGTAACTCTTCTTCTTTTACATCTCCTTCTTCAAGAAGGTTTGTATTTAAGTAATCGACAAGACCTTTAATGCTCCAATCTTCTTCGATTTCTTCTTGCGTATGAAGTGCAACAGCACGTTCTATCGTAGATTTCATCATACCTTCAATAATGCTGCGTAAGTTCTCTGAATCCATTACTTCTTGACGCTGTTTATAAATTACTTCACGTTGTTGACGAAGTACATCGTCGTATTGCAATAGCTGTTTACGTGCATCATAGTTATTTCCTTCCACACGTTTTTGCGCAGATTCTACCGCACGAGAAACCATTTTACTTTCGATTGGCTGTGAGTCATCCATACCAAGGCGATCCATCATCGCTTTCATATTGTCAGAACCGAAGCGGCGCATTAGTTCATCTTCCATTGATAAGTAGAACTGTGTTACACCAGGGTCTCCTTGACGACCAGAACGACCACGTAACTGATTATCAATACGACGACTTTCGTGACGCTCTGTACCGATAACTGCTAGGCCAACGTTTCTAATATCGTCGCCTAACTTAATATCCGTACCACGACCAGCCATATTCGTCGCAATTGTTACAGTGCCTTTCATACCAGCTTCTGCAATGATATCTGCTTCACGCGCATGGTTTTTTGCGTTTAAGATATTATGACGTACACCTTTACGTGTTAACATTTTTGAAATAAGCTCTGATGTTTCAATTGCAACTGTACCAACAAGAATAGGTTGCCCTTGCTTATGACGATTTACAATATCCTCAACAACTGCATTGAATTTACCTTCCATTGATTTGAAGATTAAATCAGCACGGTCATCACGAATAATATCTTGATTCGTCGGAATTACGATAACATTCATATTGTAAATACTACGGAATTCTTCTTCTTCCGTTTTCGCTGTACCAGTCATACCAGATAATTTTTCGTACATACGGAAGTAGTTCTGGAACGTAATTGTTGCAAGCGTCATACTTTCATTTTGAATTTCTACGCCTTCTTTTGCTTCAATAGCTTGGTGTAAACCTTCGCTATAACGACGACCTTTCATAAGACGACCAGTGAATTGGTCTACGATTACGATTTCGCCTTCTTGTACAACATAATCTGTATCAAGGTGCATAACAACGTGTGCACGAAGCCCCTGATTAATATGGTGAAGAAGTGCTACATGTTTTAAATCAAATAAGTTTTCAATATGAAAAGCTTTCTCTGCTTTCGTAATACCATCTTCAGTTAACATTACATTTTTCGTTTTCACATCAAATGAATATTCTTTTTCATTTTCTAATGTACGAACGAATGCATTTGCAAACATGTATAGCTCTGTTGATTTTTGAGCTTGTCCAGAAATAATAAGCGGCGTACGCGCTTCATCGACTAAAATGGAATCGACTTCATCGATGATAGCAAAATTAAGTGGACGCTGAACGCACTGCTCTCTATATAACACCATGTTGTCACGTAAGTAATCGAATCCAAGCTCGTTATTTGTGCTATACGTAATATCAGCAGCATAAGCGGCTTTTTTCTCTTCACGTGACATACTATTTAAGTTAATCCCTACAGTTAGGCCAAGGAACTCATGAAGTTGTCCCATTTCACTTGCATCACGTTGTGCTAAGTATTCATTGACTGTAACAACGTGAACACCTTTTCCTGTTAATGCGTTTAAATATACAGGTAAAGTAGATGTTAACGTTTTACCTTCACCTGTTTTCATCTCAGAGATATTTCCTTCATGTAAGGCGATACCACCCATTAGCTGTACGCCATATGGACGCATTCCAAGAACACGATTTGCTGCTTCACGAACAACCGCAAAAGCTTCAGGAAGTAGATCATCTACTGTCTCACCTTTTGTTAGACGTTCTTTAAATTCAATCGTCTTTCCTTTTAATTGTTCATCAGTTAGCGGCTTAATAGATGATTCTAATGCATCAATTTGCTCCACTGTCTTCTGCATACGTTTAATTTGGCGTTGGTTGACATCAAATACCTTTTTTAAAATACCGATCATAGGAAATACGCTCCTCTTTTATTAAAATAAAACTTCCGATTGCTTTCTTTTTCTCTTTACAATCAGTCGTTATAAAAATCAAATTTATGTTATGCCAATTTTTCTCCTAATTAAAAAAACTAAAATGTATAAACCTAATGATAATTGTACCACTTGTCTTGTAACTATGACAACAATCGTCCAAATCTCGAGCCGTAGATTCAGAAAAAGTTTTTATTTTATTTGTTCCAGCAAACTAATATCTCTTCGTTACAAATTTTGTATTAAATCTAAGTAGTATTCTTTCAAGTTCTCTTTTAAAGAAGATGGCTCAATTATTTTTATAGTTTTACCAAAACTAGCTAGATACGAGATGATAAAGTTGATTTCAGCAGGCTCATAAGTTCCTATTAAGTATGTATCTTCGTGTTCTTCCCATAATTTCATCGAAGGATATTGTTGTTGCTTGAATATCTCTATCCCCCTCGCAGTAATTGAGCATTTAAATTGAATAGCTTGTTCAGTTGCCTTCCAAAGACTATGTGCGTTATGTATATTTATGTTTTCCAAATCCAGACTATCCTGAGCATCTACCATTTCTAACGACCGAATACGATCACAGCGAAACACTCGATAAGCCGATTTATCTAAATCGTAAGCCTGGCAATACCAATAACCTTTCATCGCATAAATCGAAATCGGCTGAATACGGCGCATTGTCGCTTGTTTCGGCGTTACATAGTTTATAGTTAAAGCCCTATTTTGAACAGCAGCTAACAAAATCTCTTCTAGATAACCACATTCATGTGCTTGTTCCAAATGAAAAAAGGACACTCTTTTTTTCAAGTTTTCAATTTGCTCACGCTGTTTTGACGAAACACTATCTAAAAATTTCTTATTAATGGAACGAAACGAGATTTGAAAGGGAATACTTACAAAACTACTTAGTGCTTGCATTGCAAAATAAAGTGCAAAAACTTCATGATTTGTAAATGAAATCGGTGGTAATGTCATCGTTTTTATTAAACGATAACCTCCATACCGACCATACTCTGCAAAAAGAGGGACACCCATTTCCTCTAATGATGTAATATCACGTAAAGCTGTCCTTTTTGAAATTTGAAATTCATCCATTAAATCTTTCAATGTGAATATTTGTTTTTGATTAATAAAACGTAGCATCTGATTTAAACGTTCAACTTTTTTCATAAATTCTCCCTATAGGTGTCGTATGTTGGCACCTTATATTTGTATAGTAATAAGTGTAAACATATATGAAGGAGGCAATACAATGAACTTTGAAGTAATCCCTTTTTTATCATTAAATGGGCAAGGTGCTAAAGCAATTGCATTTTACGAACAGTATTTAGACGCAAAAGTTTTATTTAAAAAGAATTATAAAGAAATGAAAGAAATAGATCCTAATTTCACGTATAAAGAAAGCCAAGAACATTATATTACCCATTCTGTTTTACAAATTGGCACTAATAAAATTATGATTGCAGAACAGGCAGTGGATTCCACACGCCCTTGGCAATTAAGTAATAGCTCATCATTATGCATTCAATCTAAAGATTTCCAAACCATGGAAGCACTCTATCACAATCTAATTCAACATGATGAGGTTTATATTTTAACACCTTTTGAAAAAAACTCCTTCAGCCCGGGTTATGCCATTGTGCGAGATCCTTTTGGAATAGTAATACAACTGACCGTGACAAAACATGACTTCTAAATCTCATTACGAATGAGCCATTTAAATTTATATCAATATTACAAGATAGGAAGGCAAAAATATATAAAGTGAAACTTTAATCAGTGGGGGTTTTGTTCATCCCCCACTGATTATTAGCCCTCACCAATCGGGCGTTTACGGGCAGCAGGCCCCCCACCTAACTTCTTTGCTCCGGCCGAATTTTGAGGTGGGAGTTTTACTACCCCACAAATAGCGGGATAAAAAAAGCGCAGCCATTTCGGCTGCGCTTTTGAATGATTATTTAGTTTCGATTAAACCATATTTCCCGTCTTTACGGCCATATACAACATTAGTTTCATTTGTATCAGCATTTGTGAAGACGAAGAAACTATGTCCTAGCATATCCATTTGTAAGATCGCTTCTTCAACGTCCATCGGTTTTAAATCGAATCGTTTTGTACGTACAAGTTCTAATTCATCCTCTTCTACCGCATCCAGAACAGCTACTGCTTCTGGAAGGATAAAGTTAGTTTTCACAGAACCCTTTTCACGTAATTTACGGTTTACTTTTGTTTTATGTTTACGAATTTGTCGCTCAATTTTATCAACTACTAAATCAATCGCAGCGTACATATCGCTATTTGCTTCTTCTGCACGAAGTAATAAATCTGTAAATGGAATTGTTACCTCGATACGTTGCTTGTCAGAGTATACCTTTAAATTAACTTTAATCTCTGGGAATGTATCAAAATAACGCTCTAATTTACCTAGTTTTTTCTCTACATATTCCCCTAATGCTGGAGTTACTTCAATATTTTCACCACGAATGTTGAATTTCATAGATGAATTCCTCCTTTCAAGCCTATGTACTATAATTTCGACATTGACTTAAAAACTCCTTCTAACTTTTTTAAAAAAATTAGTGGAATTGCGATTTTTTTATCGTTTTTTGTTGAAATGAAAAGATGCATCGTTTCTATCTTTATTTTATCCTATTAACATCGTGAATAACGAATGTAACTGTGGACAATTGGTTACAGAAAAGAAACAACTTTTTGACAACTTCTTCGCAACAAAAAAGCCCTTGGTACGAGCAAGAGCTTTCACCATCTATATAATGCTGCCAAAAATACAGCTCTATCTTTTCCAAAAACTTAATTTTTACAGTTTCACAACATTAGCCGCTTGTGTTCCACGTGCTCCATCAACAATATCAAACTCCACTTGTTGACCTTCTTCTAACGACTTATACCCCTCTTGTTGAATAGCAGAAAAATGAACAAACACATCATCACCATCTTCACGCTCAATAAACCCAAATCCCTTTTCTGCATTGAACCATTTTACTCGTCCTTGCATGTTTATTCCATTCCCTTCACTCTTAAAATCAGGGCATTCGCCCCATATTTTGACTATAACGAATGACAAGACTGTTAGTCAAAGAAGATCTGTCGTCTTTTTATTATTCCTTTCGACATTCACATATTAACCTCTACAAAGCGTCAAACAAGAAACCTCTCTCGCTCCTCGATCATACAGAAGGCTTCCAATTTGCCTAACAGTAATTCCTGTCGTATACACATCATCCACGATTAAAACATGTTGCTCATGAAACATCTCTTCTCCCTGAAAATAAAAAGGATTAACTCCCGATACCCTTTCTTTACGCTTCTTCTTACTTTGTTTTTCTGTTTCAATTCTTCTTAATGATGTACAAAACATTTTGATAGGAAAACAAGAAGCTAGTAACTCCGCTTGATTAAAACCACGCTCGTATTCTCGCTCTTCACTAAGAGGGACCGGAATGGCAACTGAAACATTCGCAAAATATTTTTGAAAAAGACTTCGAAAAGGCTGATGAAAAATATGCACTAATTCAGCATCGCCTCGAAATTTAAACTGTGCTAATATTTCTTTCATCCCTTCATCATACACATACAGCGAACGATTTATGAGAGGCGGAAACCTCTGCTCGTTCGTCCACCTTATGCAGTCCATGCAAATATCCACGTTTTTATATTCAGCTGGTACAAGTTCTAAAGGCCGACCACACTCCTTGCAAATATCGCCTATAATATAGGAAAGTTTTTGTTCACATCTATCACATATATACTTTTTATGAAGCTTAACAAAAAAAGTGTACCAACTAATCGCATATGAAACATACTCATCACAAAGTAGACAATGCATCAATCTATCAATCCTTGTTCTTTAGCATTCTTATTCATACTTTGAATATGTTTTTTCGCACGCACCATCGCCGCTGTCTTTCCATAATGAAAATAGATGACATCTCCATGCGGTTCATCAGAGCTTCTGCCAGCACGCCCTGCAATTTGAACGAGAGCACTTTCTGAAAATATTTCTTCCTCAGCTCCTAAAACTGCTACTTGTAAATTTTTCACAGTTACTCCTCGTTCCAAAATCGTCGTTGTAACTAATAAAGGGATTTCTCCCTTTCTAAAAGCTGCTACCTTCTCTTTTCTCGCCATATCTTCTGCATGCACACCGTCAATTTGATTGTTTAATGATTTTAATAACTGGCTAATTTCTTCTACATATCGCACATGAGGAACAAATAGAAAAATGGGGTATCGTTTAGATAAGTACATATTTAACCATTGTAATAACGTACGAGGGATTTTTTTACGCATAAGACCCTTTTTCCAATTTCCGCACCACCGAAATATCGGGACTGGCAATGGATGACGATGATAACGTCCTGAAATAATAACCCCTTTTTGCTTACCATTCCGCAATTTACGCTTCCACTTTTCATCTGGAGTTGCAGTTAAATAAATACGTGCTGCCTCCTCTTTCATCGCTTCGTTTACTGCATAATGCAACATCTTATCCGCATGATACGGAAAAGCATCTATCTCATCTACAATCATGACATGGAACGCCCTATAATAACGTAACAATTGATGTGTAGTTGCAATGATTAACGCCGCATCTTTTTCTCGGTCTAAACTCCCTCCGTATAAAGCAGCTACATTTATATTTGGAAACACTTCTTGTAACCTTGGTGCTAATTCAAGTACAACGTCCGTTCTCGGCGTTGCAATACAAACTCTCTCTCCCTTTTGTAGTGCTTCTGCAATTCCGCGAAACAACATTTCTGTTTTTCCAGCCCCGCACACCGCCCAAATAAAAAATGATTCTTTCTGCTTAACAGCGTCAACGACACTTTGCGCAGCTAACTCCTGACCAGCAGACAAAACGCCTTCCCACTGTAACGGATTCAAATAATTTTCTCCGCTTATTTCAGCAATCCCGCGAACAAGTACAGCACATTCACTTACCCTGCCCATCGTTATACATTTCCGGCAATACGCACATACTTTATTGCACCTTTTGCATAGAAATGATGCAAATAGTCGCTGCTCTATATTTCCGCAGCGCTGGCACATATATTTTGAAGACTTCTTAATTACCCCTTGTACACAAACGACTTCTCGATTCTTTTTCAAATGATCCAATTTGTCCTGCAAATCTGAAGAAAGTTCTTCTAACAGTAACTGTCTACCAGCTAACACCATCAACCACCTCCAGCACTACTATAAACCCTTCTCTTTATCTCGTAAAAACTCAAAAAAGCCGATAACCTACTTATAAAATAGTAAGCTATCGACTTTATACACGTGCTTTATTCAATTATAAATCCTAGAATCTACCGTAACCTAAGAAATGTTTCTGGTTGTAAGAATTGTTAATATCGCCGTAAGCAATCCCTTTATCACCAGCATGAATCATTTGTCCATTCCCAACATAAATACCAATGTGAGATGGACCATCTTTATAAGTGTTTTGGAAGAAGACTAAGTCTCCCGGCTGCGGGCTACTTACTTTAGAAACTGAATTCCAATATCCCTTAACATCTTGACGACCTACACCAAAGATGTAAGAAATGAATCCACTACAGTCAAAACCACCGTTTGATGGAGATGCACTACCCCAAACATATGGCTTACCTAAGTATTGTTGCGCTTTACCAATTACGCCAGGAGCCGGAGTTGGACCTGGTGCTGGCTCTGGTTTTTTGTTTTCTTGTTTAGGTGTCTCTTTTTTAGGCTCTTCTTTTTTAGGCTCTTCTTTTTGAGCTTGTCCACCATTGTTTGCTGGAGCAGCTTGCTCTGCTGGCACTGCAGCAGGTGCTTGTTGAACTTGTGCTTCTTTAGCAGCTTGTTCTGCTTGCTTTTGAGCAGCAGCTTCTTGTGCAGCTTTTTCTTGCGCTTCTTTTTCAGCGATTTGTTGTAATTTTAATGCCTGTTGTTCAAGCTCTTTCAATTGACCTTCCGTACTTGTCATTGTAGTTACAACTGTATCCATTTTACCGCTTAAATCGTTTACTGCTGTTGCTTTTTTCTCTTTTTCAACGTCAAGTTCTTTCTTAGCAGTTTCAATTTGAGATTGTGCTTCTTTTAATTCTTTTTGTTTTTCTTTTACTGTCTCAACATCTTTTTTCACGTTCGTTTGATCTTCTTGTTGAGTTTTCATGATATCTTCGTCAGACTCAAGAATTTTAGAAACAGAATTTAAACGATCAACTAAATCTGCAATGTTTTTAGAGTTTACAAGAACTTCTGTTACAACGTTCGTGTTCGGTTGTTCTTGTAGTGCAACTAAACGTTTTCTTAATAACTCTTCACGTTTTGCAATCTTTGTTTGTAGTTCTGCAATATCTTTATTTTTATTTTCAATTAATTGCTCAGTATCAGAAACTTTTTTTGTTGTTTCATCAAGTTTTGAAGCGTTCTCTTGCACAGACTTATCCAAACCTTGGATTGTTTTGTTTAAGTCATTCATTTGTTTTTGTAATTCATCACGTTCTTGTTGTTGTTTATGTAAAGTATCATTTTGTGTGTTAATTTGTGATTTTACATCAGAAATTTTATCTTCTGCAAATACATTTGGTGTTAGCCCTGAAAACATTAACCCTGCAACTAGTGCGCAAGATGCCATTTTTAGCTTTTTCATTTTATTTTTTACACCGCTTTCTTTTTTCGTTTTCCGTATATAACCTATTAAAATTTATACCATAATTCGGGAGTTTTTTTGCTAATGTTACGGTTTTGTAAAATAAATGTAATATTACATTTATCTCTACAGCAAAGTATATCTAAATTTGTATATATATGTAGAATTTTAAGAGCCTTACGCCGTTTTTTATAGAATTGAAAAAAACGTAAGGGAATCCCTTACGTTTTGAAAATACTCCAATATGAATGAGATAGAAACGTTACTTCATCCATTTCTCAGCCCAATTTTGGACCTCATCCATAACACTTTCCAACGCTTTCCCTTTATCAGTTAAACCGTACTCGATTCTAACTGGTACTTCTGGGTAAACACTACGAACTACAATACCTTCACCTTCTAATTCCTTTAAACGTTCTGACAACATACGATCGCTCATATTCGGTATAATATCTGCGATTTCTCTGAAACGTTTCGGCTCTTCAAGCAAAGATTTAATAATTAAGCCAGTCCATTTCTTACTAAGCATTGTAAAAGCTGACTCAAACTTTGGACATAAACAAGAATTATGCTCCATATGTTTCACCTCTCTTTTATTATAAGATAGTTTCTTGTAAAAAGTAAGTAATAAAACTTTCCTCATTATTTAATTTTACGTACATTTTACCATTTCCAGATATTAACTTGTCAAATCCCCGTAAAAAAACCCTCTTCAAGTAAGAGAGCTTTTATATCTTTATCATTTCGTATACCAACCTAAACCAAGCGCACCTTCACCTAAATGCGTCCCAATTACAGCTCCGAAATAACTCGTGCGAATTGTAACATGAGGATATATCTCTTCTAATTCTTGTTTCCATTCATTAGCTTCCTCTTCACGATTCGCATGAATAATAACAGCTTCCATAGGTACACCTTTATTTGCCTGCTCATCAAAGATTTCAACGATACGCTTTAACGCTTTTTTACGCGTACGAATTTTTTCGAATGGAATAATTACTTTATCTCTAAAGTATAATACTGGTTTTACTTGTAACAAACTACCGATGAAAGCTTGTGCGCTATTTAATCTTCCACCACGTTGTAAATGATGTAAATCATCCACTACAAAATATGCATCCATCGTTTGCTTCATTTCATCAAAGCGAGCGATAATCTCTTCTGGGGCTTTCCCTTCACTTACTAATTTCGCCCCTTCACGCACGTAAAACCCTTGTACTTCACAACTAATTTCAGAGTCGTACGTATATACATCAATACCATCTACCATCTGTCCAGCTGTCGTTGCTGTTTGGTATGTACCACTAATTCCGCTGGAAAGGTGAATGCTAATAACTGCATCATATTCTTTAGATAACTCTTCATATAGCTCTAAAAACTTTCCAATTGCTGGTTGCGAAGTTTTCGGAAGATCTTCTTGTTCACGTACTTTTACATAAAAATCATTCGCTGAAACTTCAGCCTCTTCTTGATAAGACTCCGTTCCAAACACAACGTTTAATGGAATCATATATATATTGAGTTCATCACGAATATGCTTCGGTATATATGCTGTACTATCGGTAACAATAGCTGTTTTCATTTTCGTACCTGCCTTATAAAAAATTTTTATCCCCTAATTTTACACGAAAACTAGAAAAGGTGCATCCATACATAAAAATGCCTGTTAGAAACTACAATCACCCGCTCGACAAATTACAACAAAAAGATAAAGTGAAACTTTAATCAGTGGGGGTTTTGTTCATCCCCCACTGATTATTAGCCTTCACCAATCGGGCTTTTACGGGCAGTTGACCTCCCACCTAACTTCTTTGCTCCAGCTGAATTTTGAGGTGGGAGTCTTACTGCCCGTTAATGCGGGATAAAATACTCACCAAAAATTTCAACATATTTATAAAAAATGTTTGAATATAAAAACAACCGCTTTTAAAATGTAAAGTACTAGTTATTTTGAAAGATAGGGGCGTATATCATTGTTATTACAATATTTAACAATCAAAGGCTACGGTGAGCACGAGATCATCATTCAAAAATCAAGATTCATTTGCTATGTGAGTCGCGCCACAACGGAAGAGGAAGCTCAAGCATTTATACAAAAAATAAAAAAACAGCATTGGAATGCAACACATAATTGTTCCGCATATTTAATCGGCGAACAAGATCAAATTCAAAAAGCGAACGATGACGGTGAACCGAGTGGCACAGCTGGTGTGCCTATGTTAGAGGTATTAAAAAAACGAGGTCTAAAAGATACTGTCGTCGTCGTTACACGCTATTTTGGCGGCATTAAACTTGGTGCTGGCGGATTAATTCGCGCATATGGAAAATGTACAAGTGAAGGTCTTAACCATGTAGGCGTTGTTGAACGAAAACTAATGCGCGTTATGCAAACAGAAATTGATTACACTTTGCTTGGCAAAGCTGAAAATGAATTACGCAATTCAGAATATGCGATTAAAGATATACATTATCTAGAAAATGTCACATTTGATACGTATGTAGAAGAGGACAAAAAACAACCATTCACAGATTGGATGATTGAATTAACAAACGGGAAGTGTACAATTAAAGAAGGAGATATGTTGTACTTAGAACAAGGCGTTATCTAAGAATAGCTAAAGTCTCGCCTTTAAAGATTAATGTAGTGAATTAATTCCCTACAAATGAACTAAGGAGATTATATATGGAAGAACGTTATAATCATCTCCAAAATAGCAGAATAAAAAAGAAACGTAGAAGAAAACTTTTCTTCTTTCTTATTTTCGCATTTTTATTTGGTAGCGTAGGACTTTATATGTTAAATTCCTACTCTTCTCTCATGGGGATGTACAGTGGATTTAACCGTGAAAAATCTAAATTACGAGCAGAAGATGTGGAAATCACAAAAAAACCTTTCACAATACTAATTATGGGTATTGAAGATTACGCAACAGACGGTCAAAACGGTCGAACAGATTCACTTATGTTCGCAACAGTTAATCCAAACTCAAAAAAGATTTCACTTATGAGTATCCCGCGCGATTCTCGTGTTAAGATTGTTGGCAAAAATAAAGAAGACAAAATTAACGCTGCTCATGCTTACGGTGGAGAAAAGATGACAATTGACACTGTCGAAGGGTTTTTAAAAGTTCCTGTTGATCATTATATTAAAATTGATTTCCAAGGCTTTAAAGGTATCGTTGATGCTGTTGGAGGTATTACAGTTGATGTTCCTTTTGATTTCGAGGAGCGCTCCGATATAGATTATTACAAATTAATTCCATTTAAACAAGGTAAACAAGACTTAAATGGCGAAGAAGCACTCGCTTACGTCCGCATGCGAAAGCAAGATCCTAACGGAGACTATGGTCGAGCTGCGAGACAAAGGCAAGTACTGGCGGCTGTTGCCCAAAAGCTAAACTCTGCTTCAACTGTATTTAAAATTAAAGATTTAACAGCGGTAGTTGGGAAATATATAAAAACCGATATTCCTATTTCAGACGGACTTGCTCTTTACAATAAAATCTCTGGATTTGATCCTTCTACGATACAAACGTTAAAACTTGAAGGAGAAGACAAAAAAATGGGTGGTATTTATTATTTCCTTCCAGACCCAATCAGTGTAGAGACAACTCGTAACGAAATATTAAAAGAAATAGGGGAAAAAGAACACGCCCCAACAGAAACTACAAAAAATGAGAGTACAACTACAAATTCTGATTCTAACTCCAGCGCAAAAGCAAAGAAGGAACCGAGTGAGAACAAAACACCACCACCTCCTCCCCCTTCTACAAATGCTCATGCGGAGTGGATTATGAGAAATCAGCAATAAAAAAGAGCCAAATCGCATCACATACGATTTGGCTCTTTTTATTTCCCGCAATTGTTGTGGGCTAATAATAAACGGAGGATAAAAATCCCATTTATTAAAGTTTCACTCTACTTGTTGAAATGTTGTAAAATCGCTTCTACAATACGCTCTGATGCACGACCATCTCCGTAAGGGTTAGATGCTTTCGTCATCTTATCATGAGCTTCTTTATCTGATAACAACTCATCAGCAAGACCAAAGATTGTCTCTTCATCTGTTCCTGCTAATTTCAGCGTACCTGCTTCGATACCTTCTGGGCGTTCCGTCGTGTCACGAAGGACAAGAACTGGCACACCTAGTGATGGTGCTTCCTCTTGTACACCACCAGAATCAGTTAACATTAAGTATGAACGAGCTGCAATGTTATGGAAATCGATTACATCTAGCGGCTCAATTAAATGAATGCGGCTATGCTCGCCTAAAATATCATTCGCTATTTCGCGAACAACAGGATTCATATGAACAGGGTATACAACTTGTACATCTTCGTGTTTATCAACAAGACGCTTAATTGCACGGAACATATTGCGCATTGGTTCTCCTAAATTTTCACGACGGTGTGCTGTCATAAGTACAAGACGATCATTTCCAAGTTTCTCTAACACCGAATGGCTATAAGTTTCTTTTACAGTTGTCTTCAGTGCATCGATCGCTGTATTTCCTGTTACGAAAATGCGTGACTCATCTTTATTTTCTTTTTGTAAGTTCGTTGCTGATTTTGTTGTAGGTGAGAAATGAAGATCCGCCATTACACCTGTTAGTTGACGATTCATCTCTTCTGGATATGGAGAATACTTATCCCATGTACGAAGTCCGGCTTCCACATGCCCTACTGGAATTTGATTATAGAAAGCAGCTAAGCTTGCAATAAATGTCGTCGTTGTATCACCATGCACAAGTACGATATCAGGCTTCGCTTCTTTCATTACTTTATCTAAACCTTCTAAACCACGTGTTGTAATATCAATTAAAGTTTGACGATCTTTCATGATATTCAAATCGAAATCTGGCGTAATTCCAAAGATATTTAATACTTGATCTAACATTTGACGGTGTTGTGCTGTTACAGTCACAATTGATTCAATCTTTTCTGGGTGCTTTTGCAACTCTAATACAAGAGGTGCCATTTTAATTGCTTCTGGTCGTGTCCCGAAAATTGTCATTACTTTTAAACGTTCAGTCATTTCATTGCCTCTTTTCTTTCACTAGTTAAAACTTCTATTATCGCATATAAAAATATGCATGTAGAAATACACTTTTTAACGAACCTGAGAAACATTACTATTACAGGCGGCGCCTTTTCGCCCAACTGAGTAATAATCTAATCCATGCTTCTCAGCATCCTCATTAGTATAACAATTTCTCCCATCAAATAGAATAGGTTCCCTCATAAGCTGTGCATACTTTTCTAGCGGATAATTTCGAATTGATTCCCATTCTGTTACGATAAAAACTGCATGCGCCTCTCTAATCGATTCATCTATACACTCAGCGTATCGTATCGTATTTTCAAATAAACTTCTTACATTTTGAATAGCTTGCGGGTCATATAAAACCACATCCGCACCTACATTAATTAATTCTTCTATTATAATAAGAGATGGCGCTTCCCTAATATCGTCAGTATTCGGTTTGAATGCTGCACCAAGAACCGCAATTTGCTTCTTCTTCATATCTATAATTTTCTTCGCTTTTTCAACTAACAACAACTGTTGTTTATTATTCACTTCAATGACTGCTTTCAACAAGCGAAAATCATGAGAAACATTCCCTGCAATTTGCACAAGTGCTTTCGTATCTTTTGGAAAACAAGATCCTCCATATCCGATGCCTGCATTTAAAAAAGATGCACCAATTCTCTTATCCATCCCCATCCCTGTAGCTACATCTAATATATCCGCACCCACTTGCTCACATATATTAGAAATTTCATTAATAAAGCTAATCTTCGTAGCTAAAAAAGCATTAGATGCATATTTGATCATCTCAGCACTTCGAATATCTGTAATATACGTTTGTAAGCTTAATTTGCTGTACAAATTCTCTACTTTCCTTGCAGCTTCTTCACTACATGCTCCAATTACGATACGATCACCATGAAAAAAATCATAAATACCAGAACCTTCTCTTAAAAACTCTGGATTCGATACAATATATAATTCATGTCTACCTTGTAGTTTATCCTCAATCCATTCTCTCATTACATCATTTGTCCCTACAGGAACCGTACTTTTCGTAACAATAATAATATCGTTATTCACATATTTTCCAATATCATCACAAGCACTACGAATATAAGTTAAATCTGCTGTTCCATCTAATAAAGATGGCGTTCCAACTGCAATAAATATAAACTCCACATCATTAAATGCCGTTGATTTACTTGCTGTAAAAGTTAAATGATTATTCTCGTATGCTTCATTTATTAATTCATTTAATCCACATTCATAAATAGGTAACTCGCCTTGTTTAATCCGTTCAATTTTTTCACTATTTATATCGAAACATGTGACCGAATGTCCCAATCTCGCCAATCCTACTCCCGTAATCAATCCAACATATCCGGTACCTATTATCGTAATTTTCATTTTCCTTTCGCACAGGAATATACATAAGAAAATATACGAATACATAGAATTCTCCCTGTGCTTCCCCCTCTCACACTAAAAATGAGAAAACTCTTTCATCTCTTTATTATATGAATTATTTTTTTATTCTTTTTTAAGATTTTGTAAAGTTAAATGATGCAATATATACAAAATGTAAATTCCCACATTTTAACACGGAACTTACTCATTTTTACGTGCAACACTTATAATAAAATACTTGTTATAAATGAGGCAGATACACTGCCATATTCCAAGTCGTAATATGAACAACCTTCTCAAACGATCCAACATTCTATGTACAATTGTCATATATTCTATGCACTTCCATTTACAGCTAAAAGAAAAAAAGATTGAATTCTAATCTTTTTGTGATACCATATGTTATGAGCCTGCAAATAAACATCATAATTTTCAGATAAATACAATTAGAAAAATTACGTTAAACTATAAAGGGTGGGGTATTAATGGACTCACAAGTGATTTATGCCATTTTGGCATCTTTCATCACTGTACTCGTCGTTACTCCTTTAGTTATTAAATTAGCTTTCAAAATAGGAGCAACAGACAAGCCAAATGCGCGTAAAGTACACCAAAAAATTATGCCTCGTCTTGGCGGGTTAGCAATTTTCATCGGTGTAGCCGTAGGATTTGTTGTCGGTGGATTGTACGAACAAAGAATGTTATCGATAACTTTAGGTGCTATCATCATTGTTATCATCGGGATTTTAGATGATATGTACGAACTATCTGCGAGGGTAAAATTCGGTGGACAGCTATTAGTTGCCATCATGATTGTCAAAAGTGGATTATTAGTGCAAGTATTATATATTCCAATCCTTGGAGATACTGAACTCGGATGGCTTGCTTATCCAATTACGGTATTTTGGATTGTCGGTATTACAAATGCCATCAACTTAATTGATGGATTAGATGGATTATCCGCAGGGATTTCATCTATCGTACTTGCAACGCTAGCATATATGGCCTTCACTAGCCCATGGGGTACTGGAGCAGCTATTATATTACCTCTAGCACTGATTACATTAGCAAGTACAATTGGATTTTTATTCTACAACTTCCATCCAGCAAAAATTTTCATGGGAGATACAGGAGCACTATTTTTAGGATACTGTATTTCTGTTATATCGTTACTTGGATTATACAAAAGCGTAACGTTATTCAGTTTTATCGTTCCAATCATTATTTTAGGTGTACCTATATTTGATACGACATTTGCAATTATCCGCCGTATCGTAAATAAAAAACCTATTTCAGCACCTGATAAATCGCATTTACATCACCGTTTGCTTGCAATGGGATTCTCTCATCGTAAAACGGTACTAATTATTTACGCATTGGGTATATTCTTTAGTGTAAATGCAATCATTTTCAGTAGTGCAACATTATGGTTATCCATTATTCTTCTTTTCATTTTAATCTTCTTTACAGAAATCATTGCTGAAGTAATCGGTCTTGTACACGAACGTTACAAACCAATTATTTCCTTCTATAAAAAAGTGAAAAAACGCGAAGACTAATTGTAGTATAGCCTTTACTAGTATGAAATATTCAAATAGCATCCTCTTCCAAGGAAGAGGATGCTATTTTTTTGTTTTTTATTCCTTATTTCCTATTTCCAAAATATAGATTGTTTGAGAGTGCCTCTATTGGAGAAAGATATACGTATATCGAAGGTAATGAAAAAAGTATCAAATTTTCATTTTTACATCTTGATTGTCAAACTGAGGGTGAATGTTATGATCAAGCGATTACTTCAATGTATAATTTTATTTTCAACTATTACTATGTACGCATCATCTAATACAAAAGCAACTACAGACATTCAAGCAGAAGATTACCAAAGCACTCAAACTACCTCTTCTACAACAAAAATTGCGTACTTAACATTTGATGACGGACCAAATAAATACACACCACAAATTTTAAATATTTTAAAAGAGAAGAACGGAAAAGCAACTTTCTTCGTTATTGGTGGAAAAGTGCCACATTATAAAAAAACGATGGAGCGATTGATTAAAGATGGACATTATATCGGTCTCCATAGTATGTCACATGATGTAAAACGTCTTTATACTGGCGATCCATCTGTTTTAATCGCAGAAATGGAGCAAACCCAAAACATCGTCCAACAAGTTACACATTTAAATACACATCTCGTTCGTGTCCCATACGGTAGCATGCCTTACTTAAAAAAGAATTACCGCGACGCACTCGTATCTGCCCAGTATAAAATGTGGGATTGGACAATTGATACATATGACTGGAAAAGCTATGATAATCCTTCCGCAATACTAGAAAGAGTACGAAATCAAAGCGATGAACAAGTAGAGGTTATTTTAATGCATGATTCTAGTGTCACAGTGCAAATACTCCCAAAAGTAATTGATTATTTGCACTCACAAGGATATAAACTACTTCCTTACAATCCATCTTCCCATCTCGAAGTGAATTTTTGGAAAGACACAAGATTGTAACAGCTTTAGTGCCTATGTACTAAAGCTGTTTTATCCCGCGTTAACGGGCAGTAAGACTCCCACCTCAAAATTCAGCTGTAACAAAGAAGCTAGGTGGGAGTCGGGCTGCCCGTAAACGCCCGATTGGTGAAGGCTAATAATCAGTGGGGGATGAACAAAACCCCCACTGATTAAAGTTTCACTTTATTTTTCTCTTCCCACACTTCTCATTTTTGTGTAAAATTTTAAATAGTGATGAAGTTTCGAGGTGAATAGAAATGAAACGAATAGATCTCATTTTTAACGCAATACAAAAAGGGAATTATACAGAAGGTGTAACAGCATCAGAACTCGCTACACTTCTACAGTTAGACCGTGCAAATGTTAGTAGCGATTTAAACAAGCTTGTGAAAGATAATCGTTTATTAAAAACGAGTACACGCCCTGTCCGTTTTTATATAGAAACGAACACTTCATTGGAAACGCATTCAACAAAGGGCACTTCATTAGATACATTTGCTATTGAAAATACAAGCCTAAAAATTGCAATTGAAAAAGCAAAAGCTTCTATTCTCTATCCTCCAAACGGTATGCATACTTTACTACTTGGAGAAACAGGTGTCGGAAAATCGATGTTCGCTTCTTTAATGCACGAATATGCAATTGAAGTGGAACAACTTCCAAAAGATGCACCTTTTATCGTCTTTAACTGTGCTGATTATGCAAACAATCCACAACTACTACTTGGACAGTTATTTGGAATAAAAAAAGGAGCTTACACAGGTGCCAGTGATCAAAAAGGGCTAATTGAAAAAGCACATGAAGGAATCCTTTTCTTAGATGAAGTACATCGCCTTCCTCCAGAAGGACAAGAGATGCTCTTCACATTTATTGATCGCGGAGTATACCGCCGCCTTGGAGAAACAGAAAATGAACGTAAGGCACGAGTGTTGATTATTACTGCAACAACCGAAGAACCAAATTCATTTTTACTAAAAACATTTACAAGACGTATTCCGATGACCGTTACGCTTCCACCACTTCGTGAGCGAACACATA
Source organism: Bacillus sp. FSL R9-9410 (assembly GCF_038050385.1). Classification (NCBI taxonomy): domain Bacteria; kingdom Bacillati; phylum Bacillota; class Bacilli; order Caryophanales; family Bacillaceae; genus Bacillus; species Bacillus sp. FSL R9-9410. The sequence continues at coordinate 247,194 of NZ_JBBOTV010000002.1, forward strand.
AAGAACGGTTTGCTTTACTACAGCTATTTTTCACAAATGAAGCAATTCGTCTAAGGAAAGAGATTCATGTTAGTCCAAATACAATGCGTGCTTTCGTCTTTTACAATTGTCCAAATAACATCGGCCAATTGAAAACGGACGTACAAATTGCCTGTGCGAAAGCTTATTCTGATTTCGTAACAAAAAAACGTGATTCTGTCTGTGTTTCAAGTACAGATTTACCTTGGTATATGAAAGAAGGATTATTTATTGAAAGAAAGAGCCGTCATCTATATCAAATACCAAATGAAACGTTTGTATTTACAGGTGATGAAGGTTGGAGTAAGCATACAATAGAACCCGAAGGAAGTCGCTCTTCTATTTACGATTATATTGATTATAAATACGAAGAACTTCAAGCACGCGGTATTGAAGAGGAAGAATTAGAATTACTAATAGAAAATGATATTCAAAGCTTTTTCGTCCAATACTTTAACCAAATATCTAAAAAAACAAGTCATGAAAATGTTTTTAAAATTGTGGATCGTAATATCGTTTCCGTATGTGAAAAAATTGCGGAACTAGCTGAAAAATATTTATCTAAAACTTTCGATGAAAAAGTATTTCTCGCTTTAAGCTTACATGTACAGACAACTCTACAACGTTTACAGGGCGGGAAACAAATTCACCACCCACAATTAAATCAAATTCGTACGAAATATAAAGAAGCTTTTTCCGTAGCTATGCAATGTATTCAGCTATTAGAAGAAGAATTACAAATAACAATGCCTATTGATGAAGCTGGCTTTTTAACAATGTTCTTCGTTGTTGATCCAATTCCTGCCTCACAAACAGAAGTAAAAGTATTAATATTAGCACACGGTAATGGCATCGCAACAGAAATGGCCAATGTTGCAAACGAACTTCTCGGTATCGATGAAGTAACTGGTATCGATATGCCCTTGCATGAATCACCAAAAGACTTCTTAGAGCGTGTTAAAGTGTATATGAAAACACTTCAAAATGTAAACGGGCTTCTCTTACTTGTTGATATGGGATCTCTCGCTTATATTGGTGATATATTAGAAACTGAATTCAAAATCCCTGTCCGTGTTCTTTCAATGACAAGTACACCACACGCACTAGAAGCAGCTCGAAAAGCTCAGCTTGGCTACTCATTAGATGCACTATACGAAACAGTGAAGAACTTAACGCCGTTCTATTTAAACGTACAGGAAGAAAAGAAAAAGCCACTGTCGCCAATGAAATCCGTGATTTTAACAGCTTGTTTAACTGGCGAAGGAAGTGCTTTAGCAATTCAAAAAATGTTAGAGAACTATTTACGCTTTGATAAAGACTTAATTGAAATTATTCCGATTAGCATCGTTCACGAAAAAGATTTAACAAAAATGATCGAGAACATAAAAAAAGAGCGTAACATCATTTGTATCGTCACAAATTTCGATGTGCAAGTGCCATGCTTAACATATCATTTCCAAGACATTGTGAACTACACAGCTATTCAGCCAATTCAAGAATTGATTACGTATGAAGAAACATATGAGAAAATGGCTGATATTCTTGAACAACAAATGCAACGTAACGATGGGGCATTACTTATTAAAACAATTCGTTATGCATTAAATACAATTCAGGAATTGATTTCTTTACAGCTAACTCCCGACAGTTTAATGGGTGTAATTTTGCATATGAGCTGCATGGTTGACCGTCTTCAAAAAGGCGAAAGTCTCCTCCCTCATCCTGATAAAGAAAAACGAAGACAAGATGAGTACTGGATGTATATGAAAGTGAAAAAAGCATTGCAACCTATCGAAAATACATTTGAAATACAAATACCAGATGACGAAGTATTTTATGTAATGGACTTCTTCATCAAAAATCAACCTGTAAAAAATTAATCGAGGCAGTTTTTAAATATATCGACCGTAACGCGAATTATATCAGCGATTTTTCAAATATATCAGCATAACTCGGATTATATCAGCGATTTTCAAAATATATCGGCGTAACCCAGATTATATCAGCGATTTTCAAAGTATATCGATTTACCGACAATAATCGCTAAAATTTGCACCTTATAGCAGAAAAGGCTGTTCCAAAATGTTTTTTGGACAGCCTTTTCGCTTACTTCTTTACTTCCCTTATTCTCCCCCTTATTTCTCCCTTTTTATTAGATTTCGTATTAACATTTACATATACATTTGCTTGCATTATCTCTTGAAACAAGCTGTCAAATGCTCTCCCCTGTAAAGGCCCTTCAAAATCCTCCACTTTAGCTACACCAGTAACGACTCCTTCATTCACACTAATTCCTTGCTCTAGCGGACCAAACAAACTTAAAACAACTGGACCAATTTGATTCGCTTTTCCTAAATGAATTTGGCATGCCGTGATTTTTTTTATGTTTTTTAATATGACCCGATATTGCAACTTCTTTAAATCTTCACTAAAAATGAGCTCTGTTACACCGTAAGCTTCAGTATTTACAGGAGGTACTTCCCCCTTCCCTGTTAACCTAGCAAAGAAATGTGTTGTCATACGGGCATTCTCCTCATATAAATTTCCCAGCACTACTTCTACTACTTTATGGTTTAGACATAATCATTTATGACTTTTTCAAATTTTAATTACAACTAAAAGATTCACAAAATCTTTACATAGAAATCATTTCATTCACTTTACTGCCTCTTGTATAATGCACTTAGAAAAACATTCTAGGAGGGTCTTTTGAAAAATAACAACTACTCTTTTCGATTATTAATGGAGATTTTTCTCGTATCATTTAAATTAGGGCTTACTTCGTTTGGAGGCCCTGTCGCCCATCTTGGTTATTTCCACCACGAATACGTGCAAAAAAGAAAATGGATGGATGAACGAAGTTATGGAGACTTAGTAGCACTATGTCAATTCCTCCCTGGGCCTGCTAGCAGCCAAGTCGGGATGGGAGTTGGATTATTGCGCGGCGGATTATTAGGAGCCATTATTTCATGGATCGGATTCACTCTCCCGTCTGTTCTCGTTTTAGTCTTTTTCGCTTCCTTCCTGAACCAATTCGAACTTGGAAGTACAGGCTGGATTCATGGGCTGAAACTTGTAGCGGTCGCAATTGTCGCTCATGCAATATGGGGAATGGCTCAAAAGTTAACACCGGACCGAAACCGTGCAACAATCGCAATTGTAACTGCCGCAATCGCCTTATTATGGCCAAGTAGCTGGACACAAGTAATTCTCATTATAGTATCTGGCTTTATCGGCTGGTTTTTATATCGCGACCAACCCGTTAGCCAAGTAAATAAAATAAAAGTACCTATTTCAAAAATGGTAGCCATGTCTTGTCTCATCTTATTCTTCGGGCTATTAATACTGCTACCAATGTTACGACCGTACTCTTATTTCATCTCTTTATTTGACAGCTTCTATCGCTCTGGTGCACTTGTATTCGGAGGAGGGCACGTCGTACTTCCTCTTCTTGAAAGTGAGTTTGTACAAAACGGGATGATGACAAAAGAACAATTTCTAGCTGGATACGGATTAACACAAGCAGTGCCAGGGCCACTATTTACATTCGCTTCTTATATAGGAGCAGTGCTAAATGGAACCGCCGGAGCAGTTGTTGCAACGATCGCTATCTTTCTTCCTGCCTTCCTGCTCGTTGTTGGCGTTTTACCATTTTGGGACAGTGTAAGGAGAGTATCTTACATACAAGGTGCACTACTTGGAGTAAACGCAGCCGTTGTCGGCATTTTACTTGCAGCTTTTTATGATCCAATTTGGACGAGTACAATTATGAATTCTGTAGATTTCGTTTTTGCTTCTCTTCTATTTTGCTTACTCGCTTTTTGGAAAACACCACCTTGGGTTATCGTTATACTCGGAGCCTTCGGTGGATATGTTCTATCCATTTTGTAAGCACAAAAAACGACGGCCCCATTTAGCCGTCGTTTTCCTATTAAAACTTCACAAGCTCCATTCCCTCAGGCAACTCGCTCTCCGTTAAAATACGCAACTCTTTCACGCGATCCATTACGTAAGAAGAACGCTTCACAAGCTCTGGGTCAATATAAGCTGGATGCACCATAATTTCTACCGTTTGCTCGTCCTGTACTCTTTCTTTTAACTTCACAAAGTAATCTTCCGTTACACCGTCAGCGTAAAAATCACTGTAAAACACATCTGAAAATGGGTGCACCGCTCGCTCTTCCTCACAACGACGAATCGGAACATTATATTTACTTGCTAAGCTCTCAAGAACGTCGTGTAAAAGCGGTAATCCATGCACGTGATGATGACTATCTAAATGAGTTGGTGTTAAACCGTAAGACAAAAATTTCTCAATTTGAGCCGTCCACTCTCTTTCAACCTCTTCTGGATTTATATTGCCTTCCCATACAACACGTTGTTTATGAAACAATCCATCGCTACTCACAAGTGATGGAACGTCTTTAAGAAGCGGTTCTCCTGCCGTTAATACGAGATGCACTCCTACTCCTAACGTTTTATACTCTTTCGCTAAACTTACGGCATGCTCTGTCCCTGGCATATTCATCATCATCGTCGTTGAATTTACAAGCCCGTTTTTATGTCCATCAATAATTCCGTAATTTGTACCTTCCGTAAGACCGAAATCATCTGCATTTACAATTAACTTAATCATCGTAATACCTCCTACTAGAATTAAAAAAAGCGGGCTAAATAGCGCCGCTTTATTTCTCTATCTTCTTAAAGAATTGTGGAAGATGTTCTTTATGTGCTTCCAACATTTCATCTAAAATTTGTTTTGCAACTTTATCTGATGGTACAAGTGGGTTAATTGTCATAGCAAGCAGCGCCTTATGATAATCCCCTGTAATAGCAGCTTCAATTGTTGTGCGCTCAAATGATTTAATTTGCTGTACTAAACCGCGAACTGGTACCGGTAAGTCTCCAACCGCAATTGGTTTTGGCCCTTCTTTCGTAATAATACAGTTCACTTCAACAGCCGAATCATGTGGCAAGCTTGCAATTGTTCCGTTGTTTCGTGTATTAACAGGCTGGATATCACCTTTATTATTGTAAATAGACGTAATTAAGCTACATGCTGCGTCACTATAATAAGCTCCGCCGCGCTTTTCTAATTGTGGTGGCTTAATATCTAAATTCGGGTCTTTATATAACTCAAATAAATCATCTTCTAATTGTTTTACTACTTCTGCACGTGTACCTTTTTCAATCGAAGCTTCTTTCTCTTCTTCTAACATTTCACGTGTTTTATAGTAGTAACGATGGTATGGACACGGAATAGCGCGAAGACCACGAATGAAATCTGGCTCCCAGTTAAGCGCAGCAATGTTTTCCATCGTAATTTGCTTTTCTGGATCTGTTACAAGTTCTAGTACACGGTCCATTACGCTTACTCCATCTAAGTATACATCTAATCCGTATACCATATGATTTAAACCAGCGAAATCAACGTGGACACGGCTTGCATCTACTTCAAGTAATCTTGCAAGACCCATACGAATTCCGATTGGAACGTTACATAGACCAACTACTCGTTGAATGTTCGTGTAGCGAAGTACAGCTTCTGTTACCATACCTGCCGGGTTTGCGAAGTTAATAAGCCATGCATTTGGACATAGTTCCTCCATGTCCTTACAAATATCTAAAATAACAGGAATCGTTCTCAGTGCTTTAAATAAACCGCCAGGACCATTCGTTTCCTGACCAATTACATCATATTTTAATGGAATTGCTTCATCTTTTGCACGAGCTTCTAATAAACCAACGCGAAGCTGCGTTGTTACGAAGTCAGCACCCTTTAATGCCTCACGGCGATCAAGTGTTAAATGAATATCAATTGGTAAACCTGATTTTTTCACCATACGTTTCGCTAAGTCACCAACGATTTCTAACTTCTCTTTTCCTGCCTCAATATCTACTAACCAAATTTCACGAACAGGAAGCTCATCATAACGTTTAATAAATCCTTCAATTAATTCTGGTGTATAACTAGATCCACCGCCGATTGTAGCAATTTTAATTCCAGTCATGCTTTATTCCCCTTTCGCTTCTAGCTTTTTATAAAGGTCAATAAATTCTGCTGCTAATTCTTTTACTGTAATCGCATTCATTAAATGATCTTGTGCATGAATTAAAAGAACACTAATCTCTGTTTTTTCCCCTCTTGCTTCTGATTGTATGAGCTCTGTTTGGAAATGATGCGCTTCATTAATCGCTTCTTTCGCCTTTACCATCGCTTCATCTGCTTCTGTCATTTTCCCCTGTTTGGCAAATTGAAGTGCCTCCATTGCAAAGCTTCGTGCATTACCACTATTTAAAATCAATTGGAATGGAATTTGTTCTGCTGTAGTCATCATAATTACCGCCCTCTCTATTATGGTTCAACCGATTTAAATACCCCTTCAGTTTGAACATGTCTATTAAATTATTATTTTATTAATGATAGTTTGGTGTTCTTGTAGATGGGTCTCATCTTTTTGAACATGATATAAAGGTGATTGTTCTGACGAGCTATACAACTCGCCAGAACAATACTTTTTAAAGTGATACTGAATTGTCGTTTCCTTTTGCAGCATCTTTTGACGCTTGTACGTACGTACGGTCACACATTAATACGAATGGATAGTAAATTACTACCGCGATTGCAAAGTTTACTAGCTGCAATGCAGCACCAGCGATGCTTCCGCCCGATACAAGATAACCACTAAAAATTGGTGGCATTGTCCACGGAACTAAAGCAACTGTTTTTGGTACCCAGCCTAAGGAAATTGCTGTATAAGAAGTAATAACTAATACAACTGGTGTAAGTACGAATGGAATGATTAAAGCTGGATTTAATACAATTGGTGTACCGAAAATAACTGGCTCGTTAATATTGAAGAAACCAGGACCGATAGATACACGGCCTACACCACGAAGCTGTGCACTTTTCGCAACAAGCATTACTGCTACTAAAAATGCTAATGTCGCACCTGATCCACCGATGTAAACATATACATCAAAGAATGGTTTTGTAAAAATATTCGGTACGTCATATGCAGACATACCATCTTTAAATAAGTTCATATTTTTTTCTAATGCTGGTAAATAGATTGGGTCAATAATACCCCCAATAATATTCGGACCATGTAATCCGAAGAACCATAATACATGAATAAGTAACGCTACAATAATTGCACTTGGTAATGTACCTGCTAAACCTTGTAATGGTACTTGAATTGTTTCAAATACGATTTTATGAATACTTGTACCTGCTAATTTCACTGCTAATTGAATACTTGCTGTTACAATTAAAATAACGAATGCTGGAACTAACGCTGCAAATGACTTCATTACTGCTGGTGGAACACCATCTGGCATTTTAATTGTAATATCCCTTTGAACAAAGAACCTAAATGCCTCTGTGACAAGAAGAGCTACAATGATAGAAACGAATAAACCTTGTGATCCTGTCCAAGCTAAATCAATACCGCCTTCTTTTGGCGTTGTCGGAGATATAATAATTAATGCACCGAATGTAATAATTGCTGCTGACAACGCGTCAATGCCGTAAGATTTCGCTAAATTGTAACTTATCCCAACTGCGGTTATGAGGGCGAGTATAGCGAAGGAACCTGCCCACATACCACCGCCGATATCTTTCCAAACGTCCCCGAATGCACCCTTCATAAATTTTTGGAATGCATCCACTGGCAAGTTATTAATAAGTATTGCAAATGATCCAACTAAAATAAGAGGCATAACTGCGATAAAACCATCACGAATCGCAACTAAATGGCGCTGCGATCCGATTCTTCCTGCGACTGGAACTAAATATTTCTCCATAAATGCAATAAATTTTTGCATTTCGCTTCCCCCCTAATTATTTTTTAAGTGTTAATGCGTGATCTAAAACTGCTTCTCCATTCATCATGCCGTAGTGCATTGGGTTAATAACATCGATTCCAACGCTCTTTTCATCAGCAAGCGTTTTCATTGTAGAAAGCATGTAACGAACTTGCGGTCCTAATAATAGTACGTCTGCTTGATCGATATTGTTTTTTACTGCATCCCCAGATACAGCCCAAATCTTTCCTTCTAGACCGCGAGCCTTTGCAGCCGCTTCCATTTTTGTAACTAGTAAACTTGTAGACATCCCTGCTGAACAACATAATAAAATATTCATTTATAAATCCCCCTTGTGTGGTATAAAAAATTTATGTTTTTTATTTTTCTTTACGCTATTTATTAATGCAATTAGCGTGCCAACTTTTTAAAACGCCTAAAATCAACGTTTTTTCGAGCAATTCATTTGTGTGTTACCGCTTTCAAACAGTGTGTCACCCAAAAAACACACAGTGTGTTATAAAACAACACGCTTTTAACACATAACTGTATGAAAATAGATTAGTGTTTAGTTGTATAGTTGTATTTAAAACAAAAAAACACTAAATTTTTTAAAAGTGTGAAAATATAATAACGGAAAATATAATATTTCGACTCAAATCAAAAACAAATACCTATTCAAGACACTCGTCTAACTATTGTCCAGTCAAACTCTATTAAATTACATAGAATAGAATAAAATAAAGTATTTCGAAAGGGGATTCTAATGCCAAAGCATAGAAAAAAGAATAGAATGAAGATTTATAGAATACAGTTTCAAAATAAATGGTATAAACATGAAGAGGGTTCTGAACTAGATTCAAACACGTATAAACTAGACAAACAGGATACTGAAGATACGCAAGACAAACAGGACAAACCTGATAAACAGGACAAACCTGATAAACACGATAAACAAGATAAGCAGGATAAGCAGGACGAAGATGAAGATGAAGATGAAGATGAAGACGATAAGCAAGTACAATCGGAAAATGTAATAATAGTACCCACAGATTCGCACAGCTTAGATGTATGGGATGAAATTTCGCTAAAAGAAATACAAGCTGGCGAACATACAAGTTTATTTGAAGAAAAAAGCAATTATCAAAACATTAATTTACTCCAAGTAAGCGATATTCGTCTATATTTGGATAAACAGCTACAATTTAGTTCCGTCGATGAGCAAATCTATCATGAGGCACTAGTTCATCCGATTATGTCAAAGGTAATAGATTCAAAGCGTGTTCTCATATTAGGCGGTGGCGATGGTCTTGCTTTAAGAGAGGTTTTAAAATATGAAACGGTTATCCATGTAGACCTCGTCGACTTAGACGAAGAAATGATTACGATGGCTCGTAATGTTCCAGAATTAGTCGCTTTAAACCAACGCGCATTTTTTGATGATCGTGCAAATGTACATGTATGTGACGCAAAAGAATTTCTGAAATCTCCTTCCTCTTTATATGATGTAATTATTATTGATTTTCCGGATCCAGCGACAGAAGTATTAAGCACTTTATATACGAGTGAACTCTTTGCCCTTATAGCTACGTTCCTAACAGAGGATGGCGCATTTGTTTGCCAATCTAATTCACCCGCTGATGCACCTCTTGTATATTGGAGTATTGGTAACACAATTGAACATGCCGGATTAACTGTAAAAAGCTATCATACAATTGTTCCTTCTTTCGGAACTGACTGGGGATTTCATATTGCTGCTAACTCCTCGTTTGTACTCGATCAAATTGAACAATTATACGTAGTACCATCCCCTCGAACATTACCTTCTCTTCTTGCTCCTTTATTTCAATTTAAAGAAGAACATTTAGAACACCGTAACAATGCCGTGTTAAATTCAGAATCTGACCTTACCCTACATCATTGCTATCAACAAGAAATGAAATTTTGATGATATTTTAACAAAGGGGGTACAAGTAGATGGACTATTCTACATTTGGTCGGCATATAATAGTAGATTTATGGGGCGTAGATTTTTCTCTATTAAATGATATTCATTTTTTAGAGCATCATTTAGTTGCCGCTGCGAATCGCTCTGGTGCCCACGTTTTAAATGTAAGTAACAAGGAATTCCACCCATATGGAGTTACGGTATTAATTTTATTATCAGAAAGCCATCTCTCTATTCACACTTATCCTGAAAAGAAATTTGCAGCAATTGATTGTTACACTTGCGGCACGTCTGTTGATCCTCAAAAGGCCATTGATTCTATAATAAGCGTGTTAAAACCAGAACGTATGCATATAAAAAAATTAATTCGTGGTGTAGGAGAATTTGTTACTATCGATTAGTTATCATCCCCATTTCCCCATGAAGAAGGAGGCTTGTTAATATAAAAATACCATCAGTGGAACTTATAACACTCCACTGATGGTAAGCACACATAGTCTATTCATCTTAATTGATGATTTAATTTTGCTATTTTTCGTTTCCAATATAAAGTCATCATAAACCATATAATGAAGCTCCCTTTACACTTTCATTTTTACATACACCTGGAAATAATAAATACAATTATCCATAAGTGGCCCTCTTTCCGTCATAACTGTCTCTTTTAAAAACATAAAAAAACCTTGCATGCGCAAGGTTCATTCAGCTACTGACATCTTCCTATATAATTCTACAAATTCACTCGCCAATTCCTTCACTGTAATTGCGTTCATTAAATGATCTTGCGCATGTACCATCAGCAGGGTAACTTCTGTCTTTTCCCCGCCAGCTTCTTTCTGTATGAGCTCCGTTTGTAAGCGGTGCGCCTCTTGCAATTCATTTAAAGCTTCTTGTAGTTTAGCTTCCGCTCCCTGAAATTCACCGCGCTTTGCGCAATCAATTGCTTCCATTGAACAGCTTCTCGCATTTCCCCCATGCAAAATTAAATGAAAAGCTTTCGTCTCTATCGTATCCATTTTAGTTCTTTACTCCCCCTTTTCTTCCGCTACTTTTTGTTTATCCCATATTTTTAAGAATGGCAAGTAAATAAAGAATGCAAGCGCAAAGTTAACGAGTTGCAAAACAACCCCTGAAATTTTCCCGCCTGATCCTAAATATCCACTAAAAAGAATAGGTGTGGTCCAAGGTACAGCAGCTCCACTCGGACGTGCAACCCATCCCCATTCCATTGCAAAATAAGAAACAACCGTTAACACGACTGGCACCAATATAAATGGAATAAGTAAAAGTGGGTTCATTACAATCGGCATTCCGAAAGTCACCATTTCATTAATATTAAAAATACCAGGTGCAATCGACAATCGTCCTAAACTTTTCAATTGCTGACTTCGCGCAAATAATAACATTCCTACAACTAAAGCAAGTGTTGCACCAGAACCGCCCATATAAATCCATAAATCAAAGAACTGTGCAGTAATTGTATTCGGTACATCTTGCCCAGCCTGAAAAGCAATTCGGTTTTGGTCCATTAACGACAACCAAATCGGGCTCATTACACCGCCCACAATTGCAGCGCCATGAATTCCACACGCCCAAAGTACATGGACAATGATAACTGCAATTACCGCGCCCCAAAGACTGGCACCAAGTGCACTAAGTGGTTCTTGCAGAAGTTTCCCTACAACATTATGAATGCTACCGAAAGTCGTATGTTCAAAAATTAATCTAATGATCCAAATAACCGTCACAACAATAAAACCTGGAATAAGCGCAGCAAATGAACGTGTTACGGCTGGTGGAACTGTCTCTGGCATTTTTATAATCATCTTTTTTTGCACAATAAATCTATAAATTTCAGTAGATATAATTGCAATAATCATCGCCACAAACAAACCTTGGCTTCCCATTAGCGCAGCTGGTATAACCCCATCTACAAGTACACTTTCCTTTGTATTTGGTATCATATACATAACCTGGAACGGTGTTGCAAGCAAAAATGATACAAGTGATAATGCACCAGATGCTAAAGAATCCACTTTATAATACTCACCAAGTCTGTAAGCGATTCCAAAAACAGCTATTAAAGACATTATATTAAATGTTGCGCTAACTGGATACCCTAAAGCTTTTTGCCAACTCTCCCCAAACAATCCTGCCATAAAATCATTATACCCTGGTATGGGTAAAGCACTAATAATTAGAAAGAAAGATCCAATAATCAAGAAAGGCATCGTCAAAATAATTCCATCACGAATCGCTTGCAAATGTCTCTGCTCTGCAACCCTCCCTGCCACTGGCATCACATATTTCTCCAAAAACTTTATCATCTATCCCACTCTCCTCATGGTTTCATTGACAAAGCTGCTTGTAAGATAGCTTCTCCATTACAAAGCCCATAATGGACAGATTGAATGACATCAACAGGTATTCCTTTCTCCTTACATAATTCTTTCATTTTCGGTAATAAATAACGTACTTGCGGTCCAAGTAAAAGTACATCTGCATCATCGATATGATTTCGCACTTCTGAACATGATACAGCCCAAATCTTTCCCTCTATCCCCCTTGCCTGTGCCGCTTTCTCCATTTTTGCAACTATCAAACTGGAAGACATTCCCGCTGCACAGCAAAGTAAAATATTCATCCTGTTTCCCTCCCTCTTTTTCTAAACCTAAGTTATGGTGCATACCTTGCCACCACTAGGTTACAAATATATATGTCTAGATTCCTAACTGTATGCCGAGCTTAAAAACAAAAATTTCTTGGTTTTCACGCTATTCTATCTATCCGTATTTTCCTAGTAAAGAAGTCTCTAACTCGCTATAATGATTCAGTATGATTTTTTATAATCGATAGGAGGGTATATTTATGAAGGCATATCGCTTTCCGCTTATTTTATTATCTTCTATCCTAATTGGTGGTTTCATTGGTTATTTCATGGGTGCCGATGCAGTTGCTTTAAAGCCGCTTGGTGACATTTTCTTAAACTTAATGTTTACGATTGTTGTACCGTTAGTGTTCTTTAGCATCGCGTCATCTATTGCTAATATGGATGGATTAAAACGTTTCGGTAAAATTATGTCTAGTATGGCTGGAACTTTCTTATTTACAAGTATTTTAGCTGCTATTTTTATGATTATTATTGTGAAAGTATTCCCGCCAGCACAAGGTGTTGTATTAGAACTAACACAGCCTGATAAAGCTGAAAAAGCAGTTAGTGTTGCTGATCAAATTGTCGGTATCCTAACAGTATCAGACTTTTCAAAGTTACTATCTCGTGAGAACATGCTAGCTCTTATTTTCTTCTCTATCTTAATGGGGGTTGCAACTTCAGCAGTTGGTGAAAAAGGGAAACCATTCGCTACATTCTTACAAGCTGGTGCAGAAATTTCAATGAAAGTTGTATCTTTCATTATGTACTACGCTCCAATCGGACTAGCTGCCTACTTCGCAGCATTAGTTGGTGAATTCGGACCACAACTTCTTGGAACTTACTTCCGAGCAGCAATGGTATACTATCCGGCTTCTCTTATTTACTTCTTTGTATTCTTTACATTCTATGCGTACCTTGCAGGTCGCAAACAAGGTGTACAAGTATTTTGGAAGAACATGGTCTCTCCTACAGTTACATCACTTGCAACTTGTAGTAGTGCCGCAAGTATTCCAGCGAACTTAGAAGCAACGAAGAAAATGGGTATTTCTTCTGACGTTCGTGAAACAGTTGTCCTTCTTGGATCTACACTTCATAAAGATGGATCTGTTTTAGGCGGGGTATTAAAAATTTCTTTCTTATTCGGTATTTTCAACATGGAATTCGAAGGACCGAAAACATTAGCAATTGCACTTGTTGTTTCTCTATTAGTAGGAACAGTAATGGGTGCTATTCCGGGCGGAGGTATGATTGGTGAAATGTTAATCGTTTCTCTATACGGATTCCCACCAGAAGCATTGCCAATTATCGCCGCAATTAGTACAATCATCGATCCTCCTGCAACAGTGTTAAACGTAACAGGAGATAACGCTTGTGCCGTAATGACAGCTCGTCTTGTAGAAGGTAAAAACTGGATCAAAAATAAATTTGCTTAATATATAGAAAGAGGATGCCCACTTTGAGCATCCTCTTTTTGTTGTTATTTTTCAGTGAATCGATATATTGGAAAAATCGTTGATATATTTGAAGTTGTGATAGATATATTAGCAAAACCGTTAATATAATCCCATCCCGCCACAAATTTGTTATAATCTTCACAAATATTCCACACCTTTCATCCTTTCTCCGTACTATAATCATGTATGGAAAAGGAGATGGACACAATGACACAAAGCGCACCAGAATTTAAAGTTTTGCAAAGCATTGCATTTCTTGCTGTCGTTTTGCAAAGTTCCTTATTATATACAATGAATCAAGGAAATGTCTTACTCGAACAATCCCTCATTATGGGCATGCTATTTAATCTAGCAAAGTTTTCAGCACCTGCATTCATATTTATCGTCGGATTTCATTTAATTCGGCAATATAAGAAGCAACTCGTTTACAAAGAATATATTTATGAAAAAGCCACACATTTACTCATCCCTTATTTCTTCTGGTCTATTCTTTATCTAGTAACAACAAACGATGTCATTACACTAAAAGGCGGAATAAAAAATTTATTACTCGGAACGGCTGCACCTCATCTTTGGTACGTGATTATGATGTTCCAAATTCACTTATTGTTCCCGTTACTATGTACACTATTTTATTGGTTTCAAAAACGAACAGAAAATAAAAAAGACATATATAAATATATGACCATTTTCGCTTGTCTATATTTCTTCTTAATGTGGTACTCTTCTCACTACATTTTTAATGGAGAGAAACTGACTAGTTCAACCATTTTACATTATACAGATCGTTCCTTCTTCTTCTACTCATTCTATTTCGTCATGGGAGGAATAGCTGCTGTAGCATTACAAACTTGGCGTATATTTGTCATGAAACATATTCCGCTTATAACAATCTTATTTTTCATCTTATTTTTATTCATCAATTATGAGTTATTTAGTTTTTACGGCGCCAATTCTATTCATTTAACCGTTTCTACTTATTTAAAACCGTCCATGTTTTTATATATTGTTTGTGAAATTATGATACTGTACGTGTTATCTATTACAATTGTACAGCGACGTGGTTTCTTATATAAAGCTTTACGGTTTATCGGGAATTACACGTACGGCGCCTATTTAGCCCACTTTTTCTTTTTACATATAGGCACAAAATTTCTTTCTCTATTTGCACTACAAGAAAACACAATAGTATATAGTCTATTACTATTTTCAGTAACAGCCGTACTTTCTATATTCACAATGGTCATTTGCAGTACACTACCATTTCATACATGGGTTACAGGGCCTTCCCCTACGACAAGTATGAAATGGGCGAAGATTGCCATTCGAAAAAACCATGAAAAAGTATTTAAACCATATATTTGATATAATAATACACATATAAGAAAAGAAAGCAGGAGACACCTATGATTAATCAAATTGGACAAATTATGTTATATGTAAATAACCAAGATGAATCAGTACAATTTTGGACAGAAACAGTAGGATTCCAAATCGTTGCGGAAGAAAATAACGGACAAGGATTTCGCTGGATTGAAATTGCGCTGGCAAAGGAAGCTGGAACAAGCATTGTCCTTCACGATAAGGCGTTAATTGCGAAGATGCAACCTGAATTAAACTTAAATACCCCTTCACTTATGTTCTTCTCTAATAACTTAGATCAACTGTATAAAGATCTTTCTGAGAAAAACGTTACGGTTGGACAAGTTGTAGATTTACCTACTGGTAGAGCATTCAATTTTGCTGATAATGAAAACAATTACTTTGCGGTAATGGAAAAGAAATAAGCAAAAAGTGCCACCCCTAGGGTGGCACTCTATTTTTTACTCTTCTCCAATTCTATTTCAGCTAAAAGCGGTAATACGTTATCAAAAATATGTGTATTATTATTCTCACCTGTTACATATCCACCATAATATCTACTAAATACATTATCATTTCGGAATGTAGTCATCCGCTCATACAATTCCTTCGCAAACTTTGTATCACCTGTTTGTAGTACGTACAAAATTGTTAATCCGTAAGATGCTGGTGATTCATAGTTCACAGCTTGTTTTCCCGTTTCTAAGTTATAACGTCCGTATAACTTTCCGTCTTCGCGAAATTTCTTCTTTATAAATTCCAAATAAGCATCTGATGAAAGACCGCCTAAACTGCGATGATAAGCAACGTATGATTGATCAATAAGATTCACTTCTTTATCGTACGTAAATGTCCCATCATCTTTATACTCTTTCGGGAATGCCCAGTCGTTTCTCGGATAATCCGCTAAAAACTGAACAACTTCCTGATACTGCTGTGCAGAAATTTTCCCATACTTTTTCATATACGAGAATGCATGCGGATTTATGTAAGATGTTGTTGTGAACTTATTTTGTTTCCCTGCATCTGCATCGTAATAATCAACGTAATAATTACCTTTTTTATTATAACGAAGTACAGAATCACTCAATTGATCTGCAAGGTTTTTATAGCGCTCTTCCTTATACATTTCATAAGCACGATATAATTGTTCAATAATACGAAGATCATCTATAAGTGCATTTGTGGCTGACTGCATTTCTCCCTTTTCAGAGATTTTCCATAAAACGATGTGTTCCTTATGTACAAAATTATTTTGAATGACCTTTACTTGTTCATCAAATAGCGACTGATCATCTTTATCAAGCGTATATTGTAACCATAGTCCTGCCGATTCTGATAAAGCTTCACGGCCCTTCGCTTCACCCGTTCCTGCCTTTGTATCCTCTAAGCGATACGTTGCAAGTGTTCCATTTTCATTTACCATATGCCTTAAAATAAAATGCTCCGTACGGTTTCCTTGTAAAGCCGACCAAAATACAATTCCGCCTAATACGATTAAGAAAACAACTCCAAACCCTATATATAAACGTTTCCGCAAGCTTTTCACCTCCCTATTAAGGCTAACCTTAATTTTAACAGAACATACGCAAATTTAAAAAAGACAATCCATTAGATTGTCTCTCCCACCTTATCCTTCGCAAGCCTCTTTAGAAGGCCTATATAGCGATTCCACAAGTCGATCATATTCACGACGCGTAATTTCTTTATTATACAACTTTAATAATAAATCTCTATGCTCTCTTGAAAATGCCATCTTTTTAATGACTTCAGGATACATAAAACACCCTCTCCATTTCACATAAACTTCTTCATCCCGGAAATAGAACTTACGTTCGCATAAAAGATTATAAAAGATTCAGCCATAAAAAACAAACAAAATATTATTAAATTTTAATTTCTTTCTTTTGGGAATATTTCAACATTATATTACCATACTCATTTTTTAAATACATATATATTTTTGGCAGTTTTTTGAATAAATCTTCCAATTCAATCAGAAAATAATGGCAAAAAAGAAGAGGAGTATACATATGGATACCGTAACATTAGCAAGGGCATTTTTTGGTTCTTCATTAGCATTCCACATTATCTTTGCAACGCTTGGAGTTGGGCTTTCTTTAATGATTTTTATAAGTGAAATACTCTATCACTGGAAGAAAGATTCCGACTATGCCATTATGGCAAAAAGATGGACAAAGGCTTTCGCTATCCTTCTCGGTGTAGCAATTCCAACTGGAACAATTGTTGGTGTACAAATTTCACTTCTTTGGCCTGGTTTCGCCAAAATTGTTGGTCAAGTTATTTCCGTTCCGTTTCAAATTGAGATTTTCGCCTTCTTTTTAGAGGCTTTATTCATGTCTATTTATGTATATGCAGCTGATAAACTACCTCCAGTTATGAGATTAGTCTCGCTATTTTTCGTTATGCTTGGTGCCACTGCATCCGCCGTGCTTATTACATCAGCAAATACATGGATGAATACACCTGCGGGCTTTTCAATGGGGCCAGATGGCTCAGTTTTTAACGTTGATCCGTGGAAAGCTTTCTTTAATCCGAGCTTTGGCACAAGTGCATTCCATGTCGTTATTACAGCCTATACAACTGGAGCAGCTGTTATCGCTTCTATCGCTGGATTTAAATTATTAAAGAAAAATTTAAGTAAGCGTGAAATTGCTTACCATAAAAAAGGATTACTGTTAGGGCTTGTCGTTACATTTATCACAGGTGCTACGCTGTGGCTTTCAGGACACGAATCTGCTATTGCCTTACATAAACATTCACCTGAAAAACTAGCATCTGCTGAAGCTTTGTTTGAAACGACATCACACGCTCCGTTATCGCTTGGCGGGGTTGTGGATCCTAACACACTTGAACTAAACTATGCCCTTGAAATTCCGAACATGCTTAGCTTACTAGTGGGACTAGACCCTAGCACCGTTGTAAAAGGTCTAAAGGAATTCCCGCAAGAAACGTGGCCACCATTTTACACACATACACTGTTCAACTTAATGGTCGGTACTGCTGCCTTTACCTTTGCAGTTGCAGCTATTGCCCTCTTATATTGGCACTTTGTTTACCGAAAAAAAGGAGTAGAGTTACCGAAATGGCTTCTTTGGGGAGCTGCCGCATGTGGACCCGTTATGTTGCTCGGTATTGAATTCGGATGGATTTTTAGTTGTAGTGGTCGTCAGCCATGG
Source organism: Bacillus sp. FSL R9-9410 (assembly GCF_038050385.1). NCBI lineage: Bacteria > Bacillati > Bacillota > Bacilli > Caryophanales > Bacillaceae > Bacillus > Bacillus sp. FSL R9-9410. Next base: position 265,635 of record NZ_JBBOTV010000002.1, read on the forward strand.
ACAATTTATGGCATGCAACGCACGGTCGATGCTTCTACACGCGCTGATTTCGTCGGTCCTTTATTTGTTTTATTCATCATTTTATATATTGGACTCGGTATTTTAACAGTCTTTGTACTACGGACATTCTTTAAGAAACATCCGTTAAAGAATGATTTACATCACGAAGGAGGCGATTCTCGTGCATGAGGAAAGCATTGCAATCATCATCTTATGGGCTCTTATTTTCGTATATAGCATACTAGGGTCTATTGATTTTGGAGCTGGTTTTTGGGGCATGATATACGCTAAACACCCGACGCTTGCTGCCAAGCTTGCTAATCGGTACTTATCACCAACTTGGGAAGTAACAAATACGTTTCTTGTCTTTGTCGTTGTCGCTTTTCTCGGTTTCTTTCCAAAAGCAGCCTTTACCCTGGCAACAGTTATGTTTGTACCAGTTATGTTAATTTTAGTACTCGTTGCGATTCGCAGTACATTTATGGTATTCGCTTACTCCCTGCCAAAGTACCAACACCTTCTTCGTATTATTTCAGGTATTACGGGGCTCTTAATCCCAGCTCTATTAATTACCGTGCTGCCCGTTACAGAAGGTGCTTATATTACGATGTCTGAAGGAAAAGAAGTGCTCCTTTACGGAAAACTTCTTTCTAGTCCCGTTATTTATTGTTATATGCTCTTTGGACTAACTTCGGAACTATTTCTATCCTCTCTCTTTCTTGCTGATTTTGCTAGGGAACAAGGTTCTGAAGATACGTACCGAATTTATAGGAGAAATGCCATCATACTTGGTCCCGCAACGCTCGTGACTGCTATTATCGCTCTCGTTGTAATGGACCCTGAAACACACTGGCTTATGCAAGGACTAATAAAGCAATTCCCATGGTTTACAGTCTCTATCATTTTATTTGTTATCGGATATTCCTCCCTTTGGTGGACAAATAAGAAGTATGGCACACTAGGCTTTCCTCGCATTGCAGTTTTAGCTGTCGTCGCTCAATATGCATTTGCAAGCTACGCTTACGGCGTCGCCCATTTACCGTATATCATTTACCCGGACGTAACTGTATTTACAAGCTTTACGACGGTCGAAACATTCTATGCACTTCTTATTCTTTACGCAATCGGGATTGCAATTTTACTACCCGGATTCATTTTCTTCTGGAATCTATTCTTGAAGGATCGAACTTTTTTGAAGGAAAAATAATATAGTCGGGGGAGTCTGTTCCAAAAGGCATTTGTGGATGGACTCCTTTTTTCATGTTTTGTCGATAAGTCGATATATTTTAAAAATCGCTGATATATTTTGACTTGCGCCGATATATTTCAATAATCGCTGATATAAATTAAACTTACTATCTTACTATCCAAAAAATTTATAGACTCCTCTCACAATAGTTATTACACTACCACTGATACTTGTCCTATAGCTCAAAGAACACATATTCACTCTATTCCATTATATGCCTAGTTCTTCTTATTTCCTGCTGAATATACTAGCAATATAAACTTGAGACAAGCTACATTTGTTCAAGGGAAAATAGAAAGGTAGGTTAAATATGAGCATTGAAATATGGATTACTATTATTGTATTCTTCTTAACAATGATTGTTGTCTTTTGGCGACCCCGTGGCTTAAATGAGGCATGGCCGGCAGCAGTCGGCGCTGGCATTATCCTCATTACTGGACTTGTATCAAAACCAGACGTCATAGACATTATAAGTAAAATCGGCGGTGCCTCTATAACGATATTAGCGACCATCGTTATGGCGGTTATATTAGAAAGCTTCGGCTTCTTCCACTGGTCCGCAGCAAAACTTGCAAATTTAGCAAAGGGCTCCGGTCGCCGTTTATACTGGTATATTCAATTATTATGTTTTCTTATGACTCTTTTATTCAATAACGACGGTAGTATTTTAATTACAACACCGATTTTGATTTTACTTCTGAAAAACCTTCAATTAAAACCTCATCAACAAATCCCTTATTTATTAAGCGGTGCTTTAATCGCAACGGCATCTAGTGCACCAATCGGTGTAAGTAATATCGTAAACTTAATCGCATTAAATATTGTTAATATGACTCTTTATATGCATACAGCTATGATGTTTGTACCTGCAACACTAGGACTACTGTTTATGTCATGGCTCATGTATACAGTTTTAAAGAAAAAACTTCCAGAAAGATTACCTGTTTCTTCATATGATATTGAAGAGATTTTTTTCACGAAAAACTTCCATCCGTTAAAAGGAAAAAATTCTGTTGATACAAAACAAAAACGTACAAAATTCATGTTAAAAGTATTAGGCTTCGTCTTCCTTATGCGCTGTCTTCTATTCGTTGCATCCTTCTTATCGATTCCAATCGAAATTGTTGCTGTACTCGGTTCACTCGTTCTTCTCATCTGGAGATGGTACTACTTACGAACAAACCCAGTCGATATTTTGAAAAAGACACCGTGGCACATTTTAATTTTCGCTTTCTCTATGTATGTAATTATTTACGGGCTTCATAACGCAGGATTAACAGCAGCACTTGTAAGTTGGCTCGAACCAGTTGTAAGTCAGCATCTACTCTATGCCAGCTTTGCAATGGGCGGACTCGTTTCCCTCCTCTCTAACGTCTTCAATAACCACCCTGCACTTATGATTGGTACAATCACATTAACAGAAATGGGACTAGATCCAGTCACATTAAAAACTATCTATCTCGCAAATATCATTGGTAGTGACATCGGTTCACTATTGTTACCAATTGGTACGCTAGCTTCCCTCATTTGGATGTATATACTAAGACAAAACAAAATTAAAGTGAAATGGAAGGATTATTTAAGCGTATCTCTCATCGTAATCCCACTCACAACAGTCGTCACATTATTCCTCTTATACTACTGGGTACAATTATTCTTCTCCTTATAGACAACAGAAGCCCCCTTTGCTACCGTCTTAGCAAAGGGGGCTTCTTCTATATTTAAGTTAGGTACATTGTGATCAATCAAGTAAAGAGGTGTAACGTATTATTGATATAAGCGACTACCAGTTTCTTTAAATTCTACCGCTTTCTCTTTCATTCCTTTTTCAATTGCTTCTGTCGTTTCTAAATCATTTTCTTTCGCATATTCACGAATATCATGCGAAATTCTCATACTACAAAACTTCGGGCCACACATTGAACAGAAATGAGCTGTTTTCGCCCCTTCTGCTGGCAACGTTTCATCATGATACTCCATCGCACGTTCAGGATCTAAAGATAAATTAAATTGATCGCGCCAGCGGAATTCAAATCGTGCTTTCGAAAGTGCATCATCACGCTGATGAGCCGTTTTATGCCCTTTCGCAAGGTCAGCTGCATGCGCAGCGATTTTGTACGTAATAACCCCTTCGCGAACATCATCTTTGTTCGGTAAACCTAAGTGTTCTTTCGGAGTTACATAACAAAGCATCGCCGTTCCAAACCAGCCAATCATCGCAGCACCAATCGCTGATGTGATATGGTCATAACCTGGTGCAATATCTGTCGTTAACGGCCCAAGTGTATAGAACGGCGCACCCTGACAAATATCAAGTTCTTTCTCCATGTTTTCTTTAATTAAATGCATCGGTACATGCCCAGGTCCTTCAATCATAACTTGCACATCATGTTTCCAAGCGATTTTTGTTAATTCACCAAGTGTTTCAAGCTCAGAAAACTGTGCTTCGTCATTTGCATCTGCAATAGAACCTGGACGTAATCCATCTCCAAGAGAGAACGAAACATCGTACTGCTTCATAATTTCACAAATCTCTTCAAAATGAGTATATAGGAAGTTTTCTTTATGATGGAATAAACACCACTGCGCCATAATCGAACCACCGCGCGAAACAATACCTGTCATACGCTTTGCAGTAATTGGAATGTAACGAAGTAATACACCAGCGTGAATCGTGAAGTAATCAACGCCTTGCTCCGCCTGCTCAATTAACGTATCACGGTATACTTCCCACGTTAAATCCTCTGCAATTCCGTTTACTTTTTCAAGCGCTTGATAAATTGGCACAGTTCCAACTGGTACCGGAGCATTACGAATAATCCACTCACGCGTTGTATGAATGTTTTTACCTGTAGATAAATCCATAATCGTATCTGCACCCCAGCGAGTCGCCCACGTCATCTTCTCTACTTCTTCTGCAATAGAAGACGATACAGCAGAGTTTCCGATATTTGCATTTACCTTTACGTGAAAATTACGTCCAATTATCATCGGTTCCGCTTCAGGATGGTTAATGTTCGCCGGCAAAATCGCACGACCTTCTGCAATCTCCTTACGAACAAATTCAGGCTCTACCCCTTCACGAATCGCAACATATTCCATCTCAGACGTAATAATGCCATTACGCGCATAATGCATCTGCGAAACATTTGCACCTTGCTTCGCTCTAAGCGGCTTACGATTCATTTGCGGGAAAACAGGTGTATGTTTTGAAACCACTTTCACACCGTCATCCTCTGGTCTTACTTCGCGCCCTTCGTATCCCTCTACATCACCACGCCCCAGGGTCCAAGAGTGGCGCGGCGTTGGAATCCCCTTTTCCAGCTCCACTTTATACTCTGGATCTGTATAAGGTCCACTCGTATCATATACACGGATTGGCGGATTTTGAACACCGTTCGTATCGCTTTGTTCAATCTCGCGCATCGGCACTTTCATACCTTCACGTGGCCCATCCACATACACTTTCTTACTTCCTGGTAAACTCGATTTCAATTCAATTTGCTCTGCAGAAACAGACTGTTTCATAACCTTTATTGCCCCCCTGTTCGTGACAAGGACGAGATATGGCCAGCGTATGCCAAAATAAAAAGAGCCAGGTCCATAAAAAAATAAGGACCTGGCTCATAAAGACATAATTATGTAAAGCCGTTAACTTCCCTACGCTGGTACGAGCCAGATCAGGTCCAAAGGGTTAAGAAGTTCAAACGCTTCTCTCTCAGCCTACGCATACGTTAGGCACCCCTAGTTTATCACTGATTTAATTTTCAATACTTTCCCATCATACCCTATAATCTGAAAAATGCAAAGGTTATTTCTTTTTTGTTTACGGAATCATCCAAGTTAAATAATAAGCCTGCACATACGTCATAATCCCAATAATAGTAACGAAGAATAAACTATGCTTCAATGTAAAACGGAACAAATCTGACTCTTTCCCAGCAAGCCCAACTGCCGCACAAGCAATCGCAATTGATTGCGGAGAAATCATTTTACCTGTTACACCGCCCGTTGTATTTGCTGCAACGAGAAGCACTTCAGATACACCGACTTGCTGCGCTGTAATTGCTTGTAAATTCGAAAACAGTGCGTTCGCTGACGTATCTGATCCTGTTAAGAATACCCCAATCCAGCCTAAGAATGGTGAGAAGAACGGGAATAGTCCGCCAGTTCCTGCAAGTGCTAACGCTAATGTAGAAGATAAACCAGAATAGTTTGCGATAAATGCGAATCCTAATACGAATCCAATAGATAGAATTGGCATTTTTAGTTCGTTTAACGTTTCTTTAAATGTTGCTACTGCATCTTTTGCACTCATTTTCAAAATAAAGATAGAAATGATACAAGCAATTAAAATTGCTGTTCCAGTCGCTGATAAAACATCTAATTTCAAGATTGCTTCATAAGGTGTTGGTTTATTTACAATTGGCTCTGCTTTCATTACTAAATTGTGCAAGCCTGGAACTTCAAATTTAAATACGAGACTTTCTAAAGCACCACCTGGAGCGAATAATGCTTTAAAGAAACTTTGGCTCCAAATGACCACCATCACAGTTAAAATAATGAACGGAGACCATGCTTTTACTACTTTTCCTACTGTTAGTTTCGGCATAGATGTCGCCGTCGTTGCTGCTACTTCACTATTTGCTTCTTTAGACTGATAAATTTCTTTCGGCTGCCAAACTTTTAAGAATAGCGATAAACTTACTAAACTTACAAGTGCTGACGTAATATCAGGAAGTTCTGGCCCTAAAAACGTAGCTGTAATAAACTGTGTAATTGCAAATGAACTACCCGCTACAAATAAAGCAGGCCACGTTTGTCTTACTCCTTTAAAACCATCCATTAAAAATACGATAAAGAACGGAACAAATAAAGATAAGAACGGTAATTGATGCCCAGCCATTTGTCCAATTTTATGTGGATCAATGCCTGTTACTTGTCCAGCAACTGTAATCGGAATCCCCATCGCTCCGAACGCTACTGGTGCAGTATTTGCGATTAAACAAAGACCTGCTGCATATAAAGGATTTAGCCCAAGACCTGCAAGAAGCGCTGCCGTAATCGCTACTGGTGCACCAAACCCTGCTGCCCCTTCCAAAAATGCTCCAAATGAAAATCCGATTAAAATAACGAGTAAACGATGGTCATTCGTAATGGATAATACAGATGCACGAATGACATCAAATTGACCTGTTTTCACAGAAATTTTATATAAAAATACTGACATAATGATAATCCACGCAATTGGCCATAATCCGTATAAGAAACCGTATCCGGTCGCTGCCATTGCCATTGTGAATGGCATTTTATACGCAAATAACGCCACCAAAATCGTTAATACAACTGTAATAAATCCTGCCACATACCCCTTCATGCGGAAAACTGCTAAAGCTAAGAAAAAAAAGATGATTGGAATAAGTGCAACTGCTGCCGAAATCCAAATGTTACCGAACGGATCGTAAACTTGTGTCCATGTGTTCATTGTTCTCTCCCCCTAAAGAATCCCCTTTTAAATAGATATAACCTTATCAATAGACTATCAGGTCATCATACCTTTAAGTCCAAAAAATATAAACGCTCACGAAAACGTTTTCATTAATTTTATCACATCAATTTTCATTTAAAAAGATTTTTTTGAAAATTTTATCATTTAAACGGAAAATCTTACAAAAACGTCACGTTCTTGTAATGTTAATCGATAGGAAGCTTACCAAATTTACTGCATACTAAAGGTATAACAACGGACATTACTTATGAGGTGATATATATGAACGGAAACAAAATATTAGCAGCTTTATCATACTTTAGTGTATTATTTGCGCCTATCTTATTCCCTATTATCGTGTGGATTGTGGGCGATTCTGAAACGAAACCACATGCAAAACGTGCTCTATGGACACATATCATTCCAAGCATCGCTTCATTTATTGGATTAGTTATTTTAGGAATTATGGGCATCGGATCTGATCAACCTGACGTAACACTTGGAATTGGAGCAATCATCGTCTTATGCATTTGCGGAATCATTAGCTTATACTACTTTATTTGGAATATCGTGAAAGGGATTAAGGTACTGAAAGCTTAGTTTTAAACAAACGTTTGATTAAAACTAAACTGTCGCATGATCGCAAATGAAATTTTATCGACGATTCGACAAGGAATATCGACTTAACTACAAAATACGACAAGAGTAACCTACCTATTAATAAGAAAAAAACGTCCCAAAATACCTTTTGGGACGTTTTTTTATCTTCTGCGTTTCTTCTTTTTTCTCATCATTTTCTTTCGGCGCGTATTCGCTTTATCCGCTATAATGTGGAGCGTACTCGCCACAACAATCCCCATTACAAACGTTACAATTTCAACCTCGTGTTCCTTCGCAATTTCTATTAAATTTCCGTCGAACGCTATTATATTTAATAGGAATAAAAACGGAGAAAACACGATTAACATGTATGCAATACGAATAATATCACCAATTATAATCGTATGTGTGAAGAAGGAACGATGGGGCATTACGCTCCGATATGGATACCAAAAAATGCGCAGGAATCCCCATTTATTATACGCATTACTGTACGTATCCAAATCCGGTGTTAAAAATGCAGTACCTACTAAAAAGCCAATTGCAAAAGTTAATAAAAAATCAAAATTTGTTAATCCATACGAAAAGAGCATAAACAAAACAACCGGAAGGGATATTAAGTTTATTTTCGTATGCGTTCTTCCTGATGGCATAATGCACTTCCTCGCTTACGTTCGCCCTGTCATCCGACAGGTCTCACCTATTGATCTAATTTTTGATCGATAAATGATGTGTCTATATCCGAACCAAACCATTCTGCCAACTTCATTCGTGCCTTATCTTTCACTTCTTCATTTACGTATATCGATGCTTGTAATAATGCGGCCATTAACGCACCTAAATCATCCGTATAACCAACTCCAGCAACGAAATCTGGGATTGCATCAATCGGTGCAATGAAATAAGCAAGTGCTCCGATTACAATAATTTTCACTCGTTTTGGAACATCCGGTCTTTGCAAAACGTAAAACAACAATAAACTCGCATAGATTACCGACTGCCCTGCCTGCTTCGCAACATGTTTTATTTTCTTCCAAAACGCTTCAGCTGAAAATTTTTGTTTCATTCAAAAGCCTCCCTATTTTTCAAAAGAAATAAGCTACAATATGTTATGTTATCAGTAAAAGTTCATCAAAATTACACATAATCTATCAATGAAATTTCATTGTAACAAACAAAACCAAAAAGAACAAGTGTTCGTTAATTTTTTCGTATTTTCCTTCATATAATAGTTTTCTAGACAACCACTTAAAGACTTCTATTCCATATTTCTCAACCAAAAAACTTTCAATTCTGCTTAACATTCTTTTCTATTTTTGTTATATTTTCTAGTTGACGAGCCTATAAACGAATGTTAAAGTTTTCTCTGGTAGTGACAAATCACATACAAAAAATGTAAAATGTTATAGTGTTTCTCAGAAATGAATTTTGTTGTATAATACAGAAATGACGTTATGCTTATGAGCAGCACAAGAAACCAAAAAAAGGGTATGCATAGTTAAAGTCGTATATGGGTGAATATAGAAACTCTAATTATGGCCAAGAAAACTATGTATTTTTTATTTTAACATTTTTCGCTCCAAAATCGACCAAGCCTGATAGAGAAAGGGTGGAAATGAATGAACGAAACCATGAAATCACAATTTCAAAATGTGCGTTTCACTTTATTCGTAGCTTTGGCCGTATGGCTAAAAACCTACATCATTACACGCACTAGCTTCGATTTAAAACTTGAATCTTTCATGCAAGAATTCATTTTATTCATTAGTCCATTAGCAGCATCATTACTGTTTGTGGGTCTTGCATTATTTGCAAAAGGGAAAAAACGTAACTATATAGCACTAGGAATTAACTTTATCTTAACGTTCATTCTTGTTGGTAACGTAATGTTCTACGGATTCTACAATGACTTCGTTACTTTACCAGTACTAGGACAAACGGCTAATTTCGGAAGTTTAGGTTCTAGTGTGAAAGAATTATTTAACTACAAAATCATCCTTGCATTTGCGGATATTATCGTATTCTTCGTTCTATTGAAGAAGAAGAAAGTGTTTGCACCGACAGAACGTGTAGCACGCCCGATGCGTTCCCTATACTTCGTGTCAACGGTTGCTATTTTCTGCGTAAACCTAGGATTTGCAGAAGCTGAGCGTCCAGAACTATTAACACGCTCATTCGACCGCGTTATGCTTGTTAAAAACCTAGGATTATATGTACACCAAGCATACGATCTTGGCTTACAAGCAAAATCAAGTTCACAAAAAGCGTTTGCTGATAGTAGTAAATTGCAAGAAGCAGAAAACTATGTGAAAACAACACAAAGTAAACCAGATCCAAATATGTTTGGTACTGCCAAAGGGAAAAACGTAATTGTTGTCTCTCTTGAATCATTACAAACATTCTTAATTGGTGCGCAAGTTAACGGACAAGAAGTTACACCATTCTTAAACCAATTTGCGAAAGAAAGTTATTACTTCGATAACTTCTTCCATCAAACTGGGCAAGGTAAAACATCTGATGCTGAATTCTTAGTAGATACTTCACTATATCCACTAGACCGTGGTGCTGTATTCTTCACACACGGTAACAACGAATACACAGCAACTCCAGAAATTTTGCGTCAGCAAGGGTATCACACATCAGTATTCCACGCAAACAACGCAACATTCTGGAACCGTAATATTATGTATCCGGCACTTGGTTATGATCGTTACTACAACGAACTTGACTACAAGATTACGCCAGAAACAAAACTAAACTGGGGACTAAAAGATATCGAATACTTCGATCAGTCTATCGATATGTTAAAACAAGTGAAGCAACCGTTCTATACTCGCTTCCTTACTTTAACAAACCATTACCCATTCACTTATGATGACAGTACGAAATTAATCGACGAGTACAATTCTGGTGATGGAGTATTTGATCGTTACATGGTAACTGCTCGTTATTTAGACGAAGCAATGAAACACTTTATTGAGCGTCTAAAAGCAGAAGGTATTTACGACAACTCTGTTATCGTATTCTACGGTGACCATTATGGTATTTCTGAAAACCATAACCGTGCAATGGCACAGTTCTTAGGAAAAGAAGAAATTACTACATTTGACCATATGAACTTACAAAAAACACCGATGTTTATTCACGTTCCAGGTCAAAAAGAAGGTAAAACAATTTCAAAACCAACTGGTGAAATTGACATTAAACCAACAATTCTAAACCTACTTGGTGTAGATTCTACGAATCAAATTCAATTCGGTCATGACGTATTCTCACCAGACAATAAAGGATTCGTTGTTCTTCGTGACGGTAGCTTCATTACAGATAAGTACATGTACACAAACAGTACATTCTACGACCGTAACACAGGTGAAGTTGTACAATTACCGAAAGAAGAAGCTCAACCACTTATTGATCGTGCACAAAATGAACTACACATGTCAGACAAAATCATTGAAGGCGACTTACTTCGCTTCTCTGAAAGCAATAAAATAAAAACTGGTGAAGTAAAAACAGCTATTAAAGAAGAAAAAAAGAGCGCTGAGTAATCTCAGCCTCTTTTTTTATTTTCCTCTCTACAAATTCTTCTATACATTAACTTTAAAATTACATAACCTTCATCTAATATTTACACCACATTAACGAAACATCTTTATAATAAAATATGTAAACAAGGTTCCACATATTTCTTATCTCTCATCTTCAATAAGATCCCTTAGAGAAATATGCGCATCATTTGTTTTCAACTTTCTTATAATTGTCTTTCCAAGTGTTTTGTTTGCATAAATGAAACCTTTAAAGACGATGTCCCTATGAAAGATAGCTACCCTCCTTTTGCAGCATTCCATAAGAATGTTGCTTTTTTTTTTTCAAAAAGCAGGATTCTTATTTCTCATTTTCGAATTTGTATATACAAAATGCTATAAAGTGAAACTTTAATCAGTGAGGAGTTTGTTCATCCCCCACTGATTATTAGCCTTCACCAATCGGGCGTTTACGGGCAGTTAATGCGGGATAAATCACCACTACTTCTCTATGATCTACAAATACATATACGTCATATGCAGAGAATTACTTACATAAAAATAACTAGAGTGCTTTTTATTCATGTACTAACGAAAGGATGGGACGAAAATTGGCATACGAAAGATTTGTACTATGGAATGATGCAGTTATTGATACAACAAAACATCGCGCGTACATAGAACTTGAAGAACGAGGTTTACAATTTGGCGATGGTGTCTATGAAGTTATTCGCCTTTATAACGGAAACTTTCACTTATTAGACCCACATTTAACAAGATTATATCGATCCCTGGAAGAAATAGAATTATCACTTCCTTTCTCAAAAGCCGAACTCATCATCTTACTCTACAAATTAATTGAAAACAATAATTTCCACGAAGACGGAACAATTTACTTACAAGTATCTCGTGGTGTACAAGCTCGAGCACATGCATTCTCATATGACACATCTCCGACAATCTATGCTTATATTTCAAAAAAAGAAAGACCATCTTTATGGATTGAATACGGTGTACGTGCTATATCAGAACCTGATACACGCTGGCTCCGCTGTGATATTAAATCGCTAAATTTATTACCAAATGTATTAGCTTATACGAAAGCTGAGCGCAAAGGTTGTAAAGAAGCACTTCTCGTACGAAATGGTATCGTAACTGAAGGTAGCCACTCTAACTTCTTTCTCATAAAAAACGGAACACTGTATACACATCCAGCCAATCACCTTATTTTAAATGGTATTATTCGTCAGTACGTCCTTTCTTTAGCTAACACTCTTCAACTTCCTGTACAAGAAGAGCTTTTCAGCGTTCGCGATGTTTATCAAGCAGATGAATGCTTCTTTACGGGAACGACTATTGAAATTTTGCCGATGACCCATCTCGATGGAACTGCGATTCAAGATGGTCAAGTTGGCACTATCACCAAATTACTACAAAGGTCATTTTCTCAAAGTCTGTTAAAATCCAACAGCACATCTTCCTAAATACGAATAATCTTCTCATTTTCCACATCAAATATATGTATTTAAATGGAAATCAAGGTGTGAATTTATGCCTTGATTTTTTCTTGTAATCTTTTTGTCATATTCAGATTACCGCATAAGTCTTGACAGTAATCGACATGCTCTTTAGAATTTTTAACAGTTGGTAAATATTTCTTCACTACATTACAGACAGAAAGGAATCGACAAATTATGAAAAAATACCTTGCCGGTCTTGCGGCAGTGTCTGTAGCAGGAGGAGCAGCCCCTACACTTGATAGTGTTCAAGCTGCCCCTGAACAAAATACACAAAAAGCTGCTACACAAACTGTCCAAGCTTCCGCATCAAACAATTCATCATATACGGTGAATGCTAGCGTACTACATGTTCGCACAGGATCAAGTACTTCTCACGACGTCATCTCTCGCGTTTATAATGGTCAATCATTAAACGTAATTGGAGAAGAAAATGGTTGGTTCAAAATTAACCATAATGGACAAACTGGCTATGTTAGTGGCGAGTTTGTATCAAAAAATGGCGCAAAAACAAATAACAATGTAAGTACAGGTGGCAACAATAAAGTTACTGCTGATGTATTACGTGTACGTACAGCTCCTAACACTTCTAGTTCTGTTTCAGGACGTGTTTATGAAGGACAAACTTTAAACGTAATTGGAGAAGAAAATGGTTGGGTGAAAATCAACCATAACGGACAAACTGGTTATGTTAGTAGCCAATTTGTATCAGGTGCTTCTTCAAATACTGGCTCTACAAGCAATAACAACAATAGTAACAATGAAGCAACTGTTCAACCAGCAAGCGGAAACTATACAGTAAATGTATCTTCCCTTCGCGTTCGTACAGGTCCTAGCACTTCTCATCCAACTGTAGGTTCTGTTAAACAAGGACAAGTAGTACAAGTTGTAGGCGAAGTTCAAGATTGGTTCAAAATCAATTATGCAGGACAAACAGCCTACTTAAGCAAAGACTACGTAACAAAAGGCGGTTCTAACGAAAACGTCACTCAAGGTAACAACCAAGAGCAAAATAATAAGCCTGAACAAAACAATAATGTAACTGTTCAAACTGGTGGTACTTACGTCGTTAACGCAACATCTCTACGTGTTCGTACAGGCCCTGCTGCTTACCACAGTGTAATTGGTGGCGTGTTAAATGGTACAACATTAAACGTAGTTGGATCTGAAAACGGCTGGTTTAAAGTGAACTACCAAGGAAAAACAGGCTATGTTAGTAGCGAGTTTGTAAAATTCGTTAAAGGTGGCACTGCTACTCCTGAACAGCCGAAACAACCTGAACAAGGTGCAATTGGTGACTACTACATTAATGCTTCTGCACTAAATGTACGTAGCGGCGAAGGTACAAATTATAGAATCATAGGCGCACTTCCACAAGGACAGAAGGTTCAAGTAATCTCTGAAAACTCTGGATGGAGCAAAATTAACTACAACGGTCAAACTGGTTACATCGGAACACGTTTCCTATCTAAAACACCAGTTGGCGGCGCAGTAGATAATAAGCCTAACGACAACCAAAATAACAATCAAAATAATAACAACAATAATAATACTAATAATAGCGGTGACAGTTCTTCTCTACTTGCATACGCGAAATCTATGCAAGGCGTACCATACGTTTGGGGCGGTACTTCTGCTAACGGTGTTGACTGCAGTGGTTACATCTACCACGTATTTAAGAAATTTGGTCATAACATTAGCCGTCAAAGTGTTGCTGGATATTGGAGCAGCTTACCAAAAACTTCAAGTCCACAACCAGGTGACTTAATTTATTTCCAAAATACTTATAAAGCAGGTCCTTCTCACATGGGTATCTACCTTGGCGGGGGATCATTTATCCAATCTGGAGATAAAGGTGTAGCAATCGCTTCATTAAACAATTCTTATTGGAAAAGCCATTTCTTAGGGTATACGAAAGCACCTTAAGTTATAGTTTCAGAGCCTTCTAGTTTACTAGAAGGCTCTTTTTTAAAGGCCTCCGTATAGTAATCCCCTTTCATTCTCTCTCCGAAAAAATTATGTGTTCATTCTCCTATTTCATACACCATATTCTATAAAAATCGTCCAAAACGTTATCATAATGAATATATTCTCGCAAAAAACATAACCTATTTCATGTCAATTCATTTCATATGTGTTTTTTCAAAGAATTTTCTTTTTATTTAAACTTTTCATTAGACGTTTGACCTCCGATGTCCATTATGATAAGTTACTTAAGATGTTATATTCGCAAAAGTATAGACAACTGGTTTATACACTTTTTTACTATGAGGAAGGAGCATACACTGCATGAATCTTTTATGGGGAATTGGCGGCGTGATTGGAGTATTAGCAATTGCTTTCTTATTATCTTCCAACCGCAAAGCTATTAATTGGCGCACAATTTTAATCGCGCTAGCATTACAAATGACATTTTCATTTATTGTATTACGATGGGATGCTGGAAAAGCAGGCTTAAAAGTTGCTGCTGACGGCGTTCAAGGATTAATTAATTTTTCTTACGAGGGAATTAGATTCGTTGCTGGGGATTTAGTCAACGCAAAAGGACCTTGGGGATTTATATTCGTTATTCAAGCACTACTTCCAATTGTATTTATTAGTTCATTAGTTGCAATCTTATATTACTTAGGTATTATGCAGAAATTAGTTAGTTTCATTGGTGGTGCATTAAGTAAACTTCTCGGAACTTCTAAGGCAGAAAGCTTAAATGCAGTAACGACTGTATTTTTAGGACAAACAGAAGCACCAATTTTAATTAAACCTTACTTAGCACGTTTAACTAACAGTGAGTTCTTCACTATTATGGTAAGTGGTATGACAGCTGTTGCCGGATCGGTTCTTGTCGGCTATGCAGCGATGGGCATTCCGTTAGAGCATTTATTAGCAGCAGCAATTATGGCAGCTCCATCAAGTTTATTAATTGCAAAACTAATTATGCCAGAAACAGAAAAAGTAGATAATAACGTTGAACTTTCTACAGAACGTGAAGATGCGAACGTTATTGACGCAGCTGCACGCGGTGCATCTGAAGGTATACAACTTGTTATTAACGTAGCAGCAATGTTAATGGCTTTCATCGCATTAATCGCTTTATTAAATGGCCTATTAGGATGGGTTGGTTCTTGGTTCGATATTAAACTTAGCCTTGATTTAATCTTCGGTTACTTACTATCACCATTTGCAATCTTAATCGGGGTTTCACCAGGTGAAGCCGTGCAAGCAGCAAGTTTCATCGGTCAAAAACTTGCAATCAACGAATTCGTTGCATATGCAAACTTAGGACCACACATGGCAGAGTTCTCCGCAAAAACAAATATGATTTTAACATTCGCAATCTGTGGTTTTGCAAACTTCTCTTCTATCGCAATTCAATTAGGTGTAACAGGAACGTTAGCTCCTACTCGCCGTAAACAAATTGCACAATTAGGGATTAAAGCAGTTATCGCTGGTACACTAGCGAACTTCTTAAACGCAGCAGTTGCAGGTATGATGTTCCTATAAAGTGAAACTTTAATCAGTGGGGGTTTTCTTCATCCCCCACTGATTATTAGCCTTCACCAATCGGGCGTTTTCGGGCAGTTGAACTCCCACCTAACTTCTTTGCTCCAGCCGAATTTTATGGTGGGAGTTTTACTGCCCGGCGAATAGCGGGATAAATTCATGAAAGCCTCCTTTTTAAAAAGGAGGCTTTTTTATATAGTATAAACATAATTTTTATATATATTAAATCCTTTATGTCTAGATGTATAGACGATATGTTACAATAATTAGTATGTCTGTTTATTTTTTCTTGTACAAGAGGGATACTATTTGATGTATCTCGCCAAAAAGAATTCTAGCTACATGTTCCATTTCTTAATAATTGTGCATACTACAAATATCCAGCACGAATTATCTTTAAGGAGGAAAGTTTCGTGAAAGATAATTCCTACAAAGTCCTCTCTATGTGGATTTTACAAATTTTATTTTATTTTACTACTGTACATGTGACGAAATATGAGCACGCGCTCATTTTTACAATTATATATGTCATCATAAATGTACTATTCCTATTTTTAGCCGATAAAACAGCATTTATTTTCTTCATACTGGGAACCATTATTTCAGTATTCTATTTATTTTATGAAGCGTGGCTTCATTTATGGAGTACATCAGATCAATGGGAATATATTATTACCCACTTCCTGATGGTAGCTAACTTCTTCATTGTTTATATTTCAACCCATCTATTAAAAAAGGTTATCCTTAAAAATAAAGAGTTAACTGAACGAGTGAAAGTGCTTGAGCAATACATTGGAGAATCAAAATTATTAACAAGACAAGAATTCGAAAGACGACAAGCTTTATTAACAACTGCGATGAATCGTCGTAATGAAACAGGCATTATCATTTTCTTTGATTTCACTTCCTTTAGTAAATATACGAAGGAAAGTGTCATGGATCGTATAGCTTCATTATTAGTTGATACAGTCAGAACTGACTTTGACCTTGCTGCTGAATATGACAGCAACACATTAGTCATTTTATTACAAAACACAAATAAAGTCGGTGCTGACATTGTAATGAACCGTCTACATCCAAAAATGGAGCAATGGCTTGCTGCTGAAGCAATTCAAGATATTAAAATAAAACGAGAACAAATCAATACAAAAGGACATACCCCATTATGATGACACTCGTTATGCTTCTTTTATTTATTTTGTTTTGTGTACTTGTTTTCTGGATCAGCATCACATTTTCAATTAAATATGTATTGATTTTTACGGCCTTTCTATTCTCTGCTTTACTCGTTTAT
The DNA here is from genome assembly GCF_038050385.1 of Bacillus sp. FSL R9-9410. NCBI lineage: Bacteria > Bacillati > Bacillota > Bacilli > Caryophanales > Bacillaceae > Bacillus > Bacillus sp. FSL R9-9410. The sequence goes on from NZ_JBBOTV010000002.1 coordinate 282,808, forward strand.
TACTCTTTCTTAACAATTGCGGGCTTAATTCATCGAAATAGTAAACGAAAAGATCGTACGCTAGAACATTATCCAAGTGTGGATATTTTAATACCTGCCCATAATGAAGGGGTTGTTATTAAAGATACATTAGAAGCAATGGCAAAGATTGAATACCCAGGCAAACTAAACGTTTATTTATTAAACGATAACTCTCAAGATGAAACACCTGAAATTGGCGATGATTTCGACAGAGCTTATGCTCATATTCATCACATTCGTGTACCACCTGGCGAACCGAAAGGAAAATCACGTGTATTAAACTACGGCCTTAGCATTTCGGATGGTGAATATTTCTGTGTTTACGATGCAGATAATCAACCTGAACCACATGCTTTACGAATGCTCGTAGAACATGCTGAAACAACAAAGGATGCCGTTGGAGCAGTTGGACACGTTCGTACAGTAAATGAAAAAAGAAATTGGCTTACACGAATGATTTCATTAGAATTTCAGATTTTCCAGCTCCTTATGCAATCTGGACGCTGGCTATTATTCCAAACAGGTTCACTAACCGGAACAAATATGCTTCTTCGTCGTTCCGCATTAGAAGAACTTGGCGGCTATGACCCTTATGCAATCGCAGAGGATGCCGAATTAACATTAAGAATTACCCAAAATGGCTATCTCTTACCAATCGTCCCGGAATCGATTACATGGGAACAAGAACCTGAGCATTTAAACATTCTTATTAAACAGCGTACACGTTGGCTTCAAGGAAATTTATACATTTTAGAAAAAATGTTTTCTTCGTTAAGCTTCTTTAAAGGAAAACTTCTCGTCCATTCCTTACAACAAGTTTTAGTGTATGTCGTATTTTGGCTATTCCTAATCATTTCAAACGTTTGGTTTGTAATTGGACTGCTCGGCATATTCCAAATTCAATATAGCATTCCATTACTATTTATGTGGTATGTCGCATATATTACATATGTTTCTCAATTATTTAGTGCCCAGAGCGTCGAACGAACCTTTACACCGACCAACATTTTCATAAGCGTCATTATGTACTTTACGTACGCACAGCTCTTTACGTATTTGTTTATTCGCAGTCTCATTCTTTACTTACGCGCAAAGAGCAAGAAACAAGTAATTGGTTGGGATAAAACAGTACGATTTAAAAAAGAAAAATAGATTTCATTAAAAAATAAGCACAGAGCGCCGTATGCTCTGTGCTTATTTTTTACCGTAATACTATATATCAGACAATACCCCTTAGCAGAAAGTTATTTCACGTCCATCCCCCAACGAACGATCGACCTTCATTTATATACGAAAAAGTGATTGCTATTTTTGTAGAACCAATTGCTTCTCTTGATGCTCTTTACGAGTTTCAGTCTTCGGTTCCGTGCTTTCTTGGGCATTTCGATGTGCCACACGTTTCAAACAAATATGCTTCCACTTTCTTTCGTAACGTTTCATTATTCTAGTTGTCCCCCTTGAATGCGCTTTAAAACTATTTGAAATCGCTTACAGGAAATAATATAGCACATATACATAAAAGTGACAACACATTTCCGACATATTTTTGTCAAAAATATGAATATAATGTGTAAAATATCGGATATTGTCGAACCATATCGATTTTTCTTTTTAAATTACCGATATCTATAGTATTCTGCAACAAAGTAATGCTTTTCCTACAATAGTATAGAACAGTGAAAAAGGACTGCCGACATTCGACAGTCCTTTTACTATTTATATATACAGAATTTTTTTCTTCTATTATTAATGTTGTTTCATACGCCCTTCTTTTTGCAACTCTTTAAATAGTGCTGCAATCATAAAGAAAATAACAAATACAAATGGGAATGCCGCAATAATCGACGCAGTTTGCAGCGCCTCTAATCCACCGACATACAATAAGGTCGAAGCTATCGCCGCTAGAACAATACCCCAAACCATTTTGATGCGATTTGGTGGGTTTAAGCTACCATGTGTCGTTAACATCGCTAGAACAAACGTAGCAGAGTCTGCCGATGTAATAAAGAATGTTGAAATAAGTAAAATAGCTAACACACATAAAGCCGGGCCCATACTACCCATCTGGTCTAACATAGCAAACAATCCTACTTCTGTGCCCATTTCTTTAATTTGGCCATATATATTCGCCCCGTCGAACAATTCCATATGAATACCTGTTCCTCCGAAAACAGAGAACCAAAGCGCACCAATTACTGTTGGTACGAGTAACACACCAATAACAAATTCACGAATTGTACGCCCACGTGACACACGAGCAATAAACGTACCTACGAATGGTGACCATGCAATCCACCATGCCCAGTAGAAAATTGTCCATGACTGGATCCATTGATTTCCGCCTTCATTTAATGGACTTAAACGGAAACTCATACTTGGCAATTCTTGAATGTAGGATCCGATTGTTGAAGTGAAATAATTCATAATAAAGTTTGTTGGACCTGCAAATAATACAATTATCATAAGTGCAAACGCTAAAATAATATTCGCATTACTTAAATATTTAATTCCTTTATCGAGTCCCGTTTGCGCAGATAGCATATAAAGAACAGTTACAATTCCGATGATTACTAGCTGTGTCGGTAATGAGTTTGGAATGGATGTTAAATAACTAACACCACCCGCAATTTGCTTTGCCCCAAGTCCTAATGATGTCGCCACACCAAATACTGTCGCAAATACAGCTAGAACATCAAACATATGGGCAATACGGCCATGTTCACCGCCTTTAAATAGTGGACCCACTGTCGCACTAATTGTACTTGCTCTTCCTTTTCTAAATGTAAAATACGCAATACATAATGCTACAAGTGCATATAATCCCCACGGATGTAATCCCCAGTGGAAAAATGAGAAACGAAGTGCAAGACGTGCACTCTCTTCAGTCGCACCCTCTCCAAACGGAGGTGTGTATAAATGATTCAACGGTTCTGCAACGCCCCAGAAAACCAAACCGATTCCCATACCGGCACTAAATAACATAGCAAACCATGTCATATAACTATAATCAGGTTCATCATCATCTTTACCTAAACGAATCGAACCGTACTTAGAAACAATTAAGAAAATAGCAATTCCTAAGAAAATAGAAACGGAAATAATATAGAACCATCCAAACTTACTAACTAACGCAGCTTGAATTGCAGTCGTTACATTTCCTAAGCTACCTTTTCCAATAATAGATTCGGGAATAATCCCCCAAAGTGTAAATGTAATACATAATGTTAATGAGACAATAAATGTTTTCGTCAGTTTCCTCATCAAATCCCCCTTCGTATGTTTCATTTCTTGTAAATATCATAAATTCCGATGTGTTAAATCGGATAGAAAACCATAGTTTTTTGTGGTGATTTTCTTTCGGCTCTCTCAAGTTTGCCTTCACCAATTAGAGTTCTTATGGACAGCCTTACCTTCCGTACAACCTTTTCACTCTGCAAGAGCTACAAGATTGGAATACTACTGTCAAATTGTGTGAGAAAAATGCGGATGGGAAGAGATTTTCCCAAAAAAGGATGTGTTACAGTTTTAAAAAAGGGCAGATTTATTCTTTACAACCCTTTCTTCTTGTAACAATTATGCGGTTTTTTGCTAGTATATAGCGCGTGTTTATAACTTCACAAACGAGATGTTTATGTTTATATAACTATTTTACCCATAAAACGGTAAAATACTCAAGGAATGTAGTCGTATGGTAATCATTATGTAACGCCCTTGTAACATTTTTAGCTTCATTGAAAAAAACATGTTGTATTAAAAATTTTGACTATAACTATAAACCTACTAAAAATACGGAGTGAAAAACGCTTTCCTTCATTTCCTGCTATGTTACAAAGTGTTAACGACTTATTACGAATGGTTTGTAATTGTGTGTTTTCCCAAAATCCAAAAAAATCTGTTGCTATAATGAGGACACGAAAACAAACGCAATGGAGGCTATCATGAAAAAATTAATTGGAATAGCAACAGCAGCAGTTTTTGGTCTTGGGATTTTCACCGCATCTGCTAACGCAGAAACTGTTGTAAAAACAGACGTACTAAATGTACGAGAAAACCCTACTACTGAATCAAAAGTTGTCGGTAAATTACAGAATGGTCATAAATTAGATGTTCTAAATACAGAGAACGGATGGTCACAAATCAAATTAGATGGTAAAGACGCATTCGTAAGTACAGAGTTTACAAAGAACTCTTACTATGTAACAGCTAACGTATTAAATGTACGTGCTGAAGCGAACACAAACTCAGAAATTCTTGGAACGCTTAAGAAAGACGATATGATCGAAACAACGAACCAAGTACAAAATGAGTGGTTACAATTTGAATATAACGGGAAAACGGCTTATGTTCATGTTCCTTTCTTAACAGGTACAGCACCTGTTATTGAGAAACAAGAAACGCCTGCTCCTGCTAAAGCTCAAGCACCAGCTAAGGCCCAAGCACCTGCACCAGTAAAAACAGCTGCTAAGCCTGCTGTGAAAACTGCTGAAACTAGCGAACCTTCTAATGGTCGTGAGTTAACAGTTGTAGCTACAGCATATACAGCTCATCCGAGCGAAAACGGTGGCACATACGGCGGCCGTGTATTAACTGCAATGGGTCATGACCTAACAGCGAACCCAAACATGAAAATGATTGCTGTTGACCCGAAAGTAATCCCATTAGGATCTAAAGTATGGGTTGAAGGTTATGGAGAAGCAATCGCTGGTGATACTGGCGGTGCAATTAAAGGTAACCGTATCGACATTCTACTTGGATCAGATAGCGCTTCTCAAAAATGGGGACGCAAAACTGTTAAAGTGAAAATTTTAAAATAACCAATGACTGCTAAATTACAGCCGGTTCTCTTTATTTGAGAGCTGGCTTTTATTTTTTTATAATAGCTATAAGGAGGTTATGTCCATGAACGTACAAGCAAAAGTAGACTGGGTCGGTACACCAAAGCCGTACATATATAAAGATGATGTAACATACGATGCAATCGCAATTGACTTCTCACTCGCAAACGATGACAATCGCTATAAATTAATTGTGCTCAAGTCTGAAGAACATACACATTACAAACTCGTACAATACGGAATAAAACCAGGATCCCAAAAGCCATTCCCTATTGATATTCCATTCGAACAAGAAATGCTACCGCTCATAGAACAAATATTAAATGATCCATATGTACAAGCGATATTAAAGGAAGCGCGCTTTTAATCGAAAAAAAGACTATCTCTGGTCTTATCCCTGTCAAGTAGACAGTATTAAAAAGACTAAGCAGCCATCGAGATTCGATATTCTATCGGAGCTCGATGGTTGAGTCGTTTTTGGAACCGTTTATAGTTATAAAAGTAAATATATTCTTCAATTGCTTGTATTAAATCTTCTTCTGTTTTAAAATGATTCAAATACAACATCTCCGATTTAAAATGGGAGAAAAATGACTCGATACAGGCATTATCATGGCAGTTTCCTTTGCGAGAGTGGCTGCCAATGATACCTAAATCTAAAAGTCGTTTGTTGTAGGCATGAGATGTGTACTGGAATCCCTGATCTGAATGGAGAATGGTTCCACGCACATCTCTTTTTTGTGCCAACATTTCAATTGTATCTAATACAAGTTCATTATCATTGCGCTTGGATATTTTCCAAGAAACAACTTCGTTATTATAAATATCTTGGACAACAGAAAGATACCGAAATCCCTCTTGGAATCGTAGGTACGTAATATCTGTAACAAGTGCTTCATTTTGTTGACGATTTTTAAATTCACGGTTTAAAACATTCGGAAAAACATTGGAATAGTTCCCTTTAAAGAAGCGACGCTTCTTCCGAATAATAGACTGAATGTTGAGCTCACTCATTAAGCGATATACCTTTTTGTGATTTATAAAATAACCTTTTTCTTGTAAAGCGATTTTCATACGTGGATAACCATATTCCTTGTGCTTTACGTGAATAGATTGTATTACCTTTTTTAATCGTTGATCGGACTCTAGTCGCATGTTTTTTATGCTTTTTGTATGAATCCACTTATAGTAACTTGAACGATGTACACCCGCAAATTTAGTAAGCCATAGAACTGGATATTTTCTCTTTAATGATTCAATGATACGATATCTCTCTTTATATTTTGGTACGCCCCCATTTACAGATTTGGATACTGCTTTTTTAAATATTCAACCTGAGCCTTATAGTAGTCACGTTCCTCTTCAATGGTGTTGAAATGAACACGTTTGCCTTTTAAAGGGTTTGGTATCCCTTTCATTCCACTATTTTTCCCACGAGCATCTGTAATTTCACCACATTCTTTATATTTTTTTACCCAATTTTTAAGTTGTGTAGAGCTTTTAATCTGATATTTCTCCGTTATCATATCGTAGCTTCCTTCTCCGTTTAAATAACTTTGAACAGCTGATAACTTTACTTCTTCCGAGTATGTATTAAATGTTGTACCTTTTTTTGCCATGAAAAATCCCCTCCAAGTAATAGTGTAACATCCATGTTTATACATGGTCTTTTTAACACTGTCTACCTAAAGGGGATAATATCACTCTATACTTGAGATAGTCTTTCTTATATTAACGAGTCGGACCAGATACATCCTTTGACTTCAGCGTATTATTCGCTCCAAGAGAATGGTACAACAGCTTTCCATTTCCATTAACAGTAACGATATGGTCATTATTAAAGCTCTTGAATTTTACAGAGCCATCACCATAACGAATATGATATTCTTCATATGTCGTTACTTTATATTTCGTCGCACTTTGACGTTCTACATTACGAATATTCATTGTCAATAAATCTTCTGTAATTCCTTTTTTCTGTAGATATTGTAAGTAATCACGGTCTTCCTTATACGATTTTCCGCTCTTATCATAATCATTTTCAATTAAACTAAAATCGTTTAATGCAATTGCACGTACGTTATTATAAATATGATTTTGTACAAAATCTCCAACCGCTGAACTAGAAGCTTCTTTTGGGAAATTTAAGTAATATGTACTTTGATCTCCAACTTTAATACTTTCAGATTTCATCACACCAAATTCAGCGTTTTTCTCTAAATGTACTTCTACCGTTTCATCCGTCGGTACAGGACCAAGTTTATAACTTCCGTAATTTAACTTTCCGCTTTTCTTGCCATTAACAAATACAGTTGCATCTCTTTCATCAGACGAAATGGTTACATAATTTCCTTCAAGTGATAAATTCACTTCTACTGTCCCATTCTTTTCATCTGCTAAATCTACTTCTTTTTCTGTCTCTAATTCAGCAAGTTCCGTCTTCGCCTTTGCCTTTACAACATAAGTACCCGGGAAGTATGGACCTAATTCTTTCGAAGCTTTATCACTAGAAAGCTCTGTTTCTTTTTTATCATTCACATATATTTCAGCATTCTTTGCAGTTGTGCTAACACTCATGTAATACGATTTCATGCTGAACTTATACTTCGGATATAAGAACCACTCTTTCCCGTCTTCTACAATTTGCCCATCTTTAAAAGATGCTTTATCATTTGCTAACTTTTGATCTACTGTCTCTCTTTGCAAATATGATAACAGTTCTTTATTATAGGACGGATTTTCTTTTAAATAACGGATATACGCCTTAATATCCTCTGTCTTAATCTTTAAGCTTGGATCATCAACTTTCACAAACTCATCGATTGCATTCACATCTTTCTTTTGAAATGCCTCGATCATAACATTTACTTGTTTTTCCTTCGAAAACTTGCTTGCACCGAATTTATATGCACCAAACAAAATAGCAAAAACAATGACAAAACCTATAAGTAAAAACATGTTTTTCTTACTTTTCACTGGCTTTGTTTCTCTCCGCATTTCTGAATGAGAAGAAGCTGTTTGATCAGCGATTTCTTCTACTTTACTTCCGCAACCAGGACAAAAGTTCAATTGACCTGCGACTTGTTTATTGCATGTTCCACAAAACTTCAATTATTTCTCCCCCTTATTTTTTTACTAATTTCATACCCGCGAATGTTAATACGTAAGAAATAAGAAAACTACCTACTATTAAATATAGCGTGTTACTTTGAATAGATAATATCGGTCCAGAAATTCCAGCGAACTCCTTCATAATTTCCTTACTTCCTGAGGCTGTAATATGAATTTTTGCTAATCCATTTACACATAGCATCATCAACGTATAAACAGCACTAAACACTGCTATAGTTACGTACATATTTCGCATACGATATTGAGCCAATTTCATTCCAGCCCTAACTAGTAGAATACATGGTAGAAGAATTAATAATCCCCACCAATGTAAATATGAATTAAAATCATCAATATCTTTTATACGATCAGCACTAGCACCATTAGCGATTTCCAGGTCTTTTAAAGACGTGTCCTTTATTGATATGCCTGACACATACGATACATGCAGCGGCCCTTTTTCGACTGAATATCTACTCATTTCTTTCTCCATATCTCCCCATTCAATTTCAGTTGGAGAAAAGTGAGCCATATTCCACATGAAAGGTGTTGCTTCTAAAGAAAGTAATGCTTTATACGCCTTCTCTGGAAAATCAATTGGACCCATTGATTTTGAACTACTAAATAAAATCGTAATAAGTATAATACCAAATGTAATAAGTAGTCCTTTCAAAACAGTCACTATACTATAATAAATAGACGTTGCATACGGGACAAACTGACTAGTAGAAGAAAGCATACGATGTGGTCCTGCTTCAATACTCATACCAATAAAGCTGAATAATAGACCAAATATAATACCAAACAATAAACTAACAACATGAGAATATACGACATCAATAGTCATCGTTTGATAGAAATAAGAAATAGATGTAGAAGAACTTGCTATAAAGCTTACAATACATAAGAAAATACCGTATATCATGCCAATTACACATGATGTCATGAACTTCTCTCGCCAACTAATTGAAGGTTTTTTTCTCTCTACAAAAAATCCACTTCCACCTAATATAAGTGCTGGAATAGTTAACAAGATGAACAATGGGATATGAAGAAGGAATGACATCGTGTATGCCCCGCTCCCGCTAATTTCAATACCTATTAAATGACACATTAAAATTAATGGTGCTATACCAATAAATGATTGATTAACGGTAGTCATATTCAACATACCATCCGTATTTCTAACCGCTGTCTCCACTACATCATTTATAGCAGCATCTATTATTAAACTGCCAATGAAGCCTGCAATGAACATACATACAATTGCAAAAGCACCACCGAATAATCCTTTTTTCAGCATACTTCCTGATGGATTTACATGTGATTGCACTCCTGCATTTGGTAATTTCACGTTCGATTCTTTTGGAGCGACTCCTAATAAAGAATCACCGCATTTCTCACAATATGTAGCATAGTCTTTACTTTCCTGTCCACATGTTCGGCAATACTTCGAAGATTGCGGGACTAACATAACATGGCTATCTATGCTATCCGTACTTGAGCCGTCGTGTGTACAATAGTTTACTGCCCCTGGCTGCTCTAAACCGCAAATTTTACAATACATGTTCCTCACTCCTTACTTTGCTTCATACCACATGCTGGACAAAATGTAGCTTCCGTCGCAATTTGTTCACCACATGAAGAACATGCTTCTTTTTCAATATTTTTTGATTGAAGGAGTAACTCATTTTCTTTCCCACACTGCCCGCAAAATTTATCATTTAATGATAATGGACCACCGCAACTGCACTGACCTTTTTGTTCTTGGCTCTGTAAATTAGACATTTGTCTGCGCGTGTTATAAATAGCAACATCAAGCTCTTGTACTGGTGCTACAATAGCTTTCAACAAATCTACTCGAACCTCATCATCACGAAGTTGCATATATACCGTTTGACCAAGTTCAAGTAAAATTTCAGTTTTAGCTTGTAACTTCTCTTGTGTAATCTTCTTTAATTGCGCAATTTCCTGTGCTACTTGCAACTTCATCTTGCCTTGCTCAATTCCTTCTTGCAACTTATTCATGCCATTACCAAACTTCGATTGTAAATCTGACAAACAAATTCTCTCCTTTTAATTACATAGTAATATACAAAATTAACATTATATATATTACCATGATTTTCTAATTGTGTAATTAGAATTTCATTTTTTCTGTTTTGAGCATTTTTTGTTTATAATGGTAAAGGAAAGAAATCTGTGTACGGAGGAATATTATGCTGCAAGACTCAATTACGAAAGATGAAATTATGATGATTGCGAATGAGTTCGTTCAAGGGCTTGATCCACAGCAAGTTGCTGATCAGGAGCATGTCGCTACAGCTCGGCACCTATATCGTAGTGGTGTTGTCTATAACGTTGACTTTGATGGCTATACGCTATCCGGAACTGTAAATGCTGAAGGCAGTGTATATAGCGTTCACATCCCGATTCGTAATGTCACTGAAAGCTATTGCGATTGCTTCGCGCCAACGCAATGTCAGCATATGCTTGCTGTGTTACTATCTGCAGCTTCTAGCTTTGGGCAGGTAGGAGATGTATTAACTTTATTCAAAAATAATACAAAACCTTCTCTTCCTCCTATTCGAACTGCAAGACAAGTATTGCAATCATCAGCTTTTGAAGAAATGGATTATAAAAGTTGGCAAACATACTTTGAAAATGAATATGAATCATTTAAAAAAGAACAAGCGCGGCTCACTTATAAACAAATGTATTTTCTTATGAGTCTTTTTACAGACTTCTATACAAAATTAGAACGGAAGGCTCCGCGCATCGTTGCTATTCATGAATTATTTAAGTTGCACGCGGCACTTTATTGCTTTCAAAAATTATTAGAAGAAATTCAAGAATTTGAAGCAAACAAACTATATTCTTATCACCAACCAGTTAACGTCGTTCGCCTATTCGTTGATAAAGTTGAATCTACCGTTAGGGACCTAAAAACAGAGGAGATTCCAGAAGAAGCCAAACCGATTTTACAAGAAACAGCTCGGCTCATACATGAAGCATTCTTCTCTACCGATGCCTATACACAAGAGCGATTCTTCATTTATCGTCACGTATGGGGTGAACTGTTAAGAACAGAAGAGCAGCTACAAGAAGAAGAAAAACGAATCGATACTAAAATCAATCCACTTTCCAAAGCATTAGCATCTTCTCATCTGCTCTTTTTAAATAATGAAGACTTATCGGCAATGGAATTACTCAAAAAACAGCCTGCTTCTGTTGTGAGCCTTTACTTCTATTGGTTAGAAGAGTTATTAAGTGCGATGCAGTGGGACCGTGCTAAAAGCTGGCTTTCCTTTACTTATAAACAAGTAAAAGAAACGATAACGGAACAAGAGAATACCGTCTTCATACAAGATATCGTTCGATTATTTGTGATGGTGTATGAGACATATGCAACGCATACGAATGAACAAGCGGGATTAGAAATGATTTTACAAGAACTATTACCGTATAGTTTCACAAATTATGAACAATACGTACTAGCGAAGAAACAATACCATGCATGGACGGAACTTCAGCTCTTATATGGATTCGAAGTAATCGAACTTTTGAAAGAACCATTGAAAGATATTGAAAAGGAAGCGCCCGAAGCAGCACTTCCTCTTTATCACCATGCCGCAATGGAAGCAATTGAAGAGCGAAATCGCAAATCATATAAACGTGCCGTTCGTTACTTAAAGAAATTACGTATGCTTTATAAACGACTGAAGCGAACTGATGAATGGGATGCTTTCATTATTCATATCGCTAACTTACATTCACGTCTGCGTGCACTACAAGAGGAATTACGGAGAGGAAAATTAATCGATGATCATACAAACTGAAGTAACAATTAGGCTCCAGCACGTTAGTCAAGGTTGGTTCCTTTGGGGAGAAGATGATAGCGGTACGCTCTTATCCGTAGCAACTTGGAAAAAAAATGCATTCGCATGGCACTCTACTTCCTTCTACGGAACGTTTTTAAAAGAAGCAACGTATGAGGGAAAACAAGGCGTTATGTTAACGAATGCACAGGCATTTGAATACATCGCAAATAAACCGATGAATTCATTTGCAAATATGCAAATGAACGGTCCTATTACGGCACTTACAAAGGACGCAAGTGAATTATGGGACGCTTTCGTCAGCGGCAGCTTCGCACCTGACATGAAGCATTGGTCTCAGCAGCCATCTTGGAAAGTTCAGAATACCTCAATTGAAGATGACATGTTAGCATCTCTTTTCTCTGCCGCTGTGAACGAAAGTATTTTGCAAGATGCTCGCTCAAATGACGGATGGGAAGATGCAAAGAGACTATATGAACATTACGACTTTACGAAAAGGCAATTGGAAGCAGCACTACATGAAGAAGATTGGCTTCGAAAAATTGGTTACATTGAAGATGACCTTCCATTTACAGTCGGCTTAAGACTACAAGAACCGCAAGAAGAACTTGAAATGTGGAAGCTTGAAACAATCGTTACACCAAAACGTGGTGCGCATCGCATATATGTATATGAAAGTATCGATTCCTTGCCAAAACGATGGCACGATTACGAAGAACGTATTCTTGAAACACAAGAAGGATTCAGTAAGCTCGTACCGTGGCTAAAAGAGGACGACAAGTTCCGAGAAGAACTCTTTGAAACGGAAGCTTGGAACTTCTTAACCGAAGCAAGTAATGAATTACTCGCAGCAGGCATTACAATTCTACTACCATCATGGTGGCAAAATTTAAAAGCAACAAAACCAAGGTTACGTGTACAGCTGAAGCAAAGTACAGCACAAACACAGTCTTTCTTCGGCATGAATACGCTCGTTAATTTTGACTGGCGCATTTCAACAGACGGAATTGATTTATCAGAAAGCGAATTTTTCGAACTCGTTGAGCAGAACAAACGTCTTTTCAATTTAAATGGTCAATGGATGAGACTTGATCCTGCCTTTATTGAAGAAGTAAGAAAACTAATGCACCGTGCCGATAAATATGGACTAGAAATGAAAGACGTGTTGCAGCAACATTTATCTAGCACGGCGGAAACAGAAATTGTAGAAGACGATAGTCCTTTTAGCGATATTGAAATCGAGCTAGATGGATATTATGAAGAGCTTTTCCAAAAACTTCTGCACATTGGAGATATTCCAAAAGTAGATGTACCATCTTCGTTACAAGCAACACTCCGCCCATATCAACAACACGGTGTTGAGTGGTTGCTATACTTACGAAAGCTTGGATTTGGAGCATTATTAGCTGATGATATGGGACTTGGAAAAAGTATTCAAACGATAACTTACTTACTATACGCTAAAGAAAACAATCTCCAAACAGGTCCTGCATTAATTGTGGCACCAACATCAGTCCTTGGAAATTGGCAAAAGGAATTTGAGCGTTTCGCACCAAGTTTACGTGTTCAGTTACACTATGGTAGTAACCGAGCTAAGGATGAGTCATTTAAAGATTTTCTTCAATCAGCAGATGTTATATTAACTTCTTATGCATTAGCTCAGCTTGATGAAGAAGAACTTAGTACGTTATGCTGGGACGCTGTTATTTTAGACGAAGCACAAAATATAAAAAACCCACATACGAAACAGTCGAAAGCAGTAAGAAACTTACAAGCAAATCATAACATTGCTTTGACCGGTACACCGATGGAAAACCGACTTGCTGAGCTTTGGTCTATTTTCGACTTTATCAATCATGGGTATCTCGGAAGCTTAGGACAATTCCAGCGCCGCTTCGTCACACCGATTGAAAAGGACCGCGATGAAGGAAAAATCCAGCAAGTACAGCGGTTTATCTCGCCGTTTTTACTGCGTCGTACGAAGAAAGATCAAACAGTCGCATTAAACTTACCAGATAAACAAGAACAGAAAGCCTATTGTCCACTAACTGGCGAACAGGCTTCCTTATACGAACAACTTGTTCAAGATACATTGCAAAATGTAGAAGGATTAAGCGGAATTGAAAGACGCGGATTTATATTACTTATGCTGAACAAGCTAAAACAAATTTGTAATCACCCAGCACTTTATTTGAAAGAAGAAGAACCACAAAATATCGTCGAGCGCTCTATGAAAACAAAAACAGTAATGGAGCTCATCGAAAATATAAAAGACCAAAATGAAAGTTGCTTAATCTTCACTCAGTACATTGGCATGGGGAACATGCTAAAAAGTATGTTAGAAGAAGCATTCGGTCAGCGCGTCCTCTTCTTAAACGGGAGCGTACCAAAGAAAGAGCGTGACAAGATGATTGAGCAGTTCCAAAACGGAACGTATGACATCTTCATCTTATCGTTAAAGGCCGGCGGAACAGGATTAAACTTAACTGCTGCTAACCATGTCATTCACTATGACCGTTGGTGGAATCCAGCTGTAGAAAACCAAGCAACAGACCGTGCTTATCGCATCGGTCAAAAACGCTTCGTTCACGTTCACAAACTTATTACAACAGGAACACTTGAAGAGAAAATTGATGAAATGTTAGAACGAAAACAATCATTAAACAACGCCGTCATTACAAGCGATAGTTGGATGACCGAACTATCAACAGACGAACTAAAAGAATTACTTGGCGTATAAAGTGGATTTTTCTATTCTCACAAATAGCGAGATAAATGAAAAAGGAGCAAATCTCTAACTGAGATTAGCTCCTTTTTCTATTCCAAAACCAATTGCTTATTATAATTCCTGTTAACCCACCGCACGTATCAAGCAATGAATCTTGCCACATCGGTGTACGGTCTCCCGTAAACCATTGATGAATTTCATCAAATGTTGCATACCCCGCAACGAAAAGGAGGGCGTATGCAAAGCACCTTTTTCTCGAATAACCCGATCGATGAAAAGCATAATACGTCAATGAACCAAGCATAAAGAACACCATAAAATGAGCACCTTTACGAAGGAAAAACTCAACAAATCCACCTACACCTTTATTTGCAATACTAACAGGCGTACCTCCGCCATAATCGATAGATACCCATGAAAAATGCTCTTTCACAAACTCAACATTTATATATTGCTCAATATCCGAGCGCATATCCTGTTTTTTATATGGCTGTGCTGAAGAATAGAAAATAATCCCCATCCATAGTAATACAGGAATCCAAAATAACCATTTACGATTCATTCTCCCGAAAGCTCCTCTCTTAGTCTTTTAAGAGTACCAAAAAAAAGAAAAAATTTCACGCCAAAACATGACATTTACCCCCTATTTATAAAGTGAAAGGGGGTGATAAACATGGCAGTTGAAACAATCGTAATGGATTTAACTTTACGCCTTGTATTAAACGGAGGATTAGACAAAAACGGTAAAACAGTTTTTAAGAACAAGCAATTCAAACGTGTGAAAACAAATGCAGATTTAGGAAAAGTACATGAAGTAGCACGTGCTCTTGCTTCACTACAACAATCATCACTTCACGCTGTACAACTTGTAAGCACGTCAGATCTTTCTAACCTGTAAATAAAAAGGAGGGAATAAAGCATGCAAGTACTAGAGTTAGTTTTCGTAAAAGAAGATGGAAAAACAGTTGTCTTTTCTATCGATAATCCCATTACACCAGTAAATGAACTAGCCGTAAATCAAGTAATGGATACCATTCTTTCTTCATCTGTATTTTCATCAATTGGTGAAAATACTCGTAAAAAAGGAGCTCGCCTCATAGAAAAAAATGTATCTGAAGTTCAGATCACTCCGTAAATCAAAAAGGCGAATCTGCATTATTTTGCAGATTCGTCTTTTTTCTTCGGCATTTCAATTGGAATAAAGATGTTTGAAAAACCAACACAAACATACTTATAATTCTCTCCGCCTAAATCAAACTCTGTCGTATATGTTGAGAAGAAAATATAATCATTTCGCTTTGTATAATGTTCGATTAATAATCCAACTTGTGGTTCAACATACTTATTTGCCAATTTCTTTCCCGCCGATGCTAAGTCGCCAAGTATACCCTCTTTGTTTTCTTTCTCAACCTCTTCTAACTTCTTACTCACATCATTACGCTTCATAAATTGTTTTGCTGCCCAATCCGTATATTCTCCCTTACCCGGATTACTGTTTGCTAAATAAACTAAGAGAACAACAGCTAGAGCCATAATAATATACTTTTTTTTCATACTATATCACCGCCTACTCTTTTCTATTTTCATATATATGTACAAGCGATGCAAATTAGAAAGACTATCATCTATTGATTGTAAACGAACCGTAAAAATTTACAATACGAAACAAAAGATTAACAATAATTTTACATTATTCGTATATAATTATATTCAGAATACTAATTTTATAA
Source organism: Bacillus sp. FSL R9-9410 (assembly GCF_038050385.1). Lineage (NCBI taxonomy): Bacteria > Bacillati > Bacillota > Bacilli > Caryophanales > Bacillaceae > Bacillus > Bacillus sp. FSL R9-9410. Next base: position 299,072 of record NZ_JBBOTV010000002.1, read on the forward strand.
GGGAGGATTTTAGAATCATGAATAATGAAAATGATATTTTTATTTCTAGTTCTACAATGATGCTCGAACCTTGCAAACACCCTTATTACCGAACAAAAATGATCGACAGTAGCGGAAACCCCCTGCACTCTTGCCAAACAGCTATCCAACTCATAAAGAAATCTTGTCTAACACATGTTCATTCTACTTATCAAGGTAGACGTCGTGCAGTCCAAATAAACTTTAAGCTCAAACAAAATGTTCCAATTCCGATTAATCATAAAGAATATATTTGTGCTTTCCCAACAGAATCTCCTTCTTCTCCAAACTGCATTTGGCTGTTCTATAATCATATAGAGGAGATAGAGTTTTCCAAAAAAACTAACAAGGCTAACATTCATTTTTTTAACGGAACTACCATAACAATACAAATAGGTTCTCATAAGTTACAGCAACAATTTTTCAAATCTGGACATGTATTATCCCGAATGAACATGAAAGATTCACTACACTCAAAAAACCTCTTGCCACATTTACTGCCTTAATGTAAATAGAATGGAACGCAATATTTCCTTTGCCTTCCATTCTACTTATTGTTCTTATCCCCTTACACTATCTCTCATTTTCTCAAGTGCTTGTCGATATACCCATCTCACTTGATAGTACGTCATCCCCATTTCAGACGCTATCTCCCCCATATTTTTTCCTGAGAAAAATCGCTCTGAAATGATATGCCTCTCCCTCTCATCTAACACACTCATAAAGTCCTTCGCTCTCGTTCCCGTATCTTCACACTCAAATCGTTCCCCATAATCATCCGTGCATACATACCGCTCTTGCACTACGCATTCTTTCTTCAATCTTTCCAATATATAACCACGTACCGTTACAACCGCATAAGCAGGAAAACTACCTTTCTCCTCCTCATACCTTTCATACGCATGCCAAAGACCAATTAAGCCACATTGATAATACTCTTCATAATCTTGGTAAATATTTAACCTCTTTATTTGATTTACAATCATACCTTCATACAAAACAACCGTATCTGTAAAAGTCGCTGGCTTCACACAGTGCCCGTTTCTAAAAGGTATACCTCTTCAGTATTCCGCGGTACCTCTACAATATAAAATGAGAAAGGAAATTTCATTGTGGGTAATTTCAAATACTGCTGCCGTAATTTGAAATTACACTAGGCAGTATTTGAAATTCTGCTTGGGGTATTTGAAATAGGGGTGAAAATAAAAAAGATTCCTCCTATACATTAGAAGGAACCTTTTATTTATATATTGGCAAACTATATTACTCTTTAGCCATGCTTTTGAAAAATCTATCGATCGCATATAAACCAGTTGCTAAAATACAACTTGTAACCCCAACAAATATATAAGGATTCTTATTCGGCATATATTCTACAGCTAACAATGTTACGACTAACATAAACAAAACATTTGCTGAAAATTTCTTAAACATATGCATCTCCACCTTATAACAAAAATGCAGCAATTATAAAAATAATTGCTGCATTTTTTTCTAGTGACATAAAACATCACTATTATTAGAACATGCCTTTTACTGCACCAAATCCAATAGTTAAGATAAAGAAGACAACCATAAGAATTGTTGCTTTCTTTTTACTTAAGCCAGCCGTAATTTGAAGACCTAACCATGTAATAACAAATCCCCAAATTGTGAACACTTCAATATTATTTGCAATGCCTTTTACAACACCACCACTTGAAGCGAGAATCGGTCCTAAACCAGTGTACATTTCTTGGCCTGATCCGCCTAAAACAAGTGCTAAAACTGTGTTTATTAATAAACCAAGTAATGAAATAATGCTTGAATACACACTAATCGTTAATAATTTCTTATAAGAAGTATCATTGCTCATTAACATCATTAATACTTTATACACTGCTGCACTAATAAAGAAACCTATCGCCATACCAATAGCACCAAATACTGCACCCATACCAAACGACATTATAGGTGTAACGCTAATACCCAAATCCTTATTCATCTTAATCGCCTCAGGGGTTAAAGAACCTACATAAGCAGCAAGTCCACCAACAACTGCTCCTAATAAAACAAGTATCCAAAACGCACCCCAAACTGCATTACTAGTTTTCATTCGCTCAAACTGAACGCCAGGAGAAGTAATCATTCCAAATAATGACGGCTTCTCTCCACCAACTTTTTGCGTATTCAAATTCGCTTCCATCATAACGCCTCCTTCTATTTATATAACCCGTTCTAACGGGCGGTTCACATCCTCATGCAAGAGGATACGAACCGCCCACTAGAACGGTAATGTGTATTAGAGAGTTTTCTCTCTAATACACTAGTAAATTACTCATAACGAAGTGCTTCAATTGGATCTAATTTCGCAGCTTTGTTTGCTGGAATTAATCCGAAAATAATACCAAGTGTCATAGAGAATAGTACGCCGCCAACGACAACTTCCCAAGAAACGAGCGGTGGCCACTTCGCAAATGTGGAAACGATATATGCCCCGCCATACCCAAGACCAATTCCGATTAAACCACCTAGAAGCGTTAACATAACTGCTTCAATTAAAAACTGTAATAAAATTTTACTACGTGTTGCCCCAAGTGCCTTACGCACCCCAATTTCACGTGTACGCTCTGTTACAGATACAAGCATGATATTCATAACGCCAATACCTCCAACGACTAATGAAATACCAGCGATACCGCCGATGATCATCGTCATAATACCTGTCATTTTTGAAATACCTTCTTGAAGTTCTTTTAAATTCATAACTTCGTATTTACCAGTTGCATCACTCGGTTTACGACTGTTTAAGACATCTGCAGCTTTTTTACCTGCTTTTTCTAGATTATCTACATTTTTTGCTTGAACAGAAATATTTTGAATTTCATCTTTTCCATACAGTGTCGGCCATAATGAAATTGGAACTAGTGCTTCTGATGGTCCCATTCCCATAAACTCGTTATCTGATTTATAGACACCAATAATTTGCATCGGTTGACCTTTCATTTCAATAATTTTACCGACTGGATTGGCATCCTTAAACACCTTTTCTTCCATTTGTTTACTAATCATGACAACGTTATTGCCTTGATCCACGTCTGATTCTTGTAAAGAACGTCCCTTTAACAACTTTACTTTATTTACTGCAAAGTACTCACTATCTAAACCAGTAACGTTTACCATCTCTATTTTATCTTCAATATCAAGTGGTTCCATGCTTGAATTTGTTGTTACAACATGTGCGATCTCTGGAATTTTTTTAATTTCAAAAATATCTTCTTCAGTTATCTTCGGTGCTTCTACCATTCCCATACCAAAGGGATCATTCATATCTGCACTATAATGAATCGGAACCGTTTGATTACCTGAACCAACAAATTGCGATTTCAGTGCAGCTTCTCCGCCTTGTCCAATCGCAACAACGGTAATAATAGAACCTACACCGATAATAATCCCAAGCATCGTCAGAGCTGAGCGCAGTTTATGAGCTAGAATAGAAGATAAGGCAATTTTCATACTATCTAGTAAACTCATACTGCACACCTTCTATCTTCTGTAATTTTCCCATCTCGCAGTACAATGCGGCGGGAAGAATACGCTGCTACCTCTTCTTCATGCGTAACCATAACAATCGTCGTACCTTCTGCATTTAGCTTCGTGAAAATATCCATAACTTGTGCACCAGACTTCGTATCAAGCGCACCTGTCGGCTCATCGGCCATAATGAACGTTGGATTATTTGCAATCGATCTTGCGATAGCTACACGTTGCTTCTGTCCACCTGATAATTCACTAGGTAAATGGTCTACTCTATCTGATAATCCAACTTTTCCAAGCGCTTCAAGAGCTCTTTGACGACGCTCTGCTTTCTTCACTCCACCGTAGATGAGCGGAAGTTCAACGTTTTCCACTGCGGAAAGACGCGGCAGCAAATTAAAGTGCTGGAATACAAAACCGATATATTCATTACGAATTAAAGCTAGTTTTGACTCGTCTGCTGTTAAGATATTCACATCATTCAACATATATTCACCTTCTGTTGGACGATCTAAACAACCGATAATATTCATAAGCGTTGATTTACCAGAACCAGACGGTCCCATAATAGAAACGAACTCACCGCTTTGAATTGTTAAACTAATACCATGTAAAATCGGCACTGCCAATTTTCCTTGATAATATGTTTTAGCAATATTATTTAACGTAATCATTTCTCTTTCACTTCCATTCCGTCATACACGTTGTCGGAAGGATTTTTAACCACCTTTTGCCCCACTGTTACGCCTTCAACAACCTCTGTCCAATCTCCATCATTCGCACCTTTTTTCACATTTTGCTTACGAAGTTTTCCTTTGTCTTCGATATAAACAAATGCATCTTCGCCTTTTTCTACAATGCTCTTACTTGGAACAGCAATCATCGTCTTATTCTCTAAATCTACTTGCAGAGAAACGTGATAACCTGGAGATAAACCATCTTGGCTATCAAGACTTGCTTTATATGTATATTGAGACATATTTTGAGTTCCCTCACCAGCAGCTTGAGCCATCTCTGCACTCGTTGGGAATTCACTTACTTCCGTAATCTTACCTGTCCACTTCTTCTTATTATTTGCTTTCGCAGTTACAGTGAACGTTTGATCTTTTTGAATTTGTGACTTTTGAAGCTCTGTTAAAGTCCCTTGAACCTGGAACGGGTCTTTAGAAGCAACTTGTAAAAATGCTTTCCCTTGACCACCTAATGCCTGAGATGAACTTTGCGCTGCATCCTTATCTAACTTCTGTACAACACCAGTAAAATTACTATAAATCGTAAGTTCTTTCTGTTTTTTACTTAACTCTTCTTTTTGTAACTTCCCTTTTTCTTTCTCAAGGTCAGTTGTCTTTTGTGCCATTTCTAACTCACTTACTTGCTCTTCCATTGGGTCTGTTACTTCTTTCCCAGCCCCACTATCTTTTACCTTCTTAATTTCTTTCTTCAATGAATCAATCTTCTTTTTCCCTTGATCATAACGCATATCAGCCATCTTCTGATCAAGATCAGCTTGCTTCATTTGAAGATTAATTTCTTCATTATCATAAGAGAATAATTTCGTTCCCTTTTCTACCTCTTGTCCTTCTTTCACCGCAATATCTTTCACTTTTCCTTTAGTCGGATCCGCATAGAAACTTTCAATATTTCCTGGCTTCACTTGACCAGAAATTAATTTCGTATTATTAAGCTTACGCTCTGTCACTTTCTCAAAACTTACAGCATCTGTATTAGCCGTACCTTTCTTCTTACCTTGCATAACAAAAATATTAACTGCTGCAACAATAACAATTAGTGCAATAACTCCGATAATAATCCATTTCTTCTTCTTGTTTGGAGTACGAACCGTATTTGGTAACATATTCTCGCTCCTTTTTATATCTTATAGTTTAATAGATATTTAATTATATAAAACTTTCTGAAAATAAGAGTTCCGCTTACATTGTTACACTCATTTTACAAAGTTTTACACAATCATTTATATTGTAACAAAAATACCAATGATTAGAAATATGACATCCTATCTTTTAAGATAGTTTTAAGGAAAGATTATATTATATAGAAAAAGCCATCCAAAATGATAATTGGATAGCTTTTCTGAATAAAATATTACGCCACTTTAGGACCTTTTCTCTCATGTCCACGTTGAACGATAAATAAGAATACTGTTGATAAAATACCGCCTGCTAATAGTAAGATGAAGCAGCCATCCCAGCCAGAACGATCAACAATAACACCAATTGCTGCGTTTGCTACAAGACTTCCGCCTACATAACCGAACAGACCACACATACCAACTGTTGTACCTACTGCAAATTTCGGTACTAATTCCATCGCACTTAAACCGATTAAAAATTGTGGTACGTAAATTAAACATCCGATAATAGAAACGGCAATACTTACAACAAGTACGCTAGATGCTTGCCAATATACAACCGTACCAACAACAACACCAGCCATACTCATAATACATAATGGCATACGTTTTCCTTTAAATAATTTATCACTTAAAAGACCAACGATTAATGAACTTGGAATTGCCATACCTTCAAAAATCGCGTATGCAGCATGCGCTTCTGTTTTTGAAAAACCTTTAACTGTTGTTAAATAAAGCGGAACCCAGTTAATAACACCGAAACGAATTAAGTAAACAAATGCATTCGCAATACATAAATACCAAACGAACTTATTTGTCACTACATATTTCATTAAAATTTCTTTTGGTGACATCTTATTAGCATTATCTGCTTTTTCAAGATTTTCATAGTCATTACGATACTCATCAATTGGAGGAAGACCTTCAGATTCTGGTGTATCCTTCGCATTAATCCAAACAAGAACTGCAATTACCATTGCGATAATCGCTGGGAAAATAAATACCCCGCCCTGCCAATTATTTTCACCGAAAATACCTACACCAATTCCGACAAGGGGCGGCACTAGCATTCCACCAACGTTATGTGAAATATTCCAAATACCTGTTTTCGTACCACGTTCTTTCTTCGAGAACCATTTCGTCATAACGATACTACAAGGTGGTGCTCCCATACCTTGTACAATACCATTCAGAACAAGTAATGTAACAATCATCCCAAATGAAGATGCAAAACCGAAGCAAATATTTACAAGCCCTGATAAGAATAATCCGACTGCGATAAAGCGCTGGGCGAAAGCTTTATCGGATAAATTCCCCATAAAGAACTTACTAAATCCATAAACAATTGCCATTACTGAACCTAGTAATCCAATTTCAGCTGTACTAAAACCATATTCTTGTACTAAATACGTACTTGATAACGTAAAGTTACTGCGCACTAAATAATAAGCAGCATACCCAACTGAAATTCCCATTAGCACACGAATACGTAATAATTTGTATACCCTGTCAATCATATTCGCCGGCAATCTCTCAATTGCAGGTGCTGGCTTAAGCCATTTAAACATATTCTTTCGTCTCCTTTTCTCACTGCTGAGAGAGACGCTGTCTATTCCATATCTCGATTATTCCACTATTTGATATATTTTTGTTCGCCCTTCTAACCGGCTGACCTTCTATCTCTTTCTCATTCTTCGCAAACATCGTCGGTACGCCAAACGAAACTTTTTCTAAAATGTGCCCCGCTTCTTCTGATAAACAATAATCAATAAATAAATCCGCAATAATACCACTCGGTGCACGTTTTAGTTTTGAAATCGCATTAACAGACAAACCTGTTTGCTCAGGTTCATTACTTACAATAGGAAAGCCTTGTTTCTGAAGCATTCTCTGATCTCCCGCAAAATTGATGCCTATCATATATTCACCGCTCGCAACCAGTTCTGCGGGCATATAACCATTCACCGTTACTTCACCAACTTGCCTTGCAAGATTCTTAACATACTCTTTCGCTTCTCTTTCACCTAGAGTATCAATAAGTGATTGAAACAAAGTATATGCTGTGCCGGAAACATTTGGATCAGGCATTGCAATCTTACCCGTATATACCGGATCTAATAAATCTTGCCACCTTGATGGATATGGAAGACCGAGCGGCGCTATTTCTTCATTCCACCGCTCTTTATTAATCGCAATTGCCAGTTTCTCCACTTCATAACCGTACCAATAACCATCTTTATCCTTAACAGTCTTGGAAATACGATTCGCATGCTGGGTCGTAACAGGAATAGAAAGGTTCTTTTGCTTCATCATTTGATGCGCATCTACTGTACCGCCAATAATAATATCCGCCTTCGGATTTCCGGCTTCCTCTTCTACTCTCCGAAGAAGTTCTTCTGTCGATAGACGAATAAATTCATATGTACACCCGCGTTGTTTACAAAATGACGAAAGCAAAGCTTCACCGACTTCCTCGCGGGCCGCTACATACGCAACGAGATGACGATCATCCAAAATAGGGAGACCACTTTTATTATATTTAATAGAGGTTGTATCTCGAGAGCAACTAGACATCGCTCCTCCGATTACTAGCAAAAAGAAGAAAAAGGCTATCTTTCTCATGACACATTCTCCTTTACAAGGAATTCTGCTAGGGAGCCCTTCATATACATGACATTCCCGTTATTATCACCGAGATATTGCACAACAAAGTAAGATGGATACACAGAAATAGTTAGAATATCTTCCCGCTCATTCTTTACACGTTTGCCTGTTTTATAGGCAGTAATATAAGCAATCGGCTCATTCTGTGATTGTAATAATTTCTGAATTTCTCCGTAATCTGTAATTTGCTTTGCGTATCGAATAGAATCAAATATGTGCGTAAGATCTATAGTACGTATTACATCCCCTTGCCTCACTACAACTTCCTTTGCCTCCGCAAAGAAATTACTAATGCGCTCTGGTGTATAATACAGACTTAACAAATACGTTTGAAATGCTGAGATCATCGGATCCGTGCCACTCTTCCCGTATACATTAGCCTCATACTGGAACAAGTCACCTACTGCAAAAGTACGTTTATGTCCATTCAAGTACGTTACTTCTCCAGTAAATACTTGTTCTTGATTCTTAGCTTCTCTCGGTTCTATTCGAATTCGGTCAAAGAATGAAACAATCGTATGCAAACGAACTTCATCCGTTACAACAATTTCTCCCCACTTCTCATGCCTTACTTTCACTTCAGTAGGAAGGGATTCATTCACTCTTTGTAAAACGGCTTGTTTGTCATCCACAATTGTGATTCGATTATATATTTGCTTCTCAATAACATAAAACAAAATAAGAGAAACGATCATACAAAAGACAAACATAAGAATTTGAAATGATAGCCTTTTCATTTCTGCCTACCTCCAAGATAAAAAAACGTTGTTTCGAAAATACCGCATAATTGTTTCATAAATGTATCATTTAACCGCTTTCAAGTTTTTTATGTCTTCCATCCGTCTCGGAAGTAAAAATGTAATACATATTGCAGTTCCCATTTCTTCACTACTCTCAATTCGCATACTTCCGCCCTGCTTATTCACAATCTCCTGACAAATGTATAAACCATAGCCATTCCCGTAACTTGAAGGAAGCACCTTACCTTCCGGAGACTCATTCCATTCTGCAAGCACACATTCATCCATACCAATACCGTCATCATGAACAAAAACCTTTGCTTCCTTCTCATTTATAATTACATTCATACGAACTTGCGTAGCATCACTATATTTAATCGCATTATCAAGCACATTCAAGAAAATTTGCTTCGTCTTATCAAAATCCGCAACGACGTGTACTTCCGTTAACTCATTCATAACTTCAATTTCAAACTGCTGCAACCTGAGTTTCACAATCGAAACCGCTTCTTCTGCCAATTCTTTAATATTCACGACCGTAGGTGACACTTCAAACGTACTCGTCCCGTACTTTGAAGACTTAAGTAATTCCTCTACAAGTGATAATAGACGCTCACTCTCTACAGCAACATAACGGAGGCTCTCCTGCACATCTTCCTTCGACTGTAACTTCGGAATTAAATCAACATAACCGATAATTGCCGTAAGCGGTGTTTTCAGCTCATGCGTAATGCGGTCCAAGAAATCTTTCTGTTTCTCTTTCTCTTCCTTCAGCTGCTTAATATGCAGCTCAATCCCATCAGCCATCGCATTAAAGGACGCTGAAAGCTGCGCAATCTCCACATACTCATTTAACTCAATCTTGCTTTCATAATCCCCATTCGCAAGCCGATACGCCATTTGCCTTAACTGATCAATTGGTTTATGAAGAGACTTCGCCAAACGAATCGCAAAGAAAATACCCGCAGCTACTAAACAAAGAGACGTCATTAAAAACGTCCAACTCACATTTGTTAAAACTTCCTTCTCATCCGTTAACTCATTTATAAAACGAATACTCCCAATGACATCGTTTCCATAATAAACTGGACTTGAAAACAAAAGAATTGGAGCTGGGTCTCCCTCCTCGAAAACATACGATTTCTTTCCCTTCAAAGAACTCTCAATATCAATATTCCGGTGAAGTAACGCTCCTTTTTGTGTATCTGCAACAACATCCCCATTCTTCCCAATCATCTGCACCCGGACATCCATTCGCTTCGCTAAATACGAAGCAATTAAAAGCGAATTAGGACCTAACGTCTCCACTTCTGCTTCCTTCTCTAAATAATTCATCGTATAAATTTGCGCTTCCACACTTAACTTTTCTAAGGAATCCGCCGCATTATGATACACATTCTTCTCCAGTGCAATATAAACAACCGCATACAAAAGAACAAGAATTGGAATCAACAATCCAACTATCCCAAACACCATATTTCGTTTTAAAGACATATCATCACCTTTTAGCAATCAAGCTTATACCCAACACCATAAATTGTCTTAATATACTCCCCGCTCTTCCCTAGTTTCTTCCTAAGCCTTTGCACCATAATATCAACCGCTCTCGTATTTCCGATATACTCAAACCCCCATACCTTCTCTAATAGCTCATCTCTCATAAACACACGCTGCGGATTCGAAACAAACAACTGACATAAATTAAACTCTCGGTACGTTAACTGAATCTCCTGCCCACTCACATGAAGCTTTCGTTCCTTTGGACAAATAAGTAAATCACCAGCCCCAATCACCTCATGATTTAAAGGAGCTTCCTTCTTCGTCACGCGCCGCGCCATATTCTTCACCCGAAGAATAAGCTCCGCATAATTAAAAGGCTTCGTCACATAATCATCAGCTCCAAGCTGAAGACCAAGTAACTTATCATTCATCTGACTCTTCGCTGTCAGCATAAGCACCGGAATATCACGCTCCTTCTCCCGGAATAAACGTAACAACTCATACCCATCCGTATCAGGAAGCATCACATCTAAAATAAGTACATCCGGCTGCTCATTCCATCTCTCTAAAGCTTCTCTCCCATCAGCCGCCGTCAATACTTCATACCCTTCCATCTCTAACTGCATCCGAATCAAATTACGAATACTCGATTCATCATCTACTACAAGTATTTTCATCATTCTCCTCCTTCCATCCTGTATTATAGTACAGTTTAGTATAGCAAAAATAAGACAAAAAAAGAGAGGGTATTGTCGAACATATGTTGAACGACAGTACCCTCTCTCATTTATTAAACTTATTTCTCATACCCATTAGGTTTCTTCTGATGCCAATCCCACGCATGCTCGATAATTGTCTTCACATTTACATACTCAGGATTCCATCCTAACTTCTCTTTCGCCTTTTGAGAAGAAGCTACTAAGCGTGCTGGATCTCCCGCACGGCGTGGTGCCATCTCAGCTGGAATCTCATGATTCGTAACTTCACGAACTGCATCAACGATTTCTTTTACACTAAAGCCATTACCATTTCCTAAGTTGTAGAAATCACTCTCTCCACCATTTTGCAGGTCTTTAAGTCCTAAGAAATGAGCTGCCACTAAATCTTCAACATGAATATAATCACGGATGCAAGTACCATCTGGTGTATTATAATCATCACCGAACATCATAATCTTCTCACGTTGACCTAACGCCACTTGTAAAACAAGCGGAATTAAATGTGTCTCTGGACGGTGGTCTTCCCCAATAATACCACTTGGCGTTGCACCAGCCACATTAAAGTATCTGAAAATCTTATATCTTAAATTTGAAGCTTGACTATACCAATGAAGCATCTTCTCGATTGCTAACTTCGTCTCTCCGTATGTATTCGTCGGATTTGTCTTCGTTTCCTCAGTAATAAGGTCTACATCTACTTCACCATAAGTGGCCGCAGTAGAAGAGAAAATAAACTTCTCTACTTTAAACTCATCCATTACTTCTAGCAAGCAAAGTGCACCATACACATTATTATTATAATACTGAAGAGGCTTCTCCATACTAACTCCAACTAAAGAATCAGCTGCAAAATGCATAACCGCCTCGATATTTTCTTGTTTAAAAACATCTCTTAAAAATTCCTTATCACGAAGGTCACCATTATAAAACTTCGCACCTTCCGTAATTGCATCTTCATGACCAGTTTGCAAGTTATCTACTACTACTACCGATAAACCTTCATCAACTAGTTTTTTAACAGCGTGAGAACCGATATAGCCCGCTCCGCCGCAGATTAAGATTGATTTCATTGTTTTCCTCCCGCATATTTATTAGGATTTCTTTATTACTTTACTAATATAGAAGGTATACGATTGCTCGTATACCTTCTATATACCCTTCATTACTTAGCTACAAAATAATCCGTTACATATTGCGCCCAAACTTCATGCCCTTTAGCACTTGGGAAACCGAACTCTGTTTGTAAGTACGGTAAAATTGCTTTCGTTGTTGCATCAGGCCATGCTCCCCAATGATCCACATATGCATAACCATTTTGCGTCGCAAATTGTTTTAATGCTTCAATCGCTTTCGGATAATTCTTCGCACCATACACTGGGTTTGATGGTTGAATCATAATTGTAGCGCCTTTTGCACTAGTAGAAAGTGCTTGCACAAACTTCTGTGTACTCGCTACAGAATTTCCATTACCAGTTTTTCCGTTGTCGGTAATAAATGGTGGTTCAAATAAAATTACATCCGGATTATCTTTCGCAATCTCTTTATCGCGTTTATTTGCAATTAATTCCTCTGTACTTTCACCCTTATATTCCTTTACCGTCACATTCCATAAACCTTTACCGTAAGAAGCCTCTAAATTAGCAGTGAACTTAGCTACCCAAGCATCTTTTTCAGATGAAGAAGCTTCATCACCAACAATAACAAGATTTACTGCCTTTTTATCTGCAGCAGCTTTCTTTAACTTCTCTTTCACTGCATCTGGCAAGTTCTTTGCGTATGCTTCATTAAAAGATGACTTTGCATCTTGTTTTTTCTCTTCTTTTTTCTCTTCTTTTTTCTCTTCTTTCTTAGCTCCGCTATCTTTCACTTCAGCCTTTGTTTTCGTTACTTCACTCGTTTGCCCTGTTGCATTCGCAATCTTCTTATTCCAATATAGTTTACCGCTCACAACCGAAGCAATAAACAATACAAAAATAAATAGGACAAGTACTGCTTTCTTATTCATCGATTCACCTCATCTATTAATCTCACAATATATAATACTAATATAAATTCAAGCAAAAATAAACCCAACTCCTTCCAAATGAGTTGGGTTCAATAAATACTACTTCGTTAATTCAAGATGTGCTCTTAACTTATTCGTTATATCTTGTTTTGCTGCATCTGGAACATAGTAGTACCAAATACCGTCAGCGGCTTTGTGGCCGTCACCTGGGATTTGAATTTCTTCACTGTTCTCCATACAATCTTTATAGTTCTTTTGAATATCAAACATTTGATCTTGTGTTAAACTTGTTTTAACGTTTTTCTCAATTGCTTTTAATACGTCACCATAGCTTGCTAGTGACGATACGCTTGCACCTTTTTTAATTACTGCCTGGATAACTTGACGTTGGCGCATTTGACGGCCGAAGTCACCACGTGGATCTTCGTAACGCATACGAGAGTATCTTAATGCTTCTGTACCATTAAGATGTATATTCCCTTTAGCAAAGTGCGATTCTTCATATTTAAACTCTAAATCATTAGTAACGTCTACTCCACCAACTGCATCCACAACATCTTTAAAACCAGCCATGTTCACTTCAATATAATGATCAACTGGTACATCAAGAAAATTTTCTACCGTTTTTACAGCCATATCAATTCCACCAAAGGCATATGCATGATTAATTTTATCTTTTTTACCCTTACCTACGATTTCCGTATAAGAATCACGTGGAATACTAGTAATTTTCATAGATTTTTTTTGTGGATTTAATGTAAATAACATCATCGAATCTGAGCGACCTGTCTCATCTGCCCTTTGATCCACACCCATTAATAAAATAGATATTGGCTTATTATCTGCAACATCTACTTTCTTGTCACGTTTTTCTGACTTATCGCGATCTAAAGGCTTGTGCACTGCATCTAATGTATTCGATACATTAGAATACACATAGTATGCATATGCTCCTCCTGCAATCACCAGAAAACCTATTATACCCAAAATCCAAAATAAAACTTTCTTTTTCATAGCTTATACCTTCTTCAATTTGTATTTATAAATAATCTCACATTATTACTATTCACCATATTACAACAAATACATTTATTAATAAAAGTTTTTTTATTCCTTATGATTGTAATGAAAGTTCACTTTTTATTTGAGTAGTGGATATATCTTCAGTTCTTGGCAAATAGACCACTTCACAATATTCTTTTAAAAAATCAAATTTCCCTTCCCAATCATCACCCATAACAAATACATCAATTTCATACTTTATGATATCTTCAATCTTTTGTTCCCAAGTATTTTCCGATATTACTAAGTCCACATATCTAATGCTTTCCAGTAGCATTTTTCTCTCTTCAAATTTAAAATAAGATTCTTTTCCTTTTAATGCATTAAATTCATCTGTTGATATTCCAACTATTAAATAATCACCTAGATCTTTTGCTCGCCTTACTAAATTTATATGACCATAATGTAGTAAATCAAATGTTCCATATGTTAGAACCCTTTTCATAATTCGGCACTCTCCTGATTAAATTATTTCATTACTAATTTTTTTATATCTTTAGATACTGTATTAGGGGTTAACATAATTCCACCTAAATATATTAAAAATATGATTAAAGATTTTATAAACATGTTTAAGAATACACTATCAAATATGTCAGGAATAGATACGCCAACAAAAAAGCCAATCCCTCCTAATAATATATATATATATATCCCTTTAAACATTATATTTAATTTAAGCTCTTTCCTTACTAAATATATTCTTAAAAAGCATACTGTAAATTCTACAACAATCATTACAAATGTTGCACCTAAAGCGCCTAGGTATGGAACTGTTATTAAATTAAGAGATAGGCTTAATACTGCTCCTATCACTAAAGGTATTAAAAACTGTTTATCTTTTTCAAATACCAGCGCATATTGATTCGCAAACACCCCACCTAGAGGTATAAATATAATTATTAAACTTACCCAAAACATTAAATTTGACATAGGAGCAAACTCTTTTCCAAAAAACCACGGTACAAATTCAAAAGAATTAACCATTACTACAACACAAAATAATATAGAAGTTACCAACGTATAATCCATTGATTTTTTTAAGATTTTATCAACTTCAATACCTTTATTTTTCGCAACTAAATTTGACATTTTAGGTAGTAAAACTATACTGAGTGATGTAATAATAGTTAATACTATCCTTGCAATTTTTTGTGAGTGATCGTAATATGATAATTCTATTGGGCCAGCAATCATACCAACAATGGTTTTATCGAATGTGATATACAATTGAATGCAAAGTTGTGGAATTAGCAAAAAGAAAGCTCCACGAAAAAATTTTTTAAAAGTAGCCCCGTCAAAAGCAAATTGGGTTATATATTTTTTTATACTAACCCAAAAAACTAGATTACCTAAAAAATTGCCCATAGATAAAATTAATATATATTTCCATAAGTCGCTTTCATTTTTAATAACAATAAATATTAAAAGTAATGTTATAGATTTTATCGCTATATTTCTCAATACAATTTTCTTGAATTTTTCAATTCCTATATAAAACCAAGATATGTCAAATATTACACTTATTAAAAAAGGCAACTGCAGCCAAAAATACAACTGATAATTTTGAGCACCATACATAACGAATAGTATATATCCTAATAAAACTACCGTCCCTGTTATTAATTGTATAATCCAAAGGTTCCAAAATGTACTATTTAAAACGTATTGAGAATCTCTAACCTTCGCAATATTTCTAACCCCATATTGTGCCATACCCAGTAAAGATATTACAGTTAATATTTGTACAATAGAAAAAGTATAACTATTAATCCCTAGAGCCTCTACTCCTAAAGTTCTAGCTAAAAAAGGCAATGTAATAATAGGGATAATAATAATAAACATTTGATAAAGAGCATTATACAAGAAATCATGTATAATATTTTTCATATTGATCCCTCTACTTATTTTTCATTTTTTAATTACATCAATCTAATAAATTGAGTGCAAAGTTGGTAACTCGAATTGATGCCTTTCCATCATTAAATTCATCAACATACTCATATTTAAAGCTTTTTATATCATGCTGTAAGTTTATATTATCTATATAATCCTCAACACTTAATAATAGCTCTTTTAATTCTTCAAATGAATATGCTATTGGTCCTGGAACAAAATCTTGATAGTTAAAATAAAACTCTCTATTTATTTTTATATAACTATCATAGTCATATGGGTAGAATATTACTGGCTTTTCTAAAATACAATAATCCAAGAAAACAGAAGAATAATCTGTTATTAAAATATCAGTAGATTTTAATAATGTTTCCAAATCATCAACGCTAGTAACATTAGTAACACTACCACCATACTTACTTAAATCATTTTTAAGATTCCTTACATTCGGATGTAATCTAATTAATAAATTTACCTTATCAAATACTCCTTTATTCTGTAATTCATCTAAATCTATTGGTAAATCAAAGGATTCCAGGGTTTCTTGTCGGAAGGTTGGGGCATATAAGATATTTATCTTATTACGATTTTTTTCCTCTTTTTGTACTGCATATAAAGAATCATTACGCGGTAATCCCATATTCAACAACTTTTCCTTACTAACATTTAAGGCTTTCGATAAAATTTCTCCCCAAAAATCATTAGGAACTACAAGATAGTCGATTTGTTCTCCTTCTTTAATCCAGCTATTTACTAATTCCTTATCAATTTGTTGAAGCCCTATATCTAAACCGATTTTCTTTAAAGGAAGCCCATGCCATAATTGAATATAAGTAATTCCTTTTTTCTTCTTTAAAAATGCTTCTTTATTACAGTTATCTATCCAAATCTTAGAAGTATACATGTGGTAAAAGTATCCTATACTTTTCCTTCTAACAATTGTAATATTCTCATATCTATTGGGGATTTTATTCTTATCATCTAATACCCAAACATATTTTAAGTCGCTTCTCTTTTTATACATTTCTTCAAAAACATATCTAGGACTACATGAAAAATGTTCCCCTCGATACGATGTATACATTACCTTCTTTTTATTTATAGGAAACATATAAAAAAGAGCATATACAACCGAACTTATCAATCGATAGATTTTATATTTAAAATTAGCTTTCAAATTAATTTCTCCTCATCAACTAATAATCTAATTCACTATCTCATTTCAATCTTCATATAATTTTTAAAATAATACAAAAGGGCCTTACAATAATAAAAAGGCCCTTTTTCCACTCTATAATTTATGTTCTATATCAAAATCTTGAACATAACGTTTCTTAATTAAAAATAATAATACAAGATATACAACAATATCATTATCATAACCTAAATATTGCAAGGACATTATTAACACTAACGGTAAAATAAAAACTATACAAAATTCACTCTTATATCCTCTTAAACCCAACATTAGTTTCCTAAACAATCCCAAAAGGAAAAGAATATATATACACACTCCAATAATTCCTGTTTCCATGGCAATATTTATAATAAAATTATGCATATTAGTATTAACTAAATAATGAGGTACATATTGCATTAAAAAGTTATAACTGGAATATATACCGTTTCCAATCATATAGTGAGTCTCATTAAAATGCTCAAAGAAGGCTTTCCACAATGAAATTCGGGAGGCCCCCCCATCTGTACTAGGATCCCCTACTCTTAGAATAACGTCTGTAACAACTTCAATAAATCCAAATAACAACATAGGGATTAAACATATAACAAAAAATTTAATATAATTATTCTTTATATATATCTTTTTATAAAAAAGATATATATACGGGATAATCATCGCCATTTGAGCTGTTCTAGACAACAGAAGCATTATATTAATAACAAATATAGAAAGCATTAGGAACTCTCTAATTTTAATCTTATCATTTAGTATAAAATTAAAATACAACAGTTGTACTAAGAATAATTTTGAAGCCCAAATATTTTTATTACTATGACCAAATATTGGATCTGCCCCTCTACTAATAGCATAAGCATCAATAGAGTTTTGTATATTCAGGAAGTAGCTTAAGGACAGATTTTGACTCATATATACATATATTATTTGTATAAAACTTAAAATAATTATTAACTCTAAACACAATTTAAACCGATTATTAAATTCGGAATCTATTTTTACCTTCTCAATAAAGTTTGGAACCACTAGTAAAAAGGCAAGGTTTACAATAAACTTTATATATAAGTTTATTTCAAAATTATTAAAGTAAAAAACATTTAATAATCCCCCATATAATAGGAAGAACAAAAGGTATATTTGCCATCTATTAACTTGTTTAAAATATGGTAAACACATCAAGGTAATTAAAAGAAATAATGGTATATATATTTTCATTTCCAAAAACAAGCTAAAGGTTGCAACCATAATAAGATATATAATTATTTTATCATAATTTTTCATTTTCTTTCCTTCCATAGACTCAATACTTTATTCATAAAATTAATGCCTATATCATTTATTAATCTTTCCCCAGATATTTTTATAAAAGAATATATATACATTATTTTTTATTAAAAATATTGATATCCTATGTTTAAGTGGCAGAAATTCACTATAGTCTTGTAAAGTAATAATATCTTTCCTTAAAGCCTCTATATTTTCTCCGTTATCTATTAAGTAATTTAATAGATATATTTTTAATCTCAACTCTAAAGCACCCATATATTTCATTAAACTCGGATCTTTTTTAATAAAATCTCTTATTAACCTTATTGTATTAGCCAGGGACTGTTCAATTATCGGATTATAACTCTTAGTAATTGAACCTTTTCTTTGTACATAGTAATATGAGGCCAAATCTATACTATCAATGGATTTTGTATAGTATAAATATCGTGGCATAAAACCTACATCTTCAAAGAAAGCACGATTTTCAAAGTATAGTCCATTTTGTTTAATTATTTCTGTCCTATATAACTTGTTCCAAGCTACAACAAAAGGCTCATCATGTTTACACAGGAAGTTCTCTAGAATATTACCCTTCAATAAATCTTTATTAAAATAACATTCTTTCTCACGTAGCTTACTTGCATTCTCATCTAACCACACCTTTTTGAAGCCACAAATTACCAAATCGAGACTGTCTGCAATGATTTTTTTATACAAAGTCTCATACATAGATTTATCTAAATAGTCATCACCATCTACAAACGCTATAAATTCTCCACTCGCATGATTAATTCCCGTATTTCTTGCGGCACTTAAGCCACCGTTTTCTTGAGAAATTACTCGTACACGTTTATCACGCTTTGTAAACTCATTAGCGATATTTACTGTATTATCACGTGAACCATCATTTATAACTAATATTTCAATTTCCTTAATACTCTGCGCAATAAGACTTTCCAAACACTTTTCAATATAATCCTCAACATTATATGCTGCTACAACTATACTAATTTTAGGCTTCTCCATAGTTTACCTCCTTCCATTGATTATATAATTTAATAAATTCTTTATTATATTTGGAATCATTGGACCAAGGCCCCATTAAAATATGATTTTCATATAAAGAGTAATCCACCTGAAAAATATTCGCACTATCTTTAAAATAATTTAAACTTGCAAATTTAATTTCCGTTTCAGTATACATATTCCCTAAATATTCTACCACTTGACTAGCTGTGTGCCCCGTGTCTACTGAATCATCTACAACCAAAATTTTATTTATATTCTTCATCTCATGTTTATTCATATCAAAATAAATTTCTCTATCTACATTCTGATTATGAACTCCAGATTGAATTTCTTTACGTCTTAAATATTCTTTAAGGGGTTTAGGAATAATTTTTATTACAGGCTTTATAAATTCTTTTAACTTATTTCCCTTACGTACTGCTTGAATTTCTAATAACGGCACCCTTAAGTACTCACTTATTGTTTGTCCTATTAAAAATGACCCTTTAGCTATAAATATAACTACATCTGGCTGAAAATCCTTTTCAATTTTAGTTGCTAATTTTTTGCTTTCTATTTCCAAATTTTTTATTGATAATTCTATACAATTCACTGTATTTACCTCTTTTTATTAATTTAAAAACTCTAGCAAACTTTGTTATATGGTGGGCTATCTGTAAGCAATCTTGTTGAACATATTGCGCACTTTGTAAATTATCTTTAAATTCCTGTACGCTTTTAAAATCTTCCATAACATTGTAGTTTCTACCTAATTCTATAAATGTATGCGCATCACTACCTATAGCCTTAGTTGCATTATATCTGTTCGCAATTTCTAATTGAATTTCTGAAAAATATCCCTTTATATTTCTACCATTGTGAACTTCAATGATATCAATTAAATCTAGGTTTTTTCGAATCTCTTCTTCCACCAAAACTGTTTTATATCTTTTTTCATCATATGGATGAGGAATATATACTATTCCTCCTTGTTTTTTTATCTCTAGCATTGTATCCCTTGGAGATTTTCCCGGGCTTATCTTTTCATTTATAAATAATCCTATTATTTCACCCTTACTGGAAAATATTTCTTCTCCAATGATTACTCTAATTGAATGTTTCTCAAGAAAAGGTTTAAATTTTAACGCACCCTCAATTTCATCATGATCCGTAATCGCTACTACATTTATTCTTCTTAGTTTTAACATAAACAAATAGAACCACTTGCCTAAAGTGCTATCGTGTGAATGACAAGTATGGGTGTGCAATTCAACATTTATCCCCATATATTCCTCCTACTTTCTAAACAAATAAATCAAAAAATTTAATATGCGCCTCTGCCGACTACAACATTCTTAACAGTTAATAGCAAAATCTTAATATCGAACCATAATGATGCATTATAAGCATAATACAACTCTAAATCTACCCTCTCTGGATATCCTACATCACTTCTTCCACTCACTTGCCAATAGCCTGTAAGACCTGGCTTTACAGATAAAAATTCATCTTTTCTTTTACCATACTCTATCAACTCTTCTTGTACCACTGGTCTTGGACCAACAAGGCTCATATCACCTTTTAAAACATTTAAAAACTGTGGAAGTTCATCTAAACTAGTCTTTCTTAAAAACTGTCCTACTTTTGTTATGCGTGGATCTTCAATTGGTTCTAATTTATAATTATTATCTATATATTTTTTATATAATATTTCATTGCCCTTTAGTTTTTCTTCCGCGTTCACAATCATTGATCTGAATTTATAAATATAAAATCTTTTTCCGTCTTTTCCCATTCTAATCTGTTTAAAAAAGATAGGCCCTTTATTATCCCCTGTCATATATAAAATTGAAATTACAAGAAATATTGGAGAAAAGATTATCAATCCAACCATTGCTCCAAGTAGATCCATAATCCTTTTTGCACATAAATAAATAATATTAGGTTTTTTTATTTCCAACGTACTTTGTTCTAATGGCTCACTTGCTATTTCACGATTGTCCAAATATATCACCTTTTCCTTTATGCATTTACCTTTTCTCTTTTTATAACCTCATTCATGTAATTTATTAATTCTTTATTTAAATTTTCATGTTGAAGTGCCATCTCAATTGTAGTCTTAATAAACCCAAACTTCTCCCCAACATCATAACGCGTTCCTTCAAAATCATACGCAAACACTCGTTGAATTTCATTTAAACGTTGAATCGCATCAGTTAGCTGAATCTCTCCACCAGCACCTGTTTGTTGATTCTCAAGAAACATAAAAATTTCTGGTGTTAATACGTAACGTCCCATAATCGCTAAATTTGATGGTGCCGTTCCTTGAGCTGGTTTCTCTACAAATTGACGCACTTGATAACGACGGTCATTCTGCTCAATTGGATCGATAATCCCATAACGGTGTGTTTCATTTTCTGGTACCGTTTGTACACCAATAACAGATGACTGTGTTCCTTCATACTGATCCATCAATTGGCGTAAACATGGCGTTTCAGCTTGTACAATATCATCACCAAGTAATACCGCAAATGGCTCATTTCCAATAAATTTACGCGCGCACCATACCGCATGTCCTAAACCTCTTGGTTCTTTTTGTCTTATGTAATGAATATTAATTTTTGAAGAAGCTTGTACTTTTTCCAGAACCTCATGCTTTCCCTTTTCGAACAAGCTTTGTTCTAACTCAAAAGAGTGATCAAAATGATCTTCAATTGCACGCTTCCCTTTTCCAGTAACAATAATAATGTCTTCAATTCCTGATTCTATTGCTTCTTCTACTATGTATTGAATTGTCGGTTTATCGACAATCGGCAACATTTCTTTCGGCATCGCCTTCGTTGCTGGTAAAAACCTTGTCCCAAGACCAGCAGCAGGGATAATCGCTTTTCTTACTTTTTTCAAATGTAGTCCTCCTTAAGATTATTTATTACAATATAGCAATAACAAAAACCCTACCTATAGAGTCATTTTTATAACTCCATAGGTAGAGTTTCTGGCATAAATAAAATTATGGGCATCTAACCCATCCTCACGCCATACTCCCGACGACAAGCGTCTAAGGTAGGTTGAAATATAATTTCTACCCACAGCACAACCGAGTGCCCCCGTTGATAACGGTTAGGAGACATCACCAAAGCTCTTCAATTAAAAAATACCGAACAATTTTTTACGACGAATTTGTTCTGGATCTTCTTTATAAATTGCTTTCCCGCTAATTAATAAATACGGATTTTCTTTTAAATCACTCATAACATTTATTCCGAATTCTTTTCCGATTAATTCGTAGCTTTCTGCTAAATGAAATCCTCTTGATGTTGTGTTATGTGCATCTGATGCAACCATATGCGTTAAATTATGTTCAACAAGTTGGAGTGAGAATTTTTTTATCTTTTTGCCGAAATTTCCAAGTAAACTGCCTGCCGTTACTTGTGTTAATGCACCTTTACTTACAAGCTTATATAACTTATCTGGCCGCTCGATTAACTCGGCATTACGTTCCGGATGAACGATAATTGGGATCATTCCTTTAACACGTAGTTCATATAATAGTTGTTCTGCATAACGAGGTACATGATTAGATGGAAATTCAATTAATATGTATTTATTTGTTTCGTTTAACGTAACGATTTTACCAGCTTCATAGTCTTCTAATAGATCACCATATAATCTGACCTCTTGTCCTGGTAAAATCTTCAGTGGAATTTCGTTTTGTTGTAGTTCATCATTTAATTGTTTCACTTGATGAATAATAGAAGTACGTTCATTTACATATTTTCCATTTTGATGGTGTGGTGTAGCAACAATTGTGTGTATTCCTTCTGACACGGCTCGTTGTGCCATTGCTAAACTATCTGTTACTGTTTGTGCACCGTCATCGATACCAGGTAAAATGTGACAATGTAAATCAATCATTTGCTTCATCCTCCCTCTCTCATATAAAAATCTTTTTTCCCTTGAATATGAGTTATCTCATATTCAAGGGAAAAAAGGAGATATGTTCTTGCCATATCTCACTTTTTAATTAGTTTGCACCGTAGTAATAATATAAGCCTTGTTCACGTTCACGATCGTTCAGAACAACGCCTAACAATTTACCTTTTGCAGATTCTAATAATCCTTTTGCTTTTACCGCTGTTTCCTTTTCTGTCGATTCACTACGAACGACAAGAATAGATGCATCACATACATTCGCCATAATTTGCGCGTCTGTTACAGCTAAAATTGGTGGTAAATCAAAAATGACTAAATCATACATACTATACGCTTGAGCAAGAAGCTCTTGCATTGATTTTGAACCTAATAATTCTGCTGGATTCGGCGGGATTGGGCCACACGCTAAAAAGTGTAAATTATCTACATTTGTCGTTTGTATACACTTCTCTAAACGTTGACTATGCGTTAATACATTCGTTAATCCAACAATATTGTCTACTTGGAACATTTGATGCATCGCTGGTTTACGCATATCTGCATCAATTAGTAATACTTTTTTGCCTTGTTGGGCGAACACGACTGCCATATTCGCTGTTGTCGTCGTTTTCCCTTCACTCGGGTTAGCAGACGTTACCATTAACGAATGTAAATTCGTATCAACAGATGCAAATTCGATATTCGTTCGAATATTACGATATTGTTCTGAAATTGGTGATTTCGGTTGTTGATGAGCAATTAATTGACGACGTTGACGATGATTTTTTTTCTTTTTAAATAAACTATTAAGAGCCAATTGTTTGTCCCCTCACTTTTCTTGATGATGGAGCATGTGATTTCACGTTTGCTGTTTCTTCATCCATACGAGCTACAATACCTAACACTGGTAAGCCAAGTAAGCTTTCTACATCTTCTTCTTTTTTCACTGTGTTATCTAAGTATTCTAGTAAGAATGCAAGACCAACTGAAGCCATTAATCCAACAACGAAAGCAATTGCTACGTTTAACATCGGGCGTGGTTTAATTGGAGATTGATTTTCCGTAACTTCTGCTTTTGACAATACAGTTACGTTATCAACATTCATAATTTTTGCAACTTCACCTTTAAATACATCTGCTGTTGCATTTGCAATATCACGAGCTAACTTCGGATCTTTATCCTCCGCTGTAACAGAAATGACCTGTGAGTCTTTTTCGTTTGCAACATTAATCTTTCCTGTTAAAGCTTGTGCAGTCATATTTAAATGTAATTTTTCATTCACTTGGTCTAAGACTACTGGACTTTTAATAATGACCTTATATGTATTCGTTAATTGAATATTTGTTTGAATTTCACCAGCTTGAATCATTGCACCCTCTTGCTTTTTCTGGTTAACAAGAATTTGCGTTGAAGATTGGTAGATTGGTGTCATGAAGAAGAAGCTAATGATGGCACTTACAATAGCTGCTCCAAAGGCGATTACGAGAATCATTGCTAAACGTTTTTTTAAGATATAAAATAACTCTTTTAAACTAATTGTTTCTTCCATAAGTTCCTCCAACTTTCTAAAATTTGCACATAAGAAAAATTATAACATATAATCTTACATTTTTTTATTTTAGTCATATCTATGTTCTTTTGTTATTTGAAAACATATATAATCTTACAAAATAATCTTAAATATGACAACACATTCCATAGAATTTCCAAAATTTCCGTTGTATCATTTTTTTCTTTATAATGCAATAAATAATTTTAAAAACAATTCAAAAAAGCCAATAAAAATCCTTATCGGCTTTAAAATTTACTATTTTACATATTATTTTCTAATAATATCCATATTGTTCTTTTTCTTCTCTTTTATCATTTAAAACAACACCAAGTAGTTTACCCGATGCTTTATCTAACGTTTGCTTCGCTTTTATTATTTTATCTTTTTCTGTTTTTTCACTACGCACAACAAGTACGATTCCATCACATTTGTTCGCAAGTATTTGTGCATCGGTTACCGCAAGGACAGGTGGGGTATCGATTAAAATAATATCAAACATGTTATATGCTTCGAGCAGCGCCTCATCCATCATTCGACTACCTAATAGTTCAGCTGGGTTTGGCGGTATAGGGCCTGATGCCATTACATATACGTTCTCTATATCTGTTTTTTGGATGCATTGCATTAGTTTCGCTTGTCCTGATAATAAGTTCGTTAATCCATTTGAATTATGAATCGCAAATAAGTTTTGAATTGTCGGCTTACGTAAGTCCGCCCCAATCAACAATACTTTCTTTCCTTGTTGACCAAAAACAACTGCTAGATTAGAAATAGTTGTTGTTTTCCCATCTCCAGGATCAGCCGAAGTTACAATGATAGAACGAATATGGTTATCTACAGATGTAAATTCAATGTTTGTACGGATGTTACGGTATTGTTCTGCAATACGTGATTTAGGCTCTTTATGTGTAATTAATTGTCTTAGTGGCTTTCTTTTTTTTTTCCCGAACATATTATGATCTCCTCTTTTTCAAAATACGACATTTTCCCCTTTTTCTCTTTTATGCTCGATATGCTACGCCTATTTTTCATTTACTTCTACCGTTAAATTTCCCCATTACTTTCCTCTACAGTTCATCATAACGAATCATAATAACCTTTGTCCTATCTCATAACCTCTATAATGTGACAACGACATCTCTATTTTTACCGCACTATCATTTATCTTAATTTCAAGATATTCACATCGTTATTATATACAAACTTCCATTCATTTACAATAAATTTTCTGATTACTTTGTATTTTTATATTTAGAACAAAAAATATAGGTAATTAAAAAAATCCTTCTGTAATATGCAGAAGGATTTTTAAATTACTCTCTATTCTTTTTTATCACCAATTGCAAATGTAATTTCAGCTTCACACGCAACTTCACCATCTACTGTTGCGATTGCTTTTCCTTTTCCAATCGGACCACGTACACGTGTCATTTCTACTTCTAGGCGAAGTTGATCACCTGGGCGCACTTGTTTTTTGAAGCGACAGTTGTCGATGCCTGCGAAGAAAGCAAGTCTCCCGCGGTTTTCTTCTTTCTTTAATACAGCAACTGCCCCAACTTGTGCTAATGCTTCTACAATAAGTACACCAGGCATAACTGCATAATCTGGAAAGTGTCCATTAAAGAACTCCTCGTTTGCAGATACATTTTTAATTCCAACCGCTCTTTTCCCCTCATCCACTTCTAATATTTTATCAACAAGTAAAAACGGATAGCGGTGAGGAATGATTTCTTTAATTTGTTCTATATTTAGCATGTAACAATCGCCCCTTTTGTAATATTGGTCTTACCACTTGGACATATTGTTTATTATCCCATTTTGTTTATTATTTGTCATTATAAAGTCACACTTTACTTCCCATTATAAAAAAATGCACACACTCTATTCCATTAAAATAGTTGCACTTCCCAGCAACTGACACGGAGGTAGAAAAGAGTGTATGCCCAAATTAGGGAAAGGCAATATGTATTTGAACATTTTTTGCCTTAATGTCGTATTCCGAATCATTATATTACATACGTTTTCAAATAAGAAAACATTAAATTTAACTGTATATACGGATATATCACCTTATTTCTTTATTTTCCTCTGTTTTTCTTCCGTTTTCGTAAAAAATTAGAATTAAAAAAATTTAAAAAAAGAACTAAGGTTTTCCCTTAGCTCTTTCTCACTTTATTTCAATGCACGACGTGGTAATTTATCGATATTCTCTAACATAATACCTGTACCAATAGCAACACATTGCATTGGGTTTTCAGCGATTAATACTGGTACCTTTAATTCTTCTGCTAGAAGCATGTCGATACCGTGTAATAAAGCTCCACCGCCTGTTAGAATAACACCACGGTCGATAATGTCCGCAGATAGTTCTGGTGGTGTACGCTCTAGTACGCCTTTTGCAGCTTGTACAATGATAGCTGCGTCTTCTTTTAGTGCTTCTGTAATTTCTTCAGAACATACTGTAATTGTACGTGGTAAACCTGTTACCATGTCACGTCCGCGAATTTCAAGTTCTTCACTACGTGCACCTGGGAATACTGTACCAACTTTAATTTTAATATTTTCTGAAGTACGTTCTCCAATTAATAACTTATACTTACGTTTAACGTAGTTTAAGATTTCCATATCAAACTTATCGCCAGCCATTTTGATAGAGGAAGAGGTAACAATATCACCCATAGAAAGTACGGCAATATCTGTTGTACCTCCACCAATATCAACAACCATGTTTCCGCTTGGCTGGAAGATTTCCATGCCAGCACCAACTGCGGCTACTTTTGGTTCTTCTTCTAAAAATACTGTTTTACCACCTGAACGTTCAGCAGCCTCACGAATTGCCTTTTGCTCTACAGATGTGATATTTGTTGGACAGCAAATTAAAATGCGAGGTTTTGAAAAGAAGCTCTTCACGTCCAATTTGTTAATGAAATATTTTAACATTGCTTCTGTAATTTCGAAATCTGCGATTACACCATCTTTAAGCGGACGAATTGCTACAATATTACCAGGTGTACGTCCCACCATACTTCTTGCTTCTTCACCTACTGCTAATACTTTTCCACTATTACGATCAATTGCCACAACAGATGGCTCATTTAATACAACACCCTTACCTTT
Source organism: Bacillus sp. FSL R9-9410 (assembly GCF_038050385.1). Classification (NCBI taxonomy): domain Bacteria; kingdom Bacillati; phylum Bacillota; class Bacilli; order Caryophanales; family Bacillaceae; genus Bacillus; species Bacillus sp. FSL R9-9410. The sequence goes on from NZ_JBBOTV010000002.1 coordinate 327,116, forward strand.
AACATGAATTAATACGTTAGCCGTACCTAGGTCAATTCCGATATCTCGCGCAAACATTCCCGTCATTTCCTCCTCGATATTCAAAATCAGGTTACACCCGAATTCTTTTACACCTAATTTCTGATTTTATCATAAATTTAACAGAAACGTAATATTCGCAAAAAGAATTCTTCTGAAAAATATTACCGAATTCGCAAGGAATGTTTGCTATTTTAGATTTATTGGCGCACAGGATTTTCTGTATCTTCTTTTCGATACTTTTGCTTTGTTGCTTCTCCCCCTCTTAAATGACGAATAGACTTATGATAATCAAGAATTTCTTTCACTTCATTTGCGAGCTCTGGATTAATTTCTGGTAGACGTTCTGTTAAATCTTTATGGACTGTACTCTTTGATACCCCAAATTCCTTTGCGATTACACGCACTGTCTTTCTTGTCTCCACGATATACTTGCCAATCTTGATAGTTCTCTCTTTGATGTAATCGTGCACACCACTCGCCTCCCTAAATTGGATGTGAGAAGTGTGAAATGAGACTCGCTGCATACGACTATGAAGTAAATGTGAGTGCTGTTTGTAAGCGTTAAACATTCTTGGATTTATAATGAAATGATTCACGATTTCTCACCTCAAACACTCTCTTTGCATTGGTTTATACCATTGTATTGCCCGCACTACTGATATATGCTACATGTTCACTATTTTTGCGGACTAAGTTAAGAAAAATTACGTTTTTTTGTGAGAAATACGTTAACAATGACAATTATGGCGAAAAAAAGTGACACCTCTTTGTAAAAGGTGTCACTCTTCTCTTTCATACTCTTCTTCTAACAACTGATGGTGGGGGACTTCTTTCTTACCGGCAATATAATAATATAAAGCGAATAAAACAAACAATAAAATGATAGCAATCGACAGAACAGATAAAAATGACACAGTATCCCCTCCCTTTTGTAATATATATTCGAGAATCTCGTCATTTTTCCTTGTTATTGCAACTTTTTTCTCGAAATTGATTATTTTTATATGAAAATGAAAAAATCAGCTCTCCTAATGAGAACTGATTTTTTCACTTTATTATTCTTGAGAAGAAGAACCGTTAGATGATTCTGTAGAACCATTCGTTGATTTTTCTTCTTTTTGAGATTTCTCATCTTGTTTGCCGTTCGTCTCTTTATCACTAGTCGAACCGCTTGTTGATTTCTCTTCTTTTTGAGACTTATCTTCTGTTTTATTTTCTGGTTTCGTGCTTGTTGACTTTTCTTCTTTTTGAGATTTATCATCAGCTTTTTTACCAGAAGCATTTGTCGCCTTTGCAGCACCTGCATCAGCTTTAATTTCTGCTACTGATTTATTTAAATAACGCTCAGGGTTCACAGCCACATTGTCTTTACGTACTTCAAAGTGAACGTAAGAACCTGCATCTTTATTCATTGCATTTAGACCTGATTTTCCTAACACTTCACCTTGCGCAACTCTTGCACCTTTTTCTACTTTCACACTGCCTAAGCTTTGATAAGATGCTGCCACACCATTTCCACTATCTACTGTTACAACATAACCAAGAAGTGAATCTTTTTCAGCTTTCGTTACTGTACCACTTAAAGCAGCTGTAACATCAAATTCTTTTCCGTTTTTCGCAGCAATGTCGATCCCTTTATTCGGGGAATATGTGTTGTTATAAAAAACAAGTGCTTTTTCTTGTTCCGCCTCTGATGCTGCATCTTCATAGAATTTCTTCTGTACTACTACTTCTGCATTTACTGCAGCTGGCATTTTCACTACTTCTGAAGATTTTGTTACCGGTACTGCTGGATTTTCCGTTTGTGTATACGGTGTTGCTTGATCTTGGTTCGGAGCTTTCTTTGGATTAGCTCCCTGGAACCATAGCGCAACCATTAAGATTACCGCCGCACAAGCAATGTATAGTGCCGGAAACACCCATCTTTTTTGAAATAAATGTACTACCTTTTGTGACTTTTTACTATTTCTTCCTCGCATTCCATCATCACCTCAGCAATCATTTTGAACAATATTCACTCATCCTATACAACCTATAACTAATTACTTTTCGACAAAATCTGTAAAAATATGTATAAGAATTGCAGAATTTCCGAGGAAATGATGAAAAAAGAAAAAACTGAGCACTTTTGGCTCAGCTTTTAGTCCATTTGTTTCTTTCTATACACGAAGAGTGTAATAACAAGTACTGCAACTAACCAAATTGTTATATTCAATAAATTACTAGTAATTGCACTAAAACCTTCTCCTTTTATTACACTACTAACTGCAAGGCCGATATGACGAGTTGGTAAATAATCGACTATTTTTGTAACCGTTTCATTCTTCACATACATCTCAATTAAATCACCGAAAAGAAATGTCATTAATATCGGTAATCCGATTGTTGATGTTTGTGGTACATTTTGAGCTAATAATCCAATACAAGTACCAATGAGGTTAAATAGTAGCATTCCAAGAACAAAGATAAGTAATAATAGTGCAATATTCCCTTCTAATTTACCTAAAATAAGTAGATTAATAAAACAAATCGCAACTGTAATCATACCCGTTAATGAACTTTTACCAATTAATACTTCAATAGATGATGCTGGTGATAGCATAAGAACACGAAGCGTATTTTTTTCCTTTTCTTCAGCGATGAGCATCGCCTGTACAAAGCCTCCAACCATAACTAAAGCCATCGCAGTTAACGTGCTTGCCCCAACTTCTCTCATATTATCTGAGCGACTAAATAATAGCGAAAAGACAAGCGGCATTACCATCATAATTAAAGTTTGTGAATTCGTTTTAAAATCCTGTACCTCTTTCCGAAAAATAGCTGAAAATCGTCTCATTGAAAATGTCATTATAATCCCCTCCCAGTAACTTCAATAAAGATATCGCCTAACGTTGGCTCGTGTGAATGAATCGATAGTAATTCGCCTTTTTTCATCCATTCTGAAATGCGTTTTGCCCCTAATTCGTCTTTTTGTACTGTTTCTTTTTTCTTATCTTTTAATACGACTTGTATTTGATCTTTCGCGTATTGCAGACGAAGGTTTTCTGGTGTATCAAGTGCTACTATTTCTCCGCTACATAGAAAGGCAATCCGGTTACAAAGCGTCTCTGCTTCATCCATATTGTGCGTCGTTAAGAAGATCGTAGTTCCTTCTTTATTTAAGTCTTTTAAGATTTTATGAATGTTTTGTACGTTTACTGGATCAAGTGCAGATGTTGGTTCGTCTAAGAAGAGGATATCTGGTTTATGAAGAATTGCTCTTGCTAATGTTACGCGCTGCTTCATTCCTTTTGATAATTTTTTCACTTGTGTTTTTTTATCATCCAATAAGTTCACTTGTGCTAGTACTTCATCGATTCTTTCTTTTTTACAATCGTATAAGTCACAAAATAGTAGTAAGTTATCATAGATGCTAAGTCGTTCGTATAAGCCGCTGTTGTCTGTTAAAATACCAATTCGTTTGTAATCGATGCTACTTGGTCCTGTAATATCTTTACCTAATACTCTTACTGTTCCAACACTATGAAGCAATTGAGAAGTTAAAATCTTTACTGTTGTTGTTTTACCAGATCCGCTCGGTCCGAGGAATCCAAAAATTTCTCCTTGCTTCACCTCAATATTTACATTTCGGAGTGCCGTTTTTCCATCGAAACTTTTCATTACATCTTTCATTTCAATTGCCAATGTCATTTCGTTATCCCCTTTGTTTTTCTTTTTATAGATGAAATTCGCTTTCGCAAGTTTCGATTTGTTTGTTTCACTTTTCTTGACTCAATCATATGAAAAACAAAGGGATTACGCAGTAAAATACCGGTAAAAGGAGTATTTTTACCGGTGAATGAATCCTATTTTGAGCTTATTGGAGCGTTTTTCATAGCCCAATTACACCTTTTAATTCATCCATTCGTCCTTTCGAAAGCGGAATGGAGCTTTTCCGTTCATCATCCAAAATTAAACTAAAACTATTTCGTGTCCACGTAATAACTTCTCGTACTCTTTGTAAATTAACGAGGTATGAGCGATGACATCTAAAAAATCCGAATCCTGTTAATCTCACTTCTAGTTCACTTAATGTTAATGCACATACGAAATCACCTTCGCGCACATGAATATGTGTCACTCCATTTTGTGTTTCAATGAAATGGATCTCCATCGGATCCAGTAAAATGATTTTATCATTCACTTTCGCTGGTATTCTTTCTAACTTCATTTGCGGAATCATTTGAACTACTTTTTCTTCATCGGCTTCTTCAGCTTCTTCTTGCTCTATTTCTACCTTTTTCACACCATCGTTGTTTAATATGTATACATCTTCTGTCAGCGAAAGGGCATCCGATAAGAAGGAAGACGTAATAAAGATCGCCTTTCCTTGTTCTTTCATTTTCATAATCGTTTTTCGAATAATAATCGTACTCTCTGTATCTACATTTTGCTCCGGCTCTTCCAAAATAACTAAATCTGGATTATGAATCATAACACGCCCCATATGAAGACGGCGTTTCTCTGAAAATGACAATTTTTCTATTTTAACGTTTAACTTATCTAGAAGTCCGACGTATTGGACCACTTCTTCTACACTCATATTTGATTCATACAGCCCTAATAAGAACTTGAAGTATTCTTTTACCTTCAAACGGTCGTATGCCTCATCTTTCAGAAAACAAAAGCCAATACGTGAATACACCTTCTTTCCAATCTGTTCTCCTTCAAATAACACACTTCCCGAAGATGCTTCTTCTTCTCCGATAATAATACGGTGCAAAACTTTAGCTGTATGATTATTGCACTGCAAAACAACACATTGTCCTTTTCCAACCTCCAGCTCAATTGCTGGTAACTGGTTTGTCTTCCCTAACTGTCTCAACTCCAGTAACGCCATTCTGTCTCCCCCAAATGTTTTTTAGTTCATTATACCAAACAAATAATGGGAAATTATGATATTTTAAACAGAACAAAAAGGAGCTAGTTTAAATTAGCTCCTTTTTTACTATGTCGAAAAATCACTATACGTCCAATCCTACAGCCTATTTTTTCACCATCAATTTCCCTTCATACTCATTCATCGTCTTTATTTCAACGCCTTTATAGTAATGAGCGACTATCTCTGTATATTTCTTACCTTCCCCTGCCATACCATTCGCACCGTACTGGCTCATACCAACGCCGTGGCCGAAACCTTTCGTCGTAACAGTGATGTTATCTCCTTCTTGTTTCCACGTAAAGTCTGAGGAGCGTAAATCTAACTTTTCACGAACTTGTTTTCCTGTTAATGTTTTTCCTTGAAAGGCTACATCCTTTACTCGCTTTCCTTCCGTAAGGTCTTTAATATTACCGACCTTTCCGTCCGCAAGTATTTTCACACCGAGACGTTTTTGAAAATCGGCTACTGTGAATTTTTGCTCACTCGTAAATTTTGGAGAGGCTTGATCCCACGGACTATCTACACTCTTTAAGTACGGATAATCATTTCCCCAATAATCAGCTGCATTTTCTGTTCGGCCGTTACTCGTTGAGAAGAAGGATGCTGAAATTGGTTTTCCCTCATACGTTAAAACTTGTCCTGCGGTTTTCGAAACGGCTTCCTCAATTTTCTTTAAATTACTTTCGTAGTTATTACCCCATTGTTTCTTCAATTCCTCTTTGCTTTTGTACACTTGATCTTTCACAGTATCTGTCACGTCCGCATTGTTTTTCTTACCACCGCTTAGCATACGCTGCACTACAAATGTTCTTGCTGCTAATGCCTGCGCCTTTAGCGCCTCTATTTCAAAGCTGGCATTCATCTCAGAAGCTACTACACCGGCCACATACTCCTCCATAGGTAATGTTTCTACCTTCTTCTGCTGATCACGGTATACAGCAACTTGAACCGCTGTATCTACTTTCCCTGGAGCTGGTATACTTTCTATCGCTGGAGGAGTTTTAGAAGCTGCTTCTTCCCCTACTTTTGCTTTCGCAAACGGAATAACAAGAGCAGCAGGTACAATGATAACGAGCGCTATTAGGAGCGCTACTGTAATGAAAAGTGGCTTTGAAAATTTCATCCTATTCCCCCAATATAAAGTGAAACTTTAATCAGTGGGGGGTTTTGTTCATCCCCACTGATTATTAGTTGAACCAATCGGGCATTTACGGGCAGCCCGACTCCCACTTAACTTCTTTGCTTCAGCCGAATTTTGAGGTGGGAGTTTTACTGACCGTTAATGCGGGATAAAGTTGGATTCCTTTCATTCTTATGGAACTACGGGATTTTTTAGAACATACTTGGGGGTATCGATATAAAGTGAAACTTTAATGAGGTTGGGGTCTTATTGAACGCAAATAGCGGAATAAAAATAAAATTTTCTAAATATTTTCACTGAGACGTGCATAAGTATAGAATTTATTGACTATAACAGTAATAACCCAAAAAAAAATAGCCTCTACGTCAAAAGACATAGAGACTATTTTAATTAAGCGTGAAGATCAGAAACTTCTTGTTCTTTCACTTCTTCTACTTTTTCGTTTACACGTTCAATAGTTGCACCTAATGCAGCTAATTTCTTATGGAAATCTACATAACCACGGTCAAGATGTTTTAACTCTGTTACACGAGTATAACCTTCTGATACTAAACCAGCTAAGATTAATGCTGCTGCAGCACGTAAATCAGTTGCGCCTACTTCAGCACCTTGTAAGCTACTTGGACCGTTCATAATTACAGAACGACCTTCGATTTTAATATCAGCATTCATACGACGGAATTCTTCAACGTGCATAAAGCGGTTTTCGAATACCGTTTCTGTAATCATACTTGTTCCATCAGCATGTAGTAATAATGCCATCATTTGTGATTGCATGTCTGTTGGGAAACCTGGATGAGGCATAGTTTTAATATCAACCGCTTTTAACTTATCTGGGCCGATAACACGTACACCTTCATTTTCCTCAATAATTTTAACACCCATTTCTTCCATTTTCGCTGTAATTGAGCGTAAATGTTCAGGCACAGCATTTTCAATTAAGATGTCTCCACCTGTAATTGCCGCTGCAACCATGAATGTTCCTGCTTCAATACGGTCAGGAATAATAGGGTGGTTTGCACCATATAATTTCTCAACGCCTTCAATACGAATCGTTCCAGTTCCAGCTCCGCGTACTTTCGCTCCCATTGCATTTAAGAAGTTAGCTAAGTCAACGATTTCTGGCTCTTTCGCTGCGTTTTCAAGGACTGTTGTCCCTTTTGCTAATGTAGCTGCAGACATAATGTTTTCTGTTGCGCCTACGCTTGGGAAGTCTAAATAAATTTTAGCTCCTTTTAGTTCTCCCTCTACGTGTGCCTCAACAAATCCGTTACCAACTTTTACTTTCGCTCCCATTGCTTCGAAGCCTTTTAAATGTTGGTCAATTGGACGTGAACCAATTGCACATCCACCAGGAAGTGCAATACGAGCACGACCGTTACGTGCTAATAATGGTCCCATTACTTGAACAGATGCACGCATCTTACGTACATACTCAAATGGTGCTTCAATGTTTAATTCTTTAGAAGAATCGATTGTTACTTGGTTATTTTCAAATACGACTTCAGCATTTAAATGACGTAATACCTCGTTAATTGTGTATACATCAGATAATACTGGTACTTCAGATAGTACATTCTTTCCGTCACTCGCTAATAGGGCTGCAGCGATTATAGGTAATACAGCATTTTTTGCGCCCTCAACACGCACTGTGCCGCTTAACCGCTTTCCGCCACGGACGATGATCTTTTCCAAATTATTCCCCTCCGTGTCCTTTTTTCAGTATCTATTCACTCAATACTCAGAAGTTATGATCGGTGTGCCAACCACAATTGTATCTTTGTTGTTTGTAGAACGTATTGCTATTTGCACATTTATTTTCTCTCTATTTGTTGAAAGAGCGTCATTCCACTTTTTATTATATGCGGAGACTGATACAAATGCTCTTTCTTCTATCTGCTCGATCGCTCTTGCTGAAAGATCTTTCAAAACCTGATTGGTTTTATTTTGCAAAACACCTTCAATCTTATCATTCAGTACACCTTGAACACAAGTGTAAATTATAGGTTTTTCACTAAAAATTTTATCCATGTTCTGAACGTACTTCGGGTCCCATTTCGCCCCGCTCACTTCAAAAATAATAAAAGTGTTTTCTTTAGTATTTTCCTTACTCCAAGTTACTACTATTCGTTCTTCATGTGAAGAAGATTTTTTATAGGATGTAGCCTTATATCCATCTGGAGATTGTTCTAATTCCCAACTTTCGATGTTTGCCTCTTCCTTCACATCGTTTAACAGTTTTTGAAACGTATGTATATTAGAAATTGTTTTCGTTTCTCGCGCTAACCATGACCACCGCTCTACTTTTGCATCGTTCTTCTCTAAAGCTGCAATCATGCTCTCCATTTTCTGTTCATCGCTTATAGGTTTCATCTCTCTATATCCAACCAAAAATAAAACAACACTTACGATAACGATAAGAATGGCTTTAAACTTCAATTTCATCCCCTCCTATCCCCATTGTTAACGGAGATATGAGGTTCTATACACTTACTTTACTAAATACGTTAAACTCTTTGAATAGCCTAAATAATCAAGAAAAAAGTTACTTACAGATGTCCCAATTGTAATTGTAATTAGGATGAGTAATACTCTCGTCTGCATCACTTTCCCAGATTTCATTAAGCGCTCAATGTGAATACCTTGTAAGGCCCACCACGTAATGGTAATAAATAATAAATGTGAAACAATGGCAATCAGTGCTTGTTGCCCTAAAAGATGTGCCAAAAAATCGACCCCTTTTTTTGCTTGGCTACTACTTACGCAAAACGTAAAAAACGATACCATAAATAAGTAGGAGCCACACTTTTTCACACGCAAATAAGCATCTTACATTTTACATCGTAATTTTCTGTTAAAAAACATATACCTATAGGTGTTTTCATTTGCTGTTACTCCAAAATAAAAAGCGTAGAGTACGGACTCTACACCTTTTATTTTTACTATTGTACCACGTTCCCTAAGAAGAAGAAATCTTTCATTAATGGAAAATATTCATAGAAGAAATTGTAACCAATCATCGGCATAATCCCCAGTATTACAATCGAAATTGCGCAAAGACTCATGACAATCTTTATATTTAACGGTAACCGAAGCTTTTCTTCTGTCTCTCCCGTGCGGAAAAACATTTGCTGTAATATCCGGAAGTAATATATGAATGAAATAACTGTTGTTCCCATCATAATAGAAACTAATACGTAATGAGCAGGTTCAACATGAAGTGCCCCTAAAAAGATGTTAATTTTCCCGATGAAACCTGCTGTCCCCGGTATTCCAGCTAACGATAAAATAAAGATCGTCATCACTATAGCTGTAAAGGGGGATCGCTTATATAACCCTGTAAAAATCGTCATATTTTCCTTATCATTTTGTAAGATTAATCCGTGGATGATTGCAAATGCTCCTATATTCATAAGCATATATGCAAGCATATAAAACCACATACTATCCATCGTAAACTGTGATAGCGCTACAAGGGGGACTAGCAAATACCCAGCATGCGCGATACCTGAATAGGCAAATAGACGTTTTACGTTGTATTGCTTTAATGCTACTACATTCCCAACAATCATCGTAATACTCGCTAGTACAGCAATGTATATACTCATACGCCCGTACAAAGATTGTGCGTCTCCTTGGACTGCCACGCCTGCAAACACCATAAGAAACAAACGCGTAATGAGTAGAAATCCAGCAATTTTAGAAATCGTTCCGAGGAAAGCTGTGACAGGTGTAGCCGCTCCCTCATACACATCTGGTGCCCACATATGAAACGGCACTGTTGCAATTTTGAACGAGAGCCCAACGAGCAGTAGTAGAAATGCGAGAGCTAACAATAATTGAATGCCACCAGCCAACTCTTGCGTAAATGCCTTTTGCATTTCCACTATGTTGGTCGACCCTGTAATACCGTATAAATAACTCATTCCAAAGAGTGTAATTGCTGTTCCAATTCCTCCGTTAATGACGTATTTCATCGCTGCCTCATTTGATGCGCGGTTTCTCTTTCGGATTCCTACTAGAATATACGAAGAAAGCGAAAGTAGTTCTAAACCAACGAACAATGTAATGAAATCAACACTTGAAGCCATGAACATCGCTCCAAGAAGCGCCATTAAAATTAAATAATAATATTCTCCCTTATCTTGAATAGGCTCCTTCTCATCATCGCTCATTGCCATACATAAAATGAGAGCTGCTCCGCCTAATAACAACGTTTTAAATCCTTTTGAAAATCCATCTAACACAAACGACCCATTTAAAATATCTCCTGCCGGTTCGCTGTATAGCGAAATTAATGACACTATCGCTAACAGGGCAGCGGCAATTGCACCAATCGCTACGTACCTATGGTTCAGCTTAAAAAATAAATCACATATGGAAAGAAGGATGGCAGCCCCGAGAATAATGAATTCTGGTACCATGAGATGCCATGATAAGCTAAGTAATGTGTTCATATCCATCCTACTTCACCCCCAATGTTTTCAATGTAGTTTGAAGTGGATCCCCTAGTAGTTCTGGCATTACGCCAATTGCAATAATACAAACGATAAGCACTATAATAGGAACGTATTCCCATCCGTGTATATCAGATTTCACTTCCCATTCTTTCTTACCAAATGTCACTTGAAGTGTCGCTCTTAATACGTATACAGCGGTTAAAATAATTCCGAGTACACCGGCGGCGGCAATGACTGGTTTCCCTTGGAATAAACCGAGAAAGGCAAGGAATTCGCTAACAAATCCAGACATCCCTGGCATTCCAAGCGATGCCATACCGCCCGCTAGGAAGAAACCGCTAAGCACCGGAACACTTTTTGCAAGTCCACCAAGTGCTGTAATATCCGAAGTCCCGAAACGCTCTTCAATAATGCCAAGCAAGAAGAAGAGTAAGGCCGCAATTAAACCGTGAGACACAACTTGGAACAGCGCCCCTTGTGTACCTGGTGCATTTAACGCCGCAAGACCCATTAATACAATGCCCATATGCGAAATACTAGAGTAAGCAAGTACCTTTCTAAAGTCCGTTTGGATGAGTGCTAGAAAGGCCCCATACAATAAATTAATTACCCCTAAAATCGCGATTAGCGTTGCAAAATCACGAAAATATTCTGGGAATAATCCTTTCCCGAAGCGAACAATACCGTATGCGCCAATCTTCAGCAAAACCCCCGCATGAAGCATAACTACAGCAGGATGCGCTTCTATGTGTACATTGACCATCCAGCGATGCAAAGGGAAAACAGGGAGTTTAATTGCAAAAGCAATCATTATGGCAAGAAACAAGCCGAACTGTAAGCCACTTGAGACGGCCATTCCTCCCCCAGCACCTACACTCGTTAATATTTCTTTAAGCTCCGTAATATTTGTCGTACCTGTTTTTGCAAATAAAACCGAGAAAACGATAAGTAAAATAGCTGATCCAATACCGTTATATATTAAATAACTATATGCAGCCTTTTCACTCGACAATTTCCCCCACTTGCCAATTAATAAAAACATTGGCGGCAACGTAATTTCAAAGAAGATGAAGAACAGTATTAAATTTTGAGCAGCGAAGACACCGAGCATGCCTATTTCTAACATGAGTAACAGCATGTAGAATGCTTTCAAATTTCTTTTAATAGAAAATGCCGCAATAGCTGCGAGCATCGCTAGAAGGGCTGTGAGCACCATCATTACAAGCGATAAACCATCAATACCAAGCTCGTAATAAATTGAAAACCACCTTTTGTCCACTGCTGTGAAATCCCCAAATTTAATCCATTTCACTTTTTCATCAAATATCGATAAACTCTTTCCTGAAGCGTATGTACAAGCGAGGACGATAGCAATTCCAAATGGAAGCGCCGTTCCGAATAAACCAAGCGCCTGTACTGTACGCGATTCTCGTTTCGGCGTTAATAAAAGCAAGAGAATTCCTAAAAGTGGGGAAAAAATGAAGAACGTTAATAGCAATCCATTCACCGTAAATCCCCTCCCGTATATAACAAAATAATTAGGAGCACTGCGAGCGAAACTGCTGTTACAGTTCCATACACTTGTACATTCCCGTTTTGAAGCCGTGATCCTAGGCCACTCATACCTTTAACGAGTCCAACAATTAAAACTGCGATTCCTTCTACAACGTATACTTCAAATAAGCGAAGCACATGAGCGATTCCTTTCGTAATAGGAAGCACCGTCACATTGTATAGTTCATCCACATAATATTTTTTTTTCAAAAGGTTATAAAGAGGCGTCCCTTCTCCGCCGGCCCAATCTCTAGAGATAGATTTCTTACCATATATGAAATATGCGAGAGCAATTCCAGCGAATGAAACGAGCGTCGCAACAACCATAATCCAAACAGGTCCATGCACTTCCTTCACCTGGAATCCTATATCTTTCGTCAGCCAATCCCCAAGAAACGTTCCGAACCACGGTGTATTTATATAGCCTGCCACTACCGCAAGAACACCAAGGACAATCATCGGATACGTCATGGTGCGAGGCGATTCATGCACCTCTTCCTTCGTCTTCGTTTCCCCTGTAAAGACAAGAAAGTATAAACGGAACATATAAAATGCTGTTAGAAATGCCGCAATTACTGCTAAAACGAATAGAAAGTAATTGCCATTCATCCAAGCCGCCGCTAAAATTTCATCTTTACTAAAAAATCCGGAAAGAAGAGGAACACCACTAATTGCAAGTGTGGCTATTAAAAATAGTGCACCGGTTACTTTCATCTTTTTCTGTAAACCGCCCATTTTATTAATGTTTTGCGTATGGACTGCATGAATTACACTTCCTGCTGCTAGGAACAGTAATGCTTTAAAAAAGGCGTGTGTCGTTAAGTGAAAGATACCAGCTACATAACCAGCAGAGCCTAGCGCAAGCATCATATACCCGAGCTGACTAACTGTAGAGTAAGCAAGAACCCTCTTAATATCAGTTTGCACTAGACCAATAGAGGCCGCAAAGATTGCGGTGAAAGCCCCAACGATTGCCACAGTTTGCATCGCTACCGCACTTGCTGAAAATAGCGGGAACATCGTCGCTACTAAATATACGCCGGCTGCAACCATCGTTGCCGCATGAATAAGCGCCGAAACAGGCGTCGGTCCTTCCATTGCATCTGGCAACCATGTATGAAGCGGGAACTGACCCGATTTCCCCATCGCACCGATAAAAATTAATATCGCCGTTATTGTAATCATAGAAGGAGAGAGGTCGCCCGTATGAATCGCTTTAAAAATCGCGTCATATTCAAAACTACCTGCGTGCCAAAAAATTAAAATCATCCCAATAAATAGCCCAACATCCCCAATGCGTGTCATAATAAAAGCCTTTTTCGCAGCAGCTTTCGCTTCTTCTTTAAAGAAATAAAAACCGATAAGTAAAAACGAACCAAGGCCGACTAACTCCCAAAATATATAAAGCTGTAATAAATTCGTCGATATAACTAGCCCAAGCATCGCAAATGTAAAAAGCCCTAAATATGCATAAAAGGTTGATAATCTGGCGTCACCTTTCATATAACCTTTTGAGTACACATGTACAAGAAAACTCACAAGCGTAACGATAAACAACATTAAAGCTCCTAATGCGGTAACTTCAAAACCAAATGATATATCTATATCTCCTACCCTAAGCCATACCCACTTATGCTTCACTGCCTCGGATGAAAACCGTTCTATTAGTACCACTACCGCGGATATAAAGGAGAGAAAGGTAAAGAAAATACCTAGTACACTACTTCCCTCTCTAATTTTCTTCCCGAACACAATAAGTAACAAAAACGAAACAAGCGGGAAAAGCGGTATGAGCCATGCATAATCGATCATTGTTTCCTTCCCCCTTTTCGGTCACAATGCTATCCTTTGAGCGTATCCATCTCATCTACATGAACTGTCGGGCGATTACGGTACAAAGCAATCAAAATTGCAAGACCTACCGCTGCCTCCGCCGCCGCTACAGACATCGTAAACAGCGAAAAAATTTGTCCTGTTAAATTCGGAAACAAGCCTAATTTACTAAACGCTACTAAATTTAAATTGGCCGCGTTTAGCATCAATTCGATACAAACTAATACAATTACTGTATTTCGCTTTGTTAAAGCTCCAAATAAGCCGATGCAAAACAAAATAATCGCAAGTGTTAAATACGCAGAAGCTGGAACGCTACTCATGGGAATCCTCCTCTCCCTCATCCTTCTTCGCAAGGATAATCGCTCCTACAAGTGCTACAAGTAAAAGAACTGAGGTTAACTCAAATGGAATAATATATTTTGAATAGAGAAGTGTACCGATTTGAAGTGTGTTGTTTTCATGGAGAGGTAAACTTCCTTGTGTGCTTTGATTTGAAAAATCGATACTATTAACAGCGAAATACATAACTGCTCCAAATGCTACAACCGCAAAGAAGATAATCCATTTTCGAAGAGTAAGGCGCGATTCATTTTCCGCATTATGTTTCGTTAACATAATGCCAAAAATCATAATAATAGTGATTGCACCAGAGTAAAGTAAAATTTGTGCAACTCCGATAAATTCGGCTGATAAGAGAAAGTACAAACCCGCAATGCTAAGGAACGTAAGCACAAGGGCCAGCATCATATGCATTACTTTCGTTAAATTCAGCATAAGAACGCCGCCTATAATCGCAGACAAGGATAATATAAAGAAAGCTACAAACTCGCCATTCATGCTTTATTCTCCTTCCTGACGTTCTCGTCGTTCTCGTCAAGCCACTGCAAATTTTTAAATAAATCATCACGTGAATACTCTGCGAGTTCAAAGTTATTTGTCATTACAATCGCCTCTGTCGGGCAAACTTCTGTACATAAATCGCAAAGAATACAAATTTCAAAATTAATATCATACGTGTCGATAATTTTCCCTTTTTTCGTAGGATCAGGATGTTTTTTTCCTGTTAATTGAATGCAATCTGTCGGACAAATGTTGGAACACTGATTACAAACAATACATTTCTCTGGATAAAACTTTTGAATACCTCGAAAACGGTCTGGTAATGGCAACGGTTGATTTGGATAATCATACGTCACCTTTTTCTTACTCAAATTACTAAGCGTATATTTTAACCCTTTAAATAGTCCTTTCATCTCTTGCTGGCACCCCCTTCATAGATTAGAAGAATAGCTCCTTAATCAATGCCGTTAAGAAAATATTTGCAAGTGCGATTGGTAATAATACTTTCCATCCAAACTCCATTAACTGGTCACCTCTTATACGCGGGAACGTAACGCGGAACCAAATTAATAGAAAGACCACACTGCTGAATTTCAAAGCAAACCATACGGCTCCTGGAATAAATCCAAGGAACATAACTGGATTCCATCCGCCTAAAAAGAGTACTGTAATTAAAGATGCCATTCCGAAGAAATATACATACTCTGAAAGCATGAAAAACGCCCAGCGAAACCCTGAGTATTCCGTATGGTATCCTGAAACAAGTTCTGACTCCGCTTCCGGTAAATCAAACGGTGTCCTATTTAACTCTGCAACTGCCGCGATTAAGAAAATAACGAAACCGATTGGCTGTGCGAAAATGTACCATACCTTCTCCTGCGCCGCTACAATTTCATTCAAGTTAAGACTACCAGCTAACAAAACGACACCAATTACACTCATCACAAGTGGAATCTCATAAGAAATCATTTGTGCCGCCGCTCGCATCCCTCCTAAAAGGGAATACTTATTATTTGATGCCCATCCCCCAGTCACAACTCCGATCGTCGTAATCCCAGAAACAGCAATGTAATACAGTAACCCTACGCCAATATCCGCGAACTGAAATTTATCGGTAAACGGGATAACCGCAAGTACCATAAATGCTGGTGCGAATGCAATAACAGGTGCTAATATAAACAACGGTTTATCAGCAGCTTTCGGAATGCTATCTTCTTTTAATAATAGTTTCAAAACATCAGCTACCGTTTGGAGTAAACCGAACCGGCCCCCAACTTGGTTTGGCCCAATCCGTCCTTGCATAAATCCCATCACTTTCCGTTCTGCCAAAATACCGTATGTAACGAAGCCAAGGACTGCAAATAATAGAAGCACCGCTAACCCGAAAAAAATGAAGAAATTCGTCCAGCTTGAAGGTGATTGTAAGAGCGTCTCAATCATTAGCCGTCAACCTCCCCAAGTACAATATCAACCCCACCTAAAATCGTAATTAAATTGGCGATATTTTCACCTTTCAATAATTTCGGTAAGATTTGCAAATTATAAAAAGACGGTCTGCGAAATTTCAAACGGTACGGCTCTTTCTTTCCATCACTAGCAATATAACAACCAATCTCTCCCCGCGGTGACTCTATCCGGACGAACGCTTCTCCCTTAGGTGCTTTAATAATTTTCGGGACTTTCGCCAGCACAGCGCCGTCTTTAGGGAACTGCTCGGCTGCTTGCTCAATAATTTTCAATGACTCCTCAATTTCCTCCATCCGGCAAACGTAGCGATCCCAAGCATCTCCCGTGCTCCCAACAGGAACATCAAAGTCAAAACGATCATAAATAGAATACGGCTCATCTTTACGAAGATCCCAGTTTACCCCCGTGCACCGTAAATTCGCTCCGCTTAAAGAATATGAAATTGCCTCTTCGGCGTTATATACGCCAACGCCTTTCACACGATTTAAGAAAATTTCATTTCCGCTAACGAGGTCGTGGTAACCTGCCAATTGCTCTCTCATATACGGAACAAACTCTTTCACCTTTTCAATCCAGCCGTCTGGCGCATCCCACTTCACGCCGCCGACTCTCATATAGTTGAAAGTAAGCCTTGCACCGCACAATTCACTTAATAAATTTATAATCATCTCTCGTTCACGAAAGGCGTATAGAAACGGGCTAACCGCTCCTATATCAAGCAAGTTCGTTCCCCACCAGACGAGATGACTCGCAACTCTCCCAAGCTCCATCGCAAGCACCCGTAAATATTCAGCACGCTCTGGAATCTCAAGATCCATCATCGTCTCTACAGCATGGCAAAGGACGTAATTATTCGTCATCGCTGATAGATAGTCCATTCGATCTGTATACGGGATAATTTGCGTATATTGCAAGCTCTCAGCAATCTTTTCTGTTCCGCGATGCAAATATCCGATAACCGGTGTAGCCTCTTTAATAATTTCCCCGTCAATCTTAATTACAAGCCGAAACACACCATGTGTACTCGGATGCTGTGGCCCTACATTTAAGAGCATCTCTTCCGTACGGATCACAAGCTACACCTCCACATCATACGGTTCATAATCTTTCCTAAGCGGATACCCTACCCAATCATCTGGCATTAAAATTCGAGATAAATTAGGATGACCTTCAAATATAATACCGAGCAAATCATACGCTTCACGCTCCGGCCAATCTGCCCCTTTCCAAAGCGGCGTCACCGATTCTACTTGCGGCGTTTCCCTATCCAGCTTTACCTTCACTGCTACTGACTGTTTCTTTCCATATGAAAATAAATGAACATACACTTCCATATGTGTCACAAAATCCGTCGCATGTAGCTCTGACATATAATCAAAAGCAAGTCCCTCATGGAATCGTAGCAATTCCATCACTTCATAATATTTTGAAGGCTCCACCACAAGCGTTGGAACATCTTTTGAAAGCTTATTAATATAGGAATCTACTAATGCATATTCCCCTATCTTCTCCTTAACAATCTCCACATAGCGATTTAAATATGGTTGGTTAACTGATGGTTCTTCCTGCTGCGGTTCATCCTCTATCTTATTTACAGCTCCCTTTGCCCTTGCCGCTGCTGCGGCTTTCGCTTTTGCGGCTGCAATTGCCTTTGCTTTCTCATCTCCAGAATCCCCATCACCTTGTGAGGCTTTCACTTTCGCCAATGCTGCCGCTTTTGCTTTTGCAACTGCTACAGCCTTTGCCTTCGCTTTGACTTTTTCTTCGTCCGTTACTTCTTCGTTTCCTTCTCGCTTCTGCTTCGCTAATACCGCTGCTTTTGCTTTTGCGACTGCTGCGGCTTTCGCCTTCGCTTTGGCTTTTTCTTCGTCCGTTACTTCTTCGTTTCCTTCTCGCTTCTGCTTCGCTAATACCGCTGCTTTTGCAGCTGCTACGGCTTTCGCTTTTTCTTCGTCCGTTACTTCTTCGTTTCCTTCTCGCTTATGCTTCGCTAATGCCGCTGCTGTTACTTTGGCTGCTGCTGCGGCTTTCACCTTCGCTTCTTCTACATTAATCCCCTTATCTTTTGGTAGCGCTTTCTCTTTTTCTCGATGTTCTCCTTCAAGTTTAGACATTTCCGCCTCATGTTTCGCAGCAAGACGTTTCCGCGCTTCCTCTTTCGCATGACGGGCTGCTTCTCTTTTCATGCTTTCTAAGTCTTTATTTGGATCACTCATTTATTCGTCACCTGCTTCCCGGTCCTCGCCTCGTAACGAATTTTTTCTTTTAATTTATTAATTCCATAAATTAAAGCAGCTGGATTTGGAGGGCATCCAGGTATATACACATCAACTGGTACAATTTGATCTACACCTTTCACAACAGCATACGAATTCACATACGGACCACCGGCTGTTGCACAAGATCCCATCGCAATTACCCACTTTGGTTCAGGCATTTGATCATATAAGCGCCGAACAATAGGCGCCATTTTCTTCGTTACCGTTCCTGACACAATCATGACATCCGATTGTCTTGGTGAAGTCCGAAAAAATGACCCAAATCGATCTAAATCGTAATGTGATGAGCCTACTCCCATCATTTCAATCGCACAGCATGCCAGTCCAAATGTCATCGGCCATAAAGAGTTGCTCCGCGCCCATCCCTTCAACTGTTCCAATGTAGAAAAAAAGATATTTCTTTCTAATTCCGCTCGATCCTGCGGATGTAATTCCTCAAAATTTATAACCATTGTAACACCTTCTTTTTCCAAGCATACGCTAATCCAACTAGCAACATCACAACAAAAATGAGCATTTCAATCAGTGCAAATAAACCCAGCTTGTCATATGCAACAGCCCATGGGTATAAAAATAAAGTTTCTACATCAAAGATGACGAACAATAAAGCGAAAATATAATAACGAGCATGAAACCGAATATTTGCATCATGAAAAGGCTCAATTCCACTCTCATACGTCGTCGCTTTCGCTGCACTCGGTTTATTTGGACGCAGCATTTTTCCTAATGTAAGAGCCACTACCGGCAGCAATATACCTAATAGCAAGAAAATCAAAACGATCATATAACTATTTTCATATACACTTGCCATTGTGAAACCCTCCCCCCTGAATTAAGAACAAGTTCACATAGTAAACAATATGTCTTACTTGCATTATTTATTATTTTTAAATTTTTCTAAATAATGCAACTATTTAGTCCATTATAGCAAACTTCAAATTCCTATGTCGATATATTGGGAACAGAAACAACAATTAATACTTACTGAGCAAATCTATTTTTACAACTCATAATAAATGTGTAAAATAAATATAGAAGTTCTATATGTTTTTCAAGCAATCCTAAAAAACATAAACTACAAAAAGGTGGTTCTTATGTATATACAGTGGGTGATATAAATGAAAAAACAAACACATGTAAGTATTCTAATAAGCATTGCATTGTTGTATATAACTATTCATTACGTATCAATGCCTTTTTTATATGAATACGCACTTCCATTTCAAATATTAACTGGAATAAGTACCATATTAATTGATATTACAATTTGCAGTTATATATTTTACTTTTCCAATATGAAACAAGGGTTAGCTCGTTTATTTTGGATGATATTAACTATCGGATCTTTCTCTTATTTCATCGGCGATATAATAGTTGCTTATCAACGCTTAATTTTGCATGACTACTATACATTCGTTGATCCATCAGATTTTTTTTACTTATTATTTTTAGTTAGCTTTGCATTTGCCTTTCTATATGAAATTATTTATGGCCGAGACTTATTGGAGCAGCTTTTTACGATATGTGATATTTGTATTATTGTTACAGCTCAATTTACTTTAAGCTACTATTTGCTTATTGAAAGAACCATTCATATTTTTACAACATCATATATCGACATGTTTGTTCAACTCACGTATCCAATGGCTGATTTACTCTTTCTTTTAATAGGAATCAACCTCTTATTCAGGCCATTATTCTTACTACCAAAACAAGTTGGCGCTCTTCTTGGCAGCTCTTTAATTTTGTACGCTACTACGGATGCTATTTATGCTTATATCAAATACTTCCAGCCCGAGCACTCTATGTTCACAGTTGCTCCATTATATCAAGTAACCCTAGTATTAGTAGCAATCGCTTGTATACTTCACACACAAGAGCCTGAAAAACAAGAACAAGTATTACTAACACCTCAAGTGGGTGAATCAATCCGATTATCATTACCGTATATTTCTGTAGTGATGCTTATTGTTTTTCTATTGGTCGAAAATGTTTTTGCACCTAGCGTAGTAATTGGACTTATAGTAACTTTCGCCTTCGTTCTCATACGCCATATGTTAGTTCGAAGACAAAATAAAATATTATTGCTCGTACAAATGCAATTCAACTTGGAACTCGAGAAACAAATCGAACTACGTACAGAAGATTTAGTAGAACAAAAAAATGAGTTATATCATAACCAACAAATGTTTAAATCTTTATATGAGCATCATCCAAATCCAATTTTCACATTAGATTTGTACGGTAATTTCCTCAATGTGAACAACGCTGGAACTACTTTACTTGGTTATCAAACGAATGAATTATTAAACCAACCATACTATTCACTTATGTATAAAGAAGATTTGGAAGAAATCATTAATGCCTTTCGTCACGTTAAAAAAGGGAAATCTATTTCTTTAGAAATACGGGCATATCATAAAAATAGAGATATTTACTACTTGCATGTTACAGCTGTTCCCATCTTTTTAAAGGAACATATTTCTGGGGCCTATTTAATGATTAAAGATATTACAGAAAGCAAACATCAACAAGAACAAATTAATTTCCTAGCATATCACGATACTTTAACGGAACTTGCAAATCGCCGTTCATTTCATCAGCAGTTAGAAGCAGCAATTGCACGAGCAAAAATATCGAAAAGACCTTTTGCTGTTATGTTTCTAGACCTAGATCGCTTTAAAGTTATTAATGATACACTCGGTCACCGGGTAGGAGATCTCTTATTAATTGCAGTAGCAAAAAGGCTCGAACGAATATCAACACAGAATATGAAACTTGCCCGGTTAGCTGGGGATGAGTTCACAATCCTTATCGAAAATTATCAAAAGAGGACAGATGTAAAAAGGATAGCTGATATGATTGTAGTAGCCATGTACGAACCATTCGAAATCGAAAATCAACATTTACGAATCTCACCGAGTATCGGGATTGCCATATATCCTGAAGCAGGAGAAGACCCACTATCTATTTTACAACATGCCGATATGGCCATGTACGAGGCAAAAAATAAAGGAAAAAATCGTAGCTCTCTTTACACGAAAGAACTATACAAGAAAATGGAACGTAAAGCTCGAATCGAAAAAGATTTGCCACTCGCTTTAGTAAACAACGAATTTTATCTCGTCTATCAACCACAAATTGATACGACAACAAATAAAATTATCGGTGCTGAAGCATTAATACGTTGGAAACATCCACTATTAGGTGACATTTCACCATGTGAGTTCATTCCAATTGTGGAAGAGACTCCGCAGGTCATCCCACTTGGACATTGGGTGCTACAAGAATCTTGTCGTCAACTCAAAATATGGCAAAGTTTTGGATACACAAACTTAAAAATGAGTGTCAATTTATCAGCGAAAGAATTTCAACAAAATCAATTCATCGAAAATATTTCACGAATACTAAAGGACGTAAAGATTGACCCGAAAGATGTAACACTTGAACTAACAGAACGAATTGCGATGATTGATGAAAAGGAAACATTATCGAGACTAAAGCAATTAAAAGAATATGGTATTCAAACGTCCCTTGATGACTTCGGTACCGGCTACTCTTCTCTTGCTTATTTATCAATTTTCCCTATCGATACATTAAAGGTACCAAAAGAATTTACACAACTAGCCGATCATCGACCTGAAGAGAGAGCCATCGTTTCCACTATCCTTTCTCTTGCAAATACTTTAAATCTCTCTGTCGTTGCTGAAGGAATTGAAACAGAAAAACAGCTTAAGTTTCTGCAAAAAAACAACTGTAAATACATGCAAGGTTACTATTTCAGTAAACCTCTAACAAGTAAACAGTTTATAAAATTCCTACAAAAAACACCCAGTATGAACCAATAGTTCACACTGGGTGTTTTTTTAAAGTGTTGGAATTTTTTTTTCGTAATATTCTTCTGCAATCTCTTCGTAAAACGCTGCTGTCGTTGTATAAAAATACGGAATCAACCATAGGAATCCAATCCCTAATGTAATACAACTTAATATAAACCAACCAATAAAACTTAAACATAAAATGAAATACTCCATCTTATGTCCAGCCATCATACGACGACTTTCTGTAATAGCTTGATTTATTGAATACTCAGGATGATCATTTATAATAAAGTACGTCATCGCATAAGAAAATGATTTAATAATGCCTGGAATAATAAATAGTAAGCACCATAAGAAAATATAAATGTTTACTACTATATATAATAAAAATGACTTTATAAACTTACTTCCTTCTGTAAACCATCTAAATATATGCCCAATACGCGCTTCTTTTTCACGAATTATGTGTAGTGCTAAACAATAACCCCCTAGCGTTAAAGGCCCCACCAATAATATTGTAATAACCTCTATTGAAAGTGAGCTATTCACTTCTTTCCACTCCCAAACCTGAGAGAGAATGAACTGAATACTAAAACTAAAAACTGAAGTAAGAATCGAAATAAGTAATGTTGCCCCAACAGCTAAGCCCCATTTTCCTTCTAGTGAATCTAGCGCTTCTCCTTTTAAATCACTAATCATAATTAGCCTCCTATACGTAACAATTCCATTAGTATAGCACGTACCTACTGCAATTCACCTTTTGCAATATAGCGATAAAAATGTGTTGTCGTTGTACCTACATATGGACTAAGCCACAGAAACCCTATTCCAAGAGTAAGAATCGCTAAAATAGCCCACCCTATGAAGCTAAGCCATAGAAGAAATAAATCTAGTTTATGTCCCTTCATAAGATTCTTACTTTCTTTCATCGCCTGTGAAACGCTATAATCTGGATTTTCAATCATCACATAATACGTCATCGCATAAGAAAAATACATCACCATCATTACAACAATCGAAATAGCTAATAGTACAAAGAAAGCAATCGTTAACGATACATTCCCTTCCTCACCAAAAAACGCGAAGATACCTAGTAACAACATCGGAATCCACGTACCTGTATATAACAAAATCGCAAGCATAGCCCACATTGTTTTCATCATTCTTTTAAAGCCGCGAAATCCTTCAAATAAATAATCTACTCTAGCATCTTCTCGTTTACTAATTTGTAGCAACACATTCGTATAACCGTACGATGTAATACCATAAGATGCATTACTCAAAATGATCATTATGCAATAAAAAATTCCAAATGTAATACCTGCCCCAATTGATATTGCTTCCTCTTCAAGTGATCCTGCTAAACCAGCAAATAAGAAAAATATAATAATTCCTGGAATTAAAAGTATAAGCATTGCAGCCATTGAAACAACATAACTTAAAATAATATGTAAAATCGTTGATCCAACACCTAGTCCCCATTTTCCCTTTAAAGAGTGCAACGCTTCTCGTTTCATTTCACCGATCATTTATTCATCTCCTTTATGAAATATAAATTATTGTATATTCTCTACTTATACAAACAACAATATAATTATACCAATTTTGTTAGTCTATTCCATCTATTAAATTGAGTTTCAGTTTCGACATTTAAATAAAACACAGCTATGCATGGCTAGATGCTCTCTCCTACCTAAAAAAAGGTATTTTTTCCCTTTTTTAATTTATATCCATAACAAAAAATCCGTAAAGGCAAGAGCCCTTACGGATTTTTTTACTTCATATCAGAAACGTTTAAACGGTTCACAGCACGCTGCAAGGCCATTTCTGCACGTCTAAAGTCAACATGTGCTTGTTTCTCTTGCATACGTTGCTCAGCGCGACGTTTCGATTCATTTGCACGATGGATGTCGATATGGTTTGCTTCTTCAGCAGATGATGATAATACAGTTACTTTATCTGGACGAACCTCGATAAAGCCACCGCTTACTGCTACATAATCAGTGTGCCCACCATGTTTCAGACGAACTGCACTAATTTTCAACGGTGCAACAGTTGGAATGTGACCTGGTAAGATCCCCATTTCCCCACTCTCTGCTTTTACACTTACCATTTCTACTTCTTTTTCGTAAACCGGTCCATCAGGAGTTACAATACTGACTGGAAATGTCTTCATAATGCGTCCCTCCTAAGGCCTTACGCCATCATTTTCTTCGCGTTTTCAATAACATCTTCAATGCTACCAACAAGACGGAATGCATCTTCTGGAAGGTCATCATATTTTCCTTCTAGAATTTCTTTGAAACCACTAACTGTATTTTTTACAGGTACGTAAGAACCTTTTTGACCTGTAAACTGCTCAGCTACGTGGAAGTTTTGAGATAAGAAGAATTGAATACGACGAGCACGATGTACAACTAACTTATCTTCTTCAGATAACTCATCCATACCTAAGATAGCGATGATATCTTGAAGCTCTTTATAACGTTGTAAAGTTTGCTGTACTTGACGAGCTACTCCATAATGCTCTTCTCCTACGATTTCTGGAGAAAGTGCACGAGATGTAGATGCTAATGGATCTACGGCTGGGTAAATACCCATTTGTGTTAAACGACGCTCTAAGTTTGTTGTTGCATCTAAGTGAGCGAACGTTGTAGCTGGTGCTGGATCCGTATAGTCATCGGCTGGTACATATACCGCTTGGATAGACGTGATAGATCCTTTATTTGTAGATGTAATACGCTCTTGTAATTGACCCATTTCTGTTGCAAGTGTTGGTTGGTAACCTACCGCAGATGGCATACGACCAAGAAGGGCAGATACTTCAGAACCTGCTTGCGTGAAACGGAAGATGTTATCGATGAACAATAGTACGTCTTGTCCTTGCTCATCACGGAAATGTTCAGCCATTGTTAAGCCTGTTAATGCAACACGTTGACGTGCTCCAGGTGGCTCGTTCATTTGTCCGAATACCATCGCAGTTTTCTTAATTACGCCAGAATCGCTCATTTCGTGGTATAAGTCGTTACCTTCACGAGTACGCTCACCTACACCAGCGAATACAGAGATACCACCGTGTTCTTGTGCGATGTTGTTAATTAATTCTTGAATTAATACTGTTTTACCTACACCGGCACCACCGAATAGACCGATCTTACCACCCTTAATGTAAGGAGCAAGTAAATCTACTACTTTAATACCAGTTTCAAGAATTTCTACTTTAGTAGATAACTCTTCGAATGCAGGCGCTTGACGGTGAATTGGATCACGACGTACATCGGCAGGAACTTCACCATCTAAGTCAATTGCATCACCTAATACGTTAAATACACGACCAAGTGTTGCATCACCAACTGGTACAGAGATTGCTTTACCAGTATCTTCTACTTCTGTGCCACGAACAAGTCCATCTGTGGAAGACATTGCAACTGTACGAACTGTTTCATCACCTAAATGAAGTGCAACTTCAAATGTTAAGTTAATGCTTGCTCCGTTTTCGTTGCTCTGTTTTACCGTAAGGGCGTTGTAGATTTCTGGTAGCTTTCCGCCATCAAACTTAACGTCTACAACCGGACCCATGATTTGCGTAACGCGCCCTTTATTCATCGGGTTCCCTCCTAGCTTTCTTTTAATTAGCCAGCTTTCTAAGAGAAGTCGGCTTTAAATTTTTATTAGTTTATAGCTTCCGCGACTCTCCTGTTCTGGACGAGCCGCTTCCACTTTTTATTGAATCTAGTTCCAGCGGCTAGAACAGTCGGTCATTTCGCGCCTTCCTGCGAGGCCAAAAGCGCCTCTTCGTCAGGAGCTCCAATGCCCTCTTGTTCTGGACGAGCCGCTTCCACTTTTTATTGAATCCAGCTCCAGCGGTTAGAATGTTCGGTGGCTTCGCTTTTTCCTGTGAGGCACAAATCGCCTCTACGTCAAAAGCTCCATCCCCCTCTCATTCTGAACGAACCGCCTACGCTTTTTAATACTATTCTAACGCTGCTACTCCACCAACGATTTCCGTAATTTCTTGCGTAATCGCTGCTTGTCGCGCACGGTTGAATGAAAGTGTAAGTGAATCGATAACTTCCATTGCGTTGTCTGTAGCACTCTTCATTGCTGTCATACGCGCCGCGTGCTCACTTGCTTTACCATCTAGTAATGCACCGTACACTAAGCTTTCTGCGTATTGTGGCAATAATACTTTTAAAATTTCTTCTTCAGAAGGTTCGAATTCATAAGCTGTCGTCGGTTTGTCAGACGTCACATCCGTAAGCGGTAAAATTTTATTCTCCGTTACTTCTTGTGAAATTTTACTTACATAATGATTGTAGTAAATGTACAGCTCATCATAAGCACCATCTGCGAACATCGCAATTGCTCGAGAAGCAATATCTTTAATATCAATAAATGATGGGTGGTCAGATAATCCAACTACTTCATCAATGATGTTAAAGCCGCGACGTTTTAAATAATCACGTCCTAGTCGTCCAAGCACAATAATTGAATATTGGTTTGAATCCATATTATGACGTTCACGAATTACGTTACTTACTGTACGTAATACGTTACTGTTATAACCACCTGCTAGTCCGCGATCAGATGTAATAACGATGTATCCTGTACGCTTTACAGGACGCGCATTTAGCATTGGATGATTAATCCCTTTACTTCCTTGCGCAATGCTCGCTACTACTTCTTGAATCTTTTCCATATACGGAACGAAAGATCTAGCATTTTGCTCTGCACGGTTTAACTTAGATGCAGATACCATCTCCATCGCTTTCGTAATTTGACTCGTTTTCTTTGTCGAGTTAATCTTCGCTTTTATATCGCGTAAAGATGCCACAGGTTTTCACCACCTTTTTTCCGGAAGTTGGCACGATTAGTAAGAATCCTCTTCCTAATCTACGTTGCAAGATATTCTTGCTCATGATTGAAGGAAAAGAATAGGTGCACCTACTCTTTTCCTTTACATAACCGTCAGCCATCTCAAAGTTTGAGATGCCTTTATATTATCTAGCTCCAGCGGCTTGAATGCTCGGTGGCTTCACTTCTTCCCCCTCACATTCAGAACGAGCCGCTTCCGCTTTTATTTATCTAGTTCCGTCTCCTAGCCCCTTTCGTCTAATAACCTTCCCCACCAAAAGGTAGAAAGCACCTTTTGTGGGAAAGAACCATAGCCGATGGGGCTGAACAGTCGACTTCACTTTTATTTATTATTCAGAAGCTACGAATACTTTTTTAAATCCGTTAATTGCTGCTGCAAATTTGTCGTCATCCGCAAGTTTCTTAGTTGTACGGATTTCTTCTAATAAGTCAGTCGCATTTGAATCTAACCAAGCATGGAATTCTTCTTCGAAACGAGTGATATCTACTACTGGGATATCATCTAGGAATCCACGTGTTAAAGCGTAAAGAATGATAACTTGTTTCTCTACACGTAACGGTTTGTGTAATCCTTGTTTTAATACCTCAACTGTACGAGCACCACGGTTTAATTTCGCTTGTGTTGCTTTATCAAGGTCAGAACCGAACTGAGCGAACGCTTCTAACTCACGGTAAGATGCAAGATCAAGACGAAGTGTACCAGATACTTTACTCATCGCTTTAATCTGAGCAGATCCACCAACACGAGATACAGAAGTACCCGCATCGATCGCTGGACGTACGCCAGAGAAGAATAGGTCAGATTGTAAGAAGATTTGTCCATCCGTAATAGAGATTACGTTTGTTGGGATGTAAGCTGATACGTCCCCTGCTTGTGTTTCGATGAAAGGTAGTGCAGTTAAAGAACCGCCGCCTCTTGCATCACTTAATTTTGCTGCACGCTCTAATAAGCGAGAATGTAAGTAGAATACATCCCCTGGATATGCTTCACGACCTGGAGGACGACGTAATAGTAATGAAAGCTCACGGTAAGCCGCTGCTTGTTTAGATAAGTCATCATATACTACTAATACGTGTTTACCATTGTACATGAACTCTTCACCCATTGTTACACCAGCATAAGCAGCTAGGTATAATAATGGAGCTGGTTGAGAAGCTGATGCCGTTACAACGATTGTATAATCTAATGCACCGTGCTTACGTAGTGTTTCTACTACGTTACGTACTGTTGATTCTTTTTGTCCGATAGCTACATAGATACAAATCATATCTTCATCTTTTTGGTTAATGATCGTATCAAGTGCAACTGCTGTTTTACCTGTTTGGCGGTCACCGATGATTAACTCACGTTGACCACGACCAATTGGTACAAGAGCATCGATCGCTTTAATACCTGTTTGAAGTGGCTCATGAACAGATTTACGATCCATTACACCTGGTGCTGGACTTTCGATTGGACGAGTGTTTGTTGTATTGATTGGGCCTAAACCATCAACTGGTTGACCTAATGGGTTTACAACACGACCGATTAGTTCTTTTCCTACTGGTACTTGCATGATGCGACCAGTACGACGAACTTCGTCACCTTCACGGATTTCTGTGTAAGGTCCTAAAATAATGATACCTACGTTGTTTTCCTCTAAGTTTTGTGCTAGTCCCATAACGCCGTTAGAGAACTCTACAAGTTCACCAGCCATAACGTTATCAAGACCATGAGCACGCGCAATACCGTCACCAACTTGGATAACTGTACCAACATCACTAACTTCGATTTCAGACTGATAGTTCTCGATTTGTTGCTTTATCAGTGCGCTAATTTCTTCAGCTCTGATGCTCATGTGCTTCACCCCTATCTATTCTTCATTAATTCACGCTGAATACGTGCTAATTTTCCTTGTAAGCTTCCGTCGTAAATGCGATTTCCAATACGTACTTTAATGCCGCCTAGTAAATCTTCATCTACAACATTTTTCACGCGAATTGCATCTTTTCCTGTTTTTTTTGCAAATGCTTCTGCAATGTTAAGTTTTTCTTCTTCTGATAGAAGACGAATAGAATATACAGTTGCATCCGCTACGTTACGTTCTTCATTAGCAAGAACAACATATTCATCTGCAATTTCAGGTAGGATATCAATACGCTTGTTATCAATTAAAATATATAACGTATTTAAAATAGATTCAGAAACAGATGAGAATACGTTTGCAAGAAACGTTTTCTTCTGCTCTTTTGAAATGTTCGGTTGCGTTAAAAAGCTATGTAGTTCTCCGTTCTTTGTAAAAACGTTTTGTACAAGGCGTAATTCCTCTTCAAACATTTCCAATACGTGTTTTTCTTTTGCAATTTTGAAAAGAGCGACAGCATAACGTTTTGCTACAATCCCATTGCTCATCGCGCTTCTCCTACTTCTTTAATATAATCGCGAATTAACTTCACTTGATCTTCTTCTTTTAGTTCTTTTTCAATTACTTTAGAAGCAATTTGAACAGATAAAGAAGCGACTTGTTCTTGTAAAGCAGCAATCGCTTGCTCTTTTTCGCGTTGAATTTCTTGTACAGCAGATGTTTTAATTGATTCTGCTTCTTCTTTCGCAGCAGCAACAATAACATCCTTTTGATCTACAGCTTGTTTCTTCGCTCTTTCGATTAACTCTTGTGCTTCAACACGCGATTGTTTTAACATTTCACGTTGTTCTTCTACTAATTTCTTCGCTTCAGTATGATTTCTTTCTGCAGCGTCGATTTCATTAGTAACATGCTCTTCACGTTCTTTCATAATTCCCATTAAAGGACCCCACGCAAATTTGCGTAGCATTACTAATAGAAGTAAGAAAATGAACAATGTATAAGCAATCGTTCCAAATGGAATGGAAGCCCCTAATAATAAAGTTGGCACAAGGATTCACTCCCTTCAAAATATCTAAATTGATCATATGAAAAAAAAAGACATACGTTTCGTTCATAAAGCAATGGCGAAGAAAGTTCAAAAAACACTCTTCGCCATCTATGTAAGGGGAGTCTCCCTTATTTGTTCATTACGATGAAAGCAATAACTACACCGATGATTGGAAGTGCCTCAACTAATGCAACCCCGATGAACATAATTGTTTGAAGTGCGCCTTTTAATTCTGGTTGACGAGCAACACCTTCGATTGTACGTGATACGATAAGACCGTTACCAATACCTGCACCTAATGCTGATAAACCAATTGCAATTGCAGCTGCGATTACACCTAAACTCATTTAATTTGTCCTCCTTTGTATTATAAAAAAATAAATTTTTTCTTACTTAAATTATATTAATGGTCATGGCTTACTTTATGAGCCATATAAACCATCGTTAACATTACGAAAATAAATGACTGGATTGATCCAACGAATACACTGAATCCCATCCATGCTAACATCGGTACAAGTGCACCTAATGCTCCAAAGAATGATGCTCCGCCTAACTTAGCAAGTAATCCTAATAAGATTTCACCTGCATAAATGTTACCAAATAAACGAAGACCTAACGTTAATGTGTTAGCAAACTCCTCAATAACCTTTAATGGGAATAAGAATTTCATAGGTTGGAAATAACCTTTAGCATATTCTTTCGTACCCTTCATCTTAATTCCATAATAATGGGTGAGGGTAACTACCATCACGGCTAATGTTAATGCAACTGCTGGATCAGACGTTGGTGATCTCCACCATGCAATATGTTCGCCAGCCTCAACTGTTGAATACATGAATGGTAAACCAAGGAAGTTCGATACGATGATAAACATGATAAGCGTAACGCCAAGCGTTAAGAAACGTCCACCTGTTTTCCAGTCCATCGTACTATTGATAATCCCTTTCACGAAGTCAAACACCCATTCCATGAAATTTTGCATTCCGGTTGGGCGGAGCGCTAAGCTGCGAGTTCCGATAACAGCGATTAAGAAAACAATAACTGCTGCTACAGTAACCATCATAACTGATGACAAATCGAACGTTAAACCTAGAAATTTAACTAATTTACCGTGTTCCACTAGTAATTCACCTCTCTTCCCTGCTCGTATACTCTAAATAAAGAAAATCTATGATCATGACAAGGTATCCTGTCAGCAATCCTACACCTAAGCCCCACATCGCAATTAACTCTTGATATTTGGCTGCAAATAAAATCAATAACCCAATCGTGGCGAATCTTGAATATGTACTTACCGCTGTTGCTTTAAATTTCACGTTTTCTCCATTTGTTACGCGATCTAATAGCTTGTCTGTTCTACGTGCAATGATGCGCAAACTAAGAAAACTGAAAATCGTTCCGATAATCAGTCCAAGAAATACATCCTTGTAAGAGGTAACTCCCCATCCTAGCACTAGAAGCGCAAGCAAGTAGTACATATATTTCTTTTGTCTTTGGACAAGTCCATGTACGTCTATCATCATTGCTCTCCCGAATAGTAATGTTGAATGAGTCGAATCATTGCGTATATCCCTGTTCCTAACCCGAGTAATAACCCTATAATAAGAAACAATGGAAACGTTCCAACCTTATTATCAATCCATTGCCCACCAAAGATTCCAATAAGAATAGAACCAACTAACTGAGCAAGAATTCCTGACATTAAAGCATACGCTTTTATATGGCTGCGATCGTTTTTTTGCAAGGATTCATCCCTCCAATATGTAACCTCATTCACGATGTGTTAATAATAACTCATTTTTCTGCATAAATTCTATACAAAATAAAAAGTTTACATTTTCGTCACTGAATAGATGTATTTTTGTCACTGAAAACCCTACCATCTATCCCCGTTGTTAGCATACAATAGGGTATTAACAGTGTCAACGAGAAATCGTAAAAAATCAAAAAATTTGAGTATTAGGCATTTCCTCCCAAAAATGAAAACGTTCCCCTTCTAAATACTGGTTAGAGATATGCAATTTCTAACAGTTCTCTCTTTATAATAGAAGAAAATGTTCACAAGTTTGTCACTATTATATTTTTAAGATATAGCGCTTTCCTTCCATAATATAGTGTCCCCGAGACGTAAGACTTCTATATTATATGTGATGTGTATATAACTTATGTTGTATATACCCTGTATATTTATCTCCCCCTCCCCCGTGCGCTGAGGGCAAAAAAAAAACGAGAGGGGAATCCCCCTCTCGTCTGTTGTCTTACTTCGTTCCGAATAAACGGTCACCAGCATCACCAAGACCTGGAACTACATAACCATGGTCATTTAACTTCTCATCTAATGCTGCTATATAAATATCAACATCAGGATGCTCTTCCTGTACTACTTTTACTCCTTCTGGAGCAGCTACGATACACATTAATTTAATGTGCTTTGCACCGCGCTTTTTCAGAGAATTAATTGCTTCAGCCGCAGAACCACCTGTTGCTAGCATTGGGTCTAGTACGATAAAGTCACGCTCTTCTACATCCGTTGGAAGTTTCACATAGTATTCTACCGGTTGCAATGTTTCAGGGTCACGGTATAAACCAACGTGTCCTACTTTTGCTGCTGGAATTAGTTTCAGAATTCCATCAACCATTCCTAAACCTGCACGTAAAATCGGAATTAAACCAAGTTTTTTACCAGCGATCACTTTTGTTGTCGCTTTGCTTACAGGCGTTTCAATTTCAATGTCTTTAAGTGGAAGGTCACGAGTAATCTCGAAAGCCATTAAGCTTGCTACTTCGTCCACTAATTCACGAAAATCTTTCGTACCTGTATTCTTATCGCGAATATATGTAATCTTATGTTGAATTAACGGGTGATCAAATACATACAGTTTTCCCATGTGAATCTCTCCTTTAGATGATATTCATGCGTTTACACGCTTTTTTACACTATTTACGATTGTAAAGAAAACGCTACTAATATTCAAGGGCAAATTTGGTAAAATCATGATTTTGCGATGAATCTATCTAGTATCTTTACCAATTATGGGAGCCGTATCCTTCATTATATCGCCAAAATTTATTCATCATTTGTATACATACTTTAAAAGCAATATATGTCCACAAAAAAAGACTACTAAAACAATTACGTTTCAGCAGTCTTTTTTAATCTATTATAGATTTGTATACATTGGGAATTTGCTCGTTAACGCTTCTACACGTTTGCGCGCTTCTTCTAGTTCAGCTTCATTCTCATGATTTTTTAATGTATGAGCAATAATTGCTGCAATTTCATCCATTTCTTCTGAACCGAAACCACGAGATGTTACCGCTGCTGTACCGATACGTACGCCGCTTGTTACAAATGGGCTTGCTGTTTCAAATGGAATCGTATTTTTATTCACTGTAATACCAACTTCATCTAATACGTGCTCTGCTACTTTACCTGTAATTTCTAAGTTACGAACATCAATTAAGATTAAATGATTGTCTGTTCCACCAGAAACAAGTGTAAGTCCTTCCTTTTGAAGGCCTTCAGCTAAACGATTCGCATTATCAATGATATGTTGTGCATATGTTTTAAAATCATCTTGTAGTGTCTCACCAAATGCAACAGCTTTTGCAGCAATTACATGCATAAGCGGGCCACCTTGAATACCAGGGAAGATTGATTTATCAATTTGTTTTGCAAATTGTTCTTCACATAAAATCATACCACCACGTGGGCCGCGTAATGTTTTATGTGTTGTTGTTGTAACGAAATGTGCATGTGGTACTGGATTTGGATGTAAACCAGCTGCTACTAAACCAGCGATATGTGCCATATCAACCATTAAGTATGCTCCCACTTCATCTGCAATCTCACGGAATCGTTTGAAATCGATAACACGAGGATATGCACTTGCACCTGCAACGATTAATTTTGGTTTATGTTCTTTCGCTTTTGCTAATACATCATCGTAATTAATACGATGAGATTCAGCATCCACGCCATATTCTACGAAATTATATTGTACTCCACTGAAGTTAACAGGGCTTCCGTGTGTTAAGTGACCACCATGAGATAAATTCATACCAAGTACTGTATCGCCTTGCTCTAAAATCGTGAAGTATACTGCCATGTTCGCTTGTGCACCAGAATGTGGTTGAACATTTACATGCTCTGCGCCAAAAATTCCTTTCGCGCGATCACGTGCGATATCTTCTACTACGTCTACGTGTTCACAACCACCATAGTAACGTTTTCCAGGATATCCTTCAGCATACTTATTCGTTAAAACAGAACCTTGCGCCTCCATTACTGCTTCACTTACGAAATTTTCCGAAGCAATTAACTCAATCTTTGAACGCTGTCTTCCTAGTTCTGCCTCAATTGCAGCAAATACCTTTTCATCTTGACGTTTTAAATGATTCACCAAAATCCCCCTTTTCTGAACGAATTACATCAATTCCCAATAGTTTTTTCTCATTTATTCAGAAAAAACGAAAATTCAGGTTGTAATTCTTTCGAACCTTCATGTTTTCAACTACATTCTAACATGACTTTCTATATCATAAAAGAAAAAAAAAGACCAAAGTTGGTCTTTTCTTTCTTCTATTATAAAGTCAGACTACATACCTTTTACCTTTCGATATAAAGCTGTTATAAGACTTTATAATTTTTCATGTTTAACGACAAGGAATAGCTTCTTCATTTGCCGCATAAACAGCACGTGCTCCACCTATTAGTTTCCCACGTGTTTTCGCCATCGTTACATGCGCACTTCCTATTTCCTTCACACTTGTACGAACCGGTACAGCTACATGCTTTAAATGCATACCGATAAATGTATCGCCGATATCCATTCCTGCATCTGCTTTAATAAACTCAATTACTACCGGATCTTTAAAATTGTGATAAGCATATGTCGCTAATGCACCACCTGCTGATCTAACAGGCGTAACTGTTACAATTTCAAATTGATATTTCATCGCTACATCTCTCTCAACTACTAAAGCACGATTTAAATGCTCGCAACATTGAAACGCCAATTCAATACCTGTTCGCTCTTGAAATTGTTTAAATTCAGAAAAAATCGCCTCTGCCACTTCCATCGTTCCTGATGTTCCAATTCTTTCACCTAGCACTTCGCTCGTGCTGCACCCCACTACAAAAATTTGGCCTCTTTGCAGCGTGGCTTGTTCTTGGAAATCAGAAAGCGACATTTGCAGCTGTTCTCTTACCTTTACGATTTCTGTCATTACGCCTCTTCCTTTCACAGGTTGGTTCACCAAATTATATTTCATACTACTTATAGTTAGAATCTATTACTTTGTTTCGTACGTTTTAATTTTTCCTACGCGGTTTTCGTGACGGCCACCTTCATAGTCAGTTGTTAGCCAAATTTTTGCGATATCACGCGCTAGACCAGCTCCAATTACACGCTCGCCCATTGCTAACATGTTAGTGTCATTATGCTCTCTCGTCGCTTTCGCACTGAAAGTATCATGAACTAATGCACAACGAATACCATTTACTTTGTTTGCTGCGATTGACATACCAATGCCTGTCCCGCAAACTAAAATGCCACGATCCACTTCACCATTTGCGACCATTTCTGCTGCTGGAAACGCAAAATCAGGGTAATCAACAGAACCAGCTTCACATTCACAACCTAAATCAATATATTCAATATTTAACTCTTCTAATAAACTTACAAGTTCTTTACGGATATTCATACCGCCGTGATCAGATGCTACTACTACTTTCATTTTTACCCCTCCAAAGTTTCAATCAATTATCTTCATTTCACACTCGCTACCTTAATGGAACGAAGTGATCTCCAATATCGTATTATACACGAAACATCAACCTTCTGAATGTTTTTTCAGTAAAGTTTGTACAAGTTTTTCCATCTCTTCTAACGTTTCTTTATAAATAGAAAGCGATCCGCCAAATGGATCTGAAATATCCTTACTTACACCCTCAGTTAATCCATATAATGTATCCAATTTCTTTTCAACGCTCGGATAATACCCAAGTACAATTTGCTTATGGTTTTCCGTCATTGTTACTACAATATCCGCCCAATCAACCAAAGTATCGTTTACCTGCTGTGAAGCATGATCGATTACAATTCCTTTTTCAGCTAAAGCTTCCTTTGCATGTATCGACGCATCGCTTCCAGGATAGGCGAAAACACCAGCAGATTGCACTTCAAATTTACCTTCTCCATAATGACGAAGCAAAGCCTCAGCCATCGGACTACGGCATGTATTTCCAGTGCAAACAAATAACACCCGTTTCATCTAAACCCACCCCTTTTTTTCTGTTTCCTACATTTATCCCGATTGGTGAAGGCTAATAATCAGCGGGGGATGAACACCCTCCACTGATTAAAGTTTCACTTTATCATAGCGTACATTAGAATAGAATAGAACAAAAGAAATGTGAATATACGAAAGGCGCATTTCTCTTATATTTTTTCTAAGAAAAATGCGCCTTATCCCCATATATGAAACCTTATTTCCAAGTGCCCAAAGTATTTCACCATACATAATGAACACACTACGAAACAAAATAAGGAATCCATTTCATATGAAACGGATTCCTTCTATCAAATAATTATTTCATTGTAACTTTCATTACTTCTGTTGAACCTTTTGTAGCTGTTACACCTACAGTTGTCTTAATAGACTCAGCTGCATCTGTGTTTGTAATAACGATTGGAGTAATTGTGCTTTTCGCTTTTTCACGAATTAATTCTAAGTCAAATGAGATTAATTTATCTCCAGCTTTTACAGCTTGTCCTTCAGAAACGTGAGCTTCGAAACCTTCACCTTCCATTTTTACAGTTTCTAATCCAACGTGGATTAAAATTTCTGTACCGTTTTTCGCTTTAATTCCAATAGCATGTTTCGTGTGGAATAACTGTACGATTTCACCATCAACTGGAGATACAACTACACCTTCAGTAGGATCGATCGCAACACCGTCACCCATCATACGACCAGCGAATACTGGATCTGGTACTTCTTCAATATTTTTCACTGCTCCAGTTAATGGAGCTACGATTGTTTCTTCATTTGTTTTTGAACCAAAACCGAATAATTTTTTAAACATAGGATAGTCCTCCTTATAATTTACCTAAAAGTTTATAGGGCAATCTCTATTCAAGATCGAAATACACGTAAGACTTCATACTTCGAATGTTATACTGTAAAAACTCTTTCGAAATAAATCATGTCATTACTACTAGACTCTTATTGTAGCGCTTCACAAAATCCCAGTCAATTCTGATTGTCTGAATAACAATGAGAAGTTAACTTCTACTTATATTTTCTCTTTTTTTCACTTACTTGTCTAGAGGTCTTTACTACATTTTATTTTTTGTTGTTAATTTGTAAAATTCCTTTCAAATTTTTGTTGAAATCCACTTGACTAAAGTAAGTAACTATTTTATTATTACTTACATAAGATAAGTTAATAACTTTTAGGAGGTTTTTTAAAATGATGGATATCGGTCTTCTTATTATTCGTCTTATTATAGGAATTACATTCATGGGTCATGGTGCTCAAAAATTATTTGGTTGGTTCGGCGGTTACGGCTTAAAGGGAACTGGCGGCTGGATGGAGTCAATCGGCTTACGTCCTGGTGTATTTATGGCATTTATGGCTGGCGCAACTGAACTATTAGGTGGTTTCTTATTCGCAGCAGGTATTTTCACTGTAGTTGGTTCATTATTTATCGTAGGAACAATGTTAGTAGCAATTTTCACAGTTCACGGAAAAAATGGTTACTGGGTAACACAAAACGGATTCGAATATAATTTAATGTTAATCGCTGTCGCTATCGGTGTAGCTTTAATTGGACCTGGCGCTTACGTTTTACTTTAATATTTATCTCTATTTCAAGATATTTACCAAAAAAGAGATTACTTCAGTACAATCGAGGTAATCTCTTTTTTTTACATCATCAAAAAAATATTATTTTCAGCAG
Source organism: Bacillus sp. FSL R9-9410 (assembly GCF_038050385.1). NCBI lineage: Bacteria > Bacillati > Bacillota > Bacilli > Caryophanales > Bacillaceae > Bacillus > Bacillus sp. FSL R9-9410. The sequence continues at coordinate 365,196 of NZ_JBBOTV010000002.1, forward strand.
GAGATTCCCATTGATATCTTGTAAAGGAACAATAAGTATTCATATTTAGAAAGGGGATTACAACATGTTATCCATTAATCCAAACGAACAAACTGAAAAAGATAATTACAAATTACTAACAGGAAGTATCATTCCACGTCCTGTTGCATTCGTTACTTCTGTAACTAAAGATGGCGTATTGAACGGTGCGCCATATAGTTATTTCAATATCGTCGCTGCCAATCCACCACTTATCTCAGTTTCAGTACAACGCAAAGAAGGAAAACCGAAAGACACTTCCAGAAACGCAATAGAAAAAGGGGAATTTGTCGTACATATTTCTGATGAATCTTACGTAGAAGCGATCAACGAAACAGCAGCGAACCTACCTCCTAATGAAAGTGAAATCGAATTAGCAAAACTAACACCAATTGACAGTGATGTCATTTCAGTACCAGGGGTTAAAGAAGCAAACATTCGAATGGAGTGCATATTAGAACGCGCTATCCCACTCGGCGGAACCGAAGACTCGCCAGCTTGTGACCTACTAATCGGCCGCGTCGTTCGCTTTCACGTCGCTGAACACTTATACGAAAACGGCCGAATTCACGCCGAAGAACTAAAACCAATAAGCCGCCTAGCAGGACACAACTACGCAAAACTAGGAGAACAATTTGAATTAGTGAGGCCTATTTAAAGGCGCAAGCGGCTCGTTCAGAATCGCAGGACACTTCAAGCTCTCGACCTTGAAGCGCTTTTTGCTTCGAGCGAGAGAGCGAAATGACCGGAGATTCTAGCCGCTTGCGCTGGATACATTTAAAAGTGGAAGGGGCCCGCTTAGCTCTGACCAGCTAAGGTTCTCTCGCACAAAAGGTGCTTTATACCTTTAGTGCGGGAGGTTCTTAGACGCGAAGAGCTGGCCACTGGAACTGGATACCACCGAAAAGCTCCAGCTTCATCACTCAAACATAACCCCCCCGCTGAAAGCGGGGGATTTTTTATCGTAATTCTTCGTTCTTCTCCTCTAATGCCGGGAATTTCTCTTTTTTAGATCTACCCAGCTTTATTACAAAGAAATATAAGGAAAGTAACGTAATAAGGAAAACAATTAAAAATGGATACGGTGAATAAAATGCACGCGCCGCCTCCGATTTTCCTGCAACAAATTTTAATGATTCGATATCTAAAAACTCAGCAAACATTTGTACACCGAGCATACTGAACCAAAAAACAAAAAAACTAATAATAATACCAAAAACTTGCTTCAATCTCGTCATTCATCTCATCCTTTCTATATTTGTAATTTTTTAGTGTGATCAATATAGTACAAACGAAACTATGCACAGAAAGGAACTATCTCACCATTCACGAATTAACTTAATCCAACCTAACATCGAAATTTGCAAAATAACACCCAATATTATAAGTCTTCTTAGCCATCGAGGAAAGAAGGTTAAAAGCTTAACATACCATTCCAATAGCTTGTTCATAATTCCCTCCTACATAAAATTATATAGGAAAAAGGAGATACAATCCAAACCCAACAAGAATAATACCACCTACTATTTCACCGTATGTGCCAAGTATATTTTTGGCATGGCTACCAAGCAATAAACCCATCCAAGCCAGTAACATACTTATTAGTCCGAACAATAATATCGTAATAATTGTCTCTGCTCCGTAAATTCCAAGACTAAGACCTACTGAAAAACTATCTATACTGACACCAAATGCAAATACAAATAAACTAATTCCAATTGGAGCAGTTCTAGTCTCTTCCCCTTCTAAAATAGACGAATATACGATATAGAACCCTAGCCCAATTAATAAAGTAGCTCCTGCAAAATTTGCGACATCCCCATACCTCTCTGATAGAAAACGTCCTAGTACCATTCCGATAAATGGCATAATAATATGAAATATCCCAATCGTCATACCTATATAAAGGATTTGTCTTAACTTTAATGTTACCATCCCCATACCGAGGCTCACTGAAAATGCATCCATCCCCAGGGCAAATGCCATAATTATTAAAGGTATTAATTGTTCAAGTGTCATTCATATCCCCCCTCGGACGTGCTACTTCACAATATGCTTATCCGAGGAGAAATATTCTGTTTGCTAAAGGTACATTATCATTCAATAATAATCTGATGTCCCGCAGCTTTTGTTAAACGATTCATAATTGCATTTCCTATGCCTTCATTCGGGAATGATTCACTAAAAATAACATCTACTTCACTTGCATCAAACGTTCTAAGCACATCATATAACTTAGTCGCAACGCTGGCTAAATCGCTTCGCATACCACAAGACAATACAACATCTGCACTATACACATGCTGATACTCTTCTGTCGTTAATACACCTACTTTAAACCCTTCTTTCTTCTTCTCGTCCACAATACGTTGAATAAACTCACGGGACCCTTCAACAATACTAAGTGGCGCTTTCGGTGCATAATGTGTATATTTCATTCCAGGTGATTTCGGTTTTTCTTTCTCATCCTTTAAAGCTGGATCTAAAGAAACATTTCCTATCACTGCTTCTAATTGCTCCTTCGTAATCCCACCTGGACGTAAAATCGTGGGAACCTCGCTCGTACAATCAATTACAGTTGACTCAACGCCTACTCCTGTTGCCCCGCCATCAACAATACCAGCAATTTTCCCGTTTAAATCTTCATACACATGAGAAGCTAACGTTGGACTTGGGCGTCCTGAACGATTCGCACTTGGTGCCGCAACAGGCACGTTTGCCTCTTCAATAAGAGCGAGCGCTACTGGATGATCCGGCATCCTCACTCCGACTGTATTAAGTCCGGCCGTAACCCTCTCTGAAATCCCTTTTTTTCTCGGTAAAATGATTGTTAGTGGTCCTGGCCAAAAATGCTCCATTAACTTTTCTGCAACCGGCGGAATTTCTCTTACGATACCATCTAACTGAGATTTTGTTCCTATGTGGACAATCAGTGGATTATCGCTCGGTCTCCCTTTCGCTTCAAAAATTTTCGCTATCGCTTCATCATCCATTGCGTTTGCTCCTAACCCATATACCGTTTCCGTTGGGAAGGCCACCGCTTCATTTTCTCTTAATAATCTCGCTGCTTCTTTTAATTGTGGATAATATTTTTTTCTTTCCACAACATTATCCACAACCCACATATTTGTATGCATTTTTTCCCACGTCCTTTTCTACCATGAAATACTTGTCTATTTTTAGTTTACTATGAGATTTATCCAAAAGACAAACAAGGTTTATCCACAAAATGTGGATAAACCTTGTTAATCCGTGGATAACTTTGTGAATAGCTGACAATTTAGTATTATTGCATTTAGCTCTTTTATATTTTTACAAAAGTGTTCTAACTGTCGAATTTCCTCTGGCACTTCCTCTTTCTCTATACTGACAAAGTTAAAAAACTGAAAGATTGTCACAGATTGTGGATGATTTGTGAGTAAGTACAATTGTCGAATATCTTTTTCTTTCATATACTGCAAAAACATCTCAAAAAAATATAAGAAAGTCTGTTTATCCACATTAGGTGTGAATAAACAAGAACGGATAAGTGCATTTTCCCCACCTTGTTCATATCCAACTACCGCTCGTATTTCTCCCGCCTCTTCCAAGATCATAAATTGTGCGTACAACTCATTTATTTTATCATCTTTTTTATTAGCTTGTCCGAAAAAAGAATGCAATCTTTCTACATCTGCTTTCGTAGCAAAATACACGTTCTTCATAGTAAATCCCTCCTCAGTGATATATATGAGGAAGGATTTATTAATAGTACTATTTAGAGAATAAAGATGTAAAAGCTTCGACGATAAATAATTTAACCTCTGGTTTTTCTTCTTCCTCTTCTACTGTTACATACTCATTTTCCTTTTCTTGTTTTTGCTCCACAGGTTTTTCCACTTTTTCCACAGTTTTTGTTTCTACTTTTTTTACAGGCTGTTCTTCTACTTGCGTTTCATGTTTTACTACTTTCTTTTCCTGGGCTCTTACTTTTTCAGCTTTTTCCGGCTTTACTACTTTCGTTTCTTTCACCTTATCCACTTTCTTCTCCGGTACATCCACTACTTCCTCATCTGGTTGTCTCACCTGCTCCTCTTCAGGAGATTCAGCTTTCACAACATGTTCTTCTTTCCTTACAGCTGTACCACTTGAAAAATCTAAGAAACACATCGGTGGAAATAATACACACCACCAGTTTGCACCTTCACCTTTTCCAATTGTAATAAGTACCGCTTCATATTCTCCTGCCGGATAAATAAAATTCCCATATACCTTTGTAGGAAACTTCACATTCTTACCGAATTTCACTTGAAACGCCTCTTTACTTCCTTCTCTTTTCAGCGTATTCTCCACTGTCTTTTCAATTTCAGGAATATGATTTTGAATGACTTTTCGAGCTTCTTCAAATGACGTTAAATCCGCTACCCATCCATCAATTTGCGCTTTCACTTCATCACGTACTTTACGTTTTAATGCCTGATCTTTATCGGAATCACTATTAGCTAAAATACGTAATCGAACGGCCTCTTTCGGAATAACAGTAGGCCCTTTTGCATCAGCTTTCATATATCCAAACTGCACAAGTAACTGTGCACCAATTAATAATAAAAGAAAATAAGCAATAACTTGTTTTTTCATTTCCTCCACCGTCCCCTCTAGAAACAGTGTAGACAGAGTTACTTCTTTCTAAACTATTAAATTCAAAATCTATATAAATTTTCCCACAAAAAAATAGAGTAAGGTGTGAACCTTACTCCATCTCTGCAAATACCATACGATCTTTTCCATTAATATCAAATACAATTTCAACTTGAGCGCGCGGGAAAGTTTGCTGTAATAATGCTTTCACATCTTCACCTTGCCCTACACCAATTTCAAACGCCACAATCGCCTTTTTCTGTAATACATTCGGCAATTCCTCCATAAAACGACGATAGAAATCTAGTCCATCTTCCCCACCAACAAGCGCACGCTTCGGCTCATGCTCCTTCACAACAGTAGAAAGACCACGCCAATCTTCCTCAGGTATGTACGGGGGATTGGAAACAACAACATCTAACTTCTGACCTGTTTCATAAAACGGAGACAGTAAATCGCCGTGATAGAAAGTTACATCCGCCCCTAAAGTTTTTGCATTTTCTTTTGCAACTTCAATCGACTCCTGCGCGATATCTACTGTATACACATGAAGATTTTTATTTTCTAAAGCGAGCGTAATAGAAATCGCTCCACTACCTGTTCCAATATCCGCTATGTGAAGCTCCTCATTACCGAAATGGCGCTCAATTCTCTCTAGCACCCCAACTATAAGTTCCTCTGTTTCCGGTCTTGGTATCAATACCTCTTCATTTACAAAGAATGATCGGCCATAAAACATTTCATAACCGAGCATATATTGGATCGGAATACCTTCTACGTGCTTGTGGATAAATTGTGCAAAACTTTTCTCTTGTTCCGCAGTTATTTCTTCACGCATATTCATGAGCATTCCGGTTCTGTTCGTCTTTAATACATGACAAAGGACAATTTCTCCCGCATTTTCATCTCGTCCATTTTCCTGTAAAAAAGAAGAAGCCCATTTCAGGGCTTCATAGACACGCATTACTCAGCTGCCTCCATCTTTTGAGCCTGATCTTCCATCACTAAGGCATTGATGAAATCATCTAACTTACCTTGTAGGATTTGATCTAGCTTTTGAATCGTTAAACCGATTCGATGGTCTGTAACACGGTTTTGCGGGAAATTATACGTACGAATACGCTCTGAACGATCTCCGGTACCAACAGCTTGTTTACGGTTTTGATCATACTCAGCTTGCGCTTCTTGTCTAAACTTATCATAAACACGTGCGCGTAATACTTTCATCGCTTTTTCTTTATTCTTAATTTGTGATTTCTCATCCTGACAAGATACAACTACACCAGTCGGTAAATGTGTTAAACGTACCGCTGACATCGTTGTATTAACGCTTTGTCCACCAGGGCCACTAGAAGCAAACGTATCAACACGAACATCTTTTTCATGAATATTAATTTCTACTTCTTCTGCCTCTGGTAATACAGCTACAGTTGCTGTAGATGTATGAATACGTCCACCAGATTCCGTTTCAGGAACACGTTGTACACGGTGAGCACCATTCTCGAATTTCAGCTTAGCGAAAGCACCTTTACCGTTAATCATAAAGATAATCTCTTTATATCCACCTAACTCTGTATAGCTCGCTTCGATAATTTCAGTTTTCCAACCTTGCACCTCAGCATAACGGCTATACATACGATATAAATCACCAGCAAATAAAGCTGCCTCGTCACCACCAGCAGCGCCACGAACCTCAACGATAACGTTTTTATCATCGTTAGGGTCTTTTGGAACAAGTAAAATTTTCAGACGCTCTGATAATACTTTTTCTTGACCTTCTAACTCAGAAACCTCTTCTTTTACCATGTCACGCATATCAGCGTCTAACTTATCTTCTAACATTGCTTTTGCATCTCGTAATTGCTCACGAACATCTTTATACTCACGGTACACCTCTACCGTATCCTGAATATCAGATTGCTCTTTTGAATACTCACGAAGCTTATTTGTATCGCTAATAACCTCTGGGTCACTTAACAACTCATTCAACTTCTCATAACGATTTTCTACAGCTTGCAAACGATCTAACACACCATTCACCTCTACATCCTAGTATCTAATACAAATAGTATATGGTACTTAATCAAAAAAACGCAAATTATATTTAAAAGCGTAAGCGGCTTGCTCAGAATCGCAGGCCACTTCAAACTCTCGACCTTGAAGCGCTCTTTGCTTCGAGCGAGAGAGTGAAATGGCCGGAGATTCTAGCCGCTGGAGCTAGATAATATATTTAAAAGCGCAAGCGGCTCGCTCAGAAACGCAGGCCACCTCAAGCTCTCGACCTTGAAGCGCTCTTTGCTTCGAGCGAGAGAGCGAAATGACCGGAGATTCTAGCCGCTGGAACTAGATAATATTTAAAAGCGCAGGCGGCTCGCTCAGAATAGCTAAGGTTCTCTCGTACAAAAGGTGCTTTTCACCTTTAGTACGGAAGGTTCTTAGACACGAAGAGCTCGCCACCAATCTTCATCTATTTTCGAAAAAAACCCGCTCTACATAGCGAGTTTCATTTATCTTTGTTTTGTAGGTACTGCATGGCAATGACGACAACGTGGTTCATACGATTCTGAAGCCCCAACTAAAATAATTGGATCATCAAATGCCGCTGGTTCTCCATCGATTAAACGTTGCGTACGACTTGCAGGAGATCCACATTCAGAACAAACTGCCTGCAATTTAGTTACATGTTCAGCAATCGCCATCAGCTGAGGAACTTGTCCAAATGGTAGACCACGGAAATCTTGGTCTAATCCAGCTACAATGACACGATAGCCACGATTTGCCAATACTTGCACCACTTCCACAATGTCCCCATCAAAAAATTGTACCTCATCGATTGCAATAACATCCATTTCTTCTGTTACATGGTTAAATATATCTTTTGAAGCTGAAACAGGAACTGCTTTAACCTTTAATCCATTATGTGATACAACATCTTCTTCACTATAACGATTATCAATACATGGTTTAAATACAATCGCATGTTGTTTCGCAAATTGCGTACGTCGTATACGGCGGATGAGCTCTTCTGATTTTCCAGAAAACATACTCCCGCAAATCACTTCAATCCAACCATTTTGATTCATTAAGTACATTGAGCTCTCCTTTCATCTACTTTCCTAATCTAAAGTAGGGTAAAGGTTTAATATTTTCGCAAAAAAAACAGACAAGCGAATACATACACTTGCCTGTTTTATGTTCTTTATTACTTAATACCGTATTTCTTATTGAAGCGGTCAACACGTCCGTCTGCAGTAGCAAACTTCTGACGTCCAGTGTAGAATGGGTGAGAATCAGAACTGATCTCAATTTTTAGTAATGGATAAGTGTTACCATCTTCCCACTCAACAGTTTCGCTAGAGCCTTTTGTAGACCCGCTTAAGAATTTGAAGCCAGTGTTCGTGTCCATAAATACAACTTTATTGTAATTTGGATGGATTCCTGCTTTCATTCTTTTCATCTCCTTCCGCCCTGAATCATTTTCGAAACAGAGTTTTTCATCTTCAGCTGCTTACACAACTATATTGATGAAACACATATGATGAAATTATAACAAGGCTAACTCCATTTTGCAACTACCTGTTTTTGTCTTTTGAAAATTAAAAGCGCAAGCGGCTCGCTCAGAATCGCAGGACATTGGAGCTCTCGACCAAGAAGCGCTTTTTGCTTCGACCGAGAGAGCGAAATGGCCGGAGATTCTAGCCGCTGGAGCTGGATAAAAATTAAAAGTGGAGGCGGCTCGCTTAGCTCTGACTGGCTAAGGTTCTCTCGCACAAAAGGTGCTGTTTACCTTGAGTAGCGGAGGTTCTTAGACACGAAGAGCTAGCCGCCAGAACTGGATATCAATTAAAAGCGCAAGCGGCTCGCTCAGAATCGTAGGACACTTCAAGCTCTCGACCCAAATATGCTTTTCATCTCAAAAAAACAAAATTTTTTCCATATATTACTCTTTCTAATATTCCCTTAAAAACATAAAAAACTCGCTTACTACGAAATAAGCGAGTCCCAATCTTTTCCCTTTACTTAGTGGTTACATACCTTTTTGAGTCTGCAACAATATTTTGTAAAAATTCTTCATTTGTCTTTGTTTGACGAAGTTTACGTAAGAATCCTTCAACAAAGTCTGGTGTATCACGCATTGTTTTACGAATACCCCATAGTTTGTCTAAATGTTCTTTCGGAATTAATAGGTCTTCTTTACGCGTACCAGAGCGACGAATATCAATCGCTGGGAAGATACGGCGCTCAGCTAATGAGCGATCTAAGTGAAGTTCCATATTTCCAGTTCCTTTAAACTCCTCGTAAATTACATCATCCATACGAGACCCTGTATCAACAAGCGCTGTTGCTAAAATCGTTAAGCTACCGCCCTCTTCGATATTACGCGCAGCCCCGAAGAAACGCTTCGGTCTATGAAAAGCAGCTGGATCAATACCACCCGATAAGGTTCTACCACTCGGTGGAATAACAAGGTTGTAAGCACGCGCTAAACGGGTAATACTATCCATTAAAATGACAACGTCTCTTTTATGTTCTACAAGACGCATTGCACGCTCTAATACAAGCTCAGCTACTTTAATATGATTCTCTGGCACTTCATCAAAAGTAGAACTTACAACATCACCTTTAACAGAACGTTCAATATCTGTTACTTCCTCTGGACGCTCATCAATTAAAAGTACAATTAATTCTGCTTCCGGATGATTTGTTGTGACACTGTGTGCAATTTCTTTTAACAGACTTGTTTTACCAGCCTTTGGAGGCGCAACAATTAAACCACGTTGTCCAAATCCAACTGGTGCGATTAAATCCATGATGCGTGTCGGTAACTTTTTCGTTTCCGTCTCCAATTTCATTTGGCGATCTGGGTATAACGGTGTTAATGCAGGGAAATGTACACGCTCTTTTGCTGAGTCTGGATCATCTCCATTTACAGCTTCAACTTGTAGCAATCCAAAATAGCGCTCATTTTCTTTCGGAGGTCGTACTTTACCAGAAACCTTATCTCCATTACGTAAATCGAAACGACGAATTTGCGAAGCCGAGATATAAATATCTTCTGAGCTTGGAGAATAATTGATAGGACGTAAGAATCCAAATCCTTCTGATTGAATAATTTCTAATACGCCTTCCATGAAAAAGAAACCTTCTTTTTCTGCTCGAGCTTTTAAGATAGAGAAGATTAGCTCTCTTTTCGTTAACTTGCTGTAATACGAAATCTTAAATTCCTTCGCAAGCTCGTATAACTCTTTTAATTTCATGTTTTCTAATGCTGCAATTGACAAATTCATTCAGACACCACACTTTAACGTTTTTCTCTTTTCACATGGGTAAAGGGGAAAAATACGGAAGGCAAATAAATAATAATGAAAGGCAATAAGTTCAAGTAGGGTAATATTCACTATTGTAACCCTTTTATCTAGTTTTAATCAATACGTTGAAACACAAATACAAGAAGCGAAGACAAGAAAATTTATCTTCGCTTTTCATATTTCTTTCTTTTTTCTACTCGCCTGATTTTAAGGCAGAATAGATACGGCATTTTTTCTTTTATTTAATCCAGCTTCAGCGGCTAGAATCTCCGGGCATTTCACCCCTTCCTGTGAGGCAAAAAGCGCCTCTTCGTCAGGAGTTTGAAGTGTCCTGCCATTCTGAACGAGCCGCTTGCACTTTTTATTTAATCCAGTTCCAGCAGCTAGAATCTCCGGTCATTTCGCTCTCTCGCTCGAAGCAAAAAGCGCTTCAAGGTCGAGAGCTCCAATGCCCTGCGATTCTGAACGAGCTGCTTCCACTTTTTACTTAATAACCAAATTCGGTTTTTTATTTAAGCTATGGCGGCCGTCTACGAAGCGTACTGTGCCTGATTTCGCACGCATAACAAGGGATTGTGTTGTTCCGACGCTACCTTTAAATTGAACGCCTCGTAATAGTTCTCCGTCTGTTACACCTGTTGCTGCAAAGATTGCATCGTCACCTTTTACTAAGTCTTCCATACGAAGGATACGATTGATATCTTCAATACCCATTTTTTTGCAACGCGCTAATTCAGCTTCGTTTTGAGGTAAGAGCTTCCCGTGAATTTCTCCACCTAAGCATTTTAATGCAACCGCAGCTAATACACCTTCAGGTGCTCCACCAGAACCGAATAGAATATCTACACCGGTACGGTCAAATGCTGTATTGATTGCTCCAGCTACATCTCCATCGTTAATTAATTTAATACGAGCACCAGCTTTACGAATTTCTTCGATAATTGCTTGATGACGTGGACGGTTTAAAACTGTCGCTACAACATCTTCGATATCTTTATTTTTCGCTTTCGCAACTGCACGTAAATTGTCGATAATAGGTGCGTCAATATCAACTGCACCAACCGCTTCTGGACCAACCGCTATTTTATCCATGTACATGTCAGGAGCATGTAACAAATTGCCGTGATCTGCAATTGCAATAACAGCAAGCGCATTCCAGCCGCCAGCCGCTACGATATTGGTCCCTTCTAAAGGATCAACTGCAACGTCTACGCGTGGTCCATATCCTGTACCCAATTTCTCTCCGATATATAGCATTGGCGCTTCATCCATTTCACCTTCGCCAATTACAACTGTACCTTTCATCGGAATTGTATCAAATACATCACGCATAGCTGATGTTGCTGCACCATCTGCCTCATCTTTTTTTCCGAGCCCCATCCAACGCGCTGATGATAATGCTGCAGCCTCTGTTACACGTACTAACTCCATAGATAAACTTCTTTCCACGATAATCCCTCTCCTTTAAGTCTTTATATTTCTGCCGTATTTTGTGAACCGTATTTTTCTATAAAGTGCACTTCCGTTAGTAGTGATTCTTCGCTCCCCATTAACGGAAGTATCACCACCTTATCCCGATTGGTGAGGGCTAATAATCAGTATGGGATATCCCATACTGATTAAAGTTTCACTTTATGCATTCTTCATTTCTTCAATTTCTTGCTTTGTCATTTGTTCTCGCCAAATGTTTGCACCAAGCCCTTTAAGCTTGTCTACTATATTTTCGTAACCTCGATCAATATGCTCAAGTCCCGTTACTTCCGTAATACCATCTGCCATTAAACCCGCAATAACAAGGGACGCACCAGCTCGTAAGTCACTCGCTTTCACCTTCGCACCTTGTAATAAAACAGGTCCAGTCACAATTGCTGAACGGCCTTCTACTTTAATTTGCGCGTTCATACGGCGCAATTCATCAATATGCTTGAAACGTGCGCTGTAAATTGTATCAGTTACAACTCCTGTTCCATGCGCTTTTGTTAAAAGCGTTGTAAACGGCTGTTGTAAATCTGTTGGAAACCCTGGATATACAAGCGTTTTTACATCAACTACTTTTAAACTTCTATTGCCATTCACTGTAATTTGGTCATCGTTCGTTTCAACTTGAACACCAGCTTCTCTTAGCTTTGCAGTAACGGATTCTAAATGCTGAGGAATAACATTATCAACTGTTACTTCTCCTCCTGACGCTGCCCCTAAAATCATATACGTACCAGCTTCAATACGATCTGGAATGATAGTGTGGTGACAACCGTGTAAAAAATCCACACCATCAATTCGGATTACATCTGTACCAGCACCTTTAATACGTGCTCCCATACTCGTTAACAATGTAGCTACATCAATAATCTCTGGTTCTTTTGCTGCATTTTCAATAACCGTTCTACCTTTCGCTCGTACAGCCGCTAGCATAATATTAATTGTCGCTCCTACACTAACAACATCTAAATAAATACGTGCCCCGCGTAGTTCATCTGCTCTTAAATAAATAGCACCTTGTTCATTTGTAACATGTGCCCCTAACGCTTCAAACCCTTTAATATGCTGATCAATCGGTCGTGGCCCTAAATGACATCCACCTGGAAGCCCAATAACAGCTTTTTTAAAACGGCCAAGCATTGCACCCATTAAATAATAAGAGGCGCGCAATTTTTTCACTTTTCCATTTGGTAAAGGCATCGCAACCATGTTAGAAGGATCGACTACCATCTCTTCTTCCTGCCCATAAGTTACTTTCCCTCCAATTTCCTCTAGTAAGTCTCCTAATATTTTCACGTCCGAAATATTAGGAACGCCACCGATAGTTACTGGAGTATCTGCTAAAATTGTCGCTGGAATTAGCGCAACAGCACTGTTCTTTGCACCACTCACGCGAATTGTTCCATTTAAAGCTCTTCCGCCTTCAATTAGCAACTTTTCCATATTGAGCTCCCTTCTTGTGAATGTATTTATCTTCTACTCCTTTATAAGAAAAAGTAGAAGATTTCCCCTTAAGAATCTCAATCACTCTTTCCATCCTGAAACCCAATAAGTAGAAAACCATCACCTGTAGCTCCCCTGCTGTACAAATAGATGAAGATTAACTATTCATCGAATCAAATTCCTCAATTCAGATACTTACCACATTTATTAATAGGACTATGCACATTATTTTCTATATTTGTAAACTAAAAATTTACTTTATAAAATCTTTAGACTTGTTCACGCTTTCATTATACAACGAAAGGAAACCGTCTAAAAGACTAGACGGTTTCCAAAACGGAATTTTATTCTTACGCTTTACCGTTAGAACCGAACTCACGCATTTTACCAGCAACAGTTGCTTTAATAGCGTCGCGGCCAGGTCCAATATATTTACGAGGATCGTAAACTTCTTGGTCTTTGTTTAATGCTTCACGAACAGCTTTTGTAAACTCAATTTGGTTCTCAGTGTTTACGTTAATTTTTGAAGTACCTAAAGAAATAGCTTTTACGATATCAGCAGTTGGGATACCAGTACCACCGTGTAATACTAAAGGTACGCCAGTGAAGTCGCGAACTTGTTCCATTTCAGCGAATCCTAAGTTAGGCTCACCTTTGTAAGGACCGTGTACAGAACCTAAAGCTGGAGCTAGGCAATCGATACCTGTTGCTTCAACAAGGTGTTTACACTCTTCAGGATTAGCGTAGATAACGCCTTCAGCGATGATGTCATCTTCTTGTCCGCCAACTGTACCAAGCTCAGCTTCTACAGATACGTTACGAGCATGTGCGTATTCTACCACTTTTTTAGTAGTTTCAACGTTCTCATCGAATGGGTGGTGAGAAGCGTCGATCATTACAGATGTGAAACCTGCATCGATTGCTTCTTTACATTTTTCGAAGCTTGAACCATGATCAAGGTGAATCGCTACAGGAACAGAAATGTTCATTTCTTCGATTAAAGCTTTAACCATAGCTACAACTGTTTTGAAACCAGTCATATGACGAGCTGCACCCTCAGATACACCTAAGATTACAGGAGATTTTTCTTCTTCCGCAGCAGCTAAGATAGCTTGAGTCCACTCTAAGTTGTTCATGTTGAATTGACCAACTGCGTATTTTCCTTCTAGTGCTGTGTTTAGCATTTCTTTCATAGAAACTAAAGGCATGGTGAATCCTCCTAAAAAACGTTTTTTGTATCCGATAAATTCTTATCGCTGGTAGTATGACCAGAATAAGGTAAAATATGTATATTTACATACCGGACTTCTTTCTACACTCAATAGGATAACAACTTGTACTCAAAAACTCAACTGTATTCACCTGCTCAATAGTCCATGTAAACGCTTTTTTCCATATTTTTTATAAAAAATTCATTTTTTACGCCTCTACAGCAAGCTGATCTCTCACTGCTTGACGAATCTCATCAATATCAAACGGTTTAGCAAAGTGCATTAAAGCTCCTAAATCTTTCGCTTCTTGAATCATATCCAATTCTCCATAAGCAGTCATTAAAATCACTTTAATACTCTCATCAATTTCTTTTACATGTTTTAAAATCTCTATACCATCCATACCTGGGATTTTCATATCTAACACTACTAAATCTGGATTATCTTTTTTCACGATATCTAAAGCTTGAAATCCATTCGCTGCTTGGAACGTCTGATAACCTTCTTTTTGGAACACTTCATGCAATAAAACACGAATGCCATATTGATCATCAACGATTAAAATTTTCCCTTCCATAACTCCCAACCTTTCTGTGTAAGTACAAGATTTAAAGCTTCTTATATCTTATCGGTTTATTTTCGCTACTCTTTGCCAAATCCCTTCCTATTCTTTCTTATTTTACCGTTTCCTATTTTGTTATGCCACCCTACTATTTCCCCTTTCCAAAAAAAATAAGCTATAATGAGAACCAGCTAACACGAAAGAAAGGAGCAACAACATGTTAAAAATTTTCTCGACTCAATTAAGTGGATATTTCTCCAGACTCTCTCAAAAAGAAGAAATGAATATAGAAGATAGCGCTCGTCTACTTGCCCAGGCCTTAATTGGTGACGGCTTCATTTACTTGCATGGTACAAACGAAATGGAGGGTATTGTTTCAGAAGCATTATTTGGCGCCGAACCAATGAAACAAGCAAAACGTTTAATAGAAAACGGTGAACTGGCGGCAGTGACTTCTGCGGACCGCGTACTTCTTATTAGTCGTTTTTCGACAGATGATGAAATTATAACAACCGCGAAAAAACTTCATGAAGACGGCCAATCTATCGTTGGAATCTCGGCTATTCAAGAAGGTGCTGAATCACTGGAACAATATACAGATGTACATATTGATACAAAGCTGTTAAAAGGTCTTATTCCAGATGATGAAGGTAACCGCTACGGGTTCCCAAGTTTAATTATAACTTTATTTGCTTATCACGGATTGAAATTTACAATTGATGAAATGTTAAACGAATATTAAAAAAAGCGCCCTATTTCAGGCGCTTTTTTTTATTACTTGCTCTCTTTATTCGTAATAGAAGCACTTACGAAATCATGGAACAATGGTTGCGGACGGTTTGGACGAGATACAAGTTCTGGATGGAACTGTGCTGCCACAAACCAAGGATGATCTTGTAATTCAATAATTTCCACTAGACGACCGTCTGGGCTTGTACCAGAGAATACAAATCCTTCTTTTTCCATATCTGGACGGAATTGATTATTGAACTCATAACGATGACGATGACGCTCATATATAACCGGCTCGTTGTAAGCATTGTAAGCATTTGTTTCTTCAGCAAGCTTACATGGGTATAGACCAAGGCGAAGTGTACCACCTAAATCTTCTACATCTTTTTGTTCTGGTAATAAATCGATAATTGCATAAGGTGTGTCAGGATTAATTTCAGAAGAGTTAGCTCCTTCTAATCCTAATACGTTACGTGCAAATTCGATTGATGCAAGTTGCATACCTAGGCAAATTCCTAAGAATGGAACTTTGTTTTCACGAGCATATTGAATTGCAACGATTTTACCTTCTACACCACGATCGCCGAAGCCACCTGGTACAAGGATACCATCTGTGTCGCCAACTAATTCTTTTACGTTCTCTGCTGTTACGTGCTCAGCGTTTACCCATTTCACTTCTACATCTGTGTCGAATGAATAACCTGCATGACGAAGTGCTTCTACAACAGAAATGTATGCATCTTGAAGCTCTACGTATTTACCAACAAGAGCGATTTTTGTTTTCTTAGAAAGGTTACGTACTTTATTAACTAGCGCAGTCCACTCTGTCATATCTGCAGCTGGATTGTCTAATTTCAAGTGATCGCAAACGATTTGGTCCATGTTTTGTTCTTGAAGAGATAATGGAACCGCATATAAAGTATCTGCATCGCGTGCTTCGATAACTGCTTTTGTATCGATGTCACAGAATAATGCAATCTTGTCTTTCATGTCCTGAGAAACAGGTAGTTCTGTACGAACAACGATAATGTTCGGCTGAATACCTAAGCTGCGAAGCTCTTTAACGCTATGTTGCGTTGGTTTTGTTTTCATTTCACCCGCTGCTTTTAAATACGGGATTAACGTACAGTGAATGTACATTACATTGTCACGACCGATGTCGCTCTTAATTTGACGAATTGCTTCTAAGAATGGTAGAGACTCGATATCACCAACAGTTCCACCGATTTCTGTAATAACAACGTCGGCGTTTGTTTCGCGACCAGAACGATATACACGTTCTTTAATTTCGTTAGTAATGTGAGGAATAACTTGAACTGTTCCTCCTAAATATTCACCACGACGCTCTTTTTGAAGAACTGAAGAGTAAATTTTACCTGTTGTTACGTTGCTGTATTTATTTAAGTTGATGTCGATAAAACGCTCATAGTGACCTAGGTCTAAGTCCGTTTCTGCACCATCATCTGTTACGAATACCTCACCGTGTTGGTATGGGCTCATAGTCCCTGGGTCTACGTTAATGTATGGATCAAACTTTTGAATAGTTACGTTTAAACCACGATTTTTTAAAAGTCTTCCAAGAGATGCTGCTGTAATACCTTTACCTAAAGACGATACTACACCGCCTGTTACAAAAATATACTTAGTCATGAAAATACTCCCTTCTACTTCGTTGTTATATAATCACCGTTGCAAAGCGCAACGTATGTAGATAACACTGTATCTATCTTATTGTTAGGCTCTTTTTATTTTCTAAACAAAAAACAAAAAAGAAAATTGCTCCCCTCATCACATAAAGTAATAAGTAGGGAGCAATTTTCTTTTATATTTACACTTTAAAAGTATTATCGTCCTTTTTTAAAGAGCCCAAAAATGATTCTACATGGACGATAATGAAAAGTCAAGAACTAACGCTCTTCCTCTTCTTCTTCTTCTTCAGTTTCATCGTACTCAAGTTCTTCTTCAGCGAAGTCTTCATCATCAAGATCATCATCTTCTTTTTCATCATCTGCGTCTTCTTCTTCAAGAACCTTGTCCAAATCTTCTACATCTTCTTCTTGGTCTGCATTTAATTCATCTTCATCTTCTTCGATGTAGTCGTCAAAACCGTCCTCTTCAACTTTACGTTTCTTCTTCGGTTTTGGCTGAGGCAGAATTTCTTCATCAATTTGCTCATATGGGTACCAGCTACGTAGCCCCCAACGATTTTCTCCTAAATTAATGAAACGTCCATCGATGTTTAAATCTGTATAAAATTGTGCGAGTTTCGTATTAACTTGCCCTTGAGATAGTCCCAGCACTTGAGCGATTTCTTGAACCAACTCGTTGAATGTCGTTGCTTGTCTTTTATTCCCTAAAACACTATGTACAACTTCAATCATTGAACATTCTTTTAGCTCTTCTGGTGAATATTGCTTAAAACCCACTTATGCGGCACTTCCTTTCTTCAAATATAAACTTATATATAACGGTCTGCTTAAAAAAATCCATACTATTCATTATAAACAAAAGTCGCACAAATATGCTACAAAAAAAACGGGAAACTTTTATCCCGCATTAACGGGCAGTAAAAGCCCGATTGGTGAAGGCTAATAAAATTATAATTTGTCCATTCCTTATTTCGGAAACATATGCGCGCCTTGCAGTACATACCTAATTTGCATTTCAGTATATTCTTCGAGCGTATACAGTTTTTGCAGGGCCCAACGTCTAAATCCCCACATTTGTCCTTGTATGAAAATATTATGTGCAAGAAGCTGTATTTCCTTTTTATTTAGTGTAAATGTCCCATTTTCCGTACACTGCTCTAAAATATTCTCAAACATCCCGACCATTTGAAACTCTTTTTCTAATACATATGGGAGTGATTCTTTCGGTAAAAAACGTACCTCTTGATACATAATTAATACTTCTTCTTGCAATTCATCCATCACTTTAAAATAATTCGTTATCGCTATCTTTAAGCTTTCTATACTTCCCTTCTCTGTACACACTACTTTCTCTAACCGCTCTTTTACATGTTCATAAATACTATCACAAACTAAATATAATACATCATCTTTTGTGCGAATGTATTCATAAAGTGTTCCGATACTAAATCCAGCCGCTTTCGCAATTTCTCTCGTTGTTGTACGCGGGAATCCTTTTTGCTTAAACAGCTGCACCGCACCTTTAATCATTTGTTCACGCCTTAACGCAACTAATTTTTCATCTTTCACTGACGCATGTACATTATGTTTAACCATCCCTTCACCTCTCTCTATTATTTTTGGAAGTAAAAAGCGTAGGAAAATACCTACGCTTTCGTTCCTACTTCGTTAACATACGAGAAATTACAAGCCTTTGAATCTCTTGTGTTCCCTCATATATTTGGGTAATCTTTGCATCGCGCATATAACGCTCTACTGGATAATCTTTCGTATAACCATAACCACCAAATACTTGTACTGCTTCAGTCGTTACTTTCATCGCTGTATCACCTGCAAATACTTTTGACATCGCTGATTCTTTCCCGTACGGAAGCCCTTCAGATTCAAGCCAGGCCGCTTGATATGTTAAAAGACGCGCTGCCTCTACATCCGTTGCCATATCTGCAAGTTTAAAGCCAATTCCTTGTTGCGCCGCAATTGGCTTCCCAAACTGATGACGTTCTCTTGCATATTCTACAGAAGCATCTAAAGCAGATTGTGCAATCCCAACCGCTTGCGCCGCAATACCATTACGACCACCATCTAACGTTTGCATCGCAACTTTAAATCCTTGGCCCTCTTCCCCTAGCAGATTATCTACAGGAATACGGCAGTCTTCAAACATAATTTCAGTCGTTGGCGAAGAGCGAATTCCTAACTTGCTTTCCTTCTTCCCAACTGAAAACCCTAGCGTATCACTCTCCACAATAAATGCACTCGTGCCGCGCTGCTTCGAATCAGGATCTGTTAATGCAAAAACAACATAAATATCAGCAATGCCGCCATTTGTAATAAAGATTTTCGAACCATTTAAAATGTAATGGTCTCCATCTCGTTTTGCAGTCGTCCTCATTCCACCAGCATCTGATCCAGAGCTTGGTTCTGTTAAGCCATATGCACCAATTTTCTTCCCTTCAGCCATTGGGCGCAAAAACTTTTGTTTTTGCTCTTCCGTTCCAAATTTAAAAATCGGCCATCCAGCAAGTGAAGTATGCGCAGACAACGTTACACCTGTAGAAGCACAGACGCGGGATAATTCTTCAACGGCAATTACATACGCCAAGTAATCGCTTCCAATTCCGCCGTATTCTTCAGGCCACGGAATACCGGTCAAACCAAGCTCTGCCATTTGATCGAATAAAGCGCGATCAAATCGCTCTTCCTCATCACGCTCTGCTGCTGTCGGTGCTACTTCATTCCTTGCAAAATCCCGAACCATTTTCCTTATCATTTCATGTTCTTCTGATAATTTAAAATGCATTCCCGTCTCCCCCTCTGCCTTTTTATAAAGCTCGACTAATTACAAGCTTTTGTATTTCGCTCGTTCCTTCATATATTTGTGTGATCTTCGCATCACGGAAAAATCTTTCTACTGGATAATCTTTCGTATAACCATAACCACCAAATACTTGCACTGCTTCAATCGCAACTTCAACAGCCGTCTTAGAAGCAAATAATTTCGCAATAGAAGCTTCTTTACCGCATGGTAATCCTTGTGCTCTTAGCGATGCCGCTCTGTATACAAGTAATCGCGCTGCTTCTACGCTAGTCGCCATATCTGCAAGTTTGAATCCGATTCCTTGCTGCGCCGCAATTGGCTTTCCGAATTGCTCACGCTCTTTCGCATAATCAATCGCACATGCAAGCGCCGCTTCCGCGATTCCTAATGCCTGCGCTCCGATTCCAATTCGCCCAACATCTAAATTCGCCATTGCCACCTTAAATCCTTGTCCTTCTTCACCAAGTAAATTCTCAGCCGGCACTTTCATATCTTCAAACGTAAGTTGCACTGTACGCGAACCAAGAAGCCCCATCTTATGCTCATCTTTTCCGATGATTAAGCCTGGTGTATCTTTCTCAACTATAAATGCTGAAATCCCGCTTTTCCCCGCCTCTGGATTTGTAGACGCGAAGACGATATATGTACTTGCTTCACCACCATTTGTAATAAAGACTTTCGATCCATTAATGATGTAGTGATCGCCTTTCTTTACAGCTCTTGATTTCAAACTACCTGCATCTGATCCTGCATTCGGTTCTGTTAGAGCAAATGCGCCTAAATATTCACCAGTCGCCAGTTTAGAAACATATTTCTGCTTCTGTTCTTCTGTTCCGAAATACAAAATCGGATTCATTCCAACTGACGTATGTACAGCTAAAATTACACCAACCGTTGCGCTTACCTTTGAAATTTCTTCAATCGCTAGAATGTAAGAAATAAAATCCATTTCTGCCCCGCCATATTTTGCAGGCGCTGGAATACCCATTAGTCCAAGCTCACCCATCTTTTGCAAAATCTCTTTTGGGAACACCCCTTGTTCCATACTAGGAACAAAGGGAGCTATTTCCTTCTGCGCAAAATCTCGAACCATTTTCCTCATCATTTCTTGCTCTTCAGTAAAATGAAAATTCATGTACTTCGCCTCCGTTTGCTATATACCTTTTTAATAATTTGGTAAGACCACTACTTTAATAAAAGGAGGAATTTATTCGTAAACGTAGAAACCACGACCCGTTTTACGTCCTAACCATCCTGCATTCACATACTTACGTAATAATGGACATGGGCGATATTTACTATCTCCTAATCCTTCATGCAACACTTCCATAATGTATAAACACGTATCTAAACCGATAAAATCAGCTAATGTAAGTGGTCCCATCGGATGATTCATACCGAGTTTCATTACTTCATCAATCGCTTCTTTCGTCGCTACACCTTCATATAACGTATAGATCGCTTCGTTAATCATCGGTAATAAAATACGGTTCGATACAAACCCCGGGAAATCATTTACTTCAACTGGCACTTTTCCGATTTTTTTCGTAATATCCTCAATCGTTTCGTACACTGCATCATCTGTAGCTAAACCACGAATAATTTCAACGAGTTTCATAACTGGAACTGGATTCATAAAGTGCATGCCGATTACTTTTTCTGGGCGTTTCGTTACCGCTGCAATTTCCGTAATTGGTAAAGATGATGTATTCGTCGCTAAAATTGCATGTTCTGGAGCGATTTCATCTAGATTCACAAAAATTTTCTTTTTAATATCCATTTTTTCAACAGCTGCTTCAATCACAAGATCAGCTTCTTTGACACTATTGAAATCAAGCGTCCATGTAAGGCGATTTAAAGTCGCTTCTTTCTCTTCTTCCTTCATACGGCCTTTTTCTACTTGACGGGCTAAATTTTTCGAAATAACAGCTAGACCTCTCTCTAATTGCTCTTGCTTTAAATCTTGCACTTTCACATCATAGCCTGCCATTGCACACACTTGCGCGATACCTGAACCCATTTGTCCTGCACCAATTACAACTATTTTTTGTACACCCATTCTTTCTTCCCCCTTAATATAAGTTGTTAATAAACCCAAATCCCCTACACGTAAATTAACGAACTTCAATCATCACTGCATCACCTTGACCGCCACCGCTACAAATAGAAGCAATTCCAATTCCGCCACCGCGCTGCTTCAGTGCATGGATAAGTGTAACGATAATACGTGCTCCACTCGCTCCAATTGGATGCCCCATTGCTACAGCACCGCCATTTACATTCAATTTTTCTGGATCGATCCCTGCGATTTCTATACTTGCAATTGCTACCGCCGCAAATGCCTCATTGATTTCAAATAGATCGATGTCTTCAATTGTCTTACCTGTCTTTTTCAGCAATTCATTAATTGCATAACCTGGTGTTCTTGGAAAATCCTTCGATTCTACCGCAATCGCCGTATGCGCCAAAATTGTCGCTAATGGCTTTCTTCCTTCTTGCTTCGCTCTGTCCTCGCTCATTAATACAAGCGCAGCACCGCCATCATTTAGTCCAGGAGCATTACCAGCTGTCACTGCCGATGTCTTATCAAAAACAGGCTTTAATTTCGCTAATTTTTCAATCGTTGTATCTTCACGCGGCGCCTCATCCTTAGCCACGACGATAGGATCGCCTTTTCTTTGCTGAATTGTTACTGGTACAATCTCCTCTTCAAAACGACCTTCCTTATGTGCCGAAACCGCACGTTGATGGCTACGATATGCCCATTCATCTTGTGCTTCGCGGGAGATCCCATCCTCGTTTGCAACTTCTCCGCCATAAACACCCATGTGTATACCTGAAAATGCGCATGTTAAACCGTCTGCAACGTTTAAATCGATAACTTCGTTGTTACCCATTCTGTATCCCCATCTTGCCCCTCGTAAAATGTAAGGGCTGTTACTCATCGATTCCATTCCACCAGCTACAATCAGTGATTGATCACCAGTACGAATAATTTGATCCGCTAACGTAACTGCGCGAAGTCCTGATGCACAAACTTTATTTACTGTTTCTGTCTGCACTTCCCAAGGAATGCCGGCCGCTCTTGCTGCTTGGCGTGATGGAATTTGTCCTTGTCCTCCTTGGATAACCGTTCCGAATATAACTTCTTCAACATCACTAGCGGAAACATTCGCTCTTTCAAGCGCTGCCTTAATTGCAATTCCTCCAAGTTCTGTTGCTTTCACGTCTTTTAAAGTTCCTCCAAATTTTCCAACCGGTGTTCTTGCAGCACTTAAAATAACTGTTTTATTCATATTTCTTCCCCCATTTCTTTTTTTAGCACCGAGCGCTCGCTCGGTATCCTTACGCTTAGAAGAGGTGCAATTATTGCACCTCTTTCTCAAGTTGGATGCATGCCTACAAACTACATTGCTTCTTTCTTCTGCCCGATAACTGAGCGTTCTAAAATCTCCGTTACGTCCAAAGTTTGAACTGTTTCTTCAACTTCCTTCGCTTTCGTACCATCACTAATCATCGTTAAGCAATACGGACATCCTGTACCGATAATTGACGGCTGTACAGCTAGCGCTTGTTCTGTACGAGCAACGTTAATACGAGAACCTGCCGTTTCTTCCATCCACATTAGGCCGCCACCCGCACCACAGCACATTCCCGTTTCACGGTTACGTGCCATTTCTACAAGGTTTATACCTGGAATTGCTTTTAGAATATCGCGCGGCGCTTCGTATACTTCGTTGTATCTTCCTAAGTAACAGGAATCATGGTACGTAACTGTCTCTTCAATAGAATGGACAGGTTTTAAACGTCCTTCCTTCACCCACTGGGCTAGTAATTCTGTATGATGATAGACTTCTGCTTGTAAGCCAAAGTCCGGGTACTCATTTTTAAAAGTGTTATAAGCATGAGGGTCAATCGTAACGATTTTCTTCACTCCTGCTTTTTCAAATTCTTCAATGTTTTTAGTCGCCATTTCCTGGAATACAAATTCATTTCCAAGGCGGCGCGGTGTATCACCAGAGTTCTTTTCCTTATTACCAAGAATTGCGAATGAAATGCCTGCTTCGTTCATTAGCTTCGCAAATGATATCGCAATCTTCTGACTGCGATTGTCATACGAACCCATTGATCCAACCCAGAATAAGTATTCAAACTCTTCGCCAGCTTTTAATTTCTCCTTTACAGTTGGAACTGTTACTTCATCGTCACCTTGGCGCCATGTTTCACGCTCTTTACGGTTCAGTCCCCACGGATTTCCTTGACGCTCAATGTTTGTCATTGCACGCTGCGCTTCCGCGTCCATTTTTCCTTCTGTTAAAACGAGATAGCGGCGTAAATCAATAATTTTATCAACATGCTCATTCATAACTGGGCACTGGTCCTCACAGTTACGGCACGTTGTACATGCCCAAATCTCTTCTTCTGTAATAACATCTCCGATTAAACTCGGATCGTACGCTAGCGCTGTAGCCGCTGATTCTTGTTGTCCTTTTCCAGCTGCCATCATCGCTAACTGATTTCCTTGTGTATTATTAAAAGCAACAACTGGAACCCACGGTGCTTTTGATGTTACCGCTGCTCCTTTATCAGTTAAATGATCACGAAGTTTTAAAATTAAATCCATCGGTGATAACATTTTCCCTGTTCCTGTTGCCGGACACATATTTGTACAACGACCACATTCGACGCAAGAATATAAGTCGATAAGTTGATTTTGTCTAAAGTCTTCAATTTTACCAACACCGAATGTTTCTTGTGTTTCATCTTCAAAATCGATTTTTTCAAGTTTTCCTGGATTTGAAAGACGACCAAAAAATACGTTAACTGGTCCAGCAATTAAATGCGCATGTTTTGATTGTGGTACATAAACTAAAAATGTTAACAAAATAAGTAAATGCACCCACCAAGAGAAATAGAACACTGAAATGGCTACGGTTTCATTTATCCCCGAGAAAACGTAAGCGATTGCAGAAGCGATTGGTTCACTCCATGAAAGATCCTCACCGTGCCATATAATTCCCATCCCATTACCAAGTAGCACAGAAATCATTAAGCCACCGATAAAGATAAGGACAAGACCTGATTTGAAATTACGTTTTAAGCGAACAAGCTTTTCAACATAGCGTCTATGAAAAGCCCAAAAGACTGCAATTAAAATAACAAGTGTGACAATTTCCTGGAAGAATGTAAATGCAGGATATAGTGGTCCAAGTGGAAGATGTGATCCTGGTGCGAGCCCTTTCCAAACGAAGTCAATTGCTCCAAATTGGACAAGAATAAATCCGTAAAAAAACATAACGTGAATGATGCCGCTCTTTTTATCTTTCAGCAGCTTTTTTTGACCGAAAACATTGACCTTAAGGAGATCCCAACGCTCTTTAAAACGACGGTCAAATTCAATCTTTTTTCCTAATTGTATGTAGGCCATCCTCGTTCGTATAAGATATACAAACAAATATCCCGCATAAGCAATAACAGCAATGGCAGCCAGCCAATTAATGATTAGTAAGCTATTCATTTTATGCTACCCCTCTCTTTGTAAGCTCTCTTCCTTTTTTAGAATCTTCGAAAATATATAATTTTCTGAATTGTATCCCCTATTCCCATTATATAATGAGTGAGCATTCAGTCAACAGTTTTTTGTTATACAACAACACATTTTTTAATAAAGCTGTTTATTTCGGTGAAACTATAAAGTGAAACTTTACTCAGTAGGGAGCTGTTTATTCCCTACTGAGTATTAGCCCACACCAATCGGGCTTTTACGGGCTGTTGCCTCCCGCCCGACTCCTTTGAGTAAGCCTAATTTTGAGGTAGGAGGCTTACTGCCCGCAAATAGCGGGGTAAAGTGAAACTTTAATCGCCGGGGAGCTATTCATCCCCACTGATTATTAGTCCACACCAATCGGGCTTTTACGGGCAGCCCGAATCCCAACCAACTTCTTTGCTTTAACCCAATTTTGAGGCGGGAGTCTTACTGCCCGCAAATAGCGGAATAAAGTGAAGTTTTAATTTATAAAAAACTGATGGTGAAAAGACCGTGAAGGAGGGAATTTACTTATGTTTTTCTTATCTCTCTTGTTATTAGGCAGCGCTCTCTGGATTACAATCGACCTTTCATACGGGAGAATTGTTCATTTAAAGCGTGTACGTTCTCGTTCTTTCCCTTTACGTCAAAGTGATTTTCGCCTTTATACATACGGAAATGATTTGTACGATGCTCTCTTTACTGATATAAAACAAGCTAAACACCATGTGCACGTTTTATTTTTCATTGTAAAAAACGATGAGATAAGTCGTACGTTTTTAAAGTTACTTATCGATAAAGCACAAGAAGGAATTGAAGTAAGACTTTTACTCGACCGGTTTGGAAGTCATTATTTATCAAAAGAAGCGATGTACTCCCTACAAAAGCATGGTGTCTCTTTTTCATTTTGTCATAAAGTGAAATTTCCTTTTCCTTTCTTTTCTGCAAATCAAAGAAACCATAGAAAAATTACAGTTATTGACGGGAAAATTGGTTATATTGGTGGATTTAACATTGGCGAGGAATATTTAGGGCATAATCGAAGGTTAGGGTTATGGCGAGATTATCATTTACGTCTTACAGGAGAAGGGATACAAGATTTACAAAAACAATTTTTACATGATTGGCTCGACGATACAGACCAAAATTTATTAGATTCATCTCTTTATTTTCCTACGCAACAACCAGGGACCGTCCTACATCGTTTCATCCCTACTGATGGTGCCTATTTACAAAATACATTTTTACATTTAATCGAAAGCGCGAAAAAAGAACTCTTTATCGGTACACCATATTTTATTCCTGGAAAAAAAATTATGAATGCATTATTAAAAGCACGAAAACGTGGGGTTCAAATAACTATTCTCGTTCCACAAAAGGCTGATCACGCCCTCGTTCGAGAAGCAAAATTCCCATATTGCCGAAAGTTAATACAAGCTGGTTGTAATATTTACGCTTTTCAGCAAGGATTTTTCCACGCAAAAATTATTATAGTAGACGATCATATTTGCGATATCGGAACTGCTAATTTCGATATGAGAAGTTTATATATTAACCATGAAATCAATTGCCTTTTATACGATAAACATTTCATACAAGAAGTAAAAAGCAAATTCGAGGAAGATTTGGGACGCTCCTTATTACTTTCCTTTGAAGATGTCAGCCCCCTCTCCATTATCGATAGAGGAAAGGAATGGATAGGAACGATACTCGCGTTCTTTTTATAGAGAAATTTCAAGAGCCAAAGAGGTGCATCACATATGATAATTCGATTTGGATATGTCTCACATGCTACGGCATTATGGGACTGTTCGCCTGCCAAAACAATGACATTTACAAGCTGGAAAAAACTAAAAAAACAAGAGCGTGAAGATAAATTATATAATGTCACACTGCAAAATCTAGAACACACAATACGCATCCTTCATTACAATATTGCACACGAAATTCCATTATATCGTTTATCATCTTCTATCGTCCCGCTTGCAACACATCCTGAAGTTGAATTTGATTACATTCAACTATTTGCTCCACTATGGCGTAAAATAGGAGCATTAATTCAAGAACACAATTTACGCGTAAGTTTTCATCCCAATCAATTTACGCTATTTACAAGCGATAAACCACATATTACAACTAATGCAATTACAGATATGACCTATCATTATAACGTGTTACATGCTATGGGAATTGCAGATTCTTCCTACATTAATATCCATGTAGGTGGCGCGTATGGAAATAAGGAGGAGGCAATCGAACGTTTTCATGAAAACATACAAAAACTTCCTTACCATATAAAAAGACAAATGACTCTTGAAAATGACGATAAAACATATACAACTTCTGAAACTTTGGCTATTTGTCAAAAAGAAAAAATTCCTTTCGTGTTCGATTATCATCATCACATAGCGAACCTTTGTAATGAACCGCTAGAAGAATTACTTCCTATGATATTTAAAACTTGGTCACATACAAATGTCCTTCCTAAAGTTCATATTTCTTCCCCTAAATCAGAAAAAGAATTTAGGGCTCACGCAAGTTATATTGATTTAGAGTTTATTAAACCTTTTTTACACATTACAAAAAAAATTGATCATGATTTCGATATTATGATTGAAAGTAAACAAAAGGATTTAGCACTTCTTCAGTTAATAGATGAAATCTCTTCTATAAGGGGAGTGAAAAGAATAAAAGGCGCAACACTACAATGGTAAATTGTAACGTTGCGCTATTTTTTTCAAAAAGTATTTCTTATAGTAAAAAAGCTCCTGTTTTATATGCTATTATTTAAATTAGCATTTTCCCCCTATGATTCAACTTTATTGAAACGGAGCCATTATATGATCAATCAAAAAAAATATGTACAATTTGTCATGATGTATATTATTATATTTTCTCTTTGGATATTCCTTATCCCTAAGGACTTGAATATAAAAGAAATTGGAATTCTCTTCTTATTTTGTTTTGCTGCACTCTTTTCTTGCTATTGTTTATATAAAGCAATTAAAAAAATGAAGCGCGGTGATAAACTATTTTGGGTTTTACTACTATGTACTTGCCTATGTGGACTAACTATGGAAATAACTTTATTTCTTCATTCTCTTTCTATTTATGATCAAGTCATATTTTCATATAAAGCACTACCTTTTTTCATCGTACAATATATTTTGCTCTTTTCTGGCTTTGCTATAAAGTTCATAAAACATTACTCCATTAGAGGTCTTGCTCAATTTTCATTCGATAGCATCTTTATTGTTATTATGAATATTTACTTTACCTTAACCTTTATTTTAGACATTTCAAGCTTTCGTATGTTAACAACAGATACGTGGGTTTTAATTGGATATTTCATTGCACAATCATTAGTAATTTACGCCGTTATTAGCTTATATAGAAGAGAACAGTATTCTTCTAGTAGAATCTCATTAATTGTCGGCTTCACTATCATACTTGTTTACGGATATATACACCTGTTCCAGTTAAGATCAGGAATGGAAACTTCTTCTGAAGTCTCTTATTTAATACATACTGCTTCAATTTTATTAATCGGTTTATCGTCCATACTATACATTTTAGATAAACCAATGCAACATAAAACGAAAGCGAAATATTATCGATTCGATTATGTACGCTTTATATTGCCTTATTTTAGTATAATCATTACTTTTTCCTTTATTGTTACTCAACCTTGGGATGATAAGTTCATGCTAATCGGTCTAGTATTATCACTAATCTTATTATTCCTACGACAACTTTACATGTGGAAAGATAATCAAGTATTAATCGATACGTACGAACAGTTGACTACACAACTAGAAGACAAAGTCGAAGAAGGTGCATCTGCCCTATCAAAAAGTGAACAACGCTATAAATCTTTATTCGAAGATCATCCTGATGCTGTTTTTTCTTTAAATATGAACGGGATTTTTCAACAATCTAATAAGGCTTGTGAAAGTTTATTTACAGCCTATTATTGTGAAGTAACAAGCTATTCTCTTCTACACTTCATTGATCCACAAGATCATGAATTATTGAAGAAATCTTTACAAATTACAAAAGAAGGTAAGCCACAAACTCTAGAAATTCGTACAAAAAAAACAGAAGGCTATTATTATTACCTTCACATTACACTCATCCCTATTTTTATAAATAAGGAAGTTGTTGGAATGTTTGGTATCGCACGTGATATTACAACTTTATATGAAAAACAAAAGCAAGTAGAGCATATGGCTTTCCATGATGCACTTACAGGACTACCGAATCGCCGGAAATTCGAAAAAGATTTAAAAACGATTTTAAATACAGCTCAAAACAACACTAATGACGTTGCGGTCATGTTCCTTGACTTAGATCGATTTAAAAAAATTAACGATCGACTCGGCCATGATGTTGGGGATTTATTATTAATTGAAGTAGCCAAAAGATTACGTGGATGTTTGCGTTCAAAGGATATCGTTGCTCGTCAAGGGGGAGACGAGTTTACAATCTTATTACCAGATATGTACTCTGAAAAAAGTGCTGCTTTTATAGCTGAACAAATTTTAACTATATTAAATAAGCCTTACTTCATTAAAGATGAAGAACTTTCTGTTACACCGAGTATCGGAATTGCAATGTACCCTGACTACGGAACCGATGTAACCGAATTAATGAAAAATGCAGATATGGCTATGTATCGAGCAAAGGCGAATGGAAAAAACAGATTCGTTTTCTTCTCAAAAGAAATGAGTATTGCGCAAAATGAAATACACTTCCTAGAAGGTGAGCTTTCAAAAGCTCTGCAACAAAATGAATTTTTCCTTGAATATCAACCGCAAGTAAATACAAAAACAAAACAAATTATCGGTTTTGAGGCATTAATTCGCTGGAAACATCCAAAACTCGGAATTGTATCACCTGCCCAATTCATTCCTCTAGCGGAGGAAACAGGATTTATTATTGAACTTGGTAATTGGATTTTACGTGCCGCCTGCTTAGAAGCAAAGAAGTGGCATAACCAAGGATTTTCTCACTTAAAGGTTGGTGTAAATTTATCTGTTGTTCAATTTAACCGTTCAGATTTAATCCCAACTATTTCAAAAGTCTTGGAAGAAACCGAACTAAAACCGGAAGCACTAGATATTGAGATTACGGAAAGTATCGCGATTAATCAAAATCATTCTGTAGTTGCTAAACTAGAAGAACTTCAAAATCTCGGTATCCAAATTTCAATTGATGACTTTGGAACTGGTTATAGTTCTTTAGCTTATTTAACGAAATATCCAATCAATACATTAAAAATTGCTCGAGAATTTATTTGTGGAATTGCAAATAGCCCTTTAGAAGAAGCGATTATCGCTTCCATTATTACGCTATCAAAAGAATTAAATTTAGAGGTTATTGCGGAAGGTGTAGAAACAGAAGAACAATGGAAGTTTTTACACGAACAAAACTGTGACCACATTCAAGGATTCCTCTTTAGCAAACCTGTTTCTAGTAAAGATGTTTGGATGTTACTCCACAAAAAAACAACCGTCTAAGTAAGACGGTTGTTTTTTTTAATATTCAAAAGGTACATCTGAAGCTAATTGTATCTCTTGATCATTATGAGAAATCACTTGACTTTTCTCTAAAGCTGTATCTCCTAGTGAAATACCCCATGCCATCGCTAACGTTAATAGACTACCAATAAGTAGTTTTTTCATATTCCATCACCCACATTTTTTCTTTAAATATATCATGAAAATTTATCCATATCGTATGCAATTATGCATATTTGTTTTTTAGGTCTTTTTTATTTCTTCATTTTTTTTATAAGTGATTCTTTTAACGCATGGATTCCTAATATATCGAAAAAGAAGCACGCTTTTTCGTAAGCATCTTCAATTTCTGCTCTATCACACTCTAGCTTTTCTAGGCATTCACCTTTTTGATAGTATAACTGTCCAATCAATGTCATACTATTAATTTGACACGATAGTTCAATGGCTTTATTTACGTGACAAAGCGCTTCTTCGTATTGATTATCTAGGTATAATGCTTTTGCATGATTATGTCTCACCTTCACATCAAACTCTTTATTATCATGCAATGCCTCTAATTGTTTTAATATATTTTCAAATAACTCAATACTCTTCTTAAAATAGCCATTTTCAGCATAAATGTTTGCAATTGCGTTTTCAATATAAAGATTCTGATATACATCTATTCCTACCAATTGTTGATTGAGCAATTTCTTTAATTCTAAAATACAATAATCGTAATCGATTTTTTTCAATATGTAAGCAGCTACATGATATTGCCATTGAAGAAATTGCTCAAGCTCGGGATGATATTCTTCCTTTTTCAGCTCATTCCATACCCTATTATAAATTTCTTTATATTTCTTTTGCTTACAAAGCATAATAATTTGATCCTTTAACTGCTTATTCCTCTCAATATCAGAATAAATGAGTACCTCATAAAAATGAATAATGGGAACTTGTAATTTCGCCGCAATACCTTGCAATATATCCATACTTGGGTATACCGCGCCCGATTCAATTCGGCTCACTTCCGATTGGTGACATATATTATCGGACAACCGTTTTTGTGTTAATCCTCTCATCACCCTAATTTTCTTTATTTCACTTCCTAATTTTTCTGCGTGCATACTTACTCACCATCCCATTATAACAATCTAATTTTTTTAAGTTGTCATACCACTACAATAATGTGCATTCGACAATTTTTGATATGAAATAATGCATAATATATATAAAATTCGGCAAATTTCTCATACAATTCATCTCACATACACAATACAAGATTAGGAGTGTTATAGATGAATTATAGAAAACTTTCTAGTGCTTTCGTTACATTCGGTCTTCTTTGTCCTTTATCAACAGAAGCTATTCACGCTCAAGAATTAGATAAAAATGAAGTGAAAGTTGAAATTGCTCAGCCTGGTTTAACAATCGGAAAATTAACACAACCTCAAAATGATACGAAAGAGAATATTGCTAAAAAGTATTTAAAAGGTGAGGTAAATGGGGCTAAAGCTCAACAAGAGCAAGTTACTTCTGAAAAGAATGTCGATTTTCAACCTACAAATAAAGAAACAAAAGAAAATCAAACCGAATTACGCCTTGCACAAACGTACAAAAACTATAAAGTATATGGTCAAGATCTCATTGTAAAAGTAGATAAAAATGGAGTAATTACAACTGTTAGTGGTAAAGTTGCCCAAAATTTAGACCAACAACCTAATCTTACTATAACAAACTTTTTGTCGAAAAATGAAGTAAAATCTAAATTACGCAATATACTTCAAATTCCAAGTGATGCGACAGAAACAGAATTTTCTAGCGAAACGGTAGTTTATAAGAAAAAAGATGGCCACTATACATACGCAACGGTCCTTACATTTACTTATGAAAACAATGAACAAGTTATAAACGGAAATGCAATCATGGACTTACAAACTGGTGAAGTACTTTTCCAAGAAAAGTTCATTAAAAATAAAGAGAATAAAACTATTAATCAAGTAACAGCACCTAAACTATCACCAGCGAAAGAACCAGGAACTGGGAAAAATGCGCTACAAGAAAATGTATTATTTAATATCGCAAAAGGTACTGACGGAAAATTTTATTTAGCTGATTTATCCCGTGGAAATGGTATTTATATTTATAACGCAGACTATGCTGACTCTCTTGGTGGCGATAGCCAAGCCGGTTATCCAGGGACACTTATTTCAAGTAACACTTCGAACTTTGCAGATAAAGAAGCAGCTGGTGTTATGAAAAATATGAGTAATATTTACGACTATTTTAAGAAAGAACATAATCTAAAAAGTTACGATAATAAAGATTCAAAAGTTGTTGCTAGCGTCCACGGATTCGATTCTACTGAAGTTAGTGATGGTGTAAAAGAAAACTATGTAAATGCATTTTGGCATCCATCTTGGAATCAAATGGTCTTTGGTGATGGCCTAAACGGGAAATTAACCTCCGCTCTTGACGTAACAGCCCATGAATTTGGACATGCTGTATTTAGTGGTACGACGAAAAATAAAATTGTGAGATATCCAAGTGCTGAAACATCTGCACTAAATGAAGGTTTAGCAGACTTCTGGGGTACACAAATAGAATATTACGTAAAGAAAGATAAAGGAAATTGGATTATGGGCGATACGTTAGGCGGCCTAACAATTCGTGACATCCCAAGGGAAATTGGTGACGGTGGCAACAAACTATATACAAACTTACAAGATTTCTATAATGACGGAAATGATCAAGAGTCGCACGTAAATTCTGGTATCATTAGTCACGTATTATATCAATTAGCTGAGGGTAAGACATACAACGGGATTGCTGTTCAAAAACAAGGCAATGAAAAAGTAAGTAAAGTTGTTATGCGTGCATTGCAAAACTACGCAACTTCAGCAGAAGATTTTGAATCACTTCAATCCCACATCGTACAGGCTGCAAAAGATTTATATGGCAATACAACATCGACAGAATTCGAAAAGGCTTTCCAAGCACATGGATATAAAGCACTAGCAAAAATTAGTAAAGTAGTAGAAGTACAACAAGGAAAATAAGCAAAAAAGAAGTTTACCGATTATAGGTAAACTTCTTTTTCATATCCATCCCTTTTCTTCCGCAATTGTAATTGCCTCAATTCTATTTTTTGCATCGAGCTTCGTTAATACTTCAGAAATGTAATTACGAACTGTGCCAGGTGAAAGATAAAGTGCCTTCGCAATTTCATTTGCAGTCTTTCCTTCTTTCGCAAGTAACAGCACTTCTTTTTCGCGATCCGATAACGGATTCTGCTCTTGCCATAAGCCAAACATTAACTCTTGAGAAATCTCTCGTTTCCCTTTCATTACGTTACGAATTGCCGAAGCTAAATCCTCACTCGGACTATCTTTCAATAAATATCCGTGCACACCAGCTTTCATTGCCCTTTCAAAATAGCCCGGTCGTGCAAATGTTGTTAAAATCATTACTTTACAAGATGATTTTTCTTTCTTTAACGTTTCAGCAACATCTAAACCACTTTGAATCGGCATTTCAATATCCATAATACTTATATCTGGCTTTAACGATTCGATTAATTTTAACGCTTCTTCACCATTCGCAGCTTGCCCAACTACTTCAATATCATCTTCTAGATCAAGTAGGGCCCCTAATGCACCACGAAGCATCCGTTGATCTTCTGCAATAATAATTCGAATCATGCCCTCACCTCATCTTTTCCCGTTCTAATTACAATTGGAACTTTCACTGTTAACAGCGTCCCCGGATTAATCGTATCTAGCTCCACTAGACCGTCAATTAAGGCAATTCGTTCCTTCATACCACGAATGCCGTTTCCATCATGATTTTGCTCCTCTAAACCGACGCCATTATCTTCTACTTTTAAAATCAATTCACCTTGTGATTCTAATATAGAAACAATGCACACTGTCGCCTTACTATGCTTCACGACATTCGTAACTGCCTCACGTAAACACATACCTAAAATATTTTGCTCGATTGGCGATAACGAACTAGAATTAGCCTCCTGCTTTACTTCCAATTCAATATTAGCTGCTTGCAAAATCGCTTTTATTTGCTCAAGCTCTTCTTCTACTGTAATCATACGCATATCAGAAATTAATTCCCTCAGCTGTTTTAAAGCTGTACGAGATGTTTGTGTAATTTCCTTTGCCTCCATACTTGCACGTTCTGGATTTTTCACAATTAACTTCTCCACGAGCTGACTTTTCAAAGTAATAAGAGATAATGTGTGCCCTAACGTGTCATGAAGATCTCTTGCAATTCGCTGGCGCTCTTCACGTTTTACTAAGTCTTTAATTTGCTCGTTTGCTTCGTTTAGTTGATCCTTTAACATCTTTTTTTGATTGAAATTACGCATTCCAAATGGTGTAAGTAGCATCAAAATAAACATTGGAACTATATTCACTAAATTTGTAGTTGTTAGTTGATTAACATTTACAAATATAAAAGATCCAAGCATTGTAATCAACAGTCCTAATAACACTCGAAATACTTTTTTACTTGGCGCAAAGCCCATCGCACTTGCCGTGAAAAAACCAAAAAATATCATAAAAGCATTATAAAATAAGGCAAATAAAAAAATGAGTACCATTTGAATACATGCCCATAAAATGAACGTCTTATTAACAAAATAAAGTTGACGGTATGTGATAATAAAAAGCACCAACATACCGCTCCCTATCCCAAGTTTCCACCCTGATACCTGCGTTAGATGGTAAATCGGAAATAACAGATACACTAACCACATATATGGGAAGAAACCCATCTGTTTCGGAAAAATCTCAAACTTCTTCTCTATCATTTATACCGCTTCCTGTCTTTTTCTTATATATATTGATACTACAACAAATATAAGGAAATAACCTCCTAGTACCGCGATATTTTCCCATCCAATTGATTTTCCAGCTACAATATCCCATGCCCCGCTACCAAAATGATATGTTGGTGTCCATTCTCCAATAGTTCTTAATACTCTTGGGAATACTTCAATTGGCATCCATAATCCGCCAACTACAGCTAAGCTCATATTTAAAATATTAGCCAGGCCAGCAGCTGCATCCGCCTTTTTGATTGAACCTATTACTGTTCCGAGTGCTAAAAATGGTGTCACGCCTAATAATAACCATAATCCGGCACCAATCCATTGACCTACTGTTAACTCGACATTATTAATTAATATTCCTGCCATAAAAATAACTAAGATTGAAAAAGCATTCACTACTGTTTGAGCAATAATTTTAGCTGCTAAATATGCCCCCTCTGGAAGTGGTGTAATTTTTAAAAGATGTGTCCATCCTTGCCCTTTTTCCTGAGAAAGTCTCACACCGAAACTAAAAAGTGCAGTCCCTACAATACTGAACGTCGCCATTGAAATTAAATAATGTGCTTTCCAAGCATCTCCGTTTTGTGGGACTTGAATAACATTTGTGAAAATATAGTAAAACATAACTGGCATTAATAATGAGAAAAAGATAAATAATTTATTACGGAACGTACGTAAAATCTCTATTTTACATTGCATCCATAGTGCTCTCATGCGATTTCCCCCTTCTGATTTGCGACAAACTGCTCAAATGCTTCATCAAGACTTCCACGTTCAACTGAAATATCTGTTACAGGTAAGTTCTTTTGATAAATTGCTTGTAATGTGGCGTCTGTATCCTCTGTCGTTAATATAAATCGCCCGTCATTTGACTGTACTCCTGTTACGTGTGGTAATTCCTCTAACAAGTACATAGGAATATTCTCTTTCGAATAAAATGAAATCGTTTTTCGAGAAATCGTTGCTTTCATTTCATCCGGCGTACCATCTGCGATAATTTTTCCGTTTGCGAATAATAAAATGCGGTCCGCTAACGCATCTGCTTCTTCTAAATAGTGCGTCGTTAAAATAATCGTTTTTCCTTCACTTGCTAATTTTCTAATCGTTTCCCAAAATGTTTTTCGAGACGTAATATCCATTCCAACTGTCGGTTCATCTAAAAATAATAAATCTGGATTTCCTGCAAGTGCGAGTGCAAAATTTAACCTTCTCTTTTGACCACCTGATAACTTTTCACATCTTTGTTTTCGCTCTGATTCTAAATTTGATAACTGAAGTAATGTTTCTTTCGCTACTGGATTCGTATAATAACTACGGAATAACTCAATTGCCTCATCTACCGTGATACTATCAATCACACTTACTTCTTGCAGCATCGCACCAAGGCTATTACGAACATCTCTATGCTTCGGACTCTTTCCAAATATAGAGACATTCCCTTCTGTCGGATCTTTTAACCCGAGCATCATTGAAATTGTCGTTGTTTTCCCCGCACCATTTGGACCGAGTAATGCTACTATTTGCCCTTTATTTACATGAAATGAAACGTTATTTACTGCTTTTTTATGTTTAAATGTTTTAGAAACACCATTTACTTCAATAATCTTTTCCATCTCTCCACCCCCGCTGTTTCTTATATTTACATTGTATGCGCTGGAAAAGTTAGGAAACAGTATGATGCGTCATGACATCCATATGACAATTGTCATGTATTCTTTATGAGAGGAATCAGCCTGCATACCGCACGCGAGTAGCAGTACAAAAACAAACATGATACAATCGGATAAGACATATATTCGAGGAAGGACAGTGGTTTTCATGATTATTCGTAATGAACAAGATTTAGAAGGTTTACGAAAAATCGGCCGCATCGTTGCACTTGCACGCGAAGAAATGAAAAAACAAGCGAAGCCAGGTATGACAACGAAAGAGCTTGATTTAATTGGTAAAAAAGTATTAGACGAGAACGGTGCTATTTCAGCGCCTGAAAAAGAATATAAATTCCCAGGTGTAACTTGCATTAGTGTAAACGAAGAAGTTGCTCACGGCATTCCAAGCGATCGCGTATTAAAAGAAGGCGATTTAGTAAACGTAGACGTATCGGCAGCACTTGACGGCTATTATGCAGATACAGGTATCTCATTTGTTCTTGGCGACGATGAAGAAAAAGAAAAACTTTGCCAAGCAGCAGTAGACTCATTTTGGGAAGCAATGAAAAAAGTAAAAGCTGGCTCAAAACAAAATCAAATTGGTCGTGCTGTTTCTAACTTTGCACATAAAAATGGATATAACGTTATTCAAAACTTAACTGGTCACGGTATTGGCCTTAGCTTACACGAAGCTCCAAACCACATCTTAAGCTACTATGATCCAATGGATAATGCCCTTCTAAAAGACGGTCTTGTTATCGCTGTAGAACCATTCATCTCTATGAAAGCTGATCATATTATTGAGCGCGGTGATGATGGTTGGACATTCGTTACACCAGATAAAAGCCTTGTTGCACAATGTGAGCATACAGTTGTTGTCACTCGTGGTGAGCCAATTATTTTAACTCAACTATAATAAAAAACAGCCGTTTTGTAGATTCCTTCTACTAAATCGGCTGTTTTTTATTATTTTTAAGTATGTAACATCCCTATAAACAGAAAGCTTATACAAATAAAAAGGTGATACATCAAAGTATCACCTTTTTAACGGGGTGAGGCTGTCCAAAAGTACGGAAAACTCTTGAACAGCCTCGTATTTTCATATGGATGCCTTACATATATCACTGATGATAATTATGAAATGCGGAAACATAGTTACCATCACATGATTCAAACAAAAGAAAAGAAACCCTATAACGGATCTCTTTTCCCTACATAATCTAAAGTTTGGGTACACTAGATTCATGCAATGTAGGAGCCTTCAGAATAGAAAGCGATCCTTCATTTAAAATGATAGCATACATATATCCGCTGAAAATATGCAAATGTGCATATGGCGTTTTTTATTTCTCAACACAAATTTATTTAAAATTCAGACATATAAAGGTAAGATAAAGTGAAACTTTAATCAATGAGGGTTTTGTCCATCCCTCATTGATTATTAGCCCACACCAATCGGGCTTTTACGGGCAGCAGGGCTTCCATCTAACTTCTTTGCTTTATGAGATGGGGGTTTTACTGCCCAAAAGAAGACGGATAAAGTCGTTATCCGTCTTCTTTTGTCAGTCAGAGAGAATAGAAGAATGGGAGAGGAAAAAATGAGAAAATCACTGAAACAAAAAATAGTAAGCTCCTTGCTTGCTCTATCACTCGCCGTTAGCTTAGCTCCAATCGGACAAGCAAAAGCTGATTCCACGTCAGAAGTTACACAGACTCCACCTATTACAAAACAAGTTGATGCAAGCCGCGCCATCGAGCATATCCGTTTCTTATCCGAAACAATCGGTCCCCGTCCAGGTGGTACAAAATCAGAAGAATGGGCTTCTCGCTATGTTGGCATGCAGCTTAAGTCAATGGGATATGAAGTAGAGTATCAGCCCTTTCAAGTGCCGGATCAATACGTTGGATTTATCGAATCACCATTAGGGACAAAGCGTAATTGGCAAGCTGGTGCTGCTCCCAATTCACTAATTTCTACAGAAGCTGTTACAGCTCCGCTTATCTTTGTTCAAGGTGGTACAAAATTGGACGATATTCCAAATGAGGTAAACGGAAAAATTATTTTATTCGAAAGAGGTGCAACAGTAGCAGATTATAATAAACAAGTTGAAAATGCTGTTAGCAAAGGGGCAAAAGGGGTTCTTTTATACAGTTTAATTGGAGGTCGCGGAAACTACGGACAAACCTTCAATCCTCGCTTAACTAAAAAGCAGTCTATCCCTGTCTTTGGTCTTGCTTATGCTCAAGGAAATGCGTTTAAAGAAGAAATCGCTAAAAAAGAGACAACAATTCTTTCCCTAAAAGCGAGACATGAATCTAATTTAACATCCCTAAATGTCATCGCAAAAAAGAAACCAAAAAATAGTACAGGTAATGAAAAAGCTGTCGTTGTAAGTTCACACTATGATAGTGTCGTTGGAGCACCTGGAGCGAATGATAACGCTTCCGGTACAGGATTAATATTAGAACTAGCTCGTGCTTTTCAAAATGTAGAAACTGATAAAGAAGTCCGCTTTATCGCTTTTGGTTCTGAAGAAACTGGTTTACTCGGTTCTGAATATTACGTAGAAAACTTATCACAAAAAGAACGTAATCGTATTTTAGGTGTCTTCAACGCTGATATGGTTGCAACAAATTATGATAAAGCAAAGAATTTATACGCTATGACTCCTGAGGGTTCCAAGAACTTTGTAACAGATGCCGCTTTACAAGCAGGTAAACAATTAAATAATGATCTCGTTCTTCAAGGAAAATTTGGCTCTAGTGATCACGTACCATTTGCTGAAGTTGGTATTCCTTCTGCACTATTTATTTGGATGGGCGTAGATAGTTGGAATCCATTAATCTATCATATTGAAAAGGTATATCATACACCTCAAGATAATGTATTTGAGAATATTTCACCAGAACGTATGAAAATGGCATTAGAGGTCATTGGAACCGGTGTCTATAATACCCTTCAACCTGCCGT
Organism: Bacillus sp. FSL R9-9410; assembly: GCF_038050385.1. Classification (NCBI taxonomy): domain Bacteria; kingdom Bacillati; phylum Bacillota; class Bacilli; order Caryophanales; family Bacillaceae; genus Bacillus; species Bacillus sp. FSL R9-9410. The sequence goes on from NZ_JBBOTV010000002.1 coordinate 405,531, forward strand.
GAAAACAGGACAAAAAGCTGCTTAATACTATTTCAAGCCACCGATTAATCGGTGGCTGTTTATTGAGAAAAAATAAATATGCATAAAAGCATATTTATTACATGGTATTATCGTGTATAATTAAAATTGTAATATATAAATAAAAACACATTTATTACATCTCATTATCATGTAGAATAAAAATTGTAATAATATTGATTACATCTAATAAAGAGGTTTTTCAATTTTGAAAAAATTATTCTTGCAGTTGCGTGAACTTTAACTTGAATTTCAGGAATTAATGCTTTTATTCCTGAAATAAACGTTGCAGCAACTACTCAAGAACAAAGCTTTCCAAAATACTATTTCTAAATTAGCCATAAAAATGGCTATGCATTCATCTAAAACTTAATGGAACATGGTCATTGACCTTAAATTACATGAGATAGGACACCACATTCTAAGCCTATGATAATAGACTTCTTAAAAGCAGCTTTATTATCGCTTTAGAGCCGCTTATCTCTATGAAAGCTGACCATATTATTGGGCCGTTGATTGAGTCCAACTTGAAACTGTTCTCTTTTTTCTATAAAAAAAACCCTTCAGGTTGCATTCTTCCCTTCACTTTATCGTGAAGTTTTTGAATACTTACCTAAAGGGCGTAATATCAATAGTAATTTTTCAACTTGTCTGCTACTCAGATTACGGTTTAATCAATAATCTAAAGCTTTTTTATTATTTTATTCGCTGACGAGCAAATAGAATTCCACCTAAAAGGAACAATACCATACCGCCAAGAATTGAAATCATTTCTGCTGATGTTCCTCCTGTGTTAGGAAGTAATGTTGGCTTATCATTTTCTGTAGTAGGTGGAACTTTTGAATCGCTATTTTTGTCTGTATTTGTGTTTGGATCTGTACCTGGATCTTTTGGATTTGTGCTTGGATCTTTCGGATCTGTGCTTGGATCTTTCGGATCTACATTTGGTTCGTCCTTGATTTTTGTATTTGTGATGTCATAACCATTTACTTCGGATTTATATCCCGCTACTGGTTGTTCTTTCACTTCATACTTGTACGCTACTCCGTTTGCATCATATACTTGTAGTTTTTCAAACGTGTACTTCCAGTTTGTTTCCACGCTTACTTCTTTCGTATCAATCACTTTACCATTTTGCAATAAATCTACTTTGATGGATGCTGGACGATCTGTTGCGTTGTTATCAATCCAGACTTTCTTACCACTGATTTCTGTTGTTTCTGTATTTTTGTAAGTGTTCGTAATCGTTGTTCCGTCTACTTTTGTTTCATAGTCTTTCACTTTTACTTCACTTACTGTGTACGTGTACGCATTTCCTTGTCCATCGTACTTTGGTAGATCTGTGAAACTGAAAGTCCAGTTACCTTTTTCATCAGCTTTCACTTCTTTTGTTTGGAACTCTGTTGTTCCATTTTGAAGTAATTGAACTGTGATGCTTTCCGGACGTGTCTTGAATTGGTTGTTATAGTCTTCCCAGACTTTCTTGCCACTTAGTTCTGTTTTGTCCGTATTCTTGTAGGTGTTCGTAATTGTTGTTCCGTCTACTTTTACTTCATAGTCTTTCACTTTTACTTCACTTAATTTGTACTCGAACTCTTTTCCTTGTTCATCGTACTTCGGAAGATCTTTGAAACTGAAGTTCCAGTTTCCTTCTTGATCAGCTTTTACTTCTTGCTCTTTAAACACTTTATCACCTTGAAGCAATTGAACTGTGATGCTTTCCGGACGTGTCTTGAATTGGTTGTTATAGTCTTTCCAGACTTTCTTGCCACTTAGTTCTGTTTTGTCCGTATTCTTGTAAGTATTCGTAATTGTTGTTCCGTCTACTTTTGTTTCATAGCGGTCAACCTTTACTTCTCCTACTGTGTACACGAACTCTTTTCCTTGTTCATCGTACTTTGGTAGATCTGTGAAACTGAAAGTCCAGTTACCTTTTTCATCAGCTTTCACTTCTTTTGTTTGGAACTCTGTTGTTCCATTTTGAAGTAATTGAACTGTGATGCTTTCCGGACGTGTCTTGAATTGGTTGTTGTAGTCAACCCATACTTTCTTACCACTTAGTTCTGTTGTTTCCACATTCTTGTAAGTATTCGTAATTGTTGTTCCGTCTACTTTTGTTTCATAGCGGTCAACCTTTACTTCTCCTACTGTGTACACGAACTCTTTTCCTTGTTCATCGTACTTTGGTAGATCTGTGAAACTGAAAGTCCAGTTACCTTTTTCATCAGCTTTCACTTCTTGCTCTTTAAACACTTTATCACCTTGAAGCAATTGAACTGTGATGCTTTCCGGACGTGTCTTGAATTGGTTGTTATAGTCTTTCCAGACTTTCTTGCCACTTAGTTCTGTTTTGTCCGTATTCTTGTAAGTATTCGTAATTGTTGTTCCGTCTACTTTTGTTTCATAGCGGTCAACCTTTACTTCTCCTACTGTGTACACGAACTCTTTTCCTTGTTCATCGTACTTTGGTAGATCTGTGAAACTGAAAGTCCAGTTACCTTTTTCATCAGCTTTCACTTCTTTTGTTTGGAACTCTGTTGTTCCATTTTGAAGTAATTGAACTGTGATGCTTTCCGGACGTGTCTTGAATTGGTTGTTGTAGTCAACCCATACTTTCTTACCACTTAGTTCTGTTGTTTCCACATTCTTGTAAGTATTCGTAATTGTTGTTCCGTCTACTTTTGTTTCATAGCGGTCAACCTTTACTTCTCCTACTGTGTACACGAACTCTTTTCCTTGTTCATCGTACTTTGGTAGATCTGTGAAACTGAAAGTCCAGTTACCTTTTTCATCAGCTTTCACTTCTTTTGTTTGGAACTCTGTTGTTCCATTTTGAAGTAATTGAACTGTGATGCTTTCCGGACGTGTCTTGAATTGGTTGTTGTAGTCAACCCATACTTTCTTATCACTTAGTTCTGTTGTTTCCACATTCTTGTAGGTGTTCGTAATTGTTGTTCCGTCTACTTTTACTTCATAGTCTTTCACTTTTACTTCACTTAATTTGTACTCGAACTCTTTTCCTTGTTCATCGTACTTCGGAAGATCTTTGAAACTGAAGTTCCAGTTTCCTTCTTGATCAGCTTTTACTTCTTGCTCTTTAAACACTTTATCACCTTGAAGCAATTGAACTGTGATGCTTGGTGGGCGTGTGTTGAACTGATTGTTGTAGTCATACCACGTCTTCGTCCCTGAAACAGATGTGGTTTTTACTTTATTTGGAATATCCAGTTCGACTCCACTTTCATCATCTGATTTTATTTCAAACTCTACTTTTTTCTGAGGATCGAAATCAATATAGTCTGGAGCTGAAACCTCTTGTACATAATATTTACCTGGTGATAATTGAGGCGTTTCAACTATCCCTTTTTCATTTGTTTTATATTCGTCCCCAACTTGTTCACCCGACTCTTTATACAACTTAAATGAAACATTTGGGATTACTTTTTCTTTATTTCCTTCAATATATTTAACAATTTTAAGCTTTCCTTTTGGGACTTGGTTGCCGTCAATATCACCGCCACCTGACATATTTTTAGTTTCGGCAGTGCCCGAATCAGAAACCGGGTCCTTGTGTAGAATTTGGTAATCAATCGTATAATCATTCTTAAAGTAATCTTGCTTCTTTCCAGCTTCCGTTATATTAGATGTATATTGAACCGTAAAAGAGGCAAGGCGTGCTTTATTTTGATTAAGCACAACTTTAAATGAGTTGTCACTAGTAAAGGTAATCTTTCCATAACCTTGGTTTTCAAAATCCTTTAGCGCTAAGCTTCGATTACCTAGATAATCATTAACAGTTATATAGAAACTATCCTTATTAAGTGTTTGGCCTTCTTGTAATTTATCAGTCACAACAATATCGCGACTTAACTCTTTTTTATCTAAGTTTATATTTAAGAACCAGCGTACTTCATTTTCATCACCGCGCATATCTCCAGCTTTATAGAAAAACGGGTTCTCTCCAGGGTCTGTACCACCGCCGTCTTTTGGACCGGTAATTGTTACACCTTGCTTATCTAAATTTGTACCAAAATTTGTTTCAATCTCTTTCTTTTGATCAGTTCCTACACCAGTGGCTGTCACATTAAAGTATAAATTCCCTAGAATATTTTCATATGCATCTACTTTATCATTAAATGTACATACCACAGTACCTGCATTTACTTTACAAATACCATAATCCTTTAACTGAATCGTTCCCTTAAATCCTTCTAATTCTGGAGGCAATGTTAATGTTAGTGTGTCCCCAGGCTTCAGCCTAACTCCATTTTTTTCACTGAAGTTTACAGTTATTCCTGTCGATTCTCCGGTCTGTAGATCTTTTTTATCTATCGTAAAATTATCCACAAACCCTACTGTATTTAACTCTTGTGCATTTGCCACTATACCTAAAAAACTCTGACCTATAGTAAACATGAAAATCATTATAATCGAAAAAATCGAAGTAACTCTTTTTAAATACATATTTTATGTTATCCTCCTATAAGATTAAAAATAGATAGATCCTGGTACAAGCATACTATGACAAAGATTCTACTATTCAATGTCATTAAGCCACTTTACTAAAACTTGTTTGACAGCTATTATCATCTTTTTCTCTTTTTCAATCCTTCTATTACTTAAAAAATTGCAGTTTGACTTTTATATAGATTCATCTAATTTCTCCGGCATTTTATTTATCGTATATACTGTTTAACAAAAACAGATACAGGACAAATTTTGATAAAGGAATTCAAATTATAAATACCCATGAACGGACAAACAACTTCAAAGTCAGAAGAAGACCACTCAACAAGCACTCACGATAAAACTCATGACGGTCATTGTCTTATTATGCTGTAGAGTTTCCGAAATTTCTCCATACCAACGCAAACGTTTGCTCTATAAATACAGAAAAATTCGTTACCGGCAAGTATGGCCTAGCTACTTCACAGTAAATATACATTTGGTCAACTTCCTTACTTATCCTCATAAAGAATAACAAGAAGTACCATCTATAATCGAAATTAGCATATCAGCCAAGGAAAGTTCGAACTGTGAAACATACTTGGATACTCGTATTCTAAAAGATGTTATTGAAGATGCGTTTTCTGCCATTATAAGTTGCGGTGAAATTGGTCATATGTTAAAACCTTTTGTGTTTAGTCACACAGCCGACCTACACACCTAAACAAGTAGAACAAAAAGCGTTCCACCGCCAGCATTATGTAATTAAAAACGCCCTGGATGAAGTATTGTTTGCCTATGCAAGATGAAAGTCATATTCTCCAAATTTGAATACAGTGGACCGAATTTGGGGGTAATTAAAAAAGAGTATGATTGTCAACTGATTTCATGTAAATCGTATAGAAATACGAAATTCAGCCTTTTCATTTTTGGAGTATATAAATGGGTGTCGAGAAAAAACACTTTGCCTAATGGATTCCATGGCTATGTCGAAGAATTAAAATGAGCTTATATATGATGATAATATCAAAACCGAGAGATTTATATCCTTTCATTATTTTTTATCAAATCATGAAAACTTTAATTGTACTATATGTACTATCTTAAACATCCCCCCTAGTTTCTTGACTAAGCTGGAAGTTTTCAAGATTAATTACTAATTGGTTAGATGAATTGTTATTTTAGTATTTGGCATAGCTGTAACAATGTTTTTTACAACAATCACACCATTTCCTAGTAACATTCCACCAACTAATAATACATATATGGATTTTTTGATAACCTTACCCCCAACAGTCTATTATTCTAGAATCGTTCCTAAAAATCAATAGTTAATTGGTATTTTACTATTTTCACTTCATCAAGACGTACGTGAGGTTCTCCCCCATACGTCTTTTCGTTGGTCTTGTTTTTTGACATCTAATCAGTTTATAGACTGATCAGATGTCTTTATATCAACTTGTTATCACTTCTAAACAAAAATAAGTATCTTTTCTTTATTACATTTTTTCTGGTGCAGATACTCCTACGATTGCTAATGCATTTTGAAGTGTAGTGCGTACTGCTTTCATTAATTCGTAACGAGCTTTACTTAATTCTAAGTTATCTTGGTTTAATACTTTTTCTGCATTGTAGAAGCTGTGTAATGCTGCTGCTAATTCAAATACATAGCTTGTAATGCGGTGTGGCAGACGTTTTTGCGCTGCATCCGCAACTACAGCTGGGAATTCACCAAGTTTTTTCAGTAACTCTACTTCTTTCTCAGAAGTAACAAGTTTGTAATTCACGTCTCCGCCTGTAGCTAATCCTAACTCTTCACCTTGACGAAGGATACTGCATACACGAGCATGTGCATATTGTGCATAGTATACTGGGTTTTCATTAGATTTTGATACAGCTAAGTCCATATCGAAGTCTAAATGAGAATCACCGCTACGCATTGCGAAGAAGTATCGCATTGCGTCTACGCCTACTTCTTCCATAAGCTCACGAAGTGTAACTGCCTTACCTGTACGCTTACTCATTTTCATTTTTTCACCATTTTGGTACAGTTGTACCATTTGGATGATTTCTACTTCAAGTGTTTCTTTATCGTAACCTAGCGCTTGAATAGCAGCTTTCATACGAGGAATGTAACCGTGGTGGTCAGCACCCCAAATGTTGATTAGCTTATCGAAACCACGCTCTAATTTATCACGGTGGTAAGCGATATCTGGCGTTAAGTATGTGTAAGAACCGTCATTTTTAATTAATACACGGTTTTTGTCGTCACCGTAAGTCATTGAACGGAACCAAGTTGCTCCGCCTTCTTCAAAGATTTCGTCACGCTCTTTTAATACAGCAAGAGCCTGATCAATTTTTCCGTTTTTGTATAATGATGTTTCTGAGAACCACACATCGAAGTTAACACGGAAGCTTGCTAAGTCTTTTTGAAGTTTTGCTAACTCATATTTTAAACCATATGAACGATAGAATTCATAGCTTTCCTCTGCATCAGCTTTTGCATAACGATCGCCAAACTCTTCAGCTAAACGTTTACCGATTCCAATAATGTCCGCACCATGGTAACCGTCTTCTGGCATTTCTTTCTCTAAACCTAAAGCTTGCATGTAACGAGCTTCAACAGAAAGAGCTAGGTTATGAATTTGGTTACCAGCATCATTAATGTAGTACTCACGAGATACATCGTATCCTGCTTTTGCTAATACGTTACATAACGTGTCACCTACTGCCGCACCACGTGCATGTCCTAAGTGAAGATCGCCTGTTGGATTCGCAGATACGAACTCAATTTGTACTTTTTCACCTTTACCAGTATTCGTTTCACCGTATGCTTCACCAGCGTTAACGATTGTTGGGATTAAGTCTGTTAAGTAGCTATTATCCATGTAGAAGTTAATAAAACCAGGACCAGCGATTTCAATCTTTTCAATAGAAGCTTTTGCTTTATCGAAGTTTGCAACTAATTCTTCTGCAATCATACGAGGTGCTTTTTTCGCAACGCGTGCAAGTTGCATTGCCATATTTGTAGAGAAGTCACCATTTGTTTTATCTTTTGGCGATTCTAATACAACGTTTGGAATTTGTTCTTCTGTCGCTAATTCTGCCTTTAATACAGCAGCTTGAATTTCTTCTTTAATCAATTCTTTTACTTGTTCTAAAGAATTCATTATTTTGCCTCCTTCAAATTAATTGTCATTGTATATCTGCCAGCCTCTTGTTCACTTAGAAGCAATGCGTACGTTAAGAAGAGTTGTCCTTTTTTCTTTTCATCCGACCATTTAAAAAGAACGTTATCAGTTTTCGTTTGCAATACAAACGTACCAAGTTCACTCGTATACGTACCAGTTGTCCATTCACCTTTCACATGTGTCTGACGCATAGAAATAGCACCTGAACGCATAATGAGCACTTGTTCATCTTGAATTTTAATAATTGTTTTCACTTCGCCTTGTTCATTCGGCTCTTGGAATGTTATATATGTACCTTGACCTTTTACATAGTATTGACCATTTGCTTCAAAAGCAACGGTTTCCTTCCTCGCCCCTTCACGGATTTCTGTTACGAAATGAACGTGTACCGGCAAGCCTGCAAGTTGTTTCTTCACGTCTTGCACACCCTTCAAATGTTATAGATATTAAATACTACTTATAATAAATCACTTTTCCTATCATATCAAAAAAAGACTCTGTCTGTCTGCTGAAAAATCAGGAAAACTCCTTTTCAAAAAATAATTCACCTTCACTTTATTCCATATGTTAAAATGTTTTTTAAATCTAAATATTCTTTCATTTAAAGAGGTGAATTTGGTGCTACCAATAAAATTAAAAAAAGGTGATGAAATAAGGGTTATTTCACCATCTTGTAGTTTAAGTATTGTCTCAAATACGAACCGAGAGATTGCCACAAAAAGATTAACCGATATGGGCTTTCACGTTACATTCTCAAAAAATGCTGATGAGATAGATCAATTTGCTTCCTCTTCTATTTCTTCACGCGTTCAAGATTTTCATGAAGCATTTAAAGACCCTAATGTAAAAGCAATTTTGACGACACTTGGAGGATACAACTCTAACGGTTTATTAAAACATCTCGATTACGATTTAATTCGAGAAAATCCGAAGTTTTTCTGCGGCTATTCTGATATTACCGCTTTAAGTAACGCGCTTTATGCTAAAACCGGCTTAGTTACATATTCAGGTCCTCACTTCTCTTCATTTGGAATGGAAAAAGGCCTCGATTATACGACCGATTACTTTTTAAAATGCTTAACTTCTAATGAGCCTATTGAAATATTGCCTGCTGAAACATGGAGCGATGATTCTTGGTATATCGATCAGGAAAATCGAGAGTTTATTAAAAATGAAGGATATGTTTCAATTCAAGAAGGAGAAACTACAGGAGATATTATTGGTGGTAATATGAGCACATTTAATTTACTACAAGGTACGCCATATATGCCTAACTTACAGGACAAAATTTTATTTCTTGAAGAGGATAGTTTAACAGAAAAAGCTACCCTTAAAACTTTTGATCGATATTTACATTCTCTTATGCAGCAACCTGACTTTGAACATGTAAAAGGCATTGTTATAGGAAGAATGCAAAAAGGAGCAGAATGCACAATAGCAGACATTCAAGAAATGATTGCTTCAAAGGTAGAACTTACACATATACCTATCATTGCAAATGCTAGTTTTGGGCATACAACTCCTATTTTCACTTTCCCAATTGGCGGAAGAGCAACAATCACTTCTAATAAAAAAAGCACATCTATTACAATTTTAACGAATTAAAAAAGGAGCGATTTGTTCGCTCCTTTTAAACTTTTTCTATTTTTTGTAATGCCTTTTGCGGGATTGATTCTTTCGGGATTTCAGCCCATCCTTTTCCTTGCATACCCTTTGCATAAATTTTTATAAAATCACCTGTATGCAATTCACGGTTCACTATTCTTTTAATAATTTGTAACTTTCCGTCTTCTGTATACCCTTTAAATGTATACAAATATTCATCGTCTTTTTTCTCACCTTTATCTATAACTGCATAATAATCTTGTATTTCTTTATTTGAAAAGAAGTTGTCTACAAAAGCATGTACCCCTTCTGTTTTTGTGTTTAAATAATATGCTGTTCCACCTAAAATGATGGCGAATACAGCTAAAACTTTAATTACCAATTTCATACATGATCCTCCTGTTTTGCACTTCTTTTTCTCTAACCATATGTCTATACCTGTATTATATGAAAAAAAGCATACTATACTCCATCGAAATGTCTTACACTTCCCTTACATTATTGTAAGACTTTTTCACCTTACAGCAATTTCCGGGCAAAAAGTTTTTCCGTTTAACAACCTTTTATATTATTATTGAATGATACGAATTTTTATCCCGCTATTTGCGGGCAGTAAGACTCCCACCTCAAAATGCCGCGAATACGCGAAAGGTGGGTGGGAGATAACTACCCGTAAATGCCTTCACTTTATTACAAAAATCAAAGGAGACAGTTCTCAAATGGCTATCTTGCAAGGTTTAGCACTATTACTTGTTGTACTCTGTCTATTTACACTTTTTAGTTACCGTGCTCCTTATGGCATGAAAGCAATGGGTGCTTTAGCTAATGCAGCAATCGCGAGTTTTCTTATCGAGGCATTTCACCGTTATATCGGTGGAGAAATGTTTCATAATGACTTTTTACAATCAGTAGGAGAAGCTTCTGGTAGTATGAGCGGTGTCGCAGCGGCAATTTTAGTAGCATTAGCAATCGGTGTTTCACCCGTATACGCTGTTTTAATCGGTATAGCTACTAGTGGTTTCGGCATTTTACCAGGATTTTTCGCTGGATACGTTTGTGCCTTCGTCGTGAAATTTCTCGAAAAGAAATTACCCGCTGGTGTAGAATTTTTAGCAATTCTCTTTATTGCCGCACCAATTTCACGTGGAATGGCCATGCTTATGGATCCACTTGTTAACGCAACACTCGGTAAAATCGGTTCTATGATTTCAGTTGCAACTACAGAAAGTCCTATCATTATGGGGATTATGCTTGGTGGATTAATCACAGTTATTTCTACATCTCCATTAAGTTCTATGGCACTAACTGCAATGCTTGGATTAACTGGTTTACCAATGGCAATTGGTAGTCTTGCCGTAGCAGCTTCTGCCCCAATGAACTTCATTTTCTTTAAACGACTAAAAATCTGTTCAAAGAAAGATACAATCGCTGTGGCAATCGAGCCGTTAACACAAGCCGATGTTGTCTCAGCAAATCCAATTCCTATCTATATGACAAACTTTGTTGGCGGTGCGCTTGCCGGTATTATTACGTCGCTATTCCAGCTCGTTAATAATGCACCAGGGACAGCATCACCAATTCCAGGACTTCTCGTATTGTTCGGATTTAATGATGTAATAAAAGTAACGATTGCTGCCGTATTATGTGGAATCGTTACCACAATTGTTGGATACGTCGGTTCCATTGTGTTCCGCAAATATCCAATCCGTTCTGCTGATGAAATTCGCGGCATTACTTCGGAAGAGAAAGTTGCATAAGAAAAAGAGCTATTCTCATCGTTTGAGAATAGCTCTTTTTTGATGTCGCGTGAAGGTAAGTGAAATTATATCGGCGATTTTTCGAATATATCGACTTACCGACACATAACGACAAAAGTAAAGGCCTCCTAGTCGTCTAGGAGGCCTTTACTCTATCCAGCTACAACGGCTAGAATCTCCGGCCATTTCACACTCTCGTTCGAAGCCAAAAGCGCTTCTCGGTCGAGCGTTCCAATGACCTGCGATTCTGATCGAGCCGCTTCTGCTTTTACTCTATCCAGCTACAGCAGGCTAGAATGATCGGTGGCTTCGCTTCTTCCTTCGAGGCAGAAAGCGCCTCTATGTCTGAAGCTCCATCCCCCTCACATTCTGAGCGAGCCGCTTCCGCTTTTACTTTATCCAGTTACGCCTTCTAGACCCTTGCGTCTAAGAACCTTCCCTGCCAAAAGGTAAAAAGCACCTTTTGCAGGAAAGAACCTTAGTCACCGGGTCTAAACAGTCGGCTTCACTTTTATTTCACCCAGCCGAGCAGCATTTCCCGCACGAATTTGCTTGCTGCAACCGGTGTTTGATCACTATGGTCGTAGACAGGGGCTACTTCTACTAAGTCTGCTCCAACTACATTTATATTTGAATTTGCAATTGCTACGATGGAATCTAATAGTTCTTTAGATGTGATACCTCCAGCCTCTAACGTTCCTGTTCCAGGAGCATGAGCTGGGTCTAATACGTCAATGTCAATTGTGACATAGACTGGGCGTCCTGCAAGTTTCGGTAATACTTCTTTTAACGGTTCTAATACGTCAAATTTGTATAAGTTCATACCTACTTCTTTTGCCCATTCGAATTCTTCCTTCATTCCAGAACGAATACCGAAAGAATATACGTTTTCCGGACCAATTAAATCGCACACTTTACGAATTGGTGTAGAGTGGGATAAAGGCTCTCCCTCATATGACTCACGTAAGTCAGTATGAGCATCCATATGGATGATTGCTAAATCCGGATATTTTTTTGCCATTGCCTTAAAAATTGGCCAAGACACTAAGTGCTCACCGCCGAGACCTAGTGGAAACTTATCGGCATCTAAAAGTTTTGATACATACTCTTCAATCATGTCTATGCTGCGCTGTGGGTTCCCGAATGGTAATGGAATATCACCCGCATCAAAATACTTTACTTCTTCTAGTTCACGATCTAGATATGGACTGTATTCCTCTAGTCCAATCGATACTTCACGAATACGTGCAGGGCCGAAACGAGAACCTGGACGGTAACTTACTGTCCAATCCATTGGCATCCCGTAAATAACTGCCTCTGACTCTTCAAAACTTGGATGACTTTTAATAAATACTTTACCTGAATAAGCTTCATCAAAACGCATATTCTTTTCCTCCTTATGTGGAACTTAAGGTATCCCAACCTTTCACTATTTCTCAAATTTGGAGCGCATTGCTCCTCTTTCTCGATTTACCGGGGTCTTCTTTTTTAACGATAAGAAGACTATTTCTATACAGAAGTGTAAGTAGCTAGCATGCTCAAGTCTTCTGGACAAACACCTTAAATGAGCTACTTACACTTTATTTGTTCGAACTCGATTTCTTACTTAATTAAATCGCCAACAAATTTCGGTAATGCGAATGCTGCATTGTGTAATTCTTTTGTATAGTATTTCGTTTCGATTTCGTGGAAACGCTCTTCACTTACTTCTAGTGGATTATGTTTTTTAGATCCGATTGTGAATGTCCAAAGTCCACTTGGGTAAGTTGGAATGTTCGCTGTGTATAGACGAGTAATTGGGAAAATCTCTTTTACGTCTTTAAACACAGTTGTAATTAGTTCTGGTGTAAACCAAGGGTTGTCCGTTTGGGCAACGAAAATACCATCTTCTTTTAACGCTTTAGAAATTCCAGCGTAGAAGCCTTTTGTAAATAGGTTTACTGCTGGGCCTACTGGCTCAGTAGAATCTACCATAATTACGTCATATTCATTTTCGCTTTCTGCGATGTGTAGGAAACCGTCTCCTACTTTCACTTCTACACGCTCATTGTCTAATGCGCCTGCAATTGATGGTAAGTATTGTTTAGAGTACTCAATTACTTTTCCATCGATTTCAACAAGAGTTGCTTTCTTTACGCTTGGGTGTTTTAACACTTCACGAATAACACCGCCATCGCCACCGCCTACAACTAATACGTTTTCAGGGCTTGGGTGTGTAAATAAAGGTACGTGCGCTACCATTTCATGATAAACGAACTCGTCCTTTTCTGTTGTCATAACCATGCCATCTAAAATAAGCATGTTTCCAAACTCTTCCGTTTCAACCATATCAAGTTTTTGGAATTCTGTTTGCTCCGTATGTAATGTGCGGTTAATACGCGCCGTAATTCCAAAATGCTTTGTTTGTTTTTCAGTGAACCATAGTTCCATCGTACAATCACGCCTTTCGCTGCAAATTTATAATAGGGACATCATTAATGTCCCCTAACAAAAATAAAACAAAACATCCAAAAAGTATAGTTAAAAGTAAAAAAATACCGAAAATATATTTTAGTCAGAGGGTTCTAACATATATGCGAAAAGGGTTTGCTCTGTAATAGGAAAGAAAACCCTTTCTTAAGAAAGGGCTTTTGTCTCTATTTCTACTGGTTTACGAATCGGAATTAAGATCATAACGCAACCGACTAACACAACAATTCCACCGACTAAAAACGGGCTTTGCGGCGAAACTGTATGACCGATAACTCCTGATAAAATTGGAGCAATCGCGCCTCCTAACCAACGAACGAAGTTATAAACACCTGATGTAATGGATCTTTCATAAGGTGAAATATCCATTACATAACTTGTAAATAACGCATTATTTAATCCTGATGCTAATCCAGATAGAACGATTAACACGATTTGTAACCACATAATTTTCACGAAGAATAGTGCAATTAATAACATCGCAAATACGAGTAAACTACCCTTTAACACTGTTTTCGGTTCATATTTACCTTCTAGCTTATGTGCTAAAATTGCTGATCCGTAAGCTAGCGCTAATCCCCATCCACAAAATACAAATCCTAATTGAATAGCAGATAAATGCATAATAAGTGGTGAATATGCTAAAACGACGAAAAATCCGTAGTAATATAACATCCCTGAAATGGCACCTTGCATAAACGGTTTATACTTCACCAAGTTAAGTAATTCTCCCATGCCTGCTGCTTTACGCTTCACTTTTCGCTCCGGTTCTTTTACAAAAAAGAAAACTAAAATAAATGCTAAGGAAATTAAAATACTCGTCGCAAAAAATGGGTAACGCCAAGAATGTCCACCTAATATTCCACCTAATAATGGTCCACCTGCCATCCCTAAACCAATGGCTGCCTCATATAGTCCTACTGCTTCATGAACTTCTTTACTTAATGCAATTAATAATGTCATCGCCGTTGCGAAGAACATCGCATTTCCTAATCCCCACCCAGCGCGGAAAATAGATAATTGAGCAATCGTTTGCGATATACCACATATAAATGCAAATACAGTCACAATCGCAAGACCAATCGTCATCATTCGTTTATCACCAAATCTTGATGCAAATATTCCAGCTGGTAACATCATAATTGCCATCGTTAAAATATATGATGTAAATAACATCTCGACTTGCCAATGCGATGCACCAATTTGTTCAGCAATACTTGGTAAAATTGGGTCCACTACCCCTATACCTGAAAAGGCAAGGAAGGTAGCCACCACTGTAATCAATCTCCCTAATTTTTGTTTGCTCTCCATTTTGATTACTCTCCTTTTGTATTCTCTAAAAATGTAACTGCACGGCTTAAACTATCCTCTAGCTCTGCCCTCACGCGCTGCATTTGCTCCATTTTCTCGTCTAACGTTTGCACTTGTTCTTCAAGCATCTCTTTAATTTCTTGAATCACTTCACGGTCACGCGGATTCTCACTATTTCTTCTTTGTTCCATTCTTTCTTTTAACGATAAGAAATGTTGCATTTCTTGAAGCGTAATTCCTAGCACTTCTTTCGCTTCCACAATCCTTTTAATTCTTGTAATGTCCTCGTCTGTATACAGGCGAATATTCCCTCCACTGCGTTCTGGGGGATGAATTAAACCAATTTCCTCATAATAACGAAGTGTACGCTTTGTTAAACCAACTTGCTTTGTTACTTCATCAATTTTATACATGTGTATTCCTCCCTTCACCGGATTATTACATTTTACGTTAACGTTAACTTTTTCGCAACTATTATACTTTTGTAAATGTTTTCATATGAATTGTATTTTTCTCAAAGCAGTTTCATAATGAAAGAAAAGAGATGATAAGGAGATTTTC
Organism: Bacillus sp. FSL R9-9410; assembly: GCF_038050385.1. Classification (NCBI taxonomy): domain Bacteria; kingdom Bacillati; phylum Bacillota; class Bacilli; order Caryophanales; family Bacillaceae; genus Bacillus; species Bacillus sp. FSL R9-9410. The sequence continues at coordinate 420,889 of NZ_JBBOTV010000002.1, forward strand.
AAATGAATAAACCACTTATTTTCGCTCATCGCGGGGTAAAAGGAACACACCCAGAAAATACGATGATTGCCTTCCAAGAGGCTGAACGCATTGGTGCTCACGGAATTGAACTTGATGTTCATCTATCAAAAGACGGTGAACTAGTTGTTATTCATGATGAAACAGTGGACCGTACAACAAATGGCGTGGGACTTGTTTCTGAAAAAACTGTAGAAGAATTACAAGTTTTAGATGCTGGTAGCCATAAAGACCCTTCTTTCCATGAGGCAAAAATCCCAACGTTACGAGAAGTATTTATTTGGCTCTCTACAACAAATTTACAACTTAACATTGAATTAAAAACAGATGTTATTCACTATCCAACTATTGAAGAAAAGGTCGTCGCTCTCGTTCGTGAATATCATCTATCCAATCAAATTGCATTTTCATCATTTAACCACGATTCCGTTTCATTATTAGCAGAAATTGCTCCAGAAATTCCAAGAGCGATTTTGTACGATACACCACTTGCAGATCCTATTGCTGAAGCAAAAAGGCGCGAGGCGACTGGATTACATCCAAACTTTCAATTATTAACGAAAGAGTTTGTCCAATTAGCACAGGGGCAAGGATACGTTTTTCGTCCTTACACCATTAATGAATATAAAGATTTACAAACTATGATTGATTACGGCGTAGATGTTATTATTACCGATTGGCCAGCGCGTGCTTTTGAGCTCCTTTCTTAAATGAAGGGGCTCTTTTTATTTTGGAAATTTCATTGTTTAAAATAAACGAAAACCCTCAATACTAATACAATAATGCTTGTATTAATGAGGGGCTGAAAAAGATGGATCAAACTATGAATCCAAAACTTAAAAAATATAAACGTCTTTTCTTCACCGTAATGTTTTCATGTGTTCTTTTTTTCGTTTTTTCCTTTTTTATTATCATTGTAGCTGCAAAAATTATGGGACCTCCCCCTGTTGCGGTTCCGCAAACGAGTGTCTTTTACGCTAATGATGACACTGTTATAGGACAAAGTAATGAAATGCAAAAACGCTATAATGTATCTCTCGATGAAATTTCTCCTTATGTAAAAGGGGCGACACTATCTATTGAAGATCAACGATTCTACAAACATCATGGCTTTGATATGAAGCGCATTGCTGGTGCTATTGTTGCCGATTTAAAAGCAATGGCAAAAGTACAAGGTGCTAGTACTATCACACAACAGTATGCTCGTAACCTATACTTAGATCATGATAAAACGTGGAAGCGTAAACTATTAGAAGCAATGTATACCGTCCGTCTTGAAGTGAACTATAATAAAAATCATATTTTAGAAGGGTATTTAAATACAATTTATTACGGGCATGGTGCTTACGGAATTGAAGCTGCTTCCCGCCTGTATTTCGATAAAACTGCAAAAGAATTAACATTAGCAGAAGCTAGTATGCTCGCAGGCATTCCGAAAGGACCTAGTTTCTACTCTCCCTTTTTAAAAGAAGAGCGTGCTAAAGGGCGTCAATCTCTCATACTAAATGAAATGGTAGAACAAGGGTATATTACAAAACAGCAAGCTGCCTCAGCAAAAAAAGAAACACTTACTTTTGCCTCATTGGATACGAAAAAAGTTGCAGAAATTGCACCTTATTTCCAAGATGCTGTACAAGCTTCTCTTCTTCGTGATATCGGATTAGATGAGCAAGCCTTACAGCGAGGTGGCTTGCGTATTTATACAACGCTAGACCCTAAATTACAATCTGTAGCAGAGCAAGCTGTAAAAAATCATATACCTGAAACAACAAACATCCAAACTGCCCTCGTCTCTATGAATCCAAAAACGGGTGAAGTGGCTGCCCTTGTTGGTGGAACTGATTATAATACGAGTCAATTTAACAGGGCTACACAAGCCGCTCGTCAGCCCGGTTCTACATTTAAGCCGTTCCTATATTATGCAGCCTTAGAACGAGGATTCACCCCTGCCACACGCTTAAAAAGCGAATACACGGTATTCACTTTAGGTGACGGTGTTTCAAAGTATAAACCAAAAAACTATAAAAACTATTATGCTGACGATTTCGTGACAATGGCACAAGCACTCGCTGTTTCTGATAACGTATATGCTGTGAAGACGAATTTATTTTTAGGTGAAGACATTCTTACAAAAACAGCGAAGCAATTCGGCATCACTAGCGCATTAAAAGATGTTCCGTCTCTCGCTCTCGGCACATCTCCTGTAAAGCCAATTGAAATGGTCAATGCTTATAGCATGTTTGCAAACGGCGGAAAAGAAGTAAAACCAATCTTTATAAGGCGCATCGTTGATCATGAAGGAAATATGCTATACGACGCTCATTTAGAAAGTAAACAAGTTCTAGATAAAAGCAAAGCTTTTGTGATGGAAGAAATGATGACAGGTATGTTTAATAAAAAACTAAGCAGTTATGCCGCTGTGACCGGTCAATCGATGTTATCAAAACTATCAAGAACATATGCCGGGAAATCTGGTTCTACAGAAACTGATAGTTGGATGATTGGATTTACCCCGCAACTTGTAACAGGGGTTTGGATTGGATACGATCAACCCAAATCCATTTCAAACGTAGCAGAACAAGGATACGCGAAAAAAATATGGACCGATACGATGGAAAAAGGATTAGATGGACAGCCTAAAAAAGAGTTTAAACAACCAACAGATGTTGTTGCTGTTGACGTTAACCCTGAAAACGGTAAGATCGCTACAAAAAATTGTCCCATTTCTGTGAAAATGTATTTCGCAAAAGGTACAGAGCCAACAGAGTACTGTATGGATCACGTTGATGGTAAGGAAGAGTTCGAAAAGGTTAGTGAAGAAAAGAAAAAGACGGGTTGGTGGAAAAAATATCTCCCGTGGTAAAAAAAAAGGCTATTGTCATTCTTTTTCGGTAAATCGATATTCCTTGTTGAATCGTTGATATATTTCAAGTTACGTTAAATATATTCTAAAAATCGCTGATATATTTTCATATCCCATAGTCCTATTCACAAAATAAAAAGGATGTCTCACTAGTCAAAAATCGACCAATGAGACATCCTTTTCTTTTATTCACCTAATAATGCGTGGCGCAATTCTTCACTAGATTCGTTCCAAATTGCTTCATTATGCTCTTTTAAGAATGTACCAAGTACTTTTTTAGATGATTCATCCATATGATCAATCATGATGTAACGCTTTAGTGATTTATCCATTTTATTTACATGCTCTGGAAGTGATTTATATCCGCGGCGAATTTCACGGTCAACAGTCATTTCACAAGCTGTTGCACCTGCGTAATAAGCACCGTTTGGTGTTCTTTCAATTGTTACCCAAACGAGCCAAAACGGTTTTCCATTCGGAACTTCATCTTTATTTGTTAAAAACTTAATTCCTTTTTCTACTGTACTACGCGCATGCATCGCACCGATATCAACGAACGCAGTTTTCTCTAATACATCAACAAATACAGGAGAAATATTTTCTAAACTTAATGATCCAACACCAAACCCACCATGTCCATCTGTTGAGTCGTTCTTTACAATATTAAAACCGATTTTTTTCTTTTTCTCTGTCATATGTAAACTCCTCCTCGCTTAATGATTATAAAAGCCCGAAAATAGGCACAATGATACTTTGTAAAAATACTAATACATATGGAATAACAACATTAAAAATAGGCTGAATTGTGTAATTGCTAAGCGGTGTAATAACAAGAATTAATAACGCAATTGCTCCATATTTTTCATACTGTGTCATTTTCGCACGAATATTTGCTGGTGCTAAATCTTCCACAACGCGATAACCATCAAGTGGCGGGATTGGTAATAAGTTAAATACAAGTAAAACAATATTAAGCATAATAAAAATTTGGAAGAATTGATCCAGCGTATCTGCTACTGCAGGTGGCATCGCATCTAACGCTCCAAATGTTATTAAGCTATACCAAATAATTAAACCAATTGCACTTAAAATAAGATTACTTATCGGTCCCGCAATAGAAACTAATATTCCCGCAAGACGCGGTCTTTTAAAGTTATACGGATTAACAGGCACTGGTCTTGCCCAACCGAATCCAAGAATCAATACAGCAATCATCCCGATAGGATCTAAATGAGCCATCGGTGATAACGTTAACCGTCCTTGTTTTTTCGCTGTATCGTCTCCAAATTTATATGCAACATACGCATGTGCAAATTCATGCACAGATAGCGCAATAATAATCGCCATTGCTACCAATGGAATTTGGTGCAACGGGTATCTAAATAACTGATCCATACTTCATCTCCTCTTCAATATGTCAAAAAAAGAAATTATTTGTTTTCCGATTGTTCTTCCTCGTAATCCGCTATAATAAGAGTGTAACTTACATAAAAGGAGCGATTGTACATGCCATACGTAACAGTGAAAATGCTAGAAGGACGCACAGAAGAACAAAAGAAAGCTCTTGCTGAGAAAGTAACCGCAGCAGTAAGCGAAACAACTGGTGCTCCTGAAGAAAACATCGTTGTTTTCATCGAAGAAATGTCTAAAAACCATTATGCAGTTGGCGGAAAACGCTTAAGCGACAAATAATTTCAAGTTTTTTCATAAGAAGCAGCTCTTAGCTGCTTCTTATTTTTTTCCTTCTAACAACTCGATAATTCTCTCTTTATATTTTCCTTTTCTTCCATCTTCATAGATTAAATCATGTGGATAGAATAGCTTTTGATCTGTTCGCTTCTTACCTGTAATCGCCTCAACAATATCCGATTCGCGCGAAAGCTCCCTAAGTTCCCCGTTCGGCATAAGGAGTAAGATTGGTAGACGCTCTTCTTCTTCTCCTGCGCGGTAAAAGTCATACGGTAAGTCTGATGTTGAATCCACAACTAAATAATACTCTGGATCTAGTCCAATCTTTTTAAATAAGCTACTTAATTCCATCCAATTATCTAAACCGTGTTTATCTGTAAACTCTACATATTTAAATAGATTTCGATTCATAAAACGGCGACATAAGTCCCTTAAAATTGGATCTTCTTCGTCTTGCCATACTTGGAAGTAATAATACATTACGTTCTCGTCTAGCTTTAAATAGTCCTCTACTGTTACTTCTTCTTCAAATAAAGAATAGAAATGAACAGGATGATATTTAAACGCATAATACTTCTCATGCAGTGATTTAGCTCGGTGTAAAATCTTCGTTAAAATTACTTCTGCACTACGTGTTACCGGATGGAAATATACTTGCCAATACATTTGATAACGACTCATAATATAATGCTCTACAGCATGCATACCACTATTTTTAATGACAACTTGATTACCATACGGGCGCATGACACGCAGTATACGTTCCATATCAAAGTTCCCATACTTTACACCAGTAAAATATGCATCTCTTAATAAATAATCCATACGATCAGCATCAATTTGGCTTGAAATCATACTAATCGCTAATTTATTAGTAGATGTTTTCGCAATTACATCTGCTACCTTTTGCGGGAAATCTTTATCCACACGGCTTAATACACGATTAATTTCCGTATCACCAACGATAATCTTTTGCGTGAATTTCTCATGATCTAACGAAAATACTTTTTCAAATGAATGAGAAAATGGGCCGTGACCGACATCATGAAGTAATGAAGCACATAAACATAACAATCTATCTTCAGCATTCCAATTTGGTCTGCCATCAAACACATCATCAATCATACGACGAATAATTTCATACACACCTAACGAATGAGTAAAGCGACTATGCTCTGCACCGTGAAATGTAAAAAATGTCGTTCCAAGCTGCTTAATACGGCGCAAGCGTTGAAATTCTTTCGTTCCGATTAAATCCCAAATAACGCGATCACGCACGTGCACATATTTATGTACTGGGTCTTTAAACACTTTTGTTTCGCTGAGTTTGTCGTTTAAATATACCACTTTCCGACATCCCCCTTTCTTTACTGCATTCTTACTATATATTATAAACGATATAGGAAACAGAAAGAAATGAAAGACTATATTAATTCCTGTTATATAAAGAAAAATCACTTTTACCGACGTAAAAGTGATTTTTCTTTATATATTATTTTCCTAAAATGAACTCAGTAACTTCGTCTAGGATCATTTCTTTACCTAGTGGGAAGTATCCTTTGTTTACATCTTCATTACTGATTGTAAATACATGGTTATTTTTAACAGCGTTCATATTTTTCCAAATTGATTCTTCTTGGAATTCTTTTAAGCGCTGAGAACCATCACCAGTTGTAAATACGAATAAGTAATCTGGGTTGTAATCAATTAAAGCTTCTTTTTGTATTTGTACTAACGGTTTATCAGTTGGTGTACCTTTAACTGCTGGTAATTTTAAATCACCAAAGATTACGCTACCGTAACCGTAGTCACCGTATACACGGAATGCATTTGGATATGCAGCCATTTTCATGAATGTTGCATCGCCAGTTTTAGCAACGATTTTGTCATGTAATTTGCTTGCTTTTTCATCATACTTTTTGAACCATTCTTTTGTTTCTTTCTCTTTACCGAAGATTTGACCTACTTCTTCGAATTTTGGACGCCATTGGTCTAATGGAGTTTTTAACATAACTGTTGGTGCAATTTTAGATAATTGATCATAAATCTTTTCTTGACGATTGTTTACAATAATTAAATCTGGTTTTGCAGCAGCCACTGCTTCGATGTTAATTTTATCGCCCCAAGCAGAACCTACTGGTTTCACACCTTCTAATTTCTTTGCGATATGTCCATCAATTTTTTCTTGTGTTGTATTTGCAGTAATAATCGGTTTCATACCGAAAATTAATAATTCTTCTGTTGAACCACTAAGGTCAGCAATTTTCTTTGGATTTGCAGGGATTTTAATTTCCCCTTTTGCGTGTTGTACAGTGCGCTCTTCAGTCTTCGCATCTGCTTTCTTTTCTTCTTCTTTGTTAGAACAAGCTGCAAATAGTACAGAAGTAACAACTAGTACCATTGCTAATAGTGCCATTTTAAAATTCTTCATATTCCGACTCCTTCTAGCTGTATTTCTCTTATAATTTGCATGTAACTATAAGAAACGAAAACAACATTTAATTAATATATTTTTATTAATTGTTGTTTATAACCCGTTCTAACGGGCGTTCAACTTCCCATCCGTGGGTAAGAAGCTCAACGTCCATTAGAACTCCCCCTCTCACCTCTTTAAGAGGGGGAAATTCTATTAATTATGCTTTTTTACGCAATTGATTATTAATCATCGCTAAATCGTATGTTAAACAAATTGGTTTACAGTTTACTGGACATGGAACGATTTGAGCTTCAATCTCAAATACGTTACGAAGCGTTTCACTTGTCATAACTTCATCTGGCGTTCCTTGTTTCATTAACTTCCCAGCTTTTAATGCAATCATATGATCAGAGAAACGAGAAGCATGATTTAAATCGTGAATAACCATAACAATCGTTCTGCCTTCTTCTTTGTTTAACTTCTTCAGTAAGTTTAATACTTCAAGTTGATGAGCCATATCTAAGTATGTTGTTGGTTCATCTAACACGAGTAAATCTGTTCCTTGTGCAAGAGCCATCGCAATCCATACACGTTGACGCTGACCACCTGATAAAGCTTCTGCTGGACGATTTGCGAATTCTGTCATCCCAGTTACTTCAAGTGCCCAATGAATGTAGCGATAATCCTCTTCCTTCAATGTTCCAAATCCTTTTTGATGAGGAAAACGTCCATATGAAACAAGTTCAAACACAGTAAGGCCTGTTGGCACTTCTGCAGTTTGTGGTAAAATCGCCATTTTCTTTGCGATTTCTTTCGTTGGCTGTTTCTCAATTGCTTTTCCATCAAGATAAACAGTACCTCGTTTTGCTTTCAAAATACGAGAAGCCGTTTTTAATAATGTAGATTTCCCACAACCATTTGGTCCAATAATCGTTGTAATTTGCCCTTCCGGAATTTCAACTGTTAATCCATCTATAATTAACCCTTCATTATAGCCAACAGATACCGCATCAACTGCTAAAGTTGCCATACAAAAAGCCTCCCTTTATTTTGTCCTCATAAGTAAATATATGAAATATGGTGCGCCAATTACAGAAATGACAAGACCGACCGGTATTTCTGAAGTTGGTAACACACTTCTTGAGATTACATCTGCAAATAAAAGCAAGAACGTCCCTATTAATGCAGCCGTTGGTAACATAATTTGATGTTTACCACCAACGAGGCTTCTCGCTAAATGCGGAGCCATTAAACCGATAAAACCGATTCCGCCCGCAACAGCAACAGATGCACCAGCTAAACAAACTGCAATAAATAATAATTTACGTCTTTCTTTTTCTACGTTTACACCAAGGCCAACTGCTGTAGAGTCGCCTAAATTCATTACATTTAATATGTGCGCTTTACTAATGGCAAGTGGTAAGAAAATAACCATCCATGGGAGTACACTTAGTACGAACTTCCAATCTGTTCCCCATAAACTTCCTGCCAACCAAATTGTTGCAAAGCGGAAATCATTAGATGTCATCTTCATAGAAAAAATTAAACTAACAGCACCAAATCCGGCTGCAACAGCGATACCAACAAGAATTAATCGAGTGGATGAAACGCCGTCTTTCCATGCCAGTAAATAAATAATAACCGCCGCTAATATCGCACCAATTAGTGCGAAAAATGGAAGGATAAATACAGATAAGAATGTACCTGTTCCAACTTTTCCAAAGAAAAAGTAGACGAATACAACAACTGTTAATCCCGCTCCGGCGTTAATACCTATAATACCTGGATCAGCAAGTGGATTTCGTGATAACCCTTGCAAAATTGCACCTGACATAGCTAACGCAGAACCAACTAATATAGCTATAACCATACGTGGCATACGAAATTCAAATAAAATAACAGATTGATCTTCTGCACCTAATCCAACCAATGACTTTAATACATCTATTGGAGGTATTTTAAATGTTCCTGTATTTAAGCTTATTAAAAATACAGCAACGATTAACCCTACTAAAATCGTTAAAATAGAAACGTTCTTTTTTGTTAAGACGCTCGTCCTCACATTTTTCCTCTCCCTTCGTTACGTGCTAAGTAGAGGAAGAATGGAACTCCAATTAGCGCTGTAATTGCTCCAATTGGCGTTTCAAACGGTGGATTAATAACGCGAGATAACATATCTGCACATTCAATTAACAATCCACCTAAGACTGCAGAACATGGAATAACCCATCTATAGTCTGAGCCTACAAGGAAACGAGTCATATGCGGAATTACAAGTCCAACAAATCCAACTGATCCTGCCATAGAAACCGCAGAACCTGTTAATACAAGAACAAGTACTGTTCCGATAAATTTAATTAATGTCGTATTTTGACCAAGTCCAATCGCAATTTCTTCACCAAAGCTTAAAATGGTAATATATCTCGACATCATAATCGCTATTACGAGACAAACAAGACCGATCGGCACTAGCATATTGATGCTTTCCCATTTCACTCCAGCAACGCCGCCTGCATTCCACATGCTCACCTCTTGGGCAAGGTTGAAGTACAATGCAATTCCAGATGAAATGGCCCCTAATAACGCACTAATTGCTGCACCAGCTAAAGCTAATTTCACAGGCGTTAATCCACCTGGTGAAGAAGACCCAATACCATATACAATGCTCGCTCCAAACGCAGCTCCAATAAAAGATGCGATAACAAACATTAAATAAGGTGAATTAGGGAAGAATGCATACATAATTGCAATCCCGAATACAGCACCATCTGTAATCCCCATTAACGATGGGGATGCAAGTGGATTTCGTGTCATACCTTGCATAATTGCTCCTGATACCGCTAAAAAGGCACCTGCAACTACGCCCCCTATTGCTCTAGGCATGCGAAGTTCTTGAATTACGTTATGATGCGTTATAGACCCATCAAACTGAAATACAGCTTGCCAAACGGTCTTTAAACTAATATCTGCTGCACCAAACGAAATAGAAACTGCCATGCTTAAAGCTAACAAAATTGTGCCTGCTATTAAAATAATAGAAGCAACGAGCGGTCTGCTCTTAATCTCTTTAACATTCACATCTTGCTGTTCTATACTCCTTGCGCTCGCTTCCATCCCTCAACCATCCTAACCAACAACATATATTTAATAAAATGAAATTTATTCTCAAATAACAATAAAAAAAATAGGTGAATTGATTTTTTCGTGATAATGATTCTCAGAATCACACTTTCTATTCTACCTAGCGCCCCAAAAGGCTGTCAACCATTATTTTGAAATACGAATTCATACAAAGCGCTATCTTATGGGCATAAAAAAAGAAGAGTAATCTGTTCACTCTTCTTTTTCTTACTTATTTAACTTTACTTCAATTTTTGTAATTAATTCATCTTCCGTTGGAGCTGCAACTGGACGATTATTTACAAATGCGAATGATTTTTTACGACCAGGACCGCAGTAAGACTGACATCCAACTTCAATCGTTGCACATGAATCTACTTTTTTTAACTTCGGAATCAGCGTTTTAACGTTCGTCGCCTGACAATCATCGCACACACGAAATTCGTTTCCCATTATATATAACACTTCCTCAATTTTAACTTTTCACAAGTACATTTAAAAATAAACACTAAATGGTATTTTACCGCTCTTTGAAGCTTGTTGCAAGTCTCCGGGCGTAGCTCTATTCCTATATAAGGCTACCTATTTTTTATATTTTCTCCTTCAAAAGCTTTCATCATTCATAGCCATATTTCTTCTCTTCATTGAAATCTACCATATTTTTAAAAGCTTTGTATAAAAGCTCATTTTTTTGCCCATTATAAAAATAGGAAGTTCATAAAAAGAAAGGGAGTTGAATCTATGAAAGTAAGACAAGATGCTTGGACAGACGAGGACGATTTATTACTTGCTGAAACGGTGCTTCGCCATGTTCGAGAAGGAAGTACCCAATTAAATGCTTTTGAAGAAGTAGGAGATCAGTTAAATCGCACATCTGCTGCTTGTGGTTTTCGCTGGAATGCTGTTGTTCGCTATAGCTATGAACAAGCTCTTCAACTAGCAAAAAAACATCGTAAAGATAAAATGCGTGCTGTGGGCGGTGAACAGGCAAAAAAACGTTTGCTTTATACACCACCAGCTTCAGAAGCGATAACTGATTATGAAGAACACGTACCGTATGAAACAGCTGTTCAATATACAGAAGCTATTCCATATCAAGAGCCGACTGTCCCTGCTCCAAAAAGCTCAATAACAATGCAAGATGTTATTTACTTTTTACAAACAGTTGGATCTTCAAATATAAAAGTAACAGCTCTTGAAAACGAGAATACGAGATTGAAACAAGAAATTAAAGCGCAAATCTTGCGAAATGAAGAACTAGAAAGGAAACTAGAAAAATTAGAACAACAATCTCATACTGTACAAGAGGATTACGAAACACTTATGAATATTATGAACCGTGCTCGTAAATTAGCAGTAATGGATGATGAGGAACGCTCACAAACATCTTTCCGCATGGATCGAAACGGTAACTTAGAAAAAATTGCAGAATAAAAAGGATGCATGCAATGCATCCTTTTTATTCTTTCACTTCAAAATCCCCCTCTATCCCACTATTTGCGGTCAGTAAAACTCCCACCTCAAAATTCAGCTGGAGCAAAGAAGTTAGGTGGGAGCCCTGCTGCCCGTAAACGCCCGATTGGTGAGGGCTAATAATCAGTGGGGGATGAACAAAACCCCCACTGATTAAAGTTTCACTTTATATCCGAGAAAACCCCTTTCTTCATTTTTTGCTATAATAGAGGTTGTCATTTTATAAATAAGGGGTTAGTTATATGAGCAATTCCCGTTCGATTTTATCTCAGCCAGAGTGGCGTATTGTGGACCAGTCTAGTTTAGGACCAACATTCCATGCACTGCAGTCATTCGCAATGGATGACACGTTATGCACAAGTATTGGAAATGGTCTATCCGCTGCAACAATGCGCTCTTGGGTTCATCACAATACAATTGTTCTTGGCATTCAAGATTCACGCCTACCACATTTAGAAGAAGGTATTTCCTTTTTAAAAGAAAACAACTTTAATGTTATCGTTCGTAATTCCGGTGGACTTGCGGTCGTACTTGATGAAGGTGTTTTAAACGTATCACTTTTATTCCAAGAAACAGAAAAAGGTATCGACATCGATCTTGGATACGATACGATGTGGCATTTAATTAAGGAAATGTTAAAAGATTACGATGTTACTATCGAGGCAAAAGAAATTGTTGGTTCTTATTGTCCTGGTAGCTATGATTTGAGCATTCGCGATCAAAAATTTGCTGGTATTTCTCAGCGTCGTATTCGCGGAGGCGTTGCTGTACAAATTTACTTATGTGCAACAGGAAGCGGATCTGAGCGTGCCGCACTCGTTCGTGACTTTTACAACATAGCAATTCAAGACGAAGAAACACGATTTACGTATCCTGAAATTGTGCCGAGTACGATGGCTTCACTATCTGAATTACTTGGCGAAACAATTACAGTGCAAGATTTAATGATGCGCCTTTTAAAAACGTTGCAACAATTCGCTCCAAAGTTAACACCATCTCAACTAACAGTAGATGAAGTTCCTTTATATGAGACGAATTTACAACGTATTATTGACCGTAATAATAAGGCACTTGGTTTAGAAAAATAAAAAAGACCACCCTCATTTCAAAAGAAATAGGGTGGTCTTTTTTCATATTAATTCATTATAGAATTAAAGTGCTTGAGCTGCTGTAATTAAAGCTAACTTGTACACTTCTTCTTCGTTACATCCACGAGATAGATCATTTACAGGCATATTTAAACCTTGTAAGATTGGTCCTACTGCTTCGAAGTTACCTAAGCGTTGAGCGATTTTGTAGCCGATATTACCAGCTTCTAAGCTTGGGAATACGAATACGTTAGCATCACCTTTAATTGTAGAACCTGGAGCTTTCTTCTCAGCTACAGATGGTACGAATGCAGCATCGAATTGGAATTCTCCATCTAAAGTTAATTCAGGAGCCATTTCTTTTGCAATGCGAGTTGCTTCTACAACTTTTTCTGTTTCTGGAGATTTCGCAGAACCTTTTGTAGAGAAGCTTAACATAGCAACGCGTGGGTCAATGCCGAATAGTTCAGCAGTTTTCGCACTTTCGATACCAATTTCAGCTAAATCTTGGCTGTTTGGTGCAATGTTAATTGCGCAATCAGCGAATACATACTTCTCTTCTTCACGTACCATGATGAATACGCCTGAAGTTTTTGTAACGCCTGGTTTTGTTTTAATAATTTGAAGTGCTGGACGAACTGTATCAGCTGTAGAGTGAGCTGCACCACTTACTAAACCTTGTGCTTTGCCCATGTATACAAGCATTGTACCGAAGTAGTTTTCGTCTTTAAGGATTTTGCGAGCATCTTCTTCTGTTGCTTTACCTTTACGGCGTTCAACGAAAGATGCTACCATTGCATCCATTTCTTCGTATGTAGCTGGGTCATAAATATCAACGCCTGCTAATGTTAAGTTCATGCTAGCTGCTTTTGCGCTAATTTCTTCTTTATTACCAACTAAAATTGGTTTTACTAACTCTTCTTTTGCTAAACGCTCTGCAGCGCCTAAAATTCTTTCATCAGTTCCTTCAGGAAGTACGATAGAAATGCCTTTTCCTTGAACTTTTTCTTTTACTGTTGTAAATAAGTTGCTCACGAATAAACCCTCCTACATATGTTAAAAAACTCTATCTTTAAGAATACTGCTTTTCCTCTATATTTTAAACTTATAGCTCCCAAAAAATAGATAAAATGAAAATGATTATATTTTCATAAAATTCAGCCGAGGAATAATGCCTACTTAAGCCTTATTTTCTCCCGTTTTCCGGTAAATATAAATGTGACAGTTTTATGCGCCGAAACTTTATGTAGATGTTTTTAATCCTATATATGCTATAGTTAACGTGTAAAATATCATTAACTGAGGTGAATAGAATGAGTGAAGCAACAACAACGTTAGATGGCTGGTATTGTTTACATGATTTACGTTCTATTGATTGGGCAGCATGGAAAACATTATCTAGTGACGAACGCGGACAAGCAGTGTCTGAATTTTTAAATGTCGTTGAAAAATGGAACGAAGTAGCTACTGCAAAAAAAGGCAGTCATGCAATGTATACAGTTGTTGGTCAAAAAGCAGATATTATGCTTATGATCTTACGTCCAACAATGGAAGAGTTAAATGAAATCGAAACAGAATTAAATAAAACAACATTAGCTGAATATTTAGTTCCTGCATATTCTTACGTATCTGTTGTTGAACTAAGCAACTATCTTCCAGCTGATGAAGACCCATACCAAAACCCACAAGTCTTAGCTCGCTTATATCCTGAGTTACCGAAAGCAAATCATATTTGCTTCTATCCAATGGACAAGCGTCGCCAAGGTAATGATAACTGGTATATGCTTCCTATGGATGAACGTAAGAAACTTATGTACAGTCATAGCAAAATCGGTCGCCAATATGCAGGGAAAGTACGCCAAGTAATTTCAGGATCAGTCGGATTCGACGATTTCGAGTGGGGCGTAACATTATTCGCTGACGATGTTCTTCAATTTAAGAAGCTTATATATGAAATGCGCTTCGATGAAGTAAGTGCTCGTTACGGTGAATTCGGTACATTCTTCGTTGGGAACATTTTACCAGACGAAAAAGTAGAGAAATTTTTACACATATAATAATGAAAAAGGAACGAATTTCGTTCCTTTTTTTATTATCCTCTATATTTACCCACAAAAAACTTCTTTTCTCTGCAAATTTGAACAAAAATCGACAAATTCTTTTCAAATTTCTTGTAAGATTGTAACCTTTTCACATCCAAATTTATGCTAAAATGGTACGGGCTATATGCTAATAACGATGCGAAGGTGATAATGTATATGAAGAAAATCTTGTCTATTTTACTAGTGTCTCTATTGTCATTTTCTTCCTTAGGAGTAACAACATCCCATGCGGAAGAAAAAATACATATAGAGGCAGCTGCTGCACTTCTATTTGATGCAGATACAGGAAAAATACTGCATGAACAAAATCCAGATGAATTACTAGCTATCGCTAGTATGTCAAAATTAATTGTTGTTTATGCCGTATTAGAAGCAATTAAAGAAGGAAAAATCACTTGGGATACGAAAGTAAACATTTCTGATTACGCTTATGAAGTTTCACGTAACAATGAATTCTCTAACGTACCGTTCGAAAAGGGACGCCAGTATACTGTAAGAGAATTATATCATTCTATCGTTATCTTCTCTGCGAATGGATCTAGTATTGCTTTAGCAGAATTACTTGCAGGAAGTGAAAAGAACTTCTTAAATCTTGCAAATGAACATGCGAAAAAACTAGGGTTAAAGAAATATAAATTTGTAAACGCTACAGGGTTAAACAACGCTGATTTAAAAGGAAAATATCCTGAAGGAACTGATCCGAATGGAGAAAACTCCATGTCAGCTCGCGATATGGGGATTCTTTCAAAAACAGTTATTACAAAGTATCCAGAAATGCTAGAGGATACAAAACAAAGATTTAGAAACTTCCCAGATAATCACCCGAAACCAATTCGTATGGAAAATTGGAACTGGATGTTACCAGGTGCTGCTTTCTCTTATGAAGGAGCAGATGGTTTAAAAACAGGAAGCTCTGATACTGCTGGATATGGATTCACTATTACAGCAAAACGCGGTGATTTACGTCTTATTTCTGTTATTATTAAAACGAAATCAATGGACGAACGTTTCACAGAATCTCGCGCATTAATTGAGTATGGATTTAATAACTTCGAAAAACAGAAATTAAAAGTAGATAAAAACAACAAAATTTCTGTAGTAAAAGGAAAAGAAGACTACGTAACAGTTGCACCAGAAAAAGAAGTGACAGTAGTTACTGCAAAAGGTAGCAAATCACCTTACAAAATTTCTACTGAAGCAGATAAATCACTTGCTGAAGATGGGCATTTAGTTGCTCCTATTAAGAAAGATGCAAAAGTAGGTTCAATCGTTTTAGAACCAACTGATAAATATGGTTTCTTAGACGGAAATAAAAGTATAAAAGTTACTGCAAAAACGACTGAAGTAGTAGAAAAAGCAAATTGGTTCGTATTAACAATGCGTTCAATTGGCGATTTCTTCTCAAACTTATGGTCTAAAGTATTTTAATGATGAAAAGCTAGCTCACGCTAGCTTTTTTTATTTTCCCCTCTAGATGTAAAACTTCGTTTGGTTGTCATATCTGCGTCCTTTTTCTCATACGTATGAACTAGTAATTGTTCCACACTTCATCTAGAAATGAACCTCTTTCTACAAGGCATTCCAAAAAGAGAGGTGACACATAATGGGTGTTATCGCGTATAACGAAGAAGATGTTAAGTTATTAGCTAGACTGATGCGCGCTGAAGCCGAAGGAGAAGGCCAACAAGGGATGTTAATGGTCGGAAACGTTGGGGTAAATCGTGTCCGCGGAAATTGTTTAGATTTCAAAAAAATACGTAATTTACGTCAAATGGTTTATCAAAATCCTGGTGGTTTTGAAGCAACTCAAAAAGGGTATTTTTATCAACGAGCGAGAGAACAAGATATTGCCTTAGCCCGCCGGACAATTCAGGGACAACGTTTTTGGCCCGCCAACTTCGCCTTATGGTTCTTTAGACCTGAAGGTCCTTGCCCGCCAACTTGGTATGACCAACAAAATTCTGGTCGCTTTAAAAAACACTGCTTCTTCCAACCATCTGGTGGAGATTGTCCAGGCGTATATTAAGGAATGAAAATGAGGAGGGATTTTTGAATGACACAGCAACAAAACCCGTACTACGGAACAGGTTTTTATCAACCATCTGGAACTTATGTGCAACCGCAACAAATGACCCCACAACAGCAGCAACAGCAACAACAACAGCAAGCGATGCAACAACAAGCTGCTCAAGCTCAACTTGCAGTTTCTCAAGGGATGTTACCACTAGAGCAATCGTATATCGAAAATATCCTTCGTTTAAACAAAGGTAAGCCAGCTACAGTTGTAATGACTTATGAACGTGGTAGCTCGCTTGGTACACAATCTTATACAGGGATTATCGAGGCAGCTGGCCGTGATCATATCGTTATTAGTGAACCGAAATCTGGAAAGCGTTATTTACTACTAATGATTTACTTAGATTATGTAGAATTCCCAGGAGAAATTACGTATTTACCTAGTCAACAAGCAACTTATGCTCCAAGACCATAAACAAAAGCTGGCAAATGCCAGCTTTTGTTTTTTTATAACCCTTTTACAACTGCAGTTCCGACTAAAATCCACGCCACAATAAATGCTACACCACCAAGGGGTGTAATTGGGCCAAAGAATTTAATACCTGTTGTACTTAATGCATAAAGACTGCCTGAGAACATAATAATCCCAGCTACCATAAGCCAACCCGCAGTGCTTAAAAGTGATGATTGCATTTTATCCATTAATAGAGCAACTACGAATAAGCCACCTGCATGAAACATTTGATATGTAACGCCCGTCTTCCACACTTCTAACATTTTTGCAGAAATTTTATTTTCTAAACCATGTGCTCCAAAAGCCCCTAATGCAACAGATAGTCCTGCCGCAATACAACCTAGTAAAAAGAAAATTTTCATCTTAATTCCCCTTTTTTACCTTTATCATAAGCAATTTTTACATATAAGCCAAACGATTTTACTTTTAAAAGTCAAATAAAGATTTACCGTTTGCATCCTTTTCTTTTATATATACTTTTTCTCCAGAAACCGGCATAACTGGTTGAACTGTCGTCATAGGCTGAGACCCAATTACTTGTGTTTGAACTTGTGGTTCTCTATACGTAGAAAGCTCCACTTGTTCATCCAATAATAAATCACATAAAGCACGTACAACTAATAAGTGTTCTTTTGATTGTTGTCCTTCACTACTTTTTGCCTTTGCAATTTCATTCGCCATTTTATTTAAAATCTTATCACTAGATACTTGCATTCCTTGTCACCTCTTACTTTGTAGTTCTTTCTCAAATTGCCCCAGTTTCTCCACCGAACCAAATACTATTATCATATCATGTTCTTGTAGTTTTTCCTGCCCCGTTGGATTATGGATAATATCCCCATCCCTTAAAATCGCTAAAATCGTTACATCAAATTGATTCCTCACATTACTCTCTAATAACGATTTACTAGCTAAGGTAGAATCTTTACCTACTTTAATTTCTTCAATTACAAAGGATTGTTCTATTCCATACAATACTGTATCAATATAATGAACTGTTAACGGATTCGCAATACCCAACCGTTAATACAGTAATCATCGTCATCCAAAATGCTTGAAACAAGCTAATCTCTTCAATTGTCATAAATCCTAGCGTCCCTAGAATTACAACAAAGGTCATACATATAACTGCTATCCATAATTGCTTACGTGCATTCATATTATATTTCAACTCTTTTCTCTATCTACAATCTTTGCCAAAGGAAATGAAATACCTATATACTAGAAATGGAATCTATGAAAGAGGTTGATATAATGAAGCTATTTCTTTCTGCCTTACAATGGGCACTATTTATTTTAGCTGGAAGTCTTATTGTACCAATTAGTGTCGCAACTAGTTACGGCCTCGACGGCGCTGAAGCTATCGCGTTTGTACAAAGGACATTATTTGTTCTCGGTTTTGCCGGCCTACTGCAAGCTATATTCGGTCATAAACTTCCTATTCAAGAAGGTCCCGCAGGCCTTTGGTGGGGAATTTTCTCCCTGTATGCAAGTTTAGGTGTCGTATTATTTGGATCAAGCAATGAAACACTTAAGGTCCTTCAGTACGCTTTCCTACTAAGCGGAATTATTTGTATTATTCTTAGTGTTTTTGGACTTATCGATAAACTAGTTCGCTACTTTACACCTACAGTAATTGGAACGTATTTATTCCTTCTTGTCGCACAACTGAGTGGCTCCTTCTTAAAAGGCATGTTTGGCCTTGATGGACAACATACAGAAGTACAGCCAAAGGTATTTATTCTTTCACTCATTGTTATTTTACTATCTTTTTTAATTATGAAGCTACCTATTATTGGACAATATTCCGTTCTTTTCAGTATCGTCTGCGGCTGGATATTATTCGCGTGCTTCGGATTATCTAATCCAGTAACACCTGTGACAGATATAATTCGTCTTCCATCTCTATTTGTTTTCGGAATGCCCCGCATTGAATGGAACATGGCAATTACGGTAGTTTTCGTCACACTATTACTTCTAACAAATATGTTAGCAAGTATTCGCGTTGTACAAAAGGTTGTTTCAAAGTATGAAGAAGATTCTGCTCCAGATCGCTTCAAACAAGCTGGCATTATAACAGGAATAAATCAATTACTAGGCGGTCTGTTTTCAGCCATTGGTCCTGTTGCCATTTCTGGATCAGCAGGATTTATCGCAACAACAAATATTTATAAACGCCTTCCATTTATGTTAGGGTCAAGCTTTATCATTCTTGTTAGTATATTCCCAAAGATTACTTCATTCTTTGCGGCAATCCCCGTTGCAGTTGGGTATGCTGCTATTTATCCTGTATTCGCAAGCATGATTGGTCTCGCTTTTCGTGAATACGACACTGTGCAAAATAAAGAACGATTATTTAAAGTAGCAGGTCTTTCAATTTTTACAGGAGTTGGAGTTATGTTCATTCCAGCAGGAGCGTTTTCTACGTTACCACCATTTCTAGCATCCTTTTTGAGTAACGGTCTCGTTCTTGGATCTGTCATGGCTATCTTGCTGGAAATACTATTTTCTCGTTCAAACGAAAAACAACTATCGTAAATTGGAAAACTTCCATTATTGCACTCTACCTTTAGAGTTGTTACGATAATGATAGATTGTCATGGGCAACACGCTCATGATAATTTATACTAACAATGCAGAACTTCTCCTAATTTCACATAAAGAGGTTCGATGTCTTACTATATATTCCCCACTATCTTCATAAAAATTTATTTCTATTCCAACAAAGAAAGGAATTTTCTATATGACTTATAAAATGATTGTTTTAGATTTAGATGATACTTTATTACGCGATGACCATACAATTTCACCTCGTACGAAAGAGGCTTTAATGACCGCACAAGAGCAAGGAGTTAAAGTTGTACTTGCTTCTGGGCGCCCAACGTTTGGTATGCGCAATGTTGCAAAAGAACTTCGTTTAGAAGAATACGGTAGCTTCATTCTATCTTTTAACGGTGCAAAAATTATTAACTGTAAAACAAATGAAGAAATCTTCAGTAGCACGCTATCTCCTGAAATCGTTCACAACCTATTTGAAATTAGTAAAACTGAAGATGTATGGATTCATACTTATATTGGCGATGATATCGTAACAGAAGAAAATAATCCTTATACTAAAATTGAGGGCGAAATTACTGGTATGCCGATTATTGAAGTAGATGATTTTAAAACTGCTGTTAAAGAGCCTGTAGTAAAAGTATTAATGAATAAAGAAGCTGAACGCCTTGTTGAAGTAGAAAAGAAACTACAAAAACAGCTAGCAGGTCAATTAAGCGTTATGCGCTCTAAACCATTCTTCTTAGAATTTACTGAACATGGTGTTACAAAAGGAACGAGCTTAAACCAATTAATCCAAAAACTTGGTATTAAACGCGAAGAAGTTATCGCAATGGGCGATAGCTATAACGATCAAGCGATGATTGAATTTGCCGGTCTTGGCGTTGCGATGGGCAATGCACCAGATGATATTAAAGAAATTGCAAACTATGTAACAGATACAAATATGAACGATGGTGTTGCTAAAGTTGTAGAGAAATTTGTACTAAAAAGCGAAGCGCTTGTTTAATATTTTCATTCATAAAACCTATTTGAAGTCAAATACTTCAAATAGGTTTTTATTTAAATTGCATTGCTTTTGTGACTATATTTTGAACTTTGCACTATTCTCGTAGTGTAAAGTTTCTTTTTGTATATAATGAAACAAAATAGACTATTTTATTTTGAAAAAGAATACAAATTTACTATATACAAGCATACGTTAAAGGAGGCTATTTCATGTTATCTACACCAATCGGACGATTAAGAGCAATCGGCTTAGTTGAGGGTATTTCTTTCCTATTACTATTATTTGTAGCAATGCCGTTAAAATATTTTGCAGGGTTTGCAACAGCTGTTAAAATTACAGGTATGGCTCATGGCGTTTTATTCGTACTATTCATCTTTGCGGTAATTCAAGTAACAATCGTACACCGTAAAACAATTTTATGGGCACTTGGTGCACTTGTTGCATCAGTTATCCCATTTGGTACTTTTGTACTAGATGCAAAACTAAAAAATGAACAGTAATAGTAAAAAGGTAGTTAACAATTGTTAGCTACCTTTTTTGCGTTTATATATTCGAAATTTGCCAATCGATTTCTTTTTCATCCATGTTAGATAAAATCTCATTTACTTTAGAGTACGGCTTACTTCCAAAGAAACCACGTCTTGCTGATAATGGGCTTGGATGTACGGACTCGATAATATGATGATTCGTATTCGTAATTAACTTTTTCTTCGCTTGAGCATGGCGTCCCCATAATATGAAAATAACTGGCTTTTCACGTTCATTTAATAGCTCAATCGCGCGATCTGTGAAATGCTCCCATCCTTTTCCTTTATGAGAATTTGCTTCAGCTTGACGAACCGTCAATACAGCGTTTAATAATAAGACTCCTTGCTCCGCCCATTTTACTAAATAACCGTTATTCGGAATTTCATAACCGTATTCATCTCGCAGTTCTTTATACATATTTAACAAAGATGGCGGCGTTTTAATACCCGGTTGTACCGAAAAACTTAAACCATGTGCTTGATTCGGTCCATGATATGGGTCTTGTCCTAAAATAACGACCTTTGTATTTTCATAACTTGTATACTGAAGAGCGTTAAAAATATCTTCTTTCTTTGGATAAATCACATGCTCCTCATACTCTTCTTTTAAAAAGTTAGCTAAAGCTTGATAGTATTCTTTCTCAAATTCTGGCCCCAGTAATGGTCCCCAATCATTCTGCAAAATGTTTTCCATGCCTTCACTTCCTATCCAATTAATTCACCATATCCTGCCTTGTAAATACTAAAAATGAAATGATAAGAGATACTACTGCCCAAACCGTTAAATTCATTAAAGAAAATCCCATTGATAATCCTTGCAATGCAGGCAGTTTTCCTGATAAATAATCCGTTAACGATAAGTTGACACTAAAAATGTATTTCGCACCTTCCCAAGACGTTGCGAATGAACTTAAAATGCCGCCTGCGATTAACGCAGCTAACATAACGCCCATTCCAGCTGGTGTATTTCGAATTAAAACAGAAACCATAAATGATATAGTTCCAACCACAATGGCAACAAACCAAGCTAGTCCGTACGCCATTAAAATGTATTGCCACTGCGGGATAAGATGAACAAAGTTCGTATTTAATGTTTCCTTATCAGTAACAAATCCAGTTAAAACAGGTAAATTCCATCCAGAGTATCCAAATACAAGCCCTGATAATGCGTAAGCAAACAAACCTACAAGAAGCAATATGAGCGAAATGAAAAATAACATCGTCACATATTTACTAAGGAGTATTTTCCAGCGCCGAATTGGCCTCGTCAGAAGCATTTTCATCGTACCATCGCTTCGTTCTCCTGAAACAATATCAATGGCGACAATCATAACGAGCAATGGAATAAATAACGTTATTCCTTGTTCAATAAATGCCCTCACAAATGTTGGTGCCCCTGGCGCAGTCGGATTAATATTATGATCTAAATAATATTGTTGCTGTTCCACTCTTACTTTTAACCAATCACGCCATTCTTCTGGCAATCTAGAATTGTTCAAGCGGTTTTGTGAATCAACAATTTGTTGCTGTAATGATACTTTCCAATCGGTCGTACCAAGCCTTTTTTGCGTTGTTTCTATTTCACGATACTGAGCATACACAAAAAGCGGAATCAAGATTGCTAAAATAAGCATGACAACAACAATCCGTTTCTTACGATAAATCTTTTCTGATTCATTTAAAACTAGATTCGCAAATTCACGCATGTTGCTCACCCCTTGTGAGTTCAATAAATAAATCTTCTAGCGTAAATACAAGCTCTTTGACGCTATGTACATCTATCTCGTTTTCTACAAAGTGCTTATTCCAAACATTAATAGACGCAACATCCATACGACATAGTAACCGCTCATCTTCTATACTAACTTCCTCTACCTCTTCAGCAGCGTCTAACATGTCTTTCGCTTTGGAAATCGGTGTAACGACCCATTCCACACGATCACTCGCTGTTTTGATCAAATCTTCAATAGGTGCAACTGTTATCATTTTTCCTTTATGGATAATAGCAACACGGTCACATATCAGTTGCACTTCACTTAATAAGTGACTCGAAATAAATACACTCATATTTTCTTCTTTTACAAGCTTATGTATAAATTCCCTAAGTTCTCTAATCCCAGCTGGATCTAAACCATTCGTCGGTTCATCTAATATGAGCAATTTCGGGTTTCCAAGTAGCGCCTGTGCAATTCCAAGGCGCTGCTTCATACCAAGGGAATATGTTTTTACCTTATCGTGAATACGCTCATCTAAATGAACCATTTTTGCAATTTCAATAATACGTTCATCTGATATATCACCAAGCATGCGCGCAAATTGCTTTAAGTTTTCCCATCCCGTTAAATATGTATAAAGCTCTGGGTTTTCAACGATACTTCCAATTTGACGCATCGCTTCTCTGAAATTTTCCTTAATAGAATAACCACCAATAGAAATAGTACCTTCTGTCGCTTTAATCAGTCCGACTAACATTCGAATTGTTGTCGTTTTCCCGGCTCCGTTCGGCCCTAAGAAGCCGAATACTTCTCCTTGTTCTACATCAAATGAAATGTCTTCTACAAGTGTCTTCTTTCCAATTACCTTCTTCACGTCTCGTACGGAAAGTATCATCGTCATTTTATCCCTCCTTGTTCTAGTTTTAGTTTACTTACGACGTTTTGGACTAATCGCTCTGCCATATATGTGTAGCCTACTTCATTCGGATGAAAATGATCGGAGTATAATAAATCTTTTCCGCGATTTTGGAATAAATCAAATGTCGGTGTAATATATACATTTTTATCATTTAATGCTAACTTCTCTAAAGAAGCATTCCAATCAACAACAATATTTGATGAACCTCTTAAATCTTCCACATCCTCAAAAGGATTGTATAAACCTAGCCAAAAAATAGGGCTATCTGTATTTAATTTACGAATTTCTTCTATAATTTTCTTTGCCTCATTTTGAAATGTTTCCGTATCAGGACGATATGTCTCTAAATCTATTTTTCCGAGCGATTCCCATCCTGGGAATAAATCATTTCCTCCAATTGTTAAAACAATTACATCTGCTTGCTTAATTGAATATTGAGCTCCGCTACCCTCTAGTTGTTTTAATAAATCCGGCATTTTTGCGCCACTAACTGCCAAATTGGTTAGTGCAACTTTTTGTTTATAATCTTTTTGTAAATCCTCTTTCATTCGTCCAATATAGCCAATTCCTTCTTTATCACCAACGCCGCGCGTTAATGAATCACCTAAACTAACTATTTGTAACGTTCCCGTTTTCTTTTTCCCTTTTTCCACTACGTCAGTCTTCGTAATTAATTTTGAAGCTTTCGGATTTAATACATCATTCACACCCGAAACAAAGCCATATGCAAATAAACAGAAAGATGCAATTGTAATGAGTAGAATTACTTTTACTAATTTTGATCTCATATCAAAACCCCTTTTAGCCCCTATAGATTGTCCATAATTATACCAAACGAATTTTCGAAAAGCGATTTTCATACCTTCTCGATTATGTCGTTTCCCTATCTACCAAATTTGGTAATAACTCTACATGTTTCACATCTATTTCCTCATCATTAATCTTTTCATATAATAATTCAAATGCCTTTACACCAACATTTTTACTAGAATGCGAAATCGTCGTAATACCTAATATATTTGCCACTTCTTGATCATCACATCCGATAATCGTAATATCCTCCGGGATACGAATTCCTTGTTTTTTCGCCTCCGTTACCATTCCTGCAGCAATATGATTGCAAGATACAAGAAACGCCGTCGGTTTTACAGACATACTAGCCCATTCCCTGACTACATTACGCCCATCTTCCACCGTAAAACAGCCTTTAAACTTCCAGGCATCTAAAGGTGTTACAACAATCTGTTGAAGTGAATCCTCATACGCCTTTTTTCGCCTTTGGCTATTAATACTATTACTTCTTCCAATGCAATATCCGATACGTGTATGACCAGCATCTATTAAGCTTTTCATCCCGCGCAAAAATACTTTGTAGTAATCAATATGTACACTCGAAATGAAATTCGAATCTATTTCTTCACACATCACAATTGGACCAAACTTCGTATACTCTTCAAGTTTTTCCTTACTATTTGCCCGTGAACATATAATGACTCCATCAAGCTTTTTCATTTTTAACATATGTAAAATTTCAAGCTCTTTTTCTTCGCTATAATTTGTCTGGCAAAGCATCATATTATAATTGTTCTTTGCGGTTTCCTTTGATATCCCTCCAATAATGGCACTGTAATATTGATCATTTACGTGCGGCAATAAAACGCCAATTACATTCGTCTTTCCTTTCACTAAATGAATCGCATTCACATTTTGCGTATAATTTAATTCTTCTATAATCGCTAAAATCTCTTTTCGTTTCTGTTCATTCACGTACGGATGATTATTGAGTACACGCGAAACAGTTGAAACAGATACCCCAGCAAGTTCAGCAATCTTTCTTATATTCGTCATCTCATTCTCCCTTTCCCCTCAAAAATTCTCACTTGACCTGGTAAGCTTTCCACAATATATCCTTTCCTAGCAAATACATTTTGAAAGGATATACAACTATGCTTCGATTCAAACTAGAATATATATTTTTCATTGGCGGTTTACTCATTCTCTCCATCGGTATTAATATGATGACGACAATTACTTCCTTTGGACTTAGCCCTTATGATTCCTTCTTTATTGCACTATATCAAAATTTTGGGATAAGTATTGGTTTTTGGATTTTCATGATTAACCTTGTTTTTACCCTAATCGTACTCTTTTGGGACAAAAAACAAATTACAATCGGCACAATTGTCACAATGATTCTTATTTCTCTTTTTGTTGATTGGATTGGTTCCATTACAACTATTATGGACGCTATCCGCTCTCTTCCAAAATATATAACACTTATTTGCGGAAATCTATTCGTCGGAGCTGGAATTGGTCTTTACGTTTCTACAAACCTTTGCGCAGCACCTCAAGAGGCTTTTGTTTTAACGGTTGCTGAGAAAAAGAAATGGACATTTAGAAGAACAGAAATTTCATTAGCTTTTTTATTTTTAACATTAAGCTTCTTGTTAGATGGACCAATCTATTTTGGAACAATTATCTTATCCTTTACAACAGGTTGGATTATTCAAGCTTTTATTCA
Source organism: Bacillus sp. FSL R9-9410 (assembly GCF_038050385.1). Lineage (NCBI taxonomy): Bacteria > Bacillati > Bacillota > Bacilli > Caryophanales > Bacillaceae > Bacillus > Bacillus sp. FSL R9-9410. Next base: position 447,435 of record NZ_JBBOTV010000002.1, read on the forward strand.
AGTTGGTACGCAGATTTTAAATAGAAAAAACCCTATTAAGCAAACCGCTTAATAGGGTTTTTCGTTTTAATTAGAAAAGATACTACTTAGCATCTCCTTCAATTCGATAATTTGCTTTCACACAATCTATTTCTTCATACGATTGCAATGTATGTAGAATGTACTCATAATCCGCAAGAGAAGCACGATGCGTTACAATTACGATTTCTGCTTTCCCTTTCTCTTCAAGTGGCATTTGAATAATCTTTTCAAAACTAACACCGCGTTCAGAGAACAATGATGTAATTTTTGCAAATACACCAATTTCGTCTTTCACATGAAGTCTTAAAAACTTTTTCACAATAATTTCATCTGGCTCTTTTAGTACCTTTTGATATTGCGGGACTACAGCACTCTTTCCTGTTACGCCTAACCTAATATTTTGCATTACAGCAACTAGGTCAGAAACAACAGCTGTCGCTGTCGGTAAGCTTCCTGCTCCCGGACCATAAAACATCGTTTCTCCTACTGCTTCACCATACACATAGACAGCATTATATTCATTTTGCACTGCCGCAAGAGGGTGTGTATTTGGAAGTAAAGTTGGCTCAACTGTAACCTCTAATTTCTCGCCATCTCGCTTTGCAAGACCAATTAATTTAATTGTATAGCCTAAGCTCTTACTATATTCAATATCTTCTGCTGTAATAGAAGTAATTCCTTTTACCTTCACATCTCCAAGCTCTACATTTGTAGAGAAACCGAGAGTAGCCAAAATCGTCATTTTTCTTGCTGCATCTAAACCTTCTACGTCTGATGTTGGATCTGCTTCTGCAAATCCAAGCTGCTGAGCTTCTTTTAACACGTCGTTATATGCTCTCCCTTCGTCTGACATTTTCGTCAAAATAAAATTTGTCGTTCCATTTACAATTCCCATTACTTTCGTAATAAGATCTGAAGAAAGTCCTTCTACGATGCTTCGTAAAATTGGAATCCCTCCAGCTACACTTGCTTCATAAAATAAATCAGCCTTGTTATCTTTTGCCACCGCTAAGAGTTCCGCTCCGTGCAGTGCCATTAAATCTTTATTTGCAGTCACAACGTGCTTCCCTCCTTTTAAAGCTTGTAAAATATATGCTTTCGCATCATCAATGCCGCCCATTACTTCGATGACAACATCAATATTAGGATTATCTAAAATTTCATTCACATCTTGTGTTAATAGAGTAGAAGGTACCTCTACCTCTCTCTCTTTCTCAATATTTTGCACCAACACTTTCGTTACTTTCACCGGACAACCGACTTGATGTATAAGTCGTTCTTGATGATCTGTAATAATACGAACTACACCACTACCAACTGTCCCAAGACCTAATAAGCCCACTTGAATTTCTTTCATAATACTGTCCACCCCTCAAAAATTGTGTTTAGATGCCATTATATAGACAAAAAATCTGAAAAACAATGTATTTTGAACATTCGGAAAAATAAGGGTTAATCTTTACAAATAAAACGCTACCACGTGTTACACAATCATTATTTACAATATATAAGGGGTTTCTTGATACACGTAATAATTCAGCCAATTAGAGAATAATAAATTCCCATGACTCTTCCACCTAACAAGTGGCTTCTCATCTGGATTATTATGTTTAAAATAATTTTTTGGCACATCAATATTTAACCCTTTTTGGCGGTCCCGTTCGTATTCTTGCTTTAACGTATCACAACTATATTCACTGTGTCCGAGTGCGAAAACTTGCCTTCCCTCTTGCCCAATAACAAGATGAACACCCGCTTCTTCAGAATTGGCTAATAACGTTAATTCTTTCACTTTTTCAATATCGTTCTCTCGTACTTCTGTATGACGAGAATGCGGAGCAAAAAACACGTCATCAAACCCTTGTAACAATTTCACATGTTGCTCGCGAACCTCATGTTCAAATACACCAAACATTTTTTCAGCAAGAGGATACTTCGGCACACCATAGTGATAATACAAACCTGCTTGTGCCCCCCAGCAAATATGAAGCGTAGATGTTACATTCGTTTTTGAATACTCCATAATACGTTCAAGCTCTTCCCAATAATCTACTTCTTCAAAAGAAAGAGTTTCAACTGGTGCTCCTGTAATAATGAGTCCATCAAATTTTTCATTCTCAATATCACGGAATGTTTTATAGAAGCTCATTAAATGGTCCTGCGCTACATTGCGAGACAGATGCGATTCCATATGAAGTAAATGAACATCTAATTGCAACGGTGTATTTCCAATTAAACGAAGTAATTGCGCCTCTGTTTCTTGTTTTGTAGGCATTAAATTTAATATAGCAATTTTCAAAGCGCGTATATCTTGTGTTGCTGCTCGCTCCTTCGTCATTACAAAAATATTTTCCTTCTGCAATACTTTGCGAGCTGGTAAATCTTTATCAATTATGATCGGCATGTTGTTTGCCTCCGACTAGCGCCGCTTCTAAATCTGCAATAATATCAGAAACATCTTCTATACCGACCGATAAACGGATTAAATCAGATGTAACGCCAGCTAAACGCTGATTTTCTGCGCTTAATTGTCTGTGCGTCGTACTAGCAGGATGTATTACACAAGTTCTTGCATCAGCTACATGTGTTACAAGAGTTGCAAGTTTTACATTTGCGATAAATTCTTTTGCTGCTTCTAATCCGCCCTTAATACCAAATGTTAAAACTCCACTAGCACCTTTTTTCAAATACTTTTGTGCTAACGAGTAATTTTCATTACTATCTAACCCTGGATAATTCACCCATTCAATGCGATCATGATTAGCAAGCCACTTAGCAACTTCGAGAGCATTTTCACTATGACGCTCCATTCGTAAATGCAATGTTTCCAGGCCAATGTTGCTAATATATGCATTGAATGGGCTCATACAGTTTCCGTAGTCTCTTAATAACTGAACTCGTGCCTTCACAATATACGCTGCTGCTCCAAAATTTTGAACATAGCTTACACCTTGATAACTCGGATCAGGTTCGACAAGCTCAGGGTATTTTCCACTTGTCCAATCGAAGTTCCCTCCGTCTATTACAATGCCGCCTAGAGAACTTGCATGGCCATCAATATACTTCGTTGTGGAATGGACAATGATATTTGCCCCATATTCAAATGCCTGGCATAAATAAGGCGTCGCCAATGTATTATCAACGATAAAAGGTACTTCTAATTCTTTTGCTGCCGCTGAAAGTTCTTTGAAATTCAAAACGTTCATTGCTGGATTTCCTAACGATTCTGCATAAACGAGTTTTGTCTTATCATTAGCAAGTGCCGCAATTTCATCTGCCGTTAAATTAGGATTAAAGAACGTAACATCGATGCCAAGCTTACGCAAACTCACCCCGAATAAATTAAACGTTCCTCCGTAAACAGTTGAAGAACAAAGTAAATGGTCTCCACTACTGCAAATATTTAAAACTGCAAGCATAATAGCTGCCTGCCCAGAAGCTGTTGCAACAGCCCCTACACCGCCTTCTAAATCTGATAACTTCTGCTCAAATGCAGCTAGAGTAGGATTTCCAATACGCGTATATATATATCCTTCTGCCTCTAAATTAAATAGTGCTGCTAAATCATCTGACGTATCGTATTTATACGTTGTACTTTGATAAAGTGGCAAAACACGCGGCTCACCATTTTTTGGCGTATAGCCACCTTGCACACAAATCGTTCCTTTCCCCCATGATTCTCCCATCTCTCATTCTCCTTTCTTTTAATGCAAAATAAAAAACTGCTCCTTTCCTGAAAACAAGAAAGGAGCAGTTTGAAGACACGCTCTAAGGCTCTTTCTTATCTCTCAGGATTATTACCTGCAGGATTTGGCACAATTCCGTTAACGGCTGTTGCCAAGGTTTCATCGGGCCTGTCCCTCCACCTTTTCTTGATAAGACTATGCAATTACCGTTGATTTTATAGCAATAATTTCCTAATGTCAAATAGTTTTTCTGAATGTTCTAAATTAATTGTAAGGAATTTAATTTAAACAATAAAAGAAATATATTCCATACTCATTTGAAAAAGACCTTTTAAAAACTCCGATCAATATATAGAATTAAATAAGTGGTTTAACCGCGTTGGTTTCAAATTTTTATGAGACCCTAATATATTGAATAAGCCAACCCCTCAAAAAGATACTATATATATTCAATTCATTTCACACTAGCATATTTAATCCTTTCTACATTAAAACTTACATAACGGAGGTACAACATGACAAATAAAAAGGGCATGCACTATATACTCGTCCTATATGGCATTCTTTTAGGCTCTATAGTAGGAGCTACAGTCTGGTTATTTTTAGTTACAATAAATATCGGAATTCACTTTATTTGGGGATACTTACCTACTATTTTCTCTTCTCCTCCTTATTACACCATTTGTGTAACAATCATCGGTGGTATCCTCGTTGGTTTAACACAAAAATACTTCGGTACATATCCACGTCTTATGCCGGAAGTGATGGCTGAATATAAAAAAACAGGTAGAATTGAATACAGTTTTGTACATAAAGCTACTTTAACTGCGATTATCGTTTTAATATTTGGAGCTAGTTTAGGACCAGAAGCTGCACTTGTTGGAATTATCGGTGGACTTTGTACATGGGTAGGAGATCGCTTTAAATTTGCTTTAAAGGGAATGAATGAACTAACAGAGGTTGGAATTGGTGCTACTTTAAGTGTCATTTTTAATGCACCATTATTCGGTTACTTAGCTCCAAATGAAAATGAGGGTGAACAAATTAATGAATTTTCGAAAGGAAAAAAAGCAATTGTATATTTAGCTACCACTTTTGCCGGTTTTTCCGTTTACTTATTACTTAGTAAACTCGATAATCGTGGATCCTTTATTGTTGATTTCGGGGAAGGGTCTCTTGCTCTTAACGAATGGATCGCCTTTCTACCACTTGCTAGCATTGGTGCTATAGTTGGTTTCTTTTATTTCAAATTAGAATTCGTATTAGAGAAATTAATCCATCCCTTCAGGGAATACAAAGTATCACTTGGAATTATAGGTGGTATTTTACTCGGGGTTACTGGAACTTTTCTTCCGTACACGTTATTTTCAGGGGAACATCAATTAAAAGATTTAGTCGTTGAATGGAGCCATTTATCCTTCTGGGTACTACTTCTTTCAGGGGTTTTAAAATTATGTATTACTGCCATTTGTTTAAATACGGGTTGGCGCGGCGGACATATTTTCCCCATTATATTTGCTGGATCAAGTATCGGATACGCTATAGCTTCTATTCTGCCTATAGATCCAATATCTTCTGTAGCCATCGTCACAACAGCTATTTCAAGCTATGCATTAAGAAAACCAATAGCTATAACATTACTATTACTCATGTTTTTCCCGCTCAATTTATTATTACCGATGCTCGGGGCTGCGGCAATTGGCAATGCATTTCCGCTTCCTAAACATAACAAAACTACAAATTAATATAAAAAAAACAGCATTAACATTTACATGTTAATGCTGTTTTTTCGAGTAACGATTATGTTTTTAATTAAAATTTACTTGCTACTTTAGCCGCTTCTTCAAGACCTGCTGCAATGATTTCTTCTGCTTTATCTGGGAATTGGTTATGTCCTTCGATAACTACTGTTTCCATGTTTGTTGCGCCGAAGAAGCCCATCATGCTTGCTACGTATTTTACAGCCATTTCCATTTCAGCTGCTGGTCCTTCAGAATATACGCCGCCGCGTGCATTTAATAACGCAATCTTCTTATCTCCAATAAGCCCAACTGGACCTTCTGGTGTATATTTAAACGTTTTACCAGCACGGTTTAAATAATCAATATACGTGTGTAATACGGCCGGAATCGTTAAGTTCCATAATGGGAAACCGAAAACTACTTTATCAGCTTCTAAGAATTGATTTAAATACTTATCAGCAACTGCTACCACTTTTGCTTCTTCTTCTGTTAAATCAAATCCTCTACTTGCTTTGAATGTACCATTAATCATATCTACGCCTACATATGGTAATTCTTCTTTATATAAATCAAGTTCTACTACTGTATCATTTGGATGTGCTTCTTTATAGTTTGCTAAAAATGCCTCGTATAATTTCACACTAACTGCTTGTTCCGCTGGGCGGTTGTTTGCTTTTACAAATAAAACTGTTGCCATTGTTTTTCCTCCTACTACTCACTCTTATGTTGTTATATATCACTTACGAAAAAGGGTACTCCCTTGTAATTGTTGTTGCTTACAAATATATTCTATCTTTATATCAAGACAATTACGTCCTCACATAGACGTATTTTTCCATAAAAAAAGTCCACCTTCTAAAGGCGAACTAGGTCTTACGACTTTTGTCTTATACAATTCCATTTTTCACTGCATATAATGCTGCTTGTGTGCGATCGGATAAATGTAACTTACTCAAAATACTACTCATATGAGCTTTTACCGTTTTTTCTGTAATAACTAAAACAGAAGCGATTTCTTTATTACTCATCCCTTTCGCCAATAGCTGCAATACTTCATTTTCTCTCGCTGTTAACACATCCACTTGAACGGAAGGTTCTTCTTCTTTTTCTTCCTGTGGTAAAGTTTGAGAAAGAAGGGCATTTGCTATATCTGGATGTAATTGAATATTACCTTTATACGCGCTTCGAATAGCTTCAACAAGCTGATCTGGTTCTATATCTTTTAAAATATAACCGCTCGCCCCAGCTTTTAGTGCCGGCAATACATGAGCTTGATCAGAAAAACTAGTTAATACAATTACTTTCACGTTTGGATATTCTTTTTTGATACAAGCTGTTGCCTCAATTCCATCCATCTCAGGCATATATAAATCCATTAATACGACATCTGGACTCGTTTCGCCTACTTTCACCAACGCTTCTTTCCCATTGTTTGCTTCCCCAACTAATTCAAAATCTTCCTGTGTGCTTAGAAAAAATGCCAATCCTTTTAAAACAACTGTATGATCATCAACTAACAATACTTTTATTTTCACAAACTTCCCTCATTTTCACATCATAATGGTACATTTACTTTTATACTCGTCCGTTTCTTTCTACTTACAATTTTAATTGTTCCACCAACTAATTCTACTCTTTCACGCATCGTAGTCATACCGAGTGATTTCTTCTCTTTTATATCCTTTTCTACAAACCCATTTCCTTGATCAACTATTTCTAATGATACATTTTTCTCCGTCACTTTGAAATAAATCGTCGCTTCTCCTACATTCGCATGCTTACTTACGTTATTTAAAGCTTCTTGTCCAATTCGCCATAGCGCTTCTTCTACTACGCGCGGCAAATCACGCACACCTGTAACTTGTTCCCGAATTTTCAACCCTAAACTTTCACCATATTGCTTTAAAGCTGGTAATAACCCTTTCTCTAATCCAGCCGGACGGAGCTGCCAAATTAATGTCCTCATTTCTTTTAAGGCACCTTGTGCTAATTCACGCATCTCATACAAAGACTGATCTACCTTTTCATTTTGCCCCTTTAAGACAGCTTCAGCGCCTTTCGTCATAAACGTTAATGAAAACAACTTTTGTGAAACAGAATCATGTAAATCTCTAGCTAAACGATTACGCTCTTCCATTCGTACAAGTTCGCGGCGTTTTTCATTTAATCTTAAGTTCTCTATCATTAATGAAATATGATTTGCTAACGCTTGTACTACATCTATCGTATTTATATCAAATTCTCCATTATTAGAACTTACACTTACTACTCCAAATATATGATCTTGAATATGTATCGGAATAGCGATAACTGCCCTATTGGGATGCTCTATATTACCAACCTGACGCTTCAACAAGACAGACTCTTCTTTTTCCAACGCTTCCTGTGCTGCTGCCCTCAGATCATCTTGTAGTTCACCCTTCTTATAAGAAGCTCTCACAGCTAGTTCATTTTCTTCTCTAATAAAGAATGCAACTTGCTCCCATAGAAATAAGCTCCCTATTTGCTTTACAATCTCTTCTGGTAATGCATTAAATTTATGAATTGTCCTTAAAGCTTGAATAAAGCGTTCTAGCTTTACATAATAATAAGCTCTTCTCTTTTCATTTTCATACAGTTTTGTACGCTTTAATGCCGTTCCAATTTGAAAGGCAACTGATTGTAATAGTACTAATTCTTCTTCAGAAAAATGCGTTTTACCTGGGCTAGCTACATTTAATACGCCAAATTCGTCTCCACCCGCTTTGAGCGGTACTGTCGCATGATGTACAATCCCTTCTGTATCTCCCCAGTTGTATTCAATTGCATTATTAATTCTCTTACATTCAATAATATTAACTGCTCGCTCTAATTTACCTTCCACAAAGCTGTGTAGGCACCAGCAATTCCCTTCACACATCGGTCGTTTATTTTCGAATCTCAATCCCTCTGGTAATTGGTAATCAATTAATTTCGTATACCTACCATTTTCATCCGCAAGGAAAATCCATCCTGTCGTTAAACCAGTTACATTCAATAGCTTTTCCAGCACAGCTTGAAGTACGTGATATGTATCATTTGAGGTATTCAACGTTTCTGCAATCTCTTTTAATATAACTAATTCATTTGTACGATTCTCTTGAAACATAATTCGTCTCCTACATACAAGATTTTAAATAGTACTTAACATAAATCATCTACTTTTCACTTTGTACTTATTCGTAACATTGATATAATGGTGAAAACATAGTTTTCATTATATCACTTGAGGGGGCTTTCATAATGACATTAAATAAGGCACTTACAATCGCTGGTTCTGACACAAGTGGCGGTGCTGGTATACAAGCAGATCTAAAAACATTCCAAGAACTTGGCGTATATGGAATGACATCTCTTACAACAATCGTAACAATGGACCCACATAACGGTTGGGCACATAACGTATTCCCAATTGCGGCTTCTACATTAAAACCACAATTAGAAACAACAATTGAAGGCGTTGGCGTAGATGCTTTAAAAACGGGTATGCTTGGATCAGTAGAAATTATCGAAATGGTTGCGGAAACAATTGAAAAGCACAATTTCGAAAATGTAGTAGTTGATCCTGTTATGGTATGTAAAGGAGCAGACGAAGCATTACATCCTGAAACAAATGATTGCTTACGTGACGTTCTTGTTCCAAAAGCATTAGTTGTAACGCCAAACCTATTTGAAGCATATCAATTAAGTGGTGTGAAAATTAATTCTCTTGAGGACATGAAAGAAGCTGCAAAAAAAATCCACGCTTTAGGTGCTAAATACGTACTGATTAAAGGTGGTAGCAAACTAGGCACAGAAACCGCTATTGATGTATTATATGACGGAGAAACATTCGATCTTCTAGAATCAGAAAAGATCGATACGACAAATACACACGGTGCAGGTTGTACATATTCTGCTGCAATTACAGCAGAACTTGCAAAAGGAAAAACGGTGAAAGAAGCAGTACAAACTGCGAAAAAATTCATCACAGCTGCAATTCGTCATTCATTTAAGATTAACGAATATGTAGGACCAACACATCACGGTGCATACCGTAAATTCGTTGCACCGAAAGAACTTGTCTAACATAAAGCTTTTTATTAATACATTTAAAAATAGATTAAAACCCACAGAACATTTATTGTTCTGTGGGTTTAATTACTTTGCAGAAATGTTTTAAAGTACTCCTCGAATTCCTATGATGCTGAACTAACCTTGTTTCTACCATTTCTTTTTGAATAATATAACGCATCATCCGCTGATTGAATAAATTGCTCAGGTGATTTTTTATACTCTGAAAGCCCCACAGAAACTGTAATTTTAATTTTTTTCCCATTTTGCAGTTGGAATGAATGCTTTTCAACAGCTAGTCGAATTTGTTCCCCTATACGAGTTCCAAATGCTACTCTCTTTTTTGGTAACAACAGAGCAAACTCTTCGCCACCCTTTCGAAAGACTAGATTTGGGAATGGTGCATTCTCTAACAAAATACGCCCTAGTTGTTTTAACACTTCATCTCCAGCAGGATGACCATACGTATCATTTACATACTTAAAGTGATCAATATCGATAAGTAATAAACAAAGTGAATCATTTTTCATATGCTTGCTACCAATATGACGATTCATCTCGAAATCAAACTGTCTTACATTTCCTAGATTCGTTAATGCATCTATCGTTGCATAATGCTTCATCGTTTGAAATAATTCATTAGATTGCAATACGTAACTTGCACTTACAAATGTAATGTATGCCGCTACAATACAACAAACTAAATATAATACCACTACATATATATCCTTAAATAAAATATAAATTGGTAGTATTAAAATAGACAAACTGTACACATTAAACCATATCCATTTTGTAAATATAGAAATCTTCATCCGCCAAATGAGAGTAATGCCAATCCCTATTGCCACGATAGTATAGCAGGCCAATTCAGAGGCTAAAGAATACTCAGTAAAAAATACCCGTGTTATTAAAATGATCATAACTGTTATACTACTAGCTATTGGACCACCAACTATAATCGCCAAAACAACAGCTAAATAACGTAAATCCAACATACTATCTTCAATATGCACACCAAAATGCATCAATAATATACTTAATATTCCAGTTAAAATACCGACCAAACATTTCTGCCAAAAAGAGAATCCTTCTTTTAAGGGCTTATCTCTTAAAATCTGAGCACCTACAAAGATAAAGGACAGAATGATTGTCATATTTACAAATAGATCTCTAAACATAAAATAATCTCCCTACTTTTTCTTTTCCATCTATCCCTTTCTATATGTTATTGTATTACGAAATACCTATAATTCCCAAACTTTTTTATTTTATTGTTCCACGTGGAACAGCAAAAAGCAAAATAAAAAAGGAGACGAAATTTCGTCCCCTCCATTAACAACATCGCGATATCTTTCCGCCTTTTGCATTAAATCTAGCTTCTTGTGCCTCAGCAAAAAATTGCTTTTGACATAGAATTTTCTCTTCTGGATGATGTACTTTCATGTGATTTACATACGTTTCATAACTTGGAACTCCGACAAGTAAACTAATAAATTGCCTTCTCTTTCCCCATACGTTCCGTAAAATTTTAAGCATAGTTCCTCGACTCACTTTCATCTCTTGGAATATATGGTGCCTCTTTTAACGGCATCGGCTTATTTCTTAATACTTGAATCCAAATTCGAAGTGCAGAAATTAATACAGCAATTACAACTATCATAAAAATTCCACAAAGCGCCGCATCAATATAGTCATTCAAAATAATTTGTTTCATTTGTGTAATATTTTTAGCCGGAGCTAATACCTTCCCATCATCTAATGCTCCCTGGAATACTTTCGCATGTGATAGAAATCCTATTTTGGGATTTTCATGAAATAGCTTTTGATAACCTGCTGTCATTGTTACAATAAGCAATCCGACAGTTGGAATAAGTGTTACCCAAACGTATGCCTTTTTTCCCATTTTGAACAAGATTGTCGTTCCAAGTAATAATGCAATACCTGCTAACATTTGGTTTGCAATACCGAAAAGTGGCCATAATGTATTAATTCCACCAAGCGGATCTATTACCCCTTGGTATAAGAAATACCCCCATCCTAGTACACATAGTGTTGTAGCTATCACATTTGCTAATGTTGAATCTGTTTTCGCAAACGGCTTATATACATGACCTAAAATGTCTTGAATCATAAATCGCCCTACGCGTGTTCCCGCATCAATCGTTGTTAAAATAAATAGTGCTTCAAAAAGAATAGCAAAATGGTACCAAAATGCCATCATCGCCGTTCCGCCCATTACTTGCGAAAATATATACGCCATACCAATTGCTAATGTTGGTGCACCACCTGTACGTGATAAAATGGTCTGTTCTCCGACATTAACAGCAAGATCTTTTAATTCATTCGGTGTAATAGCAAATCCCCATGAAGAAATAACTTGAGCTGCCTGCGATACATCCGTACCGATAAGTGCTGCAGGACTATTAATTGCAAAATAAGTTCCTGGTGTTAATACACAAGCCGCAATCATTGCCATCGCTGCTACAAACGATTCCATTAACATTGCTCCATAACCGATTGGCTTTGCGTGGCCTTCTTCCTCAATCATTTTCGGCGTCGTGCCTGATGAAACGAGAGCGTGGAATCCTGACACAGCACCACAAGCTATTGTAATAAATAAGAACGGGAATAAGTTACCGGAGAAAACAGGACCTGTCCCATCGATAAATTGTGAAACTGCTGGCATTTTTAAATCTGGTGCTACAACTAAAATACCGATTGCTAACCCAAGTATCGTCCCTATTTTTAAAAATGTACTTAAATAATCACGTGGCGCAAGAAGCATCCAAACCGGTAATGCCGATGCAATAAATCCATATACGATAAGCATAATAGCAATTGTCTCACCACTAAAAGTAAACATACTTGCAAGTGTCGGATTTTCCGCCACATATTGTCCTCCAATAAGAGATAAGATTAGTAGAACAATACCGATTACTGATCCTTCTCCTACTCGCCCTGGCCTAATGTAACGCATGTAAACTCCCATTAAAATAGCAATTGGAATCGTTGCTGCGATTGTAAACATTCCCCATGGGCTTCCAACAAGCGCCTTCACAACTACTAAAGCTAATACCGCTAATAAAATGATCATAATACCTAAAATACCAATCATTGCAATTAATCCTGTAACAGGACCAATCTCATCTTTAATCATTTCTCCTAATGATTTACCATTACGTCTCATTGAAGCAAATAAAATTACAAAATCCTGTACAGCTCCAGCAATAACTACCCCAACAATAATCCAAATTGTCCCAGGTAAATACCCCATCTGCGCCGCCAAAATCGGTCCCACTAAAGGACCTGCCCCTGCAATCGCTGCAAAGTGATGTCCGAATAAAACCCATTTATTTGTCGGAACATAATCCTTGCCATCATTTAACGTATGAGCAGGTGTTTGTCTATTATTATCTAGGCCAAAAACTTTCCTCGCTATAAATCTACTATAAAAGCGATACGCAATCGCATACACTGATACAGCAGCAACTAATAGCCATACAGCATTAATTGTCTCACCTTGCGATAACGCTATTACACCAAAAGCAGATGCTCCTAGCGCTGCAATAACTCCCCAAAGTAAAATTGACTTCAATGTTTTCACATACAATCCCCCCATTACTACTTCTTAGTGGAGATTGTACTAAATTTTCTGAATACTTTACTTAAATCCTCCTTATCATGAAGGATTTTTAGATTATCATGTTAAAATTCTCTCATTACTTGTCACAGTTCAATTTTATTTCGAAGTCGTTTTACATAATTCCGGCTTACTGGAATCGGTTGCTCATCGTACCTGTCTAAATGCAAATTATACGTGCCATTATAATAAGGTTTAAGTTCTTGTACATATGACATATTAATTAAATAGCTTTTATGTACACGTAAAAAATCATATGCATTTAGTTTATTTTCTAATTCCTGGAGTGTGTATGTTGAAATATATTGATTATTCGTTGTATAAATTGAAACGGTTTTGTTTTCCTTATTTTTACTTACATATACAATATCCTCCGGGAAAATATATCTAATCCCTTCATGGCCTTCTATCGGCAGTTTACGCAGATGACTCTTTGCTTTCTCACCTTGTTCTTTTCCCATTTTATATAAAATGAATTGTAAATCTTCTTCACGAAATGGTCGTAATAAATAATAAAACGCTTGGAAACGAAAAGCCGTAATTGCCTCTTCTATATCCTCACCAATAAAAATAAATTTCGTATAACAATTCACTTCTCGTAACAAACTCGAATATTCAAAACCAGTACCATCCATTAATTGCGAATTTAAAAAAACAAAATCAGGTGTATGTTTTTTCATTATTAGCAAAGATTCTGTTCCAGTTTCCGCTTCAAAACATTCTACATTTCGAATGTTTTCAGTAAAGTTCTCAACTAATTTTCTTCGCTCTTCTGTCTCTTCCATGATAAGTAAGATCTTCATTTATCCAGCCACCTAATTCCTTTGTCCATATGTCTTGTTGTATACATTCGCTTTAGTAAGAAACAATCCCTTTTTCTTACTATACCATTATTTATCTAAAAAAACAGAAAAAAGGAAACCACCTTGGTTTCCCTTTTCTTTTATCCCGATTGGTGCGGGCTAATAATCAGTCATTGATGGACAAAACACCCACTGATTAAAGTTTCACTTTATACTAATTCCCTCTGTTTCGTTTCTTGACCAAGTATAACTACAGCAAGTGCCCCAATTAAAATTGATCCACAGAAAATCGTAAATATTAGCGATAGTGAAGCTTGTGAAGCAACTAAATACCCTACTAATAGTGGTCCAAGAATACCACCAATACGTCCAAATGCCGCTGCCATTCCTGCACCTGTACCGCGAATAGTTGTTGGATACTGTTCCGGTGTATAAGCGTATAATGCACCCCAAGCACCTAAATTAAAGAAGGATAGTAACATACCCGCCACTATTAATGCTGTTAATGAATCCGCAATTCCGAACACATAAGCACTACATGCTGTACCAATTAAATACGTAACCAATACAAATTTACGACCAAGACGTTCAATAAACCATGCAGCTGTGAAATATCCTGGAAGTTGAGCTAAAATCATAATGAGTACGTACTGAAAACTTTTTATTAAACTAAAGCCTTTCAGTACCATTACACTAGGTAACCAAAGGAACATTCCATAATAGGAAAAGACAACACAAAACCATAGAATCCATAACATAATTGTTGCTTTACGATATTCTCCAGACCAAACCGATTTTATATTTTCAATAACAGATGGCCTTTTTTCAACCTTTTGGAACCTTGGAGAATCGGGTAAATTCCATCTTAAATATAAAGCATATAACGCTGGAACTGCACTTAATACCATCGCAACTTCCCAACCGTATTTAGGAATAACAAAATATGAGATAAGAGCTGCGATTAACCAACCACCAGCCCAAAAGCTTTCTAATAGTACAACTATTTTCCCACGTTCGTGCGCTTCAACACTCTCTGATACAAGAGTAGATGCAACTGGAAGTTCCCCGCCAAGTCCCATACCAATTAAAAAGCGTAAAACGAGGAACATCGCGAGTGTCGTCGTTAAAGCTGTTAAGCCACTACCAATAGAAAATAGTAATAATGTAATAATAAAGACCGATTTCCGTCCTATTTTATCTGATAGTATCCCAAAAACGAGCGCCCCTACAGCCATACCAATTGAGTTAACACTACCTATCCAACCCATCTCTTGAGTACTTAATCCCCACTCTTTTTGCAATGCCACCATTACAAATGAAAGCATTCCAACATCCATTGCGTCAAATAGCCAGCCAAGCCCAGCTATACCAAGTAGCTTTCGCTTCGAAATTTCTTTTACCTTGCTCACAAGAAGTCCTCCTTACACAGGTGTCTTTACACATCATTTTACATGTGTGTATTGTATAAGTAAAATACTTTCGTATAAAAAATTCTCCTTCATCATTCCCAAAAAGTAAAATGTTTATCCCGATTGGTGAGGGCTGATAATCAGTGTGGGATGAACCCCCCCACTGATTAAAGTTTCACTTTATCAAAAATAAACAACTAAAAAAAAGGTAGCGATGTTCCG
Organism: Bacillus sp. FSL R9-9410; assembly: GCF_038050385.1. Classification (NCBI taxonomy): domain Bacteria; kingdom Bacillati; phylum Bacillota; class Bacilli; order Caryophanales; family Bacillaceae; genus Bacillus; species Bacillus sp. FSL R9-9410. Next base: position 463,032 of record NZ_JBBOTV010000002.1, read on the forward strand.
CTACCTTTTTGAACGCATTACTTCTTTTAAAAACTCGGCTAGTACTAACTGACGACGCCAGCGTGTTGGATTACTACATAATCTGTAAAACCACTCTAAATGAACAGCTTGTATCCATTTTGGCGCACGCTTTACCTCTCCAGCCCACACATCTAAACTACCGCCTACTCCAACAGCGATTTTCGTTTCTAAACGATGCTTATTGTTTTGGATAAAGTTTTCTTGCCTTGGGAAGCCAAGTGCAACAAGTAATAGGTCTGGTTTTGCCTCTTGAATACGTGAAACAATATTCTCTTCTTCTTCTTGTTTAAAATATCCATCTTGTGTACCCACGATAGATGCAGCCGAATATGTCTTCGTTAAATGATTAGCCGCGGCTTGTACAACATGTGGTTTTGCACCTAATAAGAAAACAGATACTGATTTATTCTCTTCTGATAACTTTGCAAATAAATTGCTCATTAAATCAAATCCCGCTACCCGCTCTTTTAAAGGTGTACCAAGCATACCACTTGCTTTTACAACCCCAATACCATCAGGTGTAATTAAATCTGTATTTAATAATGTTTTATGGAATTTTTCATCCTTTTTTGCGCACATAACAATTTCAGGATTTGCTGTTACCACCTGAAAAGTATGAGCTTGCTCTAATTCTAGTTGCTTCTTTAAATGTTGGATCGTTTCATCCATTGTCATTGTAGAGAAAGGAACACCTAGAATATCAACCGTTTGTACTGCCATATTTAACTATCCTCTCTATCATTAAAGGTTTTTTGCTATTAATTGCTTATATGTTTCTTTCGTATCTTCATATAATTTTTGAAGTGAGAAGTTCATAGTAGCATGCTCATAAATATGCTTGCCCATTACTGATAACTCTCCAGTTTTCCACTTATCATACGCCTCTTCTAATGCCGATGCCAATGCTTTTCCATCACCAGTTGGTACAATCCACCCATAAGTTTCATCTGCAATTAACGGTTCGATTTCTCCTGATCTAGTCACAATTGATGGTACACGTTGATTTGCCGCTTCTAATAAAACTAATGGAAATCCTTCGCTATGGGAAGTTAACAAATTGACATGTGATGAAGCAAATAATTGTTTCACATCTTGACGATGCCCTAAAAATTCAACTTTATCATTAATCCCTTTTTCAGTAGCTAACGCCTTTAGTTCTCCTTCTAACGGTCCGTTACCAACTAATAACACTTTAATTTTCTCCAATTTTGTTTGTTGTAACGCATCGAATAAAACTTCATGTCCTTTAACAGGATGCAGACGTGCTACTTGGATTGCCGTAAACACATCTTCATCAATATTAAACATTTCCTTTTTATTATAGCCATCTGCTTTTTCCCGATCATATTCAATCCCGTTATAAATAACATGCATCTTTTCATTTGAAATACCTAATGCGGCTAAGCTTTTTTTCAACCTATTCGTTACAACAAAAAATAAATCTATATTTTTTAAAGCTTTCAAATTTAACTTAGTAAAAATCCAGCCTTTTAAGCCTTGTTTAGTAAAGTCTTGAAATGGATCACTATGAATTGTCGTTACCCATTTTGCCGCGAATTTCTTCTTCATTAGAGAAACAAAGAAATTCGCCCTAGGACCGTGTGTATGAACTACATCAAATTTTTCTTTATTAATGAATTCACTTATGTTCTTTAAAATGGATAAATCATAGCGAGATTTTTGTGAAAACACATGAACTTTTATTCCTAGCTCTCTTGCTTCTTTCGCAACAATTCCATCTTCAAATACAGCTAATTCTACTTCACCATCCGGAAACTGATCGAGCAGTGAAATAATATGTGTTTTTCCTCCACCATCTTCTGCTCCTGCATTCATATGCAATATCCTCATATTTTTTCCTCCTTTAAATCCTCGCTACATTTCCATCTATCTTTATTTTACTGTACTAAAAAATAAAAGCTAACAAAAGTTAGCTTTTATTTTTATCATTCAATTTCTAAATCTACAATTAGACAAGCTAACACCACTACAAAGTAAATCCCGACTCCTGGTGCTGTCAAAATATGCCCTGCAATATACGCAATACCTAGTGCTAATACTAAGCTTGCTGAAATCATTCCATATTTCACATTGAATATTTCCTTAAATCTTGTAGCAAATGCTATTAAGATTCTTAAGCCGTAATAAATAAATGGAATCATCATTAACGCAAAACCAATAATTCCGAAATCATAAAACCAATCATGGAAGTCCATTTCGATTAGCTTCGGATCTGGCTGCTTTTGTTCATTATATTTATAGTTACCTGCATAACCCATTCCGAATAACTTTTGTGACGTTGGCGCTTCTTTAAAGAACTGCTTATGTCTCTCTTCATATACTTGACGTCCACTAAAAATAAGATTTTCTTGATTTTCTTTCTTTTGCTCTTTCTCAAGCTCTTTCTTAACTTCCGCTTCTATCTTTGCCTTTTCTTCCGGCTTTTCAACTTTATGTTGTTGCTTTTCTTCTTTTTTAATTTTATCTTTAATTTCTTTTTCTTTCTGACCTTGCTGTGCTACATTTTGTTCTGATAAATAGTTATTATGAATGCCCATATTTTGTGCTAATGGTGTCTTTTTAAATGTTCCAACTACACCAGCTAATAGGACAAGAGCAATTAATGCATTAATTGCAAGAGATTTTTTGTTCGGGTTTTTTCTATCAAATAATAATTGTAGTACAATAATCCCGATTGCTGCCGCTAACGTAGCACCAATTGAGCCCATCCCTACTTTCGTACCAACTTGAATTAAAGAGTAAATCATTAACAGCGATGGAATCCAATATAAAACGTGTTTCAAGCTCTTTGTTTTTTGAATCGAATATAGTACCACAATAGGGAAAATAATGGCTAAGATTGACCCTAGTTCATTACCTGCATAGAACCATCCTCGGGAACCAACTTTCATCCACTCATAACTTCCAAAGTCTGTAGAAGTTGTAATAGAAATAACCATAATAGCATTAATAATTAATGTTGAATACACAATGTTATTTCTAACTTTATCGCTAATATTTACTGTCTTCTTCAGTGATTTTAAAGCTAAAATGTATGAGCCAAGCATAATATATATATACAATGCTTTTCCAATGAATTTAACTTCTTCTGCGATTACAATAGGACTCTTGATTAACTTGTTATTAATAAATCCTATTCCTAATATAGCTCCTAGTAATACAAGATAAATCAAAAACTTCCTATTTTCTCTTTCTTTTGCCTGAATTAAAATATAAATACCACCCATTGCCATAATGAGGAATCTCACCATAATTCCAACTGTCGCATTTACTTTTAATAACTCAATGCTAAGAGAGGTTAATAAATCCAAAACGGGCTGTAAAATAATAAAAAAGAGCAAAAAATGCTCAAATCTAACCCTAGCTTGATTTGCTAACATTCCAAGACCTCCATACAAAATCTTTACATTATCTTTTAATCATAGTTTTCTACTGTTTAAACACACCCAGCAATTATAACATAACTCATATTTAAATTGAGAACTATTTTTCATGCTGAAACTAGTCAAATCCAACATTATTAGTAACCGAAAATATTGTCCTTTAGCTATCCTTCCCTATCCCTATAAAAACTATCTAACACCTGTGCACTTATTTTCGACCGTACGGAAATATTTTTTTATCATTTTATACAAATGTAAAAAGCGGACTTCTCTTATTGTACCATTCCTCCAACTAAGCTACATCAAAAAACTATACAATTAATCTTCCCACACTTTTTCGCCTTACTTTATTGCTACTTATCAAGCATTTTCAAACGCTTTCTTTAGCTATTTCATCCGTTTTTCTACATGTAGCGAAAAGTAATTGTTATTTCCAAAACTTTAGTGTATATTTTTTCTCTGGAACATCTTTAAGAGGAAGGAATTAAAGCCATGTTATTAATCGATATATTTACGTTTCTTGGCATTATCGCCGCTGCCATTTCTGGTACATTAGTTGGTTTGAAAAAAGATCTAGATTTATTTGGTGTCCTTTGTTTAGCTGTAGCTACTGCGCTCGGCGGCGGTATTATTCGTGATATTATGATTGGTAACCTGCCTCCTGTCGCATTTGTAAAACCAATTTACTTTTTCGTAAGTGTACTATCAGCATTATTCACATGTATGTTTTTTGAGCGCATTAATAAACTTCAAGTTGTTATTATGCTTTCTGATGCTGTTGGTTTAGGTGTATTTACAGCTATTGGTGCAAATGCAGCAATGTCACATCACGTTGACGCCTCGTTTTTAGTCGTTTCAATGGGAGTTATTACAGGTATTGGGGGCGGTATTTTACGCGACATTTGTGCTCAAGATATCCCGTATGTATTCCGAAAAGAGATATATGCAATTGCTTCTATTTTAGGAGCAGTTAGTTTCCTAATTACACATGCAATGGGGGCACACGTATTGGCTTTCTATGTTTGTTTATTAATAACATTCGTTATTCGTGTAGTCACCGTAATATATAATGTACATTTCCCAGTTTTCTTTAAAACACATGCAAAAATTAATAAAGGCCACTAAGAGAATTCTACATAGAATTCTCTTAATTTATGTACAATTTCACACACTATAGAGTAATTGTATATAAAAATATATAATTATATAAGGACCAAAAATGAAAACGCTTTATAAACAGGGGGAAGAATGATGCTTGGGGTTTTTAAAAAAAATAAAACAAACACCAGTATAATCGAATTAAGTAAAGGCCAACAAATCATATTTAACGTGCCTGCCAATTCTGAACTAAAAACTCAAATGGACATGCTACATATTTCAAAGGAAGATTTACAAATTGTGAAAGTATTACAGCCATTTATTTATGAGGAAATAGATTGGATAACAGAAAAATTCTACACCAACATCACAAAACAACCTAATTTAATTGCTGTTATTGAACGCTACAGCTCTATTCCAAAATTAAAACAAACTTTAAAGACACATATTAAAGAATTGTTCAGCGGGAATATGAATGAAGATTTTATTGAACAACGTGTTAGAATTGCGAAAAGGCACGTACAAATTGGTTTACATAGAAAATGGTATACTGCTGCTTATCAAGAATTATTCCGCTCCGTCATGAAGATTTTGCAAACGAAAATTTCAACGATAGACGACTTTTCATATTCTATAAATGTAATAAATAAATTATTCACATTAGAACAAGAACTTGTTATTGCAGCTTACGAATCCGAATATGAAAGAATTCAAAAAGAACATGAAAAAGAAAAAGAACTGACCGCTATGACGATTACACATATTGCAACAGAACTAGCGGCAGTGTCTGAAAAAACAAGCTCTTCTATTCAACAATTAACATCTAAATCAGAAAATATCGTAGGAATTGCAAAAACAGGTACATCATTAGCTACGACATCAGAAGAAAAGGCCAACAAAGGAAAAGAACAATTAAACCTGCAAAACAAACGAATGGAAAGCATTCAAACAAATATGGAAACTATTATTACTGATACTCGTGAACTTCTTGATATTTCTAACAAAATTAACGAAATCATTGATATTGTAAAATCAATCGCCGAGCAAACAAATTTACTAGCATTAAATGCCGCTATTGAATCTGCACGTGCTGGCGAATTTGGTAAAGGTTTTTCAGTCGTAGCGGGAGAAATCCGAAAATTATCAGAGCAAACGAAAGAATCCATATTCAACGTTACAAAACTCGTTGAAAAAACTAATGAACAAATTATACACGTCTCTTCTTCCGTGGAACAAATTAGCTTTCTCGTATCTGAAGGGACTGATAGTATGCATGCGACAGATCAATATTTCCAAGAAATAGTAAAAGATATGTCTAACTCTAAAGAACAAAATAAAAAAATTGAAAATGAATTAGAAACTATTTCACAAGTAATGAAGAGTATTCAAGACGATTCCTCGAAAATGGCCTTAACAGCGGATAGTTTACAACTAGAACTAAACCGGTAAGGCAAATCGATACAAGGTGGAGATTCTTCATCTCCACCTTGTATTCATCCTTATCATCCATCTACAAAAAAAGAATCCAAAATGGATTCTTTTATTTTCTGAAAAATATTTTTTGGCAATAAAAATAACTCATATAAACACCGAAGCTCTGTAAAATAAACAAAGCTGGCATAATAATATTATAATATGCCATATCTACTTGAAAGAGCCTTAACAATACATATCCGGTAATTAATAATACAAACAACATATATCCTTCGTTTTGCTGTTTCTTAATTAGAAAATGTAATAAAGCTATGGCCATAAATAGTGTCACCACTATATATATAAGCTTTTCACATTTAAAAATAATAGAATTTATTCCCTCATCTGAAAACTGGTTAATAACTGGTTTTAACAGTTTAAATCTTTCAACTTCTATTTCTTTTAACTCTTGATCAATGTGCTCTTTTACACTTTGATTTTTGGATGTTTTTTCTTCATTTTGACTTTTCCCAATTAAAACAGATTGAACATAAGTCTGATTAGAAATCGTATACTGTGACATTCCCATCATCTTGATACCATAGCTCACACCAAAATGAGTACTATAAAACAGAATAAGTATTCCTATCATTTTTAATAGTAATTTTTGTTTCGTTGCTGATTGAAATAATTCAATTAACAGCACATATACAGCTATACAGATAGGTAAAAATAACCCCATTGGGAAAATCATATTGCTAAGCGCAAATAAAATGGCTGAAATTACCCACGTATAAGGATGATCTAATCCCTTATATAAAAATATGTAACAAGCACAATAAAATAAAAATATTGCGAGTGATTCCGCCGTTAATACAGAACTCATAAATATATTTGGAATATATAAAGCGTAAAATATTGATGCAATACGACCACACTCTTCTCCAAAGACCATTGACGCAATGCGATAAATGAAAAATGCAGTTCCTGTACAAAATAAAATATTAAATAGTTGTAAAGCGAATACCGTATCACCAAATATACGAATGATGACCGATTCATAAATAATAAAAGGTAACTGTGCTATATTCTCTATATTATTGCCAATTGCAATCTGCTTTGCAGACTCATACATAGCCTTCATATCACCTATCATTGGACTATCTACAAATAGAACTGTGATAAGTCTTACAACTATAGACATGCTTATAAGAAAAATAAGAAATTGTTTATCTGTAAAACGATATTGCAAAATTGATGCTACTAACAAAATAAGAATAACAAAAATCACTAATACGATTGTTATACTTGTTGTACTTCCTCCAAAAAATTGCTTACTTGTTTCAAAAGCCGACCAACAACTATAGACAAAAAATGCGAGCATCGCACCAATCATTATTTTACTAAAGAAAGAAGAAAAATTTGTTTGTATATGATTCATATGTCCATTGCACCTCTATTTCCATTCATAACAAAACGATTCTATCATGAATAGGCACAAGGTTAATAGGGAATTTCTATGACAAATATATGGTCATTACTTTTTCACTTGCAATGTAAGCGAATCCTCTTTTACACTACATTTTATATACGATAAATTTTCTTTCAGTTACATGAATACAAATACAGAAATTTCAATAAAGTGAAACTTTAATCCGCGGGGGTTTTGTTCATCCTCCACTGACTATTATCCCGCAAATAGCGGGATAATCCTCTTTTGGAACACTTTACTTCATTAAATATCTAATATGAGTACTCCACTTACACATGTCACTCTGATTGAAAACAGAAAATAGGGGCTGAATATATGGAAAAGAAATTCATGCGAGAATCAAAAGCAATTAAAACAACACGTGTTTTTCCTAACGATTTAAATAATCACCAAACACTTTTCGGGGGGAAATTATTAGCAGAAATTGATAGTATCGCTTCAATTGCAGCTGCAAGACACAGCCGCAAACATTGCGTAACAGCATCTATCGATTCCGTTGATTTTTTAACTCCAATTCACCAAGCGGATTCTGTTTGTTATGAAGCATTCGTATGTTATACAGGAAAGTCTTCAATGGAAGTTTTCGTAAAAGTAATCGCAGAGGATCTACTAGCAGGCGAGCGTAGAATGGCCGCAACGTGTTTCATTACATTTGTTGCATTAAAAGACGGAAAACCTTCATCTGTACCACAAGTAATTCCTGAAACAGAGGAAGAACATTGGCTACATACAACTGGTTCAGAGCGTGCAGAAAATAGAAAAAAAGGGCGTTTGAAGAGTAAAGAAATGGCTGAAGTATTAACTTTAAGTAAGCCTTGGAATATGTAACATTAGGATTTTATCTTATACATGCACAGGTTTTTTCTTCCTTGCATGTATTTTTTATTATAATAAAGTGTTGCCTTAGCATTTTTATTCGATGCCTATTCCCTAAAATCACCCATCAGCTTTTCCTTTATTTTGTTATACTATTAATGGTATATTAAATAATGTTCGTTTAAAAATAACCATAATATGATTAAGTATATAAGGGATGGTGCGGTAATGTCTATTGAGGTACCAATTTCAATACCAAAAACGTTAATTATTATTCCAGCGTATAACGAGGAAGAAGCAATTGCAGATACATTAACAAGATTATTAGAACTAAAACAGCATTTTACAGCATTAAGCATTTGCGTTATTAATGATGGATCAAAAGATAAAACAGCTCAAATCGTAAAAGATTTCCCTGTTCATCTTGTTAATTTACCATATAATCTAGGCATTGGTTCAGCTGTACAAACTGGATATAAATACGCTTATGAAAACGGATATGATATTGCGATTCAGTTCGATGCTGATGGACAACATAATCCTGATGATTTATACAAAATTATACAGCCTATCGCCGAGGATCAATGCGATATGGTGCTGGGTTCACGTTTTACAGAAAAAACAGCATATAAAGGTAGTATTTCCCGAAGAATCGGTATTTTTTATTTTACTGCTCTATTGAAAGTACTAACAAAACAAACATTTATGGATCCAACTTCTGGGTATCGTGCTATCAATCGAGAAGTAATTAAGATTTTTGCACACAATTATCCAAAAGATTATCCAGAACCAGAAGTCCTTATTCATTTAAAAAAGAAAAAACTTCGCATTAATGAAATATCTGTAAATATGCAAGAGCGACAAGGTGGACAATCTTCCATCACTCCCCTTAAATCTGCATATTACATGGTTAAGGTGAGTCTTGCTATATTGATGCAAAAAATCGTGAAAGGTTGATAATGAATGCATATAATTACCTTTTCATTTATCTTTATTTTATTACTATTCTTCTTAATTATTAATTCCATTCGTCGTGGGACTTTAGAAACAAAATATGCTATTTTATGGATTTTTGTTTGTATTGCAATGGCTATTTTAAGTTCTACGGATAAAATTATAAATTGGATTGGAAAACTATTAAAAGTAGAATATCCTCCGTCCATTTTATTCTTATTCGGACTATTATTCTGTTTTATCTTAATTTTTGACCTGACGAGAAAAATCTCCAAATTACACCATCAACTTGTAACATTAACGCAAGATTATGCATTATTAAAACAAAAATTAAAGATAACAGATAAAGAATAACTTTCTAACTAAATACTAATATATAAAAGCTCCTGAATTTTGCTTGAAAAATTCAGGAGCTTTTATCATTTCAAATTATTTCTTTCTAATTATACGAGATACCACAATAGAAAGTTGATTTACAAAGTTTATATGCGTTAAACTTATACAGATGTTCTTGTAGTCTTCTTCCTTTCAAAAGGCTTGTATATATGGTACAAAACATAAAAAATTTGAGGAGATAAAAACTCTATGATAGAACAAAAACAACTCGTTTCCGTTGTCATACCTCTGTATAATACGGAAAAATATATTGAAGAAACGATGCAATCAATACTAGATCAAACATATAAAAACATTGAAATTGTAATTGTAGATGATGGAAGCAAAGATCAATCACCTTCCATCGTAAAAAATCTTGTACAAAAGTACCCAGGACAAATAAAATACGTCCCTCAAGAAAATCAAGGTGTTTCTGTTGCTCGTAATACAGGAATTGAAAATGCTAGCGGAGAATATGTTGCTTTTCTTGATAGTGATGATTTATGGCATCCAACAAAAATCGAAAAACAAGTTGAAAGCATGCATAAAAACAACATGAACGCTTGTTATTGTGGCTATATGAACTTTTACGAAGAGACTGGTGAAAAAGTTGAGCATACGACAAACTTTATTAAAGGTGATATGACACAGGCTTTCTTAACGCATCAAGTTGTTGCGCAAACAAGTACTTGGATTTTCAAAAGATCTATCGTGATGGATCATAACATTCGTTTCACACCAGGGTGTAGCTGGGGAGAAGATTTAGAATTTCTATTTAAATTAATGAGCGTTACAAATGTATGCTATGTAAATGAATATTTAACATATTATCGAATCTTATCAGAAGGAAATCTTTCTTCAAAGTATAAAGATTATGAATTAAAAACAACAAAAGAATTAGAAGTATTTAATCGAATGAAGGATTGGGTTCATAATAAATCAAAAGACTTGATCGTGAATGATTCTACAGAACTTATTGAAATCCTTGAAACTTATCTATTCCCATATACAGTCATTAACAATGCTTGTATATACATTAAAGGAAGCTCTAAGTTAGATAAATCACAAGTTCAATTAATCAAGGGCGATATAAATAAATATTGTCGCAAAATTTATTCAAAAAATGGAAAACGAAGCAAAAAGCTATACGCGATGCTTTGGTTTGTACGAATAAAGTTTATGTTTTCTTAAATAAAGAATACGCTTTTAAACATACTTTCCGTAAACAAATCAAATTTACAAATAGGACGAAGTGCGTCCTGAAAAATAGAAAGGTCTTGTTCCATGAAAACAAATAAAATCCTTAAAAACGCCTCCTACCTATTTGTAGGAAATATTACTGTTCGATTTGTACTTGCTATTGCGACGATTTTCTTTGCAAGATATGTTTCACCAAAAGATTATGGGATGTTTACAACTGCTTTAGCAGTTTCCGCTGTTATTTGTTATTTTACAGATGCAGGTTTGACACATACATTTATGCGTGAAGGAACGAGAAGCAACGCTAACATTAGCGTACTAATTAGTAGTTATTTACGTATTCGTTTAGTATTAGCTATCGTAATTTCTGTGCTCTTCGCTATTTTCGCTCAGTTCTTCTATCCTGATGCTTACTTACGTGCGATGGTATATTGGGTTGTACTGCCGACAATGTTTGGAGCAACTTTACAAGGTGTTGGGATGGCTTACTTCCAAGTAACAGAACGCATGCAATTTACAGCGATTATTTCTGTAATACAAGGTGTAACAGCCGCAGCTGCTCTTCTACTAGGAATGTCCTTTAAATGGTCACTTATGATGGTTGCTGCCATGTACGGGATATCTAGTCTCGTAACAGGACTCATCGCCTTTATAATGGTAATTCGCCATACAACAGTTCATAAGGGCTGGGATAAAGGTATTTTAGATCAATTGCTCATTTTCACAATCAATGGCATTATCATTATGCTCTTACCACAGTTAGGGCCCATTATATTAGAAAAAGTTTCAACGTATGAGCAAGTTGGATTCTTTGGAGCTGCTTCTAAAATACCTGCTGTCCTTTATCAAATACCTGGTGTAATTGCAGCAGCTTTTTATCCAAAATTATTTGCTTTTGGAAATGAAAAGAATATTGATGAACATAGAAAACTATCTCAGTTCGAATTAAAACTTATGTCTTTCTTAGGAATGGGAATCTCCATTCCATTTATCGCTGATCCAAGCTTTTGGATTGTTACTTTATTAGGTGAAAAATATGCACCAGCCGGTGATGCTCTTGCAATTTTAGCATTTATGGTCATTTTACAATCTATCAACTATCCACTTGCTGATAATTTAACAACTATTGGTCAACAGTGGAAGCGTGCGACAACGATGGGAATTGGATTAGCTGTCGCTATCGTAAGTTACATCGTATTAGGTAGCCAATTTGGAATGATGGGAGCTGCGGTAGCTGCTATCATTACTGAGGTTACTTTATTAATCGGATTTACTTTATTCGTTCGTAAAGGATTTACATTACTATTCAAAGGGATTGCATTTAATACACTAGCATTTATAATCAGTTACGCCCTATACCGCACAGTATTAATTAACTTACCACCACTGGTAGCCCTAACACTTACTGGTATATTGTACGGTATTATTGGCCTTGCAATTGATCCACAAATACGCGGGTTAATTTTAGGATTTGTAAATAAAAAATTAGTTCGTAAAAACGCTTAAAAGCCAAAAGCTTTTCCTATTAAGAATGGAAAAGCTTTTGGCTTTTTATATACTATCATTTACAGAACATAAACTCTGAAGACTGCACTTCATTATTCTCGACTTTTCAGTAGTTAAAAAATGCTATATATTCCATGTCAAATTGACTTACTTTCTGAGAATGCTTTATACTAAATTACAAGTAAACTATGAAATTCACTGCTTGTAAAATATATATGATACAACAAAAATATATATTTTTTTATACTAAAACTAAAAAACACACCTTTATAATCGGTGTGTTTTTATATGTAACAACTTTCAAAGGAGGATTATAAATTTTTATGAGCATTAAGCCGGACAATAAGATTTTCTCAAAGAAAACTATAATGATTATTCCGATATTATTATTGTGTGCTTTTGCTTTTCATTATTTCTTTTTAACATCTAATCAAATCTTTTCTGGTACAGGTGATGCATTAAGCCAATTTGGCTTCTTTACATTTCTCCTGCAACATGCCTTTAAAGATGGTAATCTTTTTTGGTCTTTTGATTATGGATTAGGTGGAGATTTATTTGGAGAGTTTAGTTATTATTACAGTACAGCGCCGTTCTTCTGGATTACGCTGTTACTTCCTAAATTAAATATTGAACAAATCTATGATATGAAATTATACATGAGTATTTTAAAAAACTTTTTAGCTATGTTATTCATGTATGGTTCTTTACGTTATCATAATAAAACAGTTTTCTCATCTTTTATTGCTGCTATTATGTATGGTGGATGTATTACTTTTATGCGCCATTCATTACTTTGGGATTTCATGGCTGATGCCATCGTATTTTTACCATTAGTAATATGGGGACTTGATAAATATATTATAGAAAAGAAACGTGGACTTTTCCTAGTAGCTGCTACTTTAATGTTAGCATCGAACTTTTATTTTGCTTTTATCACAAGTATTTTCATTTTCATTTATGCATTTTTCCAATACTTTGCCACACAGCAAAATAAAACAATCGTCTCTTTTCTAGCTTATTATATTAAAATTGGATTATTATACGGTCTATCACTTGGCTTGGCTGCAGTTTGCTTTATTCCATCAGTCAATGCGGTATTTAGTGCGGATCGGTTAACGAAGAAATTTGATATACCTTTATTCTTTGAAGATAAATTTTATAAAGATTTAATGGAAACTATCTTCTTCGTATATGATGCTGAAAATCATCAATTAGCTTTACCAGCTTTAATTTTATTCCTAATCATATTTGGAATGTTTATACGTGATAAACTTGTTAAAAATAAAGTACTCTTTACATTTTTCATGTTCATTCTGTTTATGCTTCCTTATACATACTCTGTATTTAATGGTTTCTCAGCAATGCAATATAGATGGCTTTATTTATTTGTATTTGTAATTGCTCAAACTATAGCATACATCTTAGATTGGATGATTGTTCATAAGAAAGAACATAAATTACCTTATATAATGAGTTCATTAGTATCAATAGGATTATTCATTTATGCATTTTATAGAAAAGTAAATATAAATGTAAGTGATAAACCTTTACAGGCAGTTGACAATATTTTAATCGGAACTATCGTTCTTTCTGTCATTACAGTATGTTTATGGCGTTATCTTTCTAAACCTTTCATACAATTTTTAGTTGTAGTGAACGTACTCGTTAGTACAATTTCCATGAATTACATGTATGCTAATAATATACTTAGTACAGTTTTCGGACAAAGCAATGCTACAAAAGAAGCTTTACATGTATCTGGCTATGATAACAAAGATGAGATTGCTGCCATTCGTTATATACAAGAATATGATAAAGACTTTTATCGTATTCTTAACCCAGGTAGCGCCCATAACACACCAATGCTACAAGGTTATCATGGTACAAGTACGTACCAAAGCTTGATTAATTATTATGTTCATGACTTTATGAAAAATAAATACAACGTATTCCAAGGGTTCGACACTCCTTCGATGTTCTTCCAAGTTGATAGTCGACTACTACTTGAAAATATGTTAGGTATAAAATATCGCGTACTAAGCGCTGATACAGATCAAAAAAATATCCCATATGGATATAAACTATTAAAACAAGTAGGACCCTATAATATTTACAAAAATGACTATGCTTTACCGTTAGGGTATGTATATGATTCTAGTATAAGTGAAGAAGAATTTTCTAAATTAAACTTCGCTCAGCGTGACCAATTATTATTACATGCTGTAGTCGTTAATAATGGAAAAGACTTTTCATTAACTCATTTTGATAAAAAGAACCTTAATTCAAAAGCGGTACCTATCAAAATGGAAAAAGTACAACTAGAAAATATGGAAAAAGAGAATAATAAACTCATTGTCCATGGCAATGGACATATGATCGTACCTATAAATTATCCTAATACTCCTGGAGATTTAATTGTAGAATTAAAGATACAAAATAAAGGTTCATTCCATGCAGTAGTTAACGGGAAAGATATGGGGAAAGGTGAAGACACTGGTGCATACTCATATCCTTTAGAAAGATTTGTTTATAATTTAGGTAAAGACGATCGTCCAGACCAACTAACTATTTCTATTGATGCACCAGGTGAATACGAACTTGAAGACTTACAAGCAAATATCGTAAATTACGAAGGTGTACAAAAAGAAACAGAAAAACTAACTGAAAATAGACTTCAAAATATTTATTATAAAAACAACTATTTAAAAGGTGAAATTAACTCAAAAAAAGATGGATTACTATATTTATCTGTTCCATATAGTAAAGGTTGGACTATAAAAGTTGATGGAAAAGAAACAGAATTCACGAAAGCAAATTCTGCCTTTATTGGTGTCCCGATTACAAAAGGAGCACATGTAATCGAAATGACTTATGTTACACCTTACTTTAAATTAGGTATGATTATATCAATTATTTCACTAATTATTTGTGTAGCCTTACTAGTCTTTACAAATCAAAAAGGACGCCGAAAATTACCTTTTAAAAAGCAGCAATGAGCAATCAATAAATCATGAAGCTATCCAAAGCGGATAGCTTCATAAAAAATATTAAATAACGTTTTAACTATTATAAACAAGGAGGGTCAAAAATGACTCTTTCAATAATCGTACCATGCTACAATGAAGAAAAGATGCTTCGAGCCTTTTATTCAGAGACTTCTCTAGAAATTCATAAATTAACTACCGATTATGAATTTGTTTTTGTAAATGATGGTAGTAAAGATGATACATTAAATATTCTACGTGATTTGGCAAATTCAGATTCAGCTGTTCATTATATATCATTTAGTCGGAATTTCGGCAAAGAAGCCGCTATGTTAGCTGGTTTAAAATACGCTACAGGTGATGCAGTTGTTATTATGGACGCCGATTTGCAACATCCTCCTACACTAATAAAAGAAATGTTAGAAGGATATAACGAAGGTTACGACCAAGTTATTGCAAAAAGAACAAGAACAGGTGATTCACCCGTTCGCTCTTTCGTTTCTCGTCTATACTATAGAGTGATGAATAAGTTTGTAGATATTGAACTAGTAGACGGCATTGGAGATTTTAGACTTTTAAGTAGAAGAGCTGTTGATTCTCTATTATCTTTAAGCGAATACAATCGCTTCTCAAAAGGTTTATTCTCCTGGATTGGATTTAATGAACTAATTATTGGATATGAAAATGTATTACGTTCTGATGGAGAAAGTAAGTGGACTTTTTCTAAATTGTTAAATTACGGAATTGATGGTGTTATCTCATTCAATAATAAACCATTAAGACTATCTATATATCTTGGATTATTAACAACTATTTTAGGGGTTTTATACGTAATTACTACATTTATTCAAATTATTGTTGGTGGTGTTGAAGTCCCCGGATACTTCACTTTAATTTCTGCTATATTATTTATTGGTGGTATTCAACTCATTTTCCTAGGTGTTATGGGTGAATACATCGGTCGCATTTATTATGAAACGAAACGTAGACCACATTTTATTGTAGCTGAAAAGAAGGTTAGTGAAGTCAAACAAAAAGCGTAATATAAAAAAAGTTATTTCTATCTACAGAAATAACTTTTTTTATATACTAACATTTACACACCTTTATTTTGCATAGATATAATCGTTTCCTTTAGCCCATTATAATAAGAAGTTTTTGGTATATTCCCAATACACCTCTCATATTTCTCTCCGCTTAATACAACAGGATTTTCTGTCAAATATAGCATTTCCACAAATTCTTTCATCTGCTTATCAAATAGTCCAATTAAATTTATCATACCTTTTTTTACTGTCATTACTGGTTTTGTATATCCCGTTAATTCTTGTATATGTTGAATCATCTCTTCACCTGTAATGACACCACAACCCGGTATGTTCCAATTTTGTCCATAGGCCTCATCACGTAAAGCTAATTCAACCATTGCTTTTGCACCGTCTGGTGTGAAAATATATTCACGAGCAATCTTTTTATCTCCAACAAAGCTTGATAACTTATTTGCAAGTACCCCATTTAAAGTATGATGAACAAGTGTACTTTCTGCATTTGGACCATAAAAATCAGGGAAATGTGCAATAAACATTTGTACACGAGCCTGTTTTGCCATCATTTCTAGCTGTAACCGAATTTTCCCTTTCTTCGTATGTGGTGCCTTTTTAACTTCTTCCACTACAGGTTCTTCCCCTTGCCTCCCATACGCATAAATATTATCAACTATCCCTAACTTACTGTCGTAATACATTGCTACTTCTAATATATTTTTTAATAATTTTGGTTGCTTCTTCTCCCAATCTGAATATGGAATGTTTACAGCATGAAATATAATATCAACGCCTTTCGCAGCTTCCATTATATCCTCCTGTATAAATACATCTCCCGCTACAACTTTCACATTTTCTTCTCCAGAAAATAATATCTCTAATTTCTCTTTATTCCTCGCAAAGGCCACTACATGAATTCCTCTGCTACATAATTCTTTTACAATTGCATACCCCATTGATCCAGATGCTCCTAGCACTAAAGCTTTTTTCATTATATATCCCCCCTAAATTAATTAACCGCTGTTCAATTAATATTAAAAAGAAAATCACTTACATAAGAAGTGATTTTGAAATAAACTCCACGTGTACTTTAGCTAATCCTTTTACTTCTTCAAATGTTTGATCATTCCCACAATAGTGTGCCACAAACCCATGTAATGATAGAAAAACAGACCATATTGTCATTACATTTACCTTCTCATTACACAAAGAAGATACAACAGTAGCAAATTTTTCGTAACTAACATTTGGGCCATCTGCTAAACATTCTTTTAACTCATCATCTCTAATTAAAAACATGATTTCATAATGACTTTGATTTTGCAAACCAAATTCAATAAAACCAAATAAAACAGCTTTCAATTGTTCCTCTTGTGGTAAATTTTGATCATTAATCTTATCTAATTTTTGATTTAGCAATTGAAAATCTTGCTCTACCATCGCATAGAAAAGCTCTGCTTTATTTTTAAAATGATAATAGATGGCACCATGGCTATATCCTATTTCTGTTGCAATTTTACGCATTGAAGTATGCTGATAACCTAATTTTATAAATAAGTCTCTTGCTACATTCATAATCATTTCTCTCGTTAATTCTTGTTTAACTGCCCTTCTTGGCGACATTTTTCATACCTCACAATTTAATTGACCACTGTTCAATTAATATTATAACCTTTCCCCAAAAAAATACAATGAGTTTCTTACAAAAAGATACATTTTGAAAGGATAGCATTATACTCAATAATTTAGTATCATGATTCAAGGTACTATTTCAAGTTGGACGGAGGATACTATGAGCTTATTAACAGTAGAAAAACTAGGCCATACATTTGGCGATCGCACATTATTTAAAGATGTATCCATGCGTTTACTAGCAGGAGAACATGTCGGATTAGTCGGTGCAAACGGTGTTGGTAAATCAACATTTATGAATATTATTACTGGTCAACTTATCCATGATGAAGGCCGTGTAGAATGGACACCTGGTACAAATTACGGTTACTTAGACCAGCATACAATTTTAACACCTGGTCGCACAATTCGTGATGTATTAGCTGACGCGTTTTTACCTTTATTTGAAAAAGAAAAAGCTTTAAATGAAGTTGCAGAAAAAATGGGAACTGCAACACCTGAAGAATTAGAGGCACTTCTTGAGGAGATGGCGGAAATACAAGATGCTCTCGAAGCAGGTGGTTTCTATTTACTAGATATGAAAATTGAAGAGGCAGCAAGAGGTCTTGGAATTGATGCAATCGGTTTAGATCGTGATGTTTCAGCACTAAGTGGTGGACAACGTACAAAAGTATTACTTGCAAAGCTATTACTTGAACAACCAGAAGTGTTATTACTCGATGAGCCTACCAACTATCTAGACGTTGAACATATTCATTGGTTAACGAATTATTTAAAAGAATATCCACATGCATTCTTATTAATTTCCCATGATACGGAATTTATGAACAAATGCGTTGATGTTATTTTCCATCTAGAATTTACAAAAATGACGCGCTATACAGCGACATACGAAAAATTCCTAGAGTTAGCCGAAATTAATAAAAATCAACATATAAATGCTTATGAAAAACAGAAAGAGTTTATTAAAAAGCAGGAAGACTTTATTGCAAAGAACAAAGCTCGTTATTCAACGACAGGTCGTGCAAAAAGTCGTCAAAAACAACTTGATCGCATGGAGCGTATTGATCGCCCAGAAACAGCAATTAAGCCAGAATTCTCATTTAAAGAGTGTCGTGCAAGTAGCCGTTTCGTCTTTGAAGGCGAAGATGTAGAAATCGGATATACACATCCATTACTACCAAAGCTATCAATGACAATTGAACGCGGTGAGAAAATTGCTATCGTTGGATGTAACGGTGTTGGTAAATCAACATTACTAAAAACAATTTTAGGCAAGATTAAACCATTAAAAGGTAAAACAAGCCTTGGTGATTTCCTAGAGCCAGCATACTTCGAACAGGAAGTAAAAGCTGATAACATAACACCAATTGATGACGTTTGGAACACATTCCCTAGCATGGACCAACATCAAATTCGTGCAATGTTAGCGAAATGCGGATTAAAAAATGAACATATCTCTCGCCCACTAAATCAATTAAGTGGTGGCGAACAAGCAAAAGTACGTTTATGTAAGCTAATGGGTGAAGAAAGTAACTGGCTACTATTCGATGAGCCAACAAACCATCTTGATGTTAAGGCAAAAGAAGAACTCCAAAAAGCCCTGAAAGCGTATAAGGGAACAATCCTTCTTGTATGTCACGAACCAGACTTTTATGAAGGCTGGATAACAAAGATTTGGAATGTTGAAGAATGGTCACAAAATAATTCTTGATTATAATAAAAATCCTTGCGTCCTGTTCTATATGCAAGGATTTTTATTATTATGTTATTTTTATCTTATAGTATGCCGTAAGCCTTAATCGAAACTCATTTAAACCAGGATATACCGCTAAATTAGCAAGCATACCTCTAATCACTGGAATCCTTGGATTTTGCAATCTCATTTCTGCTTCTAAAACATCTAAAGTCACAAGTAACTCATCATTTTCTAATTGATCGGCTAATGTTCGTTTAAATACAATAATTTCACTTAAAAAATGTTCCTTCACCTGTTCCTTAATAAGCTCGGAACTGCAAAGAAATTCTCCAAGTCTCTCTTCATGTAGAACAGGTTCCTCCGAAGATTCTAGAAGACCCTCTACTAAATTGTCTATCCTTTTTAAAATAAAAGCTGAGACATAGGACAAATCAATTTTTGGCGCATTTAAAATAATTAATTCTAAATACCCACGGCATATCCCTTCCACCATAATTACTAGATCTAACAAGTATGGAATAACCTTTTCACCATAAATGGATAGTAAGCTATTTCGATAAAATGCATGAGACTCTAATTTCATCCGCATCATAAATTCTTCTACTTCTTTATTAAATGGAATCGCATTTTCTCTCGCATGCATAATAATAAATTCCTTATGCTTCTGTACATCAGTAAACTGGCAACACAATTGTTTTTCAAATTTTTCACGTGGCAATAAAGATTCTCTATCAATATCCAGCATTTTCTTTTGGATTTTGTCATAATAATATCGAAGTGTCGCTAATAACAACTCATCTTTCGATTTAAAATATAAATAAAAAGCCCCCTTAGATATGCCACAAGCTGTCACAATTTCTTGTACTGATGTCGCATTGACACCCTTAGTCGCAAATAACTTCATAGCCGATTCTATAATTAAACGCTCTTTTTCTTTCATATCTTCTCTCCTAAACTTAATCTCGCATCTTATGTAAATTCAAACTTGATTTCATTCCACATTAACAGAAAATAAGACTTCTTCCCTAAAATTTAATGGAGTAAATGGTTTATATAGAAGCCTTTCCATCTGTAAAAATCAATAATCAGTAAGGAATAGGAAACCGACTACTTACAGTTTGATTTTATTATACCATCTCTTTTTATTGACGACTGACCAATCAGTCAGTTATATTATGTATTAGACTGACCAGTTGGTCAATATATATTGAAAAGGAGCGCAAACATGAACAAAATCATCAATTTCTCGTTGAAAAATAAGTTCGCGGTTTGGCTACTAACCATTATTGTTACCATTGCAGGTATTTATTCTGGCCTTAATATGAAGCTGGAAACAATTCCTGATATTACAACGCCTATTGTAACAGTAACTACGGTTTATCCTGGTGCTACACCAGCAGAAGTAGCTGATAAAGTTTCAAAACCGATGGAAGAGCAACTACAAAATTTAAGTGGTGTAAACGTTGTTAGTTCGGCCTCTTATCAAAATGCATCCTCTATTCAAGTAGAGTATGATTTTAATAAAAATATGGAAAAAGCTGAAACAGAAATTAAAGAAGCGCTCACGAATGTAAAACTGCCGGAAGGTGTAAAAGATCCAAAAGTTTCACGAGTGAACTTCAACGCCTTCCCTGTTATTTCATTAAGCGTAGCAAGTAAAGATGAATCTTTAGCTACCTTAACTGAAAATGTTGAAAAAAATGTTGTTCCAGGATTAAAAGGACTTGATGGTGTCGCATCTGTTCAAATCACAGGTCAACAAGTAGATGAAGTACAACTTGTCTTCAAGAAGGATAAGATGAAAGAATTAGGTTTAAGTGAAGATACTGTAAAAAACATTATTAAAGGTTCGGACGTATCTTTACCACTTGGCTTATATACATTTAAAGATACGGAAAAATCAGTTGTTGTTGACGGTAATATTACAACAATTAAAGCATTAAAAGAATTAAAAATCCCAGCTATCCCTTCATCACCGAATGGTCAAGGCAATCAAAACACTGGTGCTGGAGCACAAACACCACAGATGAATCCAGCTGCTATGAATGGTATACCAACGGTTACATTAGAAGAAATTGCTGATATTAAAGAAGTCGGGAAAGCAGAGTCTATTTCTCGAACAAATGGGAAAGAAGCAATCGGAATTCAAATTGTGAAGGCTGCTGATGCGAATACAGTTGATGTTGTAAATGCAGTTAAAGATAAAGTAAAAGACCTTGAGAAAAAATATAAAGACTTAGAGATTATTTCAACCTTTGACCAAGGTGCACCTATTGAGAAATCAGTCGAAACAATGCTTAGCAAAGCAATCTTTGGTGCTATCTTTGCGATTGTTATCATTATGTTGTTCCTACGAAACATTCGAACAACACTAATCTCTGTCGTTTCTATACCACTTTCTTTATTAATTGCAGTTCTAGTCATAAAACAAATGGATATTACCCTTAACATTATGACACTTGGAGCAATGACAGTCGCTATCGGACGTGTCGTCGATGACTCCATTGTTGTTATTGAAAATATTTATCGACGTATGTCGTTATCAGAAGAAAAATTACGTGGAAAAGATTTAATTCGTGAAGCTACGAAAGAAATGTTTATCCCAATTATGTCTTCTACAATTGTAACAATCGCTGTATTCTTACCTCTTGGGCTTGTAAAAGGTATGATTGGTGAAATGTTCTTACCATTTGCTTTAACAATTGTTTTTGCCCTACTCGCTTCCTTACTTGTGGCAGTTACAATTGTACCGATGCTAGCACATTCCTTATTCAAGAAGGAAAGCATGAGAGAAAAAGAAGTACATCATGAGGAAAAACCAAGCAAACTAGCAAACGGATATAAACGTATACTTGAATGGGCGTTAAACCATAAAATTATTACATCAAGTATCGCTGTCCTTCTATTAGTTGGTAGTCTTGCACTTGTGCCAATTATCGGTGTAAGCTTCTTACCATCTGAAGAAGAAAAAATGATCATTGCAACATACAATCCTGAGCCAGGTCAAACATTAGAAGACGTTGAAAAAATCGCAACGAAAGCTGAGAAGCATTTCCAAGATAAAAAAGACGTCAAAACAATTCAATTCTCATTAGGTGGCGAAAACCCAATGAGCCCTGGTCAATCAAATCAAGCAATGTTCTTCGTTCAATATGATAACGATACGAAAAACTTTGAAAAAGAGAAAGAACAAGTCGTTAAAGATTTACAAAAGATGTCTGGAAAAGGTGAATGGAAAAACCAAGATTTCGGAGCAAGTGGCGGTAGTAACGAAATTAAGCTATACGTTTATGGAGATAGCTCTGAAGAAATTAAGCCTGTCGTGAAAGACATTCAAAATATCATGAAGAAAAATAAAGATTTAAAAGACGTAGACTCTAGTGTTGCAAAAACATATGCAGAATATACTTTAGTCGCTGATCAAGAAAAGTTAAGTAAAATGGGGCTAACTGCTGCTCAAATTGGAATGGGACTTTCGAATCAACATGATCGCCCTGTTCTAACAACAATTAAAAAAGACAGTAAAGATATAAATGTATATGTAGAAACTGAAAAACAAAACTATGAAACGATCGATGACTTAACAAATCGTAAAATTACAACGCCACTTGGTAATGAAGTTGCTGTTAAAGATGTTATGACTGTAAAAGAAGGTGAAACTTCTAACACAGTAACACATCGTGATGGCCGTGTTTATGCGGCGGTTAGTGCGAAATTAGCATCTGATGATGTTTCAAAAGCATCTGCCGCTGTTCAAAAAGAAGTAGATAAAATGGATCTTCCTTCTGGTGTAGACGTTTCTATGGGCGGTGTTACACAAGATATTCAAGAATCATTCAAACAACTTGGCTTAGCGATGTTAGCTGCGATTGCCATTGTATACTTCGTTCTTGTTATTACATTTGGCGGTGCCCTTGCACCATTCGCAATTTTATTCTCACTACCATTCACAATCATTGGTGCACTTGTTGCCTTATTAATCTCTGGCGAAACGTTAAGTGTATCTGCGATGATTGGGGCTCTTATGCTAATTGGTATCGTTGTAACGAACGCAATCGTGCTCATTGACCGTGTTATTCATAAAGAAAATGACGGCCTATCAACACGTGAAGCATTATTAGAAGCTGGTGCAACACGCCTGCGTCCTATCTTAATGACTGCAATTGCAACAATCGGGGCTCTTATCCCGCTTGCATTAGGATTTGAAGGTAGCGGCTTAATTTCTAAAGGACTTGGCGTAACAGTAATTGGTGGATTAACAAGTTCAACGTTATTAACACTTCTTATTGTTCCAATCGTTTATGAAGTACTAAGCAAATTTAAAAAGAAAAAAGCAAAATAAAAAAATAACCTCGCTGACTGCGAGGTTATTTTTTATTTCCAAACAAGATTAGAAAATCACCATATCCTTCTTTTTCTAAATCTTCTTTTTGAATAAAGCGTAGCGCTGCTGAATTAATACAATAACGAAGGCCGTTTGGTCCTGGACCGTCTGGAAATACATGCCCTAGATGTGAATCTCCTTCCTTACTTCTCACTTCCGTACGCGTCATATTATGGCTAACATCCATTTTTTCTTTCACACTAGCTGACATAACTGGTTTCGTAAAACTCGGCCATCCACAGCCGCTATCGAACTTATCGAAAGAAGTAAATAATGGATCCCCCGAAATAATATCTACATAAAGCCCTTCTTCTTTATGATTCCAATATTCATTTTGAAAGGGCGGTTCAGTTCCATTTTCCTGTGTTACATAAAACTGCATCTCGTTTAATCTTTCTTTTAAATGAGCATTATTCTTTGGCCAATGTTGTTTAATAAAAGCATCTCGCCCTGATCCTTTACGGTATAACTCATAGCGGAACGTGTTTTTCTTATGATAGCCTTGATGATATTCTTCAGCCAGATAAAACGTAGTAGCTGGCAATATTTTTGTAGCAACCGGCTTCGAAAAACGTCCACTCTTCTCAAGCTCTTCTTTTGAAATCTCTGCCTTTTTATGTTGTTCTTCATTATGATAAAAAATCACTGTTTCATAAGACTGTCCACGATCGTGGAATTGTCCCTCCATATCAGTCGGGTCAATTTGTTTCCAATATATATTTAACAACTCTTCATACGGCATTTTATTTGCATCAAATGTAATTTGTACTGCTTCATAATGCCCAGTTGTTTCCGAGCACACTTCTTTATAAGTTGGATTCTCTTTATAGCCACCTGTATAGCCTGAAACAACCTGTATAATCCCTTCCATCTCTTCAAACGGCGAAACCATGCACCAGAAACACCCACCAGCAAATGTAGCTAATTCCTTCTTTTCATTTATAGCCATTATTTCACCCCAATTGTATATTCTTCTTACAGTATGGCATAGAATACCATACTTTATAAAAGAAAAAGCATCGAATATCGATGCTTTTTCTTACTTTATTTTTTTGAAAAATCCTTCTCAGTTTCATCACTTGTCACATCTAAAACATCTAATAGGAATATGAAGATTGGGATACCGATAATAAGCCCCCATACACCTAAGAAATGCTCAGAAAAAATTAACACCATAAATGTGTAGAAGATTGGTAAATTTGTTTTTTGTGACATAAACTTCGGATTTAATACATAACTTTCAAGCGCATGAATTACTGTTACGATAACTACAATATAAACGACATACATAATACCGCCGATATTGTAAGCAATCATACAGAGTGGGAATAACGAGATAATAACACCCGCCACTGGAATTAAACCAAGCAAGAAAATCATTAACGCTAAACCTAGTAATTGCGGGAATCCTAATATCCATAATGCGATAACAGATAAAACACAGTTAACAATTGCAATTAAAAATTGTGCTTCGATTACTTTCCCGAATGAACGTGCAAATTTCTTTCCGAAATACTCTATTTCGTTATAGAAAATTGCAAGTCGACTTTCTTTAAATTTCGAAGTAAAAGCAACAATACGTGCTTTTTCAAGTAAGAAAAATAAGCTCAAAATTACAGAAAGTAAAACTTGAAGGCCAAATTTCCCAACATTCGTAATGGATTTATACAAAATGTCTACGCCTTGCCCTACATATTTAGAAAGTTCCATATGATTCACAGCATTAACTGCATACTTAATTAATTCACTATCAGGTGGATTTCTTAAAAATACATTGAATTGATAAATCAATTGTGAAATTTGTATTGTTAATACCGGTAAATATTTAAATAGCGTAATGGCAATTCCCGCCACTAACATTACATATAAAAGCGCTATAATAATTTTCCGATTAATTGGCATAAAATGATCTAATTTACGAGAAATAAACTTTTGGAATCGATCCATTAAATACGTCAACATAAACGTAATTAAAATTAAATTTAACATACTTTGCATCCCATACAATATGAGAGCAAGTAATACTAATACGATTAACCTCTGAAATCCTTTGCTTTGAAACAGGTTTTTTATTTGCATAATCGACGAGTACTCTCTCCTGTCCTATAAAGTAAAACGTTAACAAGTAGCTCTCTCTCTCTTCTCTACTTATAATTATCCTTGAATATTAAAGCCATTGCGAGCAATTTATCTTCAACCCTAACCGCCCGTTAATTGTGCTAATATATTATGTTACTTCTTATTTTACAATACAATGACCTATTTCAAAACGCATTATGCAAAGTATTAATGAAGATTTAAGGAAACTTTTATTCCCCTAAGAATAGGTCTTACCATTACTGTAACATAAAAAGCAAGCTATCAGTAGAAATCCGTCCTACAAATAGCTTGCTTTTATATTTTTTTAAGTAAGTTTTATCATCCAATAAACGGCATGAACATTGGAATAACCACCACCGTTACGACACCAACTACTGCCACATCGATACTTAAAAAACTGCTTCTTAAATACGAAGCAGCTTTTTAAGTTCTTTTGCATATGTACGGCTAACCGGGACTTTAGATCCCTCTTTCATAATTAAGTTATAAGTCGAATTAAACCACGGCTGTATCTCAGAAATATGATTAATATTAGCAACGAAACTACGATGAACACGCATAAAAATTGTTTGTGGTAATTTCTTTTCCAAAATGACAAGCGTATCATGTGTTACATATGTTTCTTTCATTGTTTTTACAGTTACTTTCCCATCTAAAAGCCCTACGTAAATAATATCCTCAATGTTAACAAGTACAATTGATTCCTCAATTGGTAATGCTAATTTATGCATCTCGGCCGTTACATCTACACTCTTTACATCTTGCTTTGTTTCTAACTTTATTTGCTTTTGTTTTTTATATTTCTTTAATGTCTGTACGATACGTTCTTCATCAAATGGCTTTAAAATGTAATCTAACGCATCTACTTCAAATGCTTGCAACGCATATTGATCATATGCAGTAGCAAACACAATTGAAGGTGGGTTTTTCATTTTCTTTAATATATTTGCGATTTCAAATCCATTATCATCAGATAATTGAATATCTAGAAAAACAATATCTGGTTTGTTTTTCATTAATTCTTCTAATGCATCCTCTACACAATCCGCCTCACCAATTATCTCTACTTCTTTTGTTTTCTCTAATAAATATTTCAATTCATCCCGTGCTAACATTTCATCATCAACTACTAATACTTTTAACACTCCGTTTTTCCTCCTCTACTTTTTTCGGAATCACAAAGAGGATCTTTGTCCCTTGCTCTAATTCACTTTCAATTTGAAGCATTGTCTCTTTCCCAAATAACCCGATAAGTCGTTCATTAATATTATATAAGGCTGTTCCCGTCCCTTTCTTTGATGGAACTACCATTTTTCCTAATTGCTCTAGACGTTCACTCTCAATCCCTTGTCCATTATCCTTTACTTCAAAGTGAACCATCCCTTCTTTTTCAAACACATGTACCTCGACTTGGCACACTGGCTGCTTTTTCGGAAAAGCATGGCGCAATGCATTTTCAACTAATAGCTGAAGCACAAATGGTGGAACTAAAGTCACCTTTAGTGCCTCTTCAATGTACATCTTCACTTCATACTTATTCGGAAACCTCGCTTGCTCTAACGATAAATATGCATGTACATGATTCAACTCTTGTTCTAATGGAATAAGTAATTGTCGTGCCCCTTGCAAATTACAACGAAAATAAACGCTAAGCTGCAATAATAATTTTCTCGCTTTCTCTACATCTGTTCGGCATAAAGCTGATACTGTATTAATTGCATTAAATAAAAAATGCGGATTGATTTGTGCTTGCAACGCTTTTATTTCGGCATCTTGCAATAACTTACTTTGTAACTCAGCTTCACCTAACTCAAGCTGTGTGGAGAATATTTTCGCTAGCCCTTCCGCTAACTCTTCTTCAACACGACTTAATTGATTAGGGTTTTTAAAATAAAGTTTTAATGTTCCTATCGTATTTCCATGTGAAGTTAATGGAATAACAACTGCCGCTTGTAATGGACACCCTTCATGTTGACAATTAATAATCTCACGTGATTTTGCCTTCATTATTTTCCCTGTTTTTAATACTTCTTTTGATAAACCTGTTATTAAACTGTGTGAAGGAATATGATGATCTGATGCTAATCCAACGTGAGCTAAGATTTCCTCTGTATCTGTTAAGGATACCGCATCTGTTCCCGTAAAGCGGTGAATAATTTGTGCCACATGTTTACAAGACTCTTCTGTTAACCCTTGGCGGAAATATGGTAACGTCTTATCAGCAATTCGTAATACTTTATGCGTTTGCAAAGCTTTTGCGTTTTCTTCTTGTCGTAAAATAGCTAGTATCATCGAAAGTAAAATGAAACTGCCAAAACTATTTACAAGAATCATCGGTAGCGCAATTGTTTTCACAACACTAAGTCCATCTTCTATAATTAATAGAATCATAAGCATTTCTAAAGTAACGATAAAAACACTTAAAATCGCAGAAAATTTAGGAGTAATAGTACGGTTATATTTTTTGAAAATGTATCCAATATAACCTGTTATAATCCCAGCCAAAATTGATGAAATTGCACAACTTACTGCCGTCGTCCCGCCAAGCATATAACGATGAATACCCGCAATAGAACCTACTCCAATTCCGACGATAGGACCGCCAAGCAATCCACTAATTCCAACACCCATGATTCGTGTATTCGCAATTGTGCTGGATGATGAAACACCTTGTAACCAATTTTCATTCATAATAGTATTTCCTGCTATTTCAATCCCTGTGTAGTTGCTTACAATTGTAAACACTGAAAAAATACAAATAAGCTTAAACTTATCTACATATCCGTCTTGCTTATGAAGAAGACGCCGGAACGTTTTAATATGAGAGAGTAAAAATCCTAAAATAACAATAAGTCCGACGCGTTCAATCATCATAAGTACTAAATTTAGCATCTGTGATTCATTCCTTTTTATATTAGTTAGTTTTATTATGGGAAAATAATGAAGCGTGCGTCAAGGAGAATGAAATGTTTTTTGAAATATTTTACACATAACTATCCCCTCTTTATTTGACAATCTAACAGAAGAGTGCTAAAAATAAAGTAATATAATACAGTCCTTTAACCCAACCCCGTGAGGTTGAGAAGGAAGTCGGAATATACTATACGTATGGTCTTTTTTAGGGATACGTATGCTTTTTTGGCCTTCTCATCATATCAGGTGAGAAGGCCTTTTGTTATTCTTCCATAGCGACTGTAGAAGAAAATAAGGAGGAGTAATGATGAACGTCACTACTGATGTACAATCAACAACAGAGGAGACGAAAGAGAAAAGATATAAAACATTGTTTGGTTCTGCGCTAGGATATGCAGCAGAAGGTTTAGACATGTTGCTCTTATCTTTCGTACTCGTCTACATTTTAAAAGAATTTCATTTAAGCCCTGTTGAAGGTGGAAACTTAACATTAGCTACCACAATAGGAATGCTAATCGGGTCTTATTTATTTGGATTTATTGCTGATTTATTTGGGCGTATCCGTACGATGGCCTTCACAATCTTACTATTCTCACTAGCAACAGCACTTATTTATTTCGCAACAGATTATTGGCAATTATTAATTCTTCGCTTTTTAGTTGGAATGGGAGTTGGTGGTGAATTCGGGATTGGAATGGCCATCGTAACTGAAACATGGTCTAAAGAAATGCGCGCTAAGGCGACATCCGTTGTTGCACTTGGATGGTAATTTGGCGTACTAGTCGCTTCACTCCTTCCGGCATTTATCGTCCCGCATTTCGGATGGAGAGCTGTTTTCTTATTTGGACTCATTCCCGCTCTACTAGCTGTTTACGTCCGCAAAAGTTTAAGTGAACCGGAAATATGGGAACAAAAACAACGATACAAAAAAGAATTGTTACAAAAAGAAGCTAAAGGTAATTTAACAACTACTGAGGCAGAACAACTAAAGCAAATGAAAAAGTTCCCACTTCGAAAGTTATTTGCCAATAAAAAAGTAACGATAACAACAATTGGTCTTATTATTATGTCATTCATCCAGAACTTCGGATATTATGGAATTTTCACATGGATGCCAACTATTTTAGCGAATAAATATAACTACACATTAGCAAAAGCGAGCGGCTGGATGTTCATCTCTACGATCGGCATGCTAATTGGAATTGCGACTTTTGGTATTCTAGCCGATAAAATTGGTCGCCGTAAAACTTTTACAATCTATTATGTCGGTGGTACTATATACTGTCTCATTTACTTCTTCTTATTCACAGACTCAACATCATTGTTATGGGGAAGTGCATTGCTTGGATTCTTTGCCAATGGCATGATGGGGGGATTCGGAGCAATTTTAGCTGAAAACTATCCTGCTGAAGCTCGCTCGACAGCAGAGAACTTTATTTTCGATACAGGACGTGGGTTAGCTGGATTTGGACCTGTTATTATCGGCTTACTTGCTGCAGGTGGTAATTTAATGTGAGCATTATCTCTCATCTTCATTATCTATCCAATCGGTTTAGTTACAATGCTATTATGTGTCCCAGAGACGAAAGATAAAGTATTAGAATAGATTGAAACTATACGAAATGTTTATCCAAATACTGTCCCCTCAGGAAAAGTATTTGGATAAATAGCAAAGAGGAAGCATCTCAAATGAAATGCTTCCTCTTCTTATATAAATACAATTATTTATTTTGATTTACTAGCTTTTTGGAACAAGAAGCTAGTTTTATCTTCTTCTTTTACAATACCTTGTTTTAACGCTAATTCCCCTGCGACTTTAGGCGCTAGCCATAGCATTGGGAATAACAGAATAGATACCGGAACAGCCGTCACTACAATGAAGGATTGTAAGGCGTTAATACTTCCCTCACCCATATATAAAAGAATCGCCGCAACTGCGCCCATAATAAGCGACCAAAAAACTCGCAAACTAATTCTAGGATCTCCATCTCCAGTCACTGCCATTGAAATCGAATAAGCCATTGAATCTCCTGTTGTCACTACAAATAAAATTGTTAATAAAAGAAATGCAGGTCCAATAATATTAGATAGTGGCAGTTGCTCTGTAATTGCAATCATAGCCGCTGGCATACCAGATTCACTTAATGCGGTCGAGATAGAACCAGGATTCATTAACTCATAAAACACACCTGATCCCCCTAGTATAGTAAACCAAAACGTTGTAATAATAGGTGCAATAATTCCAATTGCAACGATGATTTCTCGGATTGTTCTTCCTCTTGAAATTCGGCTCACTAAAATTGCCATCATCGGTCCGTATCCAATAAACCATCCCCAGAAAAAGATTGTCCACGACCCTAACCAACCTGTATCACCACGATATGTGCTCATTGGAATAAATTCATTTATATAAAATCCAAACGAAGAAACAAATGAATCAATAATAAATCCACCTGGTCCAAACAGTAATACGAATACCATTAATAAAACTGCTAACCTAACATTTAAATTACTTATAATTTGAATCCCTTTATCAATTCCCGTTACCGCAGATATAGTAGAAACAGCTACTACACAAACAATAATGGCTAATTGAGTAGTAAACACATCAGGAATGTTAAACAATGCTTGTAACCCATAACTTGCTTGTAGTCCTAAAAATCCGATTGGACCAATCGTCCCTGCAGCTACCGCAATAATGGCAAATACATCGATCACTGTTCCAAGCCAACTCTTTCGCAATTTCTCTCCAAAAATAGGATATAAAAGCGTTCGAGGTTTTAAAGGCATATCTTTATGATAATGCCCGTACATCATAACTACCGCACTAATTGTACCTAAAATCGTCCAAGCCAGGAAACCCCAGTGCATATAACTTTGTGCTAAAGCCGGCATTACCGCTTCTTTCGTTCCAGCAGTTATACCTTCATGTATTGGTGGCACCGTCATCAAATGGTACATCGGCTCTGCGGCTGCCCAAAAAACGCCACCTCCGGCAAGTAATGTAGACATAATAATAGCGAGCCATTTTGTCGTACTAATCTCAGGTTTTTCTAGCCCCCCAAGTTTAACTCTCCCATATTTCGAAAACGCCATACACATTGCAACAACAAATGTACCAATTAATAAAACTTGCCAAAAGGCACCAAAATATTTAATTGAAGCTGTAAAACTGCTATTAATGGCTCCCTCTACGTAACTTTTATTTAAAATAACTGCAATTACAAATAATAAAAGTGAGCCACCACTAATAAGAAATACAGGCCAATCCGTTTTTCGACTCTTCATCCTCATTTACACTTCCTCCTTCCTCAGCAATCTAAAAAACAACTTTATTATGTTTTCTTGTTTACACCCAAAACACAATGATTATATAAGCATAATAATTCATCAATTTCCTACACACTTATGTTGTCCCTAAAAATATGCTAAATCCCTTATTTAAAAGAAAATTTCTATTCCTATTACATAAAAAAGCAAAACAAAAGACCTTATATTTCTATAAGGTCTTCGAAACAGAAATTTGATTATAACATAAGGAACTCCTTGGTTCAAAAAGTCCTTTCCAAAAATAACCGATAGTAAAGGCTTCCATTTGCTACGTAACAGTAATTAAAAAAAATTATATTTTGCAGAAAAAAAAACTATACTAGCTATTATTTATGAAAGAAATTCGGCTTCAAAATTTCATTTGGATACGGTTTATGATAAATATGAGTGGTAGCTGGCGACAACGGTGGAATGAGCCACACCCAATTACCTGTTACAACCCGTCCACATGCCGCTTCCTGCTTCTCAAATTGTTGAAATTGTTGTGCAGCTGTATGGTGATCCACAATACTAACTCCTTGTTTTTTAAAAGAATGTAAAACAGCCACGTTTAATTCAATTAGCGCCTTGTCTTTCCATAACGTACCGTTTCTCGATGTATCGAGCTTCATCATCTCCGCAACAGCCGGAAGTAAATTATAGCGATCATGATCCGCTAAGTTACGAGCCCCAATCTCCGTTCCCATATACCATCCATTGAACGGGGCTGCCGTATAAGAAATACCGCCAATTTCTAAGCACATATCTGAAATCATTGGAACCCCATACCATTTTGCTCCAAGTGACGAAATCGGGTATTCTGGGTGTTCAATTGGCACTTCTTTTACTTCTTCTCTCGGAATTTCTTTATATATAGGTGCCTTCCCGTTTATAGAAAACACAAGTGGCAATACATCGAAATTCGTACCTTCTCCTTGCCAGCCAAGTTCCTGACAAAAATCTGTAAACGCAGTGGAATGAGAGTCACCAATCACTCCCATTTCTGTTTTATATCCTGCATACCGAATCAATTGGTGATTATAAATTCGTATATTATTTTCTTCACCTTGATATTGCTTAAAAATTGTAATTGTCGGTTTAACTTTCCCATCGTTCGTTGCATATTTAATATGATGAATTAATGCATTGTATACACCTTCCTCATCATTTACTTCACGTGCATCTAATATGTGCATCTTACTCCAAAACAATCTCCCAATGCATCTATTACTATTACGCCATGCCATTCGTGATCCATGAACAAGCTCTTCAAATGTATGCTCATACGTTCCAGTCTTTTCTATCTCTATTAAAATTTCTTTCATACGCTCTTTTATTAATTTCTCTTTATTAAGTTCCTTATAGCAAACGGTAATAAAATTACTTGCTTCCTCTATTAATTGTTTCGTTTTGCCCATAAACAATCTCCTTCTATCTCAACAAGACACTACTACTTTACAGTATAAGCAAAAAGGATAAGAGTCACAAACGAAATCAAAAGTGTTACTTTTATTGTAATATTTTTCAGAAAATTCCCGGGATTATTGTTGACTTCCGAAAAAAACAAGTGTATTTTTGACTTAAGTAAACTATTTTTACTCAGGCCAACTTTCGAGGCGGAAAGGAGATAATTTCACGTATTCATTTCAATTGCCCAACCTTTCATATGACTATGATGAACTAGATCCATATATTGATGTGATACATTAGTATTCATCATGCATGTAAGGTAAATTTGGTGATGTAAAACTAGTATTGTCGAAATCCTCCAGAATCCCCCGGATTGCCACTGGGGGATTTATGATTATTTCATTGCATGTATGTAATAACGTAATACTTTTTCTATTTCTATTTTCAATTCTCGGAACGGGAATCCTAATTCATTAGCTTTTCCATTATGTAATGTACAATTAATCACTTCATTATAAGGCGCTACATTATCTCCTACTTCTTGAACGAGTGCTTTTATTCCCGTATTTTCTTCTATGAAATGAATAACTTCTCAAGTAGAAACTATCCCGTTGCTACAAGCATTAATTGGCCCTTCTATGTCCTTCATCCCGCACCAAGCTAAAAATTCCCCTGCTTCTTTTTCATGTATAAATGACAACTCTCCATCTAGGTGATTCACGGCGACAGGTTCTTGCCTCACAATATGTTCAACGTAAAATTGTAACCTTTTCGTATAATCGTTTTCTCCAATAACAACTGGAAAACGCACTGCAACAACTGGGAATGTTGCTTGTTGAAGTAAAACCGCTTCGGCTAATCGCTTGCCTTCACTATAATTGAAGTCATTTCTATCTCCATACGTAATAGCATACTCGTATGGATTAAAGTTCTCTTCTAACAAGCCTATCGCTGGCTCGTAAACAGCCATTGAAGATGTCATAATATATTTCTTTGTTTTTCCTTGTAACACTTCACATATTATCTTCGCTGCATTCGAGCTATAGCATAAATTATCGTATACGATATCATAACTTTTACCTTCCAAACGCTCTTCCAGTAACTTTTCGTCTTCTCTATCTACTACAATTCTTTTTACCGTATCCCCAAAAGAATCCTCCGTAAATCCTCGTGTTGCAATCGTTACATCGTGTCCAGCTTGCAACAGTACTTCTACTAAATGTTTACCAAAAAACCTTGTTCCCCCTAGTACCAATACCTTTTTCAACTTCATCATCCCCTGTTTTATAAAATCGAATATTGTAAATTACTACCTTAATTATAAACTTGAATATAAATAAAAAGCATGGAATCATTATCAAGATTCCATGCTTTCTTATATACGATACTTTAACGTACTCGATATTTAAAAATACAATAGCAGCAATAGAAAATAGAAATTACTGATACATAAACCCATAGTTCATATACAAATCCCTCTCCCCATACTCCCATAAAATAAAAGAGTGCAGGCAACGTCAATGTTACCCACGATTGTACAAAGGCAATTCTGCCAAGATATTGATTGATATTCTTTTTTTGTGCATTTAATACAAAGAATAAATACCAAAGTAATGCCCACATAAACCATGTTAACGCATTAACAACATCGTGGAATTGAACAAATGAAACAACCATATAGAATAAAGCAATAATTGCTACCCAAATACAGAACCAGCCTAGTCCACTACTATCCATTCCTTTAATAAAAGTAACGCCTACATATAAATAAGTTAAACCAAACAAAAAAGTAGCTGCATATGAATATACCGTCCAATTACTTTGATCAGAAATCATAATCAAATAGAACGGAATGATAATTTGTAATGCCCCCACAAATAAATTAAAGACACCTGCACTTTTCATCTCTACTTTTCCTAATATGACAAGACTATTTAAAAATAAAGCTGCACCTGAAAGTAATAATCCTACGTAACCCATATATATTCGTGTGAAAATCTTTCCCTTTCACACTTTTAACCTCCCCACAATATAAAGTTTCACTTTATTATTTTTCTTCCTATTTAAAACTACATACATAATTTTTAATCCAAATAAGTCAGACTTCCTACCTTAAAAAAGAGCGAATTTAAAACGCTTTCAATAATAAATAACCCTATCAGGACATTAAATAGGATTCCTTGATTATAAACTTACTCTAACCATGATACAAGCCAAGAAGGTAACACAGTATATCATAAACAGCTCGTTCGCATTTATTAAGCCCTCCTCTTATGTAAAAGGAGCTGGTCAGTAATACATTCACCTTTATGAAATCCTTGTATTACTGACCTAACACTTCATAGTTTTTCATATGGAACAATTGCTATTTATCATAAATATCATTCGGATTAATTGTAGGAATAAATCCATTTATAGAGCTATATTTTTTAGATACGTTATTTGGAGTAACGGTAAACGTTACAATTTTATTACTTTGTTGTTTAAAATAGCGCATCCAATTTTGACTCCATTCATCTTTCGCAATAACTTGTTTATTGAAGTCTTCCCACAATACACCATGTATAAAATTCAAGGATGTATTTTTGATTGTTTCAAATCCCCAATTCTGTATAAGAAGCAGGTTAGAATCAACACTTTTAATTTCTTTTAATAAATTTACATATGCTTCTCGAAATTTTCCTTGTGTAGCTGGCTGATCATAAAAATAGTCATCAATATCACCAGCTGTATCTAAAAACACACCATCTATGCCTTTGCCAATAATTTGCTGTTTTACTTTATTAACAACAATCCCACGGTAATGTTCCTCAGCTAAGTTCATAATATATGTATTCCACTGCTCAATCTTCATTTTCTTACCGTCTCTATAATAATAGTCTGATTCAACTACTTGTGATTTATGCCACGCTTCTAATTCTAAAACACTAACATAACCAAGGACTACCGTTCCTGACTTTTTCAATTGCTGAACTTGTTCTTTCGTAAATGCATATGGCTCTATAATAACCATGTCATACTTTGAAAGTCTCTCAATTACTTGCTCATTTGCTTCACCATAATAAATTTTATAACTTCGTACATTTTTTAAAACTGGTTCCACAACATTTGCTTGTGCGGATGTACTTGAGGAAAAAATAAAAGAAAATATAGCTAAAAAGCATATGGAACGTTTCCACTCCATAATAATATTACCCCCTATACAACTGTAATTTTCTATCGTTTTACATTTTAACACCTTTAAATATTAATACAAACTTAGTAATTCCATAACATTTTACATTTTTCAAACTCGATATCTTTATAAAAATCCCAATAAATACAATTTATTAACAAAAATTAGAATTTATTTCACTTGAATTTACTACATCCCTGTTGATAAAATGATTTGGGCTCTATATATTATATATCTTAAAATAATTCTTTTAAATTATGTATTTTATTTCAGTGTACTATTCCTCAAAATTAAATTTGCAAATGAAAGAAGGAATTTATTTATGTACTATAAGCAATCCAATTCATTCCAAAAAATGATTGAACCTACGATTCTCTTTATTGCACTATTTTTTCTCTCAATACTAACTGATTTTCTAACACCTACGTATGAATACTGCTTACTCTTATTTATTACATTAATTATTTCCAGCCGGTATGGTATATCTATTGCCCTTTTCGTCTTTCTGGAAGCAATGATTTATATTTTTGTAAGCGGTATATATATAGAAGATGATGTATTACTGTACTTTTATTCATCAGGTTACTGGATAAGTTGGATTTTCTTACTTGTTATTAGTTTATGTTGCGGATTAATGAGTACTTCACAAAAAGAACGTTATGAAGATGTACATATGATAAATAATGAGCTGAAGGCTGAAAATAAAGAATTAAAACATGTTGTGAAACAATTGGATGAAACACGTATTACACTACGTTCTCGTGTACTTGAATCAAATAACCATTTGTCTAAAATGTATCATATGTTTAAAGCTTTAAATCATACACATCCTGAAATTGTACTCGATGAAGGAATAAATGTATTAAAAATGTACTTTGGAGCAAAAAAAATTGGTATCTATCACGTCGATAACAATAAACAATCGCTTCGTATTAAATTAAGATCAGAAACTGGTAAAAATACATTATCTCAATCCATTTTTGTTAAAAACGCTTCGTTAGTCATCAAAAATGCTCTAGCGCATAATCGACCTTTTTTCCGTACGGATGAAGATTTTCAAGATGCTCCACTTTTAGTTGGTCCCGTCCTATTCCAAGATGATGTACAATACGTCATTATATTAGACGAAATCGAGTTTTCAAAAGTAACTTCTGAGCAATTCGAACTTTTCACATGGTATTTACGCTGGATGGGTGATCGTTTACAGAACGCTTCTAATCTTTGGCTATCGAGTCAAGAGGATCGCACATTCCCTAAAACAAGCATTTATTATGAAGGTGAATTTGAACATTTACTAAAAATAGAAAAGAAACGTTACGAAACATTATCTTATCCATATTCCTATTTTGAGTTCAATGCTCCGCAAGATTCTTTAGAAATGATAAATTCTATTTTAAAAGACCATTTGCGTGATATTGATATATTCGGTTATAGTACGACCGAACAAAAGATTATGATTTTATTACCTGGCACTGAAGAAAAGTTTTTACTACAAGTTCAAACTCGTATACAACATGCTCTTTCTTCTAAAGGAGTGATAGTCTAATGATTTTACTCCTTCTTTATTTTATTTATGCTATTTTGGTTTTTCTTTTATTTCGATTTACGAAAAGTGTAATTGCTGAAGATAAAAAAGGAATTATTGAATTTTGCTTGATTATCTCTCTTCTTTTCCCACTTATCGGACTTATTGTATCAGTAATCATGTTATTACTTAATATAAGACGATCCAAAACCGATTGGTTACAGCAATACTCTGAGTACGTTTCCTTTCAAGTTGATAATTACGAAGATATTTTAGAATCAGCAAGACAAGATATGGACTTAATTTCATTTTCTTCTGGATTAGAACTAGATAAGCCTGAATTACATAAACAACTCATTGTACAGTTAAGCTCCTCCTCTATTTCTAATGAAGGAGGCTTATTGAAAGAAGCAATTCACCATAAAGATCCTGAAACTGTACATTACGCAGCAACTACTATTAATTTACTAAATGAACGGTACGAAAAACAGATCGAATACTTAAATAAGCAATTTCTACAAAATCCACAAAATGAAATTGCAAAAGAATTAGTTTCTAACTATTTAAGATATATAGACAGCGGTCTTCTTTCTAATCAGCAAAAAGAAAAAATAATCGATGAATTTATGAATTTTATTACACTAAGTGTAGAACTATTCCCTAACGAATCTCTTTACCCTTTCCACCTTGGAAACCTGTTTCTACACACAAAACAATATGCAAAGTCTGAAGAACAGTTTTTAAATCTTATTCATTTCTATCCTGAATCCTATTACGGTTATGTTGGATTACTTGAAATATATTATGACCAAAAGTTATGGGACAAGCTCTATAACTTAATCAATAATCTAACAACCGCAAAAAGAATTCATATACTACCGCGTAAATATCAATTATTTGTAAAGCAGTTTGGAGGCGCACACATTGAAAAAGGGAATTAATCTATATATCGGGATTATTAGTATCATTTTATTTCTCTTAATTTTATCCATCCTTATATATCGAACAGAAAATTTTTATCAAAAGTTTTCTGTTCCTAAAGCTAAAGAAATAGATACTGTTAAAACACTCAAAGCAAAAGATGTAACTCAAAGTGGACATAAAATGCAATTATATGTTTTAAAAACGGATAATACATTAGGACAACAAGTCGAATTTAATACGAAGAAGGCAATGGATTACGCACACCTACACTATAAAGATATTACAGCTAATGAAATTAAGGGACTTACTCCTTCTCCCTATACAGGGATTATTATTACAGGTGAAATAATGGCGCAACTTCCACAAGCTGATATTCAAAATTTTGTACAAATGGGCGGAAGGATTATTATCGCAAACCGACTTGATTCAGATCCTTCCTGGAACGCCCTATTCGGTATTACAAAAAAAGAAGGCTTCAAAGACGCGAAAGGATTGACCTTTGAAGAGGTTTTATTCCCTGGTTATCCAGATCTCTCAAGTTCTTCTATATTGTTTACTCATAGCTCAATGAATATTACGCTAGATGAGAATACAACTAATGCTTGGATTACAGCAGAAGATACTCCCATCCTCTGGACCAATGACTACGGTGAAGGAAAAGTCTTATATTGGAATACAACAGCATTGAACGATAAATTAGGTAGAGGTATGTTCGTTCAATCACTGGGTACTATTTTCCCGGCTTTCGCTACAGCACAACTTGGAGCCGAGATTATGTATATCGATGACTTCCCATCTCCGATTCCAAGTGGAGAACTAAAAAACTTAACAACAGAAAAAATTTCTGTTGAAGAATTTTATAAAAAACATTGGTGGAAAAATATGAAGAATATCTCTGAAGAGCTTGATATTAAATATACGGGTGTTGCAATTGGGACATACCAAAACAAAGTAACTCCACCTTTCGAAGATTTCTCAGGTAAAAATAGAAATACCTATTTATTATTTGGGAGAGAATTATTAAGTCATGGCGGAGAAATAGGCATTCATGGCTATAACC
Source organism: Bacillus sp. FSL R9-9410 (assembly GCF_038050385.1). Classification (NCBI taxonomy): domain Bacteria; kingdom Bacillati; phylum Bacillota; class Bacilli; order Caryophanales; family Bacillaceae; genus Bacillus; species Bacillus sp. FSL R9-9410. Next base: position 503,469 of record NZ_JBBOTV010000002.1, read on the forward strand.
ATCAACCTTTATTATTACCATCAGACCCAGTAGATAAAGCACTTGAATATGTTCCATGGAATTCAAAAGAGGATATGGAGAGCTCCTTAAATGCTCTACAAAAACTCGTGTATAACTTCTTTCCAAATGAAAAGTTAAAAACCTATGTACCACCATCCAATATTATAAATACAACTGGATTAAGTGCGTTAAACGACGCGGTCCCAACTATAGAAACAGTTGCTTCCCTATATGTGGGGGGTAAAGGTAACGGCAGTTTAATTCAAGAATTCGGACCAGATGAACAGAATAAAAACATTTATCACTTCCCGCGCATTACGAGTGGCTATGCTATCACAGATGAAGAGCAATTTATCTTAACTGATGTTACTGCAAATTTAGGGGTTATCTCACATTTCGTTCATCCAGATGATATCCTTGATGAAAAACGCTCGGGTAACTTAACATGGGAAGAATTATTTAAAGCTTATAAAACGACAATTAAAGAAATACGAGAAAGATATCCTTATATAAAAAGTATGACCCAAAGTGAAGCAACTGCTTCTATGAAAATTTATCAAACTGGTGACCTAGATGTTTCTTATGAAGATGATGCTGTTCACATTGCCTATCAAGGGTTACCAAACCATACTTCAACAATTATACGTGTAGAAGAAGGTAAGAAGATACAACCTGGCTCATTCTCTTACGGTACAGTTAAAAAGCTTGATTCCCAAATTTATAGCGTTACGTTAACGAAGGCCAGCGCTACAATTCCAATTAAAGGAGAATAACAAATGAGAATAGGTTTGGTCGTTGAAGGCAGCTACCCCTTTGTAAGTGGAGGGGTAGCAAGCTGGGTTCAGATGATTATCCAGCAGTTTAAAGAACATGAATTTACGATTTTTGCGATAGTCCCTCAAGTAAAAACAGAAAATGAATATCAATATGAAATTCCAAGCAACGTAAAAGATATCATTCTGATTCCTTTGCAATCAGAAAATGAAGCAAAACATATAAAAACTAATTTAACTGAACAAGAAGTACAGACACTTCAAAAATGGTTTACATTTCAAGCCAACGATACAACAGCATTACAAATATTAGGAAACAAACAAAAACTAGGAACACTCCATTCCTTCTTCGAAAGCCGTGAGTTTTATGCAATTGTTAAAGAAAGCTATTTATATGAAGAAAGTAGTGGCTCCTTCTTAAATTACTTTTGGATGTGGAGATCTATGTTCACACCAATCATTCAAATTTTACAAATTGATTTTCCTGAATTAGATCTTATTCATTCTGTATCGACAGGATATGGTGGATTACTTGGTGCTGCAATTAGTGCCAAGTCCGATATACCATTTATTCTAACTGAGCATGGTATTTATTCTCGAGAGCGCGAAGAAGAAATACTACAATCTACTTGGATACCAATTGAATACAAAAAAAGATGGGTTTCTTTCTTTCATCACTTGTCTCATCAAGCATATGAACAAGCTGATGATGTAATTACGTTGTTCGGCCGAAATAGTGCATATCAAAAAGAATTAGGTGCCCCGGCCCATAAACTAAAAATCGTTCCAAATGGCGTTACTTTATCTGACTATAAAGGGTTACGTAAACCAAAATACAATTCGGATAAACTCATCATTTCCGCCATTATACGAGTTGTGCCAATTAAAGATGTAAAAACAATGATTTATGCAGCTAAATTATTATTGGAAAAAGATATTCCATTTATATTTTACCTACTAGGTCCTGATACGGAAGAAGCAGAATATGCTCAGGAATGTCGTGATTTAATTCAACAATTAGGATTAGAAGAGCATGTAATAATGACCGGCAAAGTAAATATTAAAGATTACTTAAAACAAACAGATCTTCTCGTATTAACAAGTATATCTGAAGGACAACCATTAGCTATGTTAGAAGGAATGGCAGCAGGATTACCGTGGGTTGTTACAGATGTCGGCTCTTGTAAGGAATTAATTTACGGACAAGATGGAGATCCTTACGGACAATGTGGATTTGTTGTACCACCTGTATCTCCTGAACAAGTTGCCATTCATTTAGAGTGGTATTATCGTCACCCTGAATCCATTCAACAATTTGGGGATAATGGGCGCAATCGTATTGAAGCGCACTATCAATTATCAGGTGTCGTTGATAGTTATCGTAAGCTTTACTTAGAAAGAGGTAAAAAAGCATGGCAGGAATAGGATTTCGTTTACAAAAATTATTCCAAGAAGACTACTATTCTTCAAGAATAAAGGCGTACGGATTTTCATTATTTGTTACAGCTGGTCCGTGGTTAGTCGTTATTTTAGCAGTAACAGCTATTCGATACATTTTAAGTTTGTTCCATTCTATTTCAATTGAGGAACAGCGCCTTTTCACAATTTCAATTTCATACTGCTTTATTTTTTCTCAAATCATATATGGTGCCCTGCAGCTCATCGTAACTAGATATGTGGCTGATCTTTTATACGAGCAAAAAGCTGATAAAGTATTTTCTTCCTTTTTAGGAATGACGAAAATCACACTTTTCTTAGCTATTGTCTTGTGGCTTTTGTTTGCAATTTTTACACCATTAGCCTTGTATTATAAAATCGTGATGCTATTTTTATTTTTAGCTTTAAACATCATTTGGATTCAATCCATTTATTTAACAGCAGCTAAAGATTATCAGTCCATCGCTCTTGCATTTTTAATTGGTTCCATTTTCTCCTTATCTGGAATTGCGCTTATCGCTTACTGGCATCCAACACTTGGAATAGAACATGGATTTTCCCTATTACTTTTAATTTCTTTTACAATCGGGACTTTCATTACATTAGTGTGGTTAAGTATAGTTATTGTACGAATGTTTCCAAATAGTGATGCTACCGAACAATTTACCTTCCTTTCTTACTTAGATAAATATCCGGAACTATTTTGGTCAAGCTTACTTTACAATATTGGCATTTGGGTATGTAACTTTGTTATTTGGTTCGGAGAAGGGCGAGGAAATATTGAAAACACGTTTATTTATCATCAAATGTATGATACCTCTGTTTTCTGGGCATATTTAAGCATTATCCCAACCTATATTTTCTTCGTAGTATCCATTGAAACAAGGTTTTATGAACGGTATAAGAAGTTCTTCGGTTCAGTTAACAATGGGGCGACATTAAATACAATTTTACAATTAAAAGAATCAATGAACTTTGTCCTAAAGCAAGAAATGGAACGCATACTTCGTAATCAAGGTATTTTTTCTTTACTTATTATTTTTATAATATGGATGTTTAGTTCACAATCTGGGAACGTGACACTTGAATACTCTATTTTGCAACTGACTATAATTGGTGCTTATGCAAACGGGATGATCCTTGTTATCACGTTACTACTCTTATATTTTGAAGATCGTAAAGGGGCATTTCGAACATCAGCCCTGTTCTTTTTTGCAAACCTATTATTAAGTCTTCTTCTACTTCCATTTGGATTCAATGGTTACGGTATTAGTTTTGCACTCGGATCTTCTATTACATTCTTATATGCTATTTCTAGACTCTTTACTTATATTAAAGATATTGACTACTATACATTTTGTCAGTCAAACATTTCTATGAAACAGCGAACTTTCTTTACTAAAGTGGCCAATAAACTTAATGGAAAATAAACAGATAAAAAAATGACCTCTTGCTTATGCAAAGGTCATTTTTTTATCTGTTTATTAAACTTCTAGATAGCCATTTTTGTTATTTGATTGCCATCTCCAAGAATCTGTACACATCTCTTCTAATCCGCGTTTTGCTTCCCATCCTAATTCACGCTTCGCTTTCGATGCATCTGCAAAACATACTGCAACATCACCAGGGCGACGCTCCGTAATTTTATAAGGAACTTCCTTGCCTGAAACTTTTTCAAATGCTTCAACCATTTCTAATACACTATAACCAGTACCTGTACCGAGATTGTATGCATCTATCACAGTAGTAGTGCCAAGTACCTTTTCAAGCGCCTTTACATGGCCATTTGCTAAGTCTACAACATGAATATAATCACGGACACCCGTGCCATCTTTTGTTGGATAGTCATTTCCAAATACACTTAATTCTTTTAACTTACCTACTGCTACTTGCGTTACATATGGCATTAAGTTATTTGGAATTCCATTTGGGTCTTCTCCAATACGCCCACTTTCATGCGCACCAAATGGGTTGAAATAACGAAGTAATGCAATACTCCATTCTGCATCTGCAAATGCTACATCACGCATAATTTGTTCAATCATTAATTTCGTTTGACCATATGGATTTGTTGCACTTAATGGAAACTCCTCCGTAATTGGTGATGTTTCTGGAATACCATACACTGTCGCAGATGAACTGAAGATCATCTTCTTCACATTATGCTTCTGCATCACTTCACATAGCACTAATGTGCTTGTAATGTTGTTATGATAATACGTTAATGGGATTTCTACTGATTCCCCTACAGCCTTAAACCCTGCAAAGTGAATAACAGCTTCAATTGTATTTTCTTCAAAAATCGTATCCAGTGCTTCTCGATTTAAAATATCTTCTTTATAAAATTTAAACTGTTTTCCTGTTATCTCTTTTACTCGATTTATAGACTCTACTGAGCTATTCGAAAGATTATCTACTACTATAATTTCGTAACCGTTTTTTAGTAATTCTACGCATGTATGACTACCAATATATCCTGCTCCACCTGTTACAAGTATTGCCATAATTATAGTCCTCCATATTTCATTCATTATAAACTTATCAAAGTATATCACATATTTCTTATCATATGTTTATTATGCGAACACAGAAACTTACATTTTATCCCATGATTTTTCGGACAATACACGATTCAAATCAGGTAATAAAAAAACGCCACCTAACAGACATCGTGTGGCGTTTTTTGATCAAATTACGTAACAATATACACTTAGAAAATGAGCAAGACTACCTAACAATACAAAAACATGAAAAATTTCATGGTGTCCCATATATTTAAACTCCAACCATTTTGGCTTCGCACCGTAAATAAACCCACCAATTGTATAAAAAATGCCTCCAAGTACTAAGAAAATAATACCTCCTGTACTTAAATTCTCAGCTAGCGGTGCAAAGAATAGAACAATTAACCAACCCATCAGAAGATAAATTGCTGTCGATAACCATCTTGGACAATTAAACCAAAACATTTTAAAAACAATACCAAAAATCGCAGTTGCATAAACTAAACAAAATAATAGTAAACCATTTGCCGAATTTAATGTAATTAAGCAAAAGGGTGCATATGTACCTGCAATTAATATAAAAATCATAGAATGATCTAGCTTCCTAAAGAAATAAATAACACGTTCACTGGCTACAACACTATGATACACAGCTGAAGCCATATAAAGGACCATCATCCCTATACCAAATAAAATAACGGCTGTAATTGCAGCAACAGATGGCATCTTAACCGAAACCTTCACAAGCATAGCTAATAATGCAATAAATGATAATACAGCTCCTCCTAAGTGAGTAAATGCATTAACTGGTTCTCTTACATAAGTATTCATATAAACACCCCTCATATAATTACATGTAGTTTTCATAACTACATGTAATTATATACATATTATTCGCACGGGTCAACATTTACAATTCATTTGTTTCGTAATACCATATTTAAAGATATACTAAACATTAAGTTCCACTAAGTTATAAAAGTGAGGGGTTCTACGTGGAAAATATAAATAAATTACTTGAATCATTACATTTAGAAAAAAGTATTAAACTTGAGGATATCCCAAATGTCGACTTATATGTAGACCAAGTTGTCCAACTATTTGAGAATACTTATGCGGATACAACGAGAACTGATGATGAAAAAGTATTAACAAAAACAATGATTAACAATTACGCAAAAGGGAAATTATTCATCCCTATCAAAAATAAAAAGTATTCAAAAGAACATATGATTTTAATCAGCTTAATTTATCAATTAAAAGGGGCTCTTTCCATTAATGATATAAAAAGCTCCTTAGAAAATATAAATGCACCGTTAATAAACGATGATACATTCGAATTAAATACTCTATATAAAGATTACCTTTCTCTTACTGACACCAATGTGGAAAGCTTTAAGCAAGACGTGAATAACCGTGTTAAGGAAGTAAACGAAGTTTCTTCCTTAGAAGATCCAAAGCTAGAAAAGTTTTTATTACTAACATCCTTCGTGACTATGAGTAATATGTATAGACGTTTAGCAGAGAAACTAGTTGATGACCTTAAAGAAACTTAAACAAAAAAACTATCCACCTGTTAGAGGTGGATAGTTTTTTTGTTTACTTAATTGCTTCATGAACCTTTAATTGTTTCCCTTTAATCGTTGTGTTTTTCATGATTTTTAAAACAAGTGGTCCTTTTCCATTTAATATTTCAACGTAAGAAACATTGTCTTGTATTGTAATAATTCCTATATCTTCTGCTGTAACACCTTTAATTTTAGCAATTGTACCGACGAAATCTACCGCCCTAATTTTCTTTTTCTTCCCGCCATTAAAGTACAATTTCATAATTCCTTTGTTTAGGTCTGCGTTTTTATCTTTTTTTATAATTGGTTTAGCATGTATTTTTTCCTCAAATACTGCTTTCCCTTTCATAACTTCTTCTTTTGAAGGTGCAAGCACCTTTGGAATTTCAAAGCCGATGTACTCCTCAATCTCTTCTAAAAATCTATTTTCATACGGCGTTATGAATGTAATAGCTTTTCCGTTATTACCAGCTCGCCCCGTTCTTCCCGTACGATGTACATAACTTTCTTTTTCTAATGGAATATCATAGTTAATAACATGTGTAATATTATCAATATCAATTCCTCTAGCAGCTACGTCCGTCGCTACTAAATAACGGAACTTTCCTTTTCTAAAATCGTCCATAACTTCAAAACGATCTTCTTGTACCATACCACCATGTATTTTGTCACAAGGATAGTTAACGCGCTTTAACTGTTGAAATACGTGATCTACATTTTCTTGTGTACGGCAAAAAATAATACAACTATCTGGATTCTCAATCGTTGTTACATCTTTAAGAAGTGAAAGCTTCTCCTCTTCTCTCGTCTCAAAAAGTGTATGTTCAATTTTATCTGTTGTAATCCCGGCAGCCTTAATTTCAATATGAGTTGGGGAGCCCATATACTTACGAGATAACTTTTCAACATCTTCTGGAAGTGTTGCTGAAAATAGCATTGTCATTCGTTTTTTAGGTAACTCGTCAATAATTGCCTCTACTTGATCGATAAAGCCCATATTCAGCATTTCATCTGCTTCATCAATAACTAAATACTTCAAACACTCTAAAGAAAGAGTACCTTTTTCAATATGATCTAACACACGGCCAGGAGTCCCAACCACAATATGTGTCTTTTGCTTTAATTCTAACTTTTGACGTGCAAATGGAGATTTACCATAAACTGCAGCAGCCTTAATTCTTTTGAAGCGGCCTATATTCGTAATATCTTCTTTTACTTGCACCGCAAGCTCTCTCGTCGGTGTTAAAACTAAAGCTTGTGGCTTATTCTCTTCCCACTCCACCATTTCACAAAGTGGTATGCCAAATGAAGCGGTTTTTCCACTTCCAGTCTGTGATTTCACGACAAGGTCTTTCTTTTGCAAGGCAACTGGAATAACCTCTCCTTGCACTTCTGTCGGATGTTCATATCCTAAACCAGTAAGTGCTCTTACAATTTCCTTACTTAATGCATAATCGGTAAAACTTCTTTTACTCATGTAATAACCTCATTTTATTCTGTATTTAATAATTATATTTTTTATATCCTACGTTCAATTATACCGAAATAATATATTAAACCAATATCTTTAGTTCATTAAAGTACCAACTTATCCTAAGTATAATTCTTTATATTATTTTTTGAGGACAACATAATTAAGGGCAGCCTTAATTATAAGTCTGCCCACCTAAACAATATAAAAATATTTCGATATATTTTTGTAGAAGAAATATCTTTACGGAACTAGCCTTTTTACAACTGGTATTCTTTGCAATACTAACGTTATTACCATACTAAGGAAAAGTGTAATAATTACATTTATAGGTATTGCCAATATTGCATGTACATGTGCATTCACCTTTGGAATGACTATGTATAGATAATTATTTAATAAGAAAAAGTGAAGAATATAAATCCCAAGACTTGCTTGGTTTATGCCGCGTAATAAAAATGGCAATTGTCTTTCTGAATTTTGGAAAGCATATCTGAAAAAGACAAATAACCCGATTGCCATAAGTACAACACCTGGCGCAAAATATTCATACCAATATTGATCTAACTGTCCATTCGCTTTAACTGTATAATGATATGTAATAAAGAATGTACCAATAAACCCTACAAGCCCTCCAATGTAAGAAATATTTCTCCACTTTTTCACAATATCATAATTCGATAAGTAATAACCAAGTAGAAAATATCCTACATAATTTGTAACATAAAATAATTCAATATTAAAGTTGATAGGATAATAATAGTTTACTAGTTTAACTATAACAGATGCATATAGCCATAAAATTAAAAAATATTCTATCTCTCTCTTCTTAGCATTTTTCACAAATACTTTTAGTAAAGGTGCAATTAAATATATTCCTACAATCATGTATAAGAACCATAGATGTAACCCGATACTATTTGTTAAAAAGTACTTTATCCCTTGCTTTAAAGAAGCCGGAAAATATCCTACGCAAGCCCCATAGATATAAAATATAGCACTCCAACCTATCAAAGGTATAATCACTTTACTTGCACGTTTCTTTAAAAATTCCCCAATAGAAGTATCTTTTGTTCCCTTTAATAATAGGGCTCCACTAATCATTACAAAAATTGGTACACTAGCACGCGAAAGTGAGTCGTAAAAATTACCAGCCAACCAACGCGACACGTTATTTGCATCTAACGTAGAAACATAACCAGCAGCAACGTGAATTGTAACGACCGCAATTGTCGCCACTACACGTAGCCAATCCATATATACCGAACGCTTCATCAAATCTCCCCTAAATTAATAAATTTAAACATCCGTACCTATACATAATTTTACATTGAATTGTAATATATTGAAACAATTTTTAGCTATACTAAGCCACAATATGAGTAAATAAACTTCAATTTTCAAATATAAACATGAAAACCTTTGACTTATTACTAAAAATACTGTAAATTATCATTTGGACGAACGTTTTTAAGTAAACTATGTGAAATATTCGTATTTTAGGGGTGCAAATGATGGAAAACGTATTTGACTATGAAGACATTCAATTAATTCCTGCAAAATGTATTGTAAATAGCCGATCTGAGTGTGATACAACTGTCACTTTAGGAAAACATAAATTTAAATTACCTGTCGTACCTGCAAATATGCAAACGATTATTGATGAAAGAATCGCAACTTATTTAGCTGAAAATAATTACTTCTATATCATGCATCGTTTCCAACCAGAGAAACGAATTTCATTCATTAGAGATATGCAATCACGTGGATTAATTGCTTCAATCAGCGTTGGTGTTAAAGAAGACGAGTACGAATTCGTACAACAATTAGCTGCTGAGCAACTTTCACCTGAATACATTACAATCGATATCGCACATGGTCACTCTAACGCTGTGATCAACATGATTCAACATATTAAAAAACATTTACCAGAAAGCTTCGTTATCGCTGGAAACGTTGGAACTCCAGAAGCAGTAAGAGAATTAGAAAACGCTGGTGCTGATGCAACAAAAGTTGGCATTGGACCTGGTAAAGTTTGTATTACTAAAATTAAAACAGGCTTTGGAACTGGCGGTTGGCAGCTAGCTGCACTTCGCTGGTGTGCAAAAGCTGCAAGCAAGCCAATTATCGCTGACGGTGGTATTCGTACACATGGCGACGTAGCTAAATCAATTCGATTTGGAGCAACTATGGTTATGGTCGGTTCTCTATTCGCAGGTCATGAAGAGTCTCCAGGGGAAACAATCGAAAAAGATGGCAAACTTTATAAAGAGTACTTCGGTTCAGCTTCTGAATTCCAAAAAGGTGAGAAGAAAAACGTTGAAGGTAAGAAAATGTTCGTTGAGCATAAAGGTTCTTTAGAAGACACTTTAATCGAAATGGAACAAGATCTTCAATCTTCTATCTCTTACGCTGGTGGAACAAAATTAGACGCAATTCGTACTGTAGATTATGTAGTCGTGAAAAACTCTATTTTCAACGGTGACAAAGTATATTAATTTATAAATTTAACTAGAAGGACAAGCATAAAAAATGCTTGTCCTTCTTTTTCATGTATAAAAATGTAAAATATTTTCATTTCACTGAATTTTCTAGTATCATGTTTTTAGATACTTATAATAAGGGGGATATAACAAATGAAAAATGTAATTGAGAAACGCCTTATTCGCGCGGAAGTCTCTACTGAATTGACATGGGACCTTTCTGATTTATACGAATCTGATAAAGAGTGGGAAACTGCATTACGTGTATTAACAGCCGATATAAAAAAACTTGATGCATTTAAAGGACAATTACACACTAGCCCCGCTACCTTATTAAATTGCCTACTTTTAGAAGAAGAGCTTTTAATGAAGTTAACAAAACTCGGCGCATATGCAAATTTAAAAGAATCCGCTGATCGTACAGATTCAGTTATTCAAGCGAACTCTTCCAAAATTTCCGCTCTAGGAACGAATGTACATACCGCACTATCCTTTATTCATAACGAAATTCTCTCATTTGAGGAGGGAACAATTGAAAAATATTTAACTGAGGAAATAAAACTTGAACCTTTCCATAAATCATTACTAGAGATACTCAAAAAGAGGCAGCACACTCTCTCTCCTGAAACAGAAGAAGCTCTTGCTGCACTCGGCGAAGTTCATAGTTCACCCTACAAAATTTACGGCATGACTAAATTAGCCGATATGGATTTCCCTTCTATACAAGATGAACAGGGAAATGATTTGCCTGTATCGTTTGCATTATTCGAAAGCAAATATGAATTTTCTCCAAGCGCATATATACGTAAAAAAGCATATTCATCATTTGTTTCCACATTGAAACGATATAAAAATACAGTTGCAACAACATATGCTACTGAAGTAAAAAAACAAGTGGCGCTTTCTCGTTTGCGCAAGTACGAGTCCGTTACCCATATGCTTTTAGAACCTCAAAAAGTTCCACTTGAAATGTATAACAACCAACTAGATATTATTTATAACGAATTAGCGCCTCATATGCGCCGTTTTGCAGATTTAAAAAAGAATGTATTAGGGCTTGATCAAATGCTTTTCTGTGACTTACATGCACCGTTAGATCCTGAATTTAATCCAACAATCACTTACGAAGAAGCTGGCAAACTCATTCAAGATTCTTTAAAAGTATTAGGAAATGAATATAGTTCCATTATAGAAAAGGGCTTCAAAGAAAGATGGGTAGACCTTGCAGATAACGTAGGAAAATCAACAGGTGCCTTCTGCTCTAGCCCATACGGTTCTCACCCTTATATTTTAATTACATGGCAGGGTACGATGCGCGGGTGTTTCACATTAGCTCATGAATTTGGACATGCTGGTCATTTTTATTTAGCAAATAAAAATCAGCGTATTATGAATGTGCGTCCATCTATGTACTTCGTTGAAGCCCCATCAACGATGAATGAATTACTATTAGCGCAGCATTTACTTGCGACTACTGAAGATAAGAGAATGCGCAGATGGGTTATTCTGCAACTACTCGGCACATATTACCACAACTTCGTTACCCATCTACTTGAGGGAGAATATCAAAGAAGAGTATACGCTCTAGCAGAAGAAGGGCAAGCACTCACAGCTACAACTTTAACTGAAATAAAAACAAAGGTCCTTTCGACATTCTGGGGAGATTCCGTAGAAATTGATGAAGGCGCTGGTTTAACATGGATGCGTCAACCTCACTATTATATGGGCTTATATTCTTACACATATTCTGCGGGACTAACTGCTTCTACCGCTGTAGCTCAAATGATTAAAGAAGAGGGACAACCTGCTGTTGATCGATGGCTAGATGTACTCCGTGCAGGCGGTACGATGAAGCCGCTCGAATTAATGAAACACGCTGGAGTAGATATGTCAAAACCAGATGTAATCCGTAAAGCTATTTCTTACGTCGGTTCATTAATTGATGAATTAGAGCACTCTTATCAAGAATAAAAATAAGCCCTCGCTTTATGAGGGCTTATTCTATATTTACTTTCCAAATCTTTTACGGTATCCACATTTCCTGCACAGTTCTTCTACTGCAACCCTTTTTGAAAATCCATCTACAATATTGTTCGCTCTTTCGCCTTCAATAATATTAGAGAATGAATCATTATTAATATTTCCAAGGTTAATAATTCCTTCACCATCTAAACAGCAAGGAATAACAGTTCCGTTCGCTAAGATTCCAGCCTGATTTCGAAGACCATGACAGAATCCTTTTCCATCATCCTCTTCTTCATGTAATGCCGGCCACTGGAATTCATAATCTTGATTAATAAATACACGTTCCGCAATTTTTATACCTTTTCCTGGTGTGAGCTTCTCTTCAATGTTATAAGAAAGATCAAATTCTTTTTCGATAATAGATAATAAATCTCTATTCCGCTGAATTTCAAGATTCGTTTTGTTATCCTGAGTTAAATTCCATAACCTTAGCGAAACAATTAAATCCGATTGACTCGTCGCTTCTCTAATGAAAGAAAGTATACTCCTTACATAGCCCTCTTTATCTTGCGATCCTGGGTGTCCATCAAAACTGTGCAGTGAAAAATTCATTTGTCTTAACGCAGGCTTATTTAATAATCTATGCCTTCTCTTATTAATTAACGTTCCGTTCGTTGTAATATTAACTTTAAACCCTTTTTCATGGCTTAAATCTAATAGTTGATCTATTTTTGGATGGAGCAACGGCTCACCCTTCACGTGCAAATAAATGTAGTCTGTATGAGGTTTAATTTGGTCTAATCTTTTAGCAAAATCCTCCACAGAAATAAATTGCTTCTGCCTTTCCGTCGGCGGACAAAAGCTGCATGCAAGATTACATACACTTGTAATCTCTAAGTAAAACTTCTTAAACTTCTTCACCCTTAATTCCTCACTTCTCTGACTACTTATACTTTTTCCTCTTCATATTACAGCATATTTTTTTAGAAATAGAAACATACTTATTTTAGGAAATCTACATACCATCTATTAATGTTTAAAAGACCATCGGTGATTTTTGTCCAATGGTCTTTCTCACTATTAGTTACCTTTAACCTCTTTTACATACTCCCATGTTTCACCTTGGTTTTTGGACTGATAAAGTATACTACTATTACCATTGTAGTCTCCATCTGCTCCTTGCCCTACTAGCATGTTAAAAACTCCATCCTTCTCATAAGGCATATTAGGAAAATCAAACGGATTTATTAACTGTCCACTTTCTAGTTTCACTTCATAATTCGTATAGCTCACCTTTTTAAAAGTTATACCCCCATCATCTGTACGGTATAGCCTCCCTTCATTACCAGAGGGTCTGGCTGCCCTTAAAAATCCGAGCTTTTCATTAAAAAAGATGATTCCTGATGCACTACCAACCGTTTCATTGAACGGGTCTTCATTTATAACTCCCCATGTTTCCCCACCATCAATCGTCTTGCTTAGTGAATAAAAGGTACTCCCTAATGCTTTATCTGTAACATTTAGTTTATAACCCACTTCTTTTGAAAAGTAAAATTGCTCATTATTATTAGTTAGATCCTCTTTTTTCTTTTTAAAACTACTTTCCTTACTCCAATTTGGATCACCTAGTAAATTATATCTAGCAGGTACTATCTCTTTCTCTTTTCCGGGGATAAATATAGATACCGTATATCCAATTATTTCGGATTTTGCTTCTTCAAGCTTCTCTAATTTCCCATCTTTATTAATATTAATAATTCCTTCTCTATTGTAACCCCAGTTTCTTTTCCCATAATAAACCAGCCCATATTTATCTTCATTCCACTTACTTACAGTTTGTTTAACTGGAATGGCTTGAACTGTTTTAATTAAAGGTTTTACTAATTTATCTTCATTATAATCAGCGTTAACATACCCATTTAGTCTTACAAAAATATCTTTTGATTTATTTTTATTATAAGATATTAAGTAGCTTTCCTCTTTTCCAGCAGCATTTTTTCCATAAAGAAAAGTATCAAATGATGTAATTGTTCCATCTGAGTTAAATTCCAAAGTAAAACCATCCGACATATATAACTTCTTTGGCAAAGTATATTTCTTATTTATATCTTCAAAAATACCCTCTACACCATACTTATATATATTATCACGCCCAAGTTCAACTGATCTTTCGTTTTTTACGCTTTCTATAAACCATGCTAGTTTACCACCATAATTCGTTGCACTTTTATAAATTTTTATCCCATAAAAAAACGTTATAAAGATAAGTGTGATAACGGAAATGTATTTCCAGCCCTTTACATTTAATAATTTGGACGATTCACGTTCCCTATTTTTTATAACTTTAATTGTAGTAAATATAATGATAAGTATTAAAAATGCTATACATAATAACCAAATATAAATATTATTATTCATTCTCCCATACATACATAACAAAGCTAACTCATAACAAAAAATCCAGTATACGATTATTACTAATGGATTTTTTAGTAATGCTATCAATATTTTTTTCATATCTCCCTTAAATATGTTAAGCCCCCCTAAGTACATCTAATACTTCTTTTCTCCTATATTGAGTATACTTGATTTCACCAAACACTTGCATATCCCCATATTTATTGTACATCTTCATTACATATCGGTTAAATCTAAAAAAGTAAAATGCGTATAAAAAAGCACTCTATCTTGTAAAGATAAGTGCTTTTTTCTTGATTATATTTTTTATTCAATATACAGCCAATAATGCTTTATGTTAATACACAAGGCATTATTAATTTCCGATCACTACTCACTATTTATGATACGGTTCACCGCGATTAATCCGAAACGCTCTATACACTTGCTCAAGTAATACTAATCGCATTAATTGATGTGGTAATGTCATCTTTGAGAAAGAAAGAGATTCGTTTGAACGCTTCATTACTTCAGAACTAAGCCCCAGTGATCCGCCAATTACAAATGTGATTTTGCTCTTTCCATATGTAGCAAGGCGATCTAAGCTTACTGCAAATTCTTCTGATGATTTTTGTTTTCCTTCTATTGCTAACGCAATGACGTGCGTATCATCAGAAATTTTATCTAGTATACGAATACCTTCTTTTTCTTTTACAATTAACATTTCTGCTGCACTTAAATTTTCTGGTGCCTTTTCATCTGGCAATTCAATTACTTCTACTTTTGCGTAAGAAGATAATCGTTTTAAATATTCTGCTATACCTTGTTTTAAGTACTTTTCTTTTAATTTCCCAATTGAAATAATCGAGATATTCACATTTATTCCCCACCTTACAAACACGTTATCCACAGGACTTATCCACATATCCACAAATGTTACCCACATATTGTGTGAGAATCTGTGTTCGATACAACATATGTCGCCTCATTTTGACAAAATTCACATGTTTTTTTCTCTTCTTTAGAGTTATCCACATTGTTAATAACCGGTGCGACTTCACACTCATCCACAATGATATCTAATGCTAATTCAACATGTTCTAAACAACAAGGTAAATTCATATTCTTCACCTCACTTTTCTACAATAGAAAACAGGAGGTAGGCCCTCCTGTTTTTAATACTTTTGAATGCCTAATTTCACCGTTGTTGTCGCTCGTTTTGTACCGCGATAAAACGTAAGAGTCATTTTATCATTAATTTTTTTATTATATAAGGCCGTGCGGAACCCAATAATATCGTGCACCGCTTTTCCATCTACCGCCACAATAACATCATGTTCTCTAAGACCCGCATCCGTACCTGGCGAAGGACTTTTCACATCTAAAATGCAGACTCCTTCTGTTACGTTATCTGGTAATCGTAACGTTTTTGACCAATAGTAACTCGGAATCTCGTTTAATGACCTTAGTTCAATCCCAACATAAGGTCTTTTTACTTTACCGTACTTTTCTAGTTCATTCATAATAGGAACAGCTCTCGTAACTGGAATAGCTAGTCCAATTCCTTCTACTTCTTTTGCTGCAATTTTCATTGAGTTAATACCTATTAATTGTCCCGCTACATTTACAAGCGCTCCACCACTATTACCTGGATTAATTGCCGCATCTGTTTGCAATACTTCTACTTGCCAATCGTAATGTCCATCTTGATTTAAATCTACAGGAACAATACGCTCATTAGCCGAAATAATACCTTGTGTGACAGTTCCGGAAAATTGTAGCCCAAGTGGATTTCCAATCGCAATAACTGGTTCTCCTCTACGAACGGTATTAGAGTCGCCAATTTCAATCACTTTCTTCACATGCTTCGCATCTATTTCTAGTACCGCTAAATCAGTGACTACATCGGTTCCTAATACTTTACCTGAAATTTTCTTACCGTCACTTAAGCTCACTTCAATACGATTCGCCCCAGCAACAACGTGGTTATTCGTTACAATATACGCATGTCCATCTGTTTTCTTATAAATCACACCAGATCCTGTACCAGCTTCCGAATCGGCCTCTGAAAAATCGTCTCGTTGAATGTTAATAACACCAACAACAGCTTCTGAAGCACGATCAACAGCGTCTACAAAGCTAATCTGTTTAACAGGAACATTTCCACTTTGAGCTTCAGCCATATTTTTTTCACTTGCTTCAGCTTGCGGAAGCTTACCTGCATGATTTGAAAATAAAGGAGCTCCAAATGCAAATAATGAAGCCCCTACAATTGTCCCCGCTATGCTAGAAATGACAATACCTTTATGTTTCTTTTTCCCTGCACGTTTAATACGATATTTTTCTTCATCAATAAAGGACATATTTGTTCACCTATCTTCCTGAAAACAACTATATTCACCTTTATTGTTTACTAAAATGAAGAATTATACGTATTGAATTTTCGTAGGCATTTTTTGATCCGTATCATGTATTTCAAAGGATTCTCCAACTCCAAAACCTTTTTCTTCTAATACTTGTGATACAGACATACGCGCTAATTCTTTCATGTTATTATCTAAGCTTAAATGCGCTAAATAAATGTGTTTTGTCTCGTCTGTAATAACATCAGCCATCGCTAATGCAGCGTCCTCATTACAAACGTGGCCAACGTCGCTTAAGATACGTCGCTTAATGCTCCATGGATAGCGTCCCATACGAAGCATTTCCACATCATGATTGCTTTCAAATACGAAAGCGTTCGCTCCCTTAATAACACCTTTCATACGGTCACTTACGTAGCCTGTATCTGTAATAAGAGCTAACTTTCTATTATTGTTATGAAAAGCATAAAACATCGGTTCCGCCGCATCATGAGAAACACCAAATGATTCAACTTCAATATCCCCAAATGTTTTCACGTCTCCTACTGAGAAAATGAATTTTTGATCAGTTGGGATATTACCTATTAAATGTTCCATTGCATTCCATGTTTTCTCGTTCGCATAAACAGGTAAATCATATTTACGCGCCAATACACCTAATCCTTTAATGTGGTCACTATGCTCATGTGTTACAAGAATACCTGATATGTCATTTATATTCAGTTCAGCTTGTTTAAATAAGGCCTCTGTAGCTTTACCACTTAAACCTGCATCGACGAGCAGCTTTTTTTCATCTGTTCCTACATATAACATATTCCCTGTGCTTCCACTTGCAAGCACACTAAAATGCATACTCATTCTTTCTCACTCCATTATGTTCTTCCGGCACTTGAGTTTCCCCTAATTCCATAACTTGTCCTTCAATTGCATTCACAAAAAAATCCTTTTTCTGCTCTGTCTTTAAGTTCCATGTTGGAGCAAGCACTTGTATATTAGAAGAAGACTCCGCAAGAGTCGCATATCCAATCTGCGCCTCTTTCACGTGCGTATTTTCTGCAATTTTATTTTTCAAATATATATTTTCTAAAGCTGTTTGCGCAGTAATAATTTCTTGTTCTTTCGTCTTTTCGCTTTCGCCCATTTCCTTCAAATCCATTAACATTGTTTGTTTATACGAAATAAGCTCATTTTTTTCATTTAAATCTACAACAATCATCGCACGATTATTGTAGAAGATTGGTTTATCTTTATACTTTTGAAAGAAGTAAATTTTTGAGTCCTTTATTGCCCCAAACTCATATTTTTGTCCATCCAGCACATAATTTTTCAAAAACTCATTATACTTATCTTTTGACAATGATTTTGTATTTAAAAAAGGCTCTTTTAATTTACTCTCTATTTGATATTCGTCTTGCACATGCACCGTCTGATTTTTTAAAGATTGCACATCTTCTTCTTTGAAAACCTTATTTTTCGCCATTATAAATGACTCTTTTTTCGGTTCTTTAGGAAAATTCCCCATAGTAATTTTTTCAGCTTTTAATTGCTGATCGATTTTCGTTTCCGTCACAAGTTCTAATTGATTACTATCTTGCTTTTGAATGAACTGAAAGATAAGAAAGAGGTCTAAAACAAAAAAGGTCACAATAAATATTGTTTTAATTCGATCCCAATCCATTTAGTCCCCCCTCACTCCACTCATATATTTGTTGCTTACCATCTTCTTCACATTTTACATACCATATCGGCTGTAAGACAGCGATTCTCCCACTCCCATCACTGATGGAAGGTTCCAATGACATTTTATAACCAATACCAACATCCTGAATTGATTTTTTATCAATTTCCGGGTTATTCTCTAGTGATGTCATCACTGTATGACCTGATGCAAGAGAAGTTGTTTGTTGTTTACTAGGCAAAGTAATACTGAACTCAAAAAAGGGTCTTTCATACTGCATAATTTCACCTGAACCCCATACTTGTTTTAATTCCGCTATTCCATTGGCATTAAATACAGGCAAACCATCCTCATATAAACGGAATGAAGTTTTCCTCCCATTAATATAATCAAAACGATAGGACTTCAAGGATCCACTATGCCCACTTACAAAGTCAAAACTTTTTTGTAAAATCACCGCATTATCCGTAGGTTTATCACCATGTACAGCGGAATTTTTATATTTCAACATTGCATCCAACTTATCAATTTCCATAGAACGGATGCCATCCGTAAATGTTTCCTTTTCTTTCTCAGAAATAGGACTTAAATAACGTGGATCACTAAATAAAGCATTTTTGAATGGATCCACTTCTAGTTTAGCTGTAATATACTCTGCCTTACTTAATTCCGTAATCCCATCTGGTAAAAAAAGTTTTTTTGTATCATTTATTTGATATTCAAAATATGGTCTTGCTACTGTTATAAGTTGATTTTGAGCATTTATAATATCCTTTATATAAGCACCACTCAATGTTGCTTGATATATTTTATGAGGAGTATCATAGGAAACAAAGCTAACTTTAATTTCTTGGTCCTTACTTCTAGAAGGATCAATTATAATACGATTAAAACTTCTGTTACTTTCTATGTTTTTATCTTTAATATTAAACATATCTTTAATCGTATCTAACGGGATATTTGTAGGAAAAACAAATTCAATTTTTTCTTCTCCGTGTACATAAGACAGAAAATCACCTTTAGGGACTGTCCCCGTTATTTCCCCGAAATTATGTAATTCTCCGTTTTCAAGAATTTTATAGATTGAATCCACATTTGCCTTCTTTTCGCTTACATAATGATTTTTCTCTTTATGAATAACGACAGAGGATGGGCGAACAACCTCCGAAATCTTTACCTGATTTATCTCTTCGTTACCTTGAACGAACTTTGTATTTTGCATAGAAGTAGAATCAGGAACATATGTCCACAAGTTAAAAGTAAGAAATAGACTAATGACAACCAAATTAATTAGAACTATCGTTTTAAAGTTTTCCATACTCATTCCCAATCGTCCTCTTCATCTGTCGCCATTGGCAATGTGAAATAAATAGTTGTCCCTTTTCCTTCCTCACTTTTCGCCCAAATCGAGCCGCCATGTGCCTCAATCATTTCTTTCGCAATGGCTAACCCAAGACCTGTACCACCCATTTGTCTCGAACGCGCTTTATCTACACGATAAAAACGTTCAAATATTTTATCTACATTTTCTTTCGGAATTCCCATTCCTTGATCACTCACACTAATCTCTAATAACTCCCCGCGGTCACGTAGACGATATGTTACTGTACCACCTTCTGGCGAATATTTTAGTGCATTAGAAATAATGTTATATAAAACTTGTGTAATTTTGTCTGTATCCATATCAATAAATCGAGATTTTTTAGAGAAAGATCGTTTGAAGCTTACATTTTGCTCTTTAGACATTTCAAAGCGGTCGATAACGTTATTAAAGAAGTCAGTAAAGTCGACCCATTCCTTCATTAAGCGATGTTCTGTACTATCTAGTTTAGATAGTTGTAACAATGCATTTACAAGCCTGATCATTCTTTCCGTTTCCTCTTGTGTAACCGTTAAAAATTGCGGTGCAATATTTGGATCTTGCCATGCTCCATCAGTAAGTGCTTCTAGGTAACTGCGCATCGTTGTTAACGGCGTTCTTAACTCATGAGATACGTTCGCAACAAACTCACGGCGCTCTTGTTCTATCCGCTCCTGCTCTGTTACATCATATAATACAGCAATTAAACCATTTGCCTTCCCTGTTTCTTTTTGAATAACAGAGAAACTAGCACGTAAAATATATGGTTCATTTCTCGTACTAAAATCTAATAAAACTGAATCAGGCTCTTCATATAAATGATCAAGTGTAAATTCTTCTTGTATTCCTAGCACTTCTAACACTGATTGATCTAGCGCCGTTTCACGCGAAACATTTAACATCTTTTCAGCAGGATCATTTAATAAAATGATATCCCCTTTTCGATCAGTAGCAATTACTCCATCTGTCATATGTGATAAAACGGATGATAATTTTCGTCTTTCACTTTCTGTGGAGGAACGAGCTTGTTGTAATTTTTTAGATAAATTGTTAAAAGATAATGCTAATTGTCCAATCTCATCGTGACTATGCACCTTTACTTTTCGCGAATAATTTCCTTTCGCCATTTCAATTGCTTGTCTTCGCATATCTGAAATTGGTCTCGTAATTGTTTGAGCCAATAAAATTCCAAGTACAGCTGTTACTAATAAAGCAATTACTGTCCCCGTTGCGAAAATTTGGTTGATGTCCTTCATTTGTTTATACACATCTTCCATAGATGCAACGATATGAATGACGCCAAGTACATCTCCGCCCGGCTCTTTTAGAATAGGGGTAATCATAACTTGAACTCGATGACCTGTATGTCCATCTTTCTCAATCTTTGACTCTGGTTTCTTTTGTACCATTACCCGTTGTACAGCTGTATCTGCTGACGTTCGTCCTACCTTATTTTGCTTAGACGTGTCTGAAATTGCCATTAATTTTTTAGTAGAATCAATTACACTTACTTCTTGAATATCTCTCTTACGATCTGATGCGAATTTTTGAATCGAATCATTAATAGCTTTATCTACTGATTCTGTTTTAGGACGTTCTTTTACAAACTCTTGCTTCAGGTTATAAGAAAGTAAGTTTGTTTGCTGCGTTAAGGAATCTTGAAAGCCTTTTACAAGGCTTTTTTCTAATTCCCTGACGAAATATACACCAATTACTTGCATTGCTATTAATATTAACAGCATATATATGAGCACAAATTTTAAATGAATAGATTGAAAAAAACCAACTTTCTTCATATACTATTCCTGTTCTGGGTCACGCAAGTAATACCCTACCCCACGTCTAGTTACAATTAAAGTAGGATGACTTGGATTATCTTCAACTTTTTCGCGTAAACGACGTACTGTTACGTCTACTGTACGTACATCTCCAAAATAATCATAACCCCAAACTGTTTGTAATAAATGTTCACGAGTCATAACTTGACCTAAATGCTTCGCTAAATAATGTAGTAATTCAAATTCACGATGTGTAAGCTCAATGCTTTCTTCACGCTTCGTTACACTATAAGCGTTCGAATTGATAACGATTGGTCCAATAACCATTTCGGTATTTTCTTCTTTCTCTGCAGCACCACCCTGCTGATGGCGACGTAAATTTGCTTTCACACGAGCAAGTAACTCCCTCGTACTAAATGGCTTCGTTACATAATCATCTGCCCCAAGCTCAAGCCCTAATACTTTATCAATTTCAGAGTCTTTTGCTGTAAGCATAATAATTGGCATTTCTGAGCTTTTACGTATTTCACGACATACCTCTAAACCGTCTTTTCCCGGTAACATAATATCTAATAAAACCATATCTGGCTGTTCTTCATTTGCTTTTTCAATCGCCTCATCACCATCATGCGCCATTACAATTTCAAAACCTTCTTTTTCTAGGTTGAACTTCAAAATATCCGCAATCGGCTTTTCATCATCAACTACTAAAATTTTCTTTCCCATCATCGTCTATTTCCTCCTTATAAAAATATGATCAATAATCCTCAAACATATTGGTGTTTCTATAGTATGTTCCTATATGACAACAATCTTAGTCTAAGTATTTCTCCTCTATTCTCATAGACTCATGTATCATCCACTTTTACACGGAATCCTATACGATCTATAGAAAAACCTCTAGCTTCAACTGCTAGAGGCTCCTCATTCTATTGTAAAATAACTACCCACATTTGTAAAACTGGACAAAATAAAAAGGATATTAAGTGGGCCCACTTAATATCCTGAGAGTGGCTCGGGACGGAATCGAACCGCCGACACGAGGATTTTCAGTCCTCTGCTCTACCGACTGAGCTACCGAGCCAAAACTATATATAAAACCACTAATGGTGGTATAAACAAAAGTGGCGGTCCCGACCGGGGTCGAACCGGCGATCTCCTGCGTGACAGGCAGGCATGTTAACCACTACACCACGGGACCAAAAATGAACATAAAAAAACATGACCCGTACGGGATTCGAACCCGTGTTACCGCCGTGAAAGGGCGGTGTCTTAACCACTTGACCAACGGGCCACGAAAAATAAAATGGTGAGCCATGAAGGATTCGAACCTTCGACCCTCTGATTAAAAGTCAGATGCTCTACCAACTGAGCTAATGGCTCATACTCACCAACGTCATATTTTCGTGACGACAAGACATATCATAACATGTTATCTTTTATTTTTGCAATACCTTTTTTTATTTTTTTATAAAAGATAAGAAAAAACTCATGAAAACATGAGTTTTTTCTTAAAAAATCAATTTTTTATATCAATTAAGCTTCGTATACATTACGAACGATATTTGTTTGATTACGATCTGGTCCAACTGAGAACATAGATAATTGGATTCCTGTTAATTCAGAAACACGCTCTACGTATTTTCTTGCATTTTCAGGAAGTTCATCCAATGATTTCATAGCAGTAACATCTTCTGTCCAACCTGGAAGCTCTTCATATACAGGCTCACATTTCGCTAAAATGTTTAAGTTAGCTGGAACTTCATCGATAACTTCGCCATTGTATTTGTAAGCAACACAAATTTTAAGAGTTGGGATACCTGTTAATACATCGATAGAGTTTAATGATAAGTCTGTTAAACCACTAACACGACGTGCATGTCTTACAACAACGCTATCGAACCAACCTACGCGGCGCGGACGACCAGTTGTTGTTCCGTATTCACGACCAACTTCACGAATTTGATGACCGATTTCATCATTAAGTTCCGTAGGGAATGGACCATCACCAACACGGCTTGTATATGCTTTACATACACCTACAACGCGAGTAACTTTCGCAGGACCAACTCCAGTTCCAACTGTTACACCACCAGCAATTGGGTTAGAAGATGTAACGAACGGGTACGTACCGTGGTCGATATCAAGCATAACACCTTGTGCACCTTCAAATAATACACGATGATTGTTATCTAGTGCATCATTTAATACGACAGATGTATCGCATACGTAATGTGCGATTTGTTGTCCGTATTCGAAGTACTCTTCAAAGATTTCTTCTACACTGAAACCTTCTGTATCGTACATTTTTTCAAACAAACGATTTTTTTCCACTAAATTGCGCTCAAGCTTCTCTTTAAATGCTTCACGGTCTAAAAGATCAGCCATACGGATACCGATACGAGCAGCTTTATCCATATATGCAGGACCGATACCTTTTTTCGTTGTACCGATCTTGTTATCACCTTTACTCGCTTCTTCTAACTCATCTTGTTTTAAGTGATAAGGTAAAATAACGTGCGCACGGTTACTTACACGTAAATTATCAGTACTTACACCACGATCGTGTAAGTATTTTAACTCTTCAAGTAATGCTTTCGGATCTACTACTAAGCCGTTTCCGATTACACAAATTTTCTCTTTATAGAAAATACCAGATGGAATTAAGTGTAATTTATATTTAACTCCGCCGAAAACAATTGTATGTCCCGCGTTATTTCCACCTTGATATCTTGCAACTACTTCCGCATGCTCAGAAAGAAAATCAGTGATTTTACCTTTTCCTTCGTCGCCCCATTGTGTTCCTACAACTACTACTGAAGACATTATTAAAGCACCTCCGCGATTTTCAAACGATCTATTCAAACAATATAATTGTACCAAAACCGAAAAAGAAGTCAACCAAAAAGCGAACATTTTTTTATTAAAATTCATTTTCGTTCGTAAGAATTATATTTTCACATTATGAAAGCCTTATCTTTCCTATATAAAAAAAGAAACACATCTTATTATAAGAAATGTGTTTCTTTTTTATACTTACCTTTATGCGTGCGGTGCACGTCCATCCTCAAAGCGGCGTTCTAAGTTGACGAATTTATTAAATTCCTTAACAAACGCAAGCTCTACTGAACCTACTGGACCATTACGTTGTTTTGCAATGATAATTTCAATTGTATTTTTATTTTCTGTTTCACGATCATAGTAATCTTCACGATATAGGAAGGCTACAATGTCAGCATCCTGCTCGATACTTCCTGATTCACGAATGTCAGACATCATCGGACGTTTATCTTGACGAGATTCTACACCACGAGATAACTGCGACAAGGCGATAACAGGTACTTGCAATTCACGTGCAATCCCTTTTAATGTACGAGAAATCTCAGATACTTCCTGCTGACGGTTTTCTCCTGATTTCCCACTTCCTTGAATAAGCTGTAAATAGTCAATCAAAACCATCCCAAGACCTTGTTCTTGCTTTAATCTACGACATTTTGCTCGAATCTCATTTACTTTAATCCCTGGTGTATCATCAATATATATACCAGCATTCGACAGGCTACCCATCGCCATTGTTAATTTCGCCCAATCATCAGAAGTTAATGAACCGGTACGAAGTCTTTGCGCATCAATATTTCCTTCTGCACAAAGCATACGCATAACAAGCTGATCAGAGCCCATCTCCAAACTAAAAATCGCTACATTTTCATCAGTTTTCGTCGCTACGTTTTGTGCGATATTTAATGAAAATGCAGTTTTCCCCACCGACGGACGCGCTGCTACGATGATTAAATCATTTCGCTGAAAACCAGCGGTCATCTTATCTAATTCAGTAAATCCAGTTGGTATCCCGGTAACTTCACCTTTTTGATTATGCAAAAGTTCAATTTTATCATAAGCATCTACAAGAACATCTTTAATGTTTTGGAATGCTTTTGCATTTGTTTGGTGAGATACTTCTAATATTTTTTTCTCAGCCTCATTTAAAAGGCCATCCACATCATCTTCTCGCTCGTATCCATCCGATACAATATGAGTCGCCGTTCGAATTAAACGACGTAAAAGTGCCTTTTCAGCGATGATGCGTGCATAATATTCTACGTTAGCAGCTGTTGGAACAACTTCTGCTAATTCTGCTAGATAAGAAACCCCACCAACTTCTTCTAGTACTCCTTGATCAGCCATCGCTGATGTCATTATTACTAAGTCGATTGGTTCTCCCTTATCAGACAACCCAAGCATGACTTCAAAAATCTTTTGATGTTTCGTTCGATAGAACGAGTCAGGTAGCAACAGCTCTGATGCTGACGTTAATGCATCTTGATCAATCAATATAGCCCCTAAAACCGCCTGCTCTGCTTCTATATTATGCGGAGGGGTACGATCAGCCAGTACATCACTCATGCGCAATCCTCCTTGCTCAATTTATTTTTATTGTTCACTAACATGAACTTTTACTGCCGCTGTTACTTGCGGATGCAATTTTACAGTGACTTTTGTATAACCTAATGCACGGATTGCATCGTCCATTTCAAATTTACGTTTATCAAGTTTAATCTTGTGTGATTTTTGCATTGCATCTACAATTTGTTTGCTTGTAATAGAACCAAATAAACGGCCACCTTCTCCAGATTTCGCCTTTAATTCTACAGTTAATTTCTCTAATGTTTCTTTTAATTGTTTTGCACTTTCAAGCTCTGCTGCTGCATCTTTTTCCTCTTTGCGCTTTTGAGCATCTAAAGTTTTCATACTGCTGTTTGTCGCTTCGGCAGCTAACCCCTGTTTTAGTAAGAAATTATTTGCATAACCGTCTGGTACGTTTTTTATTTCTCCTTTTTTACCTTTACCTTTTACGTCTTTTAGAAAAATCACTTTCATGATTGTGTGCCTCCCTGTAAATAGTCATCAATAACAAATCGAAGCTTCTCCTCCGCTTCATCTACTGTAACATTTTTCATTTGTGTGGCTGCATTTGTTAAATGCCCGCCACCTCCTAAATTCTCCATAATTAGCTGTACATTCAATTCACCTAAAGATCTACCACTAATTCCAATGAAATTTTCACCACGTTTTGCAATAACAAATGATGCAATGATACCTGTCATTGTCAATAATGTATCTGCTGATTGTGCAATAAGTACTTGGTCATAATATTCATCACCATCAACTTTAGCAATCGCAATTCCATTTTTATAAATGTACGCATTTTTAATGGCTTTTGCAACTCGTAAATACTGACCCATATCTTCTTTTAAAAGTTCTTGTACAAGTACAGTGTCTGCGCCATGCGAGCGTAAATAAGAAGCAGCATCAAATGTACGAGCGCCTGTACGGAATGTAAAACTTTTCGTATCAACAATAATACCAGCTAACAATGCCGTTGCTTCTAACATTGTCATCTTTAAATTTTTCGGTTGATACTCAAGTAACTCTGTAACAAGCTCTGCCGTTGAAGAAGCGTACGGTTCCATATAAACAAGTAATGGATCTTCAATGAAATCTTCCCCGCGACGATGATGGTCAATAACCACCACATTTTCAATCTTATGTAACAGTTTTTCCTCCATCACCATTGAGGGTTTATGCGTGTCAACAACAACAAGTAATGAATCATCATTTGCAAATTCCATCGCTTGCCCTGGTGTAATAAAGTGTGACCATAACTCTTCATTTTGTTTCACTTTATCCATCAAACGTTTGATTCCTTTATCAGAATCATTTTTATCTAATACAATATATCCTTTGCGCTCATTTAATTGGGCTACCTTTAAAATACCAATCGCCGCACCAATCGCATCCATATCAGGGGCTCTATGCCCCATTATAATGACATTACTGCTTTCTAATACTAAATCCTTTAATGCATGCGAAATAACTCTAGCACGTACACGAGTACGCTTTTCGACCGGATTCGTCTTGCCACCATAAAACTTAACTTTACCCGTTGCTTGTTTAATAGCTACTTGGTCTCCTCCTCGTCCTAATGCAAGGTCTAAACCAGATTGAGCCATCGCTCCAAGCTCCGATAAAGGTAAATCACCTGAGCCAACACCAACACTTAATGTAAGTGGTATATTCCTTTTTGATGTTTCTTCACGCACTTGATCCAAAATACTAAATTTACCTTTCTCCATTTGCGCTAAAATACTTTCATTTAGTACAACGAAGAATCTTTCTGAAGATGCACGTTTCAAATATGCACCATACTTAACAGCCCATTCATTTAGACGTGACGTCACAAGACTTGTTATATTCGTACGTAATTGATCATCTAACCCTTGTGTAACTTCATCATAATTATCTAAATAAATAACCGCCAAAACAGTGCGCTGATCCTCATACATTTTTTCAATCTCTGTTTGCTCAGTTACATCAAAAAAATAAATTAGTTTTTCTTCTTTCCTTACAAACACACGGAACTTCCGACTATTTAAAGATACTATATCATCAGAAGTCTCTCCTTTAATAAAAAGGAGTAATGTTTCTGATACATCGTACAGATGCCACCCAGCTAATGCGTGTTGCCCCAAACATGAAGACAAATAAGGATTTGCCCAATCAATCCCATACTCCTTATTGTATAACAATATACCGATTGGCATCTGGTTGAATGCTTCGTTACTCACTTTTTTTACCCTAGTAATCATATCTGTCGTATACTTTTCAAAATTCCTTTGAAAGGTAAGTTCAAATCGTATAACTAAAAAGAAAACGATGCTAAAAACAAAAAAGGAAGATATACCCATAATTAAGTGGAAATAACAGAGAATCGAGATTAGCACCAACACAAAAAATGCCAACACGTAAACAGGATATAAAAACCACTGTTTCTTATAAAATTCAGGCATGTATACAACTCCTATAAAGTAAAACTAACTCACCTTCCAGTTAGTTAAACAAATTAAAATAGTGTAAGGAATATTATTTTATTCCCCTATTTTAGAACGCAATGAAATCCCTAAATCAATTATACCTAAGATTGTCACAAGAGGAAACAGCATTGGAATAAACATACATACAATAAAACTAATAATAGGAATACCTCTCGTAAAACCTTTTCTGTGTGCTAAAAAGGTGATAAACGTTAATCCTTGCAATACGAGCAGCAAAGCAAATATTACATATAGGTTAGAAAATACCATATGTAAATATGATGTTGGTTCTACTTTTATAAAAGTTGCTAACAAAATAAATATGACGTAATACCAGACAATACTCTTTGGCAATTGTATATCTTTAAATTTTGGCCAAGGTGTAACGTCGTGCTTTAACTTTCTCAAAACACTACCTGATATTAGCACTGTGATCCAAGAAAAACATACAGAAACTAGCACAAGTATACTTGGAAATAACGTTTGTAGTATATCATTCATTTGTGCAAACAGCTCTTTTTGTTCCTTACTAACTGGCATACCAGCAGCATTTGCTATCTTTTCACTTTGCGCCATACTTTCACTAAACATATTTTGCATTTGCTTCATTAAATCTATGTTAAAAAACTTTATACTTCCAACATAAATGAGCATCATACCAATTAAATATGCAAGTGTTCCAGCTATTAATATCTCCACTGGTTTTTTTCCTTTTTTATACATATATCCTAATACAACACCTATTAGTCCAAACATCACTGTCTTTATGAGACTAATTGGTTGACTCACGATAACTGTAACAAAAAGCGCTGCTACAAAAATCATGAATACATTAGATAGTTTATGTCTTACTGTTAATAATATAAATGGTAACGGCAACGCAAATATTGCAACTGTACCTAAAATCGGAACATACATAGATATCAGCAGTAAAATGGCATATGTAGCCAATAACGCTGCACCCTCAGTAATAAATCTCGTATTTTTCATCATCCAACCTCTCTCCCAAAAAAAGAAAAGCATAGCAAAATGCACAGTAGAGTCCGACTCTACTGTGCATTTCATACGCTATTATTCACCAACATATGGTAAAAGTGCCATTTGACGAGCACGTTTAATTGCAACTGTAAGTTTGCGTTGGTATTTCGCGCTTGTTCCTGTTACACGACGAGGTAAAATTTTACCGCGCTCAGAAACGAAACGTTTTAATAAATCAACATCTTTATAGTCAATGCGAATGATGCCGTTAGATGTAAAGAAACACACCTTACGACGTTTCGCACGTCCACCTTTGCGTCCTGCCATGTCTATTCCCTCCATTCTTTGTTAAAAATAACCGATTCATGCCATTAAAATGGTAAATCGTCGTCCGAAATGTCAATCGGTTGACCAACATTCGAAAATGGATCGTCATTCTTTGTAAATCCAGAGTTACCAGTGTTACCTGAGTTACCCGGATTACTAGACTGACCAAATGGGTTAGAGCCTTGGTTACCGTAACCAGCTCCTGATGGTTGCTGATTGAATGAACCACGTTGCTCCCCACCGCCATTACGCGGCTCTAAAAATTGTACGCTCTCCGCAAGAACCTCTGTTACATATACACGTTTACCATCTTGTCCATCGTAAGTACGAGTTTGAAGACGTCCGTCTACGCCTGCTAAGCTACCTTTTTTCAAATAATTTGCCACGTTTTCTGCTTGTTTACGCCATATTACACAATTAATAAAGTCAGCTTCACGCTCACCTTGTTGATTCGCAAATGCGCGATTCACAGCTAACGTAAAAGTAGCTACTGCAACACCATTGGGCGTGTAACGTAAGTCAGGGTCCTTAGTTAAACGACCAACGAGGATAACACGATTCATCAATCGAACCACTCTCCCTATATATCTTAATTATTTTTCTTCTTCTTTAACAACGATATGACGAAGGATATCTTCGTTGATCTTAGCTAAACGGTCGAATTCGTTAATCGCTTCTGAATTAGAGTTCACCTTTAAGATCATGTAGAAACCTTCACGTAAGTCATTGATTTCGTAAGCTAAACGACGCTTACCCCACTCTTTTGT
Organism: Bacillus sp. FSL R9-9410; assembly: GCF_038050385.1. NCBI lineage: Bacteria > Bacillati > Bacillota > Bacilli > Caryophanales > Bacillaceae > Bacillus > Bacillus sp. FSL R9-9410. Next base: position 534,190 of record NZ_JBBOTV010000002.1, read on the forward strand.
GTTAATGATTTCTGCACCATTGTTTGTTAAAACACCTGCGAAACGTTCAACTAAAGCTTTTTGAGCTTCTTCTTCAACGCCAGGACGAATGATGTACATAATTTCGTACTTTCTCATTACACTTTCACCTCCTTTTGGTCTAAACGGCCCATAATGGGCAAGGAGCAATTAATTTATAGTAATTACTCACGAGTTTAGATTATATCATAGTAAGTTATATGAATCAACTCACCAATACGTAAAAAACTTGGCAAACATATAATATATTTGCCAAGTCTATATCTTTATTTTTCCTAGGAAATATTAAATTAAACGTTAAAGCGGAAGTGCATAACATCTCCGTCTTTTACGATATACTCTTTTCCTTCTAAACGTACTTTACCAGCTTCTTTTGCAGCTGTCATAGAGCCATTTGTCATTAAATCAGTATAAGAAACTGTTTCCGCACGAATAAATCCACGTTCAAAGTCCGTATGAATAACACCAGCACATTGTGGTGCTTTCATACCTTGTTTAAACGTCCATGCACGTACTTCTTGCACACCAGCTGTGAAGTAAGTAGCAAGTCCTAATAAGTCATATGCAGCACGAATTAATTGATCTAAACCAGATTCTTCAATACCTAGTTCTTCAAGGAATACTTTCTTCTCTTCCTCATCTAACTCAGCAATTTCTGATTCGATTTTTGCACATACAACAATTACTTGTGAATTTTCATTTGCTGCAAATTCTTTTACTATTTGTACATATTTGTTGTCAGAAGGATCCATAATATCATCTTCACTTACGTTTGCTACGTATAGCATTTCTTTCGTTGTAAGTAAATGAAGGCCTTTAACAATCTTCATTTGCTCTTCTGTAAATTCAACAGTACGAGCTGGTTTTCCCTCTTCAAAAGCTTCTTTTAAACGAACTAAAATTTCATGCTCATATACAGCTTCTTTATCTTTTTGTCTTGCTAACTTCGCAACTCGTTCGATACGTTTATCAACAGATTCTAAATCCGCTAAGATTAGTTCTAAGTTAATTACTTCAATGTCATCAATTGGATCTACTTTTCCTGAAACGTGCGTAATATTTTCATCTTCAAAACAACGAACAACTTGGCAAATTGCATCTACTTGACGAATGTGAGATAAGAATTTATTTCCTAACCCTTCACCTTTACTCGCACCTTTTACGATACCTGCAATATCAGTAAATTCAAATACAGTCGGAACAGTTTTTTTCGGTTCTACTAATTCCGTTAATTTATTTAAACGCTCATCTGGTACTTCTACAATCCCTACGTTTGGATCGATTGTACAGAATGGATAGTTCGCAGATTCTGCCCCTGCTTGTGTAATTGCATTAAATAAAGTGGACTTCCCTACGTTAGGTAATCCAACAATCCCAGCCGTTAATCCCATATTTTTCACTCCTATGTCTCAATCTTTCATCATTATAGATAGTAACGAAAAAAATGACAAGTTTCCACCAAATGAAAAAAAGCAACGGCTGTCTACTGCAGCTGTTGCTTTTTCACTATTCTTCATGCTTCACAAGTATTTTTTTTACCTTGCGATCAAACTCTCTTCGAGGAATCATTACCGAATGGTCACACCCCTCGCACTTAACGCGGATATCCATTCCCATACGAATAATCTTCCAGCGATTTTCACCACATGGATGGGCTTTCTTCATTTCCACAACATCGTACAAGTTATATTGCTTTTGCTCCATTCTCTAAATCCCTCCCACTATTAAATTGCTTTTTCACTAACTAATTCTTCGCGACTATATAAAACCATACGTGGGTATGGAATTTCAATCCCATGTAAATCAAGACGATTTTTAATCTCTTTGCGAAGAGCCCTCGCAATAACTGCATGCTGCATCGGCTCAACTTCAGCAATAACACGTAATACAACTTCAGACGCTGCCAGTGTTTGAACACCTAGCAATTGAGGTGTTGTTACCATTTTCTCATATTTTTCTGGTAATTCCACTAATAAATCTTCAATAACTTGCTCCGCTCGTACTATATCACTTTCATAAGAAATAGATACATCAACAAATGCTACACTATTACTAACGGAAAAGTTCGTTACTTGTACAATACTACCATTTGGTATTATATGAATTTCACCTGTCCAGCTTTTCATCTTCGTTGTACGTAGTCCAATTTCCAAAACAGTTCCTTCAAATTGACCTATTCTTACATAATCACCTACTGAAAATTGATCCTCTAACAAAATAAATAATCCTGTAATAACATCTTTAACTAAACTTTGTGCACCAAAACCGACTGCTAAACCAATTACCCCAGCACCGGCTAATAGACCTGACGCATTAATATCAAACACACCTAAAATTGCAATTAACATAATGAACATAACAACGTATGCCACAATATTTTCAAGCAACTTCGCTACCGTAACTGTACGACGTTCTGAAATTTGAATCGGCGAACGGCTTCCCATACGAAACGCATTTCGTACAATTGCCCTCACAACTCGCACAACGATTGCACCAAGTATTAAAATAACGATTATTTTTAGTGATTTCACACCTATATTCGTCCAATCAATGGACTCAAACCATTTCAACGCTAAATCCATGTCCCTCTACCTCTCCAGCTAAAATTTCTTTTTAGTTATCCTTATTATTGTATCAGAACTCTCTCTGATTTCTGAAAAAAATTTATGACTTTAATTCCATTTGTTAACTTCCATTCAGGTATAAAATGAGACGAATATATATATACTAGTACTATTATTTCTGTTTTCATTCACAGTTTGCAAAAAGTATGCACTTATAATTTTCCATTTCAGACACCATATAACATATTGTGAAAATTTATCAAAAGGATGGGTGCTTCATGAATATTAGAAGTTTTCGCTTACCTTTTTTTGAAAAAGAAACTCAAAATGTTATGCATCATGACTTAGAAGCCTCTGAGACAATCAGCAATTTCTTACTTTCCCATATTCCCATTAAGACTAATATGCCACTCATTCTCGTTTGTATCGGAACAGACCGTTCCACCGGTGATGCACTTGGTCCATTAGTTGGTACTAAACTAGAACAAATTGAAATCAAAAACCTTCAAGTGTTCGGCACACTAGACGAACCAATACATGCATTGAACTTAGAAGATAAAATTCAGAATATACAGAAAGAAAATCCTACTTCATTTATTATTGCTGTTGATGCATGTTTAGGAAAATCTCAAAGTATCGGTTCTATAACTACCGGAAAGGGCCCCAGTAAACCTGGAGCTGCGATGAATAAGAAATTACCTGAAATTGGTGATTTACATATTCATGGCATCGTAAATTTAAATGGTTTCATGGAGTTTTTCGTACTTCAAAATACAAGACTAAGTTTAGTCATGAAGATGGCTGATGTAATTGCACAAAGTATAAAAGAAACAGACCAAAAATTATCTGCATTAAAAAAAGCAAACCATCTATAAACAATAAGATGGTTTGCTTTTTAATTTCCCTTTGATAATAATTCTAAAATTCGATTTAAGTCTTCTTTATTAAAAAATTCGATTTCGATTTTACCTTTTTCTTTTTTCGTTTCTTTGATCTTTACATCCGTACCAAACTTTTCTCTTAAAAATGTTTCCCGCTCTACAAAAAATATATTTCTTTCTTTTTTCACTTGTTGTGTTTCACGTGAAACACGTTGATTAATTTCCTGGACAATTTGTTCCAATTGGCGAACATTCAGTCCTTCTTTTTCAATTCGCTTCAATAAAGATTTCAACTGTTCTTCATCTTTTATTGTAAGTAAAGTTCTTCCATGAGCCATTGAAAGCTGACCGCTTGCAATCATATCTTGAACGAATGAAGGGAGGCTTAACAATCGAGTATAATTTGCGATATAAGGCCTACTTTTACCAAGACGTTTTGCTAATTGTTCTTGTGTTACATTTAGCTCGTTCATTAACATCTGATATGCCATTGCCTCTTCCATAGGATTTAAATCTTCTCGTTGTAAGTTTTCAAGCAAAGCAAATTCCATCATTTGCTGCTCATTTAATTGCCTTACGACAGCAGGCACTTTCTCAAGTCCGGCCTCTTTAGCAGCACGATATCTTCTTTCACCTGCAACTATTTCATATCCTTTAATACTCTTTCGAGCAATTAACGGTTGCAATATACCGTGCTCTTTAATAGAAGCCGCTAATTCCTGAATCGCTTCTTTATTGAAATGTTTACGTGGTTGATATGGATTCGGCCTTAATTCAGTTACTATAATCTCCTGAATCGTTTCTTCTTCTTTCACATCTAAATCTGGAAAAAACACATTGATTCCTCTTCCTAATCCCTTAGCCACCTGCAATCACTTCCTCTGCTAAATCTAAATATACTTCTGCTCCTCTTGATTTAGCGTCATACTGCATAATTGGTTTTCCATGACTTGGTGCCTCACTTAAGCGAACATTACGAGGAATAATCGAACGATATACTTTATCCCTAAAGTATTTTTTCACTTCATCTATAACTTGAATTCCTAAATTTGTACGAGCATCCAACATCGTTAACAATACACCTTGAATTGCTAAATTTTTATTTAAATGCTTTTGCACAAGTCGAACTGTATTTAATAGCTGACTTAACCCTTCCAGCGCGTAATATTCACACTGTACAGGAATAATAACAGAATCTGCTGCTGTTAATGCATTAATCGTTAATAATCCTAAGGATGGGGGACAGTCAATAATAATATACTCATATTCATCACGAATTGGCTGTAATGCTCTTTGCAAGCGTACTTCCCGGGAAATGGTTGGTACCAATTCAATTTCAGCACCAGCCAATTGAATTGTAGCGGGTAGAACATCTAAGTTTTCAGTTGCGGTTTTCCGTATAACGCCTTGAACATCTGCATCTTCCACAAGAACATTATAAATACATTGATCTAATTCAGACTTTTCAATTCCTACACCAGTCGTTGCATTTCCTTGGGCATCAATATCTACGAGAAGGACTTTTTTTCCTACTTGTGCCAATCCAGCCCCTAAATTAACGGATGTTGTTGTTTTTCCAACACCGCCTTTTTGATTAGCGATAGCAATGATTTTTCCCACGATGTCACCTACTTTCAACCTTTCTTATTCTAGAAACAATTACTTTTATTGTAACATGAAATAAAAGTTTTTCTTTTACGTCCTTATTAAACTTCAAAATTTATTTCTAAACTCCTTCTTGCTTTAACAAGAAAATATAGTAAAAGAGACCTCTCCAATAGGATAAGGTCTCTAGCACGTAATTATTTTTTCTTCGGAATTTTAATCGTAATTTGATAGTATTCATCAAACTCTTCTTCCGCAGAATTAACATTCAAACCACTGTTAGCAACCATTTGTAATGATTGTCTAATTGTGTTCATAGCAATTCTTGCATCTCGACTTACTGCTTTTTGCTTCGCTTTGCGCTTTGGTTTTACTTCTTCTAGTAACTTTGCAATTCGTTCTTCTGTTTGCTTTACATTCAATTGCTTCTCCACAATCTCTTGTAAAACCTTCAGTTGTAATTCCTCATTTTTCAAAGGAATAAGGGCGCGAGCATGCCGTTCTGTAATACTTTTTTCTAATAATGCACTTTTGATTTCTTTAGGCAATTTTAATAATCGCAATTTATTTGCGACTGTCGATTGTCCTTTTCCAAGTCGTTGTGCCAATGCTTCTTGTGTTAAATTATGTAACTCAATCAGCTTTTGATATGCCACAGCTTCCTCAATTGCTGTTAATTCCTCACGCTGCAAATTTTCAATTAACGCTACAGAAGCTGTCTCAGTATCATTTAAATTCTTTATTATTGCAGGAACTTTTTCCCACCCTAACTTTGTTGCTGCGCGGAAACGCCTTTCCCCGGCAATAATCTCGTACTTATCATCCTCATACTGTCTCACAACAATCGGCTGGATAAGCCCATGTGTACGAATCGTTAATGCTAGCTCCTCAATACGTGCATCGTCAAAAACTGTTCGTGGTTGATAACGGTTAGGGGTAATGTTTACTATCGGAATTTCCTGTATTTCTTCATATACCTTTTTAGCTATTTCTTCATGGCTTTCGTCTTGTAATTCGAATTCGCTCTCTTTATCTCCAAAGCCAAATAAACGAGAAAACGTATTTTTCATACATATTCCACCACCTTTTAGGCCTATTGACTGTTCTACATAAAATGTTTCCTATGAAACATTTACGTTTTCATTTATATAATTTAATCTTACGTCTAATAAGATTTATTTTTCAATAGGTAATTTATTGGGCGTTCCCGGTTTGCGTGGATATTTCTTTGGTGTCTTGCGCTTTTTCTCGATTAATAAAATATTACGCTCACTTTCTTCAAATGGTAATTGGAACGTAGACATTTCTTTCAATTCTCCGCCAAGTACCTCTAAAGCATATTTGCCATTTTCGATTTCTTCGTTCGCCGCTGCACCTTTCATTGCAATGAATGTTCCCCCTACTTTTACAAGTGGTAAACATAGCTCACTTAATACAGAAAGACGTGCAACTGCACGTGCCATTACAATATCGTATGCTTCACGTACACCTTCTTTTTTTCCAAATGTTTCAGCACGATCATGACAAAATGCAACATCACTTAATTCTAACTTTTGCGCTAAGTGATTTAAGAAATTAATACGTTTTTGTAATGAATCTACAATTGTTACTTTTAAGTGCGGGAAACAGATTTTTAAAGGGATACTTGGGAATCCAGCTCCTGCTCCAACATCACAAATAGAAAATGGTTTCGAAAAATCATAATAAAAAGCCGCTGTAACAGAATCAAAAAAGTGTTTTAAGTATACTTCCTCTTTCTCCGTAATAGCCGTTAAGTTCATTTTTTCATTCCACTCTACTAACGTTTCAAAGTAGATTTCGAACTGCTCTAACTGTCTAGAAGAGAGGATAATACCCTTCTCTTCTAGCATAGATTGAAATTGTTCTATGTTCATCTAGCAATATCTCCTTACTATGTTATTGGTTCGATACTCGTGCAATTTTTCCTTGTTCAATGTAAATAAGTAAAATAGAAACATCAGCTGGATTTACACCAGAAATACGTGAAGCTTGCCCCATCGAAAGTGGACGAACATCTTTCAATTTCTGTCTCGCTTCTGTAGCAAGGCTAGAAATCGCATCATAATCAATATCCACAGGGATTTTTTTGTTTTCCATTTTCTTCATACGTTCTACTTGCTGTAAAGATTTCTCGATATATCCTTCATACTTAATCTGAATTTCAACTTGTTCTGTAATTTCATCATTTAATTCTAATTCACTTGGTACTAAAAGATGAATATGCTCATATGTCATCTCTGGACGACGTAATAAGTCACTTGCACGTATTCCATCTTTCAATTCGCTTCCACCAATACTACGAATTAATTCTTGAACTTCAGGACGCGGTTTAATAAAAATACTCTCTAACCGTTCCTTTTCCTGTTCAATTTGTAGTTTTTTATTTGTAAATCTCTCATAACGATCTTCTTTAATTAAACCAATTTCACGCCCAACCTCAGTTAGACGAAGATCTGCATTATCATGGCGTAATAATAAACGATATTCTGCACGAGACGTTAATAAACGGTATGGTTCATTTGTGCCTTTTGTTACAAGATCATCAATTAAGACGCCAATATATGCATCAGCGCGACCTAAAATAACTTCTTTTTTACCTAAAGAACGACACGCTGCATTAATTCCAGCCATAAGCCCTTGTCCTGCCGCTTCTTCGTAACCAGAAGTTCCATTAATTTGTCCTGCTGTATATAAATTTTTAATTTTTTTCGTTTCAAGTGTTGGCCATAGTTGAGTTGGTACAATTGCATCATATTCAATTGCATAACCCGTACGCATCATTTCAACATTTTCCAGGCCAGGAATTGTTCTAAGCATTGCACGCTGTACATCTTCTGGTAAACTCGTCGATAAGCCTTGTACATATACTTCTTGCGTATTACGTCCTTCTGGCTCTAAGAAAATTTGATGACGTGGTTTATCATTAAATCTTACTACCTTGTCTTCAATTGAAGGGCAATATCTAGGCCCTGTTCCTTTAATCATACCAGAATACATAGCTGAGCGATGTAAGTTTTCATCTATTAAACGATGTGTTTCTGTACTTGTATACGTTAACCAACATGGAATTTGATCCATAATGAATTTTGTCGTTTCAAAAGAGAAAGCACGTGGCTTATCATCACCTGGTTGAATTTCTGTTTTACTATAATCAATCGTATTACTGTTTACACGCGGAGGTGTACCTGTTTTAAATCTAACAAGATCAAAACCAAGTTCCTCTAAGTGTTCAGATAACGTAATAGATGGTTGCTGATTATTTGGACCACTTGAATATTTTAAATCTCCCATAATAATCTCACCACGTAAAAATGTTCCCGTTGTAATTACAACTGTTTTCGCTGTGTATTCGGCACCAGCTTGCGTAATTACCCCTTTACATACACCATCTTCAACAATTAAACGCTCTACCAGACCTTGAAACAACGTTAAGTTTGGTGTTTCTTCAATTGTTTTCTTTAACTCATGCTGGTAAGAGAATTTATCAGCTTGTGCACGAAGCGCGCGTACAGCTGGTCCTTTACCCGTATTTAACATACGCATTTGAATATGTGTTTTATCAATATTGCGTCCCATTTCTCCGCCTAATGCATCAATTTCACGAACAACAATCCCTTTTGCTGGTCCACCAACAGAAGGGTTACATGGCATGAACGCTACCATATCTAAGTTAATTGTTAACATTAATGTTTTTGAGCCCATTCGTGCTGCCGCAAGACCAGCTTCACATCCTGCATGACCTGCACCGATTACTATGACATCATATGAACCGGCATTGTATCCCATTGTTTATTCCTCCTAATAATCTCTATCTTACTAAATCATCTCTGATTAAAGTTTCACTTTATTTTCCTAAACAAAATTGAGAGAACAATTGGTCAATTAAGCTTTCATGGACAGTATCACCAGTAATTTCACCAAGTATTTCCCACGTTCTTGTTAAATCAATTTGAACCATATCAATCGGAACACCATTTTCTATCGCTTCAATTGCATCATTAATTGTTTTTCCTGCTTGTGTTAATAATCCGATATGTCTTGCATTAGACACGTATGTCATATCCGCAGAATCAATTGTTCCTTCAAAGAATAAATCAGCTATTGCCTTTTCAAGCTCATCTATTCCTTGCTCCTCAATTAACGATGTTGTAATAACACGATTGCCTACCGCTAAATCTGTAACACGTTCCATATCAATTTCTTGCGTTAAATCTGTCTTATTTACAATGACAATGAAATCTTTTCCTTGTACGGCACGGAATAGATCCTCATCTTCATTTGTTAAAGCCTCGCTATAGTTCACTACAATTAACACTAAGTCTGCTTGGCTCATCATTTCCTTCGAACGCTCTACACCAATTCGTTCAACAACATCTTCCGTTTCACGAATTCCGGCTGTATCTATAAGTTTAAGTGGTACACCACGCACATTAACGTACTCTTCAATAACATCACGAGTTGTTCCTGCAATATCAGTTACAATTGCCTTTTTCTCCTGAACAAGACTATTTAATAGCGATGATTTCCCAACGTTAGGTCTACCGATAATCGCGGTAGAAATGCCTTCACGTAAAATCTTTCCTTGCTTCGATGTTTCTAATACCTTTTTAATTTCAGCACGGACATGTGTAGCTTTCTCAATTAACATATTATGCGTCATCTCTTCTACATCATCATATTCTGGGTAATCTATATTCACCTCAATATGAGCTAATGTTTCTAATATTTCTTGACGCAGATGGCCGATTAATTTAGATAATCGTCCTTCCATTTGGTTAATCGCTACATTCATAGCACGATCTGTTTTCGCACGGATTAAGTCCATAACAGCTTCTGCTTGTGACAAATCAATACGTCCATTTAAAAAAGCACGTTTTGTAAATTCACCAGGCTCTGCCAGTCGTACTCCTTGTGCTAAAATAAGCTGTAATACTTTATTTACCGAAACAAGTCCACCATGACAGTTAATTTCTACTATATTTTCACGCGTAAAAGTTCTTGGTGCACGCATAATGGATACCATAACTTCTTCAATAACTTGATTTGTATCTAAATCGACAATATGACCATAATGAATTGTATGAGAAGAAACCTGTGTTAAATCCTTCCCTTTAAAAATACGATCGACTTTCTCAATCGCATCATCCCCACTTACTCGAACAATGGCAATTGCACCTTCCCCAAGTGCTGTGGAAATTGCGGCAATTGTATCAAATTCCATGTCCTTTCACCTCACTTGCTTATTTATCTCTATTTCAACATGAATTTTTTCCGTCACTAAATTATTAGGATACCATAACGAACCTATCTACAAAAGAATAATAACTCATTTTATTATGTCCTTATGTAAAAAACACTAAACTTATTCACAGTGGATAAATTTAGTGTTTTTTAGTTATCCACATTTATTTTCTCCTCAAAAAAACCGGCACTCAATTGAGTAACCGGTCACTTGGAAGATATTACAACATACCGATGTGGTTCTTTCCCTTCAGAAGTTGTAATGATATTTTGATGATTAGATAATGCTTGGTGAATAATTTTTCGTTCAAAAGAAGGCATTGGTTCTAGAACAACTCTTTTTTTCGTACTAACTACTTGTTTTGCCAATCGATAAGAAAGAGATTCTAACGTATTTTTTCTTTTGCTACGATAGTTTTCAGCATCCAGTGTAATACCAATATATTGCTTTGTATTACGATTCGCAACAAGTTTTGTTAAATGCTGTAAGGAATTCAATGTATTACCTCTTTTACCAATTAAAACACCAATGTTTTCACCATAAATTGTAAATTCAACTTCGCGTCCTTTTACAATTTTTCTAATCTCAACTTCCACACCCATATTTTGAACAACATTTTTTAAATATTCTTCACATTCTTGGATTGGATCTTTTTTCAATACAACTTCTACTACAGCGAGGCGATTCCCAAATAAACCCAGGAATCCCCTCTTACCCTCATCGATAATATTTATATCTACTCGATCTTTCGAAACATTTAATTGTCTTAAAGCATCTTGTACTGCCAGCTCGACTGTTTGTCCTTTAGCAGTAATCATACTCACTTGCTTGATCCTCCTGCCTTACTAGCCTTAATTTCAGGCCCTTTGATCATATACATTTGAGCGATACCAAAGATATTACCAACTACCCAGTACAATGATAGTGCTGCTGGGAAGTTAATTGCAAAGACTAAAATCATAATTGGCATAAGCCAAATCATCATTGCCATTTGCGGATTTTGCCCAGCTGTTCCTGCCATTGCAAGCTTTTGCTGAATAAAAGTCGTAATAGCCGCAACGATTGGAAGGATATAGTAAGGATCTGCCTGTCCTAAATCAAACCATAAAAATGTATGTTTACTAATTTCTGCCGTTCTCATAATCGCATGATAAAAAGCGAATAGGATAGGCATCTGAACAAATATTGGTAAACATCCTGCTAATGGATTTACACCATTTTTTTGATACAACTGCATCATTTCTTGTTGTAATTTTTGTTGTGTTGCTTGATCTTTTGAGCTGTACTTTTCTTTTAATTTCACCATTTCTGGTTGTAACGCCTGCATTGCTTTCGTACTCTTCGTTTGTTTAATCATTAATGGTAATAATGCAAAACGAATGATAAGAGTTGTAACAACGATTGCTAAACCATAATTACTACCAAATAAATTTGCAAAATACGTGATCAACTGAGAAAGCGGGTATACGAAATATTCATTCCAAATCCCAGTGCTTTTCGGTGTAATCGGCTGATTTGTTTCGCTACAGCCGGTAGCGATTGCCATTAACATAATAACCATGGCTAATAAACCTAGTTTCTTTTTCAAAGCCTGATCCTCCTTGTTTCGGTATGTATATAGTGTAATTCATTTCCTTACGCTACTTTTTTATTCTTTTCATACCAGAGCGTTTAAAGACATGAATTAAGCTTTTCTTTAACTCTTCATATGTCATCTCTGCACAAGGCTTCCTTGCTATTATAACAAAATCTTTTCCAGAATCTATCTCATCTTTTAATTCTATAATCGATTGGCGAATCATACGCTTAATTCGATTACGAACTACTGCATTTCCTATTTTCTTACTAACAGAAAGACCAATGCGAAAATGCGGCTGTTTTTCTTTATCTAATTTGTATACAACAAACTGGCGATTGGCATTCGATTGTCCTTTTTGGAAAACAGCCTGGAATTCATCATTCTTTTTTATACGATTTTTTTTCTTCATATCATTTGACACTCCTGTATTTCATCAGCGGAAACTCATTATTATTAGAAAAAAAGACCACTGAACGTTCAGTGGTCTACGCAGATAATACTTTTCTTCCTTTACGACGACGAGCTGCTAGCACTCTACGTCCGTTTGCTGTGCTCATACGGCTGCGGAAACCATGTACTTTGCTACGCTTACGTTTATTTGGTTGGTAAGTTCTTTTCATTATATGACACCTCCCTGAGGAATATCTGTTAAAGACAGTCTAATAAATTATAGTAAATCAAATAGGAAAATGTCAATGGTTCTTGAAATTTTCATCAAATATTCATTTTTAACCTATTCACACACTTTTTCACAGTTCCTATATTTCCTTGTGGATAAATATATTTTCCCTTTTTTGTATCCACAAACTCTTTTTTTACTTTTACACAGTATATCGTATTGTGGACAAGTTTATTCCACAAGGTATTGATTTTGTGGATAACTTTCCTAAATTCATTGCTATAGCTGCTTTTTTTTGATATTATAGTTGTGTTTTCACTTTGAATAAGTTTTCCACACCTTTATTTTATCCACAAATTGTGTATAACATGTGGATACTTTAAATCACATGTGGGTAAATAGTTGTCCACACTTGTTTTTTTGTCGAAAACTCTATCTCGGATACTAACGACGTTTTTATATTTTAAAATACGTTTCGTATAAATATGCATTAAAAATATTTACAGGTTGTACAATTGTTGCGCAACCTTATTCTTTTACCATCTTTGTAAAGGAGGGACACCTTTGGAAAATATCTCTGATTTATGGAATAGTGCCTTAAAAGAATTAGAAAAAAAGGTAAGCAAGCCAAGTTATGAAACCTGGTTAAAATCAACAACTGCTCATAACTTGAAAAAAGATGTATTAACTATTACAGCTCCAAATGAATTCGCTCGTGACTGGCTAGAATCTCATTATTCGGAACTAATCTCCGAAACACTTTATGATTTAACAGGGGCAAAACTAGCTATTCGTTTTATCATTCCCCAAAGTCAGGCAGAAGAGGATATAGATCTCCCTTCTGTTAGGCAAAAACACGCACATGATGAGTCTAATCACTTACCACAGAGTATGTTAAACCCAAAATATACATTTGATACATTTGTTATTGGCTCTGGTAATCGTTTTGCACATGCTGCTTCTTTAGCTGTAGCTGAGGCACCAGCTAAAGCCTATAATCCGCTCTTTATTTACGGGGGCGTTGGACTTGGAAAAACACATTTAATGCACGCAATTGGGCATTATGTAATTGAACACAACCCGAATGCAAAAGTTGTATATTTATCCTCTGAAAAATTTACAAATGAATTTATTAACTCAATTCGTGATAATAAAGCTGTCGATTTTCGTAATAAATATCGTAATGTAGATGTCTTATTGATAGATGATATTCAATTTCTTGCTGGAAAAGAACAAACACAGGAAGAGTTTTTCCATACATTTAATGCGTTACATGAAGAAAGTAAACAAATTGTGATTTCAAGCGATAGACCACCAAAAGAAATCCCAACTTTAGAAGATCGCCTTCGTTCTCGCTTTGAATGGGGGTTAATTACGGACATTACGCCACCAGATCTAGAAACTAGAATTGCAATTTTACGTAAAAAAGCAAAAGCAGAAGGTCTTGATATACCAAATGAAGTTATGCTTTATATTGCAAATCAAATCGATTCAAATATTCGTGAACTAGAGGGTGCACTTATTCGAGTTGTAGCTTATTCATCTTTAATTAATAAAGATATGAATGCTGATTTAGCGGCTGAAGCGCTTAAAAATATTATTCCAAACTCTATACCTAGAATTATTTCTATTTCTGATATTCAAAAGGCTGTTGGAGGCGTCTATCAAGTAAAATTAGAAGATTTCAAAGCAAAAAAACGGACAAAATCCGTTGCATTCCCTCGCCAAATTGCGATGTATTTATCACGTGAACTTACGGACTCATCTTTGCCAAAAATAGGTGAAGAATTTGGTGGCCGCGATCATACAACAGTAATCCATGCTCACGAAAAAATTTCGAAGCTATTAAAAACGGATACTCAATTACAAAAACACGTTGAAGAAATTAAGGATATTTTAAAATAGTAGTAGCTGAATAGTGTGAATAACTTAGCTTGTTTTACGCACAGTCTATCCACATGTAGATAGACTGTTTTTACATCTTTAAATAGGGTTATCCACATATCCACAAGCCCTATTACTATTACTACTACTTTTTTATCTTTATTAAATAAATAAAATCTTATACTTACCGGAGGTTTTTCGTTATGCGTTTTACAATACAAAAAGACTATCTTGTAAGAAGTGTACAAGATGTAATGAAGGCAATTTCTTCTCGTACAACAATTCCAATTCTTACAGGGATTAAAGTTGTAGCAACTGAAGAAGGAGTTACTTTAACAGGTAGTGATGCAGACATCTCTATCGAATCATTTATCCCAGTCGAAGATGCTGGAAAAGAAATTGTGGAAATTGAACAATCAGGAAGTATTATTTTACAAGCAAAATATTTTAGTGAGATCGTAAAAAAATTACCTAAAGAAACTGTCGAAATTTCTGTTGAAAATCATTTTATGACAAAAATAAAATCTGGAAAATCAGAGTTCAACTTGAATGGTTTAGATGCTGCTGAATATCCGTTATTACCACAAATCGAAGAACATCATGTATTTAAGCTTCCAACAGATTTACTAAAACACATGATTCGTCAAACAGTATTTGCAGTTTCAAGTTCTGAAACAAGACCGATCTTGACAGGTGTAAACTGGAAGGTATATAACAGCGAGCTAACTTGCATTGCAACAGATAGTCACAGGCTAGCACTTCGTAAAGCAAAAATCGAAGGGTATAATATTGCCGATGAATTTCAAGCGAATGTCGTTATTCCTGGTAAAAGCTTAAATGAATTAAGTAAAATTCTAGATGAGTCTGAAGAAATGGTAGATATCGTTATTACGGAGTATCAAGTATTATTCCGTACAAAACATTTATTATTCTTCTCAAGATTATTAGAAGGAAATTATCCAGATACAACACGTTTAATTCCAGCTGAAAGTAAAACTGATATTTTTGTGAATACAAAAGAATTTTTACAAGCGATTGATCGTGCGTCGCTATTAGCAAGAGATGGTCGTAACAACGTTGTTAAATTATCAACATTAGAACAACAGATGTTAGAGATTTCTTCGAATGCACCAGAAATCGGAAAAGTAGTAGAAGAGGTTCAATGTGAAAATGTAGATGGAGAAGAATTAAAAATATCTTTTAGTGCAAAATATATGATGGACGCATTAAAAGCTTTAGATAGTACAGAAATTAAAGTTAGTTTTACTGGAGCGATGAGACCGTTTTTAATTCGCACAGTAAATGATAATTCTATTATCCAGTTAATTTTACCAGTCCGTACTTACTAAGTAAGGATTAAGGGTTGCTAGTGTAAAGGTACTAGTGACCCTTATTTGATTTGTAGGGTATTACTTTCCTAATGCTAGTTTATTTAGTACAATGAAAGAATGAACACTTTCAGAAAGTGAGCGATTTTATGAAACTTATTAAGATTTCAACAGAATACATTACACTAGGACAATTTTTAAAGTTAGCTGATGTAATTGATACAGGTGGCGCTGTGAAATGGTTCTTACAAGAATATGAAGTATACGTGAATCAAGAACTTGAAAATAGAAGAGGCCGAAAGTTATATGCAAATGATATTGTTGAAATTCCGGGAAGCGGAACTTTCCAAGTTCAGGCATAAAGGGGGATCCCTTTGTTTATTACAGAGATACAATTAAAAAACTATCGCAATTATGAGCATTTAGAGCTTTCCTTTGAGGATAAAGTCAATGTAATTATTGGTGAAAATGCGCAAGGGAAAACGAATCTGATGGAAGCTATTTATGTATTGGCGATGGCGAAATCCCATAGAACTTCGAACGATCGTGAACTCATTCGTTGGGATGAGGATTATGGTAATATAAAAGGTAGATTACAAAGGCGAAATAGCTCATTATCCTTAGAATTAAATATTTCAAAAAAAGGTAAAAAGGCAAAGTTAAATCAGTTAGAACAACAAAAATTGAGCCAGTATATTGGTGAAATGAATGTTGTTATGTTTGCCCCAGAAGATTTAAATCTTGTAAAAGGAAGCCCTCAAGTACGAAGACGCTTTTTGGATATGGAACTTGGACAAATAGCTCCGGTCTATTTGTATGAATTAAGTCAATATCAAAAGGTACTCACGCAACGAAATCATTTACTTAAGAAGATGCAAGGGAATAGTAAAAATGAGGAAACGATGTTGGATGTATTTACACTTCAACTTATTGAGCATGGTGCAAAAATTTTGCGAAAACGTTTTGAGTTTTTGCATTTACTACAAGAATGGGCTGCTCCAATTCACCGCGGGATTAGCAGGGGATTAGAGGAGTTAGAAATTGTTTATAAACCAAGTGTAGATGTATCAGAATCAATGGATTTGTCGAAAATAAAAGAAGTATACTATGAAAGTTTTCAATCTGTGAAACAACGTGAAATTTTTCGTGGTACAACTTTACTAGGTCCTCATCGTGATGATTTACACTTCTTCGTTAATAGTAAAAATGTTCAAGTCTTTGGTTCACAAGGACAACAACGAACAACCGCACTATCCCTAAAATTGGCTGAAATTGAATTGATATACTCAGAGGTTAAGGAATATCCAATCCTTTTACTAGATGATGTGTTATCAGAATTAGATGATTATCGCCAATCGCATCTGCTAAATACAATTCAAGGAAAAGTACAAACCTTTGTGACGACGACGAGTGTCGACGGAATTGAACACGAAACATTGAAAGAAGCGAAAACAATTCATGTAACGAACGGCACGGTAGATTGTGAAATAGACAGGAAATAATTTCTGTTTAAATGGAAAAGTAGGTGATCTTTGTGTCAATGGAACAAAAGCAAATGCAGGAAAATGCATATGATGAAAGTCAGATTCAGGTGTTAGAAGGACTGGAAGCGGTTCGTAAGCGTCCTGGTATGTATATCGGTTCTACAAGTGGAAAAGGTCTTCATCACCTCGTATGGGAAATAGTTGATAACAGTATTGACGAAGCTTTAGCGGGATATTGTGATGAAATTAATGTCAGTATTGAAGAAGATAATAGTATTGTTGTAACAGATGATGGTCGTGGTATCCCAGTTGGTATTCAAGAGAAAATGGGACGTCCCGCTGTAGAAGTTATTATGACGGTACTCCATGCCGGTGGTAAGTTTGGCGGTGGCGGTTATAAAGTCTCCGGTGGTTTGCATGGAGTAGGTGCATCTGTTGTAAATGCTTTATCAATAGAATTAGAGGTATTTGTACATCGAGATGGAAAAATACACTATCAAAAATATGAACGTGGGATCCCGGCTGCGGATTTAAAAGTAATAGGTGAAACTGATCGTACAGGAACGATCACACGCTTTAAGCCAGATGCAGAAATTTTTACAGAGACGACAGAATACGAATTTGATACATTAGCTACTCGTATGCGTGAGTTGGCGTTTTTAAATCGTAATATTAAATTAACAATTGAAGATAAGCGTGAACATAAGCAAAAGAAAGAATTCCATTATGAAGGTGGAATTAAATCATATGTTGAACATTTAAATCGTTCAAAACAACCGATTCATGAAGAACCTGTATATGTTGACGGTTCAAAAGATGGGATTCAGGTTGAGGTTGCTCTTCAATATAACGAAGGCTATACAAATCATATTTATTCATTTACAAATAATATTCATACGTATGAGGGCGGTACACATGAGGTAGGTTTTAAGACTGCTCTAACACGTGTAATTAACGATTATGGTCGTAAAAATAATATTTTAAAAGATGCGGATAGTAATTTAACTGGTGAAGATGTTCGTGAAGGTTTAACGGCAATCGTGTCAATTAAGCATCCAAATCCACAATTTGAAGGACAAACAAAGACGAAACTTGGAAATAGTGAAGCAAGAACGATTACAGAGTCTGTATTCTCAGAGGCGTTTGAAAAGTTCTTACTAGAAAACCCCAATGTTGCACGTAAAATTATAGATAAAGGGACTATGGCAGCACGTGCACGTGTAGCGGCTAAAAAAGCTCGTGAACTAACGCGCCGAAAGAGTGCTTTAGAAGTTTCAAGTTTACCAGGGAAGCTAGCTGATTGTTCTTCTAAAGATCCAGCAATTAGCGAAATTTATATCGTGGAGGGTGACTCTGCGGGCGGATCTGCAAAACAAGGACGCGATCGTCATTTCCAAGCGATTTTACCACTGAAGGGTAAAATTATTAACGTTGAAAAGGCACGTTTAGATAAGATTTTATCAAATGATGAAGTTCGTACAATTATTACAGCAATAGGTACAAATATTGGTGGGGATTTTGCTATTGAAAAAGCTCGCTATCATAAAGTTATTATTATGACAGATGCCGATGTTGATGGTGCACATATTCGTACCCTATTATTAACGTTCTTCTATCGTTATATGCGTCAAATTATTGAGTGTGGTTACATATATATCGCACAGCCACCGTTGTTTAAAGTCCAACAAGGTAAAAAAATTCAATATGCTTATAACAATAAAGAACTTGAAAAAATACTTGCTGAATTACCAGCTCAACCTAAGCCTGGGATTCAGCGTTATAAAGGTCTAGGGGAAATGAATCCAACTCAGCTGTGGGAGACGACAATGGACCCAGAAGTACGTTCGTTACTTCAAGTTTCCCTTAAAGATGCAATTGAAGCGGATGAAACATTTGAAATTTTAATGGGTGATAAAGTAGAGCCGCGTCGTAACTTTATCCAAGAAAATGCAAAATACGTGAAAAACCTTGATATTTAAGTGAGTAATGACAGGAATCTAAGTATTCCTGTCTTCTACATATAAATCAATGTATGTGTAACGGAAATGTAAGAGGAGGTGCTCGTTGATGTCAGACAATCAACAACAAGCACGAATTCGAGAAATTAATATTAGTCATGAAATGCGTACCTCATTTTTAGATTACGCAATGAGTGTTATCGTGTCTCGTGCATTACCAGATGTTCGTGATGGATTAAAGCCGGTTCATCGTAGGGTTTTATATGCGATGAATGATTTAGGAATTACAGCTGATAAAGCATATAAGAAGTCGGCGCGTATTGTCGGCGAAGTAATTGGTAAGTATCACCCGCACGGTGATTCAGCTGTTTATGAAACAATGGTACGTATGGCGCAAGATTTTAGTCAACGTTACATGCTTGTTGATGGACATGGTAATTTCGGTTCTGTTGATGGAGATTCAGCGGCAGCAATGCGTTATACAGAAGCAAGAATGTCTAAGATTTCTATGGAATTAATACGCGATATTACAAAGAATACAATTGATTATCAAGATAATTACGATGGTTCTGAAAGAGAACCAGTTGTATTACCAGCGCGTTTCCCTAACTTATTAGTCAATGGTACGACGGGTATTGCGGTTGGTATGGCAACAAACATTCCACCGCATCAACTTGGAGAAGTAATTGACGGTGTGTTGGCATTAAGTCATAACCCTGATATCACTATCGCGGAATTAATGGAATATATTCCTGGGCCAGACTTCCCAACATCAGGTTTAATCTTAGGGCGAAGTGGAATTCGAAGAGCTTACGAAACAGGTCGCGGTTCTATTATACTTCGTGCTAAAGTTGAAATTGAAGAGAGAGCAAATGGTAAACAAACTATTCTCGTAACAGAACTACCTTATCAAGTTAATAAGGCGCGATTAATTGAAAAGATTGCAGAATTAGTTCGTGATAAGAAAATTGAAGGCATTACAGATTTACGTGATGAATCAGATCGAAATGGTATGCGTATTGTTATGGAAGTACGTCGTGATGCCAATGCCAATGTACTATTAAATAATCTATATAAACATACAGCACTTCAAACGAGTTTCGGTATTAATATGTTGTCTCTAGTAAATGGAGAGCCACAAGTCCTAAATTTAAAACAAAATCTATATTATTATTTAGAGCATCAAAAGGTAGTAATTCGTAGACGTACTGCTTATGAATTAGAGAAAGCAGAAGCGCGTGCTCATATTTTAGAGGGATTACGAATTGCTTTAGATCATCTTGATGAAGTTATTACTTTAATCCGTAGTTCCAAAACAGCTGATATTGCAAAACAAGGTTTAATGGAACGTTTCGGCTTAAGTGAGAAACAAGCGCAAGCGATTTTAGATATGCGTTTGCAACGTTTAACCGGATTAGAACGCGAAAAAATCGAACAAGAATATCAAGACTTAATGAAGATAATTGCGGAGTTAAAAGCAATCTTAGCGGACGAAGAAAAAGTTCTTGAAATTATTCGCGAGGAATTAGCTGAAGTAAAAGATCGTTTTAATGATAAGAGAAGAACAGAAATTACAATTGGCGGTATGGAAGCTATAGAGGATGAAGATTTAATCCCAGAACAAAATA
>NZ_JBBOTV010000002.1:560000-576000 GCF_038050385.1 Bacillus sp. FSL R9-9410
AAGGAGAGGGGTTAGCGTAAGCGAAGCTCTGAACTGAAGCCCCAGTAAACGGCGGCCGTAACTATAACGGTCCTAAGGTAGCGAAATTCCTTGTCGGGTAAGTTCCGACCCGCACGAAAGGTGTAACGATTTGGGCACTGTCTCAACCAGAGACTCGGTGAAATTATAGTACCTGTGAAGATGCAGGTTACCCGCGACAGGACGGAAAGACCCCGTGGAGCTTTACTGTAGCCTGATATTGAATTTTGGTACAGTTTGTACAGGATAGGCGGGAGCCATTGAAACCGGAGCGCTAGCTTCGGTGGAGGCGCTGGTGGGATACCGCCCTGACTGTATTGAAATTCTAACCTACGGGTCTTATCGACCCGGGAGACAGTGTCAGGTGGGCAGTTTGACTGGGGCGGTCGCCTCCTAAAGTGTAACGGAGGCGCCCAAAGGTTCCCTCAGAATGGTTGGAAATCATTCGTAGAGTGCAAAGGCATAAGGGAGCTTGACTGCGAGACCTACAAGTCGA
This sequence comes from Bacillus sp. FSL R9-9410, assembly GCF_038050385.1. Taxonomy (NCBI): domain Bacteria; kingdom Bacillati; phylum Bacillota; class Bacilli; order Caryophanales; family Bacillaceae; genus Bacillus; species Bacillus sp. FSL R9-9410. Next base: position 560,515 of record NZ_JBBOTV010000002.1, read on the forward strand.
GCAGGGACGAAAGTCGGGCTTAGTGATCCGGTGGTTCCGCATGGAAGGGCCATCGCTCAACGGATAAAAGCTACCCCGGGGATAACAGGCTTATCTCCCCCAAGAGTCCACATCGACGGGGAGGTTTGGCACCTCGATGTCGGCTCATCGCATCCTGGGGCTGTAGTCGGTCCCAAGGGTTGGGCTGTTCGCCCATTAAAGCGGTACGCGAGCTGGGTTCAGAACGTCGTGAGACAGTTCGGTCCCTATCCGTCGTGGGCGCAGGAAATTTGAGAGGAGCTGTCCTTAGTACGAGAGGACCGGGATGGACGCACCGCTGGTGTACCAGTTGTTCTGCCAAGGGCATAGCTGGGTAGCTATGTGCGGAAGGGATAAGTGCTGAAAGCATCTAAGCATGAAGCCCCCCTCAAGATGAGATTTCCCATAGCGTAAGCTAGTAAGATCCCTGAAAGATGATCAGGTTGATAGGTTCGAGGTGGAAGCATGGTGACATGTGGAGCTGACGAATACTAATAGATCGAGGACTTAACCATATAATATGAAGCAATGTTATCTAGTTTTGAAGGAATATACCTTCAATAGTTTGGTGATGATGGCAGAGAGGTCACACCCGTTCCCATACCGAACACGGAAGTTAAGCTCTCTAGCGCCGATGGTAGTTGGGACCTTGTCCCTGTGAGAGTAGGACGTTGCCAAGCAAGATAAAAACACAAGTCTTTTGACTTGTGTTTTTTTATTTCCCATGAAATAGGCTGGATTCCGTTAGTAAAAATGCTGAAATATAGTAAGGGATTTTTTGAGCAGAAATATTGAGAAACTGATAAATAAATGGATAATCTTCAGATCCATAGCTTCCAAGTAAGTCATACCACCAATCTGTTTCATACCTCGAAATCATACTTAAATTATAGAGCAATAAATAATGAACAAGGAGCTCAGGCAACACTGGCTTAGAGTTTCTAGGGTCGTTCGTAAGTGGTAAATAATAAGTATCAGCAAGATACTCGTAGTATAAAGGTGTGCTATACATAGGATTCCATGATTGAATGGGTGCTGAAAAAAACACATTTAATTCATTATTTTTCTCAGGTACGTGTTGTATTGATAAATGCTTACAAGCTGTTTCGATGTAACGAGAAAATCTCTCTTTAGTCATATGTAGTCGATCTAGTATGTTGACTGAAAAGGAGAGCTCATTTTTATTTGTTGAATCGATTTTATATAATGTTGTTCCTTTTTGACTATAGCGAAATAAATGTTGTAACTCAGGGATTTTTCCCATTAACTCTAACATATTAAACTTTTCTGTTTCCAAGTGTTTCATGTGAAACAGTTGTTCTGCAGCGTGAGTAAATAGTCCGTTTTTCTGTATTTTCACCTCATCTTCTAAAAATTGATATCCTTGTTTTTTTCGTTTGCGGGTTGTCACTCCATGTGCTAAAACGGTTGTTGATTCTGGATAGTTTGGATTAATAGTTAATAAACAAGCTTTAAAAAGTTGTCCCATTCCATAAAATAACAGCATTGGCTGAATGGAAAATGGCGCTGTTTTATATAATTCATAATAATTTTTACCGTGTTCTAAGTAATAAATAAATGGATAACAATTTTCAAAACTTTTTTTTTCGGCATCCTGAATCGAGGATTTTTCATAACAACGGGCAAGATAATGTTGTACGTTTTGAGATGAAAAGAAGAAACTTAATTGCTGCCAAGCACAAGGTGTATGATGCATATATTACGCTCCTTTTATTGTCTAAAAATTCTAACATATTAATACTTTCTTGACAGTATTTTAACCAATTGATAAGCTACTAATAATAATTTCTGGTATTATGGGGGGAACAATTATGTGGGAATCTAAATTTGTTAAAGAAGGTTTGACTTTTGATGATGTATTACTTGTACCAGCAAAGTCAGATATATTACCAAGAGAAGTAAGTGTTAAAACAGTTTTATCTGAAAGCTTACAGTTAAACATCCCGTTAATTAGTGCAGGAATGGATACAGTAACAGAAGCTGATATGGCTATTGCAATGGCTCGTCAAGGTGGTTTAGGAATCATCCATAAGAATATGTCTATTGAGCATCAGGCAGAGCAAGTTGACAAAGTAAAACGCTCTGAAAGCGGCGTTATTTCAGATCCATTCTTTTTAACTCCAGAACATCAAGTATATGATGCGGAACATCTTATGGGAAAATACCGCATCTCAGGTGTACCAGTTGTAAATAATTTAGATGAGCGAAAATTAGTTGGTATTATTACAAACCGTGATATGCGCTTCATCCAAGACTACTCAATCAAAATTTCTGACGTAATGACAAAAGAACAGTTAATTACAGCCCCAGTTGGTACTACACTAGGAGAAGCTGAAAAGATCCTACAAAAGTATAAAATTGAAAAGCTTCCTCTTGTTGATAATAGCGGTGTATTACAAGGGCTTATTACAATAAAAGATATTGAAAAAGTAATTGAATTTCCAAACTCTGCAAAGGATAAGCAAGGACGCTTATTGGTTGGAGCAGCAGTTGGTGTAACAGCTGATGCAATGCTTCGTATCGATGCATTAGTAAAAGCGAGTGTAGATGCAATTGTACTTGATACAGCTCATGGACATTCTCAAGGTGTTATTGAAAAAGTAAAAGAAGTTCGCGCAAAATATCCAGCACTAAATATTATTGCTGGAAATGTTGCTACAGCTGAAGCAACGAAAGCATTAATTGAAGCTGGTGCAAATGTAGTTAAAGTTGGTATCGGACCAGGTTCTATTTGTACAACGCGTGTTGTAGCTGGAGTTGGTGTACCACAATTAACAGCAGTTTATGATTGTGCAACTGAAGCTCGTAAACACGGTATTCCAGTTATTGCAGATGGCGGTGTTAAGTACTCTGGTGATATGGTTAAAGCTTTAGCGGCAGGGGCACACGTTGTTATGCTAGGTAGTATGTTCGCTGGTGTAGCTGAAAGCCCTGGAGAAACTGAAATTTACCAAGGCCGTCAATTTAAAGTATATCGTGGTATGGGTTCTGTTGGAGCAATGGAAAAAGGAAGTAAAGATCGCTACTTCCAAGAAGGAAACAAAAAACTTGTTCCAGAAGGTATTGAAGGACGAGTACCATATAAAGGACCTTTAGCAGATACAGTTCATCAATTAGTTGGTGGATTACGTGCAGGTATGGGATACTGCGGAGCACAGAATTTAGAATTCTTACGTGAGAATGCGCAGTTCATTCGTATGTCAGGTGCTGGTTTACGTGAAAGCCATCCTCATCACGTACAGATTACAAAAGAGGCTCCAAACTACTCATTATAATGTCTTATATGTAAATAGACGGAGATTTGATATCTCTGTCTATTTTTTTTTGATTATGTTAGAATAACGGTTATGTGAGTACATAGATATTGGGGGTAGCAAAAGTGAAAGGTATGTTTTGCAAAAGATTCATTGCGTTGGTAACAGTGCTTACAATAGCTTGTAGCATGCTTGTACCATATAGCAATGCATCAGCAGAAACAGGAGCCGCTTTAAACATTGAAGCAGGTGCGGCAATTTTAGTAGAAGCGAATTCTGGGAAAATTGTATATCAAAAGAATGCAGATGAGTTATTATCAATTGCTAGTATGACAAAAATGATGAGTGAATACCTAGTGAACGAGGCTGTTGCGAAAGGGAAACTAAAATGGGATCAAAAAGTTAAGGTTTCCGAATATGCGTATAACATTTCGCAAGATCGTTCATTATCGAATGTGCCTCTACGAAACGGTGAGTCTTATACAGTAAAAGAGCTATACGAAGCAATGGCAATTTATTCTGCTAATGGTGCAACAATAGCTTTAGCTGAAGCAGTTGCTGGAAAAGAAGTAGACTTTGTAAAAATGATGAATGATAAATCGAAAGAGTTTGGATTAAAAAATTATAAGTTTGTAAATTCTACGGGCTTAACGAACAAAGATTTAAAAGGACACCATCCTGAAGGGACAACTCCAGATGAAGAAAATAAAATGTCTGCGAGAGATGTAGCAATTTTAGCACAACGTCTTATTCAAGATTTCCCTAAAACATTAGACATAGCAAAAATTTCAAAAAAAGTATTCCGTGAGGGTACTCCGGATCGGATCGAAATGCCTAACTGGAACTGGATGTTAAAAGGGTTGATTAAGGAATATGAAGGCGTAGATGGTCTGAAAACAGGATCAACTCCAGAAGCAGGAGATTGTTTCACTGGTACGATTGAAAGAAATGGTATGCGTTTCATTTCTGTAGTTATTAAAACAAAATCTCATACAGCAAGATTTGATGAGACAAAGAAATTATATGATTATGGCTTTGCTAACTTTGAAATGAAGAAAATGTATGAAAAAGATTCTTCGGTCAAAGGAAAAGAAACAGTAAGAGTTGAAAATGCGAAAGATAAAGATGTAGCAGTTCAAACGAAGCAAGCTGTTTCACTTCCGGTGCCAAAGGGAAGTAAAGACGTTTATAAAACAGAATTTAAAGAAGGAAATAAGGGACAAGAAGCACCTATGAAAAAAGGAGTTGCACTTGGCCAAATGGTTGTAACGTCTAAAGATAGTAATGACCCTGGATTTTTATCAGGAAAATCATTACAGGTAGACCTTATAACAAAGTCTGAAGTAGAAGAGGCAGGCTGGTTCACACGTTCTATGCGCGGAATTGGTTCTTTCTTTAGTGGTATGTGGAATAGTGCTGTTGATACAGTAAAAGGTTGGTTTTAAAAGCTCCTCATTGTAGGAGCTTTTTCTTATTCCTATTTTTCATACCGACTTTATGAAAAAGTAGTGGACAAGCATCAGATAGTTAGTGGTAGAATGTAAGAGTATTCTTAATTTTCTTCTTTAACGGGGGAAAGCAATTCACCTAGGGGGGTTTTTGTACATGACAAATGTAACAGGGACAGAACGTGTAAAACGTGGAATGGCAGAAATGCAAAAAGGCGGCGTTATTATGGACGTAGTTAACGCTGAGCAAGCAAGGATTGCAGAAGAGGCAGGCGCAGTTGCTGTTATGGCATTAGAGCGTGTACCTGCAGATATTCGTGCAGTAGGTGGCGTTTCTCGTATGGCAGATCCAACAATTGTTGAAGAAGTTATGGGTGCTGTGTCAATTCCGGTTATGGCAAAATGCCGTATCGGTCACCTTGTAGAAGCACGTGTATTAGAATCATTAGGGGTAGACTATATCGATGAGAGTGAAGTATTAACTCCTGCTGATGAAGTATACCATTTAAATAAACGTGATTACACAGTTCCGTTTGTATGTGGTTGCCGTGATATCGGAGAAGCTGCACGTCGTATTGCAGAAGGTGCAGCTATGCTTCGTACAAAAGGTGAGCCTGGAACAGGAAACATTGTAGAGGCAGTGCGTCATATGCGCCAAGTCAATGCAGAAATCCGTCAAGTTGCGAGTCTACGTGAAGATGAGTTAATGACATATGCAAAAAATACTGGTGCTCCTTATGAAGTACTACTTGAAATTAAACGCCTTGGTCGTTTACCAGTTGTAAACTTTGCAGCAGGTGGTGTAGCAACACCTGCAGATGCAGCGTTAATGATGCAACTTGGTGCTGATGGTGTATTTGTTGGATCTGGTATCTTCAAATCAGAAAACCCAGAGAAATTTGCACGTGCAATCGTTGAAGCAACGACTCATTATGAAGATTACGAACTAATTGCAAGCCTTTCTAAAGGATTAGGTAATGCAATGAAAGGTGTCGAAATTTCAACGTTATTACCAGAACAACGCATGCAAGAGCGTGGATGGTAATTAAAGGAGATCTTTAAAATGGTGAAAATCGGTGTGCTAGGTCTTCAAGGTGCTGTTCGTGAGCATGTGAAATCAGTTGAAGCAAGTGGTGCAGAAGCTGTTGTTGTAAAGCGTATAGAACAACTTGAAGAAATTGATGGTCTTATTTTACCAGGCGGTGAAAGTACAACAATGCGCCGTCTTATTGATAAGTATGCTTTCATGGAGCCTCTTCGTACATTTGCGAAGTCTGGTAAACCAATGTTTGGTACATGTGCAGGAATGATTCTTCTTGCGAAAACACTTATTGGCTATGAAGAAGCACATATTGGTGCTATGGATATTACGGTTGAGCGCAATGCGTTCGGACGCCAAAAAGATAGTTTTGAAGCTGCACTTTCAATGAAGGGTGTGGGGGAAGACTTTGTTGGTGTATTTATCCGTGCTCCGTATGTTGTAAATGTAGCTGATGATGTTGAAGTACTTTCTACACATGGCGATCGAATGGTAGCGGTAAGACAATGTCAGTTTTTAGCTGCTTCTTTCCATCCAGAATTAACGGATGATCACCGTGTAACAGCATACTTTGTAGAGATGGTAAAAGAAGCGAAAATGAAAAAAGTTGTATAAGTAACTTGCAACTTGTATAAGATTATAGTAAATTGATGGTAACAATTTTATAAAATAAGCGTGTTGATAGGAAGTAGTAACAAATGTTGTTTCTTATAGAGAGTCGATGGTTGGTGGAAATCGATAGAAACAGTTTGTGAATCCATCCTGGAATGGAATGTGGAATATCTTTTGATTAGTAAGCATTCCCGGTGAAGAGCCGTTATTTCTACTTGAGAGGAAAGCGGTAATGCTTTCAACTAGGGTGGCAACGCGGGTTAACTTCCGTCCCTTTATATAGGGACGGGAGTTTTTTGTGTTTTATAAAATAAAAGGAGGAGTATATAATGCTTGATATTAAATTTTTACGTACAAATTTTGAAGAGGTAAAAGCAAAATTACAGCATAGAGGCGAAGATTTAACGGATTTTGGTCGCTTTGAAGAACTTGATACGAGAAGAAGAGAGCTACTTGTTCAAACTGAAGAACTAAAAAGTAAACGTAACGAAGTATCTCAACAAATTTCAGTATTAAAGCGTGAAAAGAAAGATGCGGAAGCTCTAATTCTAGAAATGCGTGAAGTTGGGGAAAAAGTAAAAGATCTTGATAATGAGCTTCGTACAGTTGAAGAAGATTTAGAAAGATTAATGCTATCTATCCCAAATATCCCTCATGAATCTGCTCCAATAGGTGAAACAGAGGATGATAACGTAGTAGCACGTACTTGGGGAGAAGTGAAAGAATTTACTTATGAGCCAAAACCGCATTGGGACCTTGCTACTGATTTAGGGATTTTAGATTTTGAACGTGCTGGGAAAGTAACAGGAAGCCGATTTGTATTTTACAAAGGTGCTGGTGCAAGATTAGAACGTGCTTTGATTAGCTTTATGCTTGACCTTCATACTGATGAGCATGGATATGAGGAAGTATTGCCTCCTTATATGGTAAACCGTGCAAGTATGACAGGAACAGGACAACTTCCGAAGTTTGAAGAAGATGCATTCCGTATTGAAAGTGAAGACTATTTCCTAATCCCAACAGCTGAAGTACCTGTAACGAATATGCATCGTGATGAGATTGTGAGTAAAGAGCAATTGCCGATACGATATGCTGCGTTTAGCTCATGCTTCCGTTCTGAAGCAGGTTCAGCTGGTCGTGATACACGCGGTTTAATTCGCCAACACCAATTTAATAAAGTTGAACTTGTGAAGTTCGTGAAACCAGAAGATTCTTACGAAGAGTTAGAAAAATTAACAAATGATGCAGAACGCGTGTTACAATTATTAGAGTTACCATATCGCGTTATGAGCATGTGTACAGGAGATTTAGGATTTACAGCAGCGAAGAAATACGATATTGAAGTATGGATTCCAAGCTATGGCACATATCGTGAAATTTCTTCTTGTAGTAATTTTGAGGCTTTCCAAGCGAGACGTGCGAATATCCGTTTCCGCCGTGAGCCAAATGGCAAACCGGAACATGTTCATACACTAAATGGATCTGGTCTTGCAATTGGACGTACAGTGGCAGCTATTTTAGAGAACTACCAACAAGAAGATGGTACAATTATAATTCCAGAAGTTCTTCGCCCTTATATGGGAGGAAAAACAGTTATTAAATAAGTTAAAACATTCATCGGTATGAGTGATTGGTAATTATGGGCGTTGTCAGCAGTGTCATAAAGGAGAGGGAAAGTAAAATTTCCCTTTCCCCATAATTTATTATAGTAGGGTTGACTAACTGTTTTTCTTTTGATATTATATTTGATGTCAATATGGAGGTATACCCAAGTCTGGCTGAAGGGATCGGTCTTGAAAACCGACAGGCGGCGAGAGTCGCGCGGGGGTTCGAATCCCTCTACCTCCTCCAGATATAATTGACAACAGCGCATATAAGTGGAGATTGGAGAACTCGTTACCAACACGTAACGAGTTTTTATTTTAAAACCAATCATAAAGTATGATGTAAGGATATAGTGTCCTTATTACACACTCATATTCCGATGATTATCTTCATAGATATGAAAGGAGTTAACATGGATCTTATTATACAAACGTTTCCTTTAGATGGAAAAACTTTATATTATGTACAATGTCCTGTCTGTAAGAACAATAGAATTTTAAACAGTGGTGCAAATGTGTCGCGCATTATAAGTGATGATACATTCCGTAAACTTTGTGGTTGCACTTGTGATGTAAAACAGGTTGCAAAAAAAGTAGAGGTGCCAAAAGAAGCTGAAAAACCAGCTGTGCAAAAAGAAGTAACTCCAAAACGTACAGGGAAATTACTAACAGCAGTAATTAACGGGAAAGAAATGACCGTTAAAGAGATTGCTGAAACATATGATATTAGTACGAGTACTGTTCGTCAGCGTATTAATGCTGGAAAGCCAGAGAGTGAAATTATTGCTCCAACGAAAAAGAAAAAGTAATTTCATAGGAAAACCCGTGCATATGCACGGGTTTTTTATTTTACAAGTTTACGTGTTTGTTTTAAAAAATGTCCAATTTTTTTAATGATTGGTTCGATTGAATCGCCATCTTTTAAAATATCATATTCATTAATGTTTAATCGTAAAATAGGGCATGAATTAAAGTTATTAATCCAGTTATCGTAACGTCCATGCATCTCTTTCCAATACTCAATTGGTGTTTGCTGCTCCATTGGACGTCCTCGTTCTTGAATACGATCGACAATATCATCAAACGAACCTTCTAGGTAAATTAATAAGTCTGGATGAGGGAAGTAAGGAGTCATGACCATAGCATCAAATAAACCTTTGTATGTTTCATAATCAGTTTCAGTCATTGTACCCTTTTCGTGATGCATCTTTGCGAAAATACCAGTGTCCTCATAGATAGAACGATCTTGAACAAAACCGCCACCATATTCGAAAATTCTTTTTTGTTCTTTAAATCGTTCTGCTAAAAAGTACACTTGTAAGTGAAAGCTCCAGCGTGTGAAATCAGCATAGAACTTGTCCAAATACGGATTAGAATCTACTTTTTCAAAAGATGTACGATAACCTAAAGCGTTAGCTAATGCAGTTGTCATAGTGGATTTACCGACACCTACTGTTCCAGCAATAGTGATAACTGCATCATTTGGTATATCATATTTTTGCCTTAAATTCATTGTTATTTCGACTCCTTCAAGAGAGTATTTTGAAGAGCGGATAAGATGACATTTAAATCATCAGGATTTCTTACAAAATCCATATCGTCTCCATTAAATTTCAATACTGGAATATCTGGATGGTCCTTTTTGAAAGCATCCATTGCTGTTTCGTAATCTTTTGTAAGCTGTAGTAAGTAATTTGGATCCATATTTTTTTCGAATTCTCTTCCGCGCATCGCAATTCTTTTTTGTAATGTTTCTAGGCTCGCTGTTAAATAAACGATGACATTTGGTACAGGCATATCTTGCGTAAGAATGCGATAAATTTGCATGTACTTGTCATATTGAGCATCTTTTAATGTACGGGATGCAAAAATTAAATTTTTAAATATATGATAATCTGCTACTACAGGCTTCCTTTGATTCAAATACTTTATGTTAATATCCTCTAGTTGTTTGTATCTATTACAAAGAAAGAACATCTCTGTTTGAAAACTCCATTCGTCGATGTCTTCATAGAATTTTCCTAAAAAAGGATTTTCATCAACAATCTCTTTTAGTAAGTGGAGTTGCATGTGAGTTGAAAGTTCCTTCGCAAGTGAAGTTTTTCCAACACCAATTGGTCCTTCAACCGTGATAAATGGTACTCCGGTCACGCTGTTTCCTCCTTTCAATCAGTGATTTACCGTGACTACTAAAAACACAAAACAGAATTATTGTAGCACAAGAGGGGAGCGAGCGGACTAATTTGATATAAAAAGTTAGAAAATAGATATGTATTAATTAAATTTTATTTGGGATGACGGTACAATATTTGCCTTTAATGTGGCCTCCATTATTTTTAAAGCATGTTCATTATCTTGCTCGTTATTAGAAGCGATGCAATCCCGTGGTACATAAAGTGTATAATTTCTCATATGGGCATCATTAGCTGTAAAAAGGATGCATATGTTCCCGGCAATTCCTGTTAAAATGAGATTTTCGATTTTTAAATAACCTAATAAAGAATTCAAAGGTGTTTCATAAAAAGCAGAGTAATGTGGTTTAATAAAAATGTAATCGTCAGTATGCGGAGCAATGGCCTCGATAATATTTTTACTATACTTATTTGTACAATGAGTAATAAGTTGATTAATATCAGATCTCCAAAGTTGATAGTGATCATTGACATAAATTATTGGATAGCCCAATGATTTCATTGTGTCCTTTAATTGTAGAATGGGGTTCTTTATAATTTCACATTTCTGTGCCAGGATGGGCCCGTGGGAGAATTGAAAATCATTAATCATATCGATAATGAGTAAGGCAGTATTTTTCATATGTAATTCCCTCTCTTTCTTCTTTAGGTTGGATTGAATTTGCAAAAGTTATCCCACCTGCAAGAAATGAAAAAGTGTATTTTATTTTTGGTGAAAGGACTATATTATGGAGCGAGATATATATTTTATGCAGTTAGCAATAGAGGAAGCAAAGAAGGCAGAGGCGATACAAGAGGTACCAATTGGTGCTGTAATTGTGCTAGATGATGAAGTGATTAGTGTCGCGCATAACTTAAGAGAAACTGAACAGAGATCAATAGCTCACGCCGAGCTCTTAGCTATTGATGAAGCTTGCAAAAAATTAGGGACATGGCGTTTAGAAGATGCAACGTTATATGTAACATTAGAACCTTGTCCAATGTGTGCAGGGGGAATTGTTTTATCGCGTGTAAAAAGGGTTGTATATGGAGCGAGCGATCCGAAAGGTGGATGTGCAGGTACATTGATGAATCTTTTAACTGATGAGCGTTTTAATCATCAGTGTGAAGTAGTGGCTGGTGTACTTGAAGAGGAATGTGGTACGTTGTTAACGATTTTTTTTAGGGAGCTTCGTAAGAAAAGAAAAGAAGCGAAAAAACTAGAGAAAAGTAATGGTAACTAACGTATTTGCATTTTGTAAAAAAACAAGTTATACTGATAATGCCTTATCCAAGGCAACCGAATATTGGTTTTAACTTTGCCGTGCTAAGCGGGGAGGTAGCGGTGCCCTATACTCGCAATCCGCTCTAGCGAGGCTGAATCCCTTCTCGAGGTTATGCTACTGTAAGGCCTGCCTTAAGTAAGTGGTGTTGACGTTTGGGTCCTGCGCAACGGGACCCCGTGAACCTTGTCAGGTCCGGAAGGAAGCAGCAATAAGCGGGTTTTCTCGTGTGCCGCAGGAGTGCCTGAACCGAGCTAACTGCTTGAGTAACGCTTATGGTACGTAATCGACAGAAGGTGCACGGCAGTTATATATGTATACAAAACTCACCTTAATATAAAGGTGAGTTTTTTGTATGGAAAATAACTTTTGGAATCTATAAACAGAATGGGTTATAATAAATGAGATAATAACCTTTGAGGGAGGCCGTATTTTCGTGTCATACCAAGCGTTATACCGAACATGGAGACCGCAAAAATTTGAAGATGTAGTCGGTCAAAAGCACGTGACAAAAACGTTGCAAAATGCCCTTCTTCAAGAGAAAGCTTCACATGCTTATTTGTTTTCTGGTCCGAGGGGAACAGGGAAAACGACAATTGCAAAAGTATTTGCAAAGGCAATTAACTGTGAGCACGCCCCGGTAGCTGAACCTTGTAATGAATGTCCTTCTTGTTTAGGAATTACACAAGGATCTATTTCAGATGTATTAGAAATTGATGCGGCTTCAAATAACGGTGTGGATGAAATTCGAGATATAAGAGATAAAGTAAAATATGCTCCAAGTGCTGTAGGATATAAAGTATACATTATTGATGAAGTTCACATGCTTTCTATGGGTGCCTTTAATGCGCTTTTGAAAACTTTAGAAGAGCCGCCAGGACATGTTATTTTTATTCTGGCGACAACAGAACCGCATAAGATTCCAGCTACAATTATTTCACGTTGTCAGCGTTTTGAGTTTCGAAATATATCAGTAAATGATATCGTGGAGAGGTTATCGACAGTCGTGACAAATGAAGGTACGCAAGTAGAAGATGAAGCGTTACAAATCGTAGCGCGTGCTGCTGAAGGTGGTATGCGTGATGCGCTCAGTCTTATCGATCAAGCTATTTCTTATAGTGATGAGACGGTGACGAGCGAAGATGTTTTAGCTGTAACGGGATCTGTATCTCAGCGATATTTAGGTGACCTGGTAGAATGTATACGTAAAAATGATGTATCAAGGGCGTTACGTATTATAGATGAGATGATGAGTAAAGGGAAAGATCCAGTTCGCTTTATGGAGGATTTCATTTACTACTATCGTGATATGCTTTTATATCAAACTTCACCACAATTAGAACATATGTTGGAACGGGTAATTGTAGATGATCAATTCCGTACGTTAATTGAAGAAATGCAACCGGAAGTAATCTATGAAATTATTCATACCCTTAGTAAGGGACAACAGGAGATGAAGTGGACAAACCATCCAAGAATATTCTTGGAAGTTGTTATGGTGCAACTGTGTCAGCAGTTTATGATGCAAGCAAACGGCGCAGATCGTTTACAAGCGATTATGAACAGGATGCAGCAACTGGAGAAAGAGTTAGAGCAAGTTAAAAAGAATGGCGTGCCAGCTGGTGTACAGCAGGAAGTAAGAGAGACGCGGGCAACACCAAAACCGGTACGAACAGGAAATATGAAAATTCCTGTTGGACGTGTGAATGAAGTGTTAAAGCAAGCAAAGCGTCAAGATTTAGAACAGTTAAAAGCTGTATGGGGCGAATTGTTAGGAAGACTCAAGTCACATAACAAAGTAGCATTTGCTGTTTTATTAGAAAATAGTGAACCAGTTGCGGCTTCGGATGATACTTATGTGTTAGCATTTCAATATGAGATTCATTGCAAAATGGCTAGTGAAAATCGAGAAGCGATGGATACATTGGAACAAACTCTTTTTGAATTGTTAAGTAAAAGGTTAAATATGATTGCTATCCCAAAAAGTGAATGGGGTAAAATTCGTGAAGACTTTTTACAACGCGAAGGCGGGGATTCTGAAGAAAGCCCAGAACAAAAAGAAGATCCTCTTATAGAAGAGGCTGTAAAATTAGTAGGGCAAGAACTTATTGAAATAAAAGAGTAATAATAATGAGGAGGAATTAATTATGATGCGTGGCGGAATGGGAAATATGAATAATATGATGAAACAAATGCAAAAGATGCAAAAAGACATGGCGAAGGCACAAGAAGAGCTTGGCGATAAAACAGTTGAAGGTACAGCTGGTGGCGGAATGGTTACTGTTATCGCAAATGGCCATAAGCAAGTTCTTGAAGTGAAAATTAAAGAAGAAGTTGTAGATCCAGAAGATATTGAAATGTTACAAGACTTAGTATTAGCTGCAACGAATGATGCACTTAAAAAGGTTGATGAACTTTCAAACTCTACAATGGGCAAATTTACAAAAGGCATGAACTTACCAGGTGGAATGTTCTAGGAGGATATTGATATATGCATTATCCAGAACCGATATCAAAATTAATCGATAGTTTTATGAAGTTACCAGGAATCGGACCGAAAACAGCGGTTCGATTGGCGTTTTTCGTGTTAGATATGAAAGAGGATGATGTACTAGGTTTTGCAAAAGCACTTGTGAATGCGAAGCGAGATTTAGCGTATTGTTCTATATGCGGGCATATCACTGACCGCGATCCTTGTTATATTTGTGACGATTCGCATAGGGATCAATCGGTTATTTGTGTAGTACAAGAGCCGAAAGATGTAATTGCGATGGAAAAAATGAAAGAGTATCAAGGTGTATATCATGTTTTGCGTGGTGCCATTTCTCCAATGGAGGGAATTGGACCTGAGGATATTAATATCCCGCAGTTATTAAAGAGACTACAAGATGAAACAGTACAAGAAGTGATATTAGCAACAAACCCTAATATTGAAGGGGAAGCTACAGCAATGTACATATCCCGCCTCTTAAAGCCAACAGGGATTAAAGTAACTCGTATTGCACATGGTCTGCCAGTTGGTGGAGATTTAGAATATGCAGATGAAGTAACGCTATCGAAAGCTTTAGAAGGCCGTAGAGAGATATAAGAGGAGAAGGGAAAATGTTCTTTCAAAAAAAGGGTAAGTTGCGTAAAGAGTATGACGATAAGTTAATTATATTATTAGAAAAGGTAAAGAATGAATGGCTACGTCAGAAGAGACTGGTTGAACAAAGTGTTGAGCCGTCTCAAGATGTACTTTGTTCTTTAAAAATAGCAGAGGCGAAATATTTTTTCTTGTTAAAAGAAGCAAAACGTCGTCCTGTGAAAATGGAACAATGGTAAAAGGTCCTGCTTTTTAAAGCGGGACCTTTTGCTTTTTATCGATTTATTTATGAGTAACAGGGCTACTTTATTTTTGGGATATAAAGAGGAGAAGGAAAAGGTGTGAATGGAATTAGTTGTATCTAATTGTTAGTGCTTAGAAGAAATATTACTGATTAAAGGTTATAAAGATGAAGTGGTAGGAGTTATGTTATAGATGTTCTTTTTTATTGTCTTGTCCCATACAAATGGATATGTATAGGTCATTCATAAGGAGGGAAAAATGAATTCTACAATTATTATTGTTGGCATTCTTGCTTTGGTTTTTATTTTTCTTGTTTTTGGTGTTTCTGCTAAACCAATACGTTTTATAGGGAAAGTACTCTTTCATGTCACTTTAGGTATAGCGTTACTATTTATTGTGAATGTTGCAGGGACATATTTTGATTTTCATATTCCAATTAACATGGGCACGGCTACGGTATCAAGTTTATTAGGGGTGCCAGGTGTTGCTGCATTAGTGATTATTAAGCTATATATAATGCCAAGATAAATTTATTTTGGCATTTTTTTAAAAAGCGTTGA
Source organism: Bacillus sp. FSL R9-9410 (assembly GCF_038050385.1). Taxonomy (NCBI): domain Bacteria; kingdom Bacillati; phylum Bacillota; class Bacilli; order Caryophanales; family Bacillaceae; genus Bacillus; species Bacillus sp. FSL R9-9410. Next base: position 575,853 of record NZ_JBBOTV010000002.1, read on the forward strand.
CTTATCGATTAGTAATATGATAAATTAATAAGCGTCGTCAGGAACGAAAGAAAAAAGTTGTTGACAGATTCAAGTCGAAATGTTAAATTATAAAAGTCGCTGAAACGCGATATTGAACTTTGAAAACTAAACGAAACAAACAACGTGA
>NZ_JBBOTV010000003.1:0-482087 GCF_038050385.1 Bacillus sp. FSL R9-9410
ACTCCTGTTCTCTTAAAATTTTGAAAGTATTGTCTCATAAAATATAGCGACCCCTATAAGGGGTTACCATATCATTTTAAGAAAATTGTACGCTAAGGAATTTATAAAGGTTGTCGAGACTTAATAAACGTTTATAAATGCTTTTTGATATGTTTATTAACGTGATAAACTTTGATTTTATAAAGATTAAAGTTATGTCCTTAAGGGTATACCTTTATAAACGTTTTGTGAGCTGAATTCTCATAAATAACTGTATAAAAATAAAGTACTCGTTTGGTGGATTTGATTTCATTAGGTTGATAGTTATGCGATAATTAAGAATCTTAGCTTGATATTGATGTGGCGGTACCTCTATTATTGTTAGAACTATATTACTGGATATGAAAAGTAAAAGTTGAATTTATTAGGTGTTATTAAGATCTTGTGCTCGTAATAACATTAGCAGTAGAAAATATTTCTCAATAATAAAATGAAGCGAAATATATGAAGGAATAGAATAGATTAGTTTATAATAGGTGTTAATTGATTAATATAATTAATTATTAATTTAACTATATTAAATGAAAAGGAGAGAGTGTAATGGCGAATGTACTCATAATAAATTTTCCTGGAGAAGGTCATATTAATCCGACGTTAGCTATTGTTAGTGAGTTAATTCAGCGTGGAGAAACAGTTGTTGCATATTGTATTGAGGATTATAGAAAGAAGATTGAAGCAACAGGTGCGGAATTTCGAGCATTTGAGAATTTTCTTTCTCAAATTAATATTATGGAACGAGTAAATGAAGAAGGTAGTCCTGTTCTGATGCTATCACATATGATGGAAGCATCAGAACGTATTGTTAATCAAATTATAGAAGAAACAAAAGGAGAAAAGTACGATTACATGATTTATGATAATCATTTTCCTGTAGGACGCATTATAGCGAATATCCTTAAATTACCTAATATTTCTTCTTGTACAACTTTTGCTTATAATCAGTATATTATATTTAATGATGAACAAGAATCGAGACAAATAGATGAAAATGATCCACTATACCAATCGTGTTTAGCTGGAATGGAACAATGGAAAGAGCGATATGGAATGGAATGTAATAGTCTATATGATATTATGAATCATCCCGGAGATATTACGATTGTATATACTTCTAAAGAGTATCAGCCGTATTCGGATGTATTTGATGAATCGTATAAATTTGTCGGTCCATCAATTGCCACTCGTAAAGAGATAGGCAGTTTTCCTATTGAAGATTTAAAGAACGAAAAAGTTGTTTTCATTTCTATGGGAACAGTTTTTAATGAGCAACCAGAGTTATATGAGAAATGTTTTGAAGCTTTTAAAGATATAGATGCGACTGTTATATTAGTTGTTGGAAAAAAAATAAATATAAATCAATTTGAGGATATTCCGTATAATTTTAAAGTGTATAATTATGTCCCGCAATTAGAAGTATTGAAATATACTGATGTATTTGTTACACATGGCGGTATGAATAGCTCAAGTGAAGCATTATATTATGGTGTTCCGTTAGTTGTAGTTCCAGTGACAGGGGATCAACCTTTAGTTGCAAAACGAGTAGCCGCAGTAGGGGCTGGAATAAGACTGAATCGTAAAGAATTAACGCCGGAGTTGTTACGTGAAGCTGTAAAGAAAGTAATGGATGATGTAACATTTAAGGAGAAGAGTCGTAAAGTTGGAGAGTCGCTTCGAGATGCTGGAGGGTATAAAAAAGCTATTGAAGAAATTGAGCAATTTATGTCTAATTACCAGCCTTTAAAATAATATAAATTTCAATCTAAGATGATAACTAGAAATCTACTCTAATTAAAATATATTGAAATGGAGAGATTCTTTATGTCAAAAGCGCTAGTTATAAATTTTCCAGCTGAAGGTCACATTAATCCTACAATTGGAGTTGTTAAAGAATTAGTAAATAGAGGAGAAGAGGTTATTTATTATTGTGAAGAAGAATATCGATATAAACTACAAAATATAGATGTTCAATTTCGTAATTATGGGGGAATGTTAGAAGAAATTAATTTTAAAAATAGAATGAAAGATATGTTTAATCCGTTACAAATGATATATAGATTTTTAAGAACAACAGAGAAAGCAATTCCCTTTTTATTAGAGAGCGTCAATCGTGAAAAATTTGATTATATGATTTATGATCAGCATTTCATTTTAGGCAGGATTTTAGCTGAAATATTAACTATACCTACAGTTGCATCTTGTACAACATTTGCAATGACTAAAGAGATGTTGGAAGGTATGAAAGAAAAATTTAAAGAAATAGATGTGAATTCTACTTTGTATAAAGAGTGTAGTACGATTATGAATAGAATAAGCAATCGGTATAGCGTAAAAATTCATTCATTAGAACAACTTTTTCACTATGAAAGTGATATGATTTTAGTCTTCACTTCAAAATATTTCCAACCACATTCGGATTCTTTTAATGATCATGTAAAATTTATAGGACCTTCTATAATTACTCGAAATGAAGAAATGAATTTTCCGTTATATAAGTTAGAAGGAAAATCAGTTATATATATTTCAATGGGAACAGAGTTGAATAAACAATTTGAATTATATGAAAAGTGCTTGCAGGCATTTAAAGATTTTAATGGGATTGTTGTAATTTCAATAGGTAAAGAAATTGGTATAATGGAATTTTCTAACATACCTTCTCATTTTATTATTCGTCCTTATGTGCCCCAACTAGAAATCTTAAAATATGCAGATGTATTCATTACGCATGGAGGTATGAATAGTGTAAGTGAAGGATTATATCATGATACACCACTTGTTATTTTACCAATTACTAATGATCAACCTTTTGTAGCAAAAAGAGCAGAAGAATTAAAAGCTGGTATAGTTTTAAATCATAAAAGTGTTACAGTAGCCGAATTAAAAGAAGCTGTAAATACATTATTAAATAATTTTTCATATAAAGAGGCGAGTAAATTTATTGGCCGAAGTTTACGAGAACCTGGAGGAAATAAAAGGGCAGTGGATGAAATATTTAATTTGAAAAATAAAACATATATCATTAAGTAATTAACGATATATATAGTTCTATTATAAAGTTTGAGTATGCTTAAATCACTCCCATAAAAATTTCTACATTTTATGCGATTTTAAATAAGGTAGTACGTACATTTTAACGTTTTTATATGCTAAGGGATTCTTAAAAATCAATAATACGATTTGAATTAAGATTTTGATTTAAAGATGAGTTTTGAAAATCTATTTAAGCACTTTTCAGCATCTTTTACATTGAAGTGCACTTATCTCAAATATCTACGTTTTTGAGATTGGTAATATCGCTTAAAGTAGTAAAATTAACATTTTCTTATGTCGGATTTTGCTTAGCGTATATTGTTGCTAAAATGTGGCGGTACGCCTAATGTTACGAATTATTTTTGATACAGTATTTTGTTACAACTAATTCAATCGTTAGGATATTTCATATTTTTAAATACAAAAGTTAACTTAGCACAAATAGGTACTTATAGGGATACTGCCACATCGCTATCAACTTAAGAAATTGATAGTTCCCCAAAATAAAGAAAATTTTCGTTTTGGGAACACTCAAAATATTAGCTTGATGGGCATGTGGCGAGACTCCTAAAACACTTATAAAATTTCACATCTAAAAAATGAAAATATGCATATTTTTAAATTAAATAATAAAATTGTAAATATATAGGTTACAATGGATGTGTAGACACTCTCCGAGTCTCCTAAGTATCTATTTTTCGATACGAAGTCTCTTTATAGACTTCGTTTTTTTTTATAAAATATTGAATTTATCTAAAATCCCCTGATACCCTCAGAATCAACAACAAAGATATACATTCAAAACACTGTAAATAAAGAAATTGGAACATCTGTAAAAAAAATAGATCCAAACTAATTTTTTATATAAATACGATTATGATAGCTGTATACAAAATTAAACAAACTACTTATTAACGTGACAATATTTACATAAAATGAACATGTTTTCATACTAGAGAATGAGAATTAGTCTCTAATAGTATGAATATGTTATATAAATGCGTCATTTTCTATTTAAAAGAGGATAGCTACACTATAAATTTTCATAAAATGTTCAAAATATATAATGGAGTTGATACAGTGAATCTATTAAAAAAGGATATAAATAAGGTCGAAGAAATATGCTTGGAATTTGGTGTAAGTTTGGAGCTTATAGAAACTGTTATTAGTAAATTGGGGTTTCAACAATGGCCTAAAAATAGTGAAGATAACCTGAGAATGCTGTATCAGTCATGGTGCAGAAATGTTCCACAAGATAATGTACATAAAAGGATTTATTTTGGAAATCAAATGTCAGGTCCGTTACCAATTGGAAATCCTTCAGAATTCTTTTCGAATTTTTTAGAACATTCAACGGGAGGAACATGTTGGGGACATTCAATAGGTTTATATAGTCTGATAAAAATTTTGGGATATGATGTACGTGCTGCGGCAGGATCGATAGTAGGGCTTACTCCACCGGAAAATGGTCCAAGTCATGGCACGGTCATTGTTACAATTGAAGAACGACAATATTTGGTAGACGGAATTTTAATGATTGAAGATATTGTCCCTTTATCCCAAGAACGTCCTTCAATCGGAGGACATATACCTTTTACAATCAAGGTATATCCGAATTTTAATGATTTGTGGGATATTGTATTTCGAACGGGTCACAGTGAGAAAGAAATTACCTGTAGGTTAGAGATTGATAATGTCGAATTTTCATATTTACAGGAGCGTTGGGAAAATACTCGAAACTATAGCCCATTTAATAGTAGTTTATTTATTCGTAAAAACATTGGGAAAAAGGCTGTTACACTAGGTCGAAATAAACTTTTTCATTTAAATGAAGATGGTAATATTACAGTTGAGGAGATAGTAACGAATCAGGAAAAGAAACGAATTTTAATTAACATATTTGATTTGAGTGAGAAAATTGTTAATGCAATACCGTTGGATGACCTTTAAAAAAATTGGACTTGTCAACATTTACTGAACACGAAGGGTTCTGTTGCAAATGTTTAGCTTACTCTTTAAAATTTTACAACAGAGTCATAAATATTGGTTTGGGACTTATATTTAAAGGTAAAGCATCCAAAACGGTTGCTTTTTTCTTTGTTGTATAGAAATTACACAATAGACGTATTTAGAGGTTACTTTAGGCATAATGAATGCCAAGCATCATATAATTATACAGAAAGGCTTTTCTGACATACAACTAGTACCCCTACACTTTATGTGGCACCTGAATAAGGTGCCTATTTTATTGAACCTTTTGATAAGGACAAGCATATATTGAAATGTAGGACAATCAACGTGTTCTATTTAATTCTCAGTTAACGCTTCTTTTCCCATTAAGAGCATCTCCTGCTATGGATGCTCTCTTTTTATTGAAAAAATTGGACACTTGAATGTGGTTATAAACATGTAATAGCGATTATCGTAGGCCTACTGTGATTGGTTTAGCGTCTTATTTGTTGTTAAGGAAAGATAAGCGATATTAAAGTGTGTATGGGAGAAATGGAGATTTAATGAAATGGCTATAAATGCTGTAAGAAGATTTTTTAGAACGAAATGTCATATATATTAAAAACAAATCAACTTACAAAATCGTTCGAAGGAAGAGAGGTTGTTTCCGGGGTTAATATGCATGTGAAAAAAGGAGAGATCTACGGGTTTTTAGGACCGAACGGCGCTGGTAAAAATTGTAAGTTTAGACGCAAAATAACCGGTTCCCTGTACATTAAGGAAACGGTTATTTATTTTACAGTTATTAAGCTTTTTTTCTATGAGGGTTATTTTTATGACTGAGGTATTTATACCTCGGTCATAAAAATAAAGACTTAATTGCCTTACTGGGCGGACATAAGGGATAATTATCTTACAAAAATGTAATGTATACTTAATTAAGTACGATAGTTATTCCTTTTTGTATCATATATAATAAAATCAGAAAGGGAATTTAACAAATACTTGCTATTTCGATATAAAAATAGCTATATTTAGTCAGTAAGGAGATAATGAAATATGAATGTTATACATATTAGCTTTGGCGATTCTGCATATAGAAATTTAAAAAGCGTTTTTCATAAAAGTAATCAACACCAAAACGAACAAATCATTTGTATGAACGAGGACTTTTCAATAGGCCCTATTTATAAATTAGAGTCAAATGAAGGAATGCAAGAAAGAAAACAATGGCTGAAAGAAATGTTAACCAAAACAGGCCCAGGCCCAGTCTCAGATAAAGATTATTTAGATTGGATTGAAACAATTCTTAAAAAAAATTCACCAATTGCAACAGACGTTCCAAATGATAGTAAAGTAATCTTATGGCACGGTAACAACACATCTGATGAAATCGGTTTGAGATTTGTAGCATTTTTACTCCAAAATAAAAATATTCGATTCGAAGAAGTGAATGTTACAGAGTACAGTCATCATATAGAATACAAGGTGCGTGATTTGCAAAACAAAGAAATTCCATATGTGATAAAGGGTTTAGGTGAAATGCCGCCAAAACTGATTCTAGATGCTCTTCAAATGAAAAAAAACATGTCCCATCTAACAATTGAAAGTTTAATAAGTGATTGGGAAAAATGGTCTCAAACGAAAGATGTATTAAGAATATTATTAAATGGGAAAATAGTAGCTGTACCTGAGGATTATTATGATGCATCTATTTTAGAAAATACATCAAAGGAATATCAAAAAGTATCTCGTATCGTTGGGGAAGTCATGGGAGAAAGTAATCCATGTATAGGAGATACATATTTAGCTTTTCGAGTATATCAATTGATTCAACAAGGAAAATTAAGTTACCAAGGAGATTTAGGATTTTTAATGCAATTTGAGATTCGATTACCTTAAATAATGTAAAATTTTCAAATTCACATTTTATTGGATTATCTTTTCATTATTAAGCGGAAATAAATTTATATCTATATGATTAAAAAAGCGCTATTCTTTTTGTAGAAATATACAGAAAGGATGGCGTTTTTGTATGTCTATTTCTGTATCTGACGAACTACAACTATTCGCACAGGAGATTCAGAGTCTTTTATCCCCAAATACCTTACAGAATCTAGCTAGAGATGTTGGGTTTGTACAGCGAGCAAGTAAGTATCGAGCACAAGATTTAATAGCTTTATGTGTATGGATAAGCCAAAGTGTAGCAAAAACGCCCTTAACCCAATTATGTAGTTATTTAGAAGCATCAACAGAAGTGCTCATCAGTTCCGAAGGACTAAATCAACGATTTAACGCTGCAGCCGTGCAGTTTCTACAACAAGTATTAGCCAAACTTCTCAACCAAAAGTTATCTTCAGCTAAGCTGCTCTCTTCTCCGTACACTTCTATTTTCAAGCGTATTCGTATTTTAGATTCAACTGCATTTCAACTTCCAGATCCCTTTTCATTCGTTTATCCAGGTGCAGGAGGATGCAGCCATACAGCGGGAGTAAAGATTCAGCTTGAGTATGATTTATTAAGTGGACAGTTCCTTCATATTCATACAGGTCCAGGTAAACAACATGATCGAACCTACGGTTCCCTGTGTGCCCCAACCGTAACAGCGAATGATTTATGTATCCGAGATTTAGGTTATTTTCATTTGTCCTGTTGATGGAGCAATTGTGAAACTACAAATAAAGAACCGATGACTTGGAATGAAATTCAAGCTTCAATAAAATAGTTACTAACTCATGAAAAATGTAAAGGAAACATGAAAAAAGTTATCACAAATGAGTTCTGCCCCGCTTCAATTTTCGAAGCGGGGCAGAACTCATTTGTGATATAGGCCAATAGCGTCAGTAATACTAGAAAGTCCATCTTTTTCTAGTAAATTTAAAATTTCTTGGTTAATTTGTTTTGCAACAGAGGGGCCTCGATAAATCATACTAGTATAGAGCTGTACGAGCGAAGCACCAAATTTAATTTTTTCATATGCATCTTCTCCAGTAAAAACACCACCGGATCCAATGATAGGTAATTTCCCTTGAGTTTGTTGATAGACTTTAGAAATAATTTCTGTAGAACGTGAGTTTAATGGTTTACCACTTAAACCACCACTTTGTTCTTGATATTTAGAAGTTAGATTAGTACGAGAAATAGTTGTATTTGCAGCAATAACTGCATCAACTTTTACTTCTAAAATTATTGAAATAACTCCTTCAAGTTGTTCTGGAGTTAAGTCGGGAGCAATCTTTAAAACAATAGGACGATATTGACTATGTTTTTTACATAATTCATCACGTTTAGTTAAAATAGAAGTTAATAATGGCTTTAAATTATCGACATATTGTAAATCTCTTAATCCTTCAGTGTTTGGAGAGCTAATATTAATGACAAAATAGTCGCCATGAGTATAGAGTGTTTCCAGTCCTTTTTGATAGTCCAAATTGGCGTCTTGGTTTGGAGTATCTTTGTTTTTTCCTAAATTAATTCCTAGAGGTATAGCTGGACGTGGTAAAGTCATAAAGTTTTGCTTTGCTTTATTTAATCCCTCACTATTAAACCCCATACGGTTAATAAGTGCTGTGTCCTCGGGTAAACGATATAGGCGAGGTTTAGGATTTCCAGGCTGAGGGTTAGGTGTAATAGAACCTACTTCAACTGAGCCAAAACCAAGGGATGCAAGAGCTGGATATACATCAGCAAACTTATCAAAACCAGCTGCTAAACCAATGGGATTAGGAAATTTAATATCTAGTAATTTACATTCTAATCTAGAATCATTCAAGCTCATATTTGTATTGTATAAATCTCTAGCAAATGAAAATGATTGCATAACCTTTAGAGCTTGAATAGTTCGTGTATGAGCTTTTTCAGGGTCCATCTTAAATAATAACTTGCGGATATTTGCATACATGGTTAGAATCTTCCCTTCAAATTATTAAAGTTAAAAGAATGCTAAAAACTCCTTATCTAAAATGAACAATGTAAAGTATTCTAGGTAATAATTTATAACTAGAATTTTTGGATGAGTATAACACCTATAATTACTAAAATAGCGCCAAGAATACGTGGTAAGGATAACAGATGTATAGGAACATTAATTAAACCAAAATGATCTATTAATACAGATGCAACAATTTGACCAGCGAGCACCAAAGCTACGGTTGTTCCCGCTCCAATTCTTGGAATAAGAATAATGGTAGCTAGTACATAAAAAGCTCCTAAAACGCCTCCAGTCCACACCCACCATGGTGCAGATGCAATACCTTTATTAAAACTAAAACCAGCTTTAAATAATGAAACGGTGAATAAAGTGATTGCACCAACTATAAAAGAAATAGTTGCAGCAACAAGAGGTGAACCTACAACAGTACGAAGTTGTGCATTAATACTGAATTGAATCGGTAAAGCAAGTCCAGCCAAAAAGGCAAATATTAAAAATAAAATCCACATAATAAAATATCTCCCATTGATATAGAATTGTTAAAAATAAAAATATATATAATAATATTTTAAAAACTAATCGTATTTTATGAATATAGCGAGCTCGCCTCACCCATTATATTCCATAGGTAAATGTTATTCAAATGTTTTTTAAGTTGTATTTTCAGACATAAGAGTTTTTTCTTAATATTTTTATAAAAAAATAAAAAAGAAATTTGATATAATTTTTTTGTTATGATTATTAATGGTAGTGACATAGAAATATATTTTGGAAATGAGGAGTCGAAATCATGAATTCAATATGTGTATTTTGTGGATCGAATTATGGAGAAAGTGAAGAGTATAAAAAAGCAGCTGAAAAATTAGGAGAATTTTTAGGTGAAAAAAATACCACATTAATTTATGGTGGAGGTAAAGTGGGATTAATGGGGAGTGTAGCAAATTCTGCCTTACAAGCTGGTGGAAATGTAGTAGGCATTATTCCTGAGTTTTTACGAGATAAAGAAATTGCACATCAAGGACTTACTGATTTAATAGTTGTGGATTCTATGCATTCGCGTAAACAAAAGATGAATGAAATGGCTGATGGATTTATTGTATTGCCTGGTGGATACGGAACCTATGAAGAAATGTTTGAAGTTTTATCTTGGGGACAAATTGGTATACATAAAAAACCAGTTGGGTTACTTAATGTAGACGGTTTCTTTGATCCCTTAATTAATATGTTACAACATACAGTTGATAGAGGATTTGCAAGACCAGAAAATCTTAATCTAATTCTATCTTCAACAAATATAGAGAAACTTTTTGCACAAATGAAAGATTATAACCATGTTATTGTAAATAAATGGGTTGAATAAAAAGATTAATAGTATAATTTGTAATAAATAGAGAGGGAATCTTATAATAAGTTCCCTCTTTTTTTCTGCTTAAAACAAAAAAATTGGATATGGATATGATATCTCCTGTATTTAATAACTACAAGATGATGAAACTGAAAAGTTTGATAATGATAAAATTTTCTAATAAAATTTTATCAAGTTTTTTTCTGGTGATAATAGTTTACAAATATAAGACTATTTAAGTTCTCCAGTAGATATTATTAAAATTCAAACCATACTTTTAATAAAGAAAAGATGTGTATTCATGATAGTGTTAGGGATTTTAAAGAATTAACGGAAATGAAATGTATGAAATCTGAAGTGCGATGTCAGACAATTACTTTTTTGTAAAAAAATAATAAATTTTACCATATATTATTGAATAATTATTTTTGGTTTGATATATTATTAATCATTAGAAGTTTGGAAATTCTCAGACTATTAAAATCTGATTAATATTATAAGTTAATTGATTGTAATAGAATGGACGAATTGCATCATTTCTAAAGTACAGGTTATACATTTTTGGTTTTATCAGTGGGATATATAAGAGATTAGGGAGGGAAATCTGTGTTATCTGCATTAAAGGTAGTGCCAATCGAACAAATATTTTTACATGAAGAATATGAAGTAGAGAGATTAAAATCAATTTGTAAAAAAATTAAAGATGAGCAAAAATTAAAGAATCCACCTATTGCTTTTCAAATAAGTAAGGACAAGTATTTAATACTTGATGGTGCACATAGAACATCGTCTCTACAATCCTTAAATTGCAAAAGAATGGTTGTTCAAGTAGTGAAATCAGAATTGATATCTATTGATTCGTGGGCGCACTATATTCCAAATGACAGAAATTTCATTGCAGATTTTAAAAAAAATACTAATTTATATTGGAGCGATGTTCCTATTCAGGAACATAATTATTTAGCAATCGTTACAATTGATGGGAATAATCATTATGTTTATTCCAAGCTTATGAATCAATTAGATTTATTTTCAATGGTAGACACATGGAAACAAATTGTAAATGTATATACAGATAAATATCAATTTCAACGTATTTCTAATAATGAGTTAAAAGAAGATGGAATTGTTATTCGTTACCCATCTTTAAGTTTAAAACAAATCGCTCAGGTTGTTGATGAAGGTATTTTACTTCCTGCTGGTGTTACGAAGTTTACAATAAATTGTGGACGTTTTTTAAATTTAAATGTACCTTTAAGCTTCATAATCCGTGAGGATTATGTAGAAGAAGATTGGCAAGAGATGCTAAAACTATGGAGAGAGTCCATTAGATTATATACAGATCCAATCTATTTATGTGAAATTTAAATAAGTATTAATTAGTTTTTAAAAACTCAATATTCTTAATTTTGGAGGTATACAGAAAATGGTGTATAGAGAAAGAATTAATGATAATCGAAAAGTATATTTAAATGGTGAATTAGTTAAAGATGTAACAAAACATTCAGCGTTTTCAGGTGCAATTCATTGTGTGGAAGAGTATTATAGTTTGCAAAATGAAAAACCAGAAGAGCATAGTTTTGTAGATAAGGATGGTCAACGATGCTCAATTAGTTTGCTAATTCCGAGAAGCATAAAAGATTTAGAACGAAAAAGAAAGGCTTACAAAGAAATAGCTGATATCTCTTATGGGATGCTTGGTAGAACACCAGACTTTATTAATGCAGCAGTAGCTACACTATCAGCTCATGCTAACTTCTTTGGAAGAGATGAAAATGCAAATTATACTCAAAATGCAGAAGAATATTATAAACATGTAAAAGCAAATAATTTATTTATAGCACATGGATCAATTAATCCACAGATTGACCGTTCAAAAGCTTTAGGTGCACAAGAACATGATTTTGCAGGTGTACATGTGGTGAGTTATGACGCATCAGGAATTGTGGTTAAAGGTGCAAAAATGATTGTTACATTAGCTCCAATTGCAGATGAACTCCTAATTTTTAATATGCCGGGCCTTAAGGCAGGAGATGAAGATTATGCTGTAGCATTTACTCTACCTGTGAATTCTCCAGGTTTAAAAATAATATGCAGAAAACCTTTGGTCAAAGAAGGCTATGATAAGTTTGATCATCCATTAACAAATCAATTTGATGAAATAGATGCTTATTTATTATTAGATGAAGTATTTATTCCTTGGGATAGAGTTCTAATATTTAGAGATGTAGAAAAATCTAATCAGTTTTATGATAAGACTTTTGCAAGGCACCATACAGGGCATCAAGGAATTGTAAGAGGACTGGCAAAAGCTGAGCTTTTAACTGGCATTGCTATTAAGCTAGCTGAAATGCTAAAACTGAATCAATTTATAAACATTCAAGAAAAATTAGGAGAGTTAACATCCTATGTAGAGTTGTTAAAGGCAAGTATCGTGTTAAGTGAACAAGATGCATATGTGAGTAATGAGGGAGTAATAACACCAAGTATTAATGCAATCCAAGCAATTAGATATAATTTTCCAAAAATGTATGAAAAAATGGTGAAATGCATTCAATCGCTAGCTGCTGGTTCTATGCTTGCGACACCCCATCATGAAGACTTTTTCAATGAAAATGGAGATTACTTAATGACCGCTCTTTCAACAGGTGAATTCGATGCAAAAGAAAGAACAATGCTACTTAACTTAGCATGGGATGCTTCAGGAGATGCTTTCGGACAACGTCAATTAGTATATGAGTACTATCATGCTGGTGACCCAATGCGTATAGCTGCTGGTCATTATTTATCATATGAAAAAGGCAAAATGTACAATATGGTGGAAAGGATATTGAAAAGTGAAACTGATAAAGTGTGCATGTCTCGTTAAAAAAAAAACAATAAATTATTATTAGTAAGAGTACGAGATAATAAACATTGGTATCTACCAGGTGGAAAAATTGAACAAGACGAGAAGGCCAGTGAAACGTTAAGAAGAGAGCTACTTGAGGAGTTAAATATTAAATTAATTCCAGAGAGTATTCAATATTTATATACGGTCACAGGACCAGCTTATAACGAAGAAGCAGTAGTTGATCTTGTATGTTTTTCCGCGGATTGGGAAGGGGAAATTCAACCTAAGGCAGAGATTAGTGAAGTAAGTTGGATTGAATATAAAGATAAAAATTTATTAGCTCCTGCCGTGTTAGAATTAATAAAGAACTGGGATTGACTATGGATATTGAGGTGAACAATTACATTGATTTATAATATAGAACGTTTAGTTAATAAGATGAAACAAAATGGGTTAGATGCAATTATTGCTTCTACAAAAGAAAATATTCGTTATTTTACAGGATTTCAGCCGGTTGTAAAGACATTAAATCCATATTTTGGACAATGTTATTCAGTTATTACAATAGATAATCCTGAAATTGTCCATATTGTACATTCTATTGGGGAAATTGATCAAGTATTAGATGCACGAGTGCAGATAGGAAAAATATATACTTATGGGGTTTTTTATAGAGAACATCAAAATAATGTTCTTCTTTCTGAAGAAGAAGAGCGTCTGAAACTATTATCCAATGTCGATGCGAGCCATTCTAGTGGGATAGAGGCGCTTATTGCCCTTTTAAAAGATATAGACATTGAACATTGTAACATAGGTATAGATGAGGATGGAATGCAATCATATCATATCGATGCTATTAGTAATAATTTCAAAAAAAGTAATGTAGTTTCGGCATCTAATATTTTAAGGCATGTTAGATCAGTAAAAACAAATCATGAAGTTCAGGCATTGGCTAATTCAGCAAGATGTATAGAGAATGCAATTGAAGATGTAGCTACTAATTTATTTGAAGGTATAAGTGAATATGAAATAGCCAATATTTTTAATTGTTCTATTGCTAAAAAAGGAGCATTACCTGTTTTACCAATGATTAAAGTCGGAAGACATGCTGTTGGTGGTCAGCGTAGGCAAAGTAAGGATATTAAATTAATGCCAGGAGACTTAATTTGGTTTGACTGTGATATTGTGTGTGACGGATATTGGGCAGATATTGCGCGAGTTTTATCGTATAAGTATATTAGACCAGAGTATGATAAATTTAATGCACTTTATAAAGGACAATGTATAGCTATGCAAGAAATTCAACCTGGCATGAAGGGATCAGATGTTTTTGACTTAACGATGGATGCAGTGTATAAATCTGGTTTCAAAGAATACAGAAGACATCACGTAGGGCATGGTATAGGGTTGGAACCATATGAACTGCCTATACTTGCTCCAAATAATGAGGATGTAATTGAAGATGGAATGGTCTTATCTGTAGAAACACCATATTATGAGTTTGGATTAGGAGCATTGCACGTAGAGGATCCGGTTTTAATTTCTTCTAGTGGAAATAAAATTCTAACTAGTACTAAAGGGCATATCAAAATCGTGGAGTGATAAATGTATGATTTATGACAATATTACAGAATGCATAGGAAATACACCCGTTGTAGATTTTAAAAGTGATTTGGTACCTTATGGTAAAAAATTATATTTAAAACTAGATTACTTTAATCCCAATTTTAGTGTGAAAGATAGAACGGCTCTTGGATTAGTGAAAGCTGCTATGAAAAATGGGAAGATTCAAAAAGGTGATATTTTAATAGAATCCACTTCAGGAAATTTAGGTAAATCTTTGGCTATGTTGGGGGCCGTTTATGGATTTCAGGTAATCATTGTAGTGGATCCAAAGATTAGTTCTAGCCTATTAAAATGGTATAACGCATATGGTGCTAGGGTTGAAATGGTAAAAACTCCAGATGAAAATGGTGGTTTCCAAAAAGCGAGAATTCAACGTGTAAAAGAGCTCATATTGCAATATCCTAATGCATATTGGACAAATCAATATGATAATCCTGATAATCCTAATTTTCATGCCGAGACTACCGGTAAAGAAATAGTCAATTTACCTATTGATTCTGTTGTAGGTGCAGTAAGTACAGGTGGACATTTGTGCGGAGTTGGCAAATTTATTAAGCAATTTAATCCTGAAATTAATGTTATTGCATGTGATGTACAAGGTTCTGCTGTATTCCAAAATCAATTTAATCCCTATTTAATTAACGGAGTTGGGTTGAGCTGGAGAGGACAAAATACAAATTTAGAAGTTATAGATCAAGTTTGTATAGCAAGTGATCAAGAAGCGATTTCAACTTGTCGTATATTAGCTAAGAAGTATGGAATCATGATAGGCGGTTCTGGAGGATTATCAGTCGTCTCAGCTTTGGCATGGCTTAATAATAGTAATGCAAAGGCAGTTGTGGCCATTATTCCAGATACAGGAATAAATTATTTGGATCAGATTTATGATGATGTTTGGTTAGAGAAAAAAGGCATAATATTATTAGAAGAAGAACAACTTCAACAAAGAATAGATGCTAAGAAGTTTATGAAACCAAACAATTTAGAAAGTGTAACTTTAGTCTAGGAAGTGTAGATGTCAAGTTCGCAGTCTATATTAATTTTGCTGCTTTGGTATATAAATTATAAAAAGAAACAGAAACGAGATTCCAATTATCATAAATATATAAGTGTATCTTCTATTGATAAAAGGGGGTAAATAGTGAAATGAATACTAATAAGAATCAATTTATACAGTTCATTTTCGAGGAGGAAATTCTTAAATTTGGTAATTTTAAATTAAAATCAGGACGTAATAGTCCCTATTTCTTCAATTTTGGTTCATTTGATGATTCAGTTAAATTAGCTAAATTAGGAGAAGCCTATGCCTCTAGTATTATAGAAAATAACATCGAATTTGATGTTATTTTCGGCCCTGCATATAAAGGAATCCCAATCTCCCTATCTGCATCTATGGCTTTATTCTATAAACATGGCTTACGAGTTAATTATGCGTTTAATCGTAAAGAGGCAAAAGACCATGGTGAAGGTGGAAATATTGTTGGGACATCTTTAAAAGGAAGAAAAGTACTTGCAGTAGACGATGTTATTACATCGGGCAGAACAATTAAAGAAACAAAAGAAATTATCGAGAGAGAAGGTGGAGAATTATCCGCATTTCTTGTTGCTCTTGATAGAGAGGAAAAAGCGTTAGAGTCTCAACTGTCAGCCTTAGAAGAGGCATCCGAAAATTATGGTGTAGCAATATATGCAGTAGCTAAAATCTCTGATGTAATGAGTTATATGGAAAAAGAGCATGGTAAAACCTATGTTCATCTTTCTAAAATTCAAGAGTATTTAAATTTATATGGATCAAAAAGCTTAACAACTTATTAATATAAAATATCTATTAAAATAAAAGATGAGTAAACAGGGAGTAATAAGATCCCCTTATAGTAGGGGTCCTGCCGCATCGCCATCAAGTTTAAATTTTATAATGCCCCCAAAACAAAAAATTTGTGTCATTTATAGCAAGGAAGTTCATTTTTATCGTTTTGGGGATACTTCAAAATATTAAGTTGATGGGCATTTGGTGCTACCCCATCACCATCAAGCTAAGGAAAACGAGATACTCCAAAAACGAAAAGCTAACTTCTTATCCAAAAAAGCTAAGAAGTTAGCTTTTTTGGATACTACCGATAATGAGACGTTATGTGAACTAGAAACGAATGTACTATACATAAGTTGAATTGTGTTTCTTCTTCACAAATAAGTGATGTTTAAAGGTATATTAATAAATAGAGAAATATATCCTGGAGGTACATATGGAAAAAAAGATCGGTAATGTCAGAGTAAGAGAAGACTCAGATGGGATAGAAGTTTTAGTATCAAATAAGTATTTGGGTGAATGTATTGAGTATATAAACCAACATCGGATTACTCAGGTAGCTATAATAGACTGCTATTATAAAAGCGAAGACGTGAATTTTTTAAGTGAATGTCCTACCGTTAAAGAAAGATCCTTGGATAGCAATTATTTAAAGGATATTTCGGGTTTATATCATATAAAAAATTTAAAAGCCCTTAGTTTAACTGATTCAACTGTTCTGGATGGAAAAAATGAAATTGACCTAAGGGCATTTTCAAATTTAGAACAGCTCGAAGAATTAGTTCTTACTCAATGTAAAATAAGTTCTCTCACAGGTATAGGAAAGTTAAAAAGCTTAAGGAAATTAGAATTGAATTATTTACGAACATTAAATGATTTAGGAGATTTAGAAGGCTTAAATTATTCTTTACAAAAATTAGAAATTGAGGCGTGTAAAAGTATCGAAAACTTATATAGGATTGGGAATTTAAAGGCACTAGAGTTTTTTATTCTTTGGAATTGTGGTGATATATCTTCCATTGGTTTTGTTAAGGAATTGTACCAATTAAAGCATTTAGCTTTTGGTGGTACCAATATTTTGGATGGGGATCTCAGTCCATGCATAGGAATTGATTATATTCACTTTACGGAGAAGAAACATTACTCGCACAAAAGAAAAGATTTCATAAATAATTAGTAATTTTAACTTCCGCAATCGAGAATTATGTTAATAATACCTCATGATGTGGTAAAATTTAGGTGTTGTATTAATGTGAATATACATGAAGTTTAGAAAAGAAAGAGGAGGATTTTCATGGTCGATAATTATATAAATGAAAAAGATCATCTTTTTTATAAAAAACGTTTTTATAATGTTTTAGCTTCAATTCCTCTTGTAGTTATCTCGCTAATAGTAATATATTTATTGGATTTGGGATTAACTAATTTTGTAACCTTAACTGGCATTGCAGTAATAACTTTATTAATTCAGTTCATTTATTATTATTCAAATTGGAAAAAAATCTCT
Organism: Bacillus sp. FSL R9-9410; assembly: GCF_038050385.1. Classification (NCBI taxonomy): domain Bacteria; kingdom Bacillati; phylum Bacillota; class Bacilli; order Caryophanales; family Bacillaceae; genus Bacillus; species Bacillus sp. FSL R9-9410. Next base: position 18,066 of record NZ_JBBOTV010000003.1, read on the forward strand.
TAAGTAACTTTTCTAATAGTTTTATGAATAAAAGGTCTCTTCAGAAAATCTGAAGGGACTTTTTGAGATTTCTAGATACATGGACTACTGATAAGTGGTGTTATGTTAATTAACACCACTTATTGTTTTATAATGTGAGGTTTGTAATGAAATAGCCAAATTCATAACCTGTTCTTATTACTCCAGCTCCTAATATTATATATAAAGAATATTTAATAAAAGGGTTCTCTTTTAAGAAGTTTTTTAGATTGTTCATGTTTAATCCTCCATGTTAATATTTATTAATTAAAATATTAACATGGATATGTAGTTATTGATGAATTTAATTTTATTAATAGGGGTATAGACCACATCGCTATCAAGCTAAAAATTTATAGTACCCTCAGAACGAAATTTTGTACTAACTTGTAACAAAAAAGCTTGTTTTTTTGTTTTGTGGGTATTCCAAAATATTAGATTGATGGGCATGGGGCGGTACCACTATAAGCGATATTCAAGGGAAATTGACCATAATATTTATTTTAGGAAAAGTCATCACCTAAATGAGCTGTATCCAAGTCGAATATTATGGGGGAAAATATAGCTTATTACTGTAATATAGGTACATTAAAGTAAAAGAGCCTATTTTGATGGTTAAAATAGGCTCTTTCCTTTTGAATTTTTATTAAGGCTTCATATATGGCATTGGTAAAATTTAAATCTTTTTATAGGATTACTGTTTACTGTTATTATCTATGATTTAAGGTCTCTTCTTCCGCATTGTAAAATAAATAGGGAGACCAATTAAGGTTAAACCTATTCCTGACAGTGCTAGAAGTGTTTGAGTAAATAATGTATTAATAACAATGAATAGCCCACCGATAATGGCGATTATTGGTATTATCGGATATAGTGGAACTTTATAAGGTCGTACAAGTTCTGGCTCTCTTTTTCGTAAAATAAAGACAGCAAGGAATGTCATTGTGTAGAATATCCATATTACAAAGACTAGCATATCTGTTAGAGTGTTAAATCCACCAAAGACCATCATGATAATAGATACAAATAACATAAATAAACCAGAGTTATAAGGGACTTTGCTATGTTTAGTTAATGTAGCAAACCATTTGCTAAATGGTAATTTATTTTCAACTGCCATAGCGTATGGAATTCTCATTCCAGTCATAATGTAACCATTGATTGTTCCAAATACAGAAATTAAAATACCGATTGTAACTAATTTACCACCCATTGCGCCAAAAATAATTGTTGCTACCTCAGAAGCAGGAGTATCAGTCGATGCAAGTGATGTTGCGGACATGACCATAAGAAACGCAATGTTTATAAGTAAGTATATAACCATAACAGCTGATAACCCTAATACAATTGCTTTTGGTAAGTCTGTTTTAGGGTTTTTCATTTCTCCAGCGATATTTCCTACATGAATCCAACCATCATATGCAAACATTGTTGCAAGTAAACCAGATCCAAGTGCAGATATAAACGATTTGTCTGGTCCAGCTTCAATTGGAAAGAGCTGAAAAGTAACATCCCCTTTGTGTAGTAATCCAAAAATGATAATAAGAGCTAGTGGAAGTAACTTACATATAGTAGATGCCATTTGGATTCCACCGGCAGCTTTTGCTCCTAAAAAATTCATAAGAGTTACAAATGTTGCAGTCGCTACAGAAATGCCGATAATCAACATTTTGTGTTCACTAATGTCTAAACCAAATAAACTAACTGTTTGTGTTCCAAAAATGATCGCAAGTGCTGCGATATTAGCAGGAAAGTAGATTACAGTTTGTGCCCATCCAAGTAGGAAAGCTGTTAAGTTTCCATAAGTACGCTTTAAATATGCCATCATTCCACCTGTTTCAGGGATGGCTGCAGATAGTTCTGCAGCAGTCAGACCCGCACATACTGTTAATACCCCACCAATGATCCAGGCAAGTAAGCCTAAACTGGCTGTACCAGTTATCCCATAAAGTGCAGTAGGTTTAAAAAATACCCCGGCTCCTATAACAGTACCAATAACAGTGGTTAATGCTGCAAAGAAACCAATATCCTTTTTTAGTTGTTGCTGTGACATTATAATCACTCCTAGTTGAAAGAATGTATACTTATTTACAAATTTACTATTATAATATGTGATATATTTCACAAATGAAGAATATCATAAGGGAACCTTAGATTCAATTTTATTTGTTACATAAAAATAGAATTTTGAATAAAAAAGTCTACTTTGTGAATTTTTTCACAAATAGATTGACTCATTATTTTGAGTGGTGTTATCTTGTAGGTGCAACAGCAAGACGCAAAACGAATTATATTGCCATAACATTTTTATTGGTTTTTGCTACTTTAATGTTTATCAAATCATAGACAATATAATTTATATCTGAATCTAATAAAGGATGTGTTGTTATGAAAATTGGTGTAGTGAAAGAGATAAAAAAAGGAGAAGCTCGTGTAGGGATGACTCCAGAAAATGTTCAAAGATTAGTTGCAGATGGAAATGTAGTTTTAGTACAAAAAGATGCCGGATTAGGATCTGGTTATACAAATGATGAATATGAAAACGCTGGTGCAAGTATCGTGACGCAAGGAGAAGCATGGGATGTTGATATGGTAGTCAAGGTGAAAGAACCACTACCTGCAGAATATCATTACTTTAAAAAGGATCTTATTGTATGGGGATTCTTACATCTGGCCGCTTCTAAAGAGTGTGTAGAGGCAATGAGAGATGCTGGCACAACTGCAATTGCAGGGGAGACGATTAGTGAGAATGGAAATCTAGCATTATTAAAACCTATGAGCGCAATTGCTGGTAGACGTGCAGTATTTATGGGTGCTTATTACTTAGAAAAACAACATCAAGGAGAAGGTATTTTATTATCTGGAATTGAGGGAATCCCTGCCGGAAATGTTGTGATTCTTGGTGGAGGGAATGCTGCAATTAACGCTTGTGATATGGCAATTGGAATTGGTTGTAAAGTTACAATATTAGAAATAAATCAAGAAAGAGTTTCTCATTTAAGAGAGAAATATGCGAAAGAAAATGTTGAAATCAGTGAATCAAACACTGAAAACTTGGAGCGAATGATTCAGGAAGCCGATTTATTTATTTCAACAATTTTAATTCCAGGATCTAGACCACCAAAAATCGTGAAAGAGTACATGGTTCAATCTATGAAACCTGGAAGTGTTATTGTAGATATCGCAATAGATCAAGGTGGAACAGTTGAAACCATTGATAAGTACACAACACATGATGATCCTGTATTCATTAAACATGACGTAATACACTATGCAGTGCCAAATATGCCTGGTGCCACCCCACGTACCGCTACAATCGCATTAGCGAATGGAAATATTGAATATTTACTAGCAATTGCTAAAGAAGGATTAGAATCCGCTATGCAGCATAAAGTATCATTAGCATCCGGGGTAAATATCTATAAAGGGGTCATTACTTACGAAAATTTAGGAATGACGCTAGGGTTAGATTATAAACAATTGAAAGAAGTGTTAGTATGATAACCAAAAAAATGCCATTAGATATTGTTGACATCAAAAAAGCCCAAAAGGTTCTTGATAAAAATGCTAGAAAAACGCCATTAGTTAAATCTTTCTATTTGAGTAGTAAAACAGGTGGAGAAATTTATTTGAAACTAGAAAATATGCAATTAACGGGTTCTTTTAAATTCCGTGGTGCCTTTAATAAAATGTCACATTTGACAGATCAAGAACAAGAACGAGGTGTTATTGCTTGTTCGGCAGGAAACCATGCACAAGGTGTTGCCTTATCTGCTCATTTACTTGGAATTAAGAGTAAAATTGTTATGCCAGTTTCTGCACCTCAAGCGAAAGTAGAGGCAACTAGAGGGTATGGATCCGAAGTTATTTTATATGGTGAAACTTTTGATGACGCCAAAGCGAAGTGTGAGGAAATTATACAAGAAACAGGAGAGACATACTTACATCCATATGATGATATAGAAGTAATGGCTGGACAAGGAACAATTGGTTTAGATATTCTTGATGATTTGTGGGATGTTGATACAATCATTGTACCTATTGGTGGAGGAGGAATTATTTCTGGAATTGCTGTTGCATTAAAATCTTTTAATCCATCAATTAATGTGATTGGTGTTCAAGCAGACAATGTTCATGGAATGAAAGCCTCTTATGATAATGGAAGTATCGTGGAGCATTATCATGCACCGACTATAGCGGATGGTTGTGCAGTTAAAATACCAGGCAGCTTAACTTTCGAAGTTGTAAAGGAACTAGTAGATGATATTGTAACAGTTTCGGAAGAAGAGCTAGAAGTGGCGATGAAAGATTTATTACAACGCGGGAAAGCTGTTGTAGAAGGGGCTGGAGCATTAGCTACCGCTGCGCTTCTTTCAGGAAAAGTTGATAAATATATAAAAGGAAAAAAAGTAGTTGCAGTTATATCCGGTGGAAATGTGGACTTGCAACGTATATCAAATGTATGTGAACACTTTTTTGTGGCTAATGAAGTGAAATAATGATTGAAAAATTGTAAAAATAAATCGATTTTACCAAGAAGGAGCTAAGAGCAAACATCTTAGCTCTTTTTTGGTAAAAGGGGATGGAATCTATGGGCAATCTGGTGAAAAGGAATCGGTAACGCGGTTATTAAGAGAAATTGAAGTGAGAAATTAGTATTAAAGAATTTAACCGCACTTCCCGAAAGAATTCTCCTTATTCATACGAAATTGTATCTATAAAACGAAAAAAACATTATTCTTTTTGTAGAAATATACAGGAAGAATAGTATTTTTTCGTTTTTGGGGGTATTTTGTTTTATTAGGTTGATAGCGATGTGGTGCTACCCCACATCCATCAACTTAAGGATTTAGACTATTCTTGAAGTAAAAAAGCACGTTACTATTCTCTTATGTTAATGAGAAAGGGTGACGTGCTTTTTATGAATATGCACCAAAAACTCTATAGTAATAATTTTGGCGTTACCTCTCTAGTTATTAGGATATTTTTTCTTAATATATGCATACTAAACATACTATAGAAGGCACATAGAAAGTGAGGAAGTCATGGTTAAATTTCTGAAGCGGTTAAAATATAGAGGCAGTCCTAAATCATTTTTAATACGAGACAATACTCATTTTCAGAAGGGAAATATAGAGGGCTCTCTATTAGAAGCGAATTTATTAAAAAACATAGCTGAGCTTCAGGCTGTATTTTGTCAGTCACCGGATTTAGTGATTCGCCAGTTTCAAATGAAAACAGATGGATTAGAAGCAGCTTTAGTGTATCTATCTGGATTAATAGATAAACAATTGATTCAAAATCACGTTCTAACCCCTTTAATGAATAGTGTTTTTGATCCTAAAGTGGAACTTCCAATTACATTAGGACAAATTAAAATTATTAATACGTGGAGTCAGATTGAAAATGCTATTTTAGAAGGAGATAGTGTTTTATTAATTCATGGTCGAACTACAGCATATCAATTGGACACGAAAGGATGGCCGAAAAGAAGTATTGAAGATGTTCGTAACGAATTATCTCTAAAAGGTGGGCATCAAGGATTTGTAGAAACCGGAGCTCAAAATATTGCCATGATTCGAAGGTATATTCCACATCGCGAATTAATGATAAAAGAGATAACAATTGGTATACGAAGCAAAACAAAGATTTCTATTTTATATTTAAAAGATGTAGCTTCTGAAGAGGTGCTGAAGGAATTAGAAACACGGATTCAAAACATAACAGTTGATGCTGTTACTAGTACTGGTGAACTTATTGAATTCATTGAAGATAACCCGTATTCACCATTTCCACAATTTATGTTAACAGAAAGACCTGATTTAGCCGTTTCGCACATTCTACAGGGCAGATTTGTGACCGTAGTGGATCATTCGCCAAATGTATTAATTGCTCCAACAAATTTCATCTCTTTTTTTCAAGGGGTGGATGATTACGGTACAAGATGGCTAGTTGCTTCCTTTATTCGTATCCTTCGTTTTATCGCCTTTATGGTTGCCCTATTTTTGCCTGCGAGTTATGTTGCGTTTATTTCCTTTAATTTTGAAGTTATTCCTGTAGAGCTTTATTTATCTATTGCAGAGTCAAGAACAAGCGTACCTTTTGCTCCAGTAATGGAAGCATTACTTATGGAAATAACTCTGGAAATGATGAGAGAAGGAGCCTTACGCCTACCTACCCCGATTGGTCAGACAGTTGGAATGGTAGGAGGTATTATTATTGGACAAGCAGCTGTTCAGGCCGGAATTGTAAGTAACATTATGATTATTGTTGTTGCTGTTACAGCAATCTCTTCTTTTATTATCCCTAACTATGATATGGGATCTGCAGTTAGACTTGTACGATTCCCCATGATGATCTTAGCTGCATTATTTGGAATTGTAGGACTGGTTATCGGGTGGATGATATTAATTGGACATCTTATCAGTCTTGAATCGCTAGGGACTCCTTATGGAACACCGTTAGCACCGTTTCGCTTTACAGATATGAAAGATACTTTTGTACGCTTTCCTTTATGGGCGATAAGAAGGCGTCCTAAAGGTACAGGAGCTATTCAATCTATTCGACAAGGAAAGAATCAAAATAAAAGGTGAAACTATGAAAAAATATGCCTATAATGACATCACGCTAATGCAGTATATTGTTTTAATCAATGGAATGCAGGTCGGCACTGGCGTTCTATCTCTTCCACGTGTGCTTGCAGAAAAAGCTGGAACAGATGGATGGATAGCTATATTGATTGGCTGGATATTTTCCACAATATCAGGTGTTTTTATTGTGAAAACAGCTGCAAAATATCCCGAGGACACACTTTACGAAATTCTTATACGATTTTTCGGGAAAATAATAGGGAAAACACTTGTTGTTATTTACATGATGTACTTCGCTTTTTATTCTTGTACTGTTCTTGTGAACGCTATGCTTTATCTTAAGGGATGGCTTCTTCCAAAAACGCCTGATTATCTCGTTATCTTTTTGTTTTCGATTCCTACCTTTCTTGTCGCACGTAACGGCCCTCGTGTTATAGGGCGGTATTCCGAACTTACTTTTTATATGTTGCTTTGGATTCCGTTATTTTTTTTGATACCTCTTAAAGAGAACGGAAGTTGGATGCCGTTCTTTCCGCTCTTAAAAGAGGGGTGGAAACCTATATTAACGGCTGTACCAACCACTATTTTTGCTTATTTAGGATTTGATATTGCGTTCTTTTTATATCCCTTTTTACAAAAAAAACAGTATGCAGTCCATGGAATGGTTATTGCAAACACTTTAACGATGGTATTTTATTTATTCGCTACTATTGTTTGCTTTGCCTATTTTAGCCCTGATAGCATTACGCAATTTAACCAACCGGTACTAAATTTACTTAAAGTAATTGAATTTCGTTTTTTAGAACGTTTTGACATGATTTTATTGGCTATTTACTTGCCCGTTGTTTCTACATGCTGGATTCCTGCCATATTCTGTTCTGTATTTTGTTCAAGCCGATTACTTGGGAAACAAGATCACAGCTCTCATGTAGTTGTTCTCTTATTGCTCATTATCGGCTTCGTATTCTGGATTAGTCCTAGTTGGAATCAAGCCGAAACGGGGCTACATGTATTATCGAATGCTGGGATGGGGTTAACCTATGTATTACCTATTATTTTATGGATGTATGGCTGGCTATATGAGAAGTCTCATTGGGGGAAGATACATTGAAAAGAAAAGTACTATGTTGTATTTTGTTATCGGTGTTCATGATGACTGGATGCTTTGATCAAACAAATATTGAAGATGTTTCCCTTACTCTTGTACTTGGTATCGATTTAGATCGTAATAATAATTTATTGGTGTACATGTCAAGTCCTGTTTTTAATAAAGAAGCAAAGGTAAAAGAAGAAGTTACGGGTGTGAAATCTGTTACGATTCGAAATTCTAGAGACAAATTTGATGCTACTGTTATGGCGCTTACCTCGAGAAGTAAAACACAGGTTATTTTAGTTGGAAAACGGCTACTGAAAAGAAAAAACTGGGTGAAATATCTCGATCCATTTTACCGAGATCCCAAAAATTCAGTTACCACAAGGGTTGTTACTGTTGATGGACCTGTTTCAGACGTCATCTTTTATAACCCAAAAGATAAGCCGCGGCTTCCTTTATATTTAACAAAACTAGTTGATACCGCCTCTTTAAGAAATATCACAGTAAAAACAACTCTTCAAGAACTACATGAACAAATAGCAGATAAAGGGTTAACAGTAAATATTACTGAGATGAAAAAAACGAAAAAAATATTTGTGACAGGTACAGCTTTGTTAGATGAAAAAGGAAGGTATAAATTAACACTAAAATCCGATGAAAACAAATTATTACGCATTTTGCAACAAGGAACTACAGGTGAGTATTCATTTACAATTCCAATTAAATTAAAGTCGAATAGCCAGGATAAAGATTGGATAAGCTTTACTCCCTATAGTATTAAAGTAAAGACAAAGGTAAGATATGATAATAAATTTATATTTAATACAGATATAAAGATGAAGGTCGGCATTACAGAACGGCTTTTTTCGTTCAATACAAGCAGGGATGCAGCAAAATTACAAAAAGCTATTGAAACCAAGATGGAAGCTGATTTCAAGCAATTAATAAAGAAAATACAAGTTGCCAAAATCGACCCTATTGGGCTTGGGAGATATGCAAGAACTTACACATACCCAGAATGGAAAAAAGTCCAAAATAAATGGAATAATGAATTAGCAAAGAGCGATGTAAACGTCAAGGTAAATGTGAAAATTGGTGGGATGGGAACGATTAAGTAACATGAGTACAGCTGAGATTCGTAATAAAATTGCAAGTACCTTTAATTTTAGTTTGGGAAATTTCTTTAATAGGGGTCACTATACACATCCATCAACTCAAGAATTTAAACTATTCTTAAAATTAAAAGCGCGTTATTATTCTCTTATGTTAATGAGAAAGGGTGACGTGCTTTTTATAAGTATACATCAAAAACAAGAATTATCTTTATTTGCCGAAGAGTTATATCGACATATGTCTCCCGCTACACTTAATCAATTAGCTATAGAAGCAGGCGGAATGAAACGAAAACGTAAGTGCCATGGGCACCATTTTTTATCTTTGTGTGTATGGTTAAATCAACAAATCACTACTACCTCTCTTACTCAACTTTGTAGTCAATTAGAAACTTCAACAGGAATTTTATTAAGTCCTGAGGGACTTAATCGACGATTTAACTCGGCTTCTGTAGCCTTCTTTCGAAATGTATTTACTACACTTCTACAAGCTAAAATTGGAGGATTATCTAAGATTTCTCATTCTCTTTCTGCTTACTTTGAGCGTATTCGCATCCTTGATTCTACAACTTTTCAAGTTCCAAATCGATTCGCAGCTACTTATCCTGGTGCCGGAGGATGTAGTCATAAAGCTGGTGTAAAAATTCAACTAGAGTATGACTTGTTGAGTGGAGAATTTTCTGATGTGAAAATTGAACCAGGAAAACGAAGTGATCAGGCGTATGGTGCGACTCGAACAGGTATGGCGCAAAAGAATGAACTATATATTCGTGACTTAGGATATTTTCGTTTACAAGACTTTAAGTCTATTCAAGATAAGCAAGGATATTATTTATCACGTCTTAAGTTACCAACTAAAATATATAGAAAAGAATTTGAAACAGTCGTATTTAAAACAAAACCCGCTCAACTGAGGCCAGTATATATACAAATTCATTTGGAAGACATCATGAACCAATTACAACCTGGCCAAGTGTATGAATTACATGATGTATATGTAGGGAGCAAAGACAAACTACCTACTCGCATTGTGGTTTATAGATGTACGGAGGAGCAAAAACAGAAACGCCTACGTGATCGAGCTATTCGCGAAAAGAAAAAAGGGATTACATATACAGAGCGTACGAAACTTTTACAAGGAATTACGGTATATATGACAAATATTCCTACGGAATGGATACCAAAAGAGAAAATCTATGATTTATATTCACTGCATTGGCAAATTGAGCTGTTATTTAAAATATGGAAATCTTGGTTTCAAATTCATCGTTGTAAATCTATTAAACAAGAGCGGTTAGGGTTCTGGTGCAAAAATTCCAAGACTCTTGCAAGTAATCTCCTAATCTTGGACATACTGATAGTATGACTCTAAAAAAGGTGTGTGATCAGTATGGAAAAGGAAAATTTGTTTAAATGGAAGCATTATCAGCCTGAACTAATCTTATTAACAGTAAGGTGGTACCTACGGTACAATTTGAGCTTCCGTAACCTGGTGGAAATGATGGAGGAAAGAGGATTATCAATTGCTCACACAACGATTATGCGCTGGGTTCATCAATATGGATCTCAATTAGAAGAGAAAGTACGACATCATCTTAAATCAACAAATGACTCATGGAGAGTCGATGAAACATATATCAAAGTAAAAGGTCAATGGATGTACTTATACCGTGCAGTCGATTCAGAAGGGTATACAATTGATTTTTATCTAAGTAAATCAAGAGATAAACAAGCAGCCAAGCGCTTTTTCAAAAAAGCCTTGGCTTTTTCGTATGTTTCTAAACCTCGCGTGATAACAGTAGATAAGAACCCTGCCTATCCTGTAGCGATTGAAGAGTTAAAAGAAGAGAAACATATGCCTGAAGGCATACAATTAAGGCAAGTTAAATATCTCAATAATATAGTGGAACAAGACCACCGGTTTATTAAAAGGCGAGTTCGTTCTATGTTAGGATTAAAGTCGTTTAAAACAGCAATCTCTATATTGAGTGGTGTTGAAGCCATGCATATGATGAAAAAAGGGCAACTTGTTTTACCGGATAAGTCTGTCCAAAACCAGAAACAATTTATTCATAAATTGTTTGGCTTAGCTTCATAAGATAGAAATGAAGAGGAAATTGCTACTCTATGTTTCTAACTAACATTTTCGCACCAGAACCCTTTTTTTTGTTTATGGGTTTTCTAAATTAATACTTATTAAATACGAAGAGTGTAGTTGCAATTCAATTTAAGGTCTAACAAAACAAACGAACACAACGAACGAAAATAAATGTCCTGTTTGTCTGTCTAAAAGTTGAACAATTCAGATGGCTTCATGCCATCTCTTGTTCGAAGCCAATTCATCTCCCACCTACTCACTGGGCTGTGGCCCTTCACGTTCCTTGAGGAAGGATAAAGTTTCAATTCTGTCTAAATCCCCATTAGGATATATAACCGACCATCTATTTTTCTTTACATAATCTCCAGAAACAGTCCATATCAACTATAGATTCTTGTCTTATGCTAAATGTATTCCCAAACAAGGAGGTAATGAAAAATGTTTAAAACATTATTAGCAGGAACACTTTTAAGTACAGGATTATTAGCGGGTGGTGCAGTAGGTGCAGAAGATGTAAAAATGGACAACCTAAAATCAAATGAAAATAGTCCAAATCAATCGATTACAATAAGTGCAGATGGAATAACGTCTTTCTCACAAATCCATGATGCACCTAAAGATGCAGTACCAGCAACTTCTAAAAAAGATGTAAAAGAAAATGTAAAATAAGATAACCAAATTGAGAAATCTAACTAAAAAGAACCGGACAATTTATGCCCAGTTCTTTTTAGTTCTACAGGGGTTTTTTAAAAAAAGAAGTTCCTTTTTTCTGAAAATGTATATAAATGCAAAATGTATCATTAATATCCGAAAGGGATTTTATATTTCATTAATTTATACCTTTCCATCTACATTAATCATTTATTGCAACAGTTTTCACGTCTAAAATAAGATGTTTCAACAAAGGAAAGTATAAGTATCTTTATAATGATTTTCCAATATAATCAATGTGTTAATAAAAGGAACTCTGTGTTATTTTTGCTTTTCTACTAACTAATACAGCTTCAAACAATGGACACAATTGCTACATGCCAAGTGTAATTTATTATCCATTCAAGATTCTGTTTATTCAATCTTTCTAAAAATAAAAAAATATTAAACTCATAAATATACAAGTTATAATGAGGGCGTCTAGAGATAATCTATTACCTCTAGAGAAAATATCAAGCCTAGTTCTGGTGCAAAAATTCTAAAGACCTTGCAAGTAACCTTCTAAAATTGGACATACTGATACGATTACTCTAAGAAAGGTGTGTGGTCAGAAGGGAAATTTATTAACATAAAAAATGAAAACGTTATCAACTGGATCTTATTTTGAATTGGTCATTCTAATAACTTAGATTCAACTGCAATTAAAAATAATAAATTATGGGGGTACTTATATGAACATGAATGTAGCATCTATTAAAGAAAAAAAGGTTGTTAAATACAAAAGTTGTTTTGATGTGATTGGGCCGGTAATGATAGGTCCTTCAAGTTCACATACTGCAGGTGCTTTGGCTATTGGAACAGTTGCCAATAAATTATTTCAAGGTCTTCCAAAAAAAGTCGTGGTAAGGTATTATGAATCATTTGCTGAAACCCATAAAGGACACGGAACTGATTTTGCAATTATTGCTGGGATATTAGGATTTGCTGCCGATGACAGCAAAGTGCCAGATGCTATTAAAATAGCAGAATCTAAAGGAATTGACATTACCTTTATTGAAAAAGCGGGTGATAGTCCTGCTGGTCATCCAAATACGGCAGATGTATATTTAGAGGATGAAAGCCGAAGTATTAGAACGATGGGTATTTCGGTCGGCGGTGGATTAATTGAAGTCAAACATGTTGAAATTGACGGATTTAGCTTAGATCTACAGGGGCCATTGCCAGTTATTATTGCGATTTCCGAAAGAGCTGACTTTGAATTTGTCTTACGCAGGATCTTTAAACAATATGATGTGGAAATTAACAACTTTCATAGTTTAGAAGAAAACGGAAAATATTTATATGGATTCGCTTTGGATTCGCTATTGCCTGGTAATGTTCAGAAGGAATTAGGAAATTTAAGCAATGTAGCTAATCTCATTATTCTTTAGTTACATTAAGGGGTGAAAAAATATGTATATGACCATAAAAGAAATTGTGGATGCAGCTAATAAAAGCCAAAAGCCAATTTATGAATTAGCAATAGAACAGGAAATCGAACAAACTAAAACGTCTTATGAAGAAGTTTGGAGTAAAATGGAAAGAAATTTAGTGACTATGGAAAATGCCATAAATAAAAGTATCGAGGGCGACGGGGTATTTTCTCCAACCGGTTTAACCGGAGGTGATGCTGTTAAAATTAAAAACTATCGAGAAAATAGGAAAACTCTTTCTGGAGATTTGATGGTGTTAGGGATTCAAAGTGCTATCGGTGTTAATGAAGTAAATGCTGCATTAGGGGCTATTTGTGCAACTCCAACAGCAGGTGCGAGTGGGACGATCCCGGGAGTCCTATATAGTATTAAAGATACGTTGCAGTTAACTCATGAAGATATGATCCGTTTTCTATTCACTTCAGCGCTATTTGGAACGATAGTCGCAAATAACGCTTGTATTTCAGGAGCGTACGGAGGATGTCAAGCTGAAGTAGGCAGTGCCTCAGCAATGGCGGCTGCAGCAGCGGTAGGAGCTGCCGGAGGAACGCCACAGCAATCTTCTGAAGCTTTCTCAACCGCATTACAAAATTTACTCGGTCTAGTTTGTGATCCGGTCGCTGGTTTGGTAGAAATTCCTTGTGTAAAGAGAAACGCCATTGGAACGGCAAATGCTTTGGCAGCAGCAGACATCGCATTAGCCGGCGTAAACAATATCATCAATGCAGACGAAGTTATTGAAGCGATGTATAGAGTTGGAAGACAGATGCCTCGCGAATTAAGAGAGACAGGTTTAGGCGGAATTGCGGCCACACCTACAGGGATTGCCATTAAAAATAAAATCTTTGGGGAGAAACAATCAAATTAATAAACAGTTATCGGAAATATTGTGAAATAGTTAACAATCCTATTCTCTATTGTTCTCCTAGGGATGCCTGTATATTGAGAGCCATTATCACTAAAATATACTACTATATAATTAAAGTGTTTTGTAAGAGCTAACAAACCCATCAGGTTGATGACTAGCGAATTTTTCGATTTTGATCAACTTAGAAGAAGGACACACGATGTGGCGCACTTTGTAAGCAATTCATTTTTCAAGAACAGTCTATATTCCTAAGCCTTAAAAAGAGACGGAAGAATAGGACACAAGGAGGAATTATTATATGAATGGGAATACTGCAAAAAAAATAGAACTTCAGGCTGAAAATACTGCAGTAAAAAATGAGAAATATCCAGATCCTACAAAGTGGCATAAACAGGATACTACCTGGGCATTGGGCCTTTTTGGAACAGCAATTGGAGCAGGAGTACTCTTCTTACCTATTAATGCAGGTTCAGGTGGTTTATTATCATTACTGTTAATTACCATACTTGCATATCCTGTTATGTATTACTCACATAGGGCGCTTGCTAAAATGATATACGCTTCCAATTCTGCTGAAGAGGGGATTACAGGTACAATAAGAGAGTATTTTGGAAATAAGGCAAGTATCATTTTTAACATAGTATATTTCGTCTCAATTTATACAATCGTGCTAATGTATTCGGTTGCACTTACAAATACTGCAAGTAGTTTTATCGTGCATCAATTGCACATGCAGGAGCCTCCAAGGGCCATTTTATCGCTTGTATTAGTACTCGGTCTTATCGCTATACTAAATTTTGGTCAAGATATCACTGTAAAGATAATGAGCATGCTAGTATATCCTTTCATAGCTTCTCTACTTTTTATTTCAATATCTTTGATTCCACAGTGGAATACGTCAATGCTTAGTTTTTCAAGTGTTTCTACTGCTTCAACAGGAACAGGATATTTGGGAACGATATGGATGATACTACCAATCATAGTATTCTCGTTTAATCATTCTCCTATGATTTCGTCATTTGTTATGAAACAGAGAGCTACGTATGGAATAGAAGCTACTGATGCCAAATGTGCTCAAATACAAAAAGTTTGTTATATCATGACATTCGCTGTTGTTATGTTCTTTGTTTGGAGCAGTACCTTGAGTTTGACTCCAAATGATCTTATGATGGTAAAAGAACAGAATTTGTCAATCCTATCATATCTTGCTAATGAGCTTAATTCGCCTGTAATCACGATTGCAGCTCCTATCATTGCTTTTGTGGCTATTACAAAGTCTTTCCTTGGCCATTATATAGGAGCATATGAAGTAATGCGTGACATGATTATTAAGTCCGGTAAAACACGCGGGAAAGATATAGGAGAAAAAACAGTTAAGACAATGATCCTTACTTTTGTTGTATTAACATGCTGGTATGTTGCTTATGCAAATCCAAGTATTCTTGGAATCATTGATGCCCTTAGCGGACCGTTAGTTGCTGCTATCTTATGTTTATTACCAATGTATGCAATTCGTAAAGTGCCTGTACTAGCTAAATATAGAGGGAAAATGAGCAATGTATTTGTCATTATTATAGGTATCCTTACTGTCCTAGCAAGTATTAAGTCATTATTCTAATTCACTATTGTTAGTTCTGATGCAAAAATAGTGAGATATGAAAAAAGAACGAAAGATTCCTAGCGGAACTGAATTTTATATTGTTGAACCAAAGAAATCATGGTTTTGGACAAACTTTTCATCTTGGAGAGTTTGTCCTTTTTTGATTATATGCATAACTTCTATTCTTGCAATCACCTTTTTAGCTGTTTGTAATGATTTTAATCCAAGCATATTAGGGTGTCGTCCCATGTCCATCAAGCTAATAATTTGAAGTATTCCTTAAGGTTCTGATGAGATGTGGATTCAGTGTTAAAGGTGAAGACAACGTTTTTTCCAATGCACGTAGATATGATTTAGAAGAATTTGTTCTCACCCTAAGCTATGCAATTAGTATGAGGAGAGCTTCTTCTGTTTTAGAGGGCTATTCTACAATGTAAGTGCCGCATGACTTCTGCATAACGATCTTCCATTATCGGGCGCATTTCTTAAAAAAGAATTGCATCTTTATTAAGAATCGAAAACCATGAGTGATTTCAATAGCAGCTGTCTCCATGGGAGGAAAGACCTCGATAACAATGTGTGAAACGAAGACATCAATGTTGTAGTCAGTATATTTAGGTAAAAACAAGTCTAAAGTTCCCTTTTTTCTAGGAATCTCGAGCATTCAACCTACTGATAAAGGGAAACCTAAAGGGCATACTAAGATTATATTTAAAATGGGAGGTTATAAATTTGAGTACAATAGAGAATGCATTATCTATCTTCGCCTTAGGCGGCTTGAATGAAATCGGAAAAAATATGTATGCAATTGAATATTCAAACAATATCGTGATTATCGACTGTGGCAATAAGTTTCCAGATGAAAGTTTATTAGGAATTGATTTGATTATCCCTGATATAGCTTATTTAGTAGAAAATAAAGATAAAGTCAGGGCTTTAATTGTCACACATGGACATGAAGATCATATCGGGGGGATCCCGTTCTTCTTAAAAAAATTGAATGTACCCGTTTATGCCACACGCTTCACACTAGGATTAATTGAAATCAAATTAAAAGAACATAAACTCCTAAGAGAAAGTGAACTTATTAAAATCAACTCAAACTCAAACTTGACAATTGGAGAAATAAGGGTAAGTTTTTTCAAAGTGACCCATAGTATTCCTGATTGCTTGGGAATAGTCTTTCACACACCAGAGGGTAATATTGTACATACAGGGGACTTCAAGTTCGATTTAACCCCTGCGAATAATGAGAATTCGGATATTCATAAAATGGCTGCAATCGGCAAAGAAGGGGTCTTGCTTCTATTATCTGAGAGTACCAATGCAGAGCGTCCTGGTTTGACCCCATCGGAACAAATAGTAGGTGAACATGTGGAAGCAACTTTCATGAAAGCCGAACGCAAAGTTATTCTTTCTACCTTTGCTTCAAATATTAGTCGCGTTCAACAAGTCGTGAATGCAGCACAAAAAACAAATCGAAAAATTGCGTTGCTTGGACGAAGTATGGTTAATGTCATAGCGGTTGCTATGGAACGTGGTTATTTAACAGTTCCAGATGGAATGTTAATTGACCCACATGAAATCAATGAAATGGCTCCTGAAAGGGTGGCCATTTTATGCACGGGGAGTCAAGGAGAACCATTGGCTGCTCTTGCTCGCCTGTCCACAGGAAACTTTCGCGGTGTCGACATTTTACCTGAAGATACGGTTATCTTTGCAGCAGGTCCAATACCCGGGAATGAACGAAATATCACGAGTATCGTAGACAACTTATTTGCCCTTGGAGCCAAAGTGATTTATGGATCAGGAAGTACATCCGGAATGCATGTTTCTGGCCATGGTTATCAAGAAGATTTAAAACTAATGCTTACATTAATGAAACCAAAATATTTTATTCCCATTCACGGTGAATTTAGAATGCTGCACCATCACCGTTTGTTAGGGGAATCCGTTGGAGTAGAGCAAGGAAACACGTTTATCATCAATAATGGGGATGTCGTCGATATTGAACATACCATTGCCCGTCAGACCCGGAAAATACCGGTGGGGAATACCTACATAGACGGGGGGGATGTCGATAATATTGGGGAAATTGTGTTACGAGACCGCAAACAACTTTCAGAGGATGGGATGCTCATGATTATTTTAACTATGAGCAAAGCGGAAGGAACGTTGATTTCTGACCCCGATACCATTTCTCGTGGATTTGTGGATAGAGATTTCTCGGAACTCCGAAGAGACGTTAATCGACTTACTATAAAAACTGTTAACGAGCTACAAGAAGCAAATAGAAACTCATGGAATGTAATGAAAAAACAAATAAAAAAATCAATACGACAATATGTATATACACATACTAAGAAAAAACCAATGATTGTACCTATACTTATTGAAATTTAATAGGGGATGTTAAAAAAAAAATGAATTAATTGATTTTCAACAATTGGGCACAATTCTCTAATAAGAATTGTGCTCTTACTTTTGTATTGGACCATTTAATGGAATAAGAATCCCAAGCAAAATTCAATATTTGTGAAGGATTGCACTTAAACTAAAGGGCAGGTGTAGAGTGACTATATAGGTATTTAATTTTAAAACTTTAAACATACATAACCCCATGCTGATTTTAGGATGGGGTCAAAATAAAATTGTTTTTTTGATGCAGAATACTTCACTATACTTAAAAATATAACAATAAAGCTGTTTAACTCTAAGAGTTATTCAATAATCGCTCCCAATTGCGGAAAATCAAGATGATGATTTTGATTGCTGCCTTTTGCCTTTTGGACCAACGTACCAGTTATAGAAGAAATTAATAAGGTGCAGCAAGCAAACCTTTTAGAAATGGAATAGAGACTACTAAGCGAATTATAGAGAGAACAAAAAAAGCATCCAGTGGGGTGCTTTTTTTTGTTGGGGGAATAGAAAATCCCTTACTAACTATATTTTAAATATAATTAATAATTTCGGTACGTGAAGTTTTATGAAATGCCCAGTTAAGAGCTTACATTTAGTAATAGTAGAGAAGAATGGGTAGTTAGAGTTGGGATCAAATGTATTTACCAAAATGAAAATGGAGGTGTGTTATGAAATTTCTTTTTAGGGAATGTAAAAGGCCTTTAAACGCGTTTAGTGCTGCAAATACATACATGGATTGCTTAGTGCAAACTAAAACGTATATACAGCTCCTATTACTAATCTTATTTTGTATTGCTACAGTATATTTACCTTTCCCTTCATTTACGCTTAAGTATATAAATAATATAGATATACTGCTGCAATACATAATTAAAGCACTATATTTTTCATTTCCTATCACGTTTGTATTTCTACTTATAATGTGGGATCAAAGATATTTATTTTCTAAAAAAATCACTTTCCATCAGCTGAAAATATCTTTCTTCACTGCTTTCATTATTTACATTATAATGTTGTTGTTTTTGTCTGTACTAATATCTTTTACAACATTCAATGGAACATCTAACCCCATTGAAAATGAAGGGATGACCAATATGTTCCTTAAAACGCCTGGTATTGCAATTCAATTAATTGGTGAGAACATTATGTTTGTATCTATATTATTCTTTTGGCACAAAATCATACGTTCCTTCATAATAAGTCCTATTACTTCAATTACAACCTCTTTAATTTTGTCTGGAAGCTTATTTGGACTACTCCATCTTTCTACATATAATTATAATTGGGTGCAATGTTTAACTATCATCGGTTTACCAGCTATCGCTCAAATGATTTTCTTTCTAATATTTAAAAATATTCATATGGGATATATGCTTCACTTCAATTACAATTTAATCATCATACTTTTTAACTACATAGTTTCTAATTAAACTATTTTATAAATAAAAATAAAAGAAAAGGTACCCCTGATGCAAGGTACCTTTTCCAAGGGGTATAACTCATTACCTAAGCGATCGTTGATCAAAAAACGCTTAGACTCTTACATGAGTTATAATTTTATTATACATTGATTATTACAAAAATATTATTAATGGTGAAATTAACTTTAATTATTTTTAAATTTAAAAGCTGTCACCTTAATAATAAAGTTCTCCAATAGAGCATTCATACTTAAACAGACTAGATTAATAGTAATTAAAAACTTCATACAAACCACACATTAACTCCACTACTAGCACAAACTATAATTGTATAATTTAAATAGTATTTTTCATAGTAAACATTAAAACATACTAATATTATGTAATACGGAAGTTACACTACATTAGAAGAAAACAAATAAGGGAGAGAAGATACTATGACGAGATTTGCAAATCACAACGTAGATAACACGATTTTAGAAGAGGATGTAGAGCTTTTAAAAGTTATGGCACACCCAATGCGTTTAAAACTGATCAGTGAGCTTTCTAAACATAAAACACTAAATGTAACCCAAATGACCGAAATTTTAAACATTCCACAATCAACTGTATCCCAACACTTATCTAAAATGAGAGGGAAGGTTTTAAAGGGGAATCGTCAGGGGTTAGAAATTTACTACAGCATTAAAAATCCAAAAGCTGAAGAAATTATGGGATTATTAGGTCCAATACAATAATCTTTCATTTCTATTAATTACCAATATCACATAATACAAGTAAAATAACCTTGGAACATATATTATATGGAAAGATAGAACATTAAAAAAATTTTTATTTATATCTATCAAGAGAGAGTTTTTATATACAATTAAAGTAGAATTCAAACTATGTATTTTTTACATAATAAAATCAGATTTAAAGCAAACAACAAATAGTATTTAAATGCCTAACCTAAACTAAGGGAAAGAATAAAAGTTCAGCAATTTTGCATTGCTGAACTTTTATTCCTTATTCTTTCCTATTCTGCCTAAACTATCTTTAATAGTTGTTTCCCCAAGTTGAGTGTATAACAAAGCTGTATCTTGACTGGTATGCCCAAGCTGCTGCATGACTTGTAATGAGTCTTTTTCTTCCATATATAATTTATTTGCCAATGTGTGTCTTAATTTATGAGGAGACATTTTTTTGCCATAGGCCTTAGTATATTTTTCTACTATATCTTGGATAGCTCTAACCGAAAGAGACTGTGCAGTATGTTTATACTTCGATAAAAACACATTTTTTAATTCTTTTCCTGGAGCATATTTGTTATCTCTAATTTCCATATACTTTTCAAGGTCGTTCAATGCAATTGGTGTAATCCATACAGAATCTTCCTTGTTTCCTTTTCGGATTACATCAATTAATCTTTCTTTTAAGTTTATATCGTCCATACGAAGATCGGCCAATTCACTTACACGAATACCACTACCAAGAAAAAGGGAAAGGATAGCTACATCACGATCTTTATCTCTTAGGAAATAGAACAACTGATGTTTTGTTAAAGATTTTTCATGTTCGTACTTCACGTAATTCAAAAATTCTTGATCGTCATCATTATGAAATATCTTAGATCTCATACGTTTTGCACGAGCATTTAATGTTTCTTTATCTTTATGTATTTCAATCTTAGCCATTACATTTCTATAGAAATAACATTCTCCATCATCATTCTCTGATAGGGCGGTAAGGTACTTAAATAAAGACTTTAAGGCTGAAATTTTTCTGTTAACAGAGGAATTCTGCATGTTTTGTTGCAGTTTTAGAAACCTCATAAAGTTCTCAACATCTTTTTTCTTTAAATTCTCCAAATCAGAGAAGGATATGTCTTTAATGGGCTTAAAATCAATAATTTGTTCGGATAATAGCCAATTAAAGAAGACTCTAAAATCATATACATAATTCAGTAGGGTGGAGGGAGAGGCATCATGCAATTCTTTGTACTCCACAAATTCTTCTATGTAAAAGGGCATTTCATTTAGATTCTCGTATAATTTTTTACGATGTACGGATTTTTGACGTTGCTTGCTGTAATCCATAAAAATCACCTCATATATACTATAACAGAAAAAGGATACGAACACAAGTTCGCGTTAAATTCAATTTTTACACGAACTTATTTACATAATTTAATTATGAAATACTAAAATTCACTCGAAATTGAATGGGAAAGTGTAGTTATTCTAATAAAAGTTATAGATAACCAAGTGATAAATTCATATTTGACGATAAAAATTATATATGTATATAAAATTAAACGATTTTCAAATATAAATTCTAACAAAATGAATACATGAACACAGTTTAAAATTCGTTATAAAATGTGAATTGGTCAATTTAATCAAGGTTAATCAGGAGTTAGATAGATCAACACAAAAAAAGCTCTTATAAATTAAAATGTAATTCACTATAAAAATTGTTTATGAGTAATTCAGCATTTGATTATTCTTATATAAAATATAAATTATATGGCTCATACCAATATACTAGGATTCATGCATTTGAGCTTGAAATCCCTAGATACTGTATTTGATTTTTATATAATCGCATTATTGTGCGTAAAATTGGTATTTCGTGCGAAGTTGTGCAGTTTATGCTTTTTCACCCCTCTTTCAATTCTTTTATGTTCAATCCAACAGAATGCATTGTTCACTTTTCATCAGTTAGTAATATTTTTTAGTCCCAGATCCATCTGCTTTTATATATCATTTTTGATTGTGCGGTTACTAATAGAGTACGATCAGCATAAAAAACACATTAAGATAAATTTATGACAAAACAGCTAAGTTAATCCTTTAGGGCTAACTCGGCTGTATTATACTCAAAACTAAGCTGTTTGTAATATCAAAAGAGATTGTTTCTTTTAGTGCTTTTTACGTCAAAAATGTTCTTTATTGCTCTTATTTTATGTAAAAGTTGAGCCTAATTTAATTCTAATACAGAATTGAAAATATAACTTTGAAATTCTCTTATATGTCTCAATAAGATAAGAGTTCTTTTTATTTTGAGACGGAATCCCTCTAATTTTTACAACTTCTGATAAGATTTCTTATGTAAACAAGGTTTTTGGGAAATATACCGTCATATCAACGCTTTCGGCACTTTCGAATACTTCCATTTACAATACCTTTTATACATCGTTGATTTTACGCTATTTCCTGCATAAACTTCACTTTGTTAACTATCGATATTTTTGTGCGCTTTTCATGTGAAGACTGGTATTTTATTCAATAAAAAGTAGGCTTACCCACTTAATATCAAACGATTAAATCCACCTCCAACGGTTAGATGTGCCCTAAAAATTAGAGGTGGATGTAGTTTATTTTATAAAACAGCTTTTAAGAATCTAATTCAAAGAGTTTACCGCAACTTGGAATTGTCCTGTAGATCCATCATCATTTGAAACGTAAATTTTATATGTTCCCACTGGTAATGGAGATAACGCATTCCGCACATTTGTAACATTAACTTTTTGTTCTCCCGGTTTTATATAACCACCAATGATTGGTTCTTTATTTGGACCTTTTACGCTATATCCCATTTTATTTTGACCATTATTTTTTATAAATAAGCTTAAATCTGTACTCCCCGTATATACAAAAGAGGTTACAGCCTCTCCAGTATAATCCAGTGTTTGAGTTAATAATAAGTCTGTAGGAACATGTTTAATGACATTGATTGCATCATTTGATTTCTGTACTTCTTCAGCATATGCACTATTCCCTAACATGCCAAATGTTAATGCTGAAATTACTCCACAACTAACTATTAATTTATTTAACTTCATTTTAAGTTCCCCCTTGATGTTTGTATTACACTAACATCATACATTCTTTTTAACAGGAGATTTTATGTAATGATTCATATCTTTTAAATTATATATATTAACGTTTTATTTTGGTCATTATTGAGAAGGATTATTAGGTTAGTACTTTCTTATAAATGATATAAACATTCTTATTTTGATAAAGGACATTCCTGTTTCTCATTCCATATAGATATGATTTATCAAGTTATTTTAGATAAACCATGTACTTAATAATCGTATGGATAGCAAATCGTACTTTCAAAAAGAAATATTTAATTGTTTTCGGCGCATCTTCTCGAAAATTTCTCAACTAATACATTCACATAGGTAAAAATCACAGGGGTATTTTTACAAAAATAAAAAGACCTTGTAAATCACAAAGTCTTTTTTCTTACACAAAATTTATAACTTGTACATTAGTATTACTTAAATTCCTTCACCAGGCTCTCCTCCATTATGTCTATGCTTCTTCTAGTTTTGGAGTAGGTGTGTCTTCTACGTTATAAAATAGTCCAAACATTCCATATTGTTACTACATATACTATAAAATGTTTGGACTATTTTATATAAATTAAAACTTACAGTTAGGAAGGTTTAATATGGCAGAATGTACAGGTTTAGCTTGTTTTTTATTCTCTTCGTGGCCATTAGGAACAGTTGTTACAATTACCACTAAATCAGGACAAATTATTGGACCGGCCACTTTTTCACTTTTCTTCCCGAATATTTGTGCGGTTGTATTAGTTGAAGAAGATGTGATAACCCCCTCTTCTACCAATACTATATTCATAAGTTGTGAAGATATTGAAAGTGTTACTTTAACCACCCCTTAAGATGATTCGCATTCGATCCATAGTAAAGACATTCTAATGAATGTCTTTTTTCATGAAAAAATCTAATCAATATACCCCCAAAAGTATTATTCTATTGTATCTATCATTCCAATAACTGGCTTTAATTTACTTTTTATTTTCCTTCTAAAGGTTACTTGTCTACACAACATTCTACATACTTTCATATGATATAGTATATTGTTCAAAGGAGGGATAAATTTGTTCTTATGCAATTTATTTCGTTGTTCAGGTGGAGCATGTCATATTTTTAAATATTTACCACCTGGTGAAGTTGTTACTGTGACTGGTAAATCTGGAAATATTATTGGACCCGCTATTTTTACAAATTTTGATCCTAATAATTGTATAGTCACATTAGAAGAGGAAAATTCAGTTACTCCTCCTACTACAAGTATCACTAAAATCAGTTGTAAAGAAATAGAAAGTGTTACGTTTATCATATAAAATATTTTAAACCTAAAGCAGGGATTGAAATATGAAACTATTATACATTACTTCTGGTTACTCAAAAATTTACCATTATCTTGATCAAAGCATACAGAGTACACTTATCGATCAAAATTTTGAATGGTTAGCAGTACAGCCATGGGAATTGATAGAGAAATTGGATTTCATTACGGCAACGTTTCATCCTGATATTGTTTTCACCTTACTAGGTAATCATATACCACAAAAAGCAATTCAATATTTAAAAAATAGGAACATTAAATTAGCTGTATGGTTAACTGAGGACCCATTTTATATAGATACTTCTCTTCTTCAATTAAATAACTTTGATTTTATATTTACTATTGATAGCGAAGCACTTAAATATTATACAAGTTTAGGATATACCAATGTATATCACTTACCATTAGCAACTAATATAGATATATTTAAACCTGGTCTAAAAAATTCAACATATAAAAGCGAAGTATTGTTCATTGGATATCCTTATCCAACCCGAGTAAAATTGATACAGTTTCTATTGGAAAAAACCCCTTATCACTATACAATAATTGGTCAACATTGGAGAAATAAGTTATTTAAAAAATGGCGGAATCACCGAAGAATTAAGATTATAGAAGAATGGATTCCACCTCAAGAAGTTGCATTCTATTATAATAACGCTAGTC
Source organism: Bacillus sp. FSL R9-9410 (assembly GCF_038050385.1). Lineage (NCBI taxonomy): Bacteria > Bacillati > Bacillota > Bacilli > Caryophanales > Bacillaceae > Bacillus > Bacillus sp. FSL R9-9410. The sequence goes on from NZ_JBBOTV010000003.1 coordinate 43,226, forward strand.
TTATATTAAATCCTCATCGTAGTTATCTATTTCCACAGAATAAAAATAGAGTAAAAAGTAATACCATTAATAATCGTACGTTTGATATCGCAGCTTGCCAAGGCTTTCAAATTATTGAAGAAAAATCTGACCTTTCATCTTTCTTCAATAAAGATGAAATTATATCCTATAACAGCTTTGATGACTGTTTAAATAAAATATCTTTTCATTTAAATGATACGATTCTCAAGGGATTAATGGTCGAAAAAATTCATACAAAAGTAATTACACAGCATACTTTTCATGAGAGAATCAATTTTATAACGGCTATTTTACAATCACAACTTCATTAAGTTAGTGAACTACTCACCACTTAGCAGACGCTTGAAGTGGGAGCTTCTTGGGAAATAAGTGCTTTTTACTAGCCATTTATGTTTACCAAGCTAATAGGGTAGTCCCTCCCCTTAAAAATAGTATCTGTACGTTGGGCACATCTAGGCTACTTACTCTGCTTGATTTTCGCATATTTCAGTAGCGTAGGACGATAGAACGTTGAAGACTTTACGTTGTAGACGAATTTCCTACAACAACCTTATATCTTCAGTTCTAAAAGAGCAATCTGTACAAGTATATGATAGCAAATATGTTGCTTACGCCAACCGAAATGCATCTCCCGCCTGCCGTTGGGCTATCGCCTTGCACACGCTTGAGGAAGGAAAATTCTATCGGGAAGAGCGGTTAAATTAAAAATATCTTTTCTTCTATAATCATTCTGAATAAATTAAAATGCCTTTTCAATTTCTTGAATAGGCATTTTAATTTATTCAACGAATCCCTAGTAGTATCTAATTGTACTCTATCAAATAAGATCCCACGAAACAGGCGTTCCTTTTTCAATATCCTTATTCGCTTTCTTTCCGATAATTTTGGATAGGTGTTTTGGTAATAAGCCATTACCTGGTCTAATAGCTTTAATATTTTCAATCGTGAAAACTTCTCCCGCTTTTATGTTTTCTACAACATATAATGACCTTCTAAATTTCAAAGAATCTTTTTCTAAATCAGTAGGTCCATAATATACATTCCCTAAAGATTCCCATGCTTTTTCAGTTTCCCTTACTAATAATTTAAATTCAGCAGGTTCCATTGAAAATTCAGCGTCAACTCCTCCGTCAGACCTCGAAAGCGTTAAATGTTTCTCAATTACTGTTGCTCCCAAAGCAACACTTGCTACAGATACTCCTACCCCAAGTGTATGATCAGACAAACCTACTTCACATTTAAATAACTCCTTCATATGAGGTATGGTAGCTATATTTGTAGATTTTGGAGATGCAGGATACGTACTTGTACATTTTAATAGAATTAATTCTTTACATCCCTCTTCTCTCGCAGCTCTTACTGTTTCATCTAATTCAGCAATCGAAGCCATACCTGTCGAAATGATTATTGGTTTTCCTGTCGCTGCTACTTTACGTATGAGGGGAATATCAGTATTTTCAAAAGATGCGATTTTATAACAAGAAACATTCAATGATTCTAGAAAATCTACAGCAGTTTCATCAAATGGCGTACTAAATGGTATCATTCCTAATTCTGTACAGCGATCAAAAATTGGTTTATGCCACTCCCATGGTGTATATGCTTCTTTATATAAATGATAAAGTGATTTACCTTTCCATAAGCTTTTCGTATCCTGAATTAAAAAGTCACCAGTTTCTATATTTAAAGTCATTGTATCAGGTGTATATGTTTGAATTTTGAATCCTTGTGCTCCAGCCACTGCAGCTGCCTCTACAATTTGTAGTGCTCTATCTAATGATTGATTATGATTGCCCGACATTTCTGCGATAATAAATGGCGGCGAGTTATGGCCAATCTCTCTATCGCTAATATATATATTACTCATATTTTTCACCTTCAAGTTCTTTTTTTATTGCTTCTTTCCTTTCCATCCATTGTTCATGCAACAGGGTCATTGTAATGACGTCGATATATTTATTATCCCTGAAAATATGGTTCACATATCTTCCATCTTCTTGGAAGCCGAGTTTCTGATGAAAGTTTAAACTAATACGATTTGATTCTAATATTTCTGCACATACCTTTTGTATGCCATTTGTTTCAAAAATAAAGTCTAATGCTACTATACCTAATACAGTTCCAGCACGCCTTACGCTTTGTTTGTCACCTATATAAAATCCCCAATAACAAGTTCGATTCATTTTATTTATCTTTGTAAAATTAATAAACCCAATAGGTTTTTCTTTATATATCAATATTCTTGCAATCTTTGTGTCATCAAACTTTAGTCTTTCAAACCAGTTAAAGTGTTCGTCTATTGTTATTTTATGATTTTCGTACATAATAGAACGAATTTCTTCTGTATTCCTCCACTTTAAAATAAGATTTAAATCTTTCTTTTCTATACATTTCAAATGGAAATCTTCAATATTTAACATACTATCCTCCTAAAATAATTTTTGCTATTTCATCCGAATTACTGGCACACTTTATGGCAAGAGCTTTATTAGACATTTCTCTCACTTTATCTGAATCTGTTAAAAGTTTGTTTAGACATTTCGTGATGGTTTCATCTGAAACACTTTCAGCTGTACCGATATTCCATGTAGCTCCAGCCTCTGCCACAGCTTTGGTTACTTCTATTTGATTTTGTGCAGTTGTAATTGTTATAGAAGGTAATCCAAGAAAACAGCGCTCCCATGTTGTTGTGCCCCCAGCTCCTATCCCTAAATCCGCTCGTATCATAAACTCTTCCATATTCTCTATTTGACAATAAAATGAAACGTTTGAAATGCTCCTGCAATAAGATTGAATATCTTTTTTATGAGGATTTTGGCTTCCTACAACCACATCTATTTTTAAAGTACCACTATTTATATTTTGTATAGCCCTTAACGTTTTTAATGTCTCATTTGTTACATCGTGTCCACCAAAAAATATAAAAATATGTTCAACAGCACCCGTTCTTTTTCGTAAAAATTTCTTAGCAGAATGGAACTCTGGCCGTAATATGGCATATTTAGGTCCTAATTTTATTAAAGAGTGCTCTGGTATTAATTCTTTATAGCGTTCATTAAGACTTTCGTATAGATTTTGATCTAATAACAATTCACAATCATGTACTCGATCTGCAAGATCGTCAATTACCATAATCTTTTTTACAGTTTTTTTAAAAACAGTCTCCCACTTTTTATCTAACCCATAATGATCAACTATTAACCAATCAAATTGGGGGAGTTGAGACAAAATGTCATTGGTTTGTTGTGCATCAACAAACCAATGACGTTTTAGCCAATTTAAATAACTACCATATACTGCATTTGAGTATTCAGTATTTTCATCATTTGTATCTAATAAAAATACGTGGAATCCCTTACTTAAAATATATTGCTGAAGATCACCTTGTAGCTTACGACAAATGAAATAAATTTGCGCACCTTTATTCTGTAACTCCTGAGCGAGTGTTAAACAACGCATAATATGGCCGGTCCCTATTTCAATAGATGCATCAGCGCGAAAGACAATTTTTTTCTCATCCAAGTTACTCCCTCCTCGTTAAAAGTAATACAATTTATTGATTTATAATTTTGTTTCTCTATTTAGCTCATCTACTAATGATTGTTGATTTGCCCATTTCAATTTCACATGACTATTGATTCGAATGAGTTCAGGGTTTCGAAGGATGTAATCTTTTATTTGGTGAAAATATATAGGTTTGGTTTTTACATTAAGATTTTTATAAAGTTCATTGAACAAATCTAAATCTGGTTGTTCATCTAATGTTAACCTCCAAGAAGGATAACAAAATGAAGGAGGGAGTTTTACTATATTGACCCGGAATAAATGAGGGTTATTTGTAAAATAAAATGGAAGGTATTCTGTATAGGTTAAGGTTTTCGGGGTTTGTAGCAATCGTTCGATTGCTTCTAATGTGAAAATATCGCCTGCTGTTCCGACAGGTAACGTACTTAGCTGTGCTTGTGTATAATCTGCTCCACTTTTCAAATGTTGCTCTAGTAAATAATTATTGATTTCTGGTGATACAACTGGGCAATCTCCTGTAATCCGCATAACAATGTTTGCATTTTCTTGTTTTGCAGCTTGGAGTATGCGATCTGCGGTATTTTCTGGATCACCTCTGAAAATTTTAACCTTCCCACCTAGATCGAATTTTTCTAAAGGATCATCTTGTGCTACATCTGAAGTAGCAAGTATGACTTGGTGTCCCCCAGGAATAGCTAATGCATTTATAAGACAGCGTTCAATAGAAGGGATTCCATGTATTGGCAATATTGCTTTTAAAGGCAACCTAGTAGATTTTAATCGACAAAGTACAATAATTACTACTTTAGGAGGTTCAATAACCTCTTTCGTTAATGGAGTTCCTGCTTGCAAATTATATAAAGCTACTTGAGGTAATAATTCCTCAAACTGAAGCTGGTTCAGTGCATTTTCAACGATACCTAGTTCCATATCAACTTTATTAGCTGTAATGATTTCTCCTTTTTTTATATCAACTTTTGTTACTGCTCTTAACAACTTTTTGTTTCGCAATTCTAATAACACCCCTTTCATTTAATGTTTAGCAACTCTATAAAACGAAAGAACTTTTCTTACTGCTTTTATTACATCCCCTACATCAACTTTTGTCATTTTAGGAAATAGAGGAAGTGTAATAATTTCCTCATATAAATTTTCGGCTTGTGGACAAAGGCCTTTTCTATAACCCAAATTTTGATAAAACGGTTGTAAATGTACTGGTATATAGTGCACATTCACACCAATATTTTCTTTTTGTAATGCCTCATAAATTTCTTTTCGATTACCCTTTAATAATTTAGTATTTAACCGAATGATATAAAGGTGCCAACTTGAGTGGGTTTGGGGCAATTGCTTTGGTATGATGATTTCAGGTAAACTATTAAATTCTTTATTATAAATGTCTACATATTTCTTTCTAATCTTAATAAAAGAATCTAATTTACTTAACTGTGATAAGCCAAGAGCAGCTTGTATATCGGTCATTCTGTAGTTGTAGCCCAAGAATTGCATTTCATAATACCAAGGCCCATGATTTTCAAGAAGTTTTTGAGGATTTCTTTCAATTCCATGCGTACGAAATTGAACAAGCTTTTCATAAAACAGAGGATTATTTGTAGTAATTACTCCGCCCTCTCCTGTTGTAATATGTTTCACCGGATGGAAGCTAAACATTGTCATATCACCAATTGAACCAATTTTTTTATTTTTATATGTGGCTCCTAATGCGTGGGCTGCATCTTCAATGATAATTAAATCATTTTCTTCTGCTATTTTTTTTATTACATCTAACTCTACAGGCTGCCCAGTAAAGTGTACGGGAATGATGGCTTTTGTTTTGTTTGTAATCTTTTCTTCTATAGATTTAGTACTGATGTTATATGTTTCATAGTCTATATCAGCGAATATTGGCTTTCCACCCTGGTATAAAATACAATTTGCACTTGCTACAAATGTCATTGGAGTTGTAATTACTTCATCTCCCTCAATTATGCCAGCTGCATAGCAGGCAGCATGCAAAGCAGCTGTACCATTTGAAAAAGAAACAGCGTATTTTGCCCCAACATATTTTGCTATAGCCTCCTCAAACCGTTGAATCGTTGGTCCTGTCGTTAAAAAATCTCCTTTTAATATATCTACAACTGCCTGAATATCATGTTCATCAATTTGTTGTTGACCATATGGCAAATATATTTCTCTAACAGGCTTTCCCCCATGTATACCTAGAATTCCCCTGATCATTATTCTTTCCCCTCAGGGTTAATTTTTAAAGATTTAATCCACTCTTCCGTTTTAATAATTCCTTCTTCTAAAGAAACTTTCGGTTCCCAATTTAATATTGTTTTTGCTTTTTCATAGTTACATAATAACTTTTGAATTTCACTTTGTGGATGGATATGAGTTACATGTTTAATACTTAATTTATTTCTCGAAATCAATTCTGCTAATTTATTAATTGATATATCTTGTCCTGTTCCTGCGTTAATAATATGACCATTTGCTTTTGAAGAATATCCTGCTGTCACAACGAAATCTGCACAATCTTCAACGTATAAAAGGTCTCTCGTTTGTTTCCCATCTCCATAAATATTTAGTGGTACATTATCTAATTTATTATTTATAAAAATGGCAACAACCCCACCTTCACCTCCGGTTTTCTGGAATGGTCCGTACGTATTAAACGGACGAATAACCACAACTGGTAGTTTATAAGCATAATAGTAAGATAAAACCATGTTTTCAGCAGAAATTTTTGATCCAGCATATGGAGAAGCTGGTTTAATTGGGTCCAATTCTGATATTCCTTGTATTTTAGTAGCTTTATCATATACCATACAAGTACTCATAAAGACCATTTTGACATTATGCTTATGACATTGTTCTAATAAATTAAAAGTACCTATTGTATCGTTTTCAAAAGTCGTTCTGGCATCATCTATACTATCTTGAACATTAATACTTGCTGCTAAGTGATAACAAAGGTCAAATGAATGATCTTTAAATAATTGGTCCACCAATTTTTTATCTTTAATATCTCCTTGTATACATTGCTTCAAGTTTAAATCATGAACGAACTCGATAATATTTGCTGTAGTTGAATTCGTTAAATTGTCTAATATCCATACTTCATGCTTATCTTGCAATAATCGCTTTACAACCCACCTACCAATAAATCCTGCACCACCAGTTACTAATATTTTCATAATTTCTCCCCTCCTGCTAGTAGTTGCTGGTTTATAATCAAATTTCTAAGCTCTTCTTTTGAAATCGCATCTTGATGATCAGAGCGATAAAATCCTGGCTTCGCTCTATTGGCATTTTCATATTGAGCACCCTTTTTTAGTGGACTTGGTATGATAAACATATCCGGTAATTCAAAAGCCTGTAAAGATTCATCATGTGTCATAAGTTCTTCATACATTTTTTCACCAGGTTTTAATCCAATTTCTTCAATCTTAATACTATCCTTGGACAAACTATACAACTTTGTAACTTCTTCTATCATCACTTCACTTAAATCTTTTAATGAAATAACTGGCATTTTCAATATGAAGGTTTCACCGCCCTTTGCTATTTTCATTGCTTCAATGGTTAACATCGTTGCTTGTTTCAGTGTCATCATAAATCTGCTCATACTAAGATCAGTTACAGTTATTTTGTGATTTTCTTTAATTTGATTTTCAAATAAGGGAATAACAGAACCTCTCGATCCCATAACATTTCCGAAACGTACACTTGCAAATATTGTTTCACTAGATCCTTTTGAATATTCCGCTGATGTTATCAATCTTTCAGCTGTTAGTTTTGTTGCACCGTAATTATTTGTTGGTGAAATTGCTTTATCAGAGCTTGTGAAAATCACCTTTTTTACTTTCTGGGCAATTGCTGCTTTTATTACATTTTGTGTTCCAAAAATGTTGGTCAATACCGCTTCAAACGGATTATATTCACAAAATGAAACATGCTTCATCGCCGCAACATGGAACACATAATCAATATTTTCCATTGCGCTATATAGGCGATCATAATTTCGAATATCCCCAATTAAATAGCGAATATTTTGATTTTTACCCCTAAACTCTTCTTGTAATAAAAATTGATTATATTCACTTCTACTAAAAATTCTTATAACTTTTGGCTTTCCCTCTAAAACATTAGAAAGAATGCTTTTTCCAATTGTTCCTGTTCCACCAATAATTAAAACGTTTTTATTTTTAAAAAACATAGATATGAATACCTCCTCTTTTTAAAATACTGTTTATCCTTGTGCGCTTTGAATTAAGCCTTGCAACCTTTTGGTGCTTACTTCTTGTGGATAATTTTCACTAATAAATTGTTGTCTTAATTCTTTTGCTAGACTAGACTGCAAAGAATCGTTTAGGACTTTTTCAATTGTGCTCATCATATCTTCAATAGAGTGATTTACAAGCCAATCTAATTTATCATAATATTTATAATCTCTATCCTCTAATAACGATTTATAAACAACTACAGGTATATCTAATAACATTGCCTCTAACCCTACTGTTGAATTGGAAATAACCACTAGATTCGCATGCAAAATTACATCGTACATGTTCACTTCATTTGTTATATATTTAACATTAGGATATACGTTACTTAACCGAACATATTCTCCCACTAGGTTACGCCCTTTTTCCCAAGGATGAGGCTTTATAATAACTGTGATATTTTTGTCTTTCACTAATTTTTCTGTCAATTCGATATAAAATGAAGTTTTAAATGGCTGGGTTGCAATAAAAACCACTTTTGTAGAGGGGTCTATTTTTAATTGTTTAAAAAGATTCTTTTTATCCATATATAACCTATCGAAGATATCATCATATCTGGGATGCCCTATAATCTCAATTTGAGATTCACTGACCCCTTTTTGAAGGTACCAATCTCGTTCATATCTTCCATATACAACCTGTTTTGTAGCGAAAACTGGAAAGTATGCTTCTTCACCCATTATCGCACCATGCTGAAGACAATAACTCGGTATCCCTTCACTTTTAGATAGAAAAGTAAGAGCTCTGCTTGCTATATCCTCCGTTGTGCCAACAATCACACCAGAAATAACTTGTTCTTTAAAAATGAAATATGCCATATTAAGTTTCTCAATCATAATAGGTAGGTCGCTGAGTAATTTTTTTTGAAAAAACATGTTTGAAAATAGTGGATGTTTATTAAACTTTGAATAGATTTTTTTAGCCTTTTCGATGAAAACATGTGCAGTATTAGGGGCTTTATTTATATAATCTGGTGCACAAATTGTAGGAAGACCATAAAGTTCTGTCTTTTTTGATCTAGTTAATATCTTTGTATGATTTGGATTAAAGTGAGTAAAATTACTTACTGAAAAACGGAGATAATCTGAATTCAGGAGAATCACTCCATTTTGATTTATTCTTTTTATCTTTGATTGAAATGAAGACATTCTTTTTTCAAACTCTAACTGCAACTGTGTTTCCTCTATAGGTTCAATTGACAGTTGTTTATAAAAATCTTTTTCTTTCATTTTATTTTTTACATCTTCGTCCAAATATTGATAGAAATTACTCAGTAATGGTAAAGCAACATTATAATGCTTTAATTCTGAAAAAATGTTTATATATTCTAGATTTAATAACCAATAATTTTTCAAATAGATGTCACTCAACATTTCACCCTCTTTTTTTTCTTAAGTCTTCTCTTAATTCTTTACATGTTCTTTGTGGTGGTAATAATTGTACAAATTCATTTTTTTCTTCCGCAAATAACTGCGCATGGATTGAATGTGAAGTTATATAATTGATATCTAAAACCTCATCTAAAGGATGAAAATCCCAATAATGATTTAATCTCCAAAAAAAGCGTGCATCTCCAATACGATAAAACTGAGGATCTTCATCCCAGTAAGAACTCCACCTTTTTTCAAGAATCGGCAAAACAGATGCTCTATGCATTATAGAACAATGATCAATTGCGCATGGTGCATTATTAGTAACTTTTTTTGCAGGCCTTTCAACAGTTTTGATAGGTAAATCTGACTCATCTAGATGAATCGTTTTTGATGCAGAATAAATAATTTGAACATCTTTATTCTCATCAAGATAACTAGACATCATTTTAAGTCGCTCTTTTTCGTATTGATTATCATCTGTAATATAAGTAATATACTCCCCTTTTGCATGTTTAAGTGCCTCGTTAATTAAAGCAGCATATCTGACTTTTTTTGTTCGTTCAGAAATATGGGCTACATTACTTTTATAAAAGTGTACATTTTTCTTGTTTATGAATGGTTGAATCACTTTCTGAGTCATTTCGTTAGAATCATCATCCATAATAAAAAGTTCAAAATCTTGGAAAGTTTGGTTTAATACACTTAATATCGATTTCCCTACAAATGTGGGCTTATTATAACTCGTCATAATAACTGTAATTTTAGGCAAATTTTACTCTCCTCCTTATCATTAAATAGAAAACAGTTACGTTATTATATAAAGAGAAAGGACGAACCGTTCCGATAATTTAAAAAAAGATTTATATATGTAATAAAATGATAAAGTAGCTATTTTATTTGTCCATACATCTTTTTTATAATCCGCTATAGTCTATACCTTATCTATGAACAAGTAATAAACTATTTAAGTACAAAAAATAAAATATCAATAGATAGAAACAACTAACTCCAAAGATTCAATTAATATCCACCTGAAAATATTAAGCTATTCAAAATTCTTACAAGAGGTGACCACTTTGAAACCCCTGATTTCAATTATCCTCACTAGCTATAATAAACCTTCTTTAATTAATCAAGTTATTGAAAGTGTTCAGATGCAAACTTTTAAAGAATGGGAACTTTTTATTATGGATGATAACTCTTATCCAGATACTATAAATATCATAAAAAAGTATTTAGATGACCCTCGAATTTATTATAAGAATAGTTTTATACAAAGTAATGAAAGGTATAAAACCACAAGATATGCAACGCTCATTAATGAGGCGCTTCCATTAACATGCGGAGATTATATTTGCTATTTAACCGATGATACTATGTACGTTCCAAATAGATTAGCTGAAATGTTATCTTTCTTACAAAAAAGTCCTGAAATAGATGTGGTGTATTCTTCTCAGCACGTAAAATGTGTTGATTATAATCTACAACCTACTCATGAATATGTAAGGAAAGCCTCGGAAATTTTATATACAGCTGCAAATGTTGTGGATCACTGTTCAGTTATGCATACAAGAAGAATCTTATTAAAGGTTTATCAAAAATACAGTAATTATTGGGAGACCGATCCACTATATTGGTTTAACGGAGATGCTATGTTTTGGAAACGTCTAAATACATTCCAACCTTTCTATCCTATTAACAAAGTGCTCGATATTACTTTCAAAACACCTTTTTCCTTCCAAAATCTATATGCCAATATACCATCTAAAGATTTAAATGGTATATTGCTTAGAAGTTCACTAGGTGACGTATTTTTAGTTGATAATTATAAACGTAGGCCCCTATCAAAAGAAATGCTTTCTTACTTCAAGTATAATGAAAATCAAATCGTTCTAATTCCCGAACCATTTATTTACAAATACACAGAAGGTCCCCCTATAACTCTTACAGAACTAATTCCAAATTTACGTGTTGTAAAAAATGAAAAAGGAGAACTATTTTATATAGAGAATAATCAGAAACGTCCATTTATTAACACTACAGCATTTCGCAAATTTAAATTCTCAGTTCAAGAAATTATTAAAGTTTCGCAACGTAGTTTAGATGAATTTTCAGATGGACCACCTATTCATCCGAATTTATCTAATTACACGATTCTACCTGAAGGGAAAGTATTTATCTATCATCATAATTATTTCATTATGACAGATCACATGCTTCACCCAATAGATAAAAACATGTTACAAAAACTGTATCTGTTAAAGAACTGTATACCAATTTCAAAAACCAGCTTATCCTATTTTAAAATTGGTCCTCCTATTTCATCATATCCATCTCACTTAGCTGAAGAGTACCAAAAAGACTAACAAACGAGATTGTGCCAAGAAGGACTATCCCCATGCCCATCAACTTAAGACAAGTAAATACCCCAAAACAAAAAAATGAGCTGTTTTCTCAAAATATCTACCTGTAGAGAAAGAAAGTTTTCATTTAGGGGGTACTTCAAAACCTTAGCTTGCTAGTAGGGGTCACCATCTATCAATATTAGTAATGCAGATAACATCATCCTATCGATTGAACTACCCCCACTTTCACTTCGTTTAGAAGTGAGGGATTCCTAAGTAAAGAGTTCTAACGAACTCTAATTGATTAGGCTAGCTCCACAGTCCTTGTGGTTAGAAGCCTTATCGCTTCATTCTTTAGATTAATACTTGCGTTAATATCCCTATCATGGTGTGTACGACAAGAAGGGCAGTCCCATTTACGTAGGTTTAGATTTTTAACGTCTTTGTTTTGATATCCACAACAAGAACATAATTGGCTGGAAGCAAATGTTTTCGATACGACAATGACTTGTTTGCCATACCATTTTGCTTTGTATTCTAACATGGATCGAAATTGCGACCATGATACTTCACTAATGGCTTTTGCTAACTTATGATTCTTTAACATATTCGATACTTGCAAATCCTCTATACCGATAACATCGTGGTTTTTGATGATTTCAGTTGAGACTTTGTCCAAGTAATCTTTTCTAGCATTCGTCATGTATTCATGAATTCTAGCTACTTTTACTCGCTGTTTATTCCAGCGAGAAGATCCTTTTATTCTTCTAGAAAGAACACGCTGCGCTTTCGCCAACTTCTCTTCTAATGACCGAAAAAACTTCGGATTTTTATAGGTTGTTCCATCTGACAAAATGGCGAAATCTTTTAATCCTACATCCATTCCGATGTAAGATTGTGTTTTTGGAAGTTCTTGCACTTCTGTTTCAACTAACAATGACACAAAGTATCTGCCAGAAGGGTTCCGTCTAACTGTAGCATTTACAATACGTCCCTTTACTTCGCGACTCTTGGCAAATCGAACAAGACCTAGTTTCGGCAACTTTATCTTTTTTCCTACAATGGCAATGTTTTCATTTGTTTGTTTTGTGGTGTAAGATTGTACGTTGTTTTTCTTAGATTTGAAACGCGGGGCACTAGTTTGTTTTTTGAAAAAGCGTGTATAAGCATCCGCAAGGTTGCGAACAGACGACTGAATCGCAATACTATCCACTTCTTTGAGCCAAACAAACTCTTTCTTCATGGCAGGAAGTTTGGCAGAGCATGTACCATATGTCAATCCTTTCCCTGTCTCTTTGTATGCGTTATCCCATAGAGATAGGAAATGATTGAATACAAAACGAGAACAGCCAATCATTTTATTAATTAGGGTTGCTTGTGTTTTATTTGGATAGATACGAAATTTATATGCTTTATTGATCATCATTCGTTTCACCCCCATTTCGATATGTGTCTATTATATAACAAACGTACATTCGATAGGTAGTGAAGTAACAGTTTATGTATGTCCAACAAGTAAGATGGCTTCCTACCATCCCTTGTCCGAAGCCAATTCATCTCCCACCTACTCACTTCGCGTTCCTTGAGGAAGGAGTCTTCTTGGCTAAAATGATAAAAACCAAGCATACCTTCAGCAAACGCAACTGGATCATCCCAATAAACATCGATTATCTCCATGAATTCACTAAAAGCAGTACTAGTCATTAGCTTCAGCTTCCTTTTGTTTACGTCTGCGCTCCGCTATCTTCATAAGTGACTCTTTCCAGTCTTCTGTATTCTGGTTAGTTTCACCATCAACTTTAATAGCAGCGATTTCTTTCTTGAGTTTCTCAATTCGTAGTTTTTGTTCTTCTGTATTAGCTAACCTATCGTATTTTTCAATAAGATTTACTAATGTTGACATTGCTTTCGATTGAGCATTTAAGAAACTAGCTTGCTTATCCCAGGCGAATTGAATTTCCCATTCTTCCTCAAATCCGCTTTCGGTCAGCTTTTTCTTTCGCAGTTCCTTTGTCATGTCCTCTTTATCCCTAACAAACATGATACGTTGAGCATGAATGATTTGAGTGTACTGCAACATAATACTATCCCAAATGATTGATAATGAATCATTGTTAACTGCTTCTTTTAATTCTTCTTTCAGATCATATAATTCTTGTGGTAAGTACTTTCTATACAAACCATGAGTAGCAGCATTACCATTACGCAGCGGAGCAAAACCACCAGAATTACCAGCAGCATTTTTATTGCCCTTTTTAGCTCCACCACGGTTGTTTACAGCATTCTTATTTCCTTTGGGTGCTCCTAGTTTCTTTTTGGAGTACTCCGCATCTTTCTTTGGAGTACTCCGTTCAGTTTTATGGAGTACTCCATTAAATTTGTCTATCCATTCATCTTTGGATTTCCATCCTCCAACCGTTTTTTCATTTACAGCTTTCTCGGATGTAGACAGCAATTCAGCAATTTTACGATTAGTAATATCACCGCTATGTTCTTTAAATATTTCATACGCTTTGTTACGGTCTGGACTTCGTTGTCTGGCCATAATTACATAACACCTGCCCCCTTATCCAATTGTTTGCACTTCCTTCTCTAAACACTCAATGCATATATGAGCATTATCCGTATTTGCTTCACGAATATATGTTTTATCAAAATGAGTAATTGTTAATGGCATTTTTAATGTCCACATGCAAGGTTCATTACAAACAGAGCATGTAGGAACATTTACACTTTCTTCTTCCACTTACACCGCCTCACGCTAATTACTTTGTATTTTATTGTGAATCCATTAATTTAAATGTAATATTATAAGTGACCTATACTAAAAGGAGCTGATACATATGTGGAAAAAAATCAATAATTACAAGTATCATTTAAAAGATTTGAAATCTATGATCTGGATATTCCTCATCATTGGGCTAATATACGCTTGTGAATTTTTCTATGGACTAATGTTCCATCAAGAATTTCATTGGACTAAATTAGTATTGATAACAATTATGCTTATAGGATTTTTAGATATAAAAAAGAAAATTAGAAACAATGATTATAGAACAGATTGAATTAACAAACACTCTTGAATTCATTTTCGAATCTTACTTATATAAATCATTGTCAGGAGAATCTGCAGGTTTGCAGGTTCTTTTTTAAAAAAATAAAAAAGCAGCGGATTCGCTACTTTAAATGTTTCTTAGTTTATAAACTGAAATCTTCCAATGATTTATCAATCTCATCCTGTTGGATTCCTATATAACGTAATGTAATCGATGGAGCAGAATGATTAAAGATCGTTTGTAGCATTACTACATCTTTTGTCTTTTGGTAATAATGATAGCCAAAAGTCTTTCTAAGAGTATGCGTTCCAATTTCATCAAGTCCTACTTTTTCAGCAGCAGCATTCATGATTCGATAAGCTTGAATTCTTGTAATTGGTTTACCCGTCTTTTTAGAAGCAAACAAGCAGTCTATTTCGCCCATTCCATTTACATACTCGTTTATTTTTTCACGTAAAGCAGTATTAATAATGAAACGTTTATCTTTACCCGTCTTTTGTTCTTTGATCACAATGTGAGTTCTTTCTTTCACGTCATTCACATGCAACTTCAATAAGTCGCTTATTCTAAGACCTGTATTAATTCCCATTTCAAATAAAAATAAATCACGATAAGATTGACGACGCAAAACTTCTTTCACTTCTTCTAATTTTTTCTTATCTCGAATTGGTTGCACAAACTTCATTCCTTACCCCTCCATACGTTATGTTACATTAGATGTAACTTCATATACATTATGTTACATAAAATATGGTAGTTATTTTTATAAATAGATAGAAACGTTGTTAAATCAACGTTTTCTGTTAAAAACCTAATGTAACAAAATATATGATGTGTTACATTAGATGGTTTCTGAACCACTTTTACAATATTTAGTTTGTGTTGAGTTTGTTTTGTTAACTACCATTATTTTTATCCGTTTGTGGAGAATGCTTCTTCAACTTGTATATAGAATTGTAAGGCAAAAAACGAGAGGGCGAAAAATTATGAAACTAAAAATCAAAACACCAAACGGATTTAAATTAAAACTTTGCATCTTCCCAAAATTAATTAGCGCTATTGGATTACTAGTTCTATATCTCCACCTAGCAGGGCCTCATCTGAGCCTTGTTTATTTTCGTTCGTTGTGTTCGTTTGTTTTGTTAGACCTTAAATCGAATTGCAACTACATTCTTCATATTTAATAAGTATTAATTTAGAAAACCCATAAACAAAAAAAGAGCGCTGTGAAGAAGCGCACTCATTTAAAGTACTTTACCAATCGCGATCACAGTCACGATCATGATTACGTCTGCGACGGCACTCATCACAATCGCAGTCACGGTCACGTCTACAACGACGGTCATCACAATCTCTATGTCTGCGTCTACAAAACATTAAATCATCCCAAAATCTATTACAATCTCTGCAATGTCTGAAATTACAATTACATCCCATAAATATGATTACCTCCTCTCAACTCTAGGATTCATCATATTCTATGCTAAAAAACAAAAACAGCTTGTTTACTAGTCTATATTTTGCATTTTAGAATAATAATATTCGTATTTAATCTTCAAATTGCAAGTCTATTTCACCACTTATCATCCCTTAACAACAAACAAGACGCCACCCAGATCACGGCAGCGCCTACGATAATTGCTATTGGTTTAATCATTATTCCGCTAATAATCCTAACTCATGTTGAATCCCTGAGAACGAATAGCCATATACAAATCCAACAATACGAATACCTGGAGCTACATACTCTGCACCTTAATTTACAGCCTCATTAAAACACCGCTCTAATCCATCTAATGTTAAATCCATTATTCATCCTCCTCCAAAATAAAAGCACCCGAATGGATGCTTTTTTCATTAAGTATTAATTTGCACTTTAACTACGGTAAATGAAGTTTTATCCTTCTTCCAGCTACCTAATGATGCTGCACTAATCTGCACCAACATTATTAAGTAGCCGGAAGAAGAGCAAAAGCTCTCCCTAATAACGGTATCATTCAATCACTACCATCTGCTGGTTACGGATTTTATGTGCCATCATTATGAATCGTTTAGACAAAATATAAAGGAATCTTTATGAGTTGTGTTTTCCGCCACTACTCACAATACAAATATAACACGCTAATCCCAAAACAACCGGCACGTTTCCTGCCAAAAAGCGGTCACGACTCTGCCACAATTAAATTCCTTGAAACACCGCTTATGTGATTTTATTTAAGTCTGGTACTACCAAATATAAAAATCCGTTTATTAATATAAAAGCAATTAATAACATGCATGTAGTCGCAATAATATAATTAGTAAATTTATAAACGAACAACCTTCTATACATCCACATAATAAAGCTATTTGCAACCCCTTTATTCTTTACATTGACAATCCAATTTAATACAAAGAACAACTGGAATCTAATAATCCAAATCAAACTTATATAAAGTAATCCAATCCCAAAAAACTTAAACATGATTGTTATAAACTCCTGATGATAAGTACTTGAAACATTTAGGAATCTTCCTAACAATCCATTCCATCCTCCATTTTTAATAAACTGCTCCGCATTATTAATATTAGAATTGCTTATTATTGGAGAACTCAAACTCATATTAACTATAAGAAACATACACCAATAAACAATCGGAAAGAACAGCCCCACCTTATCTTTCGTAGGTAACTCTTGCAATATTGCTACTTTATGTACCCCGTAAATTATTAATATCGAAATGATAAGACCAAAAGAGAATGTTATATACCCAAAATCTATTATCTCATTTCTGTAAACTAAAGATAAATAAATTAAAATAAGAGAAGCTATTATATGGATAATTAACCATTCTCTTGGTATGTCACTATTTACTTTTCTTGCTTCCATAATTTTTGGTGGAAGATTAATAATTTGAATATGTTTAATTGAATTATTTATAGTGGTGGCAGCTACTTCATTTTTTTATTTGGTGTTCGAAAAATCCAAATCACAATAATCCCCAACAAAGTATAAATCGCACTTGCAATAAGATTCCCCATAATTCCGTTAAAATCCAATCCAATCACTCCTTTATTTTTCATATTTTACCTCTTTATACATTAATGTTGTAATTCCTACATTTTTTTGTTGAAAAACACTTTTCTAAAAAACTTATAATCTTTTATTTTTCCTCCTTTATTCTTTATAGAACAAATAACAATTTTACATTTAATTGACTTACCCATATCTTATATTGTGTGTAACTGACCTGATTCTGAAATCCCTTGCTATCATTGACTTAATTAAACTTTCCCTTTTGAGTTACACAGTACGGAATTTATGAGTAACTGTATAGATTTAAAAAAGAAAAAGCATTGATTAGATTTTAAACCTAGTCATTGCTTTATCCATTGCATCTTGGTTTACCCCTATATAACGTAACGTGACCTTCTCAGACGAGTGATTGAATATCTCCATGAGTAATGCTATGTTTTTCGTTTGCATGTACATATGATACCCGTACGTCTTTCTTAGCGTATGTGTTCCTATTTCATCTAATCCAAACTCTGCTGCGGCTATACTTAATATCTTATATGCCATGCTACGACCGATAGGACGATTCTTCCCTTGTCTACTTTGCAACAAATACTCATGATCTTCTCTTTCTTCTATAAACCATTTAAGTTCTCTTTTTAATGCTGCAGTAATTTGAATACGTTTTTGTTTTCCTGTTTTCTTTTCCCTCATAGAGATATGACTCCCTTTGACATCTCCTACCTTCAATTTTAAAATGTCAGAGATTCTCAGGCCTGTATTGATTCCCATAATGAATAAAATATAATTTCGTACACTCTTCTCCTTGAAATACTCTTTTAGCTGCTGTATTTCTTCTGGATCACGTATTGGCTGAACAAAATTCATTATTCATTACCTCCAGTCTCTTCTATCTCGTAAACTTCTAATCCAAGTGCAAAAGCGAGCTTATAAAATGCTTTAGACTTCCAACGTCGATAAGTACGCTCTGACATTCCCATTTCGTTATAAACCATATAATCACATACATCCTCTTCTTCTAAATAACGTTTATAAATAATATCCCTTTGGATAATTCCTGCACGTCCGTTTCCTAATCGATTTAGAAATTGATCAATACGTAATGACATTCTTTCAAGCCATTCTTCTCGTTTACTTTGTTGAATATTCGCTATAGCAACATCTTCTAATGGCTTACCAACTGCATGTGTAGGACCGTGTTCACGCATTTCATAAGAAGGAGTGACTTTCATTTCTTTACGCATCATCCCGAATTGCCTATGTATACGTACACTTTCCAACACGCCTTCTAATTCCTCTTGTGTTGCCGTTCTATCGATTTTTGGTAGGAAAGATAATTGTTTAGTCATGTAAGACCACTCCTTTTTATTTTTTAATTACTTTTGTCTTAAAGCTCCACATCTACGTTCATAACGTGGTCCACGAATCCCCATTAAATCTTCAATTTCACGAGTGCTTAATTTCTCTTTTTGTTTTTTCTTGTTTTTCTTTTTCGCTTGTTTTGATTGCTTATTCCACTCACGCAATTGATCTCTTAGCACCTTCATTTCCCCATCTCCCTATTCAAAATAAAAAGGACACCATTTCTTAAAACAGCTTTATCGCTGCTCTAAAAATTGGTGTCCTCTAGTTTTCTAACCGGACTATATTCAGTTTCTTTTCACTTTAAAATGCCAGCTTGTACAAAAATGTTTCTCCAAGCATTTTTAACTCTATATTTTTCAAAGGATTTCGCACGTCGAGCAATATATTTTCTTATTTTTCGCTTCTTTAAACTAGCCATTCTTCTAACCACTCTTTCTATTAAAAGGATTATTTTATTAAAATCTTCACGCGCAATAACTTCGAAATCTTAATTCCAAATGAACCTCTAGACACCTACACCATATACTAATTTAAATTCTTCCTAAGAAAGCAGGTGAAAACTTTGCCATCTATTCTTGGAAACCTTGTCGTTCAAAACAGTAACGGTTCTTTTAATTTAGGTGATTTTTATAATGTTTCCCCAAAAGATAATCAAAAATCTTACAATGGTTCAGGTGCAACTAATGCCGCTTTTATTGTTAATACCTTTAACGGTGTTAGCGCAACAAACACATTTGATTCTGATGTTGCAGATCAAGATCAAGTAGTAACAAGATAATTTTCCCCTCTCCCCCCTGAATAAAACTCAATATTCCGTTAATACTGTAGATAGGCTGTTAAACAGCCGGAAATCTCTTATGTGTAACCGTACTGATCGAGACTTCCTTCAAGACTGAGCAGTTAGCTTTTGCTAGCTGCTCTTTTGTTTGAAATTAAAATAGCGTTTTCGTTCAAATACTTCACGCCCCATGAAAAAATTACATATGATATCACGTACTCTTTTACATTAAGAGTTTTGGTCCGAAGAGCACTTATATATAGTGCTCTTTTTGGTATGGAATGTGAAATAAAGGCTTGCTCTTAAAACCTTTTATGTAATTATTATAGGTTTTTTCCTTACACCCGTGTTTCTGTTTACTCATAAGTTGTTAAAGTATAAATATAAATTGGTAGTTAATTTATAAGGGAGGTGTAAAAATGAGTAAATTTAAAAAGAATTGTCACATACCCTTTCCATGTGCCTTTCCTTTACCTCAAATAGGGCCTACTGGAATAACTGGAGCGATAGGACCTACCGGGATAACCGGAGCGACAGGACCTTCTGGTGGACCTCCGGGACCTACTGGAGCAACTGGGCCTTCTGGTGGACCTCCGGGGCCTACTGGGCCTACCGGCATAACCGGAGCAACCGGGCCTTCTGGTGGACCTCCGGGGCCTACTGGACCTACCGGACTTACAGGAGCAACCGGACCTTCTGGTGGACCTCCGGGGCCTACTGGGCCTACCGGAATAACTGGAGCAACTGGGCCTTCTGGTGGACCTCCGGGGCCTACTGGGCCTACCGGAATAACTGGAGCAACTGGGCCTTCTGGTGGACCTCCGGGGCCTACTGGACCTACCGGACTTACAGGAGCAACCGGACCTTCTGGTGGACCTCCGGGACCTCCGGGACCTTCTGGGCCAACCGGCATAACCGGAGCAACCGGACCTTCTGGTGGACCTCCGGGGCCTACTGGACCTACCGGACTTACAGGAGCAACCGGACCTTCTGGTGGACCTCCGGGGCCTACTGGGCCTACCGGAATAACTGGAGCAACTGGGCCTTCTGGTGGACCTCCGGGACCTTCTGGACCTACCGGAATAACTGGAGCAACTGGGCCTTCTGGTGGACCTCCGGGGCCTACTGGGCCTACCGGAATAACTGGAGCAACTGGGCCTTCTGGTGGACCTCCGGGGCCTACTGGGCCTACTGGGCCTACCGGACTTACAGTATCTGGGTTATCTCATTATGCTTATGTTTTCAATACAGCAGCTCAAGTTGTTGCCTTAGAAGCACCTATTCTTTTTAATTCACATGGTAGAATGACATCTGGTTTTACTCATACGCTGGGAACTTCTCAATTAATGGTTCTTAATGCAGGAGATTATAAAATTTCTTTTTCTGTATCAGGAGTTGAGCCTAATCAATTCACACTTTTTTTAAATGGTGCTCCGGTTACCAGCGCAGTTTATGGATCAGGTGCAGGGACTCAACCAAACAACGGCCAAACAATCCTCGCTTTAGCTGCAGGTGATATTATTACCCTTAATAATCATACTTCCGCTGCTGCGGTTACTTTGCAGACTTTAGCAGGTGGGACACAAACAAATGTAAATGCTTCGATTGTAATTGAAAAATTAGATTAATTTTAAATAAAGCTATTCTCAAAAACAGTTAATATTTCACTTTTGGAAGCTTCCTCAATTAATAATTTGAAGGGGCTTCTTGTTCATTAAATATATACATTGGTTTTGATAAGTGTTTCTACGATAAATTGAAGTTTTTATTAAACACATACAATTCTTTTTCAACATTCAACATATAGATTTAATGAATTGTATTTTGTATTATATAAGTAGCATCAACGTAAACTTTACTATTAACTTTTTTCCAAAAAAAGGTCCTGCCCTCACTACAGGTCCTTTTTAAAGAAGTCTTCTCCTACTAAAATTGCGTTTTTATTAAAAACTTCTCACATTTAAACCGGACAAGCATATGTTATTGTATGGAAGCTTTCCATTCATAGCATTCTACCTTTCTTATTTGAGAGCACGCTTATATGTGTGCTCTTTTTTATTTAAGATAAAATAACGATTTTGTTTAAAAACTGCACATATATTAAAAGCATACATACACTAATCATAGTCACCTTTATATATAAATCTTGGTCATAGAGCGCCTTAAAAAGCGCTCTTTTTATTCAAATAAAGATTTTGTTTAAACTTGCACCTACACTAAAAACATACATACAATAGTCATATACATCTCATTGTTAGTCACGGAGCGCCTTTCTCCTAAGGCGCTCTTTAACTTTCAAATAAGGATTTTATTAAAATTTCATCCCTCTGATTTTTCCACTATTCTTTTTACATCATCTAATGTTCTAGCATCACCCAAAACTTCTCTATTTGTATTAATGTGCCAAACTATATTTTCTAATTGCGTTTTTATATCCATATCCATTCCCCTTTTCTACAAAATGATTTTTTTTTACCAGTGTACAAGCCGTTTCTCTTTAAAGAAGCAAGACATATAATAAAATGCAGGACCAAGCTTTCTAAAAACTTGTCCAAGTAAGTTCTGAAAAGAGGTGAATATAATTGGCTATCGTTAAACCGTTTATCGCTGGAAGACGATTTGTAAGTACGGCAGCAACAGGAACTGTTGCTGGAGCTGATTTAACTTTTGCTAACACTGACTTCACTGATGATGCTGGAGCTGTAACAACATTCCCTGCTTCTTATGCATTTTTAACGCTATATATTAACGGCGTAATCCAAACAGGCGATACTATTACTGGAGTTACTACTACTGCTGCTACTATTGTAGGAGGAGCTGTTCTAGATGGAGGTACTCCTATTACAATTGAATTCACTATAACGTAACTTCAGTTGTCCTTTTTATAGAGGCTTTATTACAGGAAGCCTCTATTCTTAAATAAAAACTGACATCCATTTTTGTAGCAACTACATACTGTAGAGCATATACTAGTATAGAATGATAGGAATTTATACTCACTCTCGAAAAGAGCACTTATCTATAGTGCTCTTTTTTAGCGTTTACTTATCGTTGCGATAGGTAAGACTTTGAAGTTATCTCCATCTTTTCCCCCGCTTAACACTGCACGTGCGACTTTCATCGCATACAGCGTCCCATCTTATCCTTTTATACTAAAGCAACTAAATTACAAACAATGTTGTACTCACCAACGTATTAATTCCCCTTTCTTACGAAAGGTCACATCATCTTACTCGATCCTGTGAGTTACATCTAATTGATTTAGTTTTCAACGAACAAGACTAGGGACTATCCCTCCACATTCATTGCATGCTTCATCGGTACTGTGTCCCCACCTTCACAAGAATAAAGAAATTTCGGTTCGTTAGAACCTTATATACACCTGTCTGCTAGTAGGCGTTTGTGACAGTTTCTTGCTTACCACGTTCCGATTGACTTATCTATACATATATCCTTAGGTGCTTACTTTAAGCCTGTTATCTTTACATCCTCATCGTTAGATGTTCCGAATTTCATACTATTTAATCTTACTTCTCGGTAGATAACGCCGTCGTTGACGACATACACATTTCTGATGTATTAAACGTTTAGACCCGTACATTCGCAAGTTCGCCAGTCCATTTGGACATTCTCACCATAGATATTTTGTAGCATCCCGACCTATCCATTACCCTATGATTTCTCACTTAGGTTTTGTTCAGCCGACTTCACCTAGCTTCATACAATTTGTGACTACTATCACGCCTTGCATGTAGGAGTATCAGATAAGTAGTTTCAGCTCAACCTGACGGCTTTCATTCCTACTTTCAGTCAATCAGTTGTTGTTATCAAATTGATAACCCTCCTATTTCGTGTTTGCACACTTATGAGGAAACGTGTCGCACAAATAGCATTTTTGTTTAAAATCAGCCTTATTTTTAGTTATAGCCTTACTAACACTTTTGTGTTAAAATCCTCTAGAATATTGATCTTTAGATTATTTTTTGGAGGATTTATGAACAATCAAAACAACAATGGATGCCTGATGACGTTGAATATCCAAGTATAATGTCACTATTCACATTATGTATTGGTTTTTTCATAGTAGGAATCATCTTCTCTTTAGTACTACGAGTGTTCAAATTATCCGAGGAAAGGCTAAAAGAATTAGGTTTCTTAGGCTTTACAATTTCAATTGTTAGCACCTTCCTGACGATGTATGTTGGATATTTTTGGATAACAAACCTTAACTTTACAACGGTGAAATTAACACCTCATGCTGTATTGATTTTTGCTATTTTATCTACAGTTCTTCTAGAGGCTATCTTTAAATTAATCGATAAATTTGATACCTCAGATGAAAAAGAAACACTAAAATAAATTACATTGATCGTTAACTAAGAGCACAAGAATGTGCTCTTTTTATCTATTACTAAATAACGATTTTGTTTAAAAACTGCATATATATTAAAAGCATACATACACTAATCACAGTCACCTTTATATATAACTCTTGGTCATAGAGCGCCTTAAAAAGCGCTCTTTCCCTTTAAAGAAAGATTTTATATAAAAACTACACATATTTTAGAAGCATACATATAATACTCATAATCATTTCAGAATTAGCCATTGAGTACCTTTTAAAGTGCTCTTTGCTTCTTCAAAGGTACTCACCATTTTCATAAAACAAGCATATATATACATAGACAAGACATAGTTTTTTATATAGACATGCACAATTTTTGTGCATGTTTTTTTATTTCAATACAAAATAAGGATTTTATTAAAAAACTGCACATACATTAATCCTGGTAGGCTTTTCGATATGAGTCTTGGTCATAGGGCGCCTTAAAAAGCGCTCTTTATTTTTATAGTGACAGGCTCAATAACTCCAAGTAACAAATACAATATAAAAAATTCACCTATCTTACTAAGAGTGCATATAAAAATGTGCTCTTTTTATTTGTTGTTAAATAAGAATTTTGTTTAATTTCCATTAACCGTTTTATCCACTTTACATATAGTAATATCACATGGAATTTCATAGGTTTCTCTGGACCAGTTACCTTGTATTCCTTGTGAACCTTGTGGAAAGAATCCGTTTATGACTAACGGGTTCTTTTATTTATTTTTCATACAACGATTATGCGTTGGGTTCATCAGTATGGTCCTGAATTGGACAAACGAATCCGTCGTCACCTCAAACAAATGACTCTTGGAGAGTCGATGAAACCTATATCAAAGTAAAAGGTCAATGGATGTATCTGTATCGTGCTGTTGATTCGAAAGGAAACACAATTGATTTTTTCCTAAACAAAACAAGAGACCAGAAGGCTGCAAAGCACTTTTTCAAGAAAGCTTTGCGGTCTTTTCATGTTTCAAAGCCACGTGTTATAACAGTCGATAAGAACCTGGCTTATCCTATAGCAATTGAACAGTTGAAAAAAGAAAAAAGCATATCTGATGGTATGCAACTTAGACAACAAAAGTACTTGAATAACATAGTAGAACAAGATCATCGTTTTATAAAGAAGCGAATCCGTTCTATTCTAGGGCTCAAATCTTTTGCCACAGCTATATCCATTCTTTCTGGAGTAGAAGCCATGCATATGATTAAAAAAGAACAGATTGCCTTATGGAACCAGTCTGTCCAAAATCAAAAAGAATTCATCCATCAATTGTTTGGACTTGCAACATAAGATACGATTCCGTTAGGAATATATATGCTTTATTCTCTTTTGTTTTATTTTTGCACCAGAAACTTTTTTATAAAAAATAACCTCTTCACAAAATTATACTCACCCATTTTAATTAATCTTTTTTCAACATGGATGGGTTTCTTCTATTGTAAAACCAACATTTGTAGCACGATTTTAATTAAATTTTATTCCAAACCAACATATACAAAAAAACTTCACCCCCTGGTGAAGTTCGCCTAAAATGAAGCTAGGTACATAAGTTATTTGGAATGTCATCAAAATCTGTTATTGAGAGATTGCGAAAATTCCTACAGCTCTATTCAACATAAATTGAAGATTTTTGAGAATCTAACTTTCTTGTAATTATGCTTACTATTTCTTCTATAGTTTCATGTAGAAAGAAATGCTGACCTTCAAAGGAATGAAATGTACACATTTTATTTGTGTATTGCTCCCATTTTTTCACCTCTTCATATGTAGTAAATTCATCGTCTTTTCCATTTAAAATCAGAAAATCAACATCACATGCTTTCATGTTGTAGTCATGTATATATGTCTCCACGATTTTAAAATCAGCTCTTAGAATAGGGAGAAACATTTCCAATAATTCTTCTGATTGAAACACCTTTGACGATGTACCACCCATAGCAATAACTTCATTTTTGAATTGTTCATCGGGTAGGTTATGTCGAATATTTTTCATCTTACTATTAGGATGATTTCTACCGGACAAAACAAGAAATTCAGGCAATACATTATTAGAATCCTGTATTTTTCTAGCTAATTCATAGACAATCAAACTTCCCATGCTATGCCCATATAAAATATAGGGCGAATTATCTAGTTGCTTAACTATACTATTGTAGACATCATTTACAGCCTCTTCCATACTCTGGTACAGGCTTTCTTCAATTCTATATCCTCTACCAGCTAACTCTATTGGGATTACTTCAATATGTGGATTAAAGTGATTTTTCCATTTTGAGTAACTAAATGCAGAGCCCCCAGCATGTGGAAAGCAAAAAAGTTTAATCTTTTTCATAGATTTTCTCCTTACTTTAAAATTTGTTTATATTTTGGCCAATTGTATAAATGTCTTTAATTATTATCCCATTCGGTAATTCATCACGTGTTGCACAAGCAGATATCTTATAATTTGGCTCAATATTATATTGTCTAAAGTAAAAGTTTTGGGTTATATTCTTGTATAAAATTAAGGTTCGTGACTCTTTTTTTACAGTGAATGAATTTAACGGGATATAAAGTCCTTTACCAATCGTTTTTATATAGCTTTCTTTTAATGTCCATAAATCAAAAAAATAATTGATTTGTTCATCAGAATTCATATTAGATAAATCATAAAATTCTTCCTCTGAAAAAAATTCATTTGCTAATTTAAGAGCCTCTATGTCTGAAACTCTTTCAATATCAATACCTACATTAGAATTAGCAGTGGCACAGACCACCCATTCTCCTGAATGCGAAATATTAAAGTGAAAGTCAGAAAAATTTTGAACAAAAGGTTTTCCGTACTCATTATATATAAATTTAATTTCTTCATTATTAATTTTATATTTTTGGCAAATTAGGGAACGGATTAATAAATCTCCTATCAAAGTCCTATTAATATCACATAAATTTAATAAACGCTTTATTCGTTCTCTCTTCTCATTTGAAATCAAGTTACTAAATTGATTAAACAAATGATTTTCAATATTCTTTGGTATTTTCACAGCATGAATTTGTATGATAAATCACTTCCTTTTTAAAAGGATGGCTTCCTATGTATACGTTATAGAAATTCAATTTCATTTTCTAACTTGCATTTATTCAAGTGCAAATATAATAGAAAAGGTGCATATTTACATATCAATGAAAATATACACCTTTTCTCAGCAATATCATCAAAGCATTCGCTTCTGGTACAAAAACTTCAGAGAATTTACAGCATACTATGAACAACTCATATATGTTTCTATGTCCCTATCAAGCAATTTTTCATTAGCCCCTTAAAAAGTAATGCTCTTGATATATACATAATCTCCTACACTTGATGTGCAGTTATTGGACTGTTCTCTTCATTTACACTACTACTCACAAATAACAACTTTAATAATAACAATGTTCGTTTATAAAGTTGCCTCTTTTGTGCTCTCTACTTTTCCAATAGCGAAAGGGGCGTCTCTTTTATTCCTTCTAATTCATTTAGTAGATACTTAGCTAACTTTTCAACTGCGGGGGAAACTACTATTTCTTCGTGTGATCCAGGGACCGAATACATATTCACTCTTCCTTTTAATAAAGGCTTCCAATCCGTAAACAATTCTTTACCTTCCTCAGCACTAAAGTAAATGACTTCCCCAAAATATGGTGTTAAATCATGCTCTGCCATTAAATTCAGACATTTCCTGTGAGCATTGATAATTTGCTTCAAATTCGTAAGATTTGCATCAGGCGGGAGCACTCCTTCCACAATTAATTGCTCAACAAGCATGTCCTGTTGATGAACAAGCTCTTCTTCCTGCTCCACTAACTCTATATGGATGAAATGCTCCAATATATAAGATAGCATTTCATCCTCTGTCTTGTTATCCCGTTCTGAAGGCACCTTGGTATCCAATAGTACCAACACCTCAACTTCTTCTCCCTGGTTCCGTAGCATAGTTGCGATTTCATAGGCGATGGCACCGCCCAGAGACCATCCTCCCAGACGATACGGCCCCTCTGGCTGAGCCCGCTTCATTTCCTCGATGTAAAGTTGAACTACTTCCGATAAAATCAACCCGTTCATTCCTTCTTTCTCTACGAGAGGATTCTGTAGACCATAAAATGAGCAGTGATCCTTGAGTAACCTTGCTAGCTGAATGTAACAGAGTACATTACCCATAAACGGATGAACACAGAAGAAAGGTCTTTTCTCTGATTCTTGTAATGGAACCAGAACCGATAATGATTCTTCCATACGATGATTCTCACGGATGAGACAAGCGATTCCTTCCACTGTCGGGTTCTTAATCAGTGCGGGCACCTTAATCTCTTTTCCAAATTTCTCTCTGACCTTTGAAATCAATTTGATTACAAGGAGAGAGTGACCTCCTATATTGAAGAAATCATCGTTTACATGGATATCTTCTAACTGTAGCAAATCCTGCCAAATTGTAATCAGCTGATACTCGATTTCATCCCGTGGGATGATTGGTGTAGAAAAGGTACTTTCTCTTTGAATCGTTAAGCTTTTCAGTGCCTTTCGATCAACCTTCCCATTTGTTGTAAGCGGAATCGCATCTACCTCAATAAAGTGTGCAGGAATCATATAATTCGGCACTTGTCTCTTGAGATGCTCACGCCATTCATGCATACTTCCTTCACCCACCACATAGGCAACCAATCTCTGATCTCCTGGTTGGTCCTCTCTTATCAAGACTACCGCCTCTTTCACCGATGGATGACTTTCTAAATTCGCTTCAATCTCTCCAAGCTCAATCCGGAATCCTCGAATTTTCACTTGATTATCGATTCTTCCCAAATAATCCAAATGGCCATCAGCTAAATAGCGGACTAGATCTCCCGTCCGGTATAACCGTTCCCCTTCATTAAATGGATGAGGAATAAAACGTTCTGACGTTAACTCTGGACGATTCAAATATCCTCTCGCTAGGCCTGCTCCACCGATATAAAGTTCACCCGTTACACCAACTGGAACAGGTAACAAATTCTCATCCAATACATAGGCTTGAACGTTTGGCAACGGACGCCCAATAGTTACTCTCTTACTATCTTTTTTGATACGATAGCATGTCGCATCAACCGTACATTCCGTAGGACCATATACATTATAAAAATGGATATGGTCATTTTCTACTAGTTGTTCCCACAGTGATGGCATAATCGCTTCTCCACCGACCAGTACCTTGCTTGGAACATGAACACTATCGTTTGTTTCTAACAACCCCTCATCTATGAGTAATTGGAGTAGTGAAGGTGTTATATCGAACATTTCCAACTTATTCTCCCGAATATAAGATACAAACTGTTGAGGATCACTGCGAACTTCTTTTGAAATAATATATAAACTAGAACCATACAAAAGCATTTGTAATTGTTTAACGGATGAATCAAAGGCGATTGAGGCATTTAGACCAACGCGCATGTTAACACGTGTCCGATGTGAAAAAACCTCTTTCTGTAAACCATAGGATAGATTTAATACCGAATGATGCTGCACCATAACCCCTTTTGGATTCCCGGTCGAACCTGAAGTGTAGATAACATACGCCAAGTTTTCTCCTGTCACTTTACATATTGGTGAAAGGGTGTTTTCTTGCGAAATCATTGCTTGATCTCGGTCCAAACAAACTGTTTCAACTTCTTCAGGTATCCAACCTTGTGATACTTCGTTCGTAACCAATATTTGAATTCCTGTGTCCTCCAGAATATATCGTAGGTGACTTTCTGGATACGATGGATCCAACGGAACATAGGCTGCTCCAGCTTTCAAGATCCCCATGAGACCGACAATCATCTCAACTGAACGTTGGAAACAAAGTCCGACCAATGACTCCGTCCCAATCCCACATTTCTGAAGATAATGGGCCAATTGGTTTGCTTTCTCATTCAGCTCTCGATACGTCAACTGCTGATTTTCATCCACCACTGCCACCGCATCAGGTGTACGATCCACTTGATCTTCAAACAGTTTGTGGATCACACTCTCACGTGGATACGCTGCTGCATTATCATTCCATTCTTCCAGTAGTTGTTTCTGTTCTATTTCCGTAACATACACCAGCTCCGACAGAGTTTGATCAACGTTCTCGATCATTTGCTTTAACACCTGGCTTAAATGCCCCAGCATCCGTTCAACAGTGAGACCATTAAACTTGTTACGATCATACTTCAACTTTAACAACAACTGGCTTTCTGGAACAACTGTCAATCCTAATGGATAATGAGTTTGCTCTACTCCTTCCAACTCACCAATTTCTAGATTTCCTGAGGAATCCTCTTTCACTGGGTAGTTTTCAAACACATACAAGCTATGGAACAGCGGGGTTCCTCTAGGAACTTCACTCCACCCTTGAATCTCTGTCAAAGAAGCATATTCATATTGTCTTCTTTCTATCTCTTCCTCTTGTATCTTCTGCAACCAATCCATTACTTTTATATCATCTATTAACTGAATTCGCGTCGGTGATGTGGTAATAAAAGGACCTACAATGTTTTCAACATCAATAATCTCCGTAGGGCGTCCTGAGCTAGTTACACCATAGACAATGTCATCTTCTCCACTATACCGGCTCATGAGATACGCCCACGCACCTTGAATTACCGTATTCAAAGTGAGCCTATTTCGCTTCGCCCAGTTTTGTAACGCTTGGGTTTGCTCTTTTGATAAATAAGTTACCTTCTCTGTGTAACCTTGTTCTTTCTCTTTACTTTCTAATCCCAACGGGGTTGGAGCTGTAAAACCTTTAAGTTTCTCTCTCCAGAATTGCTCCGCCTGCTCCTGATTCTGCTCTCTTAACCATTGAATATATTTCTTGTATGGCGATGACTTAGGTAAATGCACGGCTTCTCCATTCATTCTCTTCTGGTACACTGTAAGCAATTCGTTAAAGACCAGTGGTAGGCTCCATCCATCCAACAGAATATGGTGATGTGTCCAAACAATTCGATATTCTTCCTCACCTTCTTGAATGACAGTCACCCGCATCAATGGCGCTTCATCAAAAAGAAAGGCTTGTTTTCGATCCAATGCCAAAAAGGCTTTTCTTTTCTCCTCTTTTTCTTCAGCAGTCAGCGTACGCCAATCTTCTACATTCACCTTAAATGGAATACTCTCATACACCACTTGTAAAGGCTCTTCAACTTCATCCCAAACGAAAGCTGAGCGGAAAATTTCATGCCGCTGAATTACGGATTTCCACGCCTGCTCGAAAGTAGGAATATCCATTTTCCCTTTAATCATAAAACTTAATTGCACTATATACGGCGCTACATGTTCATCCCCTTGGTCATGCAATGTATGGAAAATCATACCTTCTTGCAAAGGCGATAATGGATATAAATCAGTAATTGGATAGTTCTTTCCACGATTCATCTTGGTTAGTACTTTTGTCAAACCTACTTGGTTAAGATTAGCCATCGCAAAATCCGAAACGGTCAGTGCAGATTCTCCATCTGATGAAGATTGAACCAATCTACTCAGTTGATGGAGCATATTCTCTGCAATACTTTGAATCGTTGATTTCGCGAATTGTCCCAAATTGTATACCCAAGTGAACTGAAGTTTCCCATCCGTTACCATTCCAATTATATCGATTAAATGCGATCGCTTGGAACCAGAAGCATGATCTAAGCGCTTAAATCCGTTCTCCGGAATAAGCATTGCATCGTCAGAAAACATTTGGTCAAATTGTCCAAGATAGTTAAAACTAATAGACGGTGTATGTTGAGACCCCCACTGCTCATACATTGTTTCGTTCAGGTACCGCAAAATCCCATAGTCAACACCCTTATTAGGAATTTTACGTACTTGTTCTTTAACTGCTTTTAATGCTGCAATTGGCGTGTCGGCACCGGTAATATTTAAGTGAACAGGATAAATACTTGTAAACCACCCCACGGTTCTCGATAGGTCAACGTCTTCGATAATCTCTTCCCGACCATGCCCCTCCAAATCCACGGTCAGCGCCGGATGACCTGTCCATGCTGCCATAGCCTGTGCCAATGCTGTCAATAGTACTTCATTGATTTGGACACGATGAGTGCTTGAAATCTCTTGCAATACCGCACGGGTCTCTTTCTCATCCAGCACCACCGTAATCTCCTCGGTTCTTGTATTTGCTGGAACTTCGAAGGTGGTATCCACTGGTAGCATAGCCACTTTTTGTTCGGATTGCTGCTCCCAGTAATCACGCACTTCTTGCACAATCCCAGCTTCAGCGTAATGATGCAATTTCTCCGACCACGCTTTAAAGGATGTACTCTTTGTAGGTAATTGGATCATCTGATCCTGGCTCGCTTGATTATACGCCGTTTGCAGATCCTCCAGTAAAATCCGCCACGAAACACCATCCACTGCTAAGTGATGAATCACCCAGAATAATCGGCCGGCTCTTTTCTCACCTTCATCAAAATACACCATTCTCATTAGCGGTCCTGCGTGTAAGTGCAAGCTTGCTTGTGCAGTGTCAATCTCCGTTTGAATCACTTGATGCCATTCTGCTTGCGGCACTTCGTCTAATGAAATAACGATCAGCGTCGATTGTTCTTCGATCCCTTCGTTCCGCTGTTTCCAAGCTCCATCCGGTAAACGTTCATATCTTAAACGCAAGGCATCATGATGGATTAGAAGGGTACGCACAGCTTTCTCCAGTAATACTATATCCAATCGCTCTTTTGTTCTAAAAAACATGGATTGATTCCAATGGTGTGGGTTAGGATGATCTTGTGCTAAAAACCATTGCTGGATTGGTGTAAGGATCAGTTCTCCAGTTACAACACCCTGATCTGCTTGTACACCCCGTTCTTCTTTGACTACTTGCGCCAACTCGGCAATCGTTTGGTGTTCAAACATTTGCTTTGGTGTCAATTGCAAACCTGCTTGCTTCGCACGAGAGACAATCTGAATGCTGAGAATCGAGTCTCCACCAATTTCAAAGAAGTTATCATGGATTCCCACCTTTTTAATCCCTAATACTTGCTTCCAAATGGTAGCCAGTGTTTCTTCGTTATCATTCCGCGTGGCAACACATTCACTTTCGATTTTCCTCTCCTCTGGTACAGGTAAGGCCTCACGATCAACTTTACCATTAGCAGTTAGTGGAATGACTTCCATCATCACAAATCCTGAAGGAACCATATGGCTTGGTAGTTCCGCCTTGAGATAATCTCTCCACTCACCTACATTCCCATCACCCACGACATATGCCACCAACCGTTTATCACCCGGCTGATCTTCTCGAACAATTACGACAGCCTCTTTTATGGATGCATATGCGTTTAAAGCAGATTCAATTTCTCCGAGCTCAATTCGGAAACCACGGATTTTCACCTGGTGATCTATCCGCCCAAGATAATCCAGATTTCCATCCGGTAAGTATCTCGCTAAGTCTCCTGTCCGATATAATCGCGATCCTGGGTCACTACTGAATGGATGAGGAATGAAACGTTCTGCAGTCAATTCGGGTCTGTTTAAATACCCACGTGCGAGTCCTGCTCCACCAATATATAGTTCGCCAGCTACACCAATAGGCACAGGTTGTTGACAAGCGTCTAGTACATACGCTTCTAAATCTGGAATCCGTTTTCCGATATTATTTCTTGAAGCATACTGCACATCATCTTGAGTAATTGGATAATAAGTAACATGAACGGTAGTTTCTGTAATTCCATACATATTAATTAACTGTGGTTCCTGCTCTCCATACCTTTGAAACCATGGTAACAAGCTGGTAGGATCGAGTGCTTCCCCACCAAATATGACATAGCGCAGATACAAGTCTTTCTTCTCATCTTCTTGTTCACACACTTGTATCAATTGTCGAAATGCGGATGGTGTCTGATTAAGAACCGTAACCTTCTCCTTTACTAACAGTTGATAGAAATCCTTGGGCGATCGACTAATCCAGTAAGGAACAACAATCAATCTTCCGCCATGGAGTAATGCCCCCCAAATCTCCCATACCGAGAAGTCAAACGCATAAGAATGGAAAAGCGTCCAAGTATCTTTTTCATCAAACTGATACCAACATTCCGTTGATTTAAATAAACGAATCACATTGTGATGCTCTACCATAACTCCCTTCGGATTCCCTGTTGATCCCGAAGTATAGATTACATACGCCAAGTTTTCTCCTGTCACTTCACATATTGGTGAAAGGGTGCTTTCTCGCGAGACCATCGCTTTATCCCGATCCAAACAAACTGCTTTGATTTCTTCAGGTATCCAACCTTTTAATGCTTCGTTCGTGACCAATACTTGAATCTCTGTGTCCTCCAGAATATATCGTAGGCGACTTTCTGGATACGATGGATCCAATGGGACATAGGCTGCCCCAGCTTTCAAGATCCCCATGAGACCGACAATCATCTCAACTGAACGCTGGAAGCAGAGACCAACCAATGACTCGTTCCCAATCCCACATTTCTGAAGATAATGGGCCAATTGGTTTGCTTTCTCATTCAGCTCTCGATACGTCAACTGCTGATTTTCATCCACCACCGCTACCGTGTCAGGTGTACGACCCACTTGATCTTCAAAAAGTGTATGGATCACACTCTCACGTGGATACGCTACAGCATTATTATTCCACTCTTCCAGCAATTGCTTCTCCAATTCCGATAGCATCTTCAACTTCATCAATGATTTATCAGGATGTTCCACGATTTCATTCAACCAGTTTTCAAAATGCTCAGCCATACGTCTGATCGTTACAATGTCAAATAAATCAGTCTTATAGTCAAAACAAAGGAATAAACCCTCTTCCACCTCTGCGGCGCTTAAACTCAAATCAAACTTGGCGATCGAAGCATGACTTTCCATCGGTTCTAAACTTCTTCCATGAAGCTCTGGAAGCTCTCGTTTCGTGTTTTGTAAGGTAAACATGGTTTGGAAGATCGGAGAATGACTTGTACTTCGCTCGGGTTGTATGACTTCTACAATCTTTTCAAACGGAACATCTTGGTATTCATACGCCTTCAATGCTTTTGTACGTACCTGAGACAACAACTCTTGGAATGTCGGTGCGCCACTTAAATCAGCCCGATAGACTAACGTATTGACAAAGAAACCAATCAATCCTTCAATCTCTCGATAATTTCGATTCGCAATTGGGCTTCCAACAAGAATATCTGATTGTCCTGTATAACGGGCAAGGAAACTTTGATAAGATGCCAATAAGGTCATGAAAAGCGTTGCCCCTTCTTGACGACTAAGTTCGTTTAATTTATCCAGTAATGAGCGTGACAACAACACATTATGAGTTAATCCATGGTGGGTTTGCACCGGAGGACGAGGACGATCCATCGGCAACATTAAGACTGGTAACTCACCAGACAGTTCTTCCTTCCAATATGCAAGCTGTTGATTTAGTACTTCCTCTTTTAACCAATCCCTTTGCCATTGAGCAAAATCCGCATATTGAACTGGTAATGGTGCGAGCTCTGCTGGTTTTTCGCCAATCGCCTCCTCATAAAATACCATCCATTCTTGGAGTAAGATTTCCATCGACCATCCATCCGAAATAATATGATGCATATTACACAGAAGAACCCATTCTTCTTCTGAAATTTTCACGATTTGTCCACGAAACAATGGCCCTTGCTCTAAGTCAAATGGGGATTCGACTTCAGTTTGAATCCATTGCTCCACTTCTCTTTCTCTCTCTTCTGGAGAAATCTTAGTTAAATCAATTTGTGGAAGGGAACGGAAAGTATACGGTTGAATCTTCTGCACAGGATGACCGTCCACTTCATGAAATACTGTCCGCAATGATTCATGACGCTCTATCAACTGATTCCATCCCAACTCCAATGCTTCTAGTAACCAATTTCCTGTAAGACGGCATACCATCGGCATATTATAAAGTGCACTATTAGGTGTAAATTGATCGATAAACCATAAGCGCTGTTGAGCATAAGAAAGTGGAATGGCATTTCCTCGTTCCATCGGCATCAATGGCGGAATTTCTCGTTTTTTGCCTCCCTTACGTAACTGATCTAATCGCTTCGCCAGTGCCTCCACCGTTGAATACTCGAACAGTTCACGCACCGGTAGTTTTATTTGAAAGACTTCTTGTAAGCGTGAAACCACTTGAGTAGCAAGTAGAGAATGACCACCAAGTTCGAAGAAAGAATCCTGAACACCAATATTTCCTATCTCTAGCACTTGACTCCATATTGAAGCGATAAGCTCTTCCAGCGGAGTTCGTGGGTATACAGTATTTTCAGTCGATGGTTCACCAGGTATAGGCAATGCCTTCAAATCAAGTTTCCCATTCGGTGTAAGTGGTAAAAATGCCACCTCAACAAAGTTTGTTGGAACCATGTAATTTGGTAAATGTGTTTGTAGATGCTCTCGCCATTCATGAACGTTTCCTTCACCAACTACATAAGCTACTAATCGCTTGTCACCTGGATTATCCTCTCGTACCAATACAACAGCTTCTTTCACAGAAGAATGCGCCTGCAAAATTGCTTCAATTTCTCCCAATTCAATCCGGAAACCACGAATTTTTACTTGGTCATCTATTCGACCATGGAACTGAAGAGCACCATCAGAAAGATAACTTGCTTTGTCTCCGGTGTAATAGAGACGTTCTCCTGACTTGAATGGATGTGGAATAAATTTTTCCTTTGTGAGATCCCGACGATTAGCATATCCACGAGCAAGACTCTTTCCTCCAATATAAAGATCTCCAATCACACCAATTGGTACTAGCTGAAGATGAGAATCTAACACATAAACTTCTGTATTCGCAATCGGTCGACCAATAGATGGCGTACCTGTTGTCACTCCTACAGGTACATAACAATCCGTGGTAACAACGGTATTTTCCGATGGACCATACTGATTGATTACCGTAAAAGGAATATCGTTAGATGGATACTGCGTTAATTGATCCCCGCCCGTAATGATAAAACGAAGATCCGTCTTCTCTGGCCAAGGTAATTTCAAGAGTCTTTCCAGAATAGGCGTAGGTGCAAAACTAGCTGTTATTCGCGAATCAATGAGCCAGTCTCTTAGTGCTCCTGGATTAATTCTCAGTTCCTCTGTTGACAAGTAGAGTGCTGCACCAGCAGTTAGATACGGCCAAATCTCCTGGACAGCCGAATCAAAAGCAATCCCCGCAATCTGAGTCGCACGATCCTCTGCTGTAATACGATAAACTTCTTGATGCCAAGAGACCATATTCATTAATGAGCGATATTCAACCATGACACCCTTTGGCTTTCCTGTAGAACCAGAGGTATAGACGATATAAGCTAAGTTCTCTGGATTTATCTGCCGTGTAGGTGCGATTACACTTTCCACTGTTAATTCTTCTAACCTCACCATTTCGACCTGTTCGAAAAGGCCTTCTTGTCCTTCTGCCGTCACTACAAATTGAATTCCTGCATCTTCAATCATGTATTCTAACCTTGATTTTGGATACAACGGATCTAAAACGACATAAGCTCCACCAGCTTTTAATATGCCTAGTAAACTTACCATGAGCTCAGCCGACCTCGGAAGATAAACTCCCACGACTGATTCTGGAGCGACTCCTTTTCGCTGTAAAACATTTGCCAACTGATTTGCTTGTGCATCCAGTTCATCGTAAGTCCACTCTTTTGTTTGATCAACCACCGCAATCGCTTCAGGACTCCTAGCTACTTGTTCCTCAAATCTGTCGCAAATAAGACCTTGTGGGGACATTTCCATTACAGTGTCATTCCATGTTTCTAATAACAAAGTACGCTCAGGTTCCGATAGCATGCTCAAACTATGCAACGGATTTTTCGGGTGATGAGAAACTTCGTGTAACCATTTCTCAAAGTGCCCTGCCATCCGTTCAATAGTTGTAGCATTGAATAAATCCTTATTGTATTCAAAAGTAAAAAGTAATCCCTCTTCCGTCTCAGCTGCCATCACACTTAAATCAAACTTTGCGATTGGACTATGGCTTTCTATCATTTCAATACTTCTACCAGATAACACCGGGAACTCTTGTTTCATATTTTGCAAAATGAACATAGTCTGGAAGATTGGCGAATGACTTGTACTCCGCTCTGGTTGTACAACTTCTACAATTTTTTCAAAAGGGATATCTTGATATTCATAGGCCTTCAATGCCTTTTGACGAATCTGAGACAGAACATCCTGAAATGTTGGTCTACCACTCAGATTAGCTCGATAAACCAGCGTATTGACGAAGAATCCAATTAGTCCTTCAATTTCTCTGTAATTTCGATTAGCAATTGGACTTCCGACCAGAATATCTTCTTGTCCCGTATAACGTGATAGAAAACTTTGATATGCAGCTAACAGGGTCATGAAGAGTGTGGCCCCTTCTTGACGACTAAATTCGTTCAATTTGTCGTGTAGCGTGCTTGGCAGAACCAGAGTATATGTCGACCCATGATGAGTTTGTATTGCGGGACGCGGGCGATCCATAGGAAGTTGGAGTACAGGAAGCTCCCCAGACAATTCTTCCCTCCAATATTGAAGTTGTTGATCAAGCACTTCCTCCTTCAACCATCCTTTTTGCCACTGAGCAAAGTCGGCATATTGAACCGGTAATGGTTCAAGTTCTGCTACCTTTCCATCTGTGGCTTTCTCATAGAATGCCATCCACTCTTCAAGTAGGACTCCCATTGACCATCCATCTGAAATGATATGATGTAATGTACAAAGGAGAATCCATTCTTCCTCACCCACTTGCAAAATACTTGTCCTGATTAGTGGGCCCTCTCCTAAATCAAATGGCACTTCTGTTTCTTGTTGAATCAAACGTTTAACTTCTTCTTCTCGGTCTTCTGGAGAAAGCATAGTTAAATCCATTTTCGGAATTGATTGAAAAGCATACGGTTCAATTTGCTGCACGGGGTGTCCGTTAACTTCATGAAAGACCGTCCGCAATGATTCATGACGCTCTATTAACTGATTCCATCCCGTTTCCAATGCCTCAGGTAGCCAATTTCCTGTAAGGCGGCATACAATTGGCATATTGTAAAGTGCACTATTAGGCGTAAATTGATCGATAAACCATAAGCGCTGCTGGGCATAAGAGAGCGGAATAATTGTTCCTCGTTCCATCGGCATTAGCGGAGGAATCTCTCGTTTTCTATCTCCTTTACGTAATTGATCTAATCGCTTTGCCATTGACTCCACTGTTGCATACTCAAATAGTTCACGTACCGATAATTCGATTTGAAAGATTTCTTGTAAGCGTGAAACTACTTGGGTAGCTAGCAGCGAGTGACCACCGATTTCAAAAAACGAATCTTGGACACTAATATTTCTTATACCTAACACTTGACTCCATACGGAAACGATGAGCTCCTCTACTGGTGTTCGTGATGAACTAATATCTTCACTTATGAACTGTGCTTCCAATTCCAGTAAGGCTTTCCGATTAACCTTACCATTTGGAGTGAGTGGCATCGCTTCAACTTGGAAAAAGTATGCCGGAACCATATAATGCGGCAGTTGCTTCTTGAGATATTCACGCCACTCTCCATTATCCCCTTCACCCACTACATAAGCTACTAACTGCTTATCTCCTGGACGACCTTCCTTCACCAACACGACAGCCTCTTTTACAGATGGGTAATCATGTAAAGATGCTTCGATCTCTCCCAGTTCAATTCGGAATCCTCTGATTTTCACTTGGTTATCTATTCTTCCGATATACTCCAAGTTACGATCACTCATATATCTCACCAGGTCACCCGTTCGATATAATCGTTCCCCTTCCTTAAAAGGATGCGGAATAAAACGTTCAGTAGTTAACTCTGGTCGATTGAAGTAGCCACGTGCCAAGCCTACTCCACCAAGGTAAAGTTCCCCCGCCACACCAATCGGTACCACCTGTTGATGTTGATCCAACACATACAACTCTGTATTATCAATTGGACGCCCAATTGGAATAGTCATTGGTTCTTTTTCTAAATCACAATCATAATAAGTCACATCCACAGTCGCTTCGGTAGGGCCATACAAGTTAATTAACTTTGTTTGCTGAACATCGTAAAATACCCCCTTAAACCTGCGAACTTGTTCAGTGTTTAATGCTTCTCCACTAGTAAAAACCTGACTTAAAGACGAAACATTCCTTTTCGAGTTATATTGTTCCATGTAATCTAAGAAAGTAGATAACATCGACGGAACAAAGTGCATGGTGGTCACACGATATCGTTCGATATACTCCTCAATCACCCCAGGATCTTTCTCACCTCCGGGTAGAAGTAAACAAACACGTGCTCCTACAAATGACCACCAAAATAATTCCCAGACAGAAACATCAAACGAAAACGGTGTCTTTTGTAGGATTGTATCCTCCTCAGATAATGGATATTTTTTCTGCATCCACTGTAGGCGGTTGATAACCGAATGATGTTCAATCATTACTCCCTTCGGATTTCCCGTCGAACCCGAAGTGTATATGATATACGCTAAGTTATGTGCTGTTACTCCACTCACCGGAGCCAAATTACTCTCTTTAGAAATCATTACTTGATCCCGGTCTAAACAAATTGCTTGAATATCTTTAGGTAACCAGTCCTGTAGTGCCTCTTTTGTTAACAGCACTTGAATTTGTGAATTCTCTAAAATGTATCTCAAGCGGTTTTCGGGATAACTTGGGTCCAGTGGGACATAAGCCCCACCTGCTTTCAAAATCCCAAAGAGACCAATAATCATATCAGGAGAACGTTCAACACATATACCGACCAATGATTCAGGTCCTATACCCCGTTTTTGTAGATAATGTGCCAATTGGTTCGATTTTTCATTGAGTTCTTGATACGTTAGCTTTCCACCTTCATAAACTACCGCCACTGCATCAGGTGTACGTGCAACTTGCTGCTCAAATAGCTCATGAATCATACACTCATGACCATAAACTACTTCAGTATCATTCCATTCTTCTAGGAGCTGTTTCTGCTCTGTGTCCGATAACATTGACAGCTTTGTATATGATTCATCTGGATGATACGCGATTTCATTTAACCAGTTCTCAAAATGATCTGCCATACGTGAAATGGTACTACTATCAAATAAATCCGTGTTGTATTCAAAAGAGACAAATAGACCCTCTTCCACTTCGTAGGCAGTTAAACTTAAATCAAATTTTGCAATAGACATATTACTTTCTACCATTTCGATACTTCTGCCAGGCAGTTCTAGTCGTTCTTGTTTTATATTCTGTAGTGTAAACATGGTCTGAAAGATAGGAGAATGACTCATACTTCTCTCAGGTTGCACGGCTTCTACCACTTTTTCAAACGGTATATCTTGATATTCGTACGCTTTTAACGCTTTTTTCTTTGTTTGGAACAAAATCTCCCGAAAGGTAGGGGTTCCACTCAAATCCGCTCGATAAACTAACGTATTAACAAAGAAACCGATTAATCCTTCTACTCCCTTATGATTCCGATTTGCAATCGGGCTTCCGACGAGAATATCTTTTTGCCCCGTATAACGGGCAAGAAAGCTCTGGTATGCAGCCATTAAAGTCATAAATAAGGTAGACCCTTCTTGTCGACTTATATCCTTCAATTGACTGAGTAATTTATAAGGAAAAATCACGTGATGCGTATCCCCAGTGTAAGTTTGCGTAACCGGTCGAGGTCGGTCCACTGGCAGTTGTAACATAGGAAGCTCCCCAGACAATTCTTCTTGCCAATACGCGAGTTGACGATTTAGCACATCACCTTGCAACCACTCCTTTTGCCACTTCGCAAAGTCTGCATATTGAATGGATAGTGAACTTAATTTAGCAGGACTCCCGCCCGTTTCTTCTTCATAGAAAGCAAGTAATTCATTCATGAATATACCGATGGACCAAGCATCAGAAATAATATGATGCATCGTACACAGTAATAACCATTCATCCTTTCCTAATTGAACAAGCTGATTACGAATTAAAGGGCCATTCATTAAATCAAATGGTTCTTGCGCTTCTCTCACAATTAAACTATCTACCTCTTTTTCTTTTACTTCTAGAGGAAGGTGAGAGTAATC
The DNA here is from genome assembly GCF_038050385.1 of Bacillus sp. FSL R9-9410. NCBI lineage: Bacteria > Bacillati > Bacillota > Bacilli > Caryophanales > Bacillaceae > Bacillus > Bacillus sp. FSL R9-9410. The sequence continues at coordinate 85,401 of NZ_JBBOTV010000003.1, forward strand.
CCTTACAGGTAATGTACTAGGAAGGAATTCGATAATATGTTGTACAGGTTGCTCTCCTACTTCCTTAAAAACGGTACGTAATGATTCATGACGTTCAATGAGTCGATTGAATCCCTTTTCTAATGCTTTAGGAATCCAATTTCCTTTTAGACGCCATACTGTTGGAATATTATATAATGAACTGTTTGGATTAAATCTATCCATAAACCACAAACGTTGTTGTGCATAAGACAACGGAAGTGCTTCTTTATTCTCCTTTTTTTGCATTTGCTCCTGAAGCCAAGCTCTCTTCTCAGGAGAAAGTGAACTCAGTTTTGCAAGTAAATCACTTCTCATTTTTTTACCCCTTCCTCAGCCAAATTACTCTCGAATATCCCTTGTGCTTCTTCCTCTGATAACTCTTCCAATTGCTTAAGAAGTTCAAGTAATTCTTCATCATTACTCACTTCTGCTTCTTTTTGAATATAGTCTTGAAGACTTACATTCTCCTTACTATCATTCTGCATTTCTTTATTTTCGCTATAGAGCAATTGATTAATTCGTTCTGCCAATTCCTGCACCGTATGAAACGTAAATAACTCATGCAATGGTAACTCAATTCCAAAAGCCTCTTTAAGATCGGAGACAGCTTGTGTAGCAAGTAATGAATGGCCACCTATTTCAAAAAACGAATCTTTGGTTCCAATATTTTCCACACCTAAAACTTGATGCCATATTGAAACGATTGTTTTTTCCGTAGGTGTACGAGGAGAAATATAACCACTCGCTCTCTCCTGTCTCTCTGGTGATGGTAAGGCCTTCCTATCAATTTTCCCATTTGGGGTGAGTGGAAATGCGTTCAATCCGACAAAATAGGCTGGAACCATGTAATTTGGCAACTGGACCTTGAGATAATCACGCCACTTATGAGCATCCCCATCTCCCACAACATAGGCAACCAAACATGGATTACCAGGATAATCTTCCCGCACCATCACAATGACTTCGTTAACTAATGTATGCTTTTGTAATGTCGCTTCAATTTCTCCTAGTTCAATCCGGAACCCACGAATTTTTACCTGATGATCGATTCGGCCAATATACTCCAAATTCCCATCCGGCAGATATCTTACTAGATCTCCAGTCCGGTATACTCGCTCTCCTTCTTTAAACGGATGCGGTATAAAACGCTCTTTTGTTAAGTCAGGGCGATTTAAGTATCCACGTGCTAATCCTGATCCACTAATGTAAAGCTCACCAACTACACCAATTGGAACCATTTTTTGTTCCGCGCTCAGTACATATACTTCTGTATTGAAGACTGGTTTACCAATTGGTGGTACCCTATACATGGCACCCTTTTCTAATTCCATATATGTGGAATACGTAGTATCTTCGGACGGTCCATATAGGTTGTACACCTTCTCAATCGTACTTCTCTCGTATAAGTCTTGAACAAGTGAATATGACAATGGTTCTCCAGCCAAATTCATCACCTTTACCGAAGAAGGGATGGTTTTTGCTCGAACCAGTTCCTTCGCTGCCGATGGCACAGTATTGACCAAAGTCACACCCTTGGTAGACAACTTGTCTAGATGTAGAGCATTTTCAGCGACAATCACCTTACCACCCATCGTCAAGGGAACAAACAATTCAAAAACGGATAAATCAAAGGATAGCGAAGTTGAAGCCAACACTCCTGCTAAATCCTTTCGGGAATATGTGTGATGCGCCCAATGAATCATTGTTACTGTATTCCTGTGCTCAATCATTACTCCCTTTGGATTTCCTGTGGAACCTGAAGTATAGATGATATAGGCTAAGTTATTGCTCGTCACTTCACTCGTACACACCGTAGTTACTTCTTGTTCTATTTCTGCTCGATCACAATCAATAGAAATCACGTCAACGGATTTAGGTAAAACCATTTTTTGCTGTAACTTTTCCTGTGTCACCAATACCTTTATATGAGCATCCTCTAAAATATATTGCAGTCGACTTTCCGGATACGCTGGATCAATTGGGACATATGCTCCTCCTGCCTTCATGATTCCTAAGAGGCCGACAATCATCTCGGATGAACGTGTAACGCAAATCCCAACCATTGATTCGCATCCTACACCATGCTTCTGTAGATAATGTGCCAGTTGATTCGAGCGTTCGTCCAACTCTCGATATGTTAGTTCTTCATCTTCGCACACTACTGCAATTGCTTCTGGTGTTTTTTCCACTTGTTCTTCAAATAATGTATGAATTGTGCTTTCTCGTATATCTACAACACCTGTTTCATTCCATTCCTCTAGTAGTTGCTTATATTCCACTTTCGATAACATATTCATTTCCGATAATAACTCTTTTGGATGAGATACAATTTGATATAACCAATGTTCAAAATGACTTGCCATACGTTCAATGGTTGTATCATTAAACAAATCAGTATTATATTCAAAGGTTAGCGATAATCCTTCTTCCGTCTCAGAAGCAAATAAACTCAAATCAAATTTTGCCACAGAAGTATGACTTTCCATGAGTTCCATGTGTCTTTCAGATAGCTGAGGAAACTCTTGTTTCGTATTCTGTAAAGTAAACATGGTTTGAAATATCGGTGAATGACTTGTATTCCGTTCCGGTTTTACGGATTCTACCACTTTCTCAAATGGAATGTCCTGATACTCGTATGCTTTTAGTGCTTTTTTTCGTATCTGCGACAAAAGTTCTTGGAACGTCGGATTTCCACTGAAATCAGCTCGATAAACCAACGTATTTGCAAAGAAACCTATTAATCCTTCAACCTCTTTAACATTTCGATTTGCAATTGGGCTCCCAACCAAGATGTCGTCTTGTCCTGAATAACGAGAAAGGAAGCTTTGATACGCTGCCATCAATGTCATAAATAAAGTGGATCCTTCTTGCAGACTTAAACCTTTGAGCTTTTCCTGTAGGGAATTCGCCACCATTAAGGACTGACTCGCACCACGGTGGGTTTGAACCGCAGGTCGAGGACGATCCATCGGTAATTGTAAAACCGGTAGCTCCCCAGACAATTCTTCCTTCCAATATTGGAGGTGCTGATCCAAATTCTCTTCTTTTTGCCATTCCTTCTGCCACATGACAAAGTCTGCATATTGAATAGATAACTCCTTTAATTCCGGCGGTTTTTCGCTTAGTGCTCCTTCATAAAAAGCCATCCATTCTTCAAGTAAGATTCCCATTGACCACCCATCTGAAATAATATGATGCATCGTACAAAGGAGAACCCATTCTTCCCTGTCCACTTTCAATATTCGTGTTCGAATCAGAGGACCTTGCCCAAAATGAAATGTTTCCTCCGCTTCGTTTTGAATGAGCCGTTTCATTTCCCTTTTCCTATCTTCCAAAGAAAGGTCTGTTAGATCTGTTTGAGGGATATGTCTGAATACATGAGATTGAACCTGTTGAAAAGGTTCACCCTCTTGTTCTAGAATTATCGTCCTTAATGATTCATGACGTTCCAACAACTGATTCCATCCGGCCTCCAATGCTTCAATTGACCACTTTCCTGTTAAGCGACACGCTGCATGAATATTGTACATCGCATTATTTGGCATTAATTGGTCAATAAACCATAGGCGTTTCTGTGCATAGGAAAGTGGAATAGATTCTTCCCGCTTCATAGGTACAAGGGGTGGAACCTCTCGCTTTTTATCTTCTTTGCGCAACTGATCTACTCGTTTCGCTAATGATTCCACTGTATCGTGCTTGAACAGTTCACGTAGTGGGATTTTAATCTGGAACAATTCTTGTAATCGAGAGACGATTTGAGTAGCGAGCAGTGAGTGTCCACCCCGTTCAAAGAAGGAATCCTGAATACCGATATTTTCTATTCCTAACACTTGACTCCAAACAGAGGCAATAAGCTCTTCCGAAGGCGTCCGAGGTAAAACATTAAAATCTCCCATAGGTTGCTCATCAGGTGCTGGCAAAGCTTTTCGATCAATTTTTCCATTCGGAGTAAGCGGAAACTGTTCTAACTCTACAAGATGCGCTGGAATCATATGATTCGGCAATTGATTTTGTAGATACTCTCGCCACTTTTGAGTATTTCCGTCGCTTATTACATATGCAACCAATCGCTGATCACCCGGGCGATCTTCCCTAACTAATACGACAGCCTCTTTAATAAACGAATACTTTTCTAAAGTCGCTTCAATTTCTCCAAGCTCAATCCGAAAGCCACGCATCTTAACTTGATGGTCCATTCTCCCTATAAATTCTAAATTCCCATCAGTTAGATATCTTACTGAATCTCCTGTTCGATATAGTTGTTCTCCCAATCGAAATGGATGCGAAACGAATTTTTCGGCAGTGAGATTCGGACGATTTAAGTATCCACGAGCTAAACCGGCACCACCAATATATAACTCACCCTCTATCCCTATTGATTGCAAGCGTTGATTTTGGTCTAATACATATAATTGCGTGTTCTGTATCGGCTGCCCAATAGAAACAAATTCTTGATTAGGTTGAATGTCAAATGCATTTACGTAAATAGTTGCTTCAGTTGGTCCATAAAAGTTGGTTAATTTTACTTGCCCGCTCTGATTCCATTGCTGTTGAAACCGTCTAACCAATCCTGAACTTAGCTCTTCCCCACCAGAAAATACATGACGCACGGACGAACATTTTATTTTTAACTCAATATGAGTGAAATGATCTATGAAAACAGATAACATCGAAGGAACAAATTGAGTAATAGTAACCTGATGTTTTTCTATCACTTCAGCTATAATGGTAGGATCTTTCTCTCCACCTGGAGGTAAGAAAGATACACAAGCGCCTACGCTAATACCCCAAAATAACTCCCAAACAGATACATCAAATGAAAATGGTGTTTTCTGCAAGATAACATCCTTTTCAGAAAGTGGATATTGATGTTGCATCCATTCAAGATAATTAATCACTGAATGATGCTCAATCATCACTCCCTTTGGATTCCCTGTAGATCCTGAAGTATACATAACATACGCTAAACCTCTTCCTGTTACTCCACTTATACATGGGGTTGATTCTTCTTCTTCAATTGCAGTATAATCTTGATTCATATAAATCGTTTCAATCTGTTCAGATATATATAAATTTTTAGAATTCCCCCCCGTCACTAGTACTTCAATTCCAGCATCCTCTAATATATAACGAAGCCGACTCTCTGGATAAGTAGGGTCAAGTGGAACATACGCTCCTCCTGATTTTAGAATCCCTAATAACGCTATCATCATTTGTAATGAGCGTTCCATATATACCCCAACTAGAGACTCTGGACCTACACCACGCTTTTGTAAATAATGAGCTAGCTGATTAGCGCGTTCATCTAACTCTTTATAGGTAATTTGTTCATTTTCGTAAATAGCCGCGATTGCTTCTGGCGTTTTCTTAACTTGCTCCTCAAATATCGTATGAATCATGCCTTCAGCTGAATATTTTACTTTAGTATTATTCCATTCCTCTAGTAACTGTGTCTGCTCTTCCATTGTTAAATGAGTAATTTCGGAGAGCTTTGAATCTAGGCTCTTCGTCATCTGAATTAATGTTTGCAATAAGTGACCCTGAATACGATTTATTGTTTCTTCATTGAAATAGCTTCGGTCATACATCAACTTTAAAGTAATTTCCTTACCAGGCATTACAATGAGTGTTAAAGGATAATTTGTTTGTTCTACGCTTTGAACCTCTAGTAATCTTAAATCATCATTTCTCTCACCTTGAATTGGATAATTTTCAAATACATACAAGGTATGAAATAGGGAACTATTCCGCGGAACCTCACTCCACCCTTGAATATCAACCAACGAATTATACTCATATTGTCTTCGTTCCATTTCTTTCATCTGTATTTTACGAAGCCAATCTACTACTGATGTATCATCCGTTAATCGAATTCTAGTAGGTAATGTGTTAATAAATAGACCCACCATATTCTCTGCTCCTATCAAATCAGTAGGACGTCCAGAGCTAGTTACGCCAAACACGATGTCACTTTCACCGCTATACCTACTCATCAAGTAAGCCCATGCGCCTTGTACTAATGTATTCAATGTTAATCGACTATTTCGTACCCACTCTTGTAAATTCTTAGTAAGTTCCTCAGATATTTGATAAGTACACTCTCCATAGCCCTTATCCTCTCCTTGATCCTTTCTTTCCATCTCTAATGGTGTAGGTGCATAAAATCCCTTTAATTCTTCTTTCCAAAATTCCTCTGCTTTACTTTGATCTTGCTTATTTATCCACTGGATATATTTTTTGTAAGGAAGAGATTTAGGAAGATTCAACAATTCTCCCTTTATCATCTTGAGATAAACTTCCATCACTTCACTAAAGACCAATGACAAACTCCACCCATCTAGCAAAATATGATGATGTGTCCAAATGATTCTCGTTTCCTCTTCTGCTTCTTTAATCGCAGTGACTCTCATCAATGGTGCTTCATCCAATAAAAATCCTTTTCTACGATCTGCAGTCAAAAACTGGTGTAATTTCTTCTCCCTCTCCTCATATGAATGGGCACTCCAATCCTCTTGATGAATAGTAAAAGGAAGACGTTGGTAAACTGCTTGCAGAGGTTTTTCTACTTCCTCCCACACAAATACTGAACGTAAAACCTCATGTCGATGAATAACATATTCCCAAGCCTTTTCAAAAGTAGCAACATCCAATTGCCCACCGAGCAAGAAGCCTACTTGTACAATGTAGGAAAAAGAATGTTCATCATCTTGATCGTATAAAGTATGAAACAGTATTCCTTTTTGCAAAGGTGATAATCCATATATATCTATAACGTCTCCCATCTTTACACCCTCTTCTTTGTTAATTTAAGTAATACTTTGCTCAAGCTTTCTTCCGTAAGATCCTCAGCATCAGCAAAATCTGATACTGTAAAAGCTGACTCTGTTGTTGGTTTATTTATAAGTTGACGAAGATGCCTCAACATACCATCTGCTATCGCTTGAATTGTTAATCTAGAAAATTGTTCTCTACTATATATCCAAACAAAATGTAACTTCTCATCTTTTACCATACCGATAACCTCAATTAGATGCGATGGCTTGGAATCTGGAGCATGATCTAAAAATGTAAACCCTGTCTCTTGCATAAACAAAGATTCCTTTGAAAAAACTTGATCAAATTGGCCCAAATAGTTAAAGCTTATTGAAGGCTTTTGCTGATAAAACGGAAGTAATTCTTTTTTCAAGTAACGTAAAATACCATAATCAACTCCACGATTCGGAATTTGACGCAATTGATCTTTTACAGCCTTTAATCCTTCAATAGGTGTTTTAGTTCCTTGAAAATTCAGATGAACAGGATAAATACTCGTGAACCAGCCCACTGTCCGTGATAGATCCATACCTTCAATCATCTCTTCTCTCCCGTGTCCTTCTAGATGAATAGAAACCGTTTGCTGATTTGTAAAATCGACGATAGCTTGTCCTAATGCCGCCAATAGTACCTCATTAATCCTTGTCTTATGAGTCACTGGAACTTCTTGTAACAATGCATGTGTTTCTTCTACTCCTAAAGTCCTCGTCACTTGATCAATCGATTCTTCTGTTGTTTCTTGCATTGGATAGTCCATTGGAATTTTCATCGTTTCTTTTTCTACCCGTTCATTCCAATAATCTTGTACTTCTTTTGAAATACCCGAATCACTGTATGCCTGCAGTCGTTCCGACCACTCTTTAAAAGATGTACTTTTCGCAGGTAAGCGAACTCCTTGACCTTGTTTCATCTGGTTATATACCGCCTGTAAATCTTCCAATAGAATTCTCCACGATACTCCATCTACTACTAAATGATGAATCGCCCAGAATATTCGATCATTTCCAGACAAGGTGTCCTCAAAGTAAACTACTCTCATTAACGGACCTGTAACTAAATTGAAACTAGTTTGAGTAATGTTCATCTCTTCTTGTATTACTTTATTCCACGCTTGTTCATTAGCTTTGTTCCGTTTTACCACATGAAGTACAGAATGCTCATCAGTCCCTTCATTTCTCTGCCTCCACGTTCCATTTGGTAACTGTTCGTACCGGAAACGTAAAGCATCATGATGTTTTAGTAAGTATAAGATCGCTCCTTCTAGTAACTTCACGTCCAATCTCTCTTTTACTCTTAAAAGCATCGATTGATTCCAATGCTCCGGACGTGAATGTTCTTGCTCGAAGAACCAGTACTGAATTGGAGTAAGGGGCACTTCTCCTGTCACAATTCCCTGCTCCGCTTGTACTCCCTGAGTTTCTATAGCCACTTGTGCCAACTCGGCAATGGTTGGGCATTCAAACATTTGCTTTGGAGTAAGTTTTAATCCCACTTGACTTGCTTGAGATATGATTTGAATACTGAGAATTGAGTCGCCACCAATTTCAAAGAAATTATCATAGATTCCCACATTTTTAACACCTAATACTTGCTTCCAGATGGTAGCCAGTATCTTTTCGTTACTATTCCGAGGGGCAACAGCTTCACTGTTAATCTGCTTTTCCTCCGGCATAGGTAAGGCCTCACGATCAACTTTACCGTTAGCAGTTAGTGGAATAGCTTCCATCATTACAAATCCTGAAGGGACCATATAGCTCGGTAGTTTTGCTTTAAGATACTCTCTCCACGCACCTACATCCCCATTCCCTACAACATATGCCACCAATCGTTTATCACCCGGCTGATCTTCTCGAACAATCACAACAGCTTCTTTTATAGATGCATGTACGTTTAAAGTAGATTCAATTTCCCCTATCTCAATTCGGAAGCCACGGATTTTCACCTGGTGATCAATTCGTCCACGATAATCCAGATTCCCATCTGGCAAGAATCTCGCTAAGTCTCCTGTCCGATATAACCTTGCTTCCGGTTCACTATTAAATGGATGAGGAATGAAGCGCTCTGCAGTTAATTCCTGTCTATTTAAATACCCACGTGCAAGTCCTGCTCCACCAATATATAGTTCACCAGCTACACCAATAGGCACAGGCTGTTGACGGGCATCTAGCACATACACTTCTAAATCTGGAAGCCGTTTTCCGATATTACTTCGTGAAGAGTGCCGGACCTCATCTTGAGTAATTGGAGAATAAGTAACATGAACGGTAGTTTCTGTAATTCCATACATATTAATTAACTGTGGGTCCTTATCTCCATATCTTTGAAACCACGGTAACAATTTACTAGGATCTAACGCTTCCCCACCAAATATTACATAACGTAGATGCAAGTTTTTATTCTCATCTTCTTGTTCACACACCTGTATTAATTGTCGAAATGCGGAAGGCGTCTGATTTAGAACTGTGACTTCTTCCTCTACCAATAGTTGATAGAAATCCTTAGGCGATCGGCTAATCCAGTAAGGAACAACAACCAGTTTTCCGCCATACAATAATGCTCCCCAAATTTCCCATACTGAGAAATCAAATGCATAAGAATGAAAAAGCGTCCAAGTATCTTTTTCATTAAACTGATACCAACATTCCGTTGATTTAAATAAACGAATTACATTGTGATGCTCTACCATGACGCCCTTCGGATTCCCTGTTGATCCCGAAGTGTAGATTACGTAAGCTAGGTGTTGAGGACTTACATTAGAAATCGGTAAAGTCTTACTTTCTTGCTCTATTTCATCTCGATTACGATCAAGACAAATCGATTTTGTATTTTCTGGTAACCATTTCAATCCTTTTAAATTTTCTTGCGTTACAACTAATTGAATGCTAGCATCCTCTAAAATATACTGAAGTCGCTGCTCTGGGTATGTTGGATCAAGTGGAACATAAGCTCCACCAGCCTTCAAAATCCCCAAAATACCTACAATCATTTCCAGAGAACGTTCAACACAAAGACCCACCAAAGAATCGGGCCCTATTCCTTTTTTCTGTAGATAATGAGCTAACTGATTTGTACGTTCATTTAGCTCTCTATAGGTTACCCTCTCCTTTTCATACATAACTGCAATAGCATTTGGATAGATCATCGCTTGCTGTTCAAACAATTCATGAATGGTTGCTAGATATGGAAAGTCAAGCTTCGGTTCATTGAACTCTACTAAACTTTTTCTTTTATCTTCTTCTGAAAGAATTTCAATCTCAGAAACCTTTTGCTTTGGGTTTTTAAATGTATTTTCTATTATTGCTAACATGGTTTTAAAAAATCGGTTTATCTCTTCTTTAGAAAATAACTCTTTACGATAGTCAATATGCACTTGTAAAGAGTCTATATCAGTCAAATTCTCAATATGTACTGCAAAATCTTGCATTTCTTCACCATTTGGAATCCAAAGTGAGTCACCACTTTCATCACGATCTCTATAATCAATCGTAGTTCCGAAAAGTCTAACATTGCTGTTGTTCTCTTTATTAATCTGATTTAATAACAAATCAAATGGAAATTTCTGATGTCGTAATGATTTACTTTGTTTTCTGGACACTCGACCAATAAATGAAAGTACTTCTTCTTCAGGGTCGATATCCATTCTTAGAGGAACCGTACTCACCATCATTCCAATTAATTCCCGCTCCATTTTAGTCATACGATTGCCATAAGCCATTCCTAATGCAATATCAAGCGACGAGGTCCACCGATACATCGACAACGAAAACGCAGCAACAAAAAGAGTATATACACCAATTTTATAATCTTCAGAAAATTCTTCTATCTGTCTCTTCAAATACTCTGATAATATAAACGTCTCGCGTGATGCTCTCGTACTAACTTGATACGCATTATAGGACTTCAACCCCGTCACAGATGGAAGTGTTTTGAATTCCTCTAACCAGAATTTTTGATCTTTTTGAAAGCGACTACCATTCAAGTATGCTTGTTCATTGATCAGAAATTTAACATATGAATTTCTAAGTACGCCTTCATCAGTCTCGCTATGAATCTCATAATAATATTTAGCAATCTGACTAGTAAAAATTTGGATTGATAAACCATCCATGATAATGTGATGAACATTCCCAAAGACTGCACATTCATTATCGTTTAATTTTATTAAAGCAAAATAGTATAAATCAGAATTAAATAATGTAAACGTTTCTTGTGTTTTCTGCTCGATCCATTTCTCCAGCAAATCTGGATCTTCCACGGAACTGAAATCGAAAAACTCAAATTCTTGTTCTTCATGTTTAACAAAATATTGTTCAGGTTCCTGATGCCCATTTTCTTTTAATCTGATGCAAAGGCCATCATTTTCACTAATAACACGATTCACAACTCGGTTTAATTTTGAATAATCCATTTTTCTATGAAGTTTAAACAAAAATCTTAAATTACATATCCCTTTACCGGAATGAATAACTTCTGTATACCATATTCTCCTCTGTGGATGACTTAACGGATAACATTCCTCATTGGCCATAAAAAATCTTCCCTTCAAAAATTATTTACTCTTATAGGTTCTTGTTTATCTGTAACCCATAAATATTTCTGTAGTGAAATCCCAATTACTCCAATGATGATGAGCCCAATACCCACATAAAAATAGAGTTCAATTACTCCGAAAAAGTGAACCAGTGGACCGCTCATAGCAGGAGAAATAATGAGGACTGCATTTGCTAAACTGCTTTGAATTCCAAATACTCTTCCGACCTGTTCTTGATGAGATTCTATTTGTAGAATAACTTGATTGGATACAAACATAAGTCCACTTCCAATACCAGCTATAAAACTAATCAGATAGGCAAAAATGAGGGATGAACCAGGACTTATCAGAGTTATCAGACTAATACCCCCAAAGCCAATTCCCATTAAAGCAATGCCTCCACATATTACCCAACCATATTGAAAATGTTTTAATTTCTGAGTTAAGAATGCGCCAATTATTCCCCCAAGACCAATAATAGAAATGATGTATCCCATTTTACTCTTATCATTTGGGAACAAGCTCTTAAATAAAGTAGGGAACTGCGAGTCTACTAATTGTAATACTGCCATAGCTATTGTAAAGAAAATCATGGTTGATAATATCATCCGATTGGATAATACATAACCCCAACCTTGTAACCAAGCAGTCCAAGTACTTTGCTGTTTCTTTTCTATATGTTCTCTTGACAGAGATTCCTGTAACCTTATTGTGGGCAACAGAACCAAAGCAGCTAGTAAACAGCATATTGCCCTTATAATCAAACAAAACTCTGGCTGAAACCAGCTCAGTAACATTCCTCCTATAAGTGGGCCCAGTATCTTGGTTCCTTGCTCAACTATCCCATTGATACTTACCGCTTTGGTAAGCAGATCAGGAGAAACAATCTGTCGTGTTAGTGTTTGCTGTGCAGGATAGTAAAAAACGGTGAAAATGGAACGAACCATTAATGCTAACAAAAGCCAATGAATATTTTGGACAAATAAAAGAACAATTGTTAATAAACCAACCATTAGATTACAAAACATCATAATTGGAATTTTTCTAAAGCGATCAGCAATCACGCCTGCCCATGAACTAAATATAATCCCAGGAAGTGCATACGCAACGGGAATTAATCCAATCATGGTGGGGTCTACTTCCCATTCAAAACTAACAATGGTCATAATGGCTAACATGTCAATAAATACTCCGAGCATAAGCAGTGAATACGCAGAGAAAACTTGTAAATAAATTGTATTTCCCCATAGACTTTTTGATTCGGTAGTTTTCATAAAAACGAGCTCCTTAAGTTTACTAAATAGGGACGATAGAAACTAATTGAGTGGGATACGAGACTTCTCCCGCCTCTTCAATCCTATTCTTTTTTTGCAGTTCGTTTGTGATGGTAATGAAATCAATAGCTTGCTTAGACTTTCTCAAAGACACTAACGCTCTAAAAGTGAGATATTGACTAACAATTAAATCATAACACTCCTATTAATGGGATTATTTTCTAAAAATAATATAGAAAATAATGAATATTCCGATTATTATTTTCTAAAAACCAGAAATATTTCTATAAAACAACTAAATTAAGATTAAATCGTATCGCAGATTTTAAATAATATTAATAAATAGAATCTATTTTGAACGTAAGAAATTTGTAAGGAATGGGTAAGGAAAAAGAGAGTTTCATTGTATAGGATAAAAATATTACGAGGCGTGAAAGGCGGAACAGATATGACTTTTATATGAAAAACATTTCTGGTGCAAACACTCCAAAACGCTTGTAAGCAACCTCCTAAACTTGGACATACTGATACTAGTACTCTAAAAAAGGATGTGATTGGTATGGAAAAGCAAAATCTATTTAAATGGAAACATTATCAACCGGATATTATTTTATTAACCGTGAGATGGTATCTACGGTACAACCTCAGTTTTCGTGATTTAGTCGAAATGATGGAAGAACGCGGGCTATCCCTTGCTCATACAACTATCATGCAATGGGTTCATCAATATGGTCCCGAATTAGATAAGCGCGTACGACGTCATCTTAAGTCAACCAATGATTCTTGGCGAGTCGATGAGACGTATGTGAAAGTCAAAGGTCAATGGATGTACCTATATCGTGCTGTTGATTCAAAAGGAAATACAATTGATTTTCCTTTAAGCAAAACAAGAGATCATAGGGCTGCAAAGCGTTTTTTCAAGAAAGCTTTGCAGTCTTTTCATGTTTCAAAGCCCCGTGTGATTACAGTAGACAAAAACCCAGCCTACCCTATAGCGACTGAAGAATTGAAGAAAGAGAAAAAGATGCCTGTGGGCATCCAAATAAGGCAGGTAAAATACCTTAATAACATTGTAGAACAAGATCATCGCTTTATAAAGAAGCGAATCCGTTCTATGCTAGATCTTAAATCTTTCTCCACAGCTACATCCATTCTTTCTGGAGTAGAAGCCATGCATATCATTAAAAAAGGCCAACTTATTTTACGGGAAAAGTCTGTCCAAAATGAAATGAAGTTTATTCATCAACTATTCGGAATGGCTGCATAAGAATAGATTTCATTAGGAATCTATATACCTCTTTCAAATAAATGCAATCTTTGCACCAGAACCCATTAGATGTTTTCTGAATCATTTTTACAATATTTGGTTTGTGTTGAGTTTATTTTGTTAGAACAAGGTAAATCTATCAATTCTATTAAATCCATCAATTTAACTATTACATATTCATATTCAATTCATATACTGTAGTAGTTTACTAGAAAGGAGGGGTAACCATGGAAAGTTGGGTTCTGGTGCAAAAACTTCAAGGTAATTATAAGTAATCTCTAAAATTTGGACATACTGATACTATTACTCTAAAAAGGTGTGTGATCGGTATGGAAAAGAAAAATTGGTTCAAATGGAAGCACTATCAGCCTGATATTATCTTATTAACGGTAAGATGGTACCTACGGTACAACCTAAGTTTTCGTGATTTGGTGGAAATGATGGCGGAACGGGGTTTATCCATTTCTCATACAACGATTATGCGTTGGGTTCATCAGTATGGTCCTGAATTGGACAAACGGATCCGACGTTACCTCAAACAAATAAATGACTCTTGGAGAGTCGATGAAACATATATCAAAGTAAAAGGTCAATGGATGTACCTGTATCGTGCTGTTGATTCGAACGGAAACACAATCGATTTTTGCCTAAGCAAAACAAGAGATCATAAGGCTGCAAAGCGCTTTTTCAAGAAAGCTTTGCGGTCTTTTCATGTTTCAAAGCCACGTGTGATAACAGTCGATAAGAATCCAGCTTATCCTATAGCAATTGAACAGTTGAAAAAAGAAAAAAGTATACCTAACGGTATACGACTTAGACAACAAAAGTACTTGAATAACATAGTAGAACAAGATCATCGCTTTATAAAGAAGCGAATCCGTTCTATGCTAGGTCTTAAATCTTTTGACACAGCTACATCCATTCTTTCTGGAGTAGAAGCCATGCATATGATTAAAAAAGAACAGATTGCTTTACGGAACCAGTCTGTCCAAAATAAAAAAAATTCATCCATCAATTGTTTGGACTTGCAACATAAGATACGATTCCGTTAGGAATATATGTGCTTTATTCTCTTTTGTTTTATTTTTGCACCAGAACCAGATATAGCCATCATAAACCTCATTTTAGGTCCTGGCCTTCGAGTTTCTGAGGTAGCTAGTCTTATTTACTATTTCTAGTATAAACTTTCGTCAGTTCACCATCTCCAATATAATAATTTAAAATAAATATATAATGACGCAACTAACTTCATTATAAAATCAAGTTGGCATATTTATATCATTATACAATAAAGTGTACTGAATATTAGCATAAAAGGATATATGTCCAAATAGAAGTATCAATTAAACACGGATTTAATGTAAAATTAAGTGCGGACCCAATTCTTTTTCAAATATTATTGTTTTCCATGTACATATTCTCCCCTACTTGTATTTTAATTACTATCAATCAAAATATAGTGGTTTAATTCCTATAATTCATAATAAAAATACAGCAAGTATATACCTACTGTATTTTTGAAAATAATATATATCATTAAATAGGTCCAGTTAATATGTTTCTATAAATTTTTTTCATTTTAAGCATATAGGAAATTAATAAATCTTCAATTATATCAATTCATATATTCATTCGTACATTTTAGGTATCGTAATCTTTTTTTCATAATTTTTATTTTCCTTGGTGTACTTTTTTGTTAATTTATCTATATAGCTTTTCTGCTGTGAAGAATTCGGACTACACGCATCAAATATAGTAACAAATCCATACATCGCTATACAAAATACCAACAGTTGAATACTCAATACAATAGAACCACCTGGCATAATCCCTTTATCTAAGATCACCTTTAACAATTTATCGTATAAACTGAACGCAAGAAATCCAGCTGATAATGATGTTAAGAAATTAACAGTATCTTTTAAAAATCTAATCGTCTCAAAAAAAATCCTCACAAATATATTTTTATTTAAGCTATGTAAATACCATCGATAGTTCCTATATAAAGTGTAAAAGTTTGACCAATATTCTTTCTTAATAGACTTATAATAACAGCTTAATGCAATCCAAAATTCTTTCCATTTTTCTACGCTCTTATCCTTTTTAAAGTCATTATATAATTCCTCGACATAGAAAAACTTATCTATTAGGTCTTTATTTCCAATTTGATACAAACCTTTTCCTTCCAGAATATGCAATTCAAATAGGTCATCGAGTAACTTCTCTCTTTTAAATCCACTAGTTTCTCTCATTATAACTTTAATGCTTAAAAATAATGGTTCAATTACAGTTTTTAAATTATTTTCATTTTGAGTGTAAAAGCGATTGACCTTAGTTGTTCTTTGTCCAAATATATAGCCTACTGTAGCTGCCACTATAGGAATTATGAATGGTATATATTCTTTAATATTAATCATATAACCTCTCCTTACTTACATTTATTTATCATTTAATCATAATGTAGCATTATTAAGATTAATATGTTAGTTTCCAATCCTTTAAACTTACTTAAAATCACAATGACAAGAACCTACTCACTCCTCTATCTCCCGCTACTCTGTATTAATACATAACAAAATATGAAACCTTACTAAAACGGATTATCAAAAAAAGTTAGCTGTTGTTGGTCATAGGTTGGTTACTAATATATGTGATGTCCCAATTGTAACGCTAAAATCTTTGCTGCTATATGATTTAGGCGCTTTGAAATATATTTACAAGGAGAAGGTATCGGGACAAAAGCGATTAACAACTTTTTCTGCTTTAAAATCCCTCATCAAATCCTTGTCTTAAAATACAGAAAATGATTTGAATAGTATCAACTCATCCAATTTTATTAATCAAACTCGCATATTTTACGTAATACAAAACGTATGTTACAATAACCTCTTCATCCTTAATTAACTGGGGCTTTCATCCGTTTAGAAAACCATCGTAAAGAAAAATACGATGGTTTTCTTGTATTTTTCATTTTGTTTTATCACAAGTTAATTTTACGTTTATATTAGAAACATCATAACTTTATTTCAAATCTACAAATGATGTTAAAAAAAATGTATTATAATATTTTTTCCAAATCACTTTCTTCAATTAAAGAGACACCTGCATCCATTAATGTTTGTATAAGCTCAGATACATTTTCAGTCTCTTGCATTATATTTTTCTCCTCACCAAACTTTAAAATGTTTCTTTTTTTACTTATGGTAAATATCATTTTTTGTCTCGCCCTAGATAATGCTACAAAAAATGCATTTTTATCTGCTTCTTTTTGAGTAGAAAAACTCCAAAATGCAGCATCTTCAACTCCAATAAAAATCACAGTGTGATACTCTAGTCCTTTGCTTTTATGAATTGTCATAATAGGTATACTAAATTCACCACAAAACTCTTGTAATAATTCCCTCATTGAAATACGATTTTGATATTTTAGTTTATCTATCATTTTTTGTATTACTTCATTAAAATAATTAGCTTGATTGTATTTCGGATAAGTTGCCTTGATACTATCTTCACCTAAAAAAACTACAATTTCTTGTAATA
Source organism: Bacillus sp. FSL R9-9410 (assembly GCF_038050385.1). Taxonomy (NCBI): domain Bacteria; kingdom Bacillati; phylum Bacillota; class Bacilli; order Caryophanales; family Bacillaceae; genus Bacillus; species Bacillus sp. FSL R9-9410. The sequence continues at coordinate 102,847 of NZ_JBBOTV010000003.1, forward strand.
TTTCTGTGAATTGTGAATTGAAGTTTGTAACATCAATATCTGAATAAAGTTTTCTAACCTCATCTAGCATTTTTACCAATTCGTTTTCTATAATTAGATATTTTATATTTTCTGGATCAACGTCTCTGTACTTCATATCTATGATTTCATCAATGACATTCATCCATAATTCAGGAGATTTTTCTTCATAACTTAACTTTAAAAACTTAATAATAAGCAGAACTAATTCCTCAGATAAAAGGTCTTGATAATCTTTTTCTATTCTACTTTTTATATTAATTTTGGAAAGTTCCTTCATTATTTCAGCTGCATAGATATGTTCTTGTTGTTTAACGAGGATACAAAAATCTCTAGGATTTAAATTTTCTATTTTCATCCATTCATTTATATAAGACGCTAATAGGATCGCTTCCGTATTATGATTTTTAAAATTCCATATTTCACAAACCCCATCATTTTCGTTCCACTCTCCAACTGGGAGGACTTCTATGGAAGTGTCATTAAGAGATTTAGAAAAAATATTTTGTATAGAAACTAAATTAGGCGCAGATCTAAAATTATTGAAAAGTGTATGCTGAGTTGCATTAAAATCAGATTTAAATATTCCAAATGCATTGTGTAAAGCCCCAGCCCAGCCCATAATACGTTGTTTATTATCTCCAACAGCAGTAATAACAGTATCTGAGTTCAAAAAAATTGTTTTCAGAAGACTATATTGATTATATGTTGTATCTTGAAATTCATCCAAAAAAACATGGCTATATGTCGCTTGTAATGCCTTAACTATTAATGGATTTTCTTTTAATAAATACTCAACTAAAATTGATATCATTGAAAAAGTAAGTGAACTTGTTAAATTCCCCTTACCATTCAATAAAACCATCCACAGTCTTTCGTTTATCCAAGAATATAAATCACTTTCAAAAACCACTATTGGTAATTCCGTTTCTTTCATGGTTCCCAACACTTTATTAAGATGATATTCATATTGCCAATTAGGATGATAAGGATTAGATTTTGTAATATATCCTTTTATTATATCGTTTAATGATTTTTCGTTTAAAATAATCTCGTAATCTCTTTTGGGTTGATAATCTTTAGGTAATGCGTATATAAATTGATCCAATATTCCCTTAGCAAAGGCATCAAAGGTTTTTGATTCAAATCTGTTTTCTACATTTTTACCGTATCTTAATTCGACACGTTCTTGTAAATTTCTTGCAGCGTCTGTTTTAAAGCTAATAGCTAATATTTTTTTGGGATTTGGACAAATCCCAGTTTGAATAAGATAGCCGGCTTTATGTGCTAGCAATTCTGTTTTTCCAGCACCTGGTCCAGCGGCAATCGCTACATGATTTGAAGCTCTTATAGCGAGTAAAGCTGAAACTTCAAGTGTTACATCATTTGAAGTTTTCCAATCTTGCTCCAATACCTTTTCATTCATTTGCACCATCTCCAATTAACCCAACTTTTTCTTTCACACGTTGCACAAGCCTTAAGAGTTCTTTAGGAGCGCTTTTTATTATTTCAGTATCCTCAATATCTTTTAGAGCCGCTATATGTGTACTTGGTTTTCCTCTACCTACCAAAAATAAAGAATTATACCAAATCATTAATTTTTGTTGTTCATCAGAATATGTTGCTGCAGTAGCTTTTACATTTTTTAAAGTTGCTTGTATAGACTTTTCTAATTTCTCTTCATATTCCGGTGATTTTATATCTTTTGGAATTTGCGGTCCATTTATCATAGTATTTTTATATTCTTGTTCAAAACTCATTAACATAGAAAAATCAAGATCAAGAGGGTATGAAAAGAAAATATCTTCTTTCTCTAGTTTTTTTATCCAAGTATTATGTGACTCTACCTTCTCACTATTCCTTGTATGAAATTTTTCTATCTCTTTCATACTATAAGTACGTATTGTTCCTTCTGTCCCCTTTTTAATTGCTTTAACTGAACGAAGTTCTTCTGAGCATCTATTATTTTCATTAAGCTGTTTTAACACATATTTAATTCTGCCCCAATCGCCTCCACCTCTTTCTCTATCTAAGTCTAATAGTGTAATATGTGGTATTGATAAATCATTTAAAAGCTTCCACATATGATTTACATATCTACCACCTAAAGGAACTATTGAAATATTGAAATCATCTAAATATATATTGTCTGCAAGTAATAGTTTGGGTAATACTATTTCTTCACTATCACCTTCACCTAAAATTACTAACTTCGAAAAATATAAATCTGGATATGCTTTTACAGCCTCTTTAATATAAGTATGTGCGTCATCAATTTTTTCAGGAAGGCTAATATTATTTACAATCGATCCTGAGTTCTGTATTTGTAAATGTCTAATATATTCTGGCTCTATTTTTCCAACTATAGATGAATTATGTGATGATAAGATAACTTGTGCATTATCTTTATTAGATATTTCTTTTAAGTTTCTAACAATTCTTCCTAGTAAATGCTGTGAAATATGGTTTTCGGGTTCTTCAATCGCAAAGATGTTTAATAAAGGCTTATCATCTTTTTCTTGTTTATTTTCTATTTCAAGTAAAGTAGATACTAAAGTTATATAAAATAAAGATTTTAAACCATCACCTAAACTATCAACCTTAACAGAGTTCCCATCAACAGTAGGATTGAATAAGATTTCCACATTTTTCAAAAACTCATCTAAACTATTACCATTAAATTTGAATTGACTGTTGGAGTATCTTTCATCTTTATGATATTTATTCCATTGATTATTTAAAATCCCCTGAATACCTTTTATACTTGGAATCTCTTTAAATAACGTTTCAATTGGAGACGTTAAAGATTTTATATCTTCATTTAAATTCACTGGCCAGTCAATACCATCAAATATGCGCCATAATAAAGTACCGGAAGCATTTTTTAATTGCTTTGCTGGATCCCTCATTGCAGGTATATACATCATTTGAATTAATTTTTGGTGGTGTATTGGTACTCTAGTTAAATCTTCTTCTTTTTCTTCATGACCATAGGGGGTTTTTACATAAACAAGTTCTTGTTCGATATTACCCTCGGGGGTTGAACCTTGTACCCACTTACCTCTTAATCTAATTCGTAAATAAGGATCCACACCTGTTTCTTCAATAGTTAAATGCTTAATGTATTCTGGAATAGTTTTCACCTCAGCAGGTGAATGTAATTTTAATTCTGGAAATATTATCTTCGCTTCTATCATAAGATCTATTTCCTTAATCTTAGATACGTCAGCGCTCTCTGGAATATGAAAATCTGTTTTTACTAAAGTTCTATCTATATTTTTTTGTCCAAATAATCTTAATAAGGCCATGATTAAACTTGTTTTACCAGAACTATTGGCACCAATAAGTGCTGTTAAATTTTCAGTTTCTATCAATTGTGATTCATATCCAAACGATCTAAAATTACTTACATGAAGTTCAGAAATTAACATAAAAATACCTCTTATCTTTTTTGTATTATGTGAATATATATCTTTTGCATTAATCAACCTTGAATATAACAACTTAAAAAGACGTTTAGATAGTGACTTCTTGTATATAATTTTAATTTATAAGTCATTAGAGAAGTCACGTAACCCTTGTTTCTGATTCCCTAGTACATTTATAATAAATTAAAGTATTTGTGACTTATTTTGATGAGATATCCGTTAGAACTTATGGTCTAATTCTTCATTGTTTTCCCTACCATATATCGTATTTCTACTTATTGTCTATTCGAACCGAAGACGTAGCACATCTCAAATCAAGTAACAACAGAGCTTCATTTCGAATCTACAATCTCTCAAGAATAATTCGTCAATATCCTATAACAGTAGTTTTAACATCATTGATAATTTCATTAGATATCGCACTTATCGCTAATAAATAAACTTTATTTAGTCGAGGATTAAATATCCCTAGCTTTTCAATTTGTTCAAATTCAGAATGAATAGAATGAACACCCATTAAATAATATATAAGCAGCTGTAAAGTGTTTTTATTAGTCGGATCTTTCTTTGAAACTTTAAAATCCCATAAAGTCGTTTCAGTTAAAAAATCACCATCTCCACTTGATATAAGCTGGGTATACCCCCCTTCAAAAGTGAAACCATCTTTTACAATCGGTCCAAAATTATCGTTAAAGGTCATACTACGCTTTACCATGTTTCTTATATTAGAAATAGTAGCTAAATCTGGCTGAATGGTATGTACTGGCTTATAACTTGCAATACCAGCTCTAAGAGCAGTATCAAATCCTACCAATTTGCACGCATTTTCTATCGAATTATCATCAAGACCATTAATTCCGCTTAATAATTCTTCTGCATAATCGTCCTCATTAACCCTTGATGCACCTATAAGAGAAATTTTAAAAGCTTTTTCTAAGGAAGTTCCCATAGTAAAACGAGTAAGATAATCAACGGCAAGTCCAGTTAAAGCACTATGTATATTCTCTTCTTCATACAAAACAATACCATCATTTAATTCTATAACATTAAAATCTTTAGGTTTAACATATCCACCTCTGGGCTGTTTAATTTTAGAAATCCTCTGAGTAACTGATACCATAAAAACACCTCTTTTTTTATATGTTATTTTCGTTTCTTTAATGGTTTTGGTGAAAAAACTGTAAAATAATCATTGGGATTTTTTCAATTGTTTCAACTAATGGGACTATGGGCGTATTCTTACTTTTATTATACAACTAATTTAGTTTTTAAAAGATTTAATCACCCCCTAGTATAATTTCACATTATTCCTCCATTATCATTTTTTAGATTTAATGAAATGTGTTTGTTATACCATTTATTTATTTTTCCTTTGTAATACTTTTCGACTTCGTAATCCGGAATCCAAATTTCACGATCATAGATTTTACTCATTACTCTTTCTAAAACATCCTCATGTTCTCTCGGTTTCAATCTACGGTTATGAACATTAATCTTCTCTATATAGGCCTCTCTCAGCCAATTTGATATGGTTTCACGCTGTTTTTGCTTTAGGTGTGACCATTTTCTTATTCGTTTGCAGTAATTGTCCTTTAGAACTCCTAATATGATTCTTCATTGATGTCCTCACCCCCTATAGTATTTTACTCATTGTTTATTTGAACCGAAGACGCAGCGCATCCCAAATCGGGTAACAGCATACGTCGTTCCAATTTTACGAATTGAACCTTTTGGAAAATCATTAATTCTTTTACGTAATGTTGATGCATTAATTCCCCATTCTTCTATTGCATCCGTACTACTTAGAATTTCATTATTCAACAGATTAAGGGTATCCCATTCGACATTTTCATAATCAAAACTGTCCATCTCTAACTGCTCTAAAATGTCCCTTTCATCCCCTTTTACAGCAAACAAATTATGATCATCTCCCTGATGTACTTCTTCTAATGTACTTACATCTAGAAATTCATGGCCAGTTACCTCAATCGTACTATTCTCAGATACATAATAATAGATGCCTTCTTTCACCTTAAATATAGCCTTATTCCATACTCCATCTTCACTAGTACCCTCAAAAATTCGTTGTGCTTTCATCTCTAAACACTCTCCTTTCACGCAAACGTGAATTAATTAAATTAACCTTATCACGTTTGCGTGAATTATTACAGATTAAAGTGTTAATATAAAGAAAATAGATGTAAAATAACTGTTTTTTCTGAATTTTATTGAGAAATAAATCGAAATCACTCAAATAATGCTGCTATTTTGTTATGATGGTAATAAATAGGATTAGGATACTTCTATAGGATGGAGGAATAGCTAATGAATGTTTTAGCAAAGGGGAACAAAGAAATTACAAAACTTTTAAATGAGTGGTATATTGAAATCCGCTCAAGACGTATAGGTAATGCTCATCGATTGAAAGAAATAATTGATTCTAAGATTCATAACATTGAAGAAGATCAAAACTTATTGCTTTACTACTCGCTTTTAGATTTTAGATATCAATTTGTAATTGATAATTTAAGTGTTTCAAAAAGCAGTTTTGACAAAGTTGAGGCTTTTGATATGCCTACAGATAATTTCTTAGCCTATTATTATCACTTTTTTAAAGGAATTCATGCCTCTACTATTGGTGAATATAAAATAGCAAAAGAAAGTTATGAAAAAGCTGAAACACTTTTAGACTACATTCCTGATGAATTAGAAAAAGCTGAATTTTATTATAAAGTCGGAGCTTTTCATTATGATATATATCAAGGACTCCTATCTTATAAAAAAGTTACAGAGGCTAGAGAAATTTTCGCTCAACATACAGGCTATGAGATTAATGTAGCTTTTTGTGATAATCTTATAGGCTTAGCTTGCACTCATTTGAGAGAATGGGAACTAGCCGAAGAATATTTCACGAAAGCTATGGATATGTTCCAAAAGATAAACGAAGAGCAATTCATTTTAATGGTGCGTCAAAATTTAGGATTAATGTATGCTACTCAAAATCTTTCGCCATTAGCTATTAGATATCTTTCAGAGGTTAATCAAAAAATGCCTAACAATTATAAGGCTCTTTTTATTGAGGCAAGAGAGCATATGAAGGAAGGTAATCATTCCGTTGCAAAAGATCTCATAGCAAAAGGGTATTCCATATGCGAAGGGGTTGATAATAAAGAGTATCTTCACCACTTCAAAATCTTAGAAGCAATGAATGCAAATTTTCCTGCCGAGGCGCTTGAAAGAACAGTGCTAGAAGGCGTATTATATTTTAAAGAGCAAGAACTTTTTGAATACATTAAGGAATACGAAGAAAATCTTGCTACTGCATTCTATAAAGAAAATAACCATGTTAAAGCAAGTCATTATTTTTATTCGAGTTCTCAAGCAGGAAAAAAAGCTTTTGAGAAGGAGGCATTGAAATGAAAAAAACATTTTTCGGTTTAGTTGGTGTAATTACTATTTTTACTTTAATGTTTGGTGCCCAATCCCCTACAGAAACACAGAAAGCTATTGATGTTGTTCAATACGCACACGGAAATCATGGTGGTTAAGATTTTAATTTAATTAATCTAGAATAGCTATAGCATTATGAAAAGGGAAGAAAAATTTCTTCCCTTTTTTAGATTATTTCATCTTGTATATGCCACTATTTCTATAACTTAATATATAACCCCCAATTCCTTTCCAATTAATTCACTTCCAATTCCTCTATGTAAGTACAATTCAATAGCTTTCATTTTAAAATCGATTGAAAAAGTTCTTCTGATTTTCCTCATAAAAAATCCCCTCCATAATAAACAGTAAAGGAACTTTCTTTCAACTGTCTACTATAAGGGGATCATATCAGGATACAGAAATTATCTTCTTAATGTTGCCTAACTGTTTTTCAAAATGTCCTTTACAAAGGGTACAAATTAATCCGCTTACTATTTTTATTAATACTTACCACAAATTGCACTCCCACACTTATAGTTGTTTTTAGATAGTCAAACTCAGTATAAAATTAAAATCACATTCCTCTCCAACGTCATGCTATTGTTTCATCTTCAATATGTATAGCTGGAATATCAACTTACCCTCATTTTCATCAAATATAGACCAGTTTTCATCATTTAGGAATTCTGTATATATACTTTCAAAGTCAAATGTACTTTCTTCATCCACCATTTCTTTAAAATAAGTGTGAAATACGTTACTTTTATCACTTAAATGTATTGTTCCATACATCCATGGAATTCCTGTAAAAATATCTGAAATTTCTCCCATAATTAATAGAGATTTCACAAAAAGATTAAAGAAAAAAGCAAACAAACATCTACTTTCTATATTCATTTTAATATAACATACTTATATATAAAGGAATTTTTAGAATTAAAATTGAATATTACTGTCATAAGTTATAAAAAAGATTCAAAAGCAAATAGCCTTTGAACCTTTTGAAGAATACACATTTTATCCATGCATTTACGAAGGATAACAAGACTGTAAAGATTATATTAAAGTCTAATTAAATATAATTTTATTTTTTGTTAGCAAACAGTAACACATTCATAGCCTAGATATCCAATATTCTTACAAGCTTGACAATACTTACTTTTTAAACAACAAGTCTCCCGTGTAGTACAGTATCTAGTTGAACCACACAAGTCCGCACCACCTGGATTTGGATGTTCCATTTCTTTAATTTCAGTGTTTTCTTTCTTCATAATTTGCAACTCCTTCCTTATAAATAAATTGATTTAATAAAAACTGATGCTTATCCTTCTAATCCCCACATCTGAGAAAAAATAATAAATGAATTAATTTTTGTATCCTTCATATTTATAAAAGTGAAATACAATTTAGAATATTAAAAACTAATTTTAATTTTCCTTAAATAAATTTAGATATTTTCAGTATAAAACTGAAAACTATTCTTACAGGTTTACAATGATCATTCATTTTTACATAAAATAAAGGGTGATGAATATGTTTAATAATGATAATGAGTGTAAAAAAACGATAGAGGAACTATTAAAAGAAGAACTGAAAAAAATTGAAGATGAAGCCACTAAAGAAGCGCCTGGTTTCTTTGAATATATTGAAAAAGAAAACTAGTTTTCTAGTTTTCTAGTTTTCTAGTTTTCTAGTTTTCTAGTTTTCTAGTTTTCTAGTTTTCTAGTTTTCTTTTTCTAAATAAGAGTTGTATTCAGAATCTAGCCGCACTTTTCGTCTATCCTATTGGATATTTCACTCTATTTGAAGGCGACAATCGGATTCGAACCGATGCTAAAGGTTTTGCAGACCTTTGCCTTACCACTTGGCTATGCCGCCACGCGTTCTCTTTTAATAAATAAAAGAGAACTCCTAATTTAAATTATCAAAATACAACTCATTTCTATATAAATTCAATACTTGTTACTCCTTGATTAGCTCTTTTGGGGTTTACAGTAAATGCTAATACCGTACTCTTTTTCAATAAAATTATGAAAACTTTGTAGTTTATTTGTATAAACCATTGCTAAATCCTGATAAAAACAAATATCATCTGCTTGACAACAATCTATATATTTAGCAACAATCATTAAATCTTTTTTTAAATCGTTGTATCTTTTGAGTTCTTTTTCAATATCCATCAAGTATGTCCCTCCTATTAATATATCTCACACTCCTATTAAAAAAATTCTAATTCCATTAAAATAACTCAAAATTACTTTGAACGAATTGCATCTTTTAATGTCTCGATAGCTTCTGTTAATCTTTCAAGTTTTTTTTCAAATCTAATCAGCAAATAAACAGCTAATACTACAGGGAAGCCAAAATTACCAATAGCCGAAAACCAAGGCTCCAAATGAGTAGGTTCCATGTTGCTAATCCCCCATTCTATAAAAGTTGTATTAGACCATTACCTTCTTCAAGATATGAAAAGCCTAATTTTTCTGCATGTTTTATTAAGTAAAAGTGTGCCAAGTGAGATGAAACTATTTTGTTATTCATTTGAGAAGAAATCATGTTTAAGGCAAGCGCAAGTGCTCCTGATACAAAGGGAGCAGCCATAGATGTACCAGTAAGTTTTGCAAATCCCCCCCCAAAAAATGTCGAAGTTATTTCACTTCCAGGAGCAACAAAATCTAAGTTTATATTTGTATTTGAATACGGTGTTATTTTTTTATACCGATCTACGGCCCCTACTTGAATAACTTCCTTGTAAAATCCTGGATAAGAAATCTCTATAGATTCCGGATTCCCATCCCCTTCATTACCAGCTGCTACAACAATCAATATTCCAATATCTCTAGCTTTTTTTATAACCAGATATAGTTCTTCTCGATGTACAATACCACCTAATGACATGTTAATAATCGCCACTTTTTCACCATTCGTTCCTTTCCAACTCATTGCATATTCTATTGCTTTTATTACATTGCTATAACTGCCCTTACCATGTCCATCAATCGTCTTTAATATTAGTAATTTACTTTTTGGAGCAACACCTACAATAGTACTCCCATTTTCTTTAGCTGCAATAATTCCCGACACATGTGTACCATGACCACGATAATCCTCAAAAATACTTGGATCACCGTAATCATCTTTGGTAAAGTTATATCCACCAATAATGTTATCCTTTAAATAAGGGTGTGTTACATCACATCCGGTATCTATAACAGCAATTACAATACCTTCCCCCCTATTACTAGGATTCCAAACTTCTTTTGCTCTAATTAAATCAATTCCATAAGATTTAACATTTGTCTCACTTGAAATCTCATTTACAATTACTGGACTTTCTTTAATAACAATCATTTCTCCCCCTCCAAGGATTGGCTTATGTTATAAAGAGCATCTATAAAAAGGAAATTAAAAAATCTTTATAATAAAACCACTACTAATACACTAATTTGACAACTAGAATCTCTTTTTAATAACTATCATCGCCATATATTTAACGTTCGACAAACGTCAAGCTTCATGTCAGAAAATGATTACAATATTTTATAAAACTGAAGTTTAATACTGGTAATTTAGAATCCATTTTAAAGCAGCTTTAATTCCGTTGAAATTGGAACTAAGGCTGCTTAATAAATGACTTCTTTTTACTGTCTATTTGACGAGGATAAGATCAATTCAAATTTTTTTAAAAACTATTTTTTCACTTCCTTTAGCCAAAAGTATTATCTACTTAGAGCACTAATCAACTTAGTATCTGTAAAACCAATTATTTTTTCTTCTGTCTGTTTTTCGATGTCTTTAATAATAAATAATGGGATTCCATCAGCATTATAAGCTTCAAACTCTTCTCTTACCTTGTCTTCCATAATATTTTTATTAATATACTCTATCCTATGTTCTTTAAACCACTTTTTAGCTTTCATACAAAAACTGCAGCCATCATGCCCGTATAACGTAATTTGCTTATTCATAATAATCCCCCTTAATTGGTATTCATTTTTAAAAGAGAAAATAGGCAATCAAAAATCAAATTCTATTATAAAAAAACTAATAGCTCACCTATATTAAATTTTTAATATTTAGATTTTTATTAATTATCAACATGCTAATATGGAATTATATAGAAGAAAACTATCTGATTTTCCGCTAATTGAAAATATGATAATATTGAATAGAACTTACGTTCGTTCTTTTCGTAAATTTTTTCTTTTTTTTGATTTTTCTGGTTATATTTTCTCTTTCAATAACAAGGAGGGTATTTTATGTCAAGTGAGAAAGTTAAGTCCTATATAAAAAAACATAAAAAAAAAGATGAACGAACCTATAGTACGTATGTTTTTACAAGAAACGGAATATTATGGTCTATTTGAAAACGCAATCATTAATCCTACAGATAAAAATAGACAACTTTTAGACAATGCTTTCAAATCACATTACAAACGAGTGAAAATTATTAATTATGTAAGTAAGCTAATACATTTTTATTCTATCGATTTTGATAAAAAAATTAATCTTAATAACAGCAGAAATATATTAAACCTAGATACTCCAATCGAAGATAACCATGGTAATCAAGCATCAAGGTATGATGTATTAACATCAGAAAATGAAGACACAATATATAATAATATTATAGAAGTAGAAGGTGATTTAAGGGAGCATTTAAGTAATGAAGAATTATATATCGAATTTAAAAAGTTATCCGAAAAACAGATTAAAATATTAAATCTGTTTTACATAGAAGCGTACACAAATAGAGAAATTGCTCAATTACTAGGTGAATCCGAACAAACTATTTCATATAATCACAAAAGCGCGATTAAAAAATTGAAGCAAGCAATGAATTTTAAATTGGAGTGAGATAACAATGAGGGATGTGACTACAGTCAATTTTGAAGAAATAATTATAATGTTCTCGCCAAAAATAAAGAGAAGTTTACAAAATACTTCTATACAAGAACGAGAAAATTTAGAGCAAGAACTAAAAATAAAAATTTACGAAAAGATTCCATTCTTACAAGAGATGTCCGCACCCACTTTTTTTGATTTTATAGAAAAGCAATAATAAAGTGTCGAAATTATTTCTCATGTTTTTATAAAATAACCACCCCACGCTATAAATAGCATGGGGGTTTTTTATTCTTTTCACTTTTCAAACTCAATTACTATTAATTTTAAAAGCCCCCTCACTAGCATAGATTTAAACTTTAATTTTCTAATAAAATTTAATTATCTTTTTGAACTTTCAATTACCAATCCCTCTTATATAAGAGAATCACAAATTAGTTCATAGGAGGAAGATAATATGTATAATATTACAAACGGTCGTTACATGACACAAAATGAGGTGCAAGAAACATTAAAACAAGCAGTTGAACAACAAGACTTTCAGACTTTCATTTCTGAAGTGTCACTCCGTCAACAAATTGATGTCGAGAAATTAGAAATCAAGTTTGGTTATATGTTCGATATACTAGAAGTGGAGCCACCTACTGTAAATGTAGTTAAAAGCATTTTACTACAGAATAAAGAAAAAAATGTACAATTAAGCATTGTAGCATATAACAAAGTCGGGGACACACATATCAATTACGATTTCAGTGCAGATTATAAAACAGAAGTATCTGTAAAACAAATTACGCTTAATAAAGCGCTGGAATTATCTCAAGAGCCCACTGTTACGGTTTCAACAGTTGAAGATGTCGGACAATTTGAAATGCTAGACGGCACTGTTCCTTACAATGATCCTAACTACGCTCCAGGAGAATCCATAGAAAATTTAAACACTAAAGATCTGATGGATGGATGTTTAGCAGGTTATAATCATTGTGGTAAAAGCTGCGGTGATGGAGGTAGCACTGGTGGAGGAACGCCAATTAATCCTGTAGATTCATGCTGCCGTGCTCATGACCGCTGCTATGATATGTACGGATTTGACAAGTGTTCATGCGATAGAGTATTCGGCGATTGTGTGCGCCCTTACAAAGGTAAATATACAATGGCAAATGCAATCTTAGCTTGGATCAGCGTTAAATATTGCCGTAATTAAAAAAGAAGTAGAGCATAATGCTCTACTTCTTCTAATATCTAAAATACTAGTTTTAACTACTTAAAAACCTTGCGAATAACTTTACAAATATTACTAGAAGAAGATTTGCTAGAGCTATACATCCTGATAACAGAGCTATCATAAATTCTCCCATTCCGTTATTGTACAAAAACATAGAATAAGAGAATACTGCAAATAATAGTGAGACAATTGCTGGTATGAATTTAATGCTAGGTCTTTGAGGTAATTTAGTAGTTAGAATAAATGTCGCTAACAAAGTTACTGGGAAGAAAAAATACATGACTATTTGCCATATCAATATAATCACCTCCTTTCCTATACATTCTCTCTACCGTTTTTATCTAAGATGTAATTATTATAAAAATAAATTTTTAAAACATAAAACTTGCCACTTATTCATTCTCATATCGAAAATTTTATGTATTGACTTGAATAAAATTATGTCCTGATTACTTCACACAAAACGTGTGCTTAGATTTTTAGCACAGACCATAGTCTGTGCTTTTATTTCAATTATATTCCATTAATACTAATAAATCATCTTCATTTTAAAACCAAAATCACCTTAAATTCAGACAAATTCCCCCACGTTTGGACACACCCTTTTGTATCTTGCTTTCGTCTTACCTTGAATTTTTTATTCATGTGACATTCTCCTATCTATTATATCCAAGTGAAATTCATACACAAATCAGACGCAGTCACTTCAAAAGATACATCTTACGATTCAGATCTGCCAGTGAAAGCTACACTGGTAAATAGCAGTAAACGCGGTTCAATTCGAACGCCCTTGAAAAAACAAGAATTTGATGCATTTCTTGAAATCTCTGAATACCAATATCTTATGAGCTGATTGGTGACAGTTAGATATTATTATGTGGTTCTTAAGTTTTATAAATATAAATAATAAAATCGCTCCTTTTAATATTAAAGGGAGCGATTTTATTATAACGCCTTTAGATTTAATACTGTAGCTTTAAAATAAATTTTAATTGATTCGATGCTAATAACCTTGATAAGCACTCTTAATATTTTCAGTTGGTTCACTCTTTTATAAAAAGGTTTGATTATTTCCTTCTTATCTACGGCATGCAATCTATAACCCTAGTACACCGACAATCTGACAAGCTTTAAAATTTTCAATATGATAGTACATCTCTAATCCTCTTCTTTCCGAACGTAGGATCTTTCCTCTCATTTTTGATAGATGCTGAGAAACCGTAGATTGTGGTATCTTTAGTAAATCTGTTAATTGTGTTACATTACAGATTTTACGGTGATTCAATTCCTTCACAATTTGTAGTCTAACTGGATGTGCCATGATTTTTAATAATTCTACGTCTGCCTCTGAAATTTGGTTCATTTCTTTTTGGTTTTGTAATGTTGTCATTTTTAATTTCTCCTTTTCTATATTCCATTCTTATTTTTTTCGAATTAACTGACGTTATATATGTTCATGTCTATTTATATACAAGGTGTTTTATCGGTTTCCCTCTTCTATCTTTCGTCTCTAAGGTATAAAAGTATAATAATAGCTAAAAATCCAATAAAAGATAGCATAGGTATCGAGATGAAACCGAATAAATTTAAGTAATCTTCTGTACAAGAAACTCCTACTGAACAAATCTTCATCTCACTAACAGGAAAAGCCTGAATCGTTATTTGATAAACGGCTATTAATAAGCCAAAACATGCAAATGGAAATGCATATGTACTTACGTATGGATCTTTTCTATACATGCCTATACCCAATATTAATACTAATGGATACATGGCCATTCTTTGGTACCAGCACAAATCACATGGCGGCAGCTTCATCCATTCACTGAAAAACAAACTAATTAACATTGCACTAGTAGCTATCGTCCAAGCAATTGCAATATGATACTTTCGAATTAACGCCATTCTTCATTCACCTCATTTAATGTTCTGCTCTACTTAGCGTCCGTATGTGATTAGCTTATTTCCATGCTTTGAGAATCCTGTCTCAATGGAAAGTATCCAATCGTTGATATCTTCCCAGTCATATCCTTTTTCTTTTAGTTCTATCGGGAACTTATTCTCGAAATCATCCCGCATTTCGTACATACTTTCCAATGCTTTTTCCATTTGACCAAATTTATAAAAAATGTGCGTGTTTACACGTTTGTTTCTCTTTTCTGATACAGCCAAATATACGTATCGTTTTTCTTTCGCTAAAACGAATTTCAAGAATCCCGCTACCTGACTCATCTATTCCATCTCCTTCACGGTTTTCCTTACCACTCTCTTTTTAATGTGAGTAAGGAAAACTTTCTCTCTTACAGTTTAATTCAATGAATATCTCATTTTTTTGCTTTGAACATACAAAACATACTAAGATTAGTAGTGCAGACCAAGGCATTGGTTCGCACTACTATTTTTTATATAGTAGAAGTGAAGAGGAGGTCGTGGGTGTTTTGGGATCCTGAATCCGTATACAAAACTGACCTTCTTCACTTACCTTATTTGAATCAGTTTTTAGTATGTTGGTCTTCGAGATCGTGTATAAGAAATGAGAATCGATAAGTGTAAGTTGAAGACTTCAATTCCACCTGAGGAGGCGCTATATGAAACACGTTATTGCATTTGATGTCAGTATGGGTAAAAGTTATATGGTAATTTATAATGCACAAAAACAATGCGTATTCGAAAGTGAAATCAAGCATTCTAAGCCTGATTTTAAAAAGCTACAAGAAAAGATACATAAGCTTACAGATGAAACCGGTGAATCACCTGAAATTGTGTTCGAAGCAACAGGGATCTATTCCAGACAGCTAGAACGATTTATGCAAAATAACCAGTATACATATTGTTTATTAAACCCATTAGAAGCCAAAATACAATGTGATTCCTTGCGGATTCATAAGACAGACCGAAGCGACGCACACCGATTAGCTCTCACTCATTTTACAGTTACCCGAAGGGTATCTACCGGAACTGATAATTTATTCTATCAGTTAAAATCTCTTTCTAGATTATATAGTGAACTGGATGATGAATTATCAATAATTCGCGGCCGTATGCATAAAGTAATCCAATTAACATTTCCAGAATTGGAAAGAATATTTACTAGTAAATCTGATTTGTTTTTAAATTTTGTTCAACTATTTCCCCACCCAGATTGTGTTTTAGGTCTTTCTAAAACCATTATAAAAAATCGTATTCGTGCCAATACCAATAAAAAAATATCAAATATTACGGCGGAGAAAAAAGCGATTCAGATACTTGAAATAGCGAAAATTTGCTATCCTGCTGTTTCTCAGAACGATGTTCTGTGTGACCAGCTCAAATTATACGCAAGGCGCTATCAAGAGCTTCTTCACCAAAAAGAAAGCTGTATTAGCAAGATGGTGTATGTAGCTGAGCAACGCGCAGAATACGATATCATTCGCAGTCTCCCTGGGATTGGACCGAATACTGCCGTACGCTTGATGGCTGAAATAGGAGATATTACTCGTTTTAACAATAACAAGCAACTCAATGCATTTGCTGGTATTGATATACGCCGTTTTCAATCAGGTAAAACCTTTTTTAAAGATAAAATCAATAAACGTGGAAATAAACATTTGCGGAAGCTCCTTTTCCTCATCATCCAGAACATGATTAAACAACGACGTTACGGACAAAATCATATTGTTGAGTATTACGATAAATTAAAAACGCAACCTTATAACAAGTGTCATAAAGTTGCGTCCATTGCATGTGTAAATAAATTATTGAAGCTTCTCTTCTATCTCATTACACATAATATGCACTATGATTATCGGTTAGCCGCCTAAAACCATAGTTTCATCCATCGTACCATATCTTCCCCCTAGTAAAAAATGGACACATATTAGGGGTATTTGGCTTGCATTCTAATTGGCTTAAAATCTCTGGCATTTAATCAATTATAACTCTAAAAAACATTTGACTAATCGTAAGAAAAACACTCATCATCACAATGTTTATTACACCAGCTGCAGCTCCAATTTTTGAAATAACATAGATGTATTCATTATTACTGAAAGGCATCATGCTCGAAAATATAAAGACAATCGAAATAACAAACGATAAGATCATGTTTCTTTTATTCTCTTTCACACTTAAAAACCTCCTTATTTTAATCTCAAAGCATTAGTATTCTTACTATGCTTGAGTGATATGCGTTAAGCGGCATCATTTCGGTTATAATGATGTTTCTTTTCATCCACAAAGCCTTTGATACTCCACACTCCACTTTTAGTTGATTTTGCTTTCTTTTCTGCATCTAACATTTGTGGAAGCAGTGTAGTGTTCGGTTTAGTAATATAAGCTACAATCCCGTATCCTAATTTGACCATTAATTCATTTACATGTATTCCCTCGCAAAATATGTACGCTAATTTTCTGCCATACTTGTCTTCTTTTTGTCCATGATCATATACCAGGGTTACATCTTTTCCTTTTATTTGTTTCTTTAGAAAAGAAGATGCTTCTTTACCCATCTTTTGTGGCGGAATCTTTCGAGAAACAGATTCAGGGGTGTCTAATAATAGTAACCTTACCGTCTGCTTCTTCCCGTTTACTTTTACATCTACTGTATCTCCGTCTTTTACATGTATTACTTTTCCTTTACCCGTTTCTAATCTTTTTAATTTGTCCCTGTATGCTTCCGGAATATCAACATTACTCTTTCCTTCTACATTCTGCTGGATTGCTTCCTGGGCCGTTTGGGCAGGTTTTGAATCATTTGTTTGTGTTGAACTGCTACATGCTGTAATTTGAAAGACTAATGATGTTATACAAGCAATCTTAATCCATGGTTTCATACCGTAGTATCCTTTCCTATTAGTATCACTCTACTTAATATACAAATGGACTATTTGCTGGATTCACTTCTTTATAATCACAACACAAGCAAAATCGAACCCACTTTGGATGTTCGTTAAACGTAGCCCTGAATGATTGCTTTTTACATTTGGGACATGCTGATATTTCATTCCCCTTATTACGCTTCTGACTCTCCACATTCTCAAAAGATACATTTGTAGTTGGTATTTCACTCGTACACAATATACCTTCCCCCTCTCTTTTTTTAGGAATTTATAGACAACGAAAAAAGGACACACCTATGGCATATGTATGCGTAGGTGTGTCCTTTTGCAGGTAGATTTAGAAGTATTTTGTTACTTTCATCATATCATAATTCTTATTAATTTTATATATGAAATTTAGGATTTTATAATATTATTTCTTCTTCTCATATACAAAGGTTATTCTCTTCTGTGCAGAGTCATATGTTAATTTTGCACCAAACGATTTCCCCGTTTTTTTCGATTTAAATCCTTGGATTATATCTGTCATATTCTTTTCTAATAATTTCTTAATCTAGCTTGTTGTGATTCTTTTTTCAAGTATCGTACCTGAAATAATGAAATCACAACCTTTTTTATAACGTTCACATAAATAGTTCGTTTTACCTATTATTACTCTCTCTTGGCATAAAGGACATTAGAATTTTTATTTCTTTAGGCTTATTTCGTTGTATCAAAAGGTACAGTTTTTACTTTTTGTGACGTGACGCCTATAATATTATTAACAATCTATGTTCTACATAATAGCTGCTACACTATCAATCTTATAGAGGTGTATATATGAAAATATTATTAGAGGGAAGAAGAATATTTGAATACGAAACTGATGAAAATACAAGGTATCTGATCTTTTCGAATGAAAGTTTAAAAAAATATGTGTACAATGCCGCATCGATATTTATTAAAAAAGGGGACTTTTCTTATCCTCAAAAATGGCTCATTAGTGACAATTTTGAAACTAGAGAATTATTAACTCCTATAAATGATTTTGATTCAAGTATTTATGAATATATGTTTCATATTGATTGACCGCTAGTAGATAGGGTAACCCAAATTCTAAAGCCATATGGCATTCAAGTTGCTGAAGAACCTAATGGAGTACGAATGCGCGATTTAAATGGTTTGTTGCGTTTAGAAGAGATACCTCAAGAAGTTCAAGATGAAATTAGAGGTGCCTTAGCAGAGGAGGGTTTAAGGACATACGAGGAGTTTCAAGTATTCGAGTGTTACTCTTGTAAAGAAAAGGGTAATGAAGAATTCTTCATTATAAATGGAGATAATGACATAATCTTATCCGATATTTCTTACGATCAGACAGATTGGTTTTCCGATAAATATATAGTTGAAACATATCGAAAAAAAACTCATTCAAACACGGAATATGTGTTTAAAACAGATAGAGACGAATGGTTTATATACTCCCCTGGAGATTCAGATAGTAACTATTGGGTTTTAGAGCATATATATGAAGATGAATTGGAGGACTTTCCGCTTTCTTCTTATATAAAAGTTGAAACAGAAAAGAGAGATATTCCAGAACGAGAAGATGAAATCGATTTTCAACGTTATTTTAATAAGGATACTCCTTACGACTTTTATTACTCAGATAAGATGTTTGCACTAAAAATTTTACAAGACGAAGGGCGATTCAATATGGCAAACATTAATGGCAAATGGGAAGGGTATACAGAAATGGTTTTAAAAGGTGAAGAACCGTTCTGCAAGTGGGATGATATGAAATATGTTGGTTCGGGCATTTTCGGTGATATTAAAGAAGAAAAATTAACACAGGAAGAGATTATGAACTTTGCTGTTGAAATGAGGGTATAGCTTTAAAATAAAGTTTGATTAAAATAGCTCACCGTGACCCCTTATTTTCAGCAAATATAAAAACTCCATTTTGAACAAAGATTGATCAAAATGGAGTTACCTTTAAAAATCTCGTATAAGAACCTGTCTAGAATCTTTTTAGTAAAATCGCCACACCTGCCAATAAGTAACTCTGTCTACTATTTTCAAGTGTTCGTTCACAGTTCTTCCACAGTCTGCGGTAATTTTCCAACCAAGCAAAAGTTCGTTCCACAATCCAGCGTTTCGGTAACACAACAAACTTGTGAAGTTCAGAGCGTTTAATGACTTCAACCGAACAATCAATCGTTTCTTTTATCGATTGTGCAAATGATGGGCCCGTGTATCCACCATCACAAAGTATATTTGTCACTTTGTCCAATGCTTTCTTATGCTTTTCACACATTTGGATGGCACCCTCTCGGTCTGTTATATTCGCAGTTGTTACCTGAATCGCATGAATGAGACCGTTGGTATCTACAGCGATATGTCGTTTGATTCCTGACACTTTCTTTCCGGCATCGTAGCCTTTTTCACCAGCCGTCCATGTGTTTTTCACGCTTTGTGCATCTACGATGCAGAAACTCGTCTGCTTTATGCGCTCACTTCCTCTCACTGAACAGCTATAGTTTAAATTTCTTGACTTTTAAGACAAATTCCTTTAATCTTCTATCGACAAAATCATGTGAAATACATCGTATTTTTCTAATATTTTACACATCTCGATAAAAAGGGAGTTGTTTCCATGTTTACAAAAGAAAGTTATGCAGGTTCTCGTGAAAAGCAGTATGAGACAGTAATTAAACAACTGGATGCATTATTAACTGGCGAATTAAACGTAGTCGCAAACTTATCAAATGCGTCCGCATTATTAAACCAATTTTTAGATCGCGTTAATTGGGTTGGCTTTTATGTAACAGAAGGAAATCAGCTTGTTCTTGGGCCATTCCAAGGAATGCCAGCTTGCGTACGTATTCCATTCGGACGCGGTGTTTGCGGCGTAGCAGCTGAAACGAAAACAACGCAACTTGTAGCGGACGTTCACCAATTCCCAGGACATGTCGCTTGCGATAGTGCCTCTAATTCGGAAATCGTTGTACCGATTATAAAAGACGGACATGTCATTGGTGTACTTGACATTGATAGTCCTGAAAAAAATCGTTTCGATGAAGTAGATCAGCACTATTTAGAAAAGTTTGTGGAAACACTGTTAAAACATATATAAGAAAAAGAGTGAGTTATCGATTAAGTACGTAATGTACGAAACCGATAGCTCACTCTTTTTTATTGATTACTAACAGTAGATATTTTCTTTAACGCTTGCTCTAGATCAGAAACGATATCCTCCCACGATTCTAAACCGACAGATAAACGTATTAAATTATCGAAAATACCCATTTCTTTTCTTAGTTCTGCCGGAATCGCAGCATGCGTCATTGTTGCTGGATGCTGAATTAACGTTTCTGTATCACCTAAACTTACCGCGATCGTAATAAAGTGAAGGTCATTGATAAACGCTTGTGTTTCCTCTTTCCCGCCTTTGACAGAAAAAGAAATAACGCCACCGCCCCGTTTCATTTGGCGAGATGCTAACTCCCCTTCTGGGTACCAAACCCCTTCTACTACATCATGATTTTTTAGGAACGATACAATTTTTTCTGCATTATCACAATGACGATCCATTCTTGCTGCTAACGTCTTTAATCCGCGTAATAATAACCACGCATCAAACGGCGCCATAATACCGCCGATATCTTTTCGCATCGGACGAATTTTTCAGCTAACACTTTCGTTTTACAAATTGTTACACCCGCTACAACATCACCATGGCCACCAATATATTTTGTCGCACTATGCACAACAGCGTCACAACCAAGCTCAAGCGGTCTTTGTAAATAAGGTGAACAAAACGTATTATCAACAATGACGAGTAGGCCATTTCGCTTCGCAACCCCGATAACTTGTTTTAAATCAATTAATTTCATCGTTGGATTAATTGGCGTTTCAACGAAAATGAGCTTTGTATTCGGACGAATTTTCTTTTCAATATCAGTCTCTGTTTCCATATCACAAAACGAATGCGTAATCATAAATTTTTCTTCTAACACTTCTAAAAAGCCGTACGTGCACCCATATAATCCATTTGAACAAATAATATGATCTCCAGCCTTTAAAAAACCAATTAAAGTTGCTGAAATAGCTGCCATACCAGACCCGAAGGCAAGTGCTTCTTCTCCTCCTTCTAACACAGCCATACGTTCTTCAAATAATTTTACAGTCGGATTTCCAAGCCTTGAGTAAATATAAGAACCTGTCTAAAATCTGGGGTATAATCTATGTAAAAAGGATGATTCCTATGATACACAATTATACAAGTAATATATCCCGTGAACAGTTTGAACTGATTCGAGAGGATTTAGAAAACGCACGGAAAAGGACGCGCTCCCGCACAGTCGATTTGTACGAAGTATTCTGCGGTGTACTGTACCTGCTCACAACAGGCTGCCAATGGCGTAATCTGCCAAGTGACTTTCCAAACTGGAAAACCGTGTATGCCTACTATCAAATTTGGCGGAAAGTAGACGAGAATGATACAAGTCTTCTCGAAAAAGTGCATAAAAAAATTGGTCGAAACATATCGTGAGCAAGATGGGCGGAAGAAGCAGACGAGTTTCTGCATCGTAGATGCACAAAGCGTGAAAAACACATGGACGGCTGGTGAAAAAGGCTACGATGCCGGAAAGAAAGTGTCAGGAATCAAACGACATATCGCTGTAGATACCAACGGTCTCATTCATGCGATTCAGGTAACAACTGCGAATATAACAGACCGAGAGGGTGCCATCCAAATGTGTGAAAAGCATAAGAAAGCATTGGACAAAGTGACAAATATACTTTGTGATGGTGGATACACGGGCCCATCATTTGCACAATCGATAAAAGAAACGATTGATTGTTCGGTTGAAGTCATTAAACGCTCTGAACTTCACAAGTTTGTTGTGTTACCGAAACGCTGGATTGTGGAACGAACTTTTGCTTGGTTGGAAAATTACCGCAGACTGTGGAAGAACTGTGAACGAACACTTGAAAATAGTAGACAGAGTTACTTATTGGCAGGTGTGGCGATTTTACTAAAAAGATTCTAGACAGGTTCTAAAATTTTTATAAGAAAGTTTGATTATTTTAACTACCCTTCTTCAACGCTGAAGCACCCGATTGTGGTGTTAGTGCTCTTACAATGTAGTAATAATCGGTCCTTCCTTGGTAAGAATAACCGTATGTTCGTATTGAGCCACAAAGCTTTCATCGGTTAGGAAGGTCCATCCATCTTCGGATTGGAAAACTTCCTCTTCAAATGTAGAGATCATAGGCTCAAAGGCAATTACCATACCATCTTTTAAAATTTCGTCATCCCATGGGGCAAAGTAATTGAAAATATGTTTTGGTTCTTCATGAATCGAGCGCCCAACACCATGTCCAGTAAGATTTTTTATGACTGTTAAGCCATGCTGTTTCGCTACATTGTGTGCAGCTTTTCCGAGCGCGCTTTTTTTTGAACCTGGCTTTGCCTTCTTAAGTCCAGCATAGAATGCTTCTTTAGCTACGTCACATATTTTCTGTAAAGTTTGCTCTCCTTCCCCTACTACAAAGGAAATTCCGGTATCTGCGAAATACCCGTTTTTTGAACCTGAAACATCAATATTTACTAGGTCCCCTTCTTGAATGGTTCGTGTCCTCTTCGGAATCCCGTGCGCTACTTCTTTATTTATGCTAATGCACGTATATCCAGGAAAATTGTATTCTCCTTTTGGGGCAGATTGAGCTCCTGCTTTTTCAAACATCTCTCTCGCAATTTCATCGAGTTCTTTTGTGGTAATTCCAGGTTTCGTACTATGGACTAATTCATCTCGAATCGCCCCACAGATTTCACCAATTACTTTTAAGCCATTAAAATCCCCTTTATTCTTTACAACCATTGATATCCCCACTTTTTAAAGTATTTTATGATTAGTATTCCATGTAGTTTATAGCATAAACGGGTTTTCTTCAACAATCTGGCCCGTTTGTGGAACAAGAAGAAATCCTGCATATTAACACAGGATTTTTAATCGATCTTTATTTTAAATAATCAAACTTTGTTTTATATGATCAATCTTTTTTATTTAACTACAGAGGGAAAAGAAACAGAAGGACACAACTATACACTAAGAAAAGTCTAGAAGATACGGAATATTTAAAAATTAATCACCTCAAAAAGAACATGTAGTAAATTCTACATGTTCTTTTTTTCTTATTAACCGACCAAGGTTATATTGTAAATGTTCATAGCATTGTATGTTGAATTTCAATTGTAAGTTCTAATGTAAACTTTTTATCATTAGTTTACATTCAAAATATGAAAAATAAAGAGATTAGAACATCTAAAAAAACTAGATTTATGCTAGCTTTTTTACATAGTTTTCTTTAAAAGAAATCATTATATCTAAAAACCTATAAAAATTCCCTCAAAAGATTTAAAGGGACTTCTATAACATTTCCCTTAACTTCATAGTTATAGCCTACAACCTACGCAATTCTATTTTTCGCTTTTATCTAAGTCGCGTAATAACAAGATGTGCTGAAACAGACTCTGTTCCTCCAGCCAGAGGAGTAATGGTTAGTGCTGTGGATTCGCTAGCAGGATTTCGTACAGTAAGTATTGAATTGATGACTGATGTTTGCACAAGGGCCATTCCTACTATCTGAGAAGTACCAGTTGCTCGACCAACTACCGTATAAGCTAATTCAACAGCTCCTGCTCCGGAATTAAGAGTTAAAACTAGTTGACCCGCTTCGGTCACACTCACCTGAAACAAGACCTGATAACTACCGATTGCAGACAAATTAAATGTATCAGCACCAGTACGTGCAATCCCCGCCCCACTAAAAGGTCCGTCTCTTGGAAAATCTACGTCTCCACCGACTGCAACTGTTGCAGCATTATCAGGGGGCATCAACGCATAAAAATCCGCAAAATCTAATACTCCTCCTGTCGAGCCTGTTGCTCCCGTTGGACCTATGTCTCCTGTCAGACCTGTCGCTCCCGTTGGACCTATGTCTCCTGTCGAACCTGTTGCTCCCGTTGGACCTATGTCTCCTGTCAGACCTGTCGCTCCCGTTGGACCTATGTCTCCTGTCAGACCTGTCGCTCCCGTTGGACCTATGTCTCCTGTCAGACCTGTTGCTCCCGTTGGACCTATGTCTCCTGTCGGACCCGTTACTCCCGTTGGACCTATGTCTCCTGTCGGACCCGTTACTCCCGTTGGACCTATGTCTCCTGTCGGACCTGTTGCTCCCGTTGGACCTGGTGGACCACCTAATGGTCCCGTTGCTCCTGTTGGACCCGTCGGACCTGGTGGACCACCTGATGGTCCCGTTGCCCCTGTTGGACCCGTCGGACCTGGTGGACCACCTGATGGTCCCGTTGGACCTATGTCTCCTGTCGGACCCGTTACTCCCGTTGGACCTGGTGGACCACCTAATGGTCCCGTTGCTCCTGTTGGACCCGTCGGACCTGGTGGACCACCTGATGGTCCCGTCGCTCCTGGTGCCCCCGTCCCTGCTGGTCCTGTTGCTCCTGTTGCTCCTGTTATTCCTGTTGGACCAATTTCGGGTAAAGGGAAACAACATTGAAACGGTATACATCTATTCTTTTTAAATTTGCTCATAGTTCTCACCTACCTTATAGAAAAAACAACTTTTCTAAATACCTACACCACAACATATGAACCTTCCAAATATAAGTATAGGGAAAACGCCTATGAAAACCACAATAGAATCATACAGTTAAGCCCAATTTGGGGTACGGAAACGATTCAGGGAATGAGGGGCCACTTTGGGTTTAAATTACAATTTCAAAATTCAAACAAAAACCGAAAGTAAACTTTTAGCCCTTAGTTTACTTTCAAATTGTTGATTTTATCACAAGATTCATAGTGATCGAGGGTATCAATATACGCCACATGAGTTTAGGGGAAAATAGAAAAGGGCAAGCACGAAGCTTGCCTTGTTTTTATATTCTTTAGGACCACTAGTATTACCCGCCCTATCAGTAATACGATAATATATGGGAACACTTCCATTCTTTATTTCTTTAACATCAGCGAATGGAACTTCGAATACAATGTTTATATTTGTACACATAAAGTTTACATAACACCACTTATCGGTATTCAATGCATCTAGAAAAACCCCTTCAGTTTACTTGATAAAAGGGTTTCCTATTTACATAATTTTCGTTCTCGGAAGTCAATGTATCTTGTTTATTTAATATTAGCACCCGTTTGTTTCACAAACAAAGGCCATTTAATTTAAAAACTTACAAAAAAATGGTTCCAATCATTACTACACAACTAGTTCTTTAATGGTGTTAAGTATCCCTTCTGAATAAGAACCTATGGTTAAACGTCCATGTCCATTTTTTGCCTCACTTGTAGCGTTCTCAAGTAAATAACCGAATTTTACAGCCTGTAACATTTTTAAGTCATTACCACTATCACCGAAGGCAATTGCATTTTGTCGGTCTATCTTAAATTTTGCTAATATATATCTCACAATCTCGTCTTTTCCAGTCCCTAAAGGGATAAAATCAATATCATATGCATTCTTTGGGTCTCCAGCCAAAGGATTACATTGATTGATGTTTATACTAATTTTAAAATCACTAGCAACTTGTCTAATATGGTTAAGGTTTAATTGATCGTCCCTTTCATTCTTGCAGAAATAGTAGTAATTGTTTTTGTATTTTGATGCACCCATCTGTGATTGGCTATCTAAAGCAATATTTTTAGAAGCTAACAAATCAACTATCTCTTTTATTTTATCGGGATGGTAATTGCCATTATCAAACCTGCTAAGCCATTCTTTATCAATTTCACCTTGTTTTAACTTGTTGAAATAATGAATTTCTGTTCCCAAATCACTTGCAATAAAATGAGGAAGATACTGAAATCCACCCCTCTTCATTTTTTCAAGAACAGCCTCAATGTTACTACCCGTTACCAAGCCAAAAAGTAAACCAGAAACCCTACTTTTTTCTACGATAGTCTGTTCTAATGTTTGTATTTGACTTTTTCGTTCCGCGGTTAATTGGTGAGGAAAGTATGTTTCATCAAAATCACTAAATAAAATGTACTTAGGATTTGGTATTTCTGGTAAAGTTCTAAAAAGATTGTAGTCCATAGAGTAACCTCCATAAATTCTTCTCTCATTCACCTTCATCTTACCATAAATATCCAATTACTTATATAACTAAACTGCCAGTTAATTGAACAAGAAACAATGTATACCATATACATGCTCGGTTAACATAACGTCCTATTATCAGTAGCAAGAAAAAGGCGGATCCCTACTCTCACAAAGAATCCGCCTTTTTCTATTTCTATGGCTCTATTCATTTTTTTATACATTCCTATCCCGGCGTGGGTTTCAGGGTTCCCATTTGTTACTGGATTAGCCGAAAAACTGTATAAAATCTTGCATGCTCTTAGCGTAGTTTTTTTCCAAAATGCTGGCGGTACCCCATCGCTATCAAGCTAAGAAAAGCAACGTCCGCAAAACAAAAATATATATTTTTTTGTTTTGCGGACGTTATAAAATTCTTAAGTTGATGGGTATTGATTTGCATATATTTAAGAATTATATTTAGATACAAAACGAAATTCATTTTCTTATAGTTATTTAATCCTGAATATAAATAAAAGTCTTTTAGTAAGAACGCTACATTCTTCTCTATTTACCAACACTCACATTTTTTGTAATTAATTATGATATAGATATTGTTTTAAAGTGTTTTGTGCAAAATAAACAATTGAGGTTTTTAGGAATTATAATCAGGATTTTATTTTCTCTCTCTAAATTCACATAATTTTCAAATATTATAACTTCACATGTTAGGATTTGGTATATAATGAAAACAACCCGTAGTTAGAGTGTTTGCTCCGATTCGAATTATGAGATAGTTTGTTTTAACTTTTTTTCATTATCTAAAAAAAGGACTTGTAGGGATTCCTACAAGTCCTTTTTGCTTTTCAAATCAACAAAAATCCAAGATGAGTCTTCTCATTTATTCCTTAACTAAAAAAAACATCCATTAATTTAGTTAATTTTCTAAACATATGCTATTTATCAATTAGCAAACTAATTGGAATTAAATTTCTTAAAACAGGGACACTCTGGATAGTTTTATCTAACTCCTTCAATCTCTCCTCCCTCTCATTAGGAGATACCTGCAAACCACCAACTAAACTTTTTCCTTTAAATATAATAGAGTCAGCTTTTCCTTGTTTAAATTCAATTAATTGAAATTCATTTTTTGACATCATATATTGATTATTATTTATTGTAAGAGGGGATACAAGCATTCTATTTTTATCTTTATCTAACATAACAAATTCTTTTCCCTGGTATTGTACAATTGTATAATCTTCTTTTTTTTCAGCTTTTGTATATCCATATTGAAAGAAAATCCAAGATGAACCTATACCAATTGTAATGATTAGAATCCCTCTTATTCCCCAGTTACATAGCTTCCAAATGTAAGCCAATGGGTTTCTTCTATAAATAGCAACAATACCTCTTAAACATAGCTTTAATAGTCCATTTTTAATTGTTCCTGACTTCAACTTTTTTAGGGAAAGTACCATAAATATAAATAGTAACATTACTAGTAAGATAAAAAAAAGGATCCATACTCTTATCCCTAATAGATTAGCTACATTAAAATTATATGAATCCTTTAATACTAAAAATGGTAGATAGCCAAGGACTAGCATAAGAAAAATTCCATTTGTAATTGCATTTATAGGAGCAAACTCTTTCTTATCATAAATTGTTCTTATCACTTCCTTAAAATTACCAACTTTATTTAAGTCTGTTTCAATAATTGAACTTGAAAACTCACCTATTTTTGAATAAAAGCTTTCTAATTTCACCCTTATAAAAGTTTCTTTTTTAGGAGCATTTTGCCTCGCATCCAGTATGTTGAACATAAAAGTTGCACACCAAATTATAATTCTTGAAATAAAATATAAAACACATACCCTGAGTATCAAAGAAGAAACATCATATGCAGAACTAACAATTAAAGATACATCTAGATCACTTAAACTAATATCATCTATACCATAGTAATCTCTAATTCCCTTTTGAAAGGAATAAGAGAAAAAATAGATGGCTCCAGTGAGAATTGTGAAAATCCATGCAGTATCTTGTAAATACGATAATCTATCCTTTTGTATTTGCTCACCTTCTTTTTCCATTTGATAACTTTTTCTTTTTATTCTCTTTCTCACCAATACACACCCTATCTAACTAATTCTTGTAAACACTTCTAATACCTAATAACAGCTTTACCAATATAACCCTATCTTTCAATAACATTCTACCATTAGTTTTACTGTAGAAATAAAAGTTTCTGTAAAATCCTGTGCTTAAAATAAAAAAAATCCAATATCTAGCATCTACTCCAATTATTTTTTATAGGGGTATCGTCACCATATATGTACCAAACAGCAACTTACATATAGGTTTTCTTTATGAACGATAGTTCCTATTTATGACTCGTTTTTGCATTTATTTTGTCTAAAACCTTTTTTTATTGTAACTTCTATAATTTAAGGATTAGAATTGTAATAGTACATAATACAAATAGGGGGATTAAGATGAGAGACATAAAAGGAGCACGTTGGTATAAAACAGATTTACATCTACATACACCTGAAAGTCGGTGTTTTATTGAACAAGAGGTTACACCAGCACAGTGGGTTACTAGATGCATAGAACAAGGGCTAGATTGTGTTGCTGTTACAGATCATAATACAGGTGGGTATATAGATAAAATAAAAGAAGCTGCTAAGGGGACTAGCCTAACAGTGTTTCCAGGAGTAGAAGTAACTTGTAGTGATGCTAAAGTTCATATACTTGTATTATTTGATGTAGATAAGGGTACACAGGATGTTAATCATTTCCTTGCAAGATTAAAACTCGCTATGGAAATGTATGGTCATCAAAATGCTAAAGTTACTATGAGCGTTTTGGATGTTATCAAAGAAGCCCAGGAAGTGGGCGCTATAGCTATACCAGCTCATATAGATCAATACAGTGGACTTTGCGAAACAGATTTCGGAACGCAAAGTAGCGTGTTTAAGAATGAGAATGTACTGGGAGTCCAGGCTGTACATGAATTTTTCTATAACAATGAATTAGATTCACAATCAGAATTAAAATTATTACAAGACCTATACGGTGAAACTAACATAGCAGCAGAGAGAGCATTGAATTGGAAAAACACTTTAACTAATGCAAAAAAGCATCCATTGTCTATTCTTACATTTTCAGATAATCCAGCAAGTGAGAAGGCCTCTAAACATGGTCTTTGGGGGATAGGTCAAAGATACACATGGATAAAAATGAGTGAAGATATTAATTTAGAAAGTTTGCGTCAAGCACTACTACTACCTGAAAGCAGAATAAGAAATGACTTTGAATCTAAAACAGCCCCTTACGAATTACCTAATGAATGGATAAATAGTATAAAAATCACAAACACTGAAATTAACAAGTCTGAAAATACATTTTCTTTTAGTCCTCAAATGACAACAATAATTGGTGGACGTGGGACAGGAAAATCGAGCATTCTTAGATTTATTAGAGGGTGTTTTAAATGTAATGAGGATTTAAAAGAACATAATGAAATTGCTAGTGAACAAGAAAAGTTTTATAGTGTATACAGTAAAAATGATGATTCTGGCGTTTTAAAAAACGATTCTGAGATAGAGGTAATTTATAATCGATACAATACTACCTATAAAATTATTGCATCTGATTTTAACGGCACCTCTCAAAAAAATACTTTTAAAAAGTGGGATCCTGAAACGGAACAATATGAAGAAATTACACAAGAAGAGCATGATTCTTTATTAAATTTATTTAAGTTTGATGTATATTCACAGAAACAAGTTTATGAAATTGCTAAAAAACCTAATGCTTTAAGAGATAAGATGGATAGTTCAATTGATGGAATGTATGAACTCCAAGAAAATCTAAAAACAACTAAAATTGAGTACTTAACTAAATCATCAAAAATCAGATCAATTACTTCTCAATTAGAGGGGAAATCAAAATTAATAGCTGATATTGAAGACAAGCAAAATCAATTAAGAACGTATAAGGAAAGTGATTTTGAAGAGCTTTTTAATAAGTCCAATCAATTTTCTGAAGAAAAAGATGAGATAAAAGTGTTCGGACAGGCAATTATCAAAAGCTATCAACAGATTCAATCACTTGGTGAAACATTAGAACTATCAGAGATTAACTATAATAATATTTCTCACGATTATAAAGCGGAAATTAAAGATATTGAAGACCCTATAAAAGAAAAGTATGATAAAATCCATGCTCATATTTTGGACTTAAGCACTCAGATGATGAAACTAAGTGAAGAATTTAAAATTAGTTTGAAAGAGTCTAATTGGTTCTCCGCCTATAAAAAGAATACAAATGAATTTAAAAAAATAAAAGAAGATTTACAATCACAAGGTATTCAAACTCTTCATGACTTTGAGAAACTTAATGAAGAGCTTACAAAGAAGAACGAACAGCTAAATGTAATAAAAGCACAAGAAAAATTAAGAGAAACAGAAATACAAGAATTAGCAGGGTTAAAGACTGAATACCTAAAAAAGAGGGGAGAAATTACAACAGCTAGAAAGAGCTTTATTCAAGAAGTACTAGGAGATAGTGATAACTTAAAAATCGAAATAAAAAGTTTTAGAGATAAAAAATTCTTTGAATATAACTTTAGAAAAATTATTCAAAAAGAAGACACCTTTAACGAAGATATACATAAAATTATTGAATTCTGCTTTAAAGGAAAAGTAGAAGTTAATATTCCAAATCTCCTAAATATTTTTAGGGATATAAGATCTGGTAAGAGTAATGAGCTTTTTTCAGGAAGGTTTATCCGTGTAATAAAAGAGTTAAATAAAGAACAAATGGATGAATTAACGCTTCTATATCCAGAAGATGAAGTTCAAGTTAAATATAAAGCTGCTAATTCTAATGAATATAAACCCTTATCTAATGCATCGGCAGGTCAAAAAACATCAGCCATATTGACTTTTCTATTGTCTTATGGAGAAGTGCCATTAATATTAGATCAACCTGAGGATGATTTAGATAATTCACTAATATACGAACTAATTGTTGAGAGATTAAAAACCTGCAAATCTAAAAGACAAGTAATTGTAGTAACACACAATGCGAATATTCCGGTGAACGGAGACTCAGAGTTAATTTTAGCTATGGATTCTAATAAAAGCGGATTAAATTTGTTAGCTTCTGGAAGTATTGAAGATGCCACGGTTAGAAACCAAATTTGTAAAGTGATGGAGGGCGGAGAAGCGGCATTTAAATTACGTGCCAAGCGTTATAAACTCTCTTAATAATAAGGATATGATGAAATTTGAGGTATAAGCCGGTACTTCAAAAAACTTTTTTAATTTTAATACTTACAAAAGAAGAATCATATTGAGGATTCTTCTTTTTATATATTCGTAAATGTGTAATTTTACAAATATTCTTTACTTTAATACATCTAGAAATAAAAAGAATCGATGATACCTCTATAAAAGTGTTTCGAAAGGTACACCTTTTGTTGTGGTGTGATTTCTATGAAAAACAATGTGTCAAAAAGTTCGAGATAACATTTTGCAGTACTTCATAAATACATAGACCTTTTGAATCATTGTAAATTAGTATCCCAAAACCGATTATTTTTGGGACAATCAAATATCGAGAGGTTTTTGATGTTATTTTGCCGAAAAACTTCCCAATACAATAAAATGTAAATTTTCTCGTTTTGGGGGTATTTACATTTCTTAGCTTGATAGCGATGTGGTGGTATCCCCTTATGCGAATACTAAAGTCCATTTCAATTGAAATGGACTTTAAAACATTTTATCAGAAATCTTCTACTCTTTTTTTTTCATTACAAAATCTCTCGGATTCCCTCTAAGCTTGTAATACTTCATGTTAAGACGAATAGCAACTACAGAAATTATAAGAAATCCAATGATATAAGGAATCATGTAACCTACTCCATTTCTTATTGTTTAGCGAACTTATTCTGTAAATACTTCACATGTTTCTTTTCAATATCCTTATCCGTAATGTTTGTTTGCAAGATAGTTTGATAGATATGCAGGACCTCGTCTTTTGTTAGTTGCACGTCGGTATATGACTCAATACTTTTTTTTAGATCGTTATAATATAAGATATGTTTATCTTTTGAATGTACATTAACTTTTTTTAGATTGCATTTCGGATGAAACGCTACAATAGAGATACATGGCAGCTGTTTTTCCATCACCCATTCAATTGCTTTCGTATGTTTATAGTTTTGTCGAAATGGATTTTGAAAAGAGTGTTTCTTTCTAAAAATACCTTGTGTCCATCTTGCCGCCTTCTCATCTCCATAGATCCAGCCCTCGTAGTTCTTCGTCTCTATGACAAATACACCTGTTTCCGCGATAACAATATGGTCAATTTGCGTTGTATCACCATACTCCGTATGAACCGTCACATCATGTATCACATAATAGCTTTCAGGATTTAATTTACTTAATATACGTTTCACCAGTTTTTCTCCAGCTTTCCCTTTCCATTTAGGTACATGTTTTTTTACAACAATATTCAATGGAATCAGAATTGCAATGAGAATTAATTCGAATATCAATACTTTCATAATAAAAACCTCCTTTTCACACTCTTGCGTTTTTGCGTATCAAACGATATACATACGTTTCTAATCCTAAAATAAAATATGAGATACATAAGCCTTTTATCACCATCTCTACAAATCCTAATGCTAAAGAAACAATGAGCCCACCCCGAAATTGAAAAGGTCTTGTCACCCTTCGATTCACTGGCTTTTCAATGACGCCAAAATTAGCCCAGGTAGGTAAACGCTTTTCCACATTCTTTACGGTACCCATTAATCCATATTTAAGAGACAGAATGAAACATCCAATTAGTAAATACACAATAGAAGAAAAATAGATAGATAGACCTATAACGATAATTGTAAGCAGCCAACCTATTAAAATAGAATTTCGCAAAACAATATATTCTCGATTTCTTTTCAAAACAAACATTCCTTTCAAAATAAATTAGGGTATTTTTAAATGTAAAATATTTACATTTAATTATAAGCATGATATGATACGTCTATATTAATTTACGTATTAGCCTAAAAAGGATTGTGATAGACTTGTTAAAACTTGTAGTAGATAATACGGTAACAGAACAAGAAACAGATTCAGCTTTTTCAAACCTTTTCACCTGCAAAGACTGTGTATACTATCTTTCAAAATCGGATTCTTGCAGTCTACAATTAGCAGCTGATTCAAATAATCCCCTTATCCCTTATGAGTGTGGGAATTTTGAGGAAACCTATGAAATCGGAACGGAAGATCCATTGAATTCACATATTCATCAACAACTTCGTGAAGAAAAAGCACAAATACTAGCTGAAAATTATCCAGCACAACCTTCTATTGATCCGATCCATAAAGAAGCATTATGGTATGGAACAGCAGATTATGGTTGTTGGATTGTAAATGATGCAAAGAAACGTTTTGCTCTTGCAGGACAGGTTCCTTTCGGTGATAATAATATGTCATCTGAAAAATACGCATCTCCTTTTCCTTTACATGATCATGGAGCAAAAGAAGGTATTAGGCACTATATATGCTGGTATGTAAACGAAAAAGGAATAGGCGAATACCATCTACTTATTGGTGGTGTCATCATGAAAATTGCAGAAGGAGTTAAGAAACTTGGATTCAATTACTAATCACATCTACAAGAAAAGAATGTTAGAACATACGATATTATTTAGCCTGGTACATCTGGTACCAATCCTTATCTTTACCGGCATCATATACTTAGTACTAGATCTTTCTAAGTCGGAATGGCATACTTGGTTTATTTCTGAAGGAATCTTTACGATCCTGTTCCTCATAACGAGATTCCAAGTCTTTCAAACGAAAAAGAGTATTCTTTCCATGAAGCAATACGAGAAATGGTTTTCGAAGTTAAATATTATTTTAGTTTCTATTTTCCTTGTCTGTTTTGCAGGCATACCAGCTCTACTACAAGTTGTGTTCATTCTACAAATGGCACTCATTTTCTATCTGTTAGAGCGTAGTTGTCTGTATATCGAAAGATTACCAATACATAACGTCTATAAAATCAAGGCAATTATTTGCGACAAAAAACAACTGAAAATTGAACGAATTATCCCCAATAACGAGGAACATGGCACTCTTACAGTTCAAACAAAAGATGAACAATACTTTTTATATACAGCTGTATATCTAAGTGGCATATTATCCCCTATATCACCGGAAGTATTTGAAGAATACGAACGAAGAAATCATATGGGTAGATAAAAGGTACTGAATATAGATTCAGTACCTTTTTCATTCCTCTTATATGTATTTCTTTACATATTCGCAAATAGCCATGGAGCGAGTACGGCTAACATACAAAGTAAACAAGATCCCGTTATGACACGATTGGACCAACGATAATACTCAGGTTGTTTCGTACTCTCATGAATTTTTCGTAAACGAATACCTGCAATTAACATAAATGGTGTAAAAATAAGTGCTGTTGATTTAAACAGGTCTAAAAAATCCGTAAAGATGTTCATAAACGAAACTACATCGGAACTGAATAAGAAGTACACACTTAGTCTCATCGCCATCATACTAACGAATGAAAAGATCATACTCCCTGTCGCCCACTTCATCCATTGACCA
The DNA here is from genome assembly GCF_038050385.1 of Bacillus sp. FSL R9-9410. Taxonomy (NCBI): domain Bacteria; kingdom Bacillati; phylum Bacillota; class Bacilli; order Caryophanales; family Bacillaceae; genus Bacillus; species Bacillus sp. FSL R9-9410. Next base: position 138,359 of record NZ_JBBOTV010000003.1, read on the forward strand.
TTCTTCGTAATTAATGCCATAACCATGACAATAACGCCTAATACGAAAGAGATAGAAAAGATATTTACCCCTACTTTAAAGGCAGGTGCATACATACCCTCAATTTTTTGTATTAATGATGAACCGAATGAATCATTCTTCTCTGGTGTTTTGGTTCGATTATTTAATCCCTCTTTAAAGGATGACGAAACATCATTCCCTTTTAATTCATTAAAGTCCACTTTTACAGATGCATGAGCTGCTTGTAATGGTATAAGTAATAAGACCGTTAAGATGAGTGTACATAAGACACCAATCATCCCTTTTTCTTGTTTCATTACATATCACCCGCTAATTTCGGTTTAATGCTCTTTAATTTGATTTCATTTCCTTCCGCAACATAATAGAGGTCTGCTGAATAATAAATGTTCGCTTTTGTATATGCCCCCATAATTGCATTCGCAATTTCTTCTTTCTCTACTGCCACATATGTTTCATTTTCATTGTAAAATTCAATTTCAATTCGATTAATATTATTATTTAATACTGTGATATGTAGCTCTTTTAAGCTATTTAGACGATTTCCTAAGCCACACACTAGCTTAAATACCTTATTCGCAATCGTTGGTGGCTTGACATACGTCGTATTAAAATGAATGGTTTCATCATCTAACACACCATCTTCCTCGACTGCACACGTCATAATGAAAGAGTGATTTTGTTTTTCAATTTCTTGTTGACTCAACTTACGATCAATGACATACTTCACGCTTGTTGATAGGTTTTCTATATATTCATCCAGTTCGGTATTTGAAATTTTAGCCTCTGAGAATTCCGGGAAAATCATGTAAGCATGTATATTTGAACTACTTTTACTTACACGCAATACCTTAACTTGTTTCTTTTCGTAGCGCACCGTCTGTTCCAATTTTTTTACTACGTTGTTACTCATATGATCTATAGTCATATATCATCAGCCTCCAATAATTTTAATATAATAATCTTAAATACAATCTCATGTATATGAAGCATTGTAATGTTTCATGGAGTTCTCGAAGCTCCTATTCTAAGATCAATAATTATTTCAACCTTAAAATATTTTGATATTGCAATGACGTACAATGTCTCATTATAGTCGAATATCCTTATATGGTGAATCATTCCGTCTCACTCATTTGTACAAAAACAAAAAAATATTTTGTCCTTGTACAAATGAGTGAGAACCTAGTGTTTTTAATGCTATATAACTAAGAAAATACCAACTAGGAAATAGATTTATATACCCCCTAGTTGTCTATCACTCCACCCAACTAATGTATAGGAATAAGTTGAATCGACCTCTAATTCTATATACAATAGTTTATTTTCTGGTAATATCTCTCCCTCTGTATGTATCCAATAGCGCTTCCTATTAGACATATTCATCACACGTGTCAGTCCTTGTTCTCGTTCTATCACTTTTGCGGTCCACTTTACCACATTCCCATCCTGTACTTCTGATACTTCTTGTTGAACAGGAAGGATAAGTTCTGTTTCTGCTGAAACCGGCAGTTGTTCTAGTTCTGGAAATGTATCTTCATATCCTAAGAATTCCTCTGGTGTATCCATATCGCTTGGAAACGGTATGTCCTCATCACTCAGGAATGGGATATCATAAACTGCTTCAGAAGCAGGAGTATGGTGAAAATCTTCAACATACTCCACTTCTTCTACAGCTTCAATTTCCTGTTCAAATTTGTTACTCGCTTCTTCACACAGATTCTTTTGAACCGATGTAGCAACTAAATCGTATATACTTGCTACATCCTTTTCTAAGGTAATTTCTTTTGTTGGAACAGTAACACGCTCTTGTTCCCTACCAATTGGTCTGTTTTCTCGCGGGCACCAATAAACGGGACGTTCCACCGGTGCCTGTTCCTGTTCCTGTTCCTTTTCTTTTTTCTTTGCTTCTTCTATTAGCATATTTTTTCTGACTTTGCGAACTACAAAAAACATATAACAAAATAAAGCGATAAAAATCATTGTAAACATGATTTTCTCCTCTCTGTTATGCAAATAAATCGAACTCAAACTGTCCTTCGATTACTTTGCTTTTTCGTTTCCCATTCTTTTTAGCAGTATCCACTTCAACAATCACTTCATCCCAGAATGCAATATCTTGTTTTTGAACCAGCATATGCTTATCTGTATTCAGCGTTGTTAATGTACGAATGATACCTTCTACTTCCCCATCTATTTCAAGGTCACGTTTCTTCACTTGAACACCAGGTACTTTCCCTTGTTGAATAAATTCAACAGCCTTTTGTACAAATTGGGCATCTTTCATAAATGCAACATCCATTGTTCCTGGTAATTTTTCCACCCAGTTCGTAAATTGAATTTCAATCGATTCAAACACAGGTGTAATCACATTACCGATATTTGCAAGAACTCGTTTCGATTCTTCTGATGCCGCTTTTGTCCATTCTTCTGTTGAGCCTTTTAATTGGTTCCCACTCTTAATGTTTTGAATTAATAAAGTCTGTAAATCCCCTGTATCACCGAGCATTGCATTTAAACCATCACTTGTCGCATCACCATTCATTGCTTCAGAAGCTTTATTCTTCTGAGCTATCAACTGTGCCATTCTATCTTGGAAAGTCTCTCGATATCCAAGATAGAATGTTCTACATTGATTGGTTTGACCAATACGCCAATGTCTTCTTGCTGCCTGATTTAATGTGAATAAGCTGAATGATAATTGATAAAAAATTAGCGTCGGTGTTGCAAGCAAATCGAGGCCCACCTTCACAAGTTCTTGTGAACAGATGATAACATTTACACCGTTATTAACTTGCTCCTTTAGCCATTCACTACGTTTTGGCGGAGTGACTGTATTGGTACGGAGAATAGCTACTTTCGCACCAGGTACTTGCTCAGCCACTTTTTGCAAGCGTGGTTGAATGTCTCGCTCTTTCACTGTAGATCCTGTATCAGATACATAAATGATAGTTGGACGACCTTCAGAGGTTTCAGTATGCAATATTTCTTGCAATTTCTTCTCCTTCGGCTGCATACAATCCTCATCGAATCTATATTCTGCATTAGACCAAACAACATTTTTTTCATTCCCATCTAAGTAATAGTTAGGATAATGATTCATGTTATCTGGGTATGCATTTCCTGTACGAATATAAGAAAGCCACAATTTGCCGACATCTGGTGTACCTTTCGCTGCCTCAATTGCTTTTTCGAAGGACTCTTTCCTATGCTCATAAGCTTGTTTTTGCTCTTCAGACATATCAACAAGAATCGTAGGTACATTGATTAGCTCAACTGGATTTGGCCATACATCTTTTAAACGTACATTAATGGTTGTATCCATTAAAAATTGGGTAAACACATATGGTGAAATACCAGGTACTACTTTAGTTTTATCTAGCATTCCTTGTGCACCACGCGAAGCTACATTGGATACAACTTCACCATCATGGTAATATGTTCTCTCGATGTTTCCGTAAGTCTCATTCCAATCCATTAAAGAACTATATTCAAACCCACTCTTCACCATCTTGGAAGGATATAAGCGCCATAACGTATAGAACACATCGCTCGCCTTACCGCCAAAAAGAGTTCCTGTTCCACCTACGAATTTCTTACAAACTTTAACTAAACTTCCTAGAGCAGTTCCTTGTGCAGTTTCACTTTTCAGCTCATGTATCTCATCAGCGATAAGAGCATCAAAGAAGTGTTTCATTTTCCTACGAATATACTCAACAGTTGCTACCTTTCGATATGCTCGCCCTGTTTGTTTCGCATCATATGGTTTCACACGATTCTCTAACTCTAGTTGTTTTTGCAAAGATTTATTTCCTTTTTTTATTGCTTGTACTAATTTATTTTCATATTTCGTCCAGTCTTTAAAACTTGAATATTTCGTTTTTACTTTTGGACTCCAAATATTCGAATTGCAATCAGCACAGGCACTGTTTTTATTTGTTTTCGAATCTAAGTCACTTCCTGTAAAATCTTTATACTGGCAAACTTCTTTCTGATCGCCATTAGCTTGTTGAACCATAATAGAAGAAGTTTTTTTACGTAACTTAGCACCACAATCTGGACAGTAGTATCCATTCTTATAATATCTTTGCACCTCTTCCTCTGATTTCTTGGAAAGTGGTATTTGCTTATAAGGTAATGGCATCTGTTTAATAGAGTCCCCTCGCATTGTTGTAAAACTAATAACAAAGAAGGTTGGTTTTTCTGGTTTTGGTCTTCCAGCCTGAATCCAAGATTGATGAATACGAATAAGATCCTCTGTACGTTTAATAAGGTGTATCTCTGCGTCTGGTAATAAGTGTCGTATTTCTTCTTTTGCCCACTTCTCCGTAAGAGTTGGTGGAACAAAAACGCATGTACGGTACCCTTTTTGTCCTTTTAAATGAAAATATCCGTCTACTGCAGCTGTCATGATCGCGCTTTTGCCCACGGACATTTCACCCTGTATAATAATTCCTTTTTGTACTTGTAATGCTTTTGCTGCACCTGTTGCTACATGTGCCTGTACAGGGAATAATGTTCTTTGGTATGTATCAAAATGAGATAATGCCTGATCTTTCATCGGTTGATGTAAAGGCTCATCTAATTTTGTTACCTTATCGAGCATGACAGGTGAATACTCCAATAGATATTCATTTAAATCATTGATTTCATTGATTTTTTCACCTGTACCTTCTTGTGGAAATTGACATTTTCCAGACCGGATCATTTCTGATAAAAACTCTTTACAATCCTCTTCTTTTAATACGACTTGTGCAATGGATAGAGAAGAAAATTCATTCTTATCAAAATACACCTCTAATGGTTGTAATAGATTTCTTGTTAGCATCTCCTCATAAATTGGCTTCGCCCACTCTTCTAAAATCGGCAAGCCGTACGGAGGAGCCATTAAGAAGTCTCTTACTTGCATTTCTGGTGCTTCGTCAATTGCAACAATATACTTCTCTTCTATTTCTTTAGAAAACGCAATAATTGCCTTTTTTCTATTTGCTGTTTGTGTATTTATAAAATCAAATTGTCCTTTTGTAATTACATTCATTTTTTTGCCTAATACATAATGTAATTCTTCTTTTTGTCCCTCTCCAAAATACAAACGACGAGTACCCATTGATATGGCTGCTCTGAATGACTTTAATGTACTGTCATTCGCACCTAATACTGCAAATTGCATATGGTTGTTATGATTAACTGCCATAGCAAAGCAGAAAGCTGAATGTGAAGCAGTGCCCGTCTCCAATTGCAACATCGCTGGTGTTTGTTCCTGATCAAATGTATCTTGTTGAATTATTTCTTGTATCATAAGTTTCCCTCCTAAAATAAAAAACGCATCTTATTCGATACGTTTCATGTCCTACTCATTCAATTTATTGGTTAAAAATCTATAAACTGTTTCCACTCTGGTAATGATTGTTCAGCCGCATGTAGCATATCACCTGCACCTTGGAACACAGAGAATTGCTCTAATACTTCCAAATGTGTGCCTGCACCTAATTGAGAAGCACATAAACAAATGACTGTAAGTACAATAGCAATACGAAACATACGATTACTAAATTCCCATACGATAAATAATGCTCCTATTCCTAATAGTACAGACATAGCCCTCTTCCTTTCCTAGACAAGTTCTTTGACTTCACCTTTTGGCGTTGCAATGATAAATTTAGCGCGACGTTTTTGTAAAACAACTTCTTTCGTTGTTTTTTCCAATTGCTCGAATGAAGTTTCAAAAAACACATTTTCAGATCCACGAACAGCATGGAGTGTATCGCCTTCACCAAGCAAACCATCTGCCACACCTGTTATCAGCAATAGTCCTAATTGTCCGGAAGCAATCGGCATTTTTGCTCTTTCAGCATCTGTTTTCTCATCTTGAAGTGAGTAACCATTCCCTCTATTTAAACGCTTCTTAAATGTCGAGATACCTTCCGATTTCCCCACACCTTCATAAGCACTTTTATAATCCACTCGTGATGTAAAAATAAGTTTGTTTTGATGACGCAATTCAGGTATAATCCAACTTTTACGATTCACCATTTGCGCTAATGTATTCACATGTTTTCTTACGAAAGCAAGATCGGACATATTTTCACAAAAATTAGCGAATCGATCATTGAAATATGTATCATTTTTCGTAGCTGCACGCTTACGGCCAATAAAAAAACATTGCTTAAATTGCTCAAATTCTTCATTTTCATCTCCAAAACGCATTAATCCTATTTCCTCGTAATTCTTAGCTAAAAAGTAGCTAATTTCATCACGAGCAAAACGATCGTATGGAATGACATACACCATAACGCCACCTTCTTGTAAATAATGGTGAGCGCGCTTTAAGAAGTTGAACTCCATTTTCTCTGATTTCTTTTTTTCTGTCCGAAGCTCCGTATTATAAGGAGGATTTAAAAAGATAAGTGGAAAATAGTCATGACTAATCATCATGTTCTCAAAGCTCGAGCGTACCACTACATCTAATTGCTCTTTTGCTTTTCCATATCGATTTGCATCTATTTCTACACCATATGTATCAAGTTGTATGCCAACATGCTTCACCTCGTCTGCAAAACTTCGTAAAATTGTACCTTCTCCACAACATGGATCAAAGCAAGCATAAGCTCGCTCTGATTCCATTTGTAATAGCTGTATTAAATGTTTCCCTTCTGTTAGTGGTGTTGGATAAAATCCCGCCGCTAAATCATTTCCTATACGCATAATAGTTCCCTCCAAGTTTTTTTTTACAATAAAAAAAGGAAGATCCAAGTAAATACATCACTTAGTTCTTCCTTTTACCCTCTATAAACTACCTCGACTTGTTTAAAATGGTAGTTCTTCATCTGTAATCTCCGTTAGCTCATCCATACCAGCAAAAATATCATCTGGCTCTTGGGATTGCTCTCTCGTCTCCTGCTCTTTTGGATCATCTACTACTGTCCAAATGTTATCTTTTTTCATATTTATATCCCTCTATCCTTCTTATTTTTCAGTTTCATAAACAACTTCCTCGTAATCAAAAAAATAATCTTTCATCTTACGTAGGATTGTACGAAACTTCGGTTCAGCTACGATCTTTGTACCATGATAAAAACTTTGTTGCCCGACAAAGCGCCATAGGATGACATAGCCTTCTTTTGCTTCCTGGATGCCTTCAATAAATAATGCGATTTCGTGAATGGCTTCCTTTTCATTAAGAGTGTTTGGTTTAAAATATTGAAATTTACCATCTGGTAATATAATTTCAGCTTCAAAACAACCTCTCATTTGATTTACTCTTGCTCTGGATTCAGATGACATCGCTGGTGTAGCATATGACTTCTGATTTTTTTCCATTCGTGTTTTATGTTCCTCTACTGTTGGTACTAGTCTTAAGTGTCTACAATCTTTTTTCATTTTCATATCTCCTCTATTTTGTAATTTGTTATAATTCATAACCCCGCCTGCAAACTTGAAGACAACACAAAAAGGGCTTCTTCAAGTCGATTAATAATGTGCATAGCAAAACAAGCTATATATACACTAATCGGCTCAAAGAAGCCCTTTCACAATTGAAACAAGACGCAACTTGCTTCTACAACTCAACCACAACACAAAAAGGTGTGGGAATAAACGGAATCAAATAAACTAACAATATACCCATATATTACACAAGCAAGATGATAGTAGCAAGGGATTTTTTCAACAAAAAGATTTTTTTACAAAAAACAAGACCCTAATCTCTTATAAAATTTCATGTTTACCGTTTTTCGGCAGACTGTTTTCTTAACTTGATAACAATGGGATGTCATTCTAAACCTATCATTATTTTCAAAGAAACTTTTACACAGAACTGTAAATAATATTTTGCATATTTTACATTTAATGGATAATTTATTAAATTTCTAGTAGCACTTACTAAATATAAAAAGAACATTCACCTATGTACTAACGTTTCATCTAAAAACGAATAAAACGGAGCTTTGGAGAGAATCTATAAATAGGAATTTCATTTTTATAAACAACTAATCACCTTTATTATTAATATAGAATTTCAGGAGGTAATAGGCTTGAACCGTCAGGAAGAGCTTGAAAGGTTACTTAGAAAATTTACAGAAGATAAAGGCTTTTTCGATAAATATGGTTATATCGTTCATCAAATAAAAGAAACATCCGATGCACAGGATAGTGTTATAGTAAAACCCGATGCACTAGGTGAAGCAACATTATATACAGCAATTGCCGCGATAGCTATTTCCACTGGAAATTATATACAGGATGATTGGGATAAAAACCATGCAAACGAAAAGTTACAAGGGTTATTAACTACTTTACTCAAAGAAGGTTGGGGAAACAAAGATAACCTTGAACGTAAACACCCTATTCGGCATCCTGAAGATATTGATTACTATAGATATGGAGATGATATAAAACAAAGAATGAGTCCACTATCAAAAGATAGTTTTGGTGCAATTGTAGCAGCCTCATACTATTGCTATTCTTGTCCAAATTCAAGTCAAGAGGTTCGTAATTTAGCTCGTGATTTAATTACAAAGTGGACTGAGTACTTGATACTTTTCCAATGGCGAACTCACTCGATATATGTTGAAGGTGAATTTGAAAGGTCTGAACAGGATAATGACTATTATAAAAACATTTATAGTGACGATAAATTAACAAACCGAAAGATGTATAAAGGTCTAGAGTCATTTATGTTATGGCCACATGAAATGTATGCTTTACAGAATGCCGCGGCACATTTAGGCGTACCAACAAGTCACTGGAAAGCATGGGAGAAAATACCTGTCGAATTAACACAAACTATCGTAGACTTTGCTGCCCCATACCTAGCTCAACATGCTGGTGAAAACCTGAATATTTTATTGGGAAATTTCCATTTTGTAATTCCCTACAGCATCCAAATCGTCCCTAACTGGCCTTCTGGAAAAGTAGAAGGGCTATTTGTAGTTGAAATCCCTTCTCACACCCGCGAACAAATAGTTACCACTTTTAAAGAAACCCTTAAAGATTTAATACGCGAAATCATAAGGACTGGGAACTATATAAATTATCAGAGTGATGAGTTACTAGGGATTTTAATTAATCGTATTCTTAATCTTTTTCCAGATACTTTAGGTCCAGATAGTTGGCGTTCTATTTTAAACAAATCAATACAACAGATTTTGCCTTGGATTACTGGAGAAGGATGGATTGAAGCACTCACTTTTTTAGGATTTCTACAGTTACTAAAAATAGAAGATATAGATATTTCCACCATTAGCTATACTCTATGGATATATGCTATTGAGTGTGAGACTAGACCAGAAATAAAAGATATATTAAAAGCCGCTCTGCAAGACTTTTACAGTTATTTAAGAGGTAATGACAATCCAAATAGCTTATGGGGATGGATTGCAGAAGATTCTGAGATAGTTAATGAGCATATACACTTATTTGAATCAAATGAATGGAATTACTGGTGGAAATTCGCTTATCAAGAAAATAAATTTAATGATTGGCTAAAAGAAGCTGAAAACCCATTAAATAATGAAGGTAATAAACGTAAATCTCCACGCTTGGATTATTTGGTATTAAGTGGGGTAGCGGAGAAAGGTCCTCCTGCAGGTATAACCGATACTCATTCAGATTGGCTTGAGTTATTTAGGAATTTGGTAAAGGATGCAGCAAATCATTTTATAAACAATCTCACAGCAGAGATTCAGAGACAGTTTAACCAGGCAGGATACTATATTCGTGAAACATTAACTGAAGCTGGGCTGCTGATTAAAGAAACTTGGTCTAGCACCCTGGAATCCACCCGTGAAACTTTACTACAAGGAGATTTAATTGGGAAGAGTACATGGGATCAAGCCGGTACTTTGATACATAACATGTCTAAAATTGATGGCAGAACAGTTGAAGAATTTTGGAATCGTTCTACAGAACAGTACTGGAAAGGTGTTTGGTCTACTATTGAAGCAAGAGCTGAAGATATGATTGAGCGCGCTATAAATACTTTAGAGGGACAATCTATTCATGAATATTGGAATCGCTCAACAGAACAGTACTGGAAAGGTGTTTGGTCTACTATCGAAGGTAGAGCTGAAGATATGATTGAGCGCGCTATAAATACTTTAGAGGGACAATCTATTCATGAATATTGGAATCGCTCAACAGAACAGTACTGGAAAGGCGTTTGGTCTACTATTGAAGCAAGAGCTGAAGATATGATTGAGCGCGCTATAAATACTTTAGAGGGACAATCTATTCATGAATATTGGAATCGCTCAACAGAACAGTACTGGAAAGGCGTTTGGTCTACTATTGAAGCAAGAGCTGAAGATATGATTGAGCGCGCTATAAATACTTTAGAGGGACAATCTATTCATGAATATTGGAATCGCTCAACAGAACAGTACTGGAAAGGCGTTTGGTCTACTATCGAAGGTAGAGCTGAAGATATGATTGAGCGCGCTATAAATACTTTAGAGGGACAATCTATTCATGAATATTGGAATCGTTCTACAGAAAAATACTGGAAAGGTGTTTGGTCTACTATCGAAGGTAGAGCTGAGGATATGATTGAACGAGTTATTCAAACACATGAAGGTAAAATTGAAAAAGAAATATGGAATGCTGGAAAATATGGAAAATCAATATTTGATGAAGCTGGTAACTTAATAGAAAAAATTGGTGATTTTGATATCGACTTCCCTCGTTGGCCTCCATGGTAATTTTTTCTGTAGAAATTCTTGATTTCCTTATTAAAAGATTACTTTTCATCATTATAAAAATGCGTATTTACCTAATTACTGCTCACAATAAATCCGCTCAGCAAGCCTAGATGCTACATAGAAAAAGAGCCATTAATATGGCTCTTTTTCTATGTAGCAACTTTTCTCAAATTTATTAATTTAACTTGATTTTTCTCAATTATCCATTAATCATTATGTGCCCAAAGAAACTGTAAGGCTACCTATTCATAATCATTCTTATATACTTCTCTATAAACAAAATTTGTTTAGTAATTATAATAAAAACCCTTATGTATTAATACAGTAACAACACATAAGGACTTCCTAAAAAAATTACAATAGGTTCACTACCTCTTGTCTTTCTATCCACTTATCTAGCTTATTCTTCGTATCATCATTTAATTGTTTTCTTTTACCGGCTAACATCCTTGAAAGTGTTGAATACGAAACATCAATTTCTTTCGCTAACTCACGAATACTTTTGTTTTTCTTCTCTTTATACGTGTTCATCTTTTTAATATAGAAATAGATGCAATTAGCAATTTCTTGATTCAGTACACTTACAGGCTTCTCTTCAATTACTGGTGGCTTTTCTTCCATCTCGATAACTAGTGGTAACTGTTGCTTACTTTTCTTAGTAATCAACTCTTGTTGAAGTTTAACAAGCTCATTTGTAGGAGAAATAATTACTTTCAATTTTAACCAATAATTTTCAAACCAATTTTTCCCCTTACATTTCTCTTCATCAATTTCAGGAGAGTACTTCCATTCCTTAATAACTTGGTCCCTCATAAGATCATCTAACGTCTTTTCAAAAACTTGTCTTGTTAGGCTTGGTTTTCTATTCTTACTCATCTCCATAACTTTTAATAGTCCTTTAGGACCACCAATACTAATGGTGATGAGACTTCACCATTTGATGAGTTGGTATCGTCACAAATTGCTGGTGTATGTTGCATTATTAAAACAGGGCGATAGTCGACTTAGTCATTTCCAAATACGGAATAAAAAAAGAATGCAAGGAGATATAACGCAAGATTAGTTGGAACAAAAGAATCCTGCTCAGTAAGGTCGCAATCTTGCTACAGGATTCGATCTAGTTGATGAAGCTAAACGTATGCTATAAAAAATTAATAACATCACATTAAAGTAGAAATTTTTTAAACCTCCGGAATAACCTTATTTATACTTTGATTGTTTGGATCATCGTATGTTTGGAAGAATTCTTTCGCTGCTTGTTCACCAGATGCTATTAATTCCAGTTGCTTCTCTTCTGAAATATTAAAATCTATCGCCGTTACCCCTACTGTGTTAATATAAATAGTTCGTACAGTGTCATCTTTATGTAAATGCATACTATCTTGCCCTTTTACAATAGTCCCCATTAAATTCCAAGTAAAATCAAAAAAGCTGTCTATTTCGTGAGAGACTGGTGCAGCAATATTTCTCATTACATCTATTTCTGCTTTTGAATCTAAACGAAATCCTAAAGTCTCTTTATTATAAACCTGAACATCTTCAAAATCAGCACTAACTCTTTCTGCAGGTATTCTTTCTAAAAATTCTGCTGCTCTTTCATAATAAGAAGTGACTTCATAATGTTTTTCATCCGATACGTACTTTTTTTGATCAAATAATCTAACAGGGTAATTATTCAATACCCCTCCATCTACATAATATTCCCCTTTCCAAACAATTGGCTCGAAAAATAATGGAATAGATATAGAAATTCTAACGGCTTCTGCTACAGACATATCAGGTGATGTTTCATGTGAAAAAGTTACAACCTGTCTAGTTGAGACATTTGTGCCCTGGAAATATACTTCTTTTCCTGTTATTTTTACTATTTCCTCAAATGTTAAATCTTTATCCTTCATTTCTTCTTTAATAATTCCTTTTTGAGCCCATTCTTCCATCTTTGGTTTAATGATATCTTCTTTTATCCATTTTAAAAACTCATCCCCTTTGTATCTACCATATCCACTAACTAATAACCGAAATGTATCTCTAATTATTCCATCATCATCTTTAAATTTTTCAAATTGTACCTTCTTTAATTTCTCCGTTAAATCCTCAACCGAGTATCCTAGTCCAAGAATTAGAGCTGTAATTGCACCGGCAGATGTACCTCCAAACCTTTGAATGTTTGATAATATATTTTTTTCATTTTCTAAATATTCTACAGCCCCTACATATCCAATACCTTTGATTCCCCCTCCTTCAAAAACTAAATTTTTAAAAGGATAATTCATTTAAATACCTCCTTTACGATTGTGTTAACAATTACTTAATGTAGTTAAATAAATATCATTATTTTATTACAAACCAGGTTAATCATTAAATTCAAAATAGCATAATTTTATACAGCTGTTCAGAGCGTAAATTAATATATCTAGGGGTGAATATGTTTCACTTGGAATCTCCCGTCACTCATTTTTATTAAATAAGCATCTGGAGAAGTTAGTTTCCATGCTTTGTCAAATCCAAAGTACTTATCAAAATAATGTAACAAGAGTACTGTGTTAATTCTGTGTGTTACTAAAATATAATCATTTTTATTATTTTCATTTATAATGCCCCTTATCACTTGATGGGTTCGTTCCATAACTTGGTGAATCGATTCTCCACCTTCCCCTTCAAATTTTAAATCCACACATTCAAATCGCTTTCTAATTTCCTCCTTGAAATTTTCTTGTATGCTTCCGACATTAATTTCATTCAATCTAGAATCTGTACAATAATCCAAATTTAAATGTTGAGAAAAAATGTGAGCTGTTTGTATAGCCCTTAGATATCTACTAGAAATTATTTGGTACCCTTTCATATCTTCTTTTTGTAGAAGAGATACTACCATATCTTCTACTTTTTTATACCCTCTGGTTTTAACGGACAATTATAATCATTACCTTCCGCTTCACCATGGCGAATAATAAATATCTTTTTTTCATGCATTATTCTTTCCCCCAATACGGGTCGATAAGGCATATCAACCTATATACTCACCTACTTTTAATGTTTATATTCATATAAGATTACGATATTAATCGTTATTACATATAATAACAATGTAATTATATTGTTATGTTTTAATCCTAATAAGCATATCTAGACTCTTTATCAAGATAGGAATAAATTTACTGTTATAAAAAATATCATTTTCTATAAAATAAGTATTGTGTTTGGAAAGGAAATATAAATAGTTTACTTTATTTAATAACTGATTCGTCTCATGTTTTATCAATCTTGGGACTTAAGAAGAAGTACAAATATTAATAGTTATGGAGGTAATGAAGATGGACCATAGCAACTCTATCGAACCAGAACAATTATTAACAAACGTTAACCCTTCTAATTTAGGAGAAGAATCCTTAAATACCGCTATTGCTTCACCAATCAGCGGTTTATATGCATGGAGTGAACAGCAAATCCGCGAGGAACTTCGCCTCGATGTAGATGGACGCTATCCTCAGATGGTAGCTAGTGGAACTATTATTTCAAATCTTGCTTCTCCAATTCACTGGATTGCCAAATTAACAATTAATGGCCCAAATACTTGGACAGGTAATATTCGAAACAAATTCCTAGAAGGAGTACAATCATTTCCTTACACAAATGTAAAAATACAGGTAACACGCGGTTCATTTCCTGGGCAGCATACTGCAGAAGTCACGTTTCTTATTGGGGGGGAGACAGACAGAACTAGAACTTTCCGATTTCAATCTCCTTACTTCCACTCTGTAGAATTTGAATTCGATGCAGAAGAAGGGACAGCACCAGTGACAACCTATCAAACACACTCCCATCCAGATAAGCCAGCATTTTTGCCGGATGAAACCTTGTCGATTACGGAGGTTTTTAAACGAACCGGGTTTGATGTAAAGGTATCAGAAGGTAATAATACCGTTTCCCGAGACCATACAGGGATAAATAGGAGATGGAGCGATCAAGAATTACATGATGCCATGCAAGTATATTGGTCACATTTTAACAATAAGCCACAATGGTCTATGTGGACATTCTTTGCAAATTCGGAGGCTGAAAGCGGCCCTGGTCTGGGCGGTATTATGTTTGATAGCATAGGTCCGAATCACCGTCAAGGAACAGCAATCTTTAATAATTCATTCATTTCTGATCCTCCTCAAGGTGACCCCAACACTGAAGCTTGGATCCAGCGAAATCGTTTTTGGTGTGCTTGCCATGAAATGGGACATGCTTTTAACCTTTTACACTCTTGGCAAAAACACCTAAGCAATCCTTGGGAACCATTGGGTCACCCTCTTATCCCAGAACCAAAAGCTCTAAGTTTTATGAATTATCCTTACAGATTCGATGATAATGGCATAAAAAAAGACAACTTACAGGAGTTCTTTAAAAAATTTGAGTATCGTTTTAGTGATCAAGAACTTTTGTTTATGCGCCATGCACCTGAGCGCTTCGTTCAAATGGGTAATGCTGACTGGGCTGTAGATCATGGTTTTGAACAGACGAACGTTTCTACTCATCCTTCTTTTAATCTTGAATTGAGAGTTAACCGTAAAACACCTGTGTTTCAATTCTTAGAGCCGGTAGTTTTTGAAATTAAATTAACCAATACTTCGAGTGAACCTCAGTTAATAAAAAAACATATTTTGTCCGATTTAAGCGGAATGTCTGTAATTGTAAAAAAAGAAGGCAGACAAGGACGTCAGTTACTACCTTATGCTCAATATTGTTGGAAGCTAGAGAACAAGGTAATTATGCCTGGAGAATCACTTTATGAAACCATTTTCGCTTCCGTAGGAAAAAATGGCTGGTTAATTGATGAATCAGGATTCTATAATATTCAAGTATCCTTGCAAATTGACGGCAATAATATCGTATCAAACAACTTAAGGATTCGTGTTTTTCCACCTGCTGGATACGATCAAGAGTTTCTTGCTCAAGACTTTTTCTCTGAAGAAGTCGGCCGTATTCTTGCATTCGACGGTAGTCATTTTCTTGAAAAAGGAAACAACATCCTTCGTGAGGTAACCGAAAAACTTCGTGACCATGCGGTTGCTCTTCACGCTCATGTCGCTCTTGCTAAACCATTGGCGTTTGATTATCAATTTCTTGACTTTACAGAAGACTCAGGTACAAGAGGTAAAGTCAAAATAATACCTGCCCAACCAGACGAGGCACGTAAACAGTTTACTTCTGCCTTAACTGAGCACAAACAGATAGCTGCTAAAACACTTTCCCATAAGGATTATAATGAATATATGGTAACGTACAGTGAATTCCTAAGTAGTCAAGAAGAAAACAAAGAAGCTGCAGAGGTACAGAATGACCTTTATCAAACGCTGTCTGAGCGCAATGTTCTAGACAGTGTATTACAAAAAATCAAAAATCGAAGTGAGACCTACGAACAAAAGGAAAATAAATAATTTACGAACAAATAAAAACGTAGAAATAAATTATTTCTACGTTTTTATATTCATCTAAGTCTTTTTACTTATTTTACAACAGTGATTGACGAAAAAAATACCAACTATAGATTAGAAAAATTAATGATTGGTATTTTTTCGATCTACTTTAATATTAAATCCTCTTGATTACGAATAATGTGTGCTTCAGGAGTAACAATGTTGGCTCTTTCAGTATTAATGTTAGCATGATAACGTAGAGGATTCGTCCCATAAAGATGTTCATCAAATATTAACCCTGTAACTTCAGTTATAGTTGTTAAAGGAACTTGGTATGTTGTTAGTACATCCATTCTTT
This sequence comes from Bacillus sp. FSL R9-9410, assembly GCF_038050385.1. Taxonomy (NCBI): domain Bacteria; kingdom Bacillati; phylum Bacillota; class Bacilli; order Caryophanales; family Bacillaceae; genus Bacillus; species Bacillus sp. FSL R9-9410. The sequence continues at coordinate 154,837 of NZ_JBBOTV010000003.1, forward strand.
CTAGCAAGTGATATTTTGTAGAAGATCGACTTTCCTCCTCCAAATTATGTATCCAGTAATCATCCTGTATTATTTTGAATGCTACTGAATGAAGATTATCATCAATCCCAATATAAAAAGCTACTTTCCAAAAACCAGCTGGTATCTTAATTCCACAACCTAAAGGTTTTTGGTATCCGCAGTACTCCCTATCATTTTCTGTAAAGATAGGTCCTGTGAAAATTGAAAATTTCTTGTCTCTACTCTTGCTTCTACCAATAATCCAATTTTCTATATCGCCCCATTTTGTACGATGGAATTCCTTATGTTGAGGAGCAATATTCGCAAAGCAAAATGAATCACAATTTGCTTTCTGTGCTTCATCTAGATTTCCCCAGTCTACATCGTCTCTTCTAACAAGGTGACCTCTATCCCATAAGTCTGCTTGGCCTCCTGCATATAACCAGTCTCCTACCTGATTTTCATTTTTAATTCGTTCGTCAAGGTGCCAGTTATCACATCTTCTAAGCTGTCTATTTCTTTCTATATCAGTATTATTGGCTCCATAAATTGCAAATTTCCGTTCTTTATTCATAACAATTGAAAAATGTATAAATGGATAAATTTCACCTCCTTCTAATGCAACTTGTTTTATATCCTCACGTAAACGTGGAAATGAAATAGGGAACTCTTCTCCTAAAAAATCAGTATCAAATCCTTCATTTAACCCCATTATTGAACAACCTCCTTATCTGCAAATTTTATATAGGTTGTTTTTCCTTCCTGGTGCAAAAAGTCTAAGGAATAAACCTCTATGCAACATCCATCAGCTGTAGACATGTTGATCACCTCATCACCTTTTTCAGTTGGAGCAAATTTTCCACTCTGTTTAGATTTTCCTAATATTTACGGTATTTATGCATATTAAATTAAAAACTATAATCTAGCGATTACGTCAATTAAATCCGCTGCCGACTTCCTGCTATCGAAATTCTAACTTAGAACGGCTGAGATTTTCCACAACTTCAAACGGAAATCCCAATGTACGGAAGTGTTTATTTTATCCAATAAATAGAGAGCAACTGCGTCAGTAGGTGCTCTTAATGTGATAAGGAATTTACAATTAGCAGTGAAATAAGAAACAAGCGAGTGAACTTGTACTTATCTAAAGGTGCAAACGAAAGAGAGCACTCCCCCAATAGGTGCTCTCTCTTAAAAAATATTGGGGAACATGTTGGAAACCTTTCTGTGTCATCATTATATGAATTTTCATGTGCATTATAACTAAAATGTTTTTTAATGTGTAATTTCTATATAACAAAGAAAAATCACTCCCGAAGGAATGCTTTCAAATTAAATAGATTTTCTGCTTTAAATAATTCTTTCCTGTGAAAGTAACCTTTACATTTGAAAAATCCATACTATAATACTGGAGATTAATACCATTGATCCAATTTTTCTCCTCTAACCATCCGTATATTCCTCTAAAGAGAGTTTCATGGATTTTTAATTTATCAACATTTATATTTTTTTCACCTTTATATGAATAATTCTAATATTAATATAAACATATTTTAAAATTCGATGATATCACCTCCTATTATCAGGTAGGAAATGATAATTTTCTAGTTTAACAACTAGACACCAATCCACATAATAAAAGAGCAACTGTCCACTGCCCTTTCGTCAAATCCTTATGTATTACTATAAATAAGGTAAATGAAGTTTTATTCTTATTCCAATCACCTAATAGTGCTACATTAATCTGCTTACACTTTATTAAGTAACTGGAAGAAGAGCAAAAGCTCTCCCTAATAACGGTACCATTCAATCAGTACCATCTGCTGGTTTCGGATTTTATGTGCCATCAGTTTGAATCGTTTAGATAAAATATAAAGGAATCTTTATGAGTTGCGTTTTCCACCACTTCTCACAATACAAATATAACACGATAATTCCAAAACAAACGGCACATTTACTGCCAAAAAGCGGCCACAACTCTGCCACATTATTACTAACCAAAAAATTAAAAATCCCTGCTTTTTGCTAGGCTTAGAAAAATTAAATCTTTTTATCTTTCCACTTGCAAATGAGTACATTGCTCAGTTGGATGTCCATCATCATCAGTGCACCAAGATTGAACTGCAAAAGCTAAGAAAATTGCTACCCAATGATCTGAAAATTGTATTAAGATACCTCCATCTTGATAAATACCGTTTGCCCCTCTAAATTCTCCTGTACTTCCTTGATTCATATGCACGTTGTGCATGCCATTTTCATCATCGAACTCTGATCCGTATATATATACTGTAGCTTCCTGTTCTATAGCCTGTACTGTATGCTTAAATAGAAAATCATTTAAATCATTATCTAATCCTGTTTCATGAAAAGGAAGTGGTACCATTTCAGCAGGATTAAACTCTAAATTACCTCTTATATAATCTAATGCAATCTCTCGGTTATTGTTATTTATTCTATGATAACCATTTGACAAACCCTGTAAATGAGTTATATGTTGAGCTCCCTCAAAATTAGGGTCAGCTAAATATAGAAGATCTGATGATTCTTCTGATTTTGACTTAACATTAATAACAATTTCATAATCTTGTCTTTCTTCATTTTCTTCTGCAATTTTAATTTGCATTTTAAAATGAGGTGTTCTATCACTCAAATCTCTTCCGACTCTTAATCCCGCTGGAATTCCTTTAAGTACTCCATAATTTTCTACAGGCATAATGTACCTCCTAAAATAATTATCAAGTTTAGCTTTATACAGTTTCACATAATATATACTAGAGCAATAAATTCATACTATTTAAAACTTAAAAACATCCAATGGTTCAATTACAATTTGTCAAAACCCATTCTGTTTTAGAAAAATCTTGCATTAATAACCAACCTATTTCTTCAAGGTAATCCTTAAATTTAATATGGTTTTGAGTAGCAATTAATTCGTCTACTACTTTCATTGAAACTTCAATAATTGATTCTGTGTTATTATTTATTGACTTTGACCAAATTTCGATACTTATTTTAGATTCATTCCATTTCCCATCGTACACTTTAGCCTGAATTGGTCCACAAACTCTTGACTTATTAATTTGCTCTATTCCATAATCGTTATGCTCCCAATTTAGAAATTCTTCAGGTGGCTTTTGCAGAAATAATTGTTTTAATTCATCTATAGAAGGCATATCTGTAGCTGAAACATTAGCTTCCCGTTTTTCTTCAAAAGAAACACTTAATTTCTTTTTAGTATATCCCCACTCCCATTCCAGTTCATATGCCTCATTATTTTGAAGCAGTCCCTCTTTCCTTGCTTGTTCTAATGCATAATCTGTATTATTGTTTATAATTTCATATCTTTTTTTATATGTTAATTCGTATTTATTGTCACCTTCTTTTTTACGATTACGTAGAATCCAGCCATGAATATACATATCATTATTAATAGTATCAATAAATTGGATATCTTTTCGTCTAAGATTAGATATTTGGAGCGCTTCTATTATGTTATCTTTAAGTTCATGTTTTTCGTTCGCAACTTTTGTAATATCAAGAAAAAATTTTATTTCATACCCTTTTATAGAAATATTCCCTTACATTTGCTCACACTTCCTTCCGCCTTATATGTTCATCTACAATATCATGTCTTAATTAATGCGTTTATAGTACATGTATGAATAAAATTCATTTGGAAAGAATAGATTTGTTGAGGTTATTAACCAGTTAATAAGAAAGAAGGTTCAAGAAAATGTCGAATACTAATTTAAAAAACAATGAAGTATTGGATTTTTCATTGTTCAAAGCAATTCAAAATGGTGGATATAATCTATATTTAAGACATGGAGAAAGGGACAATAAATCCGAAGGACAAGTAATCATTGGCGATTGCAAAACACAGAACAATTTAACTGACAAGGGAATAAAACAGGCAATACAAATAGGGGAAATTTTTAGGAAGCAAAACTTACCTATTCAATACCCTGTATTTACAAGCCCTTATTGTCGAACAATAGATACTGGGATACTTGCTTTTGAAAAACCAAATATAGAAGTGATTGATGAATTAGCTGGCATTAACTCTTTAAATGAAGATAATCCCAATGACCAAGAGAAAATAGTACAAGAAAAATTAATTAGAAGGTTTGAAACAGTACCTAATACCAATTTAAATAGAATTTTCATTGCCCATGACTACACTTTTAATGAACCTATAAAATGCCCTGATGATACCGATTCTGGTCTCTGTTTTCTAGATACAGTTATTTTGCAACCAAAAGGTGAAGGAAAAGGATATGAATTTATTGGTTTAATAAGTTTAAAGCAGTTTATAACATGGGCAGATGACAATAATCCTGAATAAAAGTGGTTACTTGTTATAAAAAGCATAAAATATGTTTATAAAAGGTCTAATTCAACAAATTTTAAAAAAGTTTCTTTCTCGTTAATTAGGAAATTTAGTTAATCAAAATTTTTAAGAATATACATAACAGATTTCATTGTTCTTATACAATCCATTTACTTCTGAAACAACTAATCTCTAGAATAATAGAATGGATTAGGTTATTCTAGTTAAAACAAAGGATATGTATTTTGATTGTTTTTCTCATTGTAGTTCCCTTTATTTTTAATTTTGTAATAGCATGACTTAGATAATAAAATCTTATAATTAATTTATTCAGATTATAAAAAATAGAATATAATATAGAAAATAGGTTCTGGTGCAAAGTTTGAAAAAAGCATAAAAAGATTGATAAATGAGGAGAACTATTTAGGCAGTGATTAATAATTTTTGTAATTCACTGTATGCTGAAAAGACGGAGTCTAATCGAAGACTTCGTCTCTGTTTATATATCGCTTGAATTGTTTCAACTCATTTTATTGTTCGCAAAGCATGATAAATATATAGAAACCCAGCCGATTTTATAAACCCGACGGCCTTGTTCAATGTGATTATTGAAACGTTTGAGGGTACATTGTTTTGTATGAGTGTAAACACCATTTTTCTGTAACTTTTTAAATGCGCAATGTAATGCAGAGGCTTGATCTGTAGTGAGAACCGTTGGTTCTCCAAAATACTTTACCAATCTCTTCATAAAAGCATACATTGCATGATGATCACGTGTTTTTCGAAGTTGAAAATCTAATGTATGACCATCGCTATCAATCGCAAGATATATATAATACCATTCTCCCTTGACTTTGATATAGGTTCTATCTAAATGCCATGATGATTAGGAAGTTTTGTTTTTCTTTTTCCAGATTTGATAGATAAGATTTCCATATTCATGAACCCAACACATGATTGTCGTAGGATGAACTGAAATCCCACGTTCCTTGAGGATCTCAAATACATCTCGATAACTTAAGGAAAAACGACAATAGTAGCCAACAGCTACTAAAATAATATTTTTTATAAAATTATCAAGTTGTTATCTAAGTTTACAAATGGGATTATCCTCCAAATGCATTATGTAACTTCATATATATTGAAAATTCTTACACTATAATAAATGTGAATTTACCAATTAATGCTTGCATAAACGAATGATTTATTTCACAAGTTAGACTTGAAATACTGCTTTCTAAGAAAAATATATTTAAGGTGGTGAATCCATAAGAATGAAAGCGCCTATTTTTCCTAGTGATACTAATAATCCTGAGAACAAGTTAGATATTCCTGCAAATTTTCATAATCATTCTACGCCTGTTAATTCTATACAGACACTAGTGAATCAAGTGAGTGAAAATCAGTTCCGATCATATCTAACTCATTTAGTTTCTTATCCAACAAGGTTTTCTACCAGTTTTTTTTATGAAGAGGCCGCAACGTGGACTCGTGAGATATTTGATGAAATGGGATATACAACTAGTAGCGAAACCATATCTATCAATAATGAAAATAGCCAAAATATTATTGCTGACAAAATGGGTACAAATAGTAACGAAGAGAAACAACTGATTATTATCACTGCACATCTTGATTCTGTTAACCTTATTGAAGGGCCTTCATCTAATGCTCCTGGAGCTGATGATAACGGAAGTGGTAGTGCAGGAGTCCTTGAGATTGCTCGTGTATTCAAAGACGTACCTATACAGCATGACCTTCGCTTTATCCTTTTTGGAGGAGAAGAACAAGGTTTATTAGGTAGTGAACAATATGTTGAGAATCTCACTACTCTTGATAAAAGTCGAATTCGAGCAGTTATAAATATGGACATGATAGGAAAATTAAACACATCGACACCAGCAGTTTTAATTGAAGGTTCACCTTTATCACAAGAGATAATTAACGGATTGAAAAATGTTGCATCTTTATATACGGATGTAAATTTTAAAGTATCTCTTGATCCGCATGATAGCGATCACGTTTCTTTTCTTAATAAGGGGCTCCCTGCCGTCTTAACAATAGAGGGGGAAGACTCTTTAAATACTAATGAACACACTGCAAAAGATACTCTTGAACATATCCATTATCCACTTGCTCTCGATATTTTACGAATGAATGTAGCTTTTATTGCTTCTCAAGTTACAAATTTAGAATGAAAGAGGGAATTTTCATGAACAACTTTACTCATGAAGGCAGTTTCAATAACTCAACAGACAATTCTAAAGAAACTCCCCCTACCAGACGTAATTGTGGAACTATGGGTATGCACGAAAAATTATTGAAAGAATCGGAAGAATACAGAAAAGAGCGAGAAAAAATTGAAAATATGACTGCAGAATATATTAAAAATAAAAAACGCTAAACATTTATATAGTAACTTTTTAGTACTAAATTACCGTATATAATTACTAAAACTTACAATACCATCTAAAGGAGAAATCATTATGAAAAATCAGACTAACTCATCAGAAAGAACAAATACACCTACTGTGCGTAAATGCGCCACTATAGATCTTCATCATAAACTACTAGAAGAGTCCGAACAATATAAAAATGCACGTGCTGAAATTGAAAGTATAACGAATGAATTTCTAAATAGTGCACGCTTAGAATCAGAAAGATCCGTTGTCAAAATTCCTGTTGTAGTTCATGTTGTATGGAATACTGAGGAGCAAAACATCTCTGAAGAACAAATTCATAGTCAAATTGATGTTTTAAATCGTGATTTTCGTGCAGCGAACGCTGATATAGCAAATGTACCCCCTGCGTTTAAAGATTCTGTAAGCGATGCTAAAGTTGAATTCTTTCTTGCTACAAAAGATCCTAATGGAAATCAAACAAATGGTATCACTCGTACCCATACAGCTAAGCAATCTTTTTCAGTAGATGATTCTGTCAAATCACAAAGTACAGATGGAGTAGATGCATGGCCAGCTGATAAATATTTAAATTTATGGGTATGTCAATTAGAGGATGGACTTTTAGGATACGCACAATTCCCTGGTGGGCCACCTGATACAGATGGAGTTGTTATCACATACACAGCATTTGGTACTACAGGTACTGCAGCAAAACCTTTCCATTTAGGACGTACAGCTACTCATGAAATTGGTCATTGGTTCAATTTATTCCATATTTGGGGCGATGATCAAAAGACACCTAATGTATGTAATGGGTCTGATAAAGTTGATGATACACCTAATCAAGGAGAGGACAATGCTGGAAGTTCACAAGGTGTACCTAATCGTCCTGTAATAACATTTCCACATATTTCTTGTAACAATGGACCCGAGGGCGATATGTTTATGAACTATATGGATTATGTTGATGATGACACTATGGTTATGTTTACAAAAGGTCAAGTGGATCGTATAGATGCATGTCTTGCTGGACCACGTTCATCCTTTCTTACAAACTAAAACAGTAATCTAATTTTGTAACCCTACAGTTATAGTATTCAGTTATAAGAAAATCACATAAAATAAGCACTCTATACAAAATATATAAAATAAATCAAATTAAAACGAAGGGCATGTCCATAGTACATGCCCTTCGTTTTATTCACCTTATAAATAACCTATCTAAATTTCCAAATTCATTTTATAAACAAATTTCTTTTTATAGTTCTTGACTTATATTCACTATTTCCTTCAAGTATCTCTGCATATTTTGATTTACTGCATAGACATAACAACCATTTATTCCTCGAAATAATAATACATAGTCAGACAAAGTAACCTTTATACGAACTAATCACTAGCTATAATTCAAATAGGCTGTGACAAAAGCAAGTATATCTCCACTTTTATACAGCCTAATTTTTACATTTTATCAATTATAACCTGCCTTTTATACCACCGGTTTAGCTTCTCCTTAGCAACACCTGAAAGACGCTTAGTTTTTTGATTGTAGAACCTAGAAAGAGTAGGTTGTGATATACCTATCTCTTCTGAAAGTTCCCTCATTGTTATATTCTTCTTCGTATGCAAACATACTATCTTTTCACAAATTAAATATTCACTTTCATCCACACTTATGGGCTTACTTACTTTCTTTGCAACAGCTTTTTCCGCTTGTATTACATTAGTATTTTTCTTTTTAGGCAAACTCTCCATTGAATGCATTAATTGAAGATAGGAGGATTTAATTATGAAAAGGAACAAATTATTTTCAGTATTACTTTCTATCGCTTTAATGTTTGGTTTTGTTTTTACAGCATTTTCATTTCCAACGGACGCTAGTGGATGAGTAGTGAACGAAAATAGCCGTACTACAATAACCCACCAGAAAAGTAGTGATTATATACCATTTAGTGTTACTGCAGGATACGGTCACCTTAAAGTATATGTCAAAAATCGAGGTTAATCTAATTCATATGTTTCTCTTAAACATAAGACTAGTGGAAAAGTAATAAAGAAGGTTTCCCGCAAGGCTTTAAGGCTGGTGATTTTGAACTATCATTTAGTAGTGGCGGTAAACCTGCATACCTTGACTGGGCTTACAAATCATCAGATATTATTTGGAATTAGATGAAGAAGACGGATTTTCCATCCTCTTTCTTTGTATCTTTTTAAAAAAGGATATATTCTCATTTTCTCAATTTTTATTAAATCTATTTAAACTTTTCATTTAAATAGATTTAATAAATTTGCCTCCAAAAAAAGAGGCCAACTACCTTTTAAAGTAGTTGGTCCTCATTTACAAGTGTCATAATTAGCATTTACTTGCTATGACTTATAACACTTCACACAATTATATTTTAAAATGCTCACTTATACCTTAAACCCTCCAATCAACTCTTGAAGTTCTTCTGCCATTTGTGCCAATTGAGTTGCTGAAGAATTTATCTCTTCCATGGAAGCATGTTGTTCTTCGGATGAACCAGCTATAGTTTGCATACTTGTGGTGTTCTCTTTTACAGCTACTGCTATTTGATTAATAGATGTATCGACTTGCATTGCATCAGATGTCATCTTATTTGATAGGTCCACCATACCATGTATTTTGGAAACGATATCATTCGCTGAATTTGAAATCTCATAAAAACTTTGTTTTGTATCATTCGCTACCTTAATTCCCGACTGTACTTCTATTCCTACTTCATTCATAGCTTTAACAGTCTCATGTACATCTAATTGTATTTCCTTAATTAATTTTCCAATTTCCATTGAAGATTGTCCTGATTGTTCCGCTAATTTCCCAACTTCATCCGCAACAATTGCAAATCCACGTCCCTGTTCTCCTGCCCTAGCGGCCTCAATCGCCGCATTTAGTGCTAGTAGATTTGTTTGTTCAGCAATATTTTGAATCGCTTCTAATATAGTGCCTATTTGCTGCGATTTCTTATCTAATAATTTAATTACATTATCGGATTGGGAAACAGAATTATGTATAGACTGCATTTGTGTTACAGTTTGTTCTACTAATTGTTCCCCCTCATTTGCTTTTTGTTTTGTGTATAAAGATGAGGTCGATACTTCAGAAGCATTATCAGCTACACATTGAATATTTCGTGTTACCTCACCTATTAATTTAGCTCCAGACTCAACTTCATTATTTTGAACTTCTGCACTATGTGAGATTTCTTCCATTTCTTTTGTAATTTGTTCTGTTGCAACACTTGCTTGCTCTACACTAGCAGTTAGTTCCTCAGAAGAAGCTGCTACATGTCCTGCAGATGTGTTAATTTGTGAAATAATATTGCGTAAAGACTCTGCCATTGCATTGAAACTATCACCCAATTGACCAAGTTCATCCTTTGAACGAATATCAATTTTCTCCGTTAAATCTCCTCGACTAATTCTTTGAGCTGAAATAACTAATTGTCTTAGTGGATTAATAATAGATCTAAGAATGAAGAAAATTATAATTCCACCTAATAATAAAGAAGCTCCTATTATAGCAAATGTTTTATAAAAAATAGGATTGGTAGCTTCTTCAATTTCTTTCGTAGGCATTACACCAGCTATTTTCCAACCTGTTTTTTTATTTGTCTTAAAGCTTATGCTTCGATCCTCACCATTGAGGCTATACGTAATCTCTCCATCTTCTTCCTTATAAAGTTCATCTGCTAAAGATTTCTCTAATTTTTCACCAGGTTTTAATGTTGGATGAACAACTATAGTTTTATCTTGCCCCACTATAGATACAAAACCTTGCTTTCCTATTTTTATCATTTTAGATGTTTTTACGATATCATCAATATTCAAGTCCATACCAATGACACCACTTTTATCTTCATTTTGTTTAGCAACTGCTATTACCATATTTCCAGTAGCCTTTGATTTATACGGAGATGAAACAATAATTTCACCATTTGCTTTTACAGCATCCTTATACCAACTACTTTCTAACGGATTAAATCCTTCTGGTATTTCTCCAACAGGCGCATGAATAAATTGATTGTTACTGGATGCGGAATAAATTGTTTCTATCTCTGGATGTAACTGTATATATTGTTCAAATTTACTCTGTACATTTTGTAATTGATCAGGATTATAATTGCCTTGTGTAAGTAATTTTGCAAAATAAGTTACATCTATATATTTATTTTCTAATTCATCATCAACAATCTTATCTAAAATACTTACATTATCTTTTGCTGTTTGTAGAATTGTTTCATTAAGATCTGTTTTCGCCTCATCATAAGATGTTATTCCTACGATAAGACTAGGTATAATTAATATTGCAATAAATGCCATAGACAACTTCGTTTTTAGCTTTATTTGTTCCAATCTTTTTTTTATATTAAACACGATTTACTTCTCCTTTTCATTCTTACAACTCATATTATTTATTTAAATGTTTACTCCTTTATCTTTTTCTACAATTATTTATGGTATCATTTGAAATGAAATTACTACTATATTCTTTTACATGCATCTTCATAGATAGCGATATAGCTTTCACAAACGGAGTTTTATTTATCCCCCCTTACAAATATGTTATTTTCCTATTTTAAGCAAATATAAAACTAAGAATTATTCCAAATAAACCGTATTAAAGATATACTTCACTCTATTAAAATGGTTTTTAGTTTTGATTGGATAAAAGGTTTAATTTAGGCCTATTTAAATTGTATGAAATCCTTAACATAAGAAATCCCCTAAAACTTAACTAAGTGAATATATCCCCTGGATAATTCTACTTAATGGCTTTTTAAACTACTCTAAATTCTTCACTTCATTAACAAATCTAGTTACTACAGCCACTTTTTTATTGGATTACTGAACCATAAATTCTGAATAGAAGAATAAAATAAATTGGAGGACTATATTGTAACATGTATACATAAGTTTTAAATATTAAAATGAAAAAATATTTGGTAAGGGGTTTTGAAACTGAATTTGACTAGTAGATTTCTCTATTTGGATAGAAATAAATAAAGTCCCATAAACGGTCATTTTTGGCACCTGGGTGTTTACATGAATTCACTAAATATATCACCTTCCATTTGTTATGGTTTTCAAAATAACTATTTACATATAATTTACATTAGTGTACTATTTGTCTAGTACACTAATACAGAGGAGGAAAGAAATGAAAACTGAGTTTTCTCCTAATACCCCTATTTATGTTCAGGTAATGGAATACATCAAAAAAGAAATTGTAACAGGACGTTTGGCGCCAGGTGAAAAAATTCCTGCTGTACGTGAATTAGCGGGTGAATTACAAGTTAATCCAAATACAATTCAACGTACGTTTCAAGAGCTAGAACGGGAAGGTATTGCTGAGACACGTAGAGGAACAGGAAGATTTGTAACAATGAATGAAGAAAAAATTACAGAGCTACGCAAAGAAATGGCAAAAGAGTTGCTTGATAATTTTATAAATGGAATGAATAACTTAGGATTTATGGAAGAAGAGGTTCTCTCAATACTCCGTTCTTCTTTGGAAAAGAAAAAGGATGGAAATGAATGAAAGAATTATTGAAAGTTGAAAATCTGTCGAAAAGATATGATTTAAAAACAGTGATTCAAGATGTAAGCCTAACAATCTCAGAAGGAAAAATTATCGGTCTTGTTGGTGAAAATGGTAGTGGGAAAACGACATTATTAAAAATGATTTCGGGTTTACGTTTTCCTTCTAAAGGAAGTATTACAATTAAAGATAAAAAGGTGGGATTAGAAACGAAAAAAATCGTTTCATTTATGCCTGATAGTCCTGTTTTTGAAAAATGGATGACCGTAAAAGATGCTTTGTTGTTCTATCGAGATATGTATGCTGATTTTAATCTACAACAAGCAATAGATTTAATAGCTAACTTTAAGATCCCGCTAGAGGAGAATATAAGCATCTTATCAAAAGGGAAAACAGGGATATTACAGCTAATATTAACTTTTTCAAGAAAAGCAACGGTATATGTATTAGACGAGCCATTAGGTGGAATTGATCTTGTTTCTAGAAAGCATATAGTAGATTTAATTCTTTGCTTTTATCGTGAAGATAGTACCATTCTTATTTCGACTCATTTAATAGAGGAAGTTGAAAATATATTTGATGAGGTAATCTTTTTAAAAGACGGGAGTATTGTATTGCATGAAAATGTAGAAGAAATTCGTTTTCACCATGGAAAAGCAGTACATGAGTTATTTAAGGAGGTTTTTGAGAAATGAATCCACTTTTTCGCTATTTATTTAATTGTAATAGAAAAAAGATAGCCATCCTTTATTTTGGATTTATGACTATTTCGTTACTTTTTTTATTTAATATGAAGGGACTATCAAAGCTAACAAATCAGCTTACAAAGGATATAACATTAGGTATATATGTATTAATTATAGGTATCACTGCATTTTTATTGCTTTTAATAGCTTTGCCTTCTTTCAATAAAATGCTAAAAAATACTATGATACGTTATACAGCCATCTCAGGAAAAAAATATATATATGCAAATTTATTCTTTTTCACGTTAATGTTTATTCTTTTACTAGTAATAGGCTTAATTTTTCTATACTATTTCTCCCAAAGTACCTACGGAGGAAAAGTGGTCGGGGGATACCAACAAGAATTTCATAAGTTATATGCATATGGATTTCTTCATCACATACTTTCTGTTTTATTATGGGGAATCGATTTCATGAGTATATTAATCTCCTGCTATTTCACCATGGTAATTACAAAGCTGATTCCTATAAAGTCATCAATGAGTAAGATGGTTTTATCAGTTATTTTCCTTTCTTTATTCTTAATAATCCAAACATTCATACTGGACGTTTTAAGTAAATTAGAGAAATGTGTAATCACCATAAAGAGTACGGGGTTCATAGATAACAATGGTTTTATTGACACATCACTGTATCCGAGTGAAGGGTTCACTATTTTAGATATTTGTTTCACTTGCTTATTCATAATTGTCCTAACAGCTATTACAGGTCGTATCATTGATAAAAAATTAGAAATATAAAGATCTGCTTCAAAGGTAGAGTGTATTTAGGAGGAAAAAATGAGAACAACTAATCCAATATTAAAAAAAGAAAAATTTCATAAAGAGAATACAAATGCTTCTACGATGACTATTGGCGGAACGATAGCAAAAACATTCATTTTACTTATCTTACTTCTTGCAGCGTCTGTCTATTCATACGTACAGATGACACAAGGAACAATGAAAATACCTGTGTTAGTTGGAATTATAATAGTTACTCTAATTGTCGCATTTGTAGTTATATTCATTCCGCGCATATCCCCAATTTGCGCACCGATTTATGCAGTATTACAAGGGATTTTATTAGGAAGTATTTCAGCATATTATACAATGCGTTTTGGTAATTCTATCGCTTTAACTGCCGTATTACTAACGATTTCAATTTTATTTGCCATGTTAGTGTTATACGCAACTCGAATAGTAAAAGTAACTAAAAAGTTTCGCGCGGTTGTAATGGTTGCAACACTTGGAATTTTTATTATGTATTTTATTGTTTTCTTATTGGGCATCTTAGGGGTGACTGTTCCATATATTCACCAAGGTGGGACAATTAGTATCATCATAAGTACAATTGTAATTGTTGTTGCTGCATTAGATTTATTACTAGATTTTGATTCAATTGAAAATGGTACTCATAGTGGAGCGCCAAAGTATATGGAATGGTACAGCGCAGTAGGGCTTATGATGACATTAGTATGGTTATACTTGGAGATCCTTCGTCTAGTTTCTTACATTATGAAAAACAAAGACTAGAAAACATCCTGCATGCTTCAAACATGCAGGATGTTTTTGAATGCCCATCAACCTAAAATTTTGAAGTACCCCCAAAACAAAAAATGTACATTTTCACCTGAGGATGCCAATTTTCTCATTTTGGGGTATTTACTTTTCTTGGTTCTGGTGCAAAAATAAAACAAAAGAGAATAAAGCATATATATTCCTAACGGAATCGTATCTTATGTTGCAAGTCCAAACAATTGATGGATGAATTCTTTTTGATTTTGGACAGACTGGTTCCATAAAGTAATCTGTTCTTTTTTAATCATATGCATGGCTTCTACTCCAGAAAGGATGGATGTAGCTGTGTCAAAAGATTTAAGACCTAGCATAGAACGGATTCGCTTCTTTATAAAGCGATGATCTTGTTCTACTATGTTATTTAAGTACTTTTGTTGTCTAAGTTGCATACCGTTAGGTATGCTTTTTTCTTTTTTCAACTGTTCAATTGCTATAGGATAAGCTGGATTCTTATCGACTGTTATCACACGTGGCTTTGAAACATGAAAAGACCGCAAAGCTTTCTTGAAAAAGCGCTTTGCAGCCTTATGATCTCTTGTTTTGCTTAGGCAAAAATCGATTGTTTTTCCGTTCGAATCAACAGCACGATACAGGTACATCCATTGACCTTTTACTTTGATATATGTTTCATCGACTCTCCAAGAGTCATTTATTTGTTTGAGGTAACGTCGGATCCGTTTGTCCAATTCAGGACCATACTGATGAACCCAACGCATAATCGTTGTATGAGAAATGGATAAACCCCGTTCCTCCATCATTTCCACCAAATCACGAAAACTTAGGTTGTACCGTTAATAAAATAATATCAGGCTGATAGTGCTTCCATTTGAACCAATTTTTCTTTTCCATACCGATCACACACCTTTTTAGAGTAATAGTATCAGTATGTCCAAATTTTAGAGATTACTTGTAATTACCTTGAAGTTTTTGCACCAGAACCGTTTAAAGGACAATCTATTAAGATTTTAATATCAATATATTACATATATATAATTCCACTTTAAATTAAACTATTATTTCGAAAAGAATCCATGGAAATACTCTTATAGTAAGAGATCGTTTGATATTTTTACCAACGTTGCGTAACCAGTATAGTTACTTATACATACGAGTGTCAATTAAAAAAATCTTACACTTTTGTAAGGTAACCATGTTAATAATGTATTGATTAATTATTATATAAGGTGAATAATTACTCGATATAATAAAATAGTAATCTTATATTTAAAACAAATAATAAATTATCACTATGCTTCTTTAATAAACATTTCGTCAATACTGCAGATAGGCGATATCCATAACCCATTTAATTGACCTCCAGCAGTATGAGTGTATCACCGGACCTGAGCAGTTAGCTTTTGCTAGTTGCTTTTTTTATTTTCTACATAAAATTTATAGTCATTCTATGTTCAAATTAATATTTCCCCATAACATTAACACCTCTGCACTATTCACTATAAACTTTCATATATTATATTATGCTTGTCCATAACGTGGGATTATCACTCACGTTATCTTTATTAAAGAAAGGAGTGATAATATGTTCTCATCTAGTCATAGATTTACTAACTTTAATTGTGAAGCACAAGCCCCCAGTACACTACCTGCCCTCGGTTTTGCTTTCAATGCTACTGCACCTCAATTTGCAACATTATTCACACCACTACTATTACCTAGTACAGGCCCAAATCCTAATATTACTGTCCCTGTAATAAATAATACAATTAGTATTGGAACTGGTATTAGAATTCAAGTTGCTGGTATTTATCAAATCAGTTATACATTAACGATAAGCCTTGATAACGTTCCCGTAGCACCGGAAGCAGCCCGCTTTTTCTTGACGCTAAATTCACCAACTAACGTTATTGCAGGATCAGGAACCGCAGTTCGTTCTAATATTTTTGGTACTGGCGAAGTCGATGTATCCAGCGGTGTCATTCTAATTAACTTAAACCCTGGTGATTTAATTCAAATTGTACCAGTTGAAGTAATTGGTACAGTAGACATTCGTGCTGCAGCATTAACAGTTGTACAAATTCGCTAATAGAAGCACAATGCTAGCCAACCAACATTTAATTTTTCTCCTGCACATCAAAATATATTTTTGCAGTTTTATCACACATTTATATCAAACAAGCATATTTTATTGTATGGTGACCATCAAGTCATACAAATTTAAAGCTTTCATAAGAGCACACTTATATGTGTGCTTTATTTTTTATTAACTGACAATCAAGCTTTATAACTATAACATTCTAAAACAGTATACATATAATATCTAGATTCCTCTCTCAAATAAACTTGTTTCAGAGCGCTTAAAAAGCGCTCTTTAGTTTTATAGAGGCTGTTCACTTCTCTTGAAAAACTTGTCACCCTTTGATACGTCCCATCATTAAGCAAGAAGAAATGAAAAAAGTACCTATTGTTGAAAAAATCTATACAGTTGATGGTAACATAAAAAAGACCGCGCATAACAGGCGGTCTTTTTCAAAAAATCTCTAATTATCCATATATAGCTGGCAATAAAAAATACATTTTAATACCACTCTAATATGTATTTTTCTATTTGCAAACTATCTCTAATGTTGCCACCACTTCTCTGTACGAAAACCGATGCTCTACTTAAATATTACTTTCCTTGTACAGCAAAGTGTAATACATAGTAATTTTGATTTTGAGGTATTACAGAATCCCCAGAACTTATACCTATTTCTACTTTATGATTATCTTTTTCAAAACGTTTGATATAATCTTTATTATTTTTTACAAGACTATCAATTTCTTTTTTCAATTCTGGATCTTGATTTACTAATCTATCAATCTCGTTATCAAGTGTGAAATTTGGATTTATCATATGCATCCAGTTTTTCGCTAGCTCAACAGTTGATTTGTCAACGACAAACATGAAATAGAAATTATCTTCATCCTTCCCTTCAAACCCAAATGAACCATATGAATCAATCATTCTTGGCAAAGGAGGGTCTCCCCAGTTCCAGACACTACTTTCTCAACATACCGCCCTCCATACCCCGAGGGGTTCTTCGATGTCGTACTTTCCAAGTTCTTCACATCTTCCATGGTCTTCGCCTATATTCTCCAGGCTCGACTTCCCTTTGTCCTATTGCTAGGTTGCTTTTAACGAGGCGGCAAGGTTCACTTTATGTTACGGTCTGTTGATTCGCTCGCACTTCTAAGTAGAAGTTACTTTATCACAGCTTCAACCTTAGGATTTCTCCACCAGCTGCCTGTCAGCTACTAGGCGACTTGGCCTCTTACCTAGGCCGGACTTTCACCAGCAAGCAGTGCCCAGCTTAGCTGGGCACGCAAAACAAAAAGAGATGTCCTAGTAGTATACCTAGGACATCCCATTCATTTTATAATTTCTAGATTCTATACATCACTAACAATTGAATATACCTTCTGCCTAAAACATAGTATTATCATTAGCTGTCTCACTTGGAATCTCTTGAATTACATCCCAATGCTCGACAATCTTACCATCTTTTATACGAAATATATCCACTATTGCAACTCCCTTATCTTGAGAATTAGCACGAGAATGTACATGAAGAGCAACTGTATCCCCTTCTACTACTACACGTTTGATCTCTGCAGAGGAATTAGGATTTTTAACAAAATCCTCCTTAAAGAAATCCATGAAGGCTTTTCGTCCATCAGCAACAAAAGGATTATGTTGCTTATAATCTTCGCTTACATATTTAGGGATAATATCGATATTATGTTTGTTAAAAACTTCATTATAGAAATCAACTACCATCTTTTTATTCTTTTCATTTTCTTTCGCTTCTTTTGATACTGAAGCAACATTCTCGCTCTTTATTGAGTTACCTTTGTTATTACCGGTGGAAGCTTGAAATATCAAAGTTGACACAACTCCTAAAATAAATACAGAAATAATTATTATTATTAAATTTTTCTCTAATTTCATATATACCTACCTCTTCTAAATTATATAAATTATCTTCCATAACACACTTGAAAAAGGAGAAAACTTCTTCAAAGTGTAATATAAGGGGTAATGTTAGTAAAATCTGTTTATCCTAACACTACTCCTTATACAAGGTAGGTTAGAAACGATTAACTCTAACTCAATACCTCATTAACAGTTGCACTGTCCACAATTTGAATAAACTTCTTAACCTTATCGTCCTCATCAAACTCATAAAGATGACAAAAATCTGCTATAAACGATTTCCCTGTTGCTTTATATGTCCCACTATATTTCCCATAAACGATAACAGTATTATTATTAAATGCATAAACTTCATCCTTTGCACTATAGTTATCCCATTCCGTGCCAAGGCGTTCATGTACATTTTTCACCACTTCATCTGGACCTATATAAGTCCCCGCATATGGAAATCCAGCAGCTTCTGTCCATGATACATTTTCACTTAAATACGTTTTGAAAGCATCCAATTTTCCTTCGCCAGTTAACACATACGTTTCATGTAATAGTTTCTGATATTTATTCATAGCATTAACCCCAAGGCATTTCTTTTGTTACAACTTTTGCACTTAATTCTAATACACCTTTATTTGCATAGCCTGGATATGCTGCATCAAGTTTCGCTACAAAATCTTTTGAAGTTTTACTTTCCTCAGAAGCTTGAATCGCAGTTCTTAGATAATCCATTGTCGCAGTAAGGGATTGATTATTTAAGGATTTTTCGATTGATCCATGGCTAGGTACAATTATGTCAGCATTTAATGCTTGTAATACTTTCAAGTTCTCAATCCATGCCTCCATAGCCGCTTTTGAGCTAGTATCCGCTAAGAATACATGTATTTCGTTAAATACATCAATACCACCAATTAATAATTTTAGCTCTTTATTAAATAAGCTAGTTCTGTAATGATCTAAGCCTACTATTTCAAATGTTAACCCCTGAAAATCAATCGTTTTTTCTTTAAACACTTGAGGTAATACTACGTTGCTTGGTGCATTTTCTCCTAGGGCGCCTTTCCAAACTTTTAATTTACCTAAGACAGAATGAACAATATGTTCAACAGTAGACTCTGTAGCATACGCTATGGCTTCTGGGTAAGCAGCTTTAATACTCTCTAATCCAAAGTAGTAGTCTGGATCTCCATGAATAATAAAAATTTTATCTAGAGATAAGTCGTTTTTTTTCAGATACTCAACAATTTCTTTCGAATCAGATTGAGTAAATTTTGAGTTTATTAAAAATGCATGTCCCGCTTTCTCAACTAAGGTTGCAGTGACCATAAAACTTTTTTCGTCTGAACTAAACACCGTCAATTTCACATCTTTTTGATTTGTATCGATTGTTTTAAACATAGAATGTTATTCTCCTTTTGTTAAAGTTATTTACTAGTTAACATATTTTTATCTTGTTCCGACAGAAGCTCCCTCTTCAATTTACCTGAAAGTGTGATAGCACCAGCAAATAGGCGAGAGATGAATGTCCGTTGGCTTAAGCTAACAGGTTTGCTACTATAGTCTATAGAAAAATTAAAATTGGACTCTTTTTAAAAATACGTTGAAACTATGACTGTTATAAAAAGGTTTAAGTCCATCCACTTCTAGCCTTTTTTAAAACGTTAAATGCTATATACTTTAACTTAAATTTTTTTAATATAAATTTTTAAAACGTGCTTCGATTTTACCTGGCGTCATTACCCCGCCACCAATAGGGATAATTTGATTATCCTTTTGTAAAAGCAAAGAAGGATAACTATTAATACCAAGCTGTCGAACTTTATTGAAGTCGTTTTGGGCATCTATTATTGTTTCTTGAGAGTTTAAACGTTCTAATACTTGTTTAGGATTCAAACCAAGCTCAATTGCAATCTTACGATATGTTTCAGGATCACTTAGACTTTGTCCCTCATAATAAAACGCTTTTTGCATAGCCGCAGTGAATTCTAACAAACGGTCTGGCGCTAATGAGCGTAAAGCTGAAAAGCCAATTGCAGCATCTTTCGAATTCATTTTAAAAGTCCCTTCTTCCACCAATTTTTGATATGAAGGACCAAATTCTGCACCTGTAAGTTGATTAATTCTTTTATTCCCCTCTTCTATATATGAGAAATTTTTTATTGGTAAATCATCTGAAAATAATCCTCCACATAAAACTGTTAACGGCACTTCAGTGTGTTCTTTGTAAAATCCTTTAATACTTTCTGAAAATCCATAGCACCATCCACAATATGCGTCCCATACGTATATAAGATTATCTTGTTTCGTCTTCATTTAAATCTCCTACCTTTATTTTTATTAACCAGTCCAGCTATCACTTAAAATTCTCAGCTAACTTTTTGGTTTATATAAGTACATATTTTTTATATCTTGTTCTTTTATGAGCTACCTTACTATATTTCCCCAAAACTAACCCTCAAAAAAATCAACTAAGATTTTTAAAAAAAGATAACGCTACACATTATTGCCCCAAAGCAGAAAATACTATAGTTTGGAATATGCATTACCTTTAATCTTTTAGTGACTTTCTAGACTGAGCGACAATGTGTGGGCCACCTTCCTTAAATAAATATACTAACCGTATTTTTACATAAAGCAGAATGAATTGTAACTACTTCAGTTACAACATTTATGTAACTATAATAGTTACAACTAAAACAGAAGTCAATTCTTTTTTTAAAATTTAATAACATAAACATAATTATAAGCTCTATCGAAAATAAATAAGTAGACCTTATCTCATTACACTCCTTTCAAATGTACAGAAATTCTTTGAGCAATATTTTCTTATTTACACAGTAATCCTCACAAAATAAAATTATTATATATAAATATAAAAAAGTCCCCTGCTTTATAACAGGAAACTTTTTTTCATATTATTAACCTACAGACCTAAAATTCCTACAATCTGACGAGCTTTAGCATTATCAATATAATAATGCACCTCTAATCCTCTTCTGTCTGTACGGAGTACGGTTCTTCTCAATTTTGATAAATGCTGTGAAACAGTGGATTGAGGGAGTCTTAATATTTCCGTTAACTGTGTAACATTGCATTTTTTATGATGCATTAATTCATTTACAATTTGTAATCGTACTGGATGCGCCATAACCTTTAATAAATCTACGTTCTCTTCCGAAATTTCTTTTACATTTCGATCATTTTTTAATGCTATCATTTCACATTCCCCTTTATTATTTATTTCTATTTTCCTATTATCCTTATACATAGTACTTATAGATGCATACCTTTTATCCTGTTGAGAAAATATATTTCTTATCTGCTTTATAGCTTAAACAAGAGATTTTTTTTTGAAAATAACAATAATATATACTATTTAAATCGAAATTAATTCAAATAAACAAATAAATTAATAGAATATTCCGTCTTATGTTGAAAAATACTGTTTGATAGATTTTAATAGAGTAAAACTCTGCTATGATACTAATTACTGTATAGTATCTATGGAGAGGATGAGACTGAACAATGAATGTTCAAATAAAGGGGAACGAACAAATAACTCATTTATTAAATGAATGGTATCAAGAAATTAGAGCTAGGCATGTAGACGCCGCTCACTTACTTAAGCAAGAAATTGAAAACAAAATCCACGATATAGAAGAAAATCAAACCATACTATTATACTACTCACTTCTAGATTTTAGACACCAATATCTAATTGATAGTTTGAGTATTTCTAAAGATAGTTTTAAAAAAAGTGATGCTTACGAGACTCCTACGGATGACTTCCTTTCATACTATTATCACTTCTTTAAAGCAATCCATTCAAATGTTATGGGTAATCATAGTCTTGCAAGAATACATTTTGATAAAGCTGAAAGTTTATTATCGACAATACCTGATGAAATTGAATACGCTGAATTTCATTATGAATTGGCTGTTTTCTACTGCCATACACATAAATCGATCCTATGTATTAATCATGTTATGAAAGCTAAAGATATTTTTTCAAAACACATGGGATATGAATTAAAAGTTGCCTTTTGCAATAACTTATACGGGCTGGCATGTACTCATTTAAGAGAGTGGGAATTAGCAGAGGAACATTATATTTCAGCGATGGATACATTCCAGAAAGAAAATTTAGAATACAATATTTTAATTGTCCGTCATAACCTAGGATTTATGTATGCTACACAAAACCTCTCTGAGTTAGCATTACGATATTTATCTGAGGTTAATCAAAAGCTAGCCAGTGATTATAAAGCTTTATTTATTGAGGCAAGAGAACATTATAAATTAGGAGAAAATCAAATAGCTCAAGAGCTAATCGAAAAAGGGCTACAACTTTCCACTCAGTTAGGTATTGAAAGTTATATACATCACTTTAATATTTTGAAAAAAAGGAACTTAAATAGTTGTGCAATTGATGTAGAAAAAGCTATTTTAGAAGGAATTTCCTATTTTGAACGCGAAGAACTATATGAATATATAAATGAATATACTGAAAAATTAGCAACCCAATTTTACAAAGAAAATAATCATGTAAAAGCAAGCTATTACTTTTATGAAGCTAGCAAAGCCAGTGAAAAAAATTATAAAAAAGGAGCATTAAAATGAGAAAATTAGCGGTTAGCTTACTTGGTATCTTAATTGTTGTCACAGTAACTTTTGGATCGAGTTCTTCAACAGGTACTCAAAGTACGGTAAATATTATCAAATATTCACATGGACATACTGGATAATAAAAGGAAGGATTACACCTTCCTTTTTCTTATATTTTCCCCTTAAAAATCTATTAAAAACTACTCATCTTTTAATGTCCTTACGTAAAAAACATGCTTCTCAAAAAACACCATGAGATTCATCAAGATACATATACATGCCTTCTTCTATTTTCTCTTCTTAAAGTGCCCTTTATTCGTATTAGTCCCTATTCATTTAATTTTGTTTTACCTTAAAAGCTGCCTTTATTACGCCTCATCTAAGGCTTTTTCTCTCACCTATCTTACATTGTTATTAAATTTCAACTATGCATTTTGCCATAAGGAGCAAAAATTAACTACATTCCTACGGAGAACCTTAAAAATATGTACTTCCTCTTTTAAGAATAATTCAAAATTTAAATTGATTGGCCTTTTGCTGTACTTCATGTATGCAAAATTGCATAGTATTTCGTATTGATAATAATTATCGTTGTAACTATAATGGTTTCAGTAGGTGGTATTTTCATTTACCTTTCAAATTTCAAAAATATTAAAGGAGGATTTAACGTTATGAAAAAAGTCATTTTAGCAGGCGCATTAGGAATTGCAGTACTTTCAGGTATGAATTTACCAGGGGTAGAAGCAACAAAAGCGAGTGCAGCATCTACAAATTTAGAAATTCAAGAGATTAAAAAATATTACTCTATGAGTTCTTATGAAGTGTCTCAAAAGGAATCTTTTAATCTTAAAAAGGGTGAAGAACTTACTGTCTTTGTAACAAATTCAGGATTCCCAATCTCTTATACAGTCTTTGACGCAGATAACCAAGTAATTGGCACATACAATGCTAATTCGCCATATGGCCGCGTATTTACAGCACAAAAAGATGGTAATATTTCAGTACAATTCCAAGCAGGTGCAAATTCTTCGTTCATGAAAAAAATGAATTTTACAGCTAAATTTGCTCTTTCTAAATTAAATTAATTGTAATAACTTGTTTATGCTCTATAAAAAATAAAATAAAAAGGCTTATTCCATTAATAGAATAAGCCTTTTTCCATTATCCTCCTATATTTCTTTTAATATTTTTCTTCTCCATAAGTTCTTAAAACATAATTAAAATCACCCTCAGGATGATTACGTTCCACCGCTTGTACTTTTATATAATAAGTTAACCCCGTTTTTACTTTGTAATCAATATTCTCAGAGATAATAGTAGCATTCGCTGATCGATTTAGTTCATTTCCATCATTATCTAGTAAATATGCTACATTTGTACGTTTAGGTGTACATTCAAATTATTCTACTCCTTCTTTGTCAATTAAATTATGGTTTCCATATACAACGCTATTCACTCCAAATTCATCTGCATTATATGATGCATTATTAGGCTCTTTGTCTCTATACCCTATTAATTTTTCTTTAGCAAGCAATGTCGGAGAAAGAACCTCATTAGCACTCGCTGATACGTTTCCCCTTCGTTCCATCTATTTTTTTTCAATAATGATATTATAGGATATGTAATATCAATCTTTATACATTTGATAATTTATTTATAAAAATAATATATACTAATAAGGATGATTTATATGATAAATTTTCGAAAGAAGATGATAAAATCTTTACAAACATTTTGGGGATGCTTAGCATTCGGTGTATTGACGTTTGCTAAATTCTTAATTATAGGCTTAACAGATACACCTTTTAATGCCTTAGGTTGGAGAGACTGGTTAGGTTCTATAGTTAGTGCAGCCATTATATCAGCTGGAATGTTTACTTTAAAGAAATTGAATTTAAAATAAATATTCCGTCAATACTCTATACAATCTCATTTCCATGATTGGAGCAGTTAGCTTTTGCTAGCTGTTCTTTTTTATGAAACGAACCTACACGCAATAAAAAAAAAGAAATCTTTTATAGATTCCTTTTTTGTCTTACACTCTTTTTCAAATAGTGCATCTTTGCACCTACATTTATCATACCTTATAATTCTTATAAGGTAAATAAGATTAATCAACTTTGGTAACATCTTTTTATAAAAGGAACATTTACTACTAAGATTAATCCAGCATTTTATAAAATCGATAGCTTCACTATCAATACTACACTTTAAATTCCTGCCAATTACATTATTATTGTGCTAATAATGTAATTGGCGCAGTGTAAACTGTGTCAGTTTTCCCATCAGCATGTGTTACTTCAATTTTCATGCGATATGTTCCTGCCTCATTCAAATTACCTGCGCTGTTACCGTCAAAAGTCCAAACATTGAAATCTTCATTTGTTCCAGCTGGCAACATTGATTGATAATTGAAGTCAGTTTCAACATAACCCCAGCCAGTAGCATATTGTTTTTCTACAGTTGCTTTGTATGTTACATCATATGTGTTATCATTTGTTGCTCGTAGGATAATATTTTGTCCCATTCTGTATTCCGTATCTGAAAGTTGAATTGTAAAATTGTTCAATGTTTCTTTAGGACCACAAATATATCGGCAAAATTCGCTCGCTCCCTCTGCTTGAGCTTTAGGTGTTTCCACGTTCATTACTGTTAATCCACCAAGAGCTAAAGTCCCTGTTAACAATATTTTTCCAAATGTTTTCATTTAAAATTCCTCCTATTAATCATTAAATATTCGCCGTTAATTTTTAAAACATTTTCATAATTTTCTTTTGTGTAATTAGTGGTAAATATTCACTTCCACATACTACTTTGGTTTGTAGTGTTTTGTAACGTGATAATAAAACTTGAATTACTCTCGACTTAACGTTCTGTCGGAGAAAGATAAAAAATCTTTACTTGTGTTACTTTCAGATTTAAGTAATTTATCGAGCAGTTTACTGACATGTTCAGGTCATAGATCTTTTTTTATGTATATAAAGATTGTCATGCAGGGTTGAATTCTACTTATTCTTAAGGTAGTAGTAAGAAGTCAAATAGACATTAGTGTGCTTGCCCCTTTAGGGATGGGAGTATCAACATGCGCTTGACAAACAATACTTTTTTCAAAACTAAGAAAAAGGTCCCTTGCACCTTCAGTAATGATACAACTTTAGACTTCTTAAAAATTAATAATTGGGATCTATTCACTTGCCCTTTTATTATCAAGCCCTGTATCAAATGAATCTTCTTCCAAATCTATAAAATTTCTGTTTCTAGCAATATTAAAAATCCCAACTAACATACTGGCTGAAAATTAATTTTCTACACAGTTTAAAAATAAAAATGTATCTTTATTTTTAGAATAATTCCTTTTCTCTCATGTAATAACATTTAATTTATTCCATTTTATCACATTTTATGGAATATCCAGTTTGTTATTGTAAAATCCTAAATATTAATACTATAATGTAAGTTTTTTTACAAAAATATGATGTTTTAGCAAAAAGCAAACATTTTAATTGTTGATATTGATACTATTTAGCATTTTAAAATACCTTCCACTCAATATCTTAAAGAACTACTTAAAATGAGAAACTTCACTATTAAGGGATAATATAGTTCATAAGAAAAAGGCACCTAAAAGGTGCCTTCTTCTTATGAACTAAAAATTATTTAGCTAGTTATGAAATAATTATTCTCTCAAATAGACTATATTTATATCAGACGATATCATCAACTTATTGAAATTGTTTTCCATAAGGATAACGAGAATATCCAATTCGAATCTCCATTTCCTTGGTAACTTTGAACAGCTTCATAGAATTTCCCTTGATACTCTACTCGGTTCTGGTGCAAAAACTTCAGGACCATTGCAACGAATCTATAAATATTGGATATACTGATACTATTACTCTACAAAAGGTGTGTGATCAGTATGTCCAAGTTTAAGAGATTTTTTGCACCAGAACCCAATGAATTACAGCAATTACTCACAATTGTATAGAATTCAGCTATACCCCATCCTAACTTTCTATCTGTAAAAAACTTTGCAACAGAACCAACTTTCGCACCTATAAAATAAGTGGGAAGCTTTAGCTATATTGAATTTAGAGTCTATCAATTGTGTACTTGACAACTTGAGTAAAATAAAAAAACACCTCGATCTTTGGTATAGTGAGATTGCCTAGAAATCACTACCACAGAAGAGGTGCCTTAACTACGATAAATTAAAATAACCAATATCATCAACTACCAAAAGAACTTAATTCTATTTTTTTCGAGCTTGAAATGAATATCCAGCTAAGGATGCAGTCTATCGCCGTTTCCTGCTGCTGTTTAGTACGAATACGATTAAAAAAGTAACTCGCCTTACGAAAAAAATCCGCTCCAAAGTGTTGATTGTGCTTATGATCGTAACCGCAGTAAAAAGGTTGAATTGCTGGCACACTATTTTGAAACCTTGGTTAGCTATTCAAACTTTGAAGTATTTACTGTTTTTTAATCAATGAGTAAGGGGCAAAATTCAAAGTATATGGTGGCACTATTTGTACTTCGTCCTGTAATCTTTGCTCATCGAATAAACCTAGAGCTATCACTCATGCCTTCAGTTGAACACCCTGATGACTGAGCTAAGATAAATTATGGATGAAGTGCCCGTGCCATCGCATCAAAATAATTCTGACTGGCACGCTGACTTACTACGGCTTCAGGCACAAATACTTCAAAGCAATGGAAGCAGCCGGGGTAGAGGTGAAATTCAACGTCTACTCCTGCTTGTGCAAGTCGTGTTACATATTCAATGGTTTCATCTCGAAATAAATCGAGTTGACCTACACATGTATAAGTTGGTGGTAGCCCGGCTAAGTTTTCTGCTCTCGAAGGTACGGCATAGGAAGATAGCTCGTTGGAATCTTTCTCCTTGCCCAAGTACATACTCCAAGCCATCAAATTGTTTGCTCTATTCCATGTTGCGTGGTCTTCTGTAATCTCATAGCTTGATGGTGTTATGTTACGGTTGTCAAGCATCGGATACAGCGGCATTTGGAATATAATAGATGGCCCTCCTTTATCACGAGCCATTAACGCAAGCGCTACTGTTAGTCCACCGCCTCCACTTGCACCGGCGATTGCAACACGATTCACATCAATGCCAAGCGATTCTGCCTCATTTGTCATCCAAACCAAGCCTGCATAACAATCTTCGATAGCCGCTGGATAAGGATGTTCGGGAGAAAGTCGATAATCGACAGACACAACAACGCATTCAGCAGACTGAACAAAGCGTTCACACAAAACATCGTCCATATCAGGGTGTCCCATTACGTATCCGCCACCGTGAATCCACAGCATAGCTGGAAGTTTATCAAGATTGTTCTCAACGGGTTCGTAAATTTTAACTAACATCTCGCCAGCAGCGCCAGGAATCATTCGCTTGGTCATGTGTACAAGCTCTGATTTTTCCAAATGTGGATTCGACAAGAGACTTCGACTCGCCTCTAAATCCCCCTCTAATTGAAAGCCTGGAAATTGTGAGAAAGCCTGTTTTAATTCTGGTAATACTCGACTGTCAATTTTCATATAAATTCCTCCAGTTAAATAATGAGACTTGATGCAATCCTTATGGAATAATTAACGGAATAGATGTGTCTCCTGTTCTCCTTCAGCTTCCCATTTGGCAATTTCCTCTCTTACACGAGGGGCAACTTCTGTTCCAAGCAATTCTATGGCACGCATGACTTGATCATGTGGCATGGTACTTAATGGTACATACATCATAAAGCGTGTAATCCCTACATGCTTACGAAGATGGATGATTTTTTCGGCGACTGTATCTGGATCACCAACATACAATGCCCCTTCAAAACTTCGTGCAGCATCAAAGCTGGAACGATCATAATAAGGCCAACCCCGCTCTTTACCAAGTTTATTCATGCCTGCCTGAGTGGACGGGAAAAATGTATCTGCTGCCAATTCCGTATTCTCTCCAACAAATCCAATCGAATGAGATCCCACCTGAAGTTTTGATACATCATGACCAGCGTGAGCCGCCGCTTTCTTATATAGCTGTACAATTCGTGCAAAGTGCATTGGGCTACCACCAATAATCGCCAGCATAAGTGGTAATCCCAGAAAACCGGCACGGATAGCAGACTCCTGATTTCCACCGCTACCAACCCATATCGGTAAAGGATTTTGAACAGGTCTTGGATACACACCTAAATTATTGATTGCTGGTCGATGTCCGCCTTCCCAAGTCACTTTTTCGGACTGACGTATTTTGAGCAGTAGGTCCAAATGTTCTTCAAACAGTTCTTCATAGTCCTTCAAGTTATAGCCAAACAATGGAAAAGATTCGATAAAGGAACCACGACCCGCCATAATCTCTGCGCGTCCATTTGAAATGCCATCCAGTGTAGAAAAATCCTGAAAAACGCGCACAGGATCAGCTGAAGAAAGCACAGTTACTGCACTCGCGAGCCGTATCTTTTTCGTTTGTGGTGCCGCCGCTGATAGAACCATCGCTGGAGAGGATGCTGCATAATCCTTCCTATGGTGCTCACCAACACCAAACACATCAAGTCCTACTTGATCAGCAAGAACGATTTCTTCAACAACTTCACGCAATCGCTGTGCGTGACTTATCACTTCACCACTATGTACATCTGGTTTCGTTTCTACAAAAGACGTAATACCTATTTCCATTTGTTATCTCTCCTAGTCCAATTAGATTTTAAGTCAAAAAATTAATCATTTCCTTTATGGTAGTAACGTGTTTCTCATATTGGCTAACACACGTTTATTTCATGAAATCTTAACTCGTCTGGTCATAGCCCAAAAAAGAAGAGCGAAAGCACTGACAGAGGCTCCAAGTAAGGAAACCCCTCCCCAGCCAAAGTGTGCGTATATTTGAGTCGAAGCAATTGAACCACCAGCACTGCCGATAGAATAAAACACCATATATCCAGCAGTAAGTCGACTCCGTGCTTCTGTATGCAATGGAAGGATCATGGTTTGATTCGTGACATGTATTGCCTGTACGGCCAAATCAAGTAGAACTATCCCTATCACTAATGCGATTAATGACTGCTCTATATAACTGATGAACAACCATGAAATCAATAATAGAGCTAAAGCAATACCTGTCGTTCGTTGTCCGTAACCTTGATCGGCCAATTTCCCTGCCCGTGCCGCAGCTAAGGCTCCAGCCACGCCTACAAGACCGAATGCGCCAATTGCACTATGAGATAGAGCGATTGGCGGTGTACTAAGTGGCAGTACTAGTGAAGTCCACAAAATGCTGAAATCAGCAAAAATCAGCATGGCTAGAACGGAGCGAACGCGTAACGTTCGTTCTTGAATAAACAAAGCAAGCACCGATCTAATCAACTGAGGGTAGGATAGCGATTTTACCTCGCGCTCAACATTGGGCAACATCTTTATAAACATAAAAACCATCAAAAGCATGAGCGCAGCAGAAAATAGATATACAGAACGCCATCCCGCAACATCTGTTAATATACCAGCAAAAGTACGTGCGAGAAGTATGCCAATAACTATTCCACTTGTTACAATGCCAACGACACGTCCTCTTTCTGTAGGGGAAGCGATGGTCGCTGCAAACGCCACGAGAGTCTGTGTCACAACTGCAAGCAGACCCACCAAAGCCATACCTGCGAAAAGTACCATGCTAGAGAAGGCAGTACCAACTATAACCAGAGCTATTGTAGATAATAGCATCTGACCGACAATTAGACGTCGCTGGTTTAGCAAATCTCCAAGCGGTACGAGTAGTAGTAAGCCCAATCCATAAAAAATTTGTGTAATGGTAATAACAACACCAATAATGGAATGGTCAATACCAAACTCATTAGATAGTTGATCAAGCAACGGCTGTGCAAAGTAAATATTGGCAACAGACATTCCACAGGCAGTCGCAAACAATAATGCCAAAGCGTGAGACATGGATGGCTGTTGATTCAAATTAGGTTTTGTTATGGAAGATTTATGACTTATCTTAGTGCAGAGTGGATCATCTTCTATTTTTTTCTCTGTTTTGCACATACCTTAACCTCCAATCATATTAGATTTTTGATTATAACATACCGTTCGGTACAATATAATTACTGGTAAATATAACTTAGTCTCATTCATTATGTCAATGTTTTTTGCACTAAAGTAAATGTTATATTAAATGAATGAAGCTTGATTTGACATAAATAATGGCTAATTATATAATAATTACATACTGTTTGGTAACAAAAATAACAATTGTAATTACCTACACACCTATCCTAAAACAATTAATAAAATCAAAGTTTGAGGAGGAGAATTCTTAATGGCAAGAACCCGTGAATTTGATGAGGATCAAGTTTTAGATGCAGCAATGCAGTTATTTTGGGAGAAGGGATATGAGGCTACCTCATTAAGTGATCTTACTTCTAGAATGGGCATTCAACGCCCTAGTATTTATTCGGCTTTTGGAGATAAGAAAGAATTGTTTGAAGCCGCACTTCGCAGATATACAATGTCTCGGGCCTCTGATACACGAACTAGGCTTCAAAGTCACTCCTCTGTAAAAGAGGCATTTTCTATTTTCTTTGCCGATGTCGTCAATGAAGAATACGCAGAAGATCTTAGTAAAGGTTGTTTTTGTATCAATACAATGGTTGAACTAGCACCTCATGATGAGAGATTTGAAATTTTGACCAGAGAACATCAAATGTACCTCGCCGTCATTTTTCAGGAGACGATCGAACGAGGAATCCAATCAGGTGAGCTGGAAGTCAACACAGATGCAAAGTCTTTGGCACAGGCACTGATTGTAGCGTTAATCGGTCTAACGGTTATGATGAAATCTCGCCCCCAACGTTCATTTGTCGACAATGTAATAGCAGCGACGCTCACATTACTTAAGTGACATGATTGTATATGAAAGTACGAAAACTATACCTTTATAGGGGTAGCGTCACATCACCATCAAGCTAAGAAATGCAAATACCCCAGAACGAAATTTTGTGCTAACTTGTAACAAAAAGCTCATTTTTTCGTTTTGGGGTAATTCTGAATTTTTAAGTTGATGGGTATGTTGCCGTGCCCCTATTAGACTAGATCATGAATTATGAAATAAATTTTTAGTATATTAGAGTAAGTAGTAAAGATCAATCTATTGAGAGACGACTCGCGACCGCATCAGAGATAAGTATTTCTGAAGATTCCCCCATGCATCATATTCGTAATTCGCAATAAACTCAACAGAAAACTATTCACTTACGCAAAAGTACATCAATATCCTCCTTGAATTTCAAAATACAAATTATTAATAAAACAAGTAAAGTAGCTATATTAAGAACATTGAAGATATACAAAAAAAACAACACGCCTGTCAGTACATCAGATATAAATCCTTCTCTGACATTTTTTAAATATTGATTGAATTTTTCGAAGACAGCATAACTTTCTCTAGTATAAATATGATAATGCAAGCAAGAAACTCGTTTTACATATAGCAAACACGTTATAACGATTACTGAAATCTTGCCGAATATATAGGTGTGACAGATGAAAAAATGGAACTCATTAAACAAGAAACAAACTTAACACAAAAGATGCGTTTTCAGCGATACAAATAGGATTGGACCAAATCGCAAAATCTTTACAACAAGGAGAAAAAGTACAGTTACTTGTTTTTTGAGGACATCCGAAGTCCAGGAACTTGCAGAGCGTAACGGTCGTAATCCAAAAACAGGAGAAGCGATGAAGAGTCTTCCTTCAAAATTAATAGGTTTTAAAACCAGCTAAGAACTTAAATATATGGTAAAGTAAAAAAGTATTTTCCTACATATAGGAGAATACTTTTTTTAAAGGAACCTCAAAACTCACACATACCCTATACAGTAAAGGAAGTTTGGTACATGCAATTTTCTATAGACGCGATTCGTAATTTCCTCATACATGATATGGAATCTTATCGTGAAATGATCCTACAAGAAAATGATTATGACAATATGAAATGGAGTTACACTACATTCATTGATATGAATAATTACCTAAAGAAAACCAATATGGATCAAGAGGAAATTCAAGAGTTATTATCGGTGAGCCGTGAAGGGATCTCTTTTGGTTCGGTAACAAAACGTGATATGCTCTTTATACATTCTCTTACTAGTCCAAATCGATGTTTGGAACTAGTGGAAACCTATAAATTGATGGAACGAACAAACGAATACGTTCCCAATATGAAAGAAGAATTGCAATGGCTCAAAGATCGATGGGAAAAAGGATTTTATATTTTTGTTAATCAATAAATACGTTGTATTTATAAAAGTGCTTACCATAGCAAATATAGAAGAGTCAAAGAATACGAATATAGCTTAGAAAAAAGCAAATCTTCTTAAAAGGGAAGTTTGCTTTTTTCTTATTCCCCCTTTTCGAGGGGATGGGCAAAAACCACCCTTAATGAACTTTATATTGACCAGATAACTGCTCTTGCGCCATACGAACTAAACGTTTCGTAATCTCTCCGCCTACTGAACCATTTGCTCGTGCTGTTGAATCCGGTCCAAGTGTAACACCGAACTCCTGAGCAATTTCATATTTCATTTGCTCAATAGCACTTGCTGCAGCTGCTATCAAAATTTCGTTTGAATTATTATTTTTGTGAATTTGCATTTCTTACACACCTCCATTGATTTAGTAATATCGTGCTCTATTTCCAGTAAAATATGCAAAAATATTCTTTAAGAAATACATACTATTATATTAATACAAAATCATGAGTTCCCTTATCCGATTATCTTAGTAAAAGCCCTGTACTCCTTGACAGGTCTTTTACATGGAAACCACCTATTGCTTGTAGATTTTTTATCATTTTAGCCAAGAAGACTCCTTCCTCAAGGAACGCGAAGTGAGTAGGTGGGAGATGAATTAGCTTCGGACAAGGGATGGCAGTAAGCCATCTTAATTGTTCGACATACATAAAGTGTTACTTCACTACCTACCGAATGTATGTTTGTTGTATAATAGACACATACCGAAATGGAGGTGAAATGAATGATGATTAATAAAGCATATAAATTTCGTATCTATCCAAATAAAGCACAAGCGGCCCTAATCAATAAAACGATTGGTTGTTCTCGTTTTGTATTCAACCACTTCCTATCTCTATGGAATAATGCATACAAGGAAACAGGAAAAGGTTTGACATATGGTACATGCTCTGCCAAACTCCCTGCCATGAAGAAAGAGTTTGTTTGGCTAAAAGAAGTGGATAGTATTGCTATTCAGTCGTCTGTTCGCAACCTTGCGGATGCTTATACACGCTTTTTCAAAAAACAAAACAGCGCCCCGTGTTTCAAATCTAAGAAGAACAACCTACAATCTTATACCACAAAACAAACAAATGAAAACATTGCCGTTGTAGGCAACAAAATGAAATTGCCAAAACTAGGTCTTGTTCGATTTGCCAAAAGTCGTGAAGTAAAGGGACGTATTTTAAATGCTACGGTTAGAAGGAACCCTTCTGGTAGATACTTTGTGTCATTGTTAGTTGAAACAAAAGTGCAAGAACTCCCGAAAACACTTTCTTACATTGGAATGGATGTAGGGCTAAAAGACTTCGCGATTTTGTCAGATGGAACAACCTATAAAAACCCGAAGTTTTTTCGATCGTTAGAAGAGAAGTTGGCGAAAGCGCAGCGTGTTCTTTCTAGAAGAATGAAAGGATCTTCTCGCTGGAATAAACAAAGAATTAAGGTAGCTAGAATTCATGAATATGTAATGAATTCTAGAAAAGATTACTTGGACAAAATCTCAACTGAAATCATCAAAAACCACGATGTTATCGGTATAGAAGATTTGCAAGTATCGAATATGTTAAAGAATCATAAGTTAGCAAAAGCAATTAGTGAGGTTTCCTGGTCACAGTTTCGAACCATGTTGGAATATAAAGCAAAATGGTACGGCAAACAAGTCATTGTCGTATCGAAAACATTTGCTTCCAGCCAATTATGTTCTTGTTGTGGATATCAAAACAAAGACGTTAAAAATCTAAACCTACGTAAATGGGACTGCCCTTCTTGTCGTACACACCATGATAGGGATATTAACGCAAGTATCAATCTAAAGAATGAAGCGATAAGGCTTCTAACCGCAAGGACTGCGGGGTTAGCCTAATAAATTAAAGTTCGATAGAACTCTTTACTTAGGAATCCCCCTCTTCTAAACGAAGTGAAAGTGGGGGTAGTTCAAGCTATACTTATGAAGAATCGACAAACATGATTTTCTTCTTATTCAAATTTAATATTTACATCTACTTAAACAGATTGTATATTTTCAACCCAAAAAGACACCTTAAGGTGTCTTTTTTCAATATGTCCATGTTTTACTTGATTTGTTTTTATTTGTTAAAACAAGCAAAGTATTCACAGAAGTACTTTACTCATCATAATGTACAGTTGCTATGATGTTCTTCTATGCAATCATGATTCTAAGATTTGTGCTTCTATAAGTCCAAAATTCCCATAACTTCTTTCGTAAATAGTTTAAAGTCTTTTAGATGTTTTTCAATAATTTGACGAACAATATCTAAGTTTACACTTTGATAATCATGAACAGCAATATTTCGAAATCCCACCATCGCCTTTAATTTACTTGCTAGCTCTGCGCTAAGTAAAT
The DNA here is from genome assembly GCF_038050385.1 of Bacillus sp. FSL R9-9410. Classification (NCBI taxonomy): domain Bacteria; kingdom Bacillati; phylum Bacillota; class Bacilli; order Caryophanales; family Bacillaceae; genus Bacillus; species Bacillus sp. FSL R9-9410. Next base: position 190,621 of record NZ_JBBOTV010000003.1, read on the forward strand.
CTGCTGCAACCAACAAATCAAAAGCGTCTCGACTTGATTGAGGTAATCCTAATTTTTTCCCTGCAACAATATGCATTGCTAAATCAATACTTGCTTCGCAAGCTCTTTGTATGTTCAATATTATAGAATCTTGCTTTGTATAATCCTCCAAATTATCAGGATTATTTCCATATACGTCCTGTATTCTTTTTATACAACGCTCTATTGTAGAAATTTTATTCAAAATGACTTCATTCTTCATAGATAGAACCTCTTTTCTTTATATCATCAAATACTATCTGGCGTTCCTCATTCAATTTTGAATACATTTTTAAAGTCTTCATTTCAAAAATGATTTTTCGTTCTTCATCAGAACAAAATACTGTCTTACCTGTATGTATAATCTGAGCTTGAAAAACTGTAGAAGCTTCTGATAAATCAACTAAATCAACATCTCTATGAACAATATCCGCTAACTCCTGTGCTAATAAAAAACGTTCATAATTCCCTAATTTTATGTCACTTAAATAAGCTATATCAATATCACTATCTTCCCGTTCTCTGTTCTCTGCTATGGATCCAAATACAATTATCCAATAGGGATTCACAGTCTCTTGTAATTTTTCTATAATAGCTGTAATCATGCTTTGAAAAATCATTTAATTTATCCCCCCTTATTATATTTGAATTTTATTATATCATAACCATTACCCAATCTTTTAAGCTGCACTACTACATAATTAAATTAAACCTTCTTGACGCTTAAAGCACTTTAAAATTATAGATTTTTTTGCTAGAAGAATCCCCTGCAGGACTTAGTCCGCTTTTAGTGATAGGATTAAGACCTAATGCTGTAAACAGAAAATTTAAAGTTCTTTTAGGTATAAATCTTATATCATTATTTAAAATGCTATAACTACACAGATTTATAAACCTTTATATTTTCCTCATTTAAATACACCAGAAAGGTGTTAGAATCATATCCTCAATTGTATATAGAAATATAGTATGTCATAATGTTATTTCATTTTTGAAGTTTTCTTTACAAAATTCTTAATTTCTTTTAATGTTTTTCCACTAATATTATCTTTGATGGTTGAATCTATTTCATTTTCAATATAAAAAGTTTTCTCATTTACCTTTGCTTCAAATTTATATTTATTTTTATCCCAATTTATTAGATTGCTTTTCAGGTGTGCGACATTCCTTAAATCAAACTGAATCATAAAAGGTTCTAAAGCTGGATAAAAATGTCCAAGTTTACTATTCTCTTTTAAAAAAACTATATATGTGTCACCAGATTTAGGTTTTATATACAATGGATCTATATTTTTCACTTTTTTTGTAAACAATTTCGTAGCACCTTTCAGAATTATTCCATTGTCATCAATAACTTCATTACTTTCCTCTAATACGAGGCTTTCTGAGTATCTATGATTTATTAAAATTTTATTCTCTACAGAGTCCCCTTTTAAAATTTCTTTGACATGAAAATTAAACAGATGGCCTTCGATATCTTCACCTTGAATCTCATATGATGAATTGTTTGCCATATTCCATTTAGAGTGTAAACCGTCATATTTACCTAGTACAATTACATCTGCTTCTTCCACCATTTCACTTAAATGATTTGTAGTTTTGAATGTTTTACTTAAAACTATAGTTTCAGAATTCGATGAAACATTAGACACTTCTGCTATGTCTGTATTTGACCAAATTGTTTTACCAATAATAATTAAAAAAGTAAATATTAATAAACATAGACTCCATTTCATTACTTTATGTTTATACATTATAATAACGTCTCCTTAAAAGATATTTTATACCATTTTCTCAACATGAATATTCTGAGTTTTTAAAAAAAAATTAATCCAAAACAAGATAATGATGCTATAATTCTCTTGTTAAAAATAATCTTTGGAGGGATAATATGAATTTTAGAAAAGGGGTTACTGCATTTTTATTAGGTAGTGTGTTTGTCTTTTCCAGCGTTGGAGTTTCAGAAGCTTATGTAAAAGAAGGATGGAAGCTACCTTCAAAATCAGCTACATATAAGTGGGGAGACAGATTAGACGATGGCTCCAGTATCATTAAATCCGGTTGGCAAGCTGCAGATTCCGCCTGGTACACTGCTTCTCGTATTAACTTTACAGTTTCTTCTTCTTCTGTGAACAAATTAAACTCTTGGTTTGAAAGTTCCTCTACTTATTATGGAAGAATGAACACAACTTATAATACATCCACTAAAAAAGTAACGAAATTCGCTGGTGATATTAATGCAGGGAATACAAATATTACAAAATCTAATGTTGCTAAAAGTACAGGAGTTCATGAGTTTGGTCATGCAATAGGAATAGGTCACAACAGTGGCACTTCAATTATGAACAGCAATCGTAATCGTACTACTATGCATGTCCCTCAAACTGACGATAAGAATGGTGTAAATGCAATCTATTAACAGAAAAAGGAGATGATTTCTTAATGTTAAGCAAAAAAGCAAAAACTATAGTAATTGCAATTCCTTTGGCTGCAGTGATTGGTTTTGGAGGATATTCAGCATATAATAGTCACTTCTCCAATGTTGCTGGCGAAGATAAGAATGCTGAAACTGTCATTCTCAGTAAAGATTTCCCTGCTACAAGTGATTTAAATCAAATGATTAATGAAGCCGATTTAGTTGTAATTGGTGAATATGAAGGGCTTGGCTCTAAGTGGAATATGGCACGTAATCCAAGTAATCCATCGGAAGAGGATACAGAAAATTATGTTGAAGGACATCTATATAATTTCAACATTTCCGAAACAATTAAAGGTGTGAATGAAAATAAACAAATAAAAATCAATCATCGTTTCGCTGAAACCGTAAAACTTGAAGATTCTAATGCAGTTGTTGCACCAGATGGCACAGTTACAAAACAAGCTACTAAGGTAACTACTAAAGAGGTTCAAAATAAGGATCCTTTATATATCGAACCTAAAGTTAATAAAAAATATATGATGTTTTTAAAGAAAGATCAATTATTTGGAAACTACTACGGAGCAATTGAACCATTTGCAATTACTTTTGATGAAAATAACAAAGCTGACCTTCAAACAAACATAGAAACTATTAATGAAAGTAAGATGTCTTCCAAGGCAGAAATTGCAGGTAAAACAATTGTATTGAAAAATGAAATACATGAAACTATTACTGACAATATTAGCGGTAAGACCCTTAATGAATTAAAAGATCAAGTAAAACAAAATGTTAAGTAATAACCATAACTTATAATAATTTATCCTAATTCATACGATAGTAAAAATTAATTTATTAAAGTTGTCAAAAATTAAATACAAATTTTCTTGAACTACCCCTACTTTCACATCGTTTAGAATTTTGGGATGAATGTCATGAAATAATAAAAAAGAAAGGGCTTATCTTTAAGTAATCCTTAACATAAGCCCCTTATTCTATCTAATTATTTAAACACCATTCGTTTCCATCACTCTATACAGCAATTTCTATAACAATGGATTACCTATTTCAAATAGTGGAAACTACAAATTAGTTGAAAAATTAAACGTTTATGCAGTTGGTTGGACTGCACTATTACCACCAATTGCCGTTATGCATATAATTGAAAAAATAGTTCATTTCTAAATTTATAATGAGTCTACACTGAATATTATATAAATGTAGATATAAGACACTTCACTACACTAAAAATATCCAGAAGTACTTTCCTCCTCATATGGTTATAAAGTACAACAGATAGGCTCTTATGCTATTACACATAAGAGCCTATCTGACTAGTATTATAAACAACTAGTTATATAAGATTCTTTCATACTAAATAAAAGGTATCTCTACAATTATTCTGGGAAAATGAAGCTAGAGTTCCCTTCACTATTAGCGGAATCCTCTTTCGGGAATGTAATAGTAGTTCCTTCATTCCCTTTATTTATTTCTTGTTCCTCTGGAAATACAATGGAAGAATCATTGCTTAAGTTTGGTGAAAAGCCAAGTTTAGATACAATGGCTTTTAAATCAGGTAAAACACCAATTTTATCAGAGGCTGGATCATTGGATTTCGTTCCTGTACTAGAATCACTTAAAATATCCCTAAGCTGGCTTGGCGTATATACTTTTCCCTGATTATTTTTTACAATCCCTTGAATTAATGCAGCAGCACCAGCAATGATAGGTGATGCACTAGACGTTCCGCCAAAGCTAGAAGTATAAAGATTTGTCATAAATTCACGTGGTTTAGCATCTGTTGTGTCTACTGCATTTCCCCATCCATACACATCTACTCTACTACCATAATTAGAGAAATATGAACGTTTATGAGGAACCCTTGCAGAAGCTGCCCCAACCATAATCGCCCCTGAATCTTTGAAATCAGGACTATTACGATTTAAAACTTGTTTACCATTACGGTCTCTAAATTGATCCAAGTCATTTCCGCCGTTTGCACCTGCTTCAATAATAATAATTCCCTTATTTGTTCCCAGACGAATTGCATCAAATATATCCGGTTTTACTTCTACAGGAAGATAGTTCTTATCTCCATATCCTTCATAAGTTGCTTGAGCTTCTAATAAAAGAATATCTCCAGCTTGCATATTGTTAACCGCACTTAATATAGCATCAGCTGTATTATACCTACCGTTGTCTCTAATCTGAGATACAACCTTTACCTTAGCTTTTGGTGCAATCCCAATTCCACCTATGTTATTATCTTCTGCAGAAACAATTCCTAAGACTGAGGTACCATGATCATGATGTTCACTCTTGTTCTGTCCGGACATCAATTCGATCTTCTGATTCACTAAATCTTCATGACTAAATAACCAGCCATACTCCATATCTACAAAAGTTGTTCCTTTTCCATCTCCACCTTTTATACTCCAGGCATAAGGTGCATTGATTCCTAATGGTGCTGGTTCAAGGTAACCTTGCCTTGTAAGTCTAGGCTCATCATATGGATTAACTGATAAATTGGATAAACGCTCTTCAGGTGGAGCTTCTTCTTCCTGTAAATATGCCGTTTCAACAAGAGATGATTTCTCAAATTTTACAAGCAATGCTTGTACATCAATATCACCTTGGGTTTCTACAATATAATAGTTTAGCAAATTAGAAGAAATATGATCAGAGTCTTTTATTTCTTTACCTAGATTTTTAATTTCTTTAGGATTTAAAGAACTAAAAAGTCGATTTATAGTTACATTTGGATATTCGGCTAAAATTCCAATTAATTCAGGGTCTTGTTTTTCTTCTTTAATGAATTTTTCTATCCCATCCTGATATGGCAAATTTGCTTCATTTTTAAATTTCAAAATTAATTGTTTAGTAACTTGCTTATGTACAATAGAATTCAATTGCTTATTTGAATAATCGTAACTAGCTGCGTAGGCAATTTCTGATTTTTCACTTGGGAGTAGTCCGCCCACCCCATTAAATGCTGTTAATGCAATTGAAGAAACTAGAATTCCCTTAAAAATTTTCAAATCGTGCACCTCTTTTAATTTATATATGATTATAAAAAACTATAGATTACCTAACTTCTTTTTTATACAAGCGTCTTATATTTAGGGTTATATTTTCAACTCCATTCATTTTTTTTATATTCACTTATATATCATTAATACAACTAGTTCATACCATCAAATCTATTACTTTAGTTGCATTACTGTAACCAGTATAGTTACAACTATAATAAATATTCAACCTTATTTTTTATGCAATTTCGCATTTTAAAGAGTGTATACTTCTATCAACTTACTCCTAATTATTTTAATTTGAGTCTTATTCTCCTCATATTAAACCGATCTCTTATTTAAGTATAAAACCTTTACATTTTAAGAGAAGTTGGGCTTCTATCATTTTAAGTAATTGCATATATGTAATTAAAGGCATATAAGGGGGATTGAAAAATGGTAATTTCAAGACAAGATTCCTGGACTAACGATAACGATTCACTTCTCGCAACAATAGTACTTCAAAATATTCGTGACGGTGGAACACAATTAGCTGCATTTAAAGAGGTAGCTAAGCAATTAGCTAGGACACCTGCTGCTTGCGGATTTCGTTGGAACTCATGCGTACGAAAACAATACGAAGAAGAAATACAACAGGCTAAACAAAATCAAAAAACTGGAAATAACAAGTCCCCCATCCAACAAACAAAAGAAACAAGCTCTTTATCTATTACATTAGATGACATTATTATCTTTCTACAAAATTATAAAGCAGTGAGTGAAGTGAACGATTTACAACAGCAAATTGAATATTTAACGGCAGAGAATAAATCCCTTCTCCAACGGTTAACTACATACGAAGAAGAGTATCGTATGTTACTTAACCATATCGATAAGGCAAGAAATCTGATTGTAGTCGACTAAGAAGAATCAAATTAATTTTTATCATATTAAAACCGTAGCCTGTCAAAATTACTATGTATGAATTAATTTCAATACATTATAAATGATAATAAGCAAAGCGCACGTTTATTGTTAATAAACGTGCGCTTTACTTAATTCATAAAATAGAAATTTTTTTCAACTCGATAATACTTTTAAAATTAAGATGTTTGTTTTATAGGTATCTGTTTGCTTCTATTCTCAACAAGTTTATCTAATAATAAGTAAACAAATCCAGACATAACACATCCCACACCTAAGATTGTAAATAATATATGCCCTAGAAGATGCTCCAGTAATAAACCACCTAAAAGAGGCCCTAATATATTACCTGTAATCCACTGCAGATTAGCGGCTCCCATATAAGTACCCCTCAAATGTTCTGGAGCTAAATTAGCAACGAAAGTCATTTGGACAGGTGACATAATCATTTCTCCTAAAGTATAAACTGTATAAGCTATTAATAATGAAACTAAAATAACTAAATCGTTTGTGTTTATTACTTGAAACCACTTTGGTAACCATCCTATTGCCAAAAGACCAATACCAAAAAGAATTGCGCCATATAGCATTGATTTCCCAATCGATTTGTGAGTTAACCATTTTGAAATGGGAAATTGAAAAAAAACAACTAATAGGCCATTTAACGTCATTAAATATGGAAATGGATTACTATTTCCAAAAATCATTGTCTTCTCATTACTAAAATGAAGCGGTAACATACCTTCCGATTGCGAGAATCCCATAAATATAATGATTCCTGTAACTATATAGAAAAGTAATATCCTATCCCTTATAACAACTCTTAATGTGGATCTTATTGAATTTTCAGGTGTTTCTTCATGTATCATGACATTTTTAGGTTTTGTTTCCTTTAAAAACAGTACCATTAATATTGTATAAAACAGCATGGTTCCAGAAGTAATCAAAAAGATGACATCTTTTGATACAACTACAACTGCTGCGCCAATTATAGGACCTATCGCTGCTCCTATATTATGAGCCATTCTAAGTAATCCATATGCCTCAGTTCTTTTTTCTGGTTCTGTTACATCCGTAACCATTGCAGATGCGGCTGGTTCAAAAAAAGAGTTACATAACCCTAAACCGATAGATAAGATTGCATATGCTATAAAACCATCTATGAACAAAAAAAACAGCATTAATAACCCATTACTAGCCATAGAGAGTACCATAGTTGGTTTCCGGCCATAAGTATCTGCTATATGTCCTCCAATTAACGAGCCTATACTTGCTGCAATTGGAGATAAAGCTATGATCACACCTACCTCAAGCAAAGAATCTACTTTATCCTTTAAATATAATGCGAAAAATGGCATTAACATCATCATTGCAATACCATTTAAAGCTTCTCCAATAAAGCGAATCCATACATTAAGGTCCATCCCCTTGAACTCTTTCCATGTACTTCTCATATATACCTCACCTATGCTCACTGTATATTTTTTATTACGTAAAGAGCTTTATAACACTTTTACCAAAATCTAAATTTAGCAAAATAAGCTACCAATTCATAAAAATACTTATCTTTTGATAAAATAATATAAACTCGTACCAATAATCTCCAGTGCATCTTGCATACGTTGAGCCGAGATGTTCTCTAAAACGGTATCTTGAGGTGTATGAAAAACCCTTTCAACATGATAAATAAGAGGATCCCAACTCTCTACATCCATCCATATAAATAAAGCAGAGGGAATTCCAGCTTGATTAAATGGTACATGATCACTAGAATCAAACTTTCCAGTTAACACAACCGATTTCCTCAATTCTTTACTAGTAGCTACAGCAGTATTTGTTACTTCATTTTGAGAGCCATCTAACGTCATTGCATATAAATCCTTAGCCTGATGATAACTTGTTGCAATCATATCTGCATTAAACACTCCTCGAATACGTGTTTTGTCTTTATCAGATAACTGATTAACATAATGATAAGCTCCTAAAGATTCATTTTCTTCCGCTCCAAAAGCAATAAATTGAATTTCTTTATTAGTCTCTATATCCTTAAAATTGTAAGCCAACTCTAATAAAAGCCCTACTCCAGAAGCATTATCGTTTGCTCCAGGTGCCCCGATAACACTATCATAATGAGCACTCATTATTGCTACTTCCTCATCACCTGTCGTATGTTTAGGCTTTTTTTTCGCAATAACATTTAATGAGCGCAAATTTACTTCTTGCTTTGCCTTTAAACTGACTACATTTTGATTATGTAATAACTTTTCTTTCATCCTAATCCCCTGATTATAGGCAAGTCCAAATACAGGTATCGATTGTTCCTTTTTTAAAATTGGATTAAAAGCTTCTCCATAGTTCCCTCTATCCCCAATCGTACTATATAACAACACACCTTTTGCTCCCTTTATCGCTACATGCTCAACCTGTTCATTATATTTTTCAATAGTATCGGCTTGTTCTAATAATACTATTTTCCCATGGATTGACTCAGATAAACTATTAATATTGGTCTCTTTTCCTATAAAAACTACCGAGCCAACCACCGGATTTTTAGATATAAATGCATTAGATGCTGCCCCAACCTGCCAATCTTTTTCCCCATACATACTAAAAGAAATACTTCCAATATATTGATCAGGTACAGGAAGTGCTTGATATTCAACCTCATACCCTAATTTCTGCAATGTATCTCCAATGTATTTAGCTGCTCTATGTTCTTGCATAGTCCCACTTGGCCGTGGACCAATTTTTTCAGAAAGAAAACGTATATGTTCAATGGCACGACTAGCACGAACTTGTTCTGTCACAGGAGAATACAGATTATTATTAACCATAGCATTTACTTTTACTGGTTCTCCATATGGATTACTAAAAAAGAAAAGCAATAGAATTCCAAAACTTACAATGATTTTTTTTGTAATAGCTAATTTTTTCATTTGTCCTCCCTTTTATTAGAAAACATTAATAGTAAAACCTTCCCTTCTAACATACTTATTTAGAAGAAAAGGTTCACTAAAATCATCTCTAACTTAAATTACTTGATATGATATTAAACCAGTAACTCTTTTTATATCTTTAAAAAATTCGAGTTTGCTTGTATGCCAGTAATATTCTTTTGGAACCAATTAAGAGTCTCCCATGATTTCACTCTATTTGTATAATCAGTCTCCTGTACTTCGAATACAATTCCTATATTTCTACTTGAAACTTGATTCTTTACTTTTAATAAAGTTTCATGTAATAAATGTTCATTAATAGAACCATTAGTCGGACTTTCTCCCTCAAAGCAGCGTACCTCACTATAAGGAATCGTCAAATGTTTAAAAGAACTAAAATGTAAATGTTTGATATGATTCATTAAATTTATATACTTATGAAAGTCTTTATACTCAATTTCCTCTTGTCTTAACAATTTAGAAATACCTAGACGTGTAAGATAAGTGATAGACCAATGGCATATATCCCACGTTATTCCAACATTAGATAAATCTAAATTTACCAAGTCATTAAAATCTTCTGGGTATACAAATATAGGATCAAAGTCATCACCTAAGTTTCCAATGATGGGTAAGTTTTCAACACCTATCCATATATTGGTTCCTTTTATTTCCTCATCTATCATTTTAAAGAACTCTATAATTCTTTTTCTATTATCAATAAGATTATAAGTTTGAAATTCTGCTATGTTCATAAATTGATTAGCATGAACTGTTATACCTGCTGCGTTATATTTTATAGCAAGATTAATAAACTCATATAACTGTTTTTTTATAAATTCACTATTTAAATAGTCTGCATTATCAGTTGGAAAATGCAAGGTTAATAAAGATGGATTAAGTGTTTGAACAAAAGAAAGTACATCTGAAAACTTTGTTGTATATGACTTATCATGTAAAGATTCTCCATCAAAAATATTTGCTTCTAATCCATAACCTTGTTCAACCCATTTTAAATCAATTTGTTTGCGATCTAATCCAAAGAATGGTACCTGCGGTATTAACATATTCTCTTCACCTACCATGTTCCTCTTACTAACATAAATGCTTCAGCCGCTTTATATCCTGACTTTGCTCCCCATACAAAAGCATTGTGCTTCATTGCTTCTATTGAACGTGGGTGAGGAAATTCCCTTAACTCCGATTCATAATGTTTCATCGCATTTAATTTCGTCTCCAAATATTCTTCAATATTTACGAAATAATTAGGAAGAAACTTATCTTTCTCATTATAATTCCACTCAGTAGAAGATAAGGTTTCATATGCAAACACCCATTTAATATTACTATTTGGTAGAGGTCGTGTAGCTGTCATCACTGCTCTATAAACAACAGTATGATCGATATTTATATCTCCGCCATATTGAGTATAAATAATCGTAGGATTTATTTTATTAATGTGCTCTTCAATTTCTTTTACAACATCTAGTAATGGCAATGTATCAAGACGATTATCTGGAAAATCTAACCTCACAAAACTTGTTACACCAAGTGTAGTACATGCCCCCTCCGTTTCTTTATAAGACAGGCTCTTAACCTCTAAATCTAGTTCTCTGTATTCTTTAGATCTCGAAGATTTCCCCTCTGCAAGGATTACAACATGTACATCATCACCTTGTTCCACGTGTTTTGCTATTGTTCCACCAACACCAATAATTTCATCATCCGGGTGTGCAGCAAATACAAGTACATTCATATGATTTTAAACTCCTTTAATTAATTTTTCTGTTTCCTCTGGACCACAATTTAATAAAACATCTAGCATAGATAAATGCGGTATAAACTCTCCAAATAACTGTGGGTAAGAATACTCTCTTATCCTTTGGTATATGATTTCTATATTTTCATGCTCAAAATCACTTTCTATTAAATAATCTTGACCTAAACTTCCAGAATAATAAGTATTGGCATTAAACTTTTGACAAAGCTCTAATACAAAATCACTTTTTTTCCCTGTAATCCCCTCTAGCTCTGATGCATAATATAATTCCGTATCAATATTTAATTCTTGAATAATAAAATGAATAAAGTTCATATTCATACTATTGAGATTATCCCATTTTTCTGAATAAAAATTTTCTAGATAATCCTTGTATACATTGAAATAGGGCGCATTAGAGTAATTAATTCTTATTGTCTTCCAATGCTTTCGCTCCCAATCTTGTGTATTGTCTATCTTTAACTTATTCAATGGGATTTCTTTATAATTTTTCATTTGCATCGGAACCGTTAACCAGGATACTCCTTGGGAAGTTTTAATACGATTTCTATTTAAAAAACCTTTCTTTTCAAATTGTGCTATATCATGAAATACAAACACATCCGATTTATGAATTTTTTCAAAAAAACCATACCAAGGTAAATAACTTGGTTGGTGGCCACTAATAATCATAGTTTAAATCCTCTCTTTTAAACAAAAACATTTTTTCAAAACTGCTCCCCAGTATATCTTTGGTCTAGCAATTCCTTTATTATGCGAATATCCTAAATCCGCATACTTTAATTTATTATGAATTGCTAATTCAAACGCATCATTTAGTAGCAAATATGAAGATTGTGTATTTTTCCCTTTGGTATTATTAATATTAATCCAGTAATATAAAACTTGTTTATCCATTATAAATATGCTGGAACTAATTAGTTCTTCTTCTAAGAATGCTCCTAAGAAAAGAATTCTTTCTTTTAAATTAACAAATAAATGATAAAAAAATTCTCTACTAAATGAGTAACTCGCTCCTATACTGTTATTATGTTCCTGATATAAATTGTAAAATCCATCTAATTCTTCTAAAGCTATAGGCCGAATTTCAACATTCTGTTTACGTGCATATCTAACACTTGTCCTAGCTTTTCCTGAACACGATGTCCATAAATCCTCAAAATTATTTGGTAGATCTAACATATAAGTTTCTTTATACTCCCACTTTTCATCACTATAACTTTGAAAAGGATTTATTGTTATAGGTAATAAAAGTTTTTGAATTTTATTTTCAAACTTCCTATTTATTATCGATTCATAAAATGCAAAATCTATTTTATCTTGGCCAATGATTACAGGGCCTCCATAACCAATTAAACTTCCCAGCACCCTACCATCCTGTACATATATAGGAGATAAAACTACTGTACCCCTTGTTTTTATTAATACTGGAAAAAATTGAACACCAGGTAATAATTCCATTAATTTTCCCCATTCATAACAATGGAATACAGAACCATTATATTCTTCCATACAAGCATCCCAATATTGGGCATCAGTACATATTTCGATTTTCATATAATCACCTTTTACTTCTTTTTCTCTAAATATATTAGAATTTGACTACATATATACTTAAGGTCTTTTTTCCTTAAAGGATATTTAAAAGGTATTGATAATACTCTTGACCATAAAAATTCTATATTTTCTGACTCAGTGGCGTACTTGGAAAAGATAGGGATTTCACTTAGAGGTAGATAATTCCAACAAGTTTGTATTCCTTTTCCAGCCAAATATACGGAACATTCATATCTATCAGATGGTTCTTTGAAAATAATAGTGAAATAGTTCAAATAAACATTCTGAGCTGAAAATATAATCTTTACCCCGTACTTTTCTTCAATTGATTGCAGCATCGTATAACACAAACTAGCATTATATATATTAATTTCTAAAATCTTTTTCATTCTCTTTAAGTGTTTATCAATTAGCAATGAACGTAATGTGGACATTGTTTTTGGATATATAACTTCCGTTTCCTCTGGCAAAGAATCCAATTTGCTATCATTATAGGAAGGAAGAATCCCTAACTTTTCCCAATAATCAGTAAGTAAATTCAGTAGCCAATTCTTCTTGATTCTTAAAGCTAATTGCGTTTTGAGGTGGTTTTTATAATCTAAAAACACTTCTTCCTTCTTTTCTTCTTCCATGTCACACAAGTCATTTACCGTATGATTAAGAAGTAACGCTCCTCCCCCTATACTCGGGATGGGTTTAGTTCCCCCAAAACTTAAAATTCCAATGTCACCTAAACTACCAATTGATTTTTCGTTTTGATAAGAGAACATTGCTTGTGCTGCATCATCAATTATATAAATATCATTGTCTCTCGCCCAATTAATAACCTCTAAATCTTCATGACATCCATACACATGTGTAAGAATAATTGCTCTTGTATTTTCATTTGAATATTTTTTTATTTTATTAAGAGAAAGTGAGTAATCAGTAGTCAAATCAATTAATACAGGTTTTGCTCCTACTGTTAATACTGCCTCTATTACATTAGGACAATTAAAATTTGATAAAATTACTTCATCCTCTTTTTTTATCTTTAGATACTTTAACCCTGCTACTAATGCCGAAGAACCACTATTAGTTAATATAATTTCGGAATTAGGGTAGAGGCTTTGTAGACTCTCTTTTAGATTAGAATGATTGGATCTATATATACTTTTCAAAAAATATATATGATCAAATACACTCCAAAAAGAAGGATATATTGGATACTTAATTTTTTTAGGATTTTTAGGATATAGATACTGTGTTTCCATATTTCTCCTCTATTATTTTCTCTAACCCTCTATTTAATGAAATAACCGGCTGATAGTTTAATAATAATTGAGCCTTCTCTATTGAAGGTATTCTTCTGAATATTTCAATATTAGAATCTCTTACTCCCTCATCCCCTAAATTAAGAAATTCAATTTCACTTTTGTTTCCCATTAACTCATTGATTTTCCCCGCTAATTCCTCCATAGATATAGGCTTGTTATTTCCTATATTAAAATCTGCAAAATTCTCTCCTTCATATTCAAATGCTAATATCGTTCCGTTAACAATATCGCTAATATAACTAAAGCATCTAATTTGCTGCCCGTCCCCATAAATAGTCATATTTTCGCCGTTATGAGCTTGTTTTAAAAACTTAGAAATCACAAAGTTTTCATTTTGTTGTGAACCGTATACATTAAAATAACGTACCACTCTGACTTTAAAACTATTATTAGCATATTCTTTCAAAAAATCTTCTGACATTAATTTAGCTTTTCCATAAGCTGATTTGGGAATTTTGACATCATTTTCTTTAAACGGAACACTCACACCATCCCCATACACCTCAGAACTAGAAGAAAATAATAACTTATCTATTCCATTTTCTATACAAACTTCTACAATATTTTTCGTGCCTTCAAAATTCACCCTTACTACATCTTCTTCATTTGAACGACAATTATCAACACCTACTAATGCAGCTAAATGTATGACCCCATCCACATTAATAAGCTTTTCTCTTAATGTCGCAATATCTAAGATATCAATTTCTTCAAAAGGAACATCAATACTTGGTTTAAATTTATCAAATATAATTACTTCATAACCTCTTGCTATTAACTCCTTTGTAACATGTTTACCAATAAATCCACCGCCACCAATAACTCCTATCTTCATAAATATTTACCTCCCTACCTTTAATTGGTATAAACTTTTTAAAGACGTAACGATATGTTCAACCTCATTTTCTGTAAGTGCACTATACAATGGTAATGAAATAATTTGATCAAATACTTCTTCTGTTTTGGGTAAATGTACATTAAATCTCTCTTGATAATATGGATGCATATGAACGGGAATAAAGTGAACACTCAGCCCAATATTTCTCTTTTTCATTTCTTGAATCATCTGATCTCTACTGATAGGAGAATTAGGATTAATCTTTATAACAAATAAATGCCATGCATGTTTTATACTTGGATTGTTTACATAGTTAGGTAATGTTATATACTCTTGGATTTCTTTTAATTCTTCCTGGTATATTTCCGCTATTCTCTTTCGTTTTTCAATCATTTCATCAGCTCTTTTTAACTGACTAATACCTAAGCTAGCTTGTAGATCCATCATGTTATACTTAAATCCAGGTAATAGAACATCATAACGCCAACTTCCTTTTTCGCCATAACGATTCCATGCATTCTTGGTGATGCCATGCCAACCATATAATCTAGCTTTTTCAGCAATCTCCTCATTTTTAGTGACTAACGCTCCACCTTCACCTGTTGTTATATTTTTAGTAGCATAAAAACTAAAACAAATAATATCTCCATGTGTACCAATCAAAGTATCATCATACTTAGTTCCTAATGCATGAGCCGCATCCTCTATCAGAAATAACCCGTGTTCTTTACATATCTTTTGAAGTTCTTTTAATTTGGCTGGGTATCCAGCAAAATGAACTGCAATAATGGCTTTAGTTTTTTTAGTGATTTTTCTTTTAACATCATGGAGGTCAAGACATAAATCCTCTTCATCTATGTCTACAAATACTGGTTTTGCACCTACATGCATAATAACGTTTACACTTGAACAAAAAGTAAAACTTGGAACTATTACTTCATCTTCTAATCCAATCCCCAAAGACAATAACGCTAAATGTAACGCCGCAGTCCCTGAATTACAACTTACTACATGTTCAGTATTTAGATATTCTTTTAAATTCCCTTCAAACTCTATCACTTTTGGCCCCTTTGAAAGCCATCCAGACTTAAGAGCACGAATAACTCCCTCAACATCTTCATCATTTATTTCTGGTCGATAAAAAGGAATAAATTCTACCATATAATCACCTACAAACATATAATATTTTTTTTATATATTGACTCATCTTTAAATATGTTTCTTGTATCTAAAATTAAGCAATTTGCCTCATTGAGCAAATTAAAATTAATACAATCATGATCCGTATGAACAATAATTAAATGATATTTATTTAATGCATTCATAGTTAAATCGATAGATTTTTTTACATTATGATTGTCCACAATTAGCTCCTCAATAAATGGATCATGGTAATCAACGTTATACCCTTCTAGCATTAAACCATTCATAATATCCAAAGCTGACGATTCTCTAGCATCGTTAACATTTTTCTTATATGCTACGCCAATCATAAGAACATTCTTTCCATCTTCATCTTGTAGTAACTGTAATGCCCTTTTAATAATATAATTTGGCATGTTTTCGTTAATCTCTTGTGCTACATCAATCATTCTTGTTGCCAAATCTTTATTATTTGCAATCCACTTAAAATATATAGGATCAATTGGAATACAATGTCCTCCTACACCAGGACCTGGATAGAATTTTTGAAATCCAAACGGCTTAGTCCCAGAGGCATCAATTACTTCCCAAATATTAATGTTTAATTCATTACATATTTGTGTCATTTCATTAATAAAAGCAATATTTATAAAACGGTAAGTGTTTTCTAATAACTTCGCTGTCTCTGCCACTTCTGGACTACTGACCTTATGAATCCCATTAATTAGGTTACTGTAAAAGGCTGCAGCACAATCTGTACAATTAAGTGTAACTCCACCTACAATTTTAATAATATCTTGGATTGAAAATGATTTATTCGCAGGGTCAATCCTCTCTGGAGAATATGCTACAAAAATATCTGTACCAATTTCAAAATTGGTTTCATGTTCTAATTTATATAAAATCTCTTCTCTTGTTGTACCTGGATAAGTAGTACTTTCTAGAATGACTAATGTACCCTTTCTAATGTACTTGACTATTTCATTAACTGCTGAATGAATATATGTTAAATCTGGTTGTTTACTATCTTTTTCTAAAGGAGTAGGAACACATATAACAACAACATCACATTCATTTATATATTTCATTTCTGTACTAATAAAAAACCTATTTGTATGTAAAGCATCTTGGATTTCGGTATCCTGTATATCACTGATATAACTTGTTCCACATTCTAATTTTTCTATTTTAGCTGAGTTTTTATCGAATCCTCTTACCTCATAACCTGCTTCTAAACATTTAAGAGCCGATGGTAGTCCAACATATCCCAGACCAATATACCCAATACACGCACTTTTATTCACAATTTTTTCAACTAATGATTTTTTAATTTCATTATTTAATACAGTGACCATTACTTATCACTTCCCCAGACATTTAATATCAAAATTCTTACCAGTAATAGATAATTGCGCGTTATGAAAGCCCATAGATGCACGTAAATTATTAAACAATGGAACAAACTAAATTATTAACACTATCATTCCTCCTAATAAGATACATATTTAAATCTACAAAAAAACCCCCTAGAATTTCGAGGTATTTTCTTATATCTATAATGTTCACATGTTATTTTATGGGATTCAATCAATTTTTTTCTTTTTTTCACTTTCTCAATATAGAATAAATTTTGTTATTATAAAAACATTCATCTATAAAACGTTATATCATTATATAATCAAAACAACATGATACTTGTTATAGCTGCATTTTTTTAAACCCTCCCTAAAAAAAGAAAGAATTTTCCCTCTTTTAATTCGAAAGATATAATTCATCAATTTGTTAATAAGAGTATTCAATTATTATTAACTGTACTATTTTTTACGGTTTTTACCTTTTATTTAAATTAATAGAAAAACATATATCTGAATAATAAAAACATTTTGAAATATTTTCAAATTCAAAACATAAATGATATACTTTTTCTAAAAAATAACGTTGCAGTAAAAGAATTTACAATTCGATTCAGGCCTTCTCACATACTTCATTTTTTAATGAAGCGTTAAGGTTTTCATTATTCAAAAAAATCGTAACATCTCATCAATCAACTGAGAGTTACGATTTTTGATATATGCTTACTTTTTAATTTTCTTATAAATATTGCGTTAACCTAATCATATCTATACACTGAATACCATTTTCATATATTTCATCTTCATAATTGCGTAAGAAAAAATCCCTATCCACATTTGTTATTCTAAACCCACATTTTTGATAAAGGCCTAATTGCATTAAGCTAGAATTTCCCGTCCCTATTTCTATGGTTTTATATTTCTCTTTTTTAGCATAGTCTATAGCAAACCCAAGCAAATATTTCCCATATCCTTTACCCTGTTCTTTTTCAGAAACTGCTATATTTATAATCTCAATTGTTTCAGGACGAGTAGGAATTAAAATCATAATCCCCACAGTAATAGTATCCTTTTTTAAAACAAAACAGTCCCCTTGTTTAAGGTATCCATTAACTACTTCTGATGAAGGATCAGCTAGTAATAATAACTCCATTTCTTCTTTACCAATGCTTGTACTTTTTTCAATACTAATTTCATCCCAATTATTTAATTTCATTTTCAATACTCCCCCTTTTAACTAATATATTAAATGAATTCATTCTCACAAAACAATATCAACAGTCATTTTAAAATGCAGTAGTTGGTTCCTATCATCTATTATTCTAAATAAAATACACATACATAATGTATGTGTATTTTCATTTTCACTATTTCTTAATAAAAAAGTAGTTTTTAGGCTACGTTACATCTTCTCTAATATTTCTTGTCTTTCACACCATTTTGTTAACTTTTCTAATGCTTTTTTAGACAAGCGTTTTGTTTTATAATTACAAAATCTAGACAGCGTAGATGGCGAAATACTAACTTCATCTGCTATTTCACGAATACTTACATTTTTTTCATTATGCACTTTCAGTATTTGATCCCGAATTTTCTTCTCTCTTTGTTCGACTGGTTCCACAGTCTCCCTAACCTCTTCAACAACTGTTACTACAGGTAATTGCTCTTGTGGTTCCTCTATAAATTTCTTTCCTATTCCACTATCCATTGACTGTAGCATTTCCTCAGGTGGTAAAATAGTTATCCCTAAGTTAGCGTAATAATTTTTAAACCAGTTACGTTTCCCAATTTGTTGTTCATCAAGCGGGTCACTATACTCCCAATGAGAGATTACTTTTTCATTTTCTAAATCCATTAAAACATTCTCTAGCTGTTCTCTAATACGATTCGGCTTCCAATCTTTTGGAATATCCATTACTGCTAGTAGCCCCTTGTCCCCTCCTATAGAATAGGGCTTTTTCAATGATGAATACATTTGTCTAATTCTCCATTGCCATGTTAAGTATCGAATTAACCTTTTATGATATTTATGTCTATAACTATTGTATTCAAGGGCCTTTTTAGACAATAATGCTGTTGTATTATTTGATCCGTATAAATAATTCGTTAAAAAACTACCTGGCTTAATACGACAAGATTCAATCCCCATATATTCGTTTGTAACACTATGTCTCCACAATACAACCGAATCTAAAACAAATAATCTTTTAATAACCTCACGCTTTAATTCTACTCGTTCTCCTTCGTCATCACGATCGTTTAGTACTACGACCTCATTATCATCATTTAAATAGATAAAAATACTTGCTAAAGCCGCAATCCTCTTTGCTATTTTAATTTTATCGTCCGCTCGATAATATTCTTTATTTTTGACGACTGTCTTTGGAATATTGCACATCTCTAAAACTTGCTCGTATGAAAAATCAATGAATTCATCTGGAGATTTCGCCTCATTTATCCACTGTATTGTAATTGCATCTAAACAGTCTGCCGTTAAATCATCCATATTACTCATTACATCATCAACAAGGGTATTCCATCGAGCTGATTCTTCAGTGTTTGTAAGTCTTAAATCCTCGTCTTTGTGTGAAGAAAGTTGAGCTACACCATTAGAAGACTTCGTTTCAATGGGATACTGTAGGACTTTACTTTTTTCATCTTCTTCAAATTGATTCTTTGCAATTCCATCTCTTAGTTTATAATAAACAGCAGAATTATTTACTTCGTAATAATCCTCATGGTTCACTATATTTGTCTTATCTATATTTTGATCATTTTCTAATATTATGGAATTTGAATGCGCTACATTCTGAAATTCTTTTTCTATATACTCTTCAATTTCCTTATATATTTCTTCCTTATAAGAATCAATCTTCGCATAAATTTGTACTAATGTAATTCCGGATTCTTGCTTTTTCTCTAACCAAGATACTAATGCAGTAAATGATGGAGAAGCATAGTGTGAGGTTAGTACTTTGTTATTATTGTTTTCAACATCTTTAAAGTACGCATTCCACTTATTCCATAATAGCTCGTTCGTTTTATAAATTGGCTCAGAGATTAGCAATGCATCTCGGAACATTTGTAATAAGTTATCCACTTTATATTCCTCCCTAAACCATGGATCACAACAAAGTAGTTTTCATCATAAAAATCTTTACTACTATTATATTTAATTTATTGTAACAGATATTTACAAGATTTTGCGGTTTCTTCTCCTTAATTCCTTAACTTGCAACATGTTTGCTCTTTCTTTTCCCTATTCCTCTTTGCTTGCATTCCTTTTGCGCTTTTCTTTCCTTTACTCTACAACTTGCAACATGTTTGCTCTTTCTTTTCCCTATTCCTCTTTGCTTGCATTCCTTTTGCGCTTTTCTTTCCTTTACTCTACAACTTGCAACATGTTTGCTCTTTCTTTTCCCTATTCCTCTTTACTTGCATTCCTTTTGCGCTTTTCTTTCCTTTACTCTACAACTTGCTCTTTCTTTTCCCTATTCCTCTTTACTTGCATTCCTTTTGCGTACAACTTGCAACACGTTTGCTCTTTCTTTTCCCTATTCCTCTTTACTTGCATTCCTTTTGCGCTTTTCTTTCCTTTACTCTACAACTTGCAACACGTTTGCTCTTTCTTTTCCCTATTCCTCTTTACTTGCATTCCTTTTGCGCTTTTCTTTCCTTTACTCTACAACTTGCAACACGTTTGCTCTTTCTTTTCCCTATTCCTCTTTACTTGCATTCCTTTTGCGCTTTTCTTTCCTTTACTCTACAACTTGCAACACGTTTGCTCTTTCTTTTCCCTATTCCTCTTTACTTGCATTCCTTTTGCGCTTTTCTTTCCTTTACTCTACAACTTGCAACATGTTTGCGGTATCCTTACCCTATTTCGTCTAACTTGCAACAGTATATTTTTTTCTCAACCTAATACATTACACAAAAAATCGTTCTATTTTTAAATTTTTGAGTGATTTTTTTATACTTACAACAAGTTATTCAAATAAAATGCAACATGTTTGCGGTATCCTTACCCTAACTTTTTTGTCTTTTTTAATCTAATCCCTTATATATCAAGGAATTAAGTGCTTTTACTTATTCATATACATATAATTCAACTTGCAACACGTTTGCGGTATCCTTACCCTTATTTTTCGCATAAGATGCAACACTGTTTGCGGTATCCTCACCCTATCGTAATCCATACAAATCTAATTAAACCTATCACATCAACGATAATCGTTATATTTCATGATTAATAAGCGTACTTCTTAACTTGCAACACGTTTGCGGTATCCTTACCCTAACTTTTTTGTCATTTTCAATCTAATCCCTTATATATCAAGTGGGGAGATGACTTTTTACTTATTCTTATACATATAATTCAACTTGCAACACGTTTGCGGTATCCTTAACACAAAAAAAATTAATAGAATTCTCATATCCCTTGATACACCTAGCTTTATAAGCTGTTGCAAGTTGCTATCTTTCTTCTTAAAGGAGCACCTTTCACCATTTTTCGATTTGCTATAATCAAAATTGGTATATTTTATAGTATTTTGACATATATTTCTGAATTTGCAGAACGGAGGTGAAAAAGATGGGGAAATCATTTATTATTCAAAATCAGCGTAGCTTAAATGGAAAAACAACAAATGCTGTTTTAGTTACACTAAAATCTTGGCAGAAGTTTGTTGCAACATTTGAGGAGAAGTACTACAGCTATAAAGATACATATTTAGAAGATATTCTGCAGCACATGACATACGAAGAACGTATTGCGGATGTAGAAGGCTTTGTCGAACAAGCGAAACCATCTTTTTCACGTCGTGCAATGTCTGCACTTGCAGAAAAAACAGGAAGAAAACATAAATTATATGGTATTACGAATGCTGATCTTGAAGTGTTCTTATATCTACATAAAAAATGCTATACAAATGGTGTCATTCCAAATGTAACAATACATATGATGTGGGAAGATTACAAGCAATACAAAGAAGAGTTTGCATACATCCAGCACTCTCAATTCTATATCGCTTTAAAGAAATTAAACTTACATAACATTATCTCCGTTGAAAATGGAGTAGATGGCCGATATACAATCAAACTCACTCATTTTATGAATGAGGAAACAGATAAAGCAAATCCGTACGTATATATTAGTCCTGTTGTATTCACAAAGGCTTTCTTTAAGCTATCTGTAGCAGCTAAGAAGCTATTCTTAGATATCGCAATGCAACAACATACAGAAACAACTTTAAAGCGCTCTTTGGACAAGCAGGACGAAAGAGGAAACAAAACTCACTTTGGCGGGATGTATCGTTTCTTACATAAAAAATATCCGCATCAAATCCGTGCGGTTATCGAAGAATTAACAATTGCTTTACCATGTACGGGTAATCCCCTATTCAAAATTTGCAAAATGCAAAAAGGTGTAAAGCATACAAAACGATATACAACATTATATCTATCTATCCATTCGGACTTCTTATGTACAAAAGAGTCTGGAGAGGAACAACACAGGGATCCATTTACACCAAAAGCTACATATGCTCGTAAAGCGAAATTTATCGAAGCAGTTCTACAAGAGATGAATATCGGTGAACTGTCTGCAGACATGAATAAATTCATTCATGTATTAAAGCATACTTGTCATCGTCAAATTCGCGGTGTAATTCGTGGACTTCGTGACATGGTTGATCGAAAAGAAGGATATCCAACGAAAATAGTATATACATTGAAAAAACTATTGCATCAAACATCTCAATATCAAATTCTTGATACAGCAGCGAAAGAAGGTATCTACCCTCTTATTGCGCAACATATACCAAAAGAGAGAAATAGTGACCGTGAACAAGCTGTCTTTAGTTTCGGTCTACATTATTCCATGTACTCTCTTCGCAACATTAAGAAGATGTTTAAAAATGTGCATGCACTACTAAAACAGAAGTTTGCGGTACCAGTGACGGAAGAATCTTATCACCGTAATTACCTAAAATACCAGGAAGAAACGTTATTTAGAAAATATGCATATGATCAGGGAGTTAACCTCCATGCATATATCGCCTTAGAAATTGAAATGCGTGAAAAATTAAAAGTTCGTGGCCATAAAGAACGCACAATTCCAAGTGATGTACGTGAATGGTTTATCGAAACAATCGATAAACTACCGCAAGAGCAGCTGCGCGTGATTGAACTACCAAAACAGTTTAATTTACTAGAGTTTATGCGTACCTTTGAACGCTTAGTACGTGCTGGTGTAACAATAACAACTCCAGATCAGGTGCTACACTCAATGGAAATAAAATAATAGTAACAAGCTCTCTATTTTTGAAAAAATCAAAAGTGGAGGGCTATTCGTGTTTGTTTCATTAACACCCCTTTTCCACTACTCTATTTATAAATACCAAATCAGAAGGACTTCATGTAAAATGGAGTCTTTTTTTATGCACTTCTATACAAATTCTCTTCTACCAATATATAACTCTCCACATAGTGCTAGGGAATATTCTTCTAATGTAGTAAAACCTATCCCATAATACCTACAAAAAATCAGAAGGAAAATTATAAAAATAGTGGATATGAGGACAAATATGATCAAATGTGAATAATATTTTCCCTATACCCTTGAGAATACTAGTGTCGTTGAATTCATCTAATAAAAATCATCAATAATAATGTGAGTTATGTGTAAATACTGGGTTATGTTAACAAATTTCAACTTTACCTGAATAAATTGTGGATAGATGGACCATAAATAGTAATTCATTTTCCAAAATAAAGAAAATACCTTCTGTTTACAGAGTTGAATAAACATAATGCGATTTGTATCAATTTCTTTCCGATTTCATGTAGAAACATATAATTTTCTTTCTGCTTTTTTGTAGAATTGAAACTCTAACAATCATTGAATCTACGTATACATTTTCTACTATTTATGATTTTTTACGTTCTTACATCAAATTTCGCCTTGCGGGAGTAAGTCATTTCACTATTTTTGATAACCTATAAAAGTTTTATCTTTATTTCTTTTTAATATATAAGATATATATTTATAATAGATTTTATTATTACTAGTATGCTTGTTAATAAGATGTCAGACCTAATTGAAAATATTTGTTAATTCAGTTATAATAAGGGTAATTAAACATATCATTACCCACATACAAAAGGACAAACCTACGTATCCCTACCAGGACGAGGTTTGTCCTTTTTTCATTTTATAATCAATTAATAATTGGAGGATTAAACATGGTCGTAATAAAGAATACAACTAATATAGCAATGGATGAATATAACGAAATTAGATTTTTTAAAGGAGTTTTTTGGAGTATTATGATAGCCTTATTCATTTGACTTTGTAAATAATATGTAGCTTTAGAATAAAGTTGGATTAAAAAGTTTCCTTCAACCTTTATTTAACAGCAAATGCAAAAACTCCATTTTGAAAGAAGTTTAATCAAAATGGAGTTAATCTTTCTAACTAAGTATAAGAGTTTTATAAAAAAGATTGATCAAAACCCATGGACATGTCTATTAAAAAAGTTTATTTTTACCTAACCTATTCTTCAAACCAAAACAGAACCTCAATAGGTGCTTTCAAAATCTTCGCAATATCATAAGTAAGTTTGAATGAAGGATTATATTTTCCATTTTCGAGATTCCCAATTGTTTCTCTTCTGACCCCAACCTTGTTAGCTAAATCTTCTTGAGACATATTTAGCCTTACCCTATATTCTTTCATTCGAGTCTTAATTGGCATCTTGCATCCCTTTCTTTTCTCTATGTTCAAATATTTCAAGACTAATTAGGAATGTAGCGAATGGTATGAAAAGCGAAATTATAACAAGGAATCTAATTACCTCTAAACTTTCCAAAATCAAAACACTTAATGTTACTATAATGCCCAGTATGAGTGCTACGAAAAATGCTCTTGTAGCGGCGATACGAACATGCTGTATAAAGAGCTCATCGGGCACAACCTTTGCATACAAAAAGAAGAAAAAGAAGCCGAAAAAATAACCTACAAGCGATGAATAATAACCTAAAAATGAGAACGGGCTTAAAAATCCAAAAAAACCAAGAAACCCCAAATACGATAATTTATTTTTCATATAATCCCTCCTGCGTGATATATTTCGCACTTTATGATAAAAATATATCACATTGATTAAGAAATAAAAAGAGCCCATGGTTCATTTCTATAGAACAGTACGACTTTTTTATAAACAGTTAATCTTTATTATAAACGGTGCAACTTTATTTCAAATCTACATAATAATCAACATATCAAAAATGCAAAGGGTTGTTTGTCCGTTTGCGTTTTTGATATGTTAGCAACCGTGCGTAGCAGAGGGCGGTAGCAGGTCTTTCACCTATTTTCTGTTATAATATATCCAAAGAAATTAGGTGATTATAATGAACGAGACAATTAGCTTAGAAGAAACCTTAGAATCTTTTTCTGCTTATTTGAATGAAAAAGGCCGAAAACATTCTACGATCCAACGTTATGCATAAGATATTAAAGATTTTTATAGATGATTAGAAGTAAATGGGATACTTTTTCATATCAAATCATGGAGTGATCTATCTGAAGAAGATTATCAGGATTATTTCTCTGAGTTAGAAAACAAGCCACAGAATATGGGTGGTTTTAAAGAAGTTGCACATGTTTTTAGGGATAGTTAGCCCGTTAGATGGTATCCAGCTCGCTTTAATTCCAGATCAATCACTAAGTGACAGTGATTTTATTACGGAAGCGGAAGAAAAGCTTTTAAAACACACTGTACTATCGACAAAGGGATTAACAGAAAGACAAGCTAAATATCGTCCTCAAATTATGGATAGAAACGCTTGTATAATTAATTTAATAGTAAACTACGGTTTATCCTTGCAAGAGCTTATATCGCTTAATATGAGCCATATACAGTTTGCTAGAAATACCTTAGTTGTCCCTGGAGAAAGTGGCATAAATAGATCTATATCATTATCAGAGGATGATACGAAACAGCTCTACAAATACTATAAAACTATTCCGGAACCCGTAAGACCTAGACAGTATACAGATAATCCCTTATTTGTGGCATTTGATTTTAATCGAGGTACGTATCGATGGGTATACGAAAATGATGCACCAAAGACTTTATCTGAGGTTGCTATTCAAAAAATGATACGACTTGAGGTGAAACGAGCAGATTTAAATAGGCGTATTTCTGCACAGCAGATGAGAAACACATTTATTCTCCGTCTTATTAAGCAAGGACTAACTGAAAGTGAATTAATTGATAGAATTGGTTTTAAAACCAAAATATCATTGAAAAGATATTATCAATATTTAAATTTATAAGTTTTATACAGAAGTTGGATATAAAATATTTATGTCAATTAATCATGTTGAGGGATTTATTGGTGAAATTTCACCTTGATTTGTATCTTAATTGGCTCTATAGGATTTACTATTAAAGAAAAAACTCCCTCTCTTTAAATCATAATAGAGGGAGTTTAATTATTTCTTATACAGGTATATTAATTGTTCTATTTATAACAAAAAGATTTCGAGCCTTTTGTTCATTTACCTTACGACAAATAAACCTTCTTCATCATTAATATCATGTATAGTAAATCACGTTAATTATATTAATTTCCATATGTAAATATTAACATAAAAAAGAAATAATTTGCAGTCTTATAAAACGTTTTCATAAATGATATCTTTATATCTGGATTATATAGTATTCATTGCAATACTTACCTTGAAAACATGTAGAAAAGAGGTGAATAAGGTTAAAAAGATTTTAATTCTTATGCTAACAGTACTAGTTTTGTGTAGTTCACTTTTTTATTTTCTTTTTTATAGTGAGTTTACATTATCAAAAACAAAATCTAACATTCCCTACAAAAAGGAAGGACAATCTGTAACTTGGGGAAGAAAGGCTGTAATAGAAGATAGATTTACTCGTATTCAAAATACAATCAAGGTTGCTATTTTGGATAATGGTATATATAAAGAACATGAAGATTTAAAAGGTAAAGTTGTAAAAGAATTCAATACTATTAATTTAAATAATCCTATTACTGATGAAACTGGCCATGGAACTGCTATTGCTGGAATCATAGCCGCTGAAAATAATAATTTAGGAATTTTAGGTGTAATTCCAAACGTTCAACTCTATGACGTCAAAGTCCTTGATAAGCAAGGTAAAGGCGATGTTGACCATCTTATTAAAGGTATACGTTGGTGTATAGAACAACGAGTGAATATATTAAACATTAGCTTTGGGTTACAATCTGAAAGTCCTGAATTAAAAAAAGCAATAGATGAAGCAGTAGATTCTGGAATTATTGTGGTAGCTGCTTCCGGTAATACATATGGATTGGGTGTAGACTATCCCGCTAAGTATGAAAATGTTATATCTATATCATCTGTAAATAAAGAATTTAAACGTGCCAGCTCATCTGCCAAAGGAAAAATAGATTTTGCAGCCCCTGGAGTTGATATATTGTCAACAAATCAAGATGGGGGGTATTCCATATATAGTGGAACATCGTTTGCAACTGCATTTGCAACTGGTGTTATATCTGTATTATTAGCTGAGGGTGACAATACGCTTAACTTGGACCAAATTAAAAAAATTTTAATTGAGCGTTCAGTAGATCTAGGAAGTACGGGTTATGATAAAGAATTTGGCTATGGTTTAATACAAAAATGACTAGGAGTGACTAAAGATGCAAAAATGGTTACTAAAAATAATGATATCGACTTTATTTATTACTTTAATTCCTAATTTTGGGATTATTGTTCATGAAGCTAATGCTGCAACACAAGAAACAGACCTAATTGATCAAAATGTAGAACAACAAGTTGATAGTAGCGTTTCAGAAGGGTTGAACGTTGAGGTTATTACAGATAATAGTGCAGAAATCATAGTAGAAAGTGCAGTAAATGCTGAAGATTTTACCGCATCAACGGATGTTTCTTTAGATAAAGAAACAGGTGATATCCAGGTTAATGGAAACTTTATTGATGAAAATGGAGAAGAAATAAAAGTAAATTTTGATGTTGAAGTAATTGAATCAAATGAAGAAGTATTCATCGCCAACTTTAAAGATCAAAAAACTGGTAAAATATATGAGTACGATACAACAAAACTTCAAGCCTCTGTAATACCAGCCGTTCCAGTGGTATTAGCTTTAGTAGCCAGAGCAGGTATCCAAGCTGCTATTAAAAAATGGGGGAAAACTGCTTTAAGACAAGTTTCTAAGCAACTAACAAAATCAAATAGCCCCGTGTGGAAAGGTCTATCACCACATAAAGGAAAAACCAAAGCTAGTGGTAAAGGCTCAAAAAAGAAATACTATGAATGGGATCATACTCATAATGACATTGAGGTTTATGATAGTAAAGGTAAGCATCTAGGAAGTATGGATCCCCTTACTGGTGACATGATTAAAGGTCCTGTTAAAGGTAGATCTATAAAAATATAATAGTTTGAACAGAGGTGTACTATTTCTTGAAAAAAATTAGAGGTTGGAAAAGAAGAGTAAGAAAGCTGAATCAATGGAAAGTAGAAAATAGTCAATTTGATAATAAATTTTTAGAGGTTAACCATTTTGATTATGTAAAAACTTTTAATTATCTAGACACACAGGATTTACCAATTTGGTATAAAAATAAAGTGATTTGTGCATTAGTTGAAGTTTTTCAAAGTTGGAAGTTGGCCGCCGAATCTAAGTTTAATCACTTTTATTTAAGATTACACATAAATGAAAATGATTTATTAGATTCTCAGTTAATTATAGCTTTAGAGGAACAAATAGTAGAGTATAAAAATAAATTCGTCGAATATCAAACTCAATTGGAAAAGCCATTATTTTTAAATAATATCGCTCTCAACTGGCGGGCATATCATTTAGTTTCTATTTGGCTAGAAGATGAAATAAATACTCTATCTATAACAGAACAAGAATTATTATTAAATAATTTACTAGAGGTCCGAAAGGTTACCTCCTACGATGATGAAACGTCTAATGAATATTTAATTAAGGACAGTGTCATTTGGGTATCTGATTACGAGAATATTAAAGAGAATACGTATAAAAAATAAATAACCTCTAGAACATGAGTTTAGTACTGTACTAAACTCATGTTTTTGATTCTAATTAAATTTATATTACACGTTTGAAACATTGCATTGCAACTTTATGACTTGGTGATTCCTCTTTAATTTCTTGATAAATATTCAGAGTTATATTGTTAGCCCCTTAATAGAATGAAATTTTATTTTGTTAAGGGACATTCCTCCTCTTGTTTAAATAGAAAAAGAGAGTCCCCTTTATAGGCACTCTCTCTTATGTATATCCTCTATTTTCACTCGAGTACGGTTTCATTTATATTCAGCTCGGTTAACGTTTCTCTATAAAAATTCATTACTTTTTGAGCATGTTGTATAGCCATTAATCCATCTTGAACGGTAAGTGCTTCAAAATAAGGGTAACGAATATCTGTAGCATAACCATTCAGCTGCACGCACTGATCTAAAATCAATGAGAATTTCTCATCTAATTTGCGACACGATTTGTGCAGCATTAAAAGGTTATGAGTTTTAGGGACTGTTCTACCGTTTAGTGCAAGAAATCCTTTTAGAAGTTTCTCCACACATTGTTGACTATGGTAACAAATAATTGCAGTAGGGAAAGGTTTCATATGAGTTAAGTAACTAGCAGAATCTAAATCAGATTTTGCTATGAATAGCCACTCTTTTAGATCCTCAGTATTTCTCATATAGAACCTTCCCCTCTAGTGCAATTTTGTGCTCCATGGTTACACTGCGGTTAGCACGTTCTTGAAACTCTTCAGGTCCATACACTAAAATATCAACTGGTGTTTCCATTACATCGTAAATACCCCAATTGATACGATTAATGACTTCCCTTTTTCTTGCTCCTACACCATCCACAACAATACAAAGATCAAAATCACTATCTTCATTTGGTGTGCCATAAGCATGAGAGCCAAAAAGGATGATTCTTTGGACAGAAGACACGGTTTCACAAATTTTTTGTACTAATAGGTTCAATTCCCTTTGTACTTCTTCGTTAATCCGAATCACCTCTTGGATAATTGAATTATATTGACGTTTGATTATATTATACATGCGTTTCTCTCCTCCTAGCTATTACATATTTATTTTTATACTTCTCTCTTGTTTTCCAACGTTTTGTAATGCTTGATAACATTCGTATACCTGCCTGAAATCTTGTAAGAATCCATCATCAGAGATACTATGAAATCCTTTGAAGTTCTTTCTACACCAATATAAGAGGTCAGATTCATCCTTAGCTAAAAAAGAATCTGGGTTGAAATGAATTAGAGCCTCTGCTAAACAAGCCAGAAGCAATGGTATCATTTCGGAATCATGCTTTGATAAATCAAGTACAGATACAACGGCATAATTCTTATATTGATAGTATTGAAGAACACCATTACACATGTTCGTTGGTGTTAACGTATGTTGTAATTGAGTGGAATCTAGTTGATACACTCTCATATTGTCCCTTCCTATACCACTACTCACCAATTGGTGCAGCCTTCATAAAAGCTTTTTGAGCTTGGAAAATGATATAGTGATTCGATACGGTTCCTTCATCAAAGATTTCGTTGACGAATTGTGCAACAGTCATGGCAGCGAATTTATTTGTAATAACTCGCTGTGGTTCTGAAGCAGCTAATTCGGAACAACTTAATTGACTCGGGGCCGTTTCTTTCTTCGTAAAAGCGTCTGGAAATAAGTCGCCAAGTGGAGAAAGAATAATTTCGCCATTCAGTTTAATCCCACATACTGCTTGACCGTTATAACCACTACTTTTATAATCCGCTATTTGTTGAGATGTCCAATGTCTTTTATCTACTTCTCTCCAATTATCAGGAACGGTTACAGCTGTATTCCCTACATCGATGTAAATAAGATTATCCGATTGATGGAAGAATTGATGAAAGACCTCACGAGAAAACATATTATCTACTGCTCCAATCACAATTGGCAGATACAAAAAGTCGTCTTTATGTTGTTTTTTTAATAAATCGTATTTATTACCAAACAACTGCTGCATTGTTTCTATGTCTTCTATGTACTGTGACGTATAGGAAGAGATAGGAACGTTATAGCCAGCTTTATATCGACGAGCCAGTACCTCCGCTTTGTATTTACCAACATCAGGTCGAATAAAGAGTTGATTTCCAAGGTTCTTGGTTTCAATTATGTCTGGATCTGCAACTACAATTTCTCCATCTAGTTGGAAAATACTCATCATTTGAGCAATATGTTGTAAAATTAAGCCTCCGTTTCCTCCAGCACCTACTAATACAATATGCGGTACAATCTTCTTTCCTTCTGCAATATCAATAACAATACTCATTTTATATCCCCCTAATTTTCTTTTGATTGTGTATTCTCTAAATTTCGTAGAAATGGAATTGATAAATTTGTAATCCTATGCACGGTATACAAGTCAAATGAATGCATCAATAGTATCGATGCAGCATGAACGACTCCTTTCTCTTGCACAATGGATACAGCATATTGAAGTAAATTCACCTGCTCAATAAGTGTATGTACATATACTTGATGCGCGTTTAAATCAATATAGGTATCATTCCCTTGTTCTTCTAGTGCTTCATATATGTTATTCATCTCTAACTGGCACATAAATTGAAATAGCTCATAGTCATGATGTGGTTCCCCTAAAACACGTTCATCCTTTGTAAGAAATAACATGTAATGTTTTATCTTTGTAAACATCGATACGTGAAACGTTTTTAATGTTGTCATAATAAAGAAGGAGACATGAAAATATGTCTCCTTTACGCCCCCTTGTGTATTTATTTTAAAAGTGTAATCCCGCTTAGATCGTAATTTTGGCTTAACCCTTTCGTTGCATATTCTCCTGCAAAAATAAAGTTAGGGTTAATAGAATGAAATTCCCCATCGATACAAGTGCGTACACGTAGTTCAGGGAAAACATCCTCTATTCTGCCGATTATTGCATAGAGAATAGGAGCCCGTTCACTTTGATCATCTAAATCACTTGGTTCAGCAGTAAAACGATGATGGCTGTGTATCTCCATTACTTTCATAGCAATAGACTGCATCTCTATATTCGTTTCTGGAATTACAATTTCAGTTGCTACCTGCTGTGGTGGAAAATCCATAAAATAACCACGCTCTTTATTGAAATAGATATCAGCATGCAATTCGCAATCACATTTACGAGAAATGGACTGTGCAATAATAATAAAGTCCATTAATAGAGTCCTCGGAATGAAATCCCCAGGTAAAAAGTGATCACGCCAAGTACTTAGAAAAGAAAAAGGACAATCTGAAATGGATTGTCCCTCTACAGTACTTGCTCCTTTTGCGCCGACAGTTAAAATCGGAAGTAGTGCATTTGTATCTTCGTGATGTTTAATGACTGTTAAGTCTTTAACGAAGGAAGGATAACGTTGCTCTAATTTCACGCAAATGTCCTCTGCCTCTATTTTTCTTACATCTGTGGAATCTCCATTTTGAACAGCAATTCCATGTGTAATTTCTTCTTCTGTAAACCAATCTACTAACGGTATATCTCCAAATACTACGTGACGAACAACCGTTGTTGTATTGATCTTATTTAGACAATCTGTAGCATTTGAAGCCTTAGCTTTCTTACTCGTTTTTGTCTTATTCTTTGCTTGTTCCTTTTTTTCTTCTTTTTTAACAGTGGCTTGCTCTGAAGCAGCTTTTTTCACTGGTACTGTTGTTTCCTCTACTTGTTTTTTCATATCAAAAAAATCGAATAAGTTTGTCATAATAAATAATCCTCCTAGTATGTTTGCTTGTAATTGATTCTGCTATTTTTTAAAAAGTCTTTTCTGATTCTATTAGAATGGAATCATTAAAACTTTGGTTTTCAAATCGTTTAAATAACACTCCTACTGGTTCCGTATGAGTGTTTGTAAGGTCATGGTTGAATGAACTCGCAAAGAATAAAACATGAAATGTTTCTAAATCTTTTAAAGTCCGGAATTCAGGAATCACAACTCTACCTGTACATACAGATCCATTAGCATGAACATTAGAATAAGGAAATTGGTATAACTTCATTCCTTCTTCTAACTCCATGTCTTCTTTTACAGCAAAGACAGAGATATTCGTAACTCGTTTTTGATAAACCGTATAACGGAATAACAGACGCGGAAAGCCCACTTGTTGAAACGGTCGTTCAAAAAATTGAATATCCCACTGAGCCTTTGGTACTTCAATCCAAACAGCTTGCTTATCACCACTCTTAGATAACACCTCATGTTTTACACACCCTTTTGGGAGTACGCCACTAGAGTAATGAGTATTATCTTGTGTACCTTGCTCCATCACTTCTTTTAAAGCTAAATAAAAGTCTTTAAAAGTAACGGCAGTCTCACCACGCGATAATTCGTTGTTAAATTGTTGAATGGTTACAATTCCTTTTGGCTCTAAAGCATCAAATATTGCTACTGTCTTCATTTGTTGTTTCCCCCTGCGTAAAGATTGTTTCCAATAAATCTAGTAACATCTCAAATTTATATGGTCCGTATAATGGTTCCTCGCCATAATAGAGATAAAGAGATTCTTCATCAATTTGGTAAGAATACTGCACTGGATAACAATCTAGTAATTTAGAAATTTTTTCTTTATGCTTCGGTGATATGCCATCTATTGTTTCAGCGATAGCACCCCATGTTTCCTCTGCTGCTTCCTGTATTTCCTTTAATGGTATGTCGAATAGTGTAGAGAGCGTTTCATACTCTTCTTCTTCAATTGGAAAAGCTTCTAAGCCCATCTCTTCGATCATGTCCGTACCCAATTCTTTAAATCCTTCTTCATGGTCTAATTCATAGATATTCTCTCGTTCTAAATACGAGGGAGAATACTGTGTTACATTAATCGAAAGCGAATGCATTCTTTTAAAGTAATGTAAGAAATGAAATTGACATGAATAAAATTTAAATAGATTTATGTTCAATAGGTTCATGGAAAGTAAGAAGATTACAATCGTATCTGTGGATTCTATGTCCTTCCAACTTAAAGTTTGATTTACATCTAAAAAGTCCACACAAGTTAGGATTTTACCGATTGCCTCATGAGAGATTTTGTTGAAATCTATCTCTATATCTTTTGAAAGACTTTCTAATATATATATTTCCTCTTGGTATCTTTGCTTAATTTGTTCCAAATTTACGATGCTATAAGTTTTGTTTAACTTAAGTGATAGTAAATAATTTGACATCGCTACATTAGATGAATATCCAAATAATTTCTTCATTTTTAGGCCCTCTGTACTAACTTGCTATATTTTTTGCTAACTGTATCTCTTCAAAGATTCGAAGTAACATTTCGATTCGCTTTATTGCTGGAAAATATGTATCATCATCATAGAAAAGGTAAAGTTTTTCCTCTTCAGCTTGGTAAAGCATACGTATATCAAACTGATTTTGAATTGCACGAAAGAAACTTTGATCCTCTATCTTGATATTAGAAAACATTTCTCCAATTGAACTCCATGCATTTGCAACAATGCCGTTTAAATCTTCCATGGAGGTATGAAATAAATCCGAATATTTGGCTAGATGATTTTTATCATCGTTGTCTACCTCTTCATGACCTAATTTCATATCTTGTATTAAATCATTACCCCATCGGTTAAATGACTCCTCACAATCGTGTTCTTCGAAATTATCTCGTTCTAAATATGTTGGAAAATACTCAGATACGGGAATTCCTAGTCTATATTTACGCATAAAAAGTTCTAAAATATATAGTTGCGATGAATAGAAGCAGGAAAGGTCAATATCTAATGAATTTTGCACAATCATAAAAATTTCTAGTAGTAATTGTGAATCAATTAATTCATTTGAAAAATTTGAGTCTTCTTCTAAATAGGAGACAGCAGCCATTACATGATGAATGGAGCGTTCTGAAATTTTACTGAAGTCTATTTTTCTATAGTTCTCTAAGCAATCTAATATATAAATTTCTTCATGATGTTTCTTATCTGCAAGTAATTCATGCAGTAAGTGATCATTTTTTTGTATTTTTAACGAAAGTAGATACTTTCTTACTTTCTGCTGATTGTATGTAAATAATAATTTCATACCTGGTTCCCCTTCGTCTTTTCTCGGATCATTGCCGCAAGACGGATTATAATTTCATAATAAGAAAGTACCCATTCATCAAATGAGTACTGTTCATAACCATCCTCTAGAAATTCAATCAAAATATGACTGGGATACGCTTCACTTTGATAGGTGTTAAACGAAAATTCATGTAACACGAATTGAAAATCGGATTGTGTTATATGTTTCGATCCTATACATAGATAGTAACCAGCTGTGTCGAAGTAACATCCTTCCGCAGCCATAGAACTAATATCCGAAGCGAAATTCGAATACATGTCTTCTGAGCTAAATAACGTCCCATCTAACAGGTCTTCTTCAGTTCCGAAGGCAAAGTGACAAAATATACGTGTTTGCTCGTTAAAACGCGCAAGCGAATCGAATAATAGTTCACTTGTTATATGCAACTTGTCCCTGTGAAAATCATTGATATTGATTAAGATTGGGATGTTATATTTGCGAATTAATTTTTGTATGCGTAGTATCCGAATATATACTTTCATCTCATTTCCCTGATTAAATAAATATCTCATCTTCTAGCCCCTGCTTTTCTACATCTTCTAGTTGTTCAGTGAAAAGATGTAAATGTAGCATTTCCTTTAATACACAATCTGGGCCACTTATCCGAAATGAATTACCACTATAAAACGTGACATAATGTCGTAGCTGCTCAAATTGCTTTTCAAATTCATCTATATGTTCTAATGGTATGTTTTCTAAATCAGGCATTTCGGTCGCAATAAATCCATTTATAAGCGATTCAAAAGATTGACGAAGTTCTTGATTATTAGGAAGGACTTCTTTTGACTGTAATAAGTCAAAGAAGTCACAGTGATTCATACTCATTTGAATGCCCCCTTACACACGAACCGGTAGAATTAACTGCAGATTAGAGTGAGTTGTATCATCTGCCCCCACTACCACGATAGGTCTCTGATTACTAATCATTTTTATCGCGATTGTTTCAGAAGATATCGTTTGTAGTGCTTGCAGCAGATATTCCACATTACAAGCCAATGTGAATGCCTCTACTTGATTACATGGAATTTCTACACTTGCAGTACCTACTTGGGAATTTTGTGGTTTAAGATGAATGCTTTCCTTTCCTTCTGACGTAAGCACGATTAGTGAAGAAAATGCAGAAAGCTGTTCCAACGTGTTTTTAAATTCTTCACGTGATAGTTGTATTTCACTTTTGAATTGGTCGGGTACCATACGTGCCGTATCGGGATATGTACCAGCTAGTAATCTAGACTGATAGATAATACTTTCGCCACGTATTAACAGCTGTGTATCACTAATGAGCTTTAATTGTAAATTTGTTTCACGATTAAAGAGCTTAAGAGCTGTTTTAAGAGACTTAATTGGTAACACGACTTCACCATCTTTTGCGATAGTGATCTTCGTACAATCAAAATGTAAACGGGCCAAACGGTGAGCATCAGTTGCTGTACTAAAGAACTTATCATCTACTGATTTTAAGTTCACACCGGTTAGGATCTTACGTGTATCCATTGCAGGAATAGCATGTAATGTTCCATTGGCCATTGATACAAATTGTTCTTGCGAAAGTGAAATCCAGTCTTCCCCTGCTTCAATTTTGATTTCAGGATATTCTTCATGATCCATGGTACAAAAGCTAAACTGTTTCTTCATACTTTCTACAATTTTCAGCTCGTTGTTTTTATGTTCTAAACCAATGAATTCACTCTTGAATTTCTTAATCGTTTTAAGGACCGGAGCAGCTGAAAAAAGCACTTTCCCCGGTTCAGTACAATCCCCACTGTTTACATTAAAGCGAGTTACTAATGTCACTGTTTCTGTACCGTCTGAACCCATTAGAATCATTCCCTGTTGGTTACAATCTAATAAAACACCTTGTAATGCTGGCATTGGGTTTTTAACGTCTACAGTAGCACTAGCTTTCTCTAATTTTTCAATAAATAAAGTACGGTTAATAGTAAATATAACGATAGGTAAGTTTTTGAAGTTATCTTCAACTTTTCCCTCGTCCCACACGGTACGTGCCACTTTCACGGCATACCGCGCTCCATCTATATTGTAGTTTTCTTCCTCAGCTAATAATGATAAGGTTCTAAGTGAACAACGCTAGTTGTTCATGTTTTATTCCACTTCATTTTGTGATTAGATACAGATTTTCTCGTTTCTGACTAGTTTTCGCAGCTTGTTTAGTTTTCCTAATTGTTCCTCGTTGAGATTTAGTTCATAGAGTAATCGATTTATGGTTTCTAATTTAGTTGCGTGTATTAGTCTATGGATACTAGGTTTGATGATAGTAAGATTTTTGTAGCTATCGTCATTTATTTCGCTCCATAATCGCTTATGGTGACAATGAACATCCCAAGGTAAGAGTTTTTCCCCTGTCACGCTGCATCGTCCTTTTTGTGCGACATAAAGCGAGATTCGGTTGTCATTAAATTCAATGGTTGCCCGTCCATTAATGACAGGATTTTCTCTTAACCATCTTAGTTCCGCTTCTGTGATATCTGCCAGGTTCTTATGTATCAAGGCTCGTCCTTCCACGGTGTACTTGTTGATAGTTTGTTTTTTCATCCTAGGACTTCTATGTTGAATATAGGCAATAGGTAGGATAGGACGTTGCATGATATATCTCATGCGTTTAGATTTTAAATATGGATTAATCCCTTGGTCTTTCCCCTTGTATTTTCCTATTTCCGTGTATCCATTTGAGTTACGTTTACCTCTAATTGTTGCCTTAGGGAATCGGTTGTACATCATATGGTCGAGTTCTAGATGCATTTTTGCGAGATCTAGAGAGACATGCGTAGCTATTCTATAATAGTTATGTTTGCCAATGACCATGCTGTTGTATGTATTGATTCTTCTAATTGTTTCGATAGAGTTTGGTGTTTTCTGTATTCGCTTCACTTGTTTTGCTAAGTCTTGTTTTGTCTTTTCTAGTGCCTTTGGAGATATGTGTGTTTCCGCAATATATCGTGTATCACCGTTCTTCTTTTTGCCTTTCTTTACTGCCTTGAGAGTAAAACCTAAGAATTCACTTTCTTGCTTTTTTAGATTGGTTACTTTAGATTTCTCGGTTGAAATGGGTAGCTTCAGACGTTCTTCTAACCACATTTGGCTTGCTTTGAAAATGTTCTCGGCATTGCTTCTTGTGTTTGTGAAGATTTTAAAGTCATCTGCGTATCTTACGATATACATTGGTTTCATTTTGGATGTTTTGGATAGACAGTATGTTACAGCGTCATTACTCCAAATCCCATCTTTGAATCTCGGCTTTACCTTTTTAGCTTTAAACGTTTCCCATTGCTTACTAACCCACCAATCGAATTCATTAAGATTGACGTTGGCAAGTAAAGGACTAAGAATACCGCCTTGTGGGGTTCCTTTTGTCGGAAACATTGTTGTACCATCAGGCATTTGCACTGGGGCTTTCAATATCTTCCGGATAATGACTAGTAGTTGTTTGTCACGAATGCCCAGTGTCCATAATTGGCGCATGAGTTTGACGTGACTTACTTCGTCAAAGAATCCTTGGATGTCTACATCCACCACATAGGTAAGGTTTTGCTGATTTACTCGTTTTGTTGCGTCAGCTATGGCGTGTTCAGCACTTCTGTTTGGGCGAAAGCCGTGACTTCGGTTACTGAAATGTGCTTCGCAGATTGGCTCCATTACTTGTAAAATGCATTGTTGTATGATCCTATCCCACATAGATGGTATTCCCAGAGGTCTGGTTTTTCCATTTGGTTTGGGAATCTCCTTGCGTCTTACTTTCTGTGGTTTGTAGTTTTGAAAGCGTTGTTTAACTTCATTCAAGAAATAGCTTTTTTCCATTCTTTCAATATCCTTGATGTTTACATTGTCACAGGCCGATGTTTTACTTCCTTTGTTACCCTTGATATTACGAAATGCAAGAAGTATGTTTTCATCAGATGTTATGATAGACATTAGGTTTTTGAATGAATTTCTTTCTATTGCTTTTTGGTATAAGTTATCTAGGACAGGTTGAAGACCGTAGTATTCTATATGTCTTAGTTTCTTATCTTTGAGCGTGGACTTAGTTTTGTCATTCATGGTCTATCACCTTCTCTCAAATTGATTTGGTGACCTTTTGAGTCTTACCAGAATCCATGCAAGATTAGATGAAGATAAGGTTCCTACAACATAGACTTGTGGCTGTTCCTCTGGTTCCATTACAGAACCTTCGACGGTCGTGCCACTACTCTCACCACTATTAAGAATACTTCCCTCGGTTGCACGTTTCGTATTCACCTATATCCGCCGATAGAGTCATAGACTCAACGGTAGTGGCTTTCGACGTTCCATTCAGACTATCATAGTTTTAAAGGTCCATGGACCTCCGATTTAGGTGCTTGCTATACCCCGTGTCTAGCTCCGTTGCCTGTAACAACGTTAGGATTATCGACTATGAAATATCTCCAATCCATTAGACAAGTCTTATTTTCAGACTCCGGACCATTTCTGACCCGTAAACATATCGAGGTGTACATTCGCAAGTTCGTCAGTGTTTACACATTCTCACCATGTCGGTTGACAGCATACAATACTTTATCAGTTCCATTTTGGTTTATGATTCCGAATGGATTTCGGTTGCCCAATCGGGTACTACGGATAGTGATTGCATGTTTTACCCTGCTTCCAACATCACACTCTGCCGAGTGTATGCAGTTGGGAATCTTACTGGGGTAGTTTCAGGGCGTTACTCCATCATTCCTACCACTCGTCTGAACAGTTATCCTGCTCTTAGTTGTATTAGTTGTTGCTACAATTAAGAAGCAGTTCTCATTGTCGCTTATGCTAATGCATTACTTACATGAGAACGTCTCGCACTTCATAATGTTTCCCTCCAAAAATGTAATAAAAAAAGAACAGACCTCATATCCTGTTCATTGGTTTCCCTGCTATAAAACAAAGCTTTACGCGCTTTGTTGTTTTTTTAACTGTTCTATAAGTTGATGAATGGCTTCTGCATGATTATGAAGTAACCATTCTCTAAAAGACGTGATATCGCCAGGTATATAGGTAGATAACCAGCGATTAAGCTGTTCCTCATTCCCATGACTAATATCTATCGCCTCATGAACCAACCGTAAACGAGTTATAATGTCCTCTAATCCACCAGTCGTTGTATCCTCGAATGTTTTTGCTTGTGCATTATGATTATAATTATAAGCACGCAGAATATCCTTAGATGTGATTCCTAATGGTTTGGCTAGCTTTTGCATTTCTTGAATTAAAAATTCTAGGTTTGCTTGGCTGTTTGATTGTTCCTTCTGTGAACTTCCTTGTTTATTCTTTAGTTGTAGCATAGTAGGCGGTGTGAAATAATATCCTTTCTTTTGATAAGAAACATAGATACTATTTGGACCATTACTACGTGTAGTAAGTTCTACTTTACAAGGTTTTATATTGTAGATATATCTTCCTACGCCCCAAAGTACAGCAGCTCTTTTTAAACTATTCGAAAAGCCGCCTTTTACAGAACTGTAGTCAGACTCTTCACTTCCATCCTCTTTTGATATCCAGCGTTCATTCAAAAACACTGAGATGGTACACTTCGTTGCGTTCTCACCCCATTTTTCATAAGACACTTGCCATTTATCGATACCAAAGACTTCATCAAATCGGTCCTGAATGGCGCGAGCGTCGACAAATGGAGCTACATACGCGAAAAAACGCCCTTGGCTTTCGAATGCATGTGTAATTTTCCATCCTAATTGTTCGAATGGAAATTCGGCTTGTAAACTTTCCATTATATTCGTCATAATAATCCTCCTGTATTAATTGTTATTTCGAATCTCGGTGTATCCACTCTTTCTTTCGAAATTCATCAATCATTTCACATATAATTCCTCTGTTTTCATGAAGCAGCCACTCTTCATAGGAAGTAATATTTTTTCCTGATAGAATGGATAAGCGCTGATGCAACTCTTCTTTACTTGCACGACTGATATTCCTTGCTGCATAAATGAGACTTAAGCTTACTTTCAAATCCCTTAAATCAGAAACAGTAATATCCTTAAATGTCGTAGCTTTCGTATTGAAGTTTTGATTGTGCGCTTGCAGCATTGCTACAGAACTGATCCATAATGGATTGGCTAGTTCTTTAATTTCTTCAATGATGCTATGTAAATGAGCATTATTTTGTGATTTTTCCATGATTGTATTCATGATGTTCCCCCCTAAGTAATAAAATAATCGCCTAAAGTGTGGGCTATACAATAACTCCAAACTTGAAGACAACACAAAAAGGGCTTCTTCAAGTCGATTAAAAATGTGTATAGCAAAATAAGCTAAATACACTAATCGGCTCAAAGAAGCCCTTTCAAAAATGAAACAAGACGCAACTTGCTTCTACAACTCAACCACAACGCATAAGGTGTGGGAATAAACGGAATCAATTAAACAATAAATATATCTGTATATTATACTATATTTATTTTTGATGCAAGCAAGAGTTTACGAACAACTCGCATTTTCTCGTAATGAGGCCTTGTGTTTGAATGTTTGTATATTAAAATGTTATTTGAAACTGTAAGGTAAATACTGCTAAACTATAATTACAATGGAGGTGTTTAGATTGAACAAAATGTTTTTGGGATTTACTTTTGTTTCAGTAGGTATTGTATTCTTACTGTTATCATTAACAGTATCGTTACCAAGTGTACTATGGGGAGTTTCACTTGGAACAAGTATTGTACTGAATTTCACAGGTACTGCAATTTTAATGCAGTTTATCAAAATAACAAAAGAGAGTATATAATTAAAGTACGTGACTTGATAAGTGAGGTCACGTACTTTTTACTATAAAAATTAACATCAGGATATAGTATCGCATCTTTTTAAAACATAGTACTCTATTCCAAATTCACAGTAGCACTCTTTCATAGCAAGTATATTACTTACTCCAAAAATCATTGTAATACCATGCTCTATAAGAAATATCCTCTGATACATCCATTACCTTTATACGTCTTCTATGATTCTTAGGATGAACGGGTACGCTATATATCCTTGCATCATCTGGCTTAGCCATATCTTCAACTTCAATTTTCACAACTTTTAAGTGATACGGCATACGACCATTACTAAAAATATCCCCTACACAAATTGTCCAAAGACTCGTTTCTATTTCATTTACATAATTTATCATTTATGCTCCTCTGCGGTTTTATTCAAAAAAAAAGACATTGAACCAAATCGTTCAATGTCTTCTCTACTCTTACAGGTTTGTGTACTCAAAGTACAATTTTTCCGGTTTTCCATACATGTTAATTTCATTTTGATATACAGTAGCTAATTGCTGTGACATCTCAATGCTCTCCATATAGGATAATGAAGCAGCAGCTTCAATTTTTTCTTTAATTTCATTAGGAACGACTGTATAGGATAAACTATCCATTTTACTTCCTAATTTAGTATCTGTAGCAGCTTCATAATAAATCTCAGTAATTAAGACTTCATTATCTTCCGGATCATACATGTATCCTCGGTTAACTGTAATCATTTTATATAACTCCTCTCAAGTTTTACATTCTAATTTCTCGTGCTTTTAGCATTGCAACAAGTACCTTTCATATATATAAATTCCCTAGTGCTTATCTTTTAAATTCCATTCTTTCTCTACTTTACTATAAATTAGCACTTAATATCTTTCTTTACCGTCAAATTCAAAAATCTTTAACAATAATAAGAGGCGATAAAGACCTGGTAAGTGTTTTTCTCCATAATAGAAATAGAATTCCTGCGATTCTACTTTATAAGCAAATTGTACACCTAAGTGTGCAAGAATTTTTTCTATTATCCTTAATATCCCCTTTTCCAAATGAAAAAAGCACAAATCATGTGCTATTTCTTTACATTATTTTTTAGTTGTAATACCTAAATACCTGACTTTTTCATCCTCTTTTATTGTAGTATCTCTACTACAGTACAAGGGGCGCTTGCAAATTTTCTCTCACTACATATTTCTTGTAGTGTTCTAAACGTTTCAAATCCGTTATGCATGACTTTAAGTTTTTCTGAAGTGCTTAACTTTTGAACGTTTAGATCCTCTACACAATCGCAATCATGATACGTTTCTAATAAATAAAACCCTGTGGCTTCATAAGAACTACGAGCATAAATCACTCTCATATTTTTTTTCTTATGCCATACTCTGTAAAATTCCATATTATCTCTCCTCTAAATTAAACAAAAAAAGCACAAAATATGTGCTTTATCATTTAGCAAATTTTTAGCCCTGAGGGTCTATGTATAAGTGATTCCGAACTCGAAGACAACACAAAAAGGGCTTCTTTAAGTCGATTAAAATGTGCATAGCAAAATAAGCTATATATACACTAATCGGCTCAAAGAAGCCCTTTCACAATTGAAACAAGAACACAACTTGTTTCTACAACTCAACCACAACACGTAAGGTGTGGGAATAAACGGAATCAAATAAACAATAAATATACGTTTATATTAAGCTATTTTTATATTATATTCAATTGTTTTTAATTGAATGAAGCTAAGAAGGAATTTTATATGCAGCTGTTATATGTATTGTTTAATAATGCCCCTGTTTCCCCTGCTATAAATCCCCTCTTATTTTCAGTTCTTTGTGTTACTTCATGTACTGCAGTTCAAAATAGAGTTTGTCTGGCTTTTGATTCTTCTCTAAATAACAAAGTATTTCTTTTAGGTTTCCCTCTTCTACTTCTATACTTTCCATGTAGGACATACTTTCATTTTCTTGAACTTTTTGAAAAATAGCAGTAGGTAGTTTAACTGCATCGAACACACCCATTTTGCTTCCTAGCTTTTGTTCAGATGTAGCATCATAGAAAATTTCATTAACAATTACCTTATTATCATCTGGATCGTACATGAACCCTCTTTGTATACGTAGCAATGTAGTGCTCCTTTCTTATGTATTCCTTCAATAAAATAACTATATTTATATATATTGTTATTTTTAGAGAAGGTGTCAAAGAATATTATTTCGTAAAATCCGCACT
This sequence comes from Bacillus sp. FSL R9-9410, assembly GCF_038050385.1. NCBI lineage: Bacteria > Bacillati > Bacillota > Bacilli > Caryophanales > Bacillaceae > Bacillus > Bacillus sp. FSL R9-9410. Next base: position 235,113 of record NZ_JBBOTV010000003.1, read on the forward strand.
TTGTATAGAGGTAGATACAGGATAATTAGTTTTCTTAAGTTTTTTTGGAATATTACGTCCTTTTTTAAACATTTCTTTAAAAAAAGAGAAGCTCATATTCTTTTACGAATGGCTTCTCTGAAAAAATGTTACTCCTTTCTTTTTAAACAAAGTTACACCCACCACATCTGTGAAGGATTTTCCTCAATTAAAATAGATTGAAGATTTTTTGTGGCACGTTTAAATCCTTCTTGAATAGACATGAGTGGATCTTCGTGTTCAATACTTACAACATAATCATATCCATATGTACGAAGTGCACTCATCATTTGCGACCATTCTTCTAAGCTATGGCCACAACCAACAGAACGGAACGTCCAAGCTCTTGTTTTCACTTTACCGTAGGGCTGCATGTCTGTTAAACCATACATATTTACATTATCTTGATCGATGTAAGTGTCTTTTGCATGAAAGTGATAAATTGCATTTTCTTTCATTAATAACTTAATAGCGGCGACAGGGTCAATTCCTTGCCACCATAAATGACTAGGGTCTAAGTTAGCACCTATCGCGTTACATGTTTCTTCACGTAGTTTTAGTAATGTATATGGCGTATGTACTAAGAAACCACCGTGAAGTTCTAAACCAATTTTTACACCATGTTCTTTTGCAAATTCACCAACTTGTTTCCAATAAGGAATGAGCTTTTCTTCCCATTGCCATTTTAAAATATCATTGTATTCATTTGGCCATGGTGCAACAGGCCAATTCGGGTATTTTGCGCCTTCATGGTCACCTGCTACGCCTGAAAAACAATTCACAACAGGTACGTCTAGTAGTGAAGCTAGTTGAATGGTTTTTAACAATGTTTCATGAGATTCTGTTGCAAAAGCAGTATCTGGGGATAATGGATTTCCGTGACAACTAAAAGCGCTAATGATTAAGTCTCTTTTTTGTACATGTTCTATATATACGCTTCTGGCTTGTTCACTTTCTAATAATACATCTAAGTTACAGTGCGAACCTCCAGGATAACAACCTGTACCAATTTCTACTGCATGCAAACCGGCTGCTTGTACATAATCTAGCATTTCTTCAAATTCCATGTGAGAGAAAAGTGTTGTAAATACTCCTAATTTCATTTATCTTCCCGTCCCTTCTTCATGTGTGTTACTACTTTCGTAAATTGCATCAATAATTTGCGATACTTGCAGCGATTCCTCAGGCTTTACAATTAATTCTTCATCGTATAAGCAAGCTTTTACAAAGTTTTCTGCTTGCAAAATTCCAGGATCGCCGTTATTTGCTATCCAAACTGGTTCACTATTTAATATCATATTATGTTTTATTGTATATAATTCAATTGGAAAAACATTTATTCCACCGTTTACTCCGGAAATACTCACATGTTCTTCATCATTTTTAATATTTGCTGCCCAAGAAGTTTCAAATAACAATGATGCCCCATTTTCAAACTTTATATATGCGGTAACATGATCATCAACTTGAAACGTTTTATAATCATATTCTCCCCACATATTTACTTGATTTGGTTGCTTACTAACGGCATTATAGACACTACCAATGACTTCTGTTTGTTTTGGATTTCCAATTAACCAAAGTGCTAAATCAAGAAGATGACAACCGTAATCTATTAAACTTCCTCCGCCTTGTAATTCTTTATTTGTGAAAACGCCCCAGCCTGGTACTTTTCGGCGACGGAGTGCTTTTACACGAACAACAAGAGGTGTGCCAATCTCACCTATCATCATTTGTTTTGCAACTTGCGACTCTTTCATGTAACGATAATGATAAGCGATAGCAAGTTTTTTACCGTTGTTTTTTGCAGATTCTATCATTTTTTCGCATTCTGCCGCTGTTAAAGCCATCGGTTTTTCGCATAATACATGTTTCCTTGCTTGTAATGCTGCGATAGAAATCTCAGCATGAAACTTATTAGGTGTACAAATACAAACAGCATCAACTTCTTTAAAAACTTCTTCATACGTTTCAAATACATAAGGAATGTTATATGTTTCAGCGATTTGTTTTGCGTGTTCTATGTTTCTATCATGTATAGCCGTAATCGTACAATATTCATGTAACTTTACAAATGCAGGGATATGACGACCTTGTGCAATTCCTCCGGCCCCTATTATTCCAATGCGTAGTTTCTTCATGTCTTCACCTTTTCTCATAATGGAATTGTAACAATTTGTTTTGTTTCACTTGATTGTATGGCTGCTAAAATGACTTCTAACGATTTCATTCCTTCTACACCATTAATTAACGGCTCTTTATCAGAAAGGATAGACTCTACAAACTGCTCAATTACATGTGAATTACTTTGACAAACTGCAGCATTCGATTGAATTTTATCAAGCTCATATTTTACAACTTCACCATTTTTATATTGAAGAATGAGTGAGTAAGTCGGATCATCTTCTAGTCGAAGAGTGGCCTTTTCACCATAAATAATTGTTGAATTATCTTCTTTGCTAACGTAAGACCAACTTGCTGCAAGTGTTCCGATAATGCCACTTTCGCTTTTCAACATACATACAGCACAATCATCTACATTCGAAAATGTTTTTGCGCTCTTCTCAACAAAGGCACCAACTTCTGTAATTTCTTCATTAAGAATATACCGAATTAAATCCGCTTTATGTACACCTAAATCACCCATTGCACCAAGAAACGCTTCATCTTTTTTAAAGAACCAGCTCTCTTTTCCATCTACACTCCAATTTTCAGGACCACTATGACCAAATGCTGTACGGAAGCTATATATTTTTCCGATTTCTCCATTTTCAATCAATTGTTTTGCCTTTTGGTGAGAAGTAACAAATCGCTGGTTATGACCAATCATTAACTTTTTACCGCTTTTTTCAGCAGCTTCAATCATCATTTTCGCATCTTTTTTTGACGTCGCCATTGGCTTTTCACATAGTACATGGATACCTGATTGTAAAGCAACGATAGAAATTGATGCATGTAGATCATTTGGTGTACATACACTCACTGCATCTAACTCTTCACAATTGATAAGCTCGTTATAGTCAGTGTACATATTTACACCATACTTATTGGCAACTTCTTTTGCGCGCTTTTTATTACTGTCACAAACAGCCACAATCTGTACATATGGGTTTGCTTCGTATTCTGGTAAATGACGATACTGCGCGATGCTTCCGCAGCCAATAACACCTACTTTTAAAATATTCACTATCATATCCTCCTTTTGCTTGATTTGAAATTATTATAGAAATTTTTTCACTGAAAAAATATGCTATATATCGTTATGTTTTTATCAAAAGTTGCCTTTTTCTATAAGAAATAAGGCAACTTACTTATCGCATTTTGATAAAGGTGTTATATTGCTAATAAGGAGGTGTAAACGTCTATGTCAGAAGGAATTTGTAATAAGCTTGCTGAAGCAATTGAAGAAAAGGTTATTTATCAAAATCCATTACTATTTTTAAAGGTATGGGACATTGTTATGGAAACCTCTTATAATAATCAAATTGAGAGTGCCCCTTGGCATTATCATGAAGAGATTGAGTTTCTAGTAATTATAGAAGGATATTTAGGTATACAAAATAAAGATAAGTATATTGTTCTTGGCCCTGGAGATGTTTTTATTTTTGGGAAATCTGAGTTGCATCGGTCACATAAACCTTCTGCAGGTTCGTTACACTACGTTGTGTTTCAAGTAAATTTAAAACAACACTTTGACCGAAGCATTATACAATATTTACATTGCTTTTCAGAACAAACAAAATCCTTAAATGAGTTAAACTATATTTTTGAACAAAATGAAGTGGTGAAACATGAGGCTTATGTTCTTATTACCGAAATCTTTACAGAATCAAAAATGAAAATGAACGGATATGAAATCGCAATTAGTGCTGCCATTAAGAAATTACTTTTATTACTAGTAAGAAACGACACACATAACATATTAAATTATAGTGAACAAGACGACATTGCTCGTTTAAAACCAGTACTTGATTATGTAGAAGATCATTTAGGAGAAAAGATAACCGTAACCAAAGCATGTGCATTAATAAATTTAAGCTATCATTATTTCATCAAATACTTTAAAAGAATTATGGGTATTTCCTTTTTAGATTATGTGAATTATAAGCGCATCAAACAAGCTGAAAGTTTATTAATAACAAGTGACCTTAGTATTACAGATGTCGGATGCGAAGTTGGAATTGCAAACATGTCACAGTTTTATAAGTTGTTTAAAAAAGAAAATAACTGTTTACCGAAAGAGTTTAAGCAGCGAATACAAAGCATTGAACTACCCCCACTTTCACTTCGTTTAGAAATGGAGGATTCCTAAGTAAAGAGTTCTATCGAACTCTAATTAGGCTATCCCCGCAGTCCTTGCGGTTAGAAGCTTTATTGCTTCATTCTTTAGATTGATACTTGCGTTAATATCTCTATCATGATGTGTACTACAAGAAGGGCAGTCCCATTTACGTAGGTTTAGATTTTTAACGTCTTTGTTTTGATATCCACAACAAGAACATAATTGGCTTGAAACAAATGTTTTCGATACGATAATGACTTGTTTGCCGTACCATTTTGCTTTATATTCCAACATGGTTCGAAACTGTGACCATGATACCTCACTAATTGCTTTTGCTAACTTATGATTCTTTAGCATATTCGATACTTGCAAATCTTCGATACCGATAACATCGTGGTTTTTGATGATTTCAAATGATAAAACACGCAAATCATCTCTATTTGTAAAAGTAAACAAGCCACCCTTTAAAAGAAAGCAATAGCTTGCAAGGGTGGCTTAATTTGTTTTGAATAACTTTGTATTTAATTGCTTCATCTCCCCTTCTGCAAGAGGCTGATAAAAAGCGTGTTTTAATCCTTGAGAATGTAAGGTTTCTCCTATACATAGCAATACTTTACCAGGAATTAAATCAAGTAGTAAATCATTATTAATTTGTTTTGCCTGTTTTTCAGTAGAAACATAAATAACTAAGATTGTAGGGTTATTCCCCAGGTCTTGCATAATAACATCTTTCCCTGACTCTACAAAAGTCTTCCATCTAGCAATAATCCGTTTTAATCGATCCTTTGTATCTGATAATAAGGTGGAGTATACAACAAAATTAAACTTACGATCTTCTCCACCGCTTACTACAAAACTTAAAGGAGGGGTAAAAACCCCTTTACTTATAGATGGATGCATAATATGCCCCACAAAGGACGGAGCATAGCGTAAATGGCAAAGTAAGTCTATATCATGCCAATAACGTAGGTGAACGTATTTGCCGTGATTATCAAGGCGCTCTGGAGCAAAGTAAAACATATTTCCTTGCCAGTACTTTAAGATTTTAAACCCATTATCGGATAACGTATATGCCTCCTCAAGAATTTCCATATCAAAAATCTCTACTTGCCATTTTTCAATGAGACGATAGTAAAGTAGTACTTGAAGTGCATCATTAATTCTCTTACGCGAAAACTTATCCTTGAATAGATATAATAAATGATTAAAACGAACAGATGTATGAATACCAATAAAAGTTAGTATTACCTGCTGTTCTTCTGTTAAACGCTGCTTAAACGTAACTAATTCGTCATAGGAATGGAATACATAGGTTTTATCCAGACTATGTATTCGATATACCTGAAGTCCCTGTGCATCCTCACTTGTAAAATGTGGAATTGAAGGGAAATATGAAGACATTTGATTCTCTATTGTACGCATCGTCATTCATTAAAATTGGTAAATTGGCGAATTAGATTTTTTACTTTGTCCCTGCGGATAATTCAAGATACGTACAGTTCCTTTTCTATTTTTCGGATCAATATTAAGCAGCTCGCATGTAACAATGGTTTGGTTAGTTGCATCGTGTTCAGTTGGATTGGCAAGATTGCGGCTTTTTAATCCTTTGAATTGAATACCTGGTGCAACTTCTACAAAGATACCAGCAATCGCATCAACACCTACAATTTTACCTACGAAACGGTCACGTCGTTTTTTTAGCTCTAGTAGTTTTTCAATTGGATCTGTTTCTAGTTTCTTTTTATTCCCTCTAAATTCATATCGACCGTTCTTTTCTACTACTTTATCGATAATAAGCTCTACAACATCACCTATAATAATATCCTCCGGACGAACAAATGAATATGACCAATGTGAGTACCTTACGCCTATAGTTACACCATGGACTTCAACCAGGACGGTTTGTGCAGTTGGAATATGACCTGAAACTGTTCCTGTGTATACTTTATTCCCACCTTGTGAGGTTACTTCATCATATAATCTTTTTTGTAATGCGAGCTCTCCTGCTGTGATTGATACAACGGCAAAATTCCCTTCCTCTGTCTTTTGGAAATGCTCAATGATAACAGGTTTAGTTCTACCAACTAGCCATTGAGGATTTTTAGGAATTGTTATCCCTGCCTCTGTAATTGGGCAGTATGCAGTTGTATGGGTACCAATTTGCATCGTAAGTACGGGTATGCGTTCTGATTTACCATTTTTAGTTGGGAACAACTTTTCAGAGACGACTGTAATTAAGCCTTTACCTATAATACGTTCGCGTTTCATACGAGCTAACTCTTCTAATTCATGCTCACGTACTCGTTCAAATTGATTGAAGTTTGTTTCTACTGGTGTGTCTCCTGCCGTGAGTTCTTGTTCAAAAGCCATTCCTAGTTCTTCTACAATGTGTGTTGTTTCTTTCTCTACTGTCATCCTATTTTTCCTCCTAGAACGTAAAAAAGGACACACCTGTACCGTTGGAATGGTACGTAAGGTGTGTCCTTCACGTAAGTTATAGTTTATTTATATAGTTATTAATTAAAATATAATGGTATTCGGAAATTTATGCAAGTGTTATTTGGTTCAACTTCAAATGTTTTCTGGCAAATCTCTAATTAATTTCAAAGTATCGTTCTAATTGAAAGGAAATATTAATCAAATATATCGTTTAAATCCTTGCTCATCACGTTAGATGTATTCTTCTTAGGTTGTTCATTTCTATATGGCAGTGGCTGCGTATCACTATACTTATTTTTCTGTTGAGTTTTTAGAAGTTCTTGACGTTCTTTATAGGTCATAGGGCTATACTCTCGTTGCTCTTCATTATTTTTAGGATTCCCTAGCCTATTTTTTTCTAAGTTTTTATAGACAGTAGTACTAATTGATTCATAAACTTTTGCTACATCTGCTTCAAGTTTATTTTCTTCAGTAAGGGCTGCTGTTTCTATTACTGGTGTTGGATCTTCCTCTATATTTATTTCTGATTCCTTCTCTATTTCAATTGTAGTTACTTCTTCTTGTGACTCTTCTTGGAATGGTTCGGTTCTAACTGAAAGCTCCGTCTCAATTGAAGCATCTGAGTTCCAATCTTGTTCCAATATAGAAATGGATAAATCCTTGTTAAGCTCTGATACATCCATATGTATTTCATGATGATCTTCTATATCGGCAGAATTCATTTTAATTACTTCCTCAATTGTTTCTTCTGTTACTGTATCTTGTATTGCAGGTGTCACAAATTCCAACTTTTGTTCTGTCTCTATATCCTGCAAGACTCCATTACGTTGTAAAGCATCTAGTAAGCGTGCTGCACGTGTATAACCTATATTAAATTTATCTTGCAGTGCAAATATGGAGGCAGTCCTGGATTCCTTCACAAAAGCTACCACATCATCATACAGGACATCTTTAAAGAAGCTTGTTTCCTCTTGCGCGGCTTCCTTGTCTTCGCTTGGCATGGCTGATTCTTGCTGAATACTCTCACCGGTATTTGTTTCGAATAAAACGGGAGAGTTTATATCAGACTTCTCAATCGGTAATGGAACACGACTATCTTTTGAAATTAGAACTTTACGAGGTTCTTTTCCTGTATAGGAACTTACAACTAGATTTTGTTCTAACTTTTCAATTAATCGTGCTGTCTTCATATAGCCAATCCTAAATTTTCTTTGCAGAAGGGATGGCGAGACTTGCTGTGCTTCAATTACGAAGTTTTTAATCTCTTCATATAGAGCAGCTTCATTTTCAGCTTCCTCATTGTGGTTTTTCTGTTGTTCACTAGCAATGAATGTATTTGATACAGCTATATCTTCGACTAATTTTGTTTCATGTTCAGATTTATGATCCTTATAATCATCCAATGATACAATATGTTGTTGCTCACTGTCTGTTTCTAGGGAATTGTTCTGCTCCATCGTATCATTCTGTATAGGTGGTAGTGGTTCTATTTTCTCCATATTCTTTGCATCTACGTGCTTCATTGGATTTGCTTTATTAATAGACTCCTTGATTAGAAGGAGACGCTCATTTTCCCAATATTGCCCTAGTCTTTCGTCTACTTGAATAATCGCTCTAGCAAACTCTTCTTTAGGTACAAAGTTACTTGTGATTTGTTGTACAGGCTGCACATGATTATCTTGTACGATACGAGCAGCGCAAATAAATGCACCTTGTGCCATAATATCCCCTGGCGACATAACCACTTCTTTTGTTTTTTGATAGGTTGATCCTAAACGACTAACGGGATTCTCTTGCATAGGAGAAATACCTTGTTCGGATTCAGATTCTTTAAATTCCTCTTTTTCGCCAAACATGTCAGAAAAAATCTTTGCATCATATGGTGTTACATCCCCAAATATCATTTTGTTACGGAATGAACCCAGCAAGGTAAACATGTACTGCTCTGTGAAATCTAGAGCTAATTGAGATAGAGTTTGACTTGCAATTGTCAGGATTACTTTATATTTACGAGATTGTGCAGGGAATTCTTTAAACGGGCGCACAACGTAATCTGGAAATTCATCGACAATAATATGATGGTACGGTGATAAGTTTGGTTCTCTACGGAATACAGCATTCTGCATACTAAGTAAGACAAATTTTCCTAATACGTTAGAAAGGTCGGCTAATTCCCCTTTTGCCGTGTTCACTAGTAAAATACCACCTTGTTCTAGGTGGACATCGAAATCAAAATCGGATTTTCCAAATAAAACACGTCGTATCAGTACGTTTGAAGCAAGGTCTTTTAAGATGTTACGTAATCCTTTTACATATTCTTCTTCTCTATCATAATGCATGGGGTGTCCGCGGTATTTTCCTTTTTTATAAACCGCTGGTTCACCTTGAGAATCTGTCTTTTCTCGAATGGTATTATCAAACCACTCGTCTATCCCTTTTATAATTTTATATTCGTTGTTCTGATCCCGGGAAGCAGCGCCAGTTTGAACAAAATCGTATAACTTTTCCACCTGTACTTTTAACAGTTTATGCATACGATGGACACGTTCTACATCATCATACATCTCTATCAAGTCATCGAAGGTTACATCTTTTTGCGGGTTGTGCAGCTTTAATAAATAGATATGTTGCTTAAGGTGGTTACGCTGTGCTTGCTCAAAGAATGCATTGTTTGATTCAGATAAACCTTGAATAACCATCGCGAACACTTCTGCTACCTTATCAACTGGCCCACGCAGAATGTTTATGTTTTTTGTATCTGGATTAGTTGGATCAATATAGTAAACAGAGCTTTCTGGAATTTTGTGTGCTTGAACTAATTTGTATACTTTCTGACATAAATCATTACTAGGTTCAATTACAGTAACGCCATTTAAAAAGGTCCCTTTTACTTCTTCCGTATCATAATCATTTTTTTTATAAGCATTTTCGAACTTATTAATGAAACGTACCATCCAGTGTAAATCTTGATTAATCATTGGAATGATTAAACTAGATGTTTTACCAGAGCCAATCGGACCAATAATGATTCCGTTTAGTGTTCGATCTTTCCCTTTAATACGAACCATTTCTTTATGCTCAATATGAGGACCAATTTCTACATCAGGATATATTTGTTGTTCTTGACTATTAAACCATTTTTGTAACTTGTGGTTTTTGTATTCATATTTTTGTACCCATTTTAAAATTTCTTCTCGGTAACGAACAATATGCCCGCTATACCAAAGAGTAAACAAGATCATAAATACAGTCGGTAAAAACACAAATATCATGGTTAATGTGTGGAAATTCCCCGTTAATACATGTCCTACTGCCTGATATTCACCAAAATTAACATGCGTTGCTTTATCCATGAGATAAGGGATAACTTTTGCGTGAATAGGAGCAGTTGCAAACCATAAGAATTGGATATCAACTGCGATGTGTGAAGCAATTAGAATGAAAAGCTTCCCATTTTTCACATGTAAAGCTGGAATACGGCTGTAGAAACGAAAACTAAATTCTCCTAGAAATAAAGAGAAGAACATTAAGATAAGTGGTACATATGTAATTTCTATAGGATAAGACGGTGGTTCAAATGCATAGTATAGTAACTTTATATAGTTTATTAAACCGACTCCAAAAGAAATAATAAATGCGCTAATTAGTGTAATAGTTGTAAATAAAGGTAACCTTTGCTTAAACATATCCATAAAGGCTCACCTATTCCTTACAGAAACAGCTGAGCTTTATGGCGGAATGTAAAACGATCTTGTAACTCTGGATTAAATCGCTCTTTTGATTTTTCTAGAAAGAACTTCGCTGCATCTTCAGTCTGTTTTAAATACAGGTCGATACTAGCTTTTTCACAAAGCTTGTCATATTCTTCTTGAGAAAGTACAGCAATATTCACTTCTATTTTCTTAGCAGCTGCAGTTTCAATCAATACGTCGTACCAATAATAATTAGGCTTACCAGGTATTTGAATATCTTGTAGTGAAACGCTGAACTCCGCACCTTCTTCCGTAATATGTTCAAGTACTAGTTCTGGATTTGCTAATGCCTCTCTCACAGAAAGCACTCCCCCATTGGCTGTTGATGCAGTTGTAAATTGCAAATTCATTTTCATTTTCCACCTTTCTCCAAATAAAAAAAGGCAAGCGACACCCACTGTAAAAACAGCGTGTGTCGCTTGCCTTAATTCATATGTTCTGATTTGATTGTAGTTTTAATTATATGTTCAAACGTTATTCTACCACCTTAAATAATGAAAATCAATAAAATTATATAGTGTTATATAAAAAATAATAGATTAATATAACTCAACAAGTTTACGTCTTTTCGGATGAACGTTATTTGCAGTACGTACCATTATCTGTTCATCCATGTCTATATGGATACTTTCATTTTGGATTGATAGCAGTCGTACATTTTCATAAGTGTCCATCAGAAGAATATCTCTGGGCTTTTCACGTTTAGGATAGATAACTACAAGTGGAACACCGTCATCCCCTTCTCTTCTTGAAAACACGACGTCATCTAATCTAGCGATCATTCGGTAATCATTTTCGTTCCCAAAAATAAAGAAGAAATCTTGTATAACGTCTTTGTCTCTCCTATAAGTTCGACGTAGACCGCCATCTATTGGTTCCTTAAATGTTTGTACGTTCTCAACAAATGCATAACGCCACTTAGCATCTCCTACTGTACGTTGAGATAAAGGCACAAGAATATCTTGTTCGAAATTTTGGTTGTCATCTTTTCCAAGAATGATATCTGAAATAAGGTCTCCAGCATCTTTAAGTGAGCAGACGTACATATTTAGATTAGGTATTGTCATTAAAAGTTCGTGATACTCCCTCATAGAAAATAATAGATTCTTCATACGTACGTATGGTGGTTCTGCTTCTTCTGCAAGGAACATTGATTTGTCGTACATGACAAAAATAACTGAAACATTGTCCTTCGTTTTTTGAGCATATTCTACATACTTCCCTACTTTTTCAACTAAGGTAGAATTGGTTTCTTTACACATATCCATTTCAATATAGATATTTTTATCTTGATATGAAATGTGTTCATCAGGTATCACCGGTAACTGGCCATCCTCAATTTTCATATTTTTCTTCAGGTAATAAGAGCGGATATCTAATTTATATAATATCTCATTGTTTTGTGTCTTCTCTGTAGTAGCTAGTAGAGTACGAACAAGAACCTCACGTGAACATAAAGTGTGAAGTGAATTTATACGTGAATATCTTTTTTTTGAAGCGCCAGGTGGGAGCTTCCCTATCTCTTTTAAGAATTCAATTATTTTCTCTTTCAAGGAAAATAAAGCGCGTTTTGTTATACTGTCATCCCTTTTATCTATTTTTTTAGTTAGGATAGCACCATATTGGGAGTATCGGTCGAGTTTTGTAAATACGCTTGCTTCTGAACATTCCCTCCCCTCAAATGCACTATATAACGTAGTGATTTGACGTGTTGTAAGGGCTCTTTTGTAATATAAAACTGTAAAAACAAATATGTCTGCTTCTTTTAGATGAAAATATTTTTGGGTACCTGGCCGTTTATATTTATACACTTTTTTAAACACTATATACACCTCGTATCTTAAATTAAACTAAAACTAAATAAGTATCATTTTATATATACTAGTACATCTAAATATTGGTTGTAAAACAAGAAAAAATGAATGAGAGGATTTGCCTTCTAGAGATACCTACTCTTGTACTCCAAAGTTGGGATGATAACTTGCTTTATAAATCTGTAGAAAATTATTGATTTAATGGGATTTACGAGATTGTTCTGCTTGTTAGGACGGGGTACTGCTAGATACCTAACAAGCATTCAAAAGAAAAATCACTAATAAAGTGATGTTATGCCGCCCTAACAAGACGTAGATAGGAATATTAAGATTTTGATGGATTGAAATTATTCAAGAATTATAAAAAGGATTTTGATAACAAAGAGTGATTTTCTTTCCTCGTTATTAGATTATTAATTTCTTTTTTGTGATTGAGTGTCTACTTCTACTACTGGTTCAGTGCGAGATTCAACTTTTTTTAGGCTTTTCCTTTTGTGTTGAATCATCAATTTACTTAGATGAAAATTAATGTTATTTCTTTCTGAATCAACGGCACAGTATAAATACGTCCATGGGCTCTTTACTTTAATATAGATTTCATAGACTCCCCATTCACTAAACCATAAAACTACATAATAAATTTTGAGATACCGTCTTTTGTTCATATGAAAATAATGGAGTGAAAATGTCAGAACGATCGAAGTAAACTTCTCAATCATTTTAAACTACAAAGTGTTTAACGAAATAATCAAGTAATTTTGTGGATATGAAATTAACAATCTTCCCTAATAGATTTTTAGGAATGACTGAAATTGATAAGAAATTGATAAGAAATTGGATTCACATGCAGCACCCTTGTTTTTACTGCATACACAGTTATGCGAATTAATAACAGAGTTAAGTGAAGAAATGCATTAACAATCCCTTTTCTAACAAGAGATGAATCTTGTAAAAGCAAAGTGTTAATGAAGGAAAAATGAAGTATGAATTTTTATAGAAACTTAATGGAATCTTTTAATCAATATAAATAGATGAGTGCAATGTTAATTATTAAAATACAGAACTTTTCCCTCATTATTATATAAGTGGTACATATAAGTCTTATACATACAACTTACATGTACCGCTTACTATGTAGTGTTGATGTGAAATTGATATATATAAGAATGAAATTTATTGATATATATAGTGTTTAATGTACGCTGTATATACAAAGTGTATATATAAAATGCACAAGGTTTTGGATTGATAATTTATAAGTTTTATGTTAATAAAATAGAGCTATTTTTTGATATGTTCATTTCATGTAGTCATGATAGTAAATCAATCCTTGTTAAAATGTGAATTACATGAAGTGTAAGATTGATATATCATATATACGCTTTATATATACATCGTATATAAGAACCTATGTAAAATACGGATTGCTTCTATTACAAGACTTATAAGTTCTATATATAAGTTTTATATAGAATGACTTGATATACGACGTATAATGATGTACTATGTTTCTAGGAATAATTAACCAATGCTTTAAGGGGGGGACAACTTGAACGAGGTTTTAAGTGAAAAATATCAAACAATCAAGTTTGCAGATGAAGTAGTAAACATGTTTGCTGATATTCTTGAACAAGACGAGATACTATACAGTGTATTTCTATACATAGGAAACGTAGTAAACAAACAATTTCAAGAGACCAAATATATGAGGGGCATATCCATTAATGAAATAGTGGAAAATGTAGTTATTGACAGGAGAGTAAAGAAAACAAAAGGAAAATCTTATTCATTAGAAGTTGAACGTACAAATATATCAAGGCGTTCAGCTGAAATAAGTGTGAGTACATTATCATCAATGTCTTTAATTTATGAAAAGACTATGCACCCATATAAATTTTTAATCTCAACTTATAGAGGACAACAAGTACTTATTGAATTAGGGAAAAGAAAAAAAAGTGAATAAGGAGAGATAAAATAATGGCAAAAAACTTCTTGAAGAATGAAGTAGCAGTTAAAATGACGATGATTGGTTTTGGTCAAGCTGGTACTAGAATGGTAGATAAATTTGCGGAATATAAACATACAGACGGAACAGCAGTATATAACTGCTTAGCGCTAAATAGTAATGATGGGGATCTAGCCGAACTAAAAAATGTACCAAAAAGCAATCAAGTTTCACTTAAATTAGGTGGTTTAGGTAAAAACCCTGAGCGTGCGGTAAAGGTTCTTGATTCAAATGATGACGCAAAAGAAAAATTAAAAGAATTTATAACTGAACGTGTAAGACCATCTGATGAACTTGTTTTGTTTTTTGCAGGACTTGGTGGAGGAACAGGAACTTCTACAATCATTAAGGCCATTGAAGAGTTTTCGGCTTTTCATAATAAGCCAGTAATTAGACAAGAATTACAAAAAGTTGCACAGCAATACCCAATGGCTGAAATAAAAGCAAATCAAGCGAAGTTTACGAGAATCGCCTTTGAAAATGCTATTGAGCGCAAAGACTTTATAAAAATGGGGATTGTTGTAACACTTCCTGTCCGAGCAGATGGGCCAGATGTATTACGACAAGTAAATAAATTTTCACAGGAGATTTGGAAATTAGCAAATGATAAATCAAAAGGTGTAGCATTTGTAGTATTTGCTGATAACCAGCACTTTTATGATGAATTTAAGGAATTAAATGAAAATGAGAAAAAAGGTATTGCCAATTCACGAGACTATGCAAATCAACGCATTAGTGAGATTATTCATGAGTTAAATACTGCTGCCAATGGATCTGGTACATCTGTAATACTTGATTCTCAAGACTTTAAACGTATTTTACTTGAGAAAACGGGCTGTTTAGTTATTAATAAGGTTTCACGCAATATGAACCAGATAGAAAATAGCCATGCAATTATAGAGATGTTCCAAGAGTCATTAAGAGGAAGCTCATTCCATCCTCCAATTGAGTTGATGAAGAAAAATAACGATGGTTCTGTTGAAGCGTCAAGAGTACATCATTTTGGCATGCTGGCTATCTTAGATGAGCAAAAAAACATTGATGATTCCTTTATGGATGATGCTAAGGTAGAAGTTTCAAATAATCTACCTATAAATGGTACCGTTTTTAACGGGTATTTAGTAAGTAAGAATGATTTCTTAGGAAGTGTATATACGTTCTATAAAACTGATGCATTACCATCAAGGTTATCTAAAGGTTTAGTTGAAGAATTTAATGAGTTTAAAGAAAGACAAAGCCAAATTCATTACACAAAGTCTCAAATTAGTACAATAGAGAATGTAGATGATGATGACGACTTAGGCTTTGCATTTGGAGATTTTATTGATATGGGTAGTGATGAAGAAAATAAAGATACTGGAGCAAATGAAGATGATGAATTAGCGGATTTTCTAGATCCAGATAAGATGTTCGGTACTACAAAATAACAAAAAAGTCTGGATAAAGATCCAGACTTTTTTGTTATTCCACAGTATTCATAAGAGATTTTATATAATCAATAATATTATCCTGTATGTACTGCTCAATGAAGAGTTGTTTTCTACCCAAATCTTCCTCTTTTTTAAACCATCCTACTTTTCTAGTACGCTCTTCTTCAGGTTTACTATTCCACAGGCTTTCTGCTTGTTTTCTTAATTCCTGACGTGCTCTATGCTCAATAATGAAATTATCCAGTCTATCTTGGCGTTGGCGTAATTTTATGGTTTCTACATCTTCTGGTTGTGGTAACTGTTTTAGTATATTTTTAACCCTTTCTTCATAATGAGATTCAATATGTTTTATTTTTTCTTCTAACTGCTTAGTTACCATTTTTTCGATAATTTCTGCAGCGGCTTGAAGGTTTAATTCGGTAGATACTTCATTTGTTTGATTCTCTGGTGAAACTGGTCTTAAATCAAACTGGTGTGGTAAAAGGTCAATAATGGCATCTAAAGACCATTTTTCATCTCTTTTTTGTTTTATAAATAGAGCAATTTCAAGATCTAATGTATTATAGAGTTTTTCGTTTGTGTTTTGGGTTCTTAAAGTTTCGTGAAGCCCTTTTTCCTCTAGAATGTTGAACCAATTATAAACAGTATTATGATGACGTCCGACCAGTTTAGAAAATTCAGTTATTCGCCATGCTTTTTCAAAAACAGTATCATTTAATATGTCATCATCATTAGTTTGATGGTCTTGTGATTCGTTTTTTTGGTCAATCACTGTAACTACCTCCTTAAAAATCACTCATAAACACCCGATTTGTAATTAACATGTGAACTGAAATTGACATGTTAGGCATTATTTCGATAATAATCATGCAAATCCCTACCTATTCAGTAATTGACATGAAATATAAAATTAACATGTAACCGAATGTGTGTTAACAAAACATTAACTGTTAACACGGAATACGCTTAATTTGTTGATATTACTGTTAACTCTAAGTGTCTAAATGGTAATGTTCTATCGATGGAAATACCTATCTTTTATGTTAGTAAGATTAATGATAGTTGCCATGAGATTAACAAATCGTGTCACTTAATATTAATGATAAGGAAATATAGGTGTTTTGTAAATAAGTTATAAGGATATAATTAAAGTATACTATGGAAAAACAAGCATACTAAACTAAGGAATTTAAATTATAATGTATAAAAACTAGAAAAAAGGTAATAATACTACTACATTAGTATTATTTGGTGAATTTAAATGTACTTAGCGATATAGGATCAGAATCAAGATAAATAAACTGTAAGAGTTAATTCCCACTCTACGCTGCCATTAATGTGAAATGTACGAGTATTTTAATATGGTATAGGATACTTGGTTGGATTTGCATAGTTAATTTAATACTAGTAGCTTTTAAACAGCTTAAAGACGTTATTTATCTAACATAAAACATCTTGTTTATTAATAAAGGTGAAAATCATTCGATCCAGGGGCGAATCTTGGGTTTCTATTGACATTAACATAGAATGTGACATTGATATGAAATAAGTTACATAAGAATAGCCTCCCATCAATGTTAATGTCTTATCAACTAAAATAACCATAGGCACCTGCTGTATCTATGGTGGTCTTCCATAAAGGGACACTTTCAACATAGAATGTTCAATAATCGCTTTGATTAATATGAAAATAAAATAAATATATAGTGATGGATTTTATAGAACGCTTTGATATGAAGGTTAAATATACTAATGTTTCCTTTTGATCATCTAAATAAGTCGATCAATACCTTTTCGGTGTTAATTGATTAATTATGTGTGCAAATAACAAAGTGAATAAAGAGAATGAAATTAACATGTTGACCGGTTATTGAGTGATACTTTTAAGAATATCTATATCATTATCATTAACAGGAAACTATAATGCTATTAACAAGAGATTGATATTTGAATACGATGCTATACTTATTGTTAATTTTGTATCAACTAAAAGGACTACTTGTAAAGGGTTTAGTTTCACAGAGTTAAGAGTGAATTTTGAAGCTCCATCGAAGTAGTGTTTATTTAGGTGAAATATATCAAAAAAATAATTGAGATTTGTTATAGAGGTTATTAATACACTGAAGTATGTATTGGTTTATAAGTTTTATTATATTTTGTTAGCTTTTAACTCTGGTGCAAGCCTGGGCAGGTTCTATAGGTATTTATAATTCTAGTCATTTAGAAGGGTTTCTTATAAGGTTGCTAATGCTGTCAAATGAATGTGTGTGTATACTTGTCCCACTGTTAAATGTTGATATGAAATCAACATTTAACAGTGGGAATTTGATTACATGTTAATGTCAGTTGATATGTTAATGTGAATGCGTTCTCTGGAATGAGCTTTAATTGTTTACATAACATTAATATGTGAGTTAATTATGTACTAAGTAGTTTTGAAAATCCGGCTGTATATAAAGGTTGCAAGGTTTTTGCAAGTAATCTCCTAAACTTGGATATACTGATAGTGTTACGCTAAAAAAAGTGTGGTTGTTATGGGGAAAGTCTGTTCAAATGGAAATGATAGGAAGTCAAACGCATATTATTAACAGTAAGAAGATATCTACGGTACAACTTCTAATTAAACCAATTATAGGTTTTATTTCTTATAAAACTTAAATGAGAAAATGTATTGACATTTTAATTTTATAAAGATAATCTTATACATGAATATCAATTGTTTAAGAATTATATACAAATAGATAAATAAAAAATTTGCTAAACGGACACACCGAAGGCGCATTACCTGCCAGTGGTGTGTCTTTTTTGTGTTTTTTGGGAGGGGAGTAAAAGAAAACTATGAATACGCAAATGACTTTTTCCCAACAGAACTTTAAAGTACATGGGGTTAAGTTTTTCGATGGATTATTGAACATCGTAAAACTAGAAAATGAACGAAAAGAATTACCATCTTCAGCTTTAGCTACTTATATCTTGCTTCACTTTGAATGTAATGATATAGGAATGCTACCACGTGAATTTCAAATCATGGATCTTGCTAAGAACAGTGGGATTCCCTACACAACAATTTATACGGGGTTTCAAGTTTGCTTGGAGCGTAAGCTCGTAAAAGAGACACCTGTTGGAAATCGTACTGTATATGAGGTTGTAGATTATGCCTTGTATAACCATACTGCTGCAGAAACTACAAAAACTACAGATATATCACTATCATATTTCCGAATTCCATTTCATCTTATTCAAACAACTATACTTAGTAGTCTTGTAAAGGCTCGTGATAACAGAGGGATTATGTTCCTATTAGAATTAATAAATACTTTTTCGAGAAAAATTGGTATGGAGCATTATAAGCACCAGATTCAAGAGTTCGAGATTACAAGAAAAATGGGTTTTTTAAAGGATAAATTGAATCGTAATGCAAAGAAGGTACGACAATACATAGAAATTTTAAAACCAATTGTGCAATTTACAGCAATTGATTCTAAGGAAAAGAAGTCTAGCGACTCTCGCATAGCGCGTGTTAGAAAACAGGTGAAACAAGTCATCATTGAAAAGTTCAATGTGGTGTTTTCTTCAAACTGCGTAATTGAGAATGATAAAAAAGATTTACATAGGCCAGTAGCGAAATGCAGAAAGGAAGCAGTATCTCGTTTAAAATATATGGGACAATCATTACGAAAGAAAGATCGTGAAAATATGATGATTGCATTTAAACAGGAAATTGTGGACATTGCTGCATACATGCCAACAAAGGAAAAACAAAACGTATTACTGATTACCGCAATGACTTATGCATTAGATCAGGTTGAAAATTATACGAAAGAGCAAGAAATATTCTCTATTCCTGCATTTATGCGAGTACAATTTAGAGAATCCTGGACTGATTTTACGAAAAAAAGCTTGTCTGTAGAAGAAAGACACGATGTAATGATGAATTATTATAATCAAAATGGTGCCTATCCAGACTTCATAAAATCTTAAAAAATATAGTAAGCAGCAGCCCTTGTTAAAAAATCACATAAAAGCAAGGGTTATTTGGCATGTTCTTTAATTTGAGGACATGTTTTTTTGTTAAGGAAATGTCTTTATCGGCGCTTTTACGTAAATATATAAACAGTTTATGCTGCTTTTGGATACGATTCATTTTGTTTATAATTCGATTCAATACTTGTGATTATCTTAATACTATATATTAAAACCTGTGAATTCTTAGTAATATGATATTTAGCTTCTTAATTTGTGTTTTTTATGATTCATTACTTGTATGTAATGGGGATATTACGATATGTAATTAGGTTTATTATAAAAGAACGTATGGTATATAAGGATTCATAAGCACTTGTATTTTCTCTTTATATTTAATAATTGAGTTTAGTTATATATGATCCTTGTATTATTTATATAAAATACTTGTATATATTTTTATTTGAAATATTGTTTTCTTTAGATTAGATACATAAAAAATCAGAAAAATATAAGTGAATATATTATCATTAGGATTTTCTGAAACTGTTGACTTTTAAAATTCACAGATGTATTCTTATACATGAACAACAATTTACTAAGAGAAATATACAAATTAATAGATTCATTCTTTAGCTAAACGGACACACCGAAGGCACATAACCTGCCATCGGTGTGTCTTTTTTTATGTATTAATAACATTTGAAAGGGAGAAATCAGAACTATGAATGAAATTGTAAGCATGAGTAAAGAGAGATTTGCAAAGTATTGTGAGGATAATTCAACGTTTGAAGAAAGTATTAGTCGTATCATTAATCATTACTTTTTATTGTTAGGTAACAAAGCTAATATCCTACAAGAAAGGGAGTTTAATAGCGAAGTTGAAGAAAAGAAATTTAAGAACAATGTAAAGCGCTTTGAAACTCTATTCCCAGCAGCAGCCAAGAATGCATTTTTAAAAGGATATCAACTATGCCTTGAGTTTGTACATCATCCTGAAACCCACATTCCAGAGGAGCTATATACTGATTCGAATCTTATTAAAGATATTCCTTTTGCTTTAGTAAATGCATCTGAGTTTGAATTATATGAAATCATTCGAACAGATGAAACACAGGAATTTAGTGTATTTGCAATACGAACATTTGAGGGGATTCGTCCATTACTAGAACAAGTATTTTGCGAAATTGCATTTGCTGGCGCTGAATGTGCGTTTGAACACGAACGATTGGAAAAAGGATTTGAACTAGTAAATGGGGATACCACTACTTTAACAAAAGTTCCTGTAGATCGTCTTTTTGCAATTACGCCTTCAGTAAATGGAGTTGTTGTGCATGCGGAAGAACATTGTGAGATTTGGAATCTAACTTGGAATAGCGGAGTAACGATAGACAATCCTTTCGTTGAGCTTGCAGAGGTAACATTTATTCATCAAACAAGAGATATGATTCAAAAAAGCATTGAAGATGGTGTTTTATACTACAGAATTCTTTATCTCGATACACCATTAAATGAAATTCAGGATCGACTGGAAATACGAATAAAACTTAATTCTGATTTTGAGGCACCACGACCATTGGAACAAGTTGAAGTGGAGTATATTCTGAATGAGATTTTTGGGAAGATTCATCAACAGGCGCAAATTCCAATTGAAAACATGATTTTAATCCAACGCTAAAAGTTGAAGGAGGTCTACCATGGTCAAAAAAATTGTATTAGCCATCAGTGATACTGTATATACGGCATATTTACGAGAAGATTTTGTTGGCGCGGGATTTGAAGTGGCTGATAGTGATGTGATGCACATAAAATATCTAGATGAAATTCTAGATACTGAACAACCCAATATTCTATGTATTAATGATAAGCGATTAAATATTGATGCGGGACAGGAAGATAAACGTGAATTGATTATCTTACAGAAGTTAAGGGATATACGTTTTAATCGAGATATTCGTATTGTAGTTTTTACAGAACGTGAAAATGATGATGAGTTTTTGGCGAAACTGATTTATCTAGGTATCTATGACATTTTCAACTCTCGTAGAATTGATATTGATAATAAAGTCATCCCGCAGTTGCTACAGGAGTCGGATATTAAGAATGTAGCCGAGATTGTTGGAGCAAGTCAGGCACCGCAACAAACGAAATTACCGGACATTCCTGCTGAGGAAGAAGAGGAAGTGCCAAGTGACTTAGAGGAAGGAAGCAATGATGAACCTTCCTCTAAGTCAAAAATATTTAAAAACAAACAAAAACGTAAGTCTGTACAAGAGGAAACTGTAAAAGCACCAATAATTAAAAAGCAATATAAATTATCGTTTGAACCTGTATATGAGAAGCAGATTGGTATAGCAATTCCAAGGAAAACAATTGTTGTGGCCAGTATGAATAGGAGAAGTGGAGCTACTTTTGTTTCACATCTCCTAGCTGCCTATTTGAATGAACTACAGATTGATGTGAACTATATAGAGAATCTATACGATGAGGGATATACGTATCCACTATTAAAGGGCTACACAGAAGCACCAGAAAATTATCGCAGCGAGTTCATGTTACAGCGCTATAAAGAGATGTTACAGAAGGAATCCGATATATTATCGATTCCAAAGTGGAAGCAAGGAAAAATAAACTTTATCGTAAAGAATCCTATTGTAGACCAAGAATTAAAAAATGAAACAGAGCAGGACTTTGACCATTTTATTAAGGTCTTATTGGGGAACCAAGAAGCACCTATTTCTATTATTGATGCAGGGAATGATTGGGACAAAGATTTATACCATGAGATATGCGAAATGGCTGATTACATATTCTTTGTAGCGGAGCCAGATCTTCATCAAATGTTAAAGATAGCACACCCTCTTACGCAAAAAGAAAGAAAGTTAGTTTCCTACTTAGCATTAGAGAAAACAAAAGTAATTGGGAATAAATTTTCATCATCATTGTTAAAACACGAGGTAGTGAAAGAATGTTTAGGACAGAAGTTATTAGCAGCTATACCACCTTATGGGATTGAGGATATATTTGAAGCACAGTTGAATAGTAGTACGTTACTATCAAGTCGTAACTATTATAGAGAGTTAGAAGGAATAATGAAGAAGATAGCAGAGTTATTACTACCAAACGAATTGCTGAACCAGAAGAAAAGATCTATATTAAGTGGATTTCGTTTCCGAAAGACCGAAAATTAAGAAGGGATGATAAAAAATGCAAAAATTTATTGTAGCTGCAAGTACGTTGCTATTATTTGTTGGATGCCTTTTCTTTGTTACGGATATGGTGATTGGGGATACAACGCATACTGATAATAAATCGTCTTTAGAAAGAGGGGGCGAGATAGCTCTATCTAAGGCTGTAAAAGTAGGTACTCTCCGTGCAGAGGAAGAGATAGCAGTTGACCGAGAAGTAGCAGAAAAAGAATTTGAAAAAGCATATAACAGTAATGCAGATTTTAAAGATCCTGCTTCAAAACGTGACTTTTCTGTTCATGTTGTACAGGAAAAACCAGCAATGATCGCTGTTGAAGGTGATGCAGAAGCTGCTAGTTATTTTAAGCAATTTGATGAAAAAAAAGAAACGATAAAGAGTAAAGCAAGAAGTATTATCGTCTATGATGCGAATGCAAAAGAAAAACAAATTGGTGGGAATGTAAAATAATAGAAAAAGAGTAGGTGTATAAAGAATGCAAAATACAGTAACTACAGCTCTATTCCTTACACTTTCTTTATTATTAATTAGTCTTCTACCTGAAGGTGTATTGTATGGGATTCAGTTGGTGAAAGCACATAACTTTGCTTCTGATATGGTAGAAAGTGCAGAGAATAAGGGTGGATTTCAATATGATAACAATGGGAAAAGGGTTGATTTAATCCCTGGAATAGAGAAAAGAATGAAAGAAGAAAAGATGGATGGCTGGAAGTATGAGTATACGAAAGGTCGCATAGAGCATGGTCATCCACTCTCTTTCAAGGTGAATGCAGAACACCATTTCTTCATATTTAAGCTAATTGGAGTAGAAGGTGTAAAGGCTCCGATATGGGCAAGTAAGGATGGAATGGGACAAGTATATTTTAAATAATGAAATTGAAATCTATAAGATTCTTACTATAAAAGACTATGCTGAAAAGTATAGTTTTTTTGCTAGAAAAATATATTTAAAAATAAGTATATAAAAATACTTTACAAGCCTATTTGTATATGGTAATATTTCCCACATAGAACAGCGGTTATAAAAAAACGATATCATATAATTTATATGTTAAATTATCTGGATTTTATGTTCAAATTAGGTACAATAAAAGAATCTATAAAAAAACTAATATATTTGGAGGAACAAACAATGGCTAACAAATTTTTAAAAACAGCAACAGCACTAACAATTATGGGAACATCACTTTTAGGGACGGGAGCATTTACTGCTAAAGCTGCTGATAATACAGATTCATTAAAATTCAATGATGTTCCAGCTAATCACTGGTCTACGAAAGCAATCTATGATTTAGCAAACCGTAAAGTAGTAGCAGGATACGGAAATGGACAGTTTGGTTTTGGTGACAATGTAACTCGTGGACAAGTTGCTCGTATGATTTATGCATATGTAAAACCAGCGGATGCAGATGCTAGTTTCAAAAATCCATTTACTGATATTAAAGGACACATGTTCGAAAAAGAAATCTTAGCACTTGCTAAAGCAGGTCTTGTAAGTGGTTATGGTGAAGGGAAATATGGTCCGGATGATATTTTAACTCGTGAACAAATGGCACAGGTACTTACAAATGCATTTAAGTTTAAAGCAACTACAAAAACATCATTCACAGACGTTGATAAAAACTCTTGGGCATATAATGCAATTAATGCAATAGAGGAAAATGGTGTTACAGCTGGTACAGGAAGTAATAAGTATTCTCCACAAATGCACGTAACTCGTGAACAATACAGTCAGTTCCTATATAACTCTATTAATGTAATCGAAAAAGAAACAAAACCTGAAACGAAACCAGAAGAAAAACCAGAAGTGAAGCCAGACCCGAAACCTGAAACGAAACCAGAAGAAAAACCAGAAGTGAAGCCAGACCCAAAACCTGAGACAAAACCAGAAGAAAAACCAGAAGTGAAGCCAGACCCGAAACCTGAAACAAAACCAGAAGAAAAACCAGAAGTGAAGCCAGACCCGAAACCTGAAACAAAACCAGAAGAAAAACCAGACCCAAAACCTGAGACAAAACCAGAAGAAAAACCAGAAGTGAAGCCAGATACAAAACCAGATCCAAAACCAGAAACGAAACCAGAAACTAATTTACCAACGAATTTAGACAAAAGTTTAACTACAGAAGATGTTAATTATAATCCAATCGCTATGAATAACCTAATTGCTCAAAAATCTATTTCTAAAGAAGCGCAAAATCTTATTAAGAGTGTGAATAGTAAATATGGTACTAACCTTAAATATGCAGATTTAGATGGAACGATTAGACTAATTGATAAAAATATGTACCTACCAGCAGGTACAATAGGTGCACAAATCTACATTGATGCAATTAATGAGAATGATTTTAAAATTATCTTCCTAGATAATAACGAAGCAACTATTGAATTAGTTAAAAAATGGACTACGTTGTTAAATTCTGATTTAGTCCTAGATAAAGAAATTCAAGAAACAGTAGATGCTCAAGCAATCAATAACTATGAACAAGGAAAATATAAAATCCGTGTAGGGCATTCTACAGCTGACCATATGATGTACATTCAAGTACGTGTATAAATTTATTGTAATTTAAATTTATATTTGATATATTTAAATATACAATATAATAATTAATCAATATCGATGATTTATTTACGTAAAGGACACACCTTACGTACCTACCAAGGTACAGGTGTGTCCTTTTTTATGTTTAAAGGAGGGGTTTTATGAAACTGAGAAAAAGAATATTGTTAACTTGTACTTCTTTGATGCTGGCGTTTCCATCAGTAGTAAGTGCAGGAAATAGTGACATACCATTTTATGATGGGAATGAAACTACGTCTTTAAAATCACCCGAATTACAATTGAGTGGGAAACTACTTAGGCCTGGAAGTGGATATAAATCAGTAGATTTATTATACAGAGCTGATTTACATTTTCCAGCTGTGTATAATGGTTCTTTTAATTGGGGAAATCCAAGGGACAACCTGATTCAAAATGAAGAACAGTCAGAACCTTATGTTCGTATTTCAAATGATGGCTATATTAATAGTTCAGTTCCAGTGGGAGATCGTATGGTAACCGAAATGGAGAGAGTTACAAACGGTATAATAGCAACTAAATATTGGGGTAACTCTGAATTTGTTTTAAAAAATATTATTCCACATAGGATTAAAAATAGATCTTCAGATGAATCTTATGGAGATTTTTATTGGATTCGTGATATAGCATATCTTTCGGGTGGTTATGCGGGATCTGGTGGTGTAGAAGGTGTGAATAAGTATAACTTGTGGTATGTCCGTACCAGTAAGCCTGAAATAAAAGATTTTAAAGCGTCTAGTAGTAAAAAAGATGTACCTGTTAAATTTACATTTAACGGTTTCGAATATGTAAGTAAAGGAAAAGGATACAACGATAGAGATCCGAATGGGACAACAGTAAATCCTTATCAAGCAGCTGCTGGTGAACGAAATCGTGTGAAATGGGTGCTAGACATTACAAAAGATGGAGAAACAGTGCATCATCAGGAGAATTACTTACGTTCGAATCCGCAGAAAGATAACCAGAAACCAAATGAAGGCGATGCAGGACGATTTACTAAAGAAGATGTAAGCTGGCAGCCGCAAATGTGTGGTCGTTATACTGCAAAGCTAAAGATTACTGATGCTGTTCAAAGGGATTCAAATGAGAAGACCGTAAACTTTAATGTGGATGGTAACTGTGGTACAGAGGTTACACCTAACCCAGATCCGGGTGATGAAGAAGATTATAAATATAAAATTGATTTTTCGGCTGACCGAATTGAAGGAGAAACAGCAAGCGAAGGAAAGAATATTAAAACCAGAGTAGATGTATCACGTGATAATTTTAAGCCGGAACGTGATCAATATAGAGGGAAGGTAAACAACAATATTAATAAATCTAAGCAGGAAGTAAATAGCTCTGAATCTGATAGAGATAGCGCTCAATCTAGTCTAAGTTATTGCCGTCGTAATCCTATCCATGAAGTAGATGCGGAAGGTAATGATCACTATTATGATAGGGATTGCTCTTGGGAAGAAAATAGACTGGACAACGCTGCGGGTAGGTTAGATAAAGCAAGACAGAAACTAGAAAAAGAGAAGAATAAAATTAAAAAGTTAG
Organism: Bacillus sp. FSL R9-9410; assembly: GCF_038050385.1. Lineage (NCBI taxonomy): Bacteria > Bacillati > Bacillota > Bacilli > Caryophanales > Bacillaceae > Bacillus > Bacillus sp. FSL R9-9410. The sequence goes on from NZ_JBBOTV010000003.1 coordinate 262,143, forward strand.
ATACATTAGAAGAGAAATATGCCAACCCTGAAACGGTAGTTGTATTAAAACATAATGGACAACAAGTAGTATCACAAAGAGTGAAATTAACAGAGGGAGAAAAGAAAACATTGACCCTAGACTGGCAACATAAGGGGAAAGGAACAATTCAAGCGGAAATTAACCCTGCTGGTAATCGTATAGATATAGAAGAAACCACATACAAAAATAATCCTATTAAAACAGCTATCTATGCACCATCTCATGAGAAAGGGATGTGCGGTGTAACTAGTGTAAAAGGTGTGGTAGAAACAGTAAGTGAACGTGTGTCAAAAGAGGATACAGTCGGAGAAATGTTCTATGAAACATTAAGTGGAAGTATTGATAATCTATCACCTTCTAAGCTCCATAGTGGCTATGGATTTTCATACCAAATAAATGGAACATATAAAAATCAATGGAATGCAAATTACCCTGGTGTATTTACAGCAGCAACAGCACAATATCCGTTCGCAGATGAAGGATTAAAATCTAAACAAGATTTAGAACCTAAGACAAATACAGGTTCTACATCAAGTTTTTCTCCAAAGAATATGTATCTATCGGAGAAAACTGGACATGTATTTGATAGTAAAAGACCAACTAAGTCTTTATATTGGGATGGACAAGAAAAGATCATTGATGGGGAAAAAAAATGGTATACACCAATGAAGACGAAAGATGAGGTATATACTTTCAATGTAGAAACAGCTCCAGCAGGTATTAATGAAATGAGTCTATGTCTAACAGAGCAAGTAGAAATTAAAGGTGTTGCGTATGATGATTTTATTAAAAGAAGAGTTTTCCCAGATGATCCATTCCCAGGTGGTAGTGGAGTAGGTTGGAATTGGGTAGGTAAAGAAGAATTACTTCATAAACTGACGGATTGGTATTACATGAAAAATGGGAAATAAAAATAAAATATAGTATAATTAGATGAATCGACAAAAGAAATCCATCTTAAACTAGTAGCTGAATGGACTAACCAAAGGCACATCCCTTAATTGGGATGTGCCTTTTTTCATAGAAAGGGGAATTTAAAGTGGATAAAAAGAAAAAAAAACGTGTGAGACGTGCAATTTTCATCGGGGTTGTCGCAATGATTGTATCTCTGTGCATTGGAAGTGAATTTCAGAATCGGAATGGGAAAAGCTATGCTCCTGCAAAGTATTTTGAAACAGGAACAAAATTGATTTCGTTTTAAAAGTAATTTTATTTATTTCGTCCACTATAGTGGATGAAGAGACATGACATGGACCATAGTTGATGTTATAATATGTGTAGAAGTATTACAAAGATAGTTTTTGCATAAACTAATAAAGACGAGATGCTTCAACATCTCGCCTTATGTAACTGCTACCGCAAGGTGGCTGGTTGCTAAAAAAGTTTATTTTTTCTTAGAACCGCCCTTCACACGCTTGCAGGCATTGTGGGTGGTTCTTTTCGTTTTTCGTCGCTTTTTTAGTATTTGTTTCCAAGACTTAGATAGGAATTTACCTACTCGTTTTGCAAAAAATACAGCGACTTCTCTAGCAATAACTTTTACAATTTCAATTGCTATAGCGAAAAGGATATCCATATAGTCACCTCCTTTCTCTTTAAAAAGATAGAGAAAGGATAGCAACCGACCACCCTGAAATATTCAGTTACGTTACATCTATTATATCATATTTAATGGGTAGTTAATAGCTTGAAAACCTTGATATGACAACGTTTTTAAAGGTTATTTGTTTTTTGGGATTCGTACGTTGGAATAGAAAAAATAGATTTTTTTTTAGAAATGATGGACATAAAACCGTATATATCATAATGTTGAAATTTTAATATTAAAGAAAACAAATACAACATTTTCATATAGACTTTAGATTAGCTAAAAGGACACACCTAAGGCGCATTATGCCATAGGTGTGTCCTTTTTTTGCGTTTAAAGGCTACATAAGGAGGAACACAAACATTGAAGCCATCTAAGTTTCAAAAGAAGCAGATTGCTGCGGTAGGTCTAGCAGCAATAACGGTAGCGGGTATCTATGGGTACATTTCCGTCTGTTTTTATTCGCCAAACACCATTAGAATTTGAAGAATTTGTTGCAGATGTGATTGAACAATAGCACGGCGGTACAACTGTTGTAACGACAGCATCTGGAGATTATGGTGTGGATTTTGAACATCGATTAAATGGTGATTTATACCTTGGCTAAGTGAAGTATATGTGCAGTGATATGTCTTACAAAGCAATTGCGCTTGTACAAAGTAATATTAAAAAATATGGATATATCGTTTCAATCGGTGGTTTTTCGAAAAACGCCAAACGGTATGCGAAAGAATTAAATGTAGAGCTAATTGATAGATATCGACTAGCTGAAATGTACATGGAATTCATTGAAGGTCTTCTCATAACTCAATATGTATTGAGCCTTCCTAATAATTAACTTGGCAGGTAAATCATCAGATATACATTCATTTGAGTGAAAAATCTTTGAAGGGAATAGTACATCTTCTATATATCATAACTTTGTAGAGAAAATAATACTTTGTCTAAAATTTGCATTACGTGGGGGATGTGTATGTTTAGGGGGGGAAATATATGGAGAGGAAAAATAAATGGCACGGATTAAAATCTAATGTAAATCTATCTGCAAGTTTATTTGATCCTAACTTGGTAGGTCCTACATTGCCACCGATTCCACCAATTACTGTACCAACCGGCCCAACGGGAGTAACGGGAATAACAGGCCCAACCGGTCCAACGGGAGTAACGGGCCCAACCGGTCCAACGGGAGTAACGGGCCCAACCGGTCCAACGGGAGTAACGGGAATAACAGGCCCAACCGGTCCAACGGGAGTAACGGGAGTAACGGGAATAACAGGCCCAACCGGTCCAACGGGAGTAACGGGAATAACAGGCCCAACCGGTCCAACGGGAGTAACGGGAATAACAGGCCCAACCGGCCCAACGGGAGCAACGGGAATAACAGGCCCAACCGGTCCAACGGGAGCAACGGGAATAACAGGCCCAACCGGTCCAACGGGAATAACAGGCCCAACTGGACCAGGACCAACTGTGAGTCTTAAATTTCTTTATGTAGCAAATTTCAATGATAATACGGTAGAAATTTATGATATTTTCAATCCGATATTTCCAGTACGTATTGGAGAATTTAATGGTGGGAATTTAGATAATCCTGCTGGATTAGCTATTACAGGAACCACTCTTTATGTAACAAATAATGGAGATGACACGGTAGAAATTTATAATCTTTCCAATCCGACAGCTCCAATACGTATTGGAGAGTTTAATGGTGGCGATTTAAGTGAACCTATAGGAGTGGTTATTACAGGAACCACTCTTTATGTAGCAAATAATGGAGATAACACAGTATAAATTTATAATATTTTGAATCCGACAGTTCCAGTGCGTGTAGGGGAGTTTAATGGTGGCAATTTAAGTGCACCTGTTGAATTAGCTATTACGGGAACCACTCTTTATGTAGCAAATAATGGAGATAACACGGTAGAAATTTATAATATTTCTAATCCGATAATTCCAGTACGTATCGGAGAGTTTAATGCAGGGAATTTAAGTGGTCCTGCTGGATTAGAAATTACAGGAACCACTCTTTATGTAACAAATTTTGATGATAATACGGTAGAAATTTATGATGTTTTGAATCCGATAGCTCCAGTACGTGTTGGAGAGTTTAATGGTGGGAATTTAGATAATCCTGCTGGTTTAGCTATTACAGGAACCACTCTTTATGTGGCAAATAATGGAGATGACACGGTAGAAATTTATAATATTTTGAATCCGATAGCTCCAGTACGTATCGGAGAGTTTAATGCAGGAAATTTAAGTGGTCCTGCGGGTTTAATCATTTTTTCATTATTCGGTTAGTGAGGTCTATTACAACGAGATAACTATTGATAATCATTGATAAATTTATTTAAACAAAAGTTCCTTCAAATCTTCTGAAGGAACTTTTATTTCATGTTTTAGGGAGGGAGCTTTAAAACGTTGATATGACAACGTTTTAAAGGTTTTTTATTTTGTAGAAAATGTACTTTGAAATAGAAAAAACAGATATTTTTTAGAAATGATTGACATAAAACCGTATATATCATAATATTGAAATTGTAATATTAAAGAAAACAAATCCAACATTTTCATATAGACTTTAGATTAGCTAAAAGGACACACCTAAGGCGCTTTATGCCATAGGTGTGTCCTTTTTTTGCGTTTAAAGGCTACATAAGGAGGAACACAAACATTGAAGCCATCTAAGTTTCAAAAGAAGCAGATTGCTGCGGTTGGTCTTGCCGCTGCAACAGTCGCTGGTATCTATGGATACAATCATTTTGCAGTGGAGAATGCAGTAAAACCAACAAAGATTGTCGTAGCCGCAAAGGATATACCCGCTCATACAGAGATTAAAGAGGATATGCTAGTTGAACGCACATTACCTGGTGATTCCATTCCACCCAATGCATTACGCGTGAGTAAGAAAGAGGTCGTAGGAAAATGGACAAATGATGGACAACCCATCACAGAAAATAGCTATCTCTTCAAAAATAAAGTAGTAAAGAAAGAAGAGTTACCAGACTCTGCAATATTAAACTTAAAAAATGGAGAAGTTGCCTTCCCATTACTCGTTGATCTTGAAACAAGTTCCGGGAATAGTATTATTCCTAACACATACGTGGACTTGTATTTCAAACAGGTTGTGAAAGAAGGAGACAATGAGAAGGTTGTATTCGGTGGTCTTTTCCAACGCGTACGTGTTACGGCTGCAAAAGATAGTAATACGGAAGATGCATTCGTGTTAGAAAAGAAAGAATCAAAAGAGGAACAAGAGGGGAAACAAAAACCGAAGGTAACTCGTTTATATACATTAGCTGTTTCACCAGAACAACTCCAATACTTAAATCGTGCGAAAATGCTTGGAGATGTGATTCCTGTTGCAGTCGGACAAAAGGTAGAACAAACAGGGAAGGAATTACAACCAGCGGAAGGGTTCTCGCAAATATCTGATCAGAAGAACATTTTAGACTATGTAGAGAAACATTCAACCAATCCAATTTCTAAAAATGTAAAAGAATATGTTGCACAGTATCTGAACGAATCCAAATAAGAAAGGGGGTATTAAGATGGAGCGGCAAGTCAGAATGGTTGCTTTTTATGCGACAAACGAAAATGTAGGGAAAAGCACGTTAAGTATTGCGATGGCAAATGAGTTAGCTCATTTAGGGAAAAAGGTGCTGTATGTAGAAGCAGACCAAGTAAGGCCGAGTTTTGCAGTTGGAACAGGTCTTAGCCATGACAGCAAAAATATATTAGAGCTTGTAAGGAAAGAAAATGAATACAATCTCTTGCAGTACATTTGCACAAAGCAAGATTTACTAGAGAAAAAATTGAATCCAAAGCTGATACAAAAATTGCACGATAAGATGGATTTTCTAGTATTTCCATCAGGTTATAACCCAGCTCAATTCCCTGAGATTCAAAACAAAGAATTGTTTGTAACAACATTTATCGAATCACTTGTAGAGACAGAATACGATTACATCATTCTATCGGTACCAACTGAATTATCCGAGGTGCTGAGTTACCCAATCTTATACCAATCAGATCTTGTTGTTCATGTGCTAAATGGAAACCCTCGTGGTGCGTTAGCAATCAAGCAGGAATTAAAGCTGATAGAAGAAGCTAAGCTAACATTACCTCGCATGATTCATGTATTAAATATGGCGGATGAGAATTATGTAGAGGATATTGAAAAGCTTTCTTCTCAAAAAATTGCGGTGGCAATTTCGTATGATAGAGATCGTACGAGTTATGAATGGGGGATGCAATTTGGTTCTCCACAAATTAATGAAAAGGTCCATCACATTATGGAAGCAGCTGGATTTGATATTCCATTCCAGCATACATCCTCTATGAAAAAGGGTTTCTTTGGTTTACGAAGTTAAAAGGGGAGGCAAGTAGTATGTGGGGCTATTTACAGGGAAAACAAGTCGCCTTAAAGCGAAATCGAGTTGATTTATATCACTTCGGTTATATGATTCGTTCCAAATCGGCTAAAAGGTTAGGAACAACTACAGCTCAACAAATTAAAGATATAACCGATGAAATTCGTGCATTTTTAGTAAAAGAACATCGTGATATCTTAAGCGAATCTTTTATGAATAAAGAGAAGAGAGCAGCTGTAGAGCAAATCATCAAAAGCTTTTTATTAAGTAATCAAGTCGTCATTTCAGATGTACCTTCTGAACAATTACTGAATATGGTGTGTGACGATATTGTTGGATTTGGTATTATAGAGCCTTTGAAAAAAGATCCAGATGTAACCGATATTTATATAAATGGTACAAAAGAGATTATTTACGAAAGAATTGGGGAGGGAGAATGTACATTTCCTTACCGATTTGAAACGGAAGAAGAAGTGAAAGCCTTAGCCTACAAGATGGTAAACAGTACTTCAGAATCATTAAATACAGCAAAGCCATATGTAGATTGTGTATTTCCGTATATACGTATCAATATTGCGTTAGATGAGCTTGGTGGACTGGGTACAACGATAACAATTCGTAAGAATGCGGATTACCTTCGAGCCTCTGAAGAGCGGATGTTATCTACAAATCAAGCATCGAGAGAGATGTTGGACTTTTTGGCCGCAGCCGTGAAAGCAAAAATGAATATTTTAGTGGCGGGAGCAACAGGCACAGGGAAGTCAGAGTTTATGAAATATCTTGCTTCTCATATTCCGAAAGGGAAGAAGAAAGAACGTACTCTCGTAGTAGAAGATAATCCTGAATTATATTTGCATCGTATCTTTCCAGAACATCATTTTGTTCCGATGCAGTGTAGGGCATCGGAAGTAGAAGAGAATGCAATTGATTTTGATAGATTGTTAACGAATGCATTACGTCAAGGGCCAAAGAGATTAATTGTAGGGGAATCAAGGGGGAAAGAAGCATTAAAAATGCTAAATTTCTTCCAAACAGGACACCCTGGCTTTACTTCAGTCCATGCAAGGAGTGCGAGAGAAGCAGTAAGACGTTTAATGCTCATGTGCCTGCAAAGTGGTGCGAACATTGACGCTAAGTATTTATATGAATTAATTTCACAGACGTTTGATGTGATTGTCTTTTTAGAAAAGAAAGATGATGGGAATCGCTATATTACAGAGATGATTGAATTATTGGATTATAAAGATGATATACAGTTCAATCAGCTTTCTCAATTTATTCCGACAGGTGAGGAATATGATGAAATGAATGAGAAAGTAGGAAAGATTCATGGAGATCATATCATTACAGCAAAAATGTCAGCTGAAATGGAGAAGAAATTCCGTTCTTCTACTGTAAATCCAGCTCTTTATGCACCATTCCTTACACATAAGGAGGTGCAATATGCATAGTTTGTTAGCTTATGGATGTATATTCCTCATATTCATGAGTGTACTATTGTTAGTTTTACTATTTACAAAATCTAAGGGTTCTGCCCTTTCCCAATTTGTACAAGAAAATGAGAAAGAAGAAAGACGCTTAGAATTACGGAATATCAAAGGAATACGAATGTATCTTCCACAATCCGTTATCCTAGAAGCCCAAAAGTACGAGTGGAAACTGACGAAAAGTATGTATTGGGTATATACGGTACTTTCAGGGATGAGTATTGCGGCAGTATTCTACTTTTCCTTTGGAAGAGATTCTTTTACACTGATTTCCGCTTTATGTGGGTTTTTAGTTCCGAGATTTCTTCTCTATCGAAGAAAAAAACGTTACTACTTGGTTGTCATAGACCGTCTATCTATCTATATGAAGGCTACAGCGAATGCGCTTCAAATTAGTAATAACGCAAAACGAGTGTTACTTCAGGTGAAACCGATGATGCATGACAGTATTCAAGAAGAAATAGAAAAAGTTTCTCTTTTATTAGAAGGGGGAACAACGATGCACCGTGCATTTAAAGGGTTTAATGAAACCTTTAATTTCAGAGAATTGGTATTCTTCCACGAAATGTTGGAAGTATGTAGCCGAGAAGGTGGAGCAAATTCTGTGCAAGTGTTGCTAGATATTGCAGAAGATTTCGAAAAACAAAAGCTATATCTGGCAAGATTGCGTTCTAGTTTGTCCCAAGCGCAACGTGCTTTTGTTCAGAACTGCTTAATAGTCATCGCAATGCCGATTGTCATTATGTTGATGTCAAAAGAGGCATATGGATTTTTGGCAGGTTCTATGATGGGGAAAATTGCATTAACAGTAAATATGTTTATTGTATTTTTCCTAGCAACACGTGTAGAAAAAATTGCAAATTATAACCCGACAGAAAGGGGGGAATAAGATGGCTGCGTTTTTAGGTTTAGTCATATTTGTTGTCATGTACTGGGTATTCTCCACCTTTCTACAAAGTAAAAAAGACAGTGAGAGTGTACTTACTCATTATGTAGAAAATGCGAAGCGTATTGAAAAGAAGAATTTGAATCAAATGATGCTTGCTCCTTTTCAATCGTTATCACATAAGTATCTGACAGAAGAAAAGAAAGAGCAGATTCAGAAAAAATTAGAGGAAGCTGGCTTGGATACGAAACCAGAAGAATATTTGAAAATGAAGGTTGCGTATCCTGTCATTTTCACATCTGTTTTCTTAATTTGTACCGTGTTCCATGATTACTACTTATTTAAAGTAGGTGTTCTGATTTCACCACTGCTTTATTTCTATCCGGATTACCTATTAAAAAGAAAGATTAAACAGGCAATAGAAGCAAGGAAGTTTGAATTACCAGAGTACCTAATTCCATTACTACAGTTGTTAAAAACACATACAACACTAGAAGCAGTTAAAAAAGCAGAGATATATGCAGGAAGGCACCTTCGTTCCTATGTATCTACTCTTACAGCGGAATTAGAAATGTACGCGGGCTCAGATCAACCGTTTAGAAACTTTGCCGCATCTTTAAATAGTCCAGAAGTAAATACCTTTACCATCGCACTGCAACAGGCGCAAAAAACGGACAAGGTACAAAGTCTTCGGATTATGGACGCACAAATTAAAATGATGCGTGAGTTAAAACATGAGAACTACAACCGTTTGATTCAAAATAAACCAATGGAAATGAATAAATTTAACGTTGCAGTCATTGGCTGTATCGTTATTTATCCGATGGTCATTGTTATTCAATCCTTATCACAAGGATTTGCAAGTTTATAAAAAGACATTATCCCAAATGGAATAGGTAAAGGAGCAAAACACATGTTAGCGAAAATGAAGAATTGGTTAAAAAATGAAGACTCACAATTATCATCAGAAAACGGTATGCTAATCGCTTTAGCGGTAATTATTGTACTAGTCATTGGACCGTTTGTATGGAAAGCAATCCAAGGTGGTTATGAAACAATTCTATCTCGATTCACAAAAGCATCAAGCAATGCAAATGTGGATTCTTGGAACAAGTAATAAAATTTTAATTAGGTAAACTCTTATCCTAGTAGTTTCCTAAAATCGATATATAAAGGGGCAAAAATAAAATGTTAGTAAAAACGAAAAATTGGTTAAAAAACGAAGATTCACAGTTGTCATCAGAAAACGGTATGTTAATCGCGTTAGCGGTAATTATTGTACTAGTCATTGGACCATTTGTATGGAAAGCAATCCAAGGTGGTTATGATACGATTCTGGCACGATTCACAAAAGCATCAAGCAATGCAGATGTAGATTCTTGGAACAAGAAATAAAATTTAAATTAGGTAAATTTTTATCTTAGTAGATTCCTAAAATTGATATATAAAGGAGCAAAATGAAATGTTAACGAAAATGAAAAGTTGGTTAAAAAATGAGGATTCACAGCTATCATCAGAAAACGGTATGTTAATCGCGTTAGCGGTAATTATTGTACTAGTCATTGGACCGTTTGTATGGAAAGCAATCCAAGGTGGATATGACACAATTCTAGCTCGATTCACAAAAGCATCAAGCAATGCAGATGTAGATTCATGGAATAAAAAATAAGCTTTAAAGTTGTATATAAGGGGAGTCACGTATCATGTGGCTCCTTCTTTGAACTACCCCCACTTTCACTTCGTTTAGAAGTGAGGGATTCCTAAGTAAAGAGTTCTATCGAACTCTAATTTATTAGGCTATCCCCGCAGTCCTTGCGGTTAGAAGCCTTATCGCTTCATTCTTTAGATTGATACTTGCGTTAATATCCCTATCATGGTGTGTACGACAAGAAGGGCAGTCCCATTTACGTAGATTCAGATTTTTAACGTCTTTGTTTTGGTATCCACAACAGGAACATAGTTGGCTAGAAGCAAATGTTTTCGATACAACAATGACTTGTTTGCCGTACCATTTTGCTTTGTATTCTAACATGGATCGAAATTGCGACCATGATACTTCACTAATTGCTTTTGCTAACTTATGATTCTTTAACATTTTTGATACTTGCAAATCCTCTATACCGATAACATCGTGGTTTTTAATGATTTCAGTTGAGATTTTGTCCAAGTAATCTTTTCTAGCATTTGCCATGTATTCATGAATTCTAGCTACCTTTACTCGCTGTTTATTCCAGCGACAAGATCCTTTCGTTCTTCTAGAAAGAACACGCTGTGCTTTCGCCAATTTCTCTTCTAATGACCGAAAAAACTTCGGATTTTGATAGGTTGTTCCATCTGACAAAATGGCGAAATCTTTTAGTCCCACATCCATTCCGATGTAAGAATGTGTTTTCGGAAGTTCTTGTACTTCTGTTTCAACTAACAATGACACAAAGTATCTGCCAGAAGGGTTCCGTCTAACTGTAGCATTTACAATACGTCCCTTTACTTCGCGACTTTTGGCAAATCGAACAAGGCCTAGTTTCGGCAACTTTATCTTGTTTCCTACAACAGCAATGTTTTCATTTGTTTGTTTTGTGGTATAAGATTGTACGTTGTTCTTCTTAGATTTAAAGCGCGGGGCGCTGTTTTGTTTTTGGAAAAAGCGTGTATAAGCATCCGCAAGGTTGCGAACAGACGACTGAATCGCAATACTATCCACTTCTTTTAGCCAAACAAACTCTTTCTTCATGGCAGGAAGTTTGGCAGAGCATGTACCATAGGTCAAGCCTTTTCCTGTCTCTTTGTATGCGTGATCCCATAGAGAAAGGAAATGATTGAATACAAAGCGAGAACAACCAATCGTTTTGTTGATTAGAATTGCTTGTGCTTGATTTGGATAGATACGAAACTTAAAGGCTTTATTAATCATCATTTGATTCACCTCCATTTCGGTATATGACTATTATACACCAAACGTACATTCGATAACTAGTGAAGTAACACTTTATGTATGTTAGATGGCTTCCTGCCATCCCTTGTTCGAAGCCAATTCATCTCCCACCTACTCACTGGGGCTGTGACCCTTCACGCTCCTTGAGGAAGGAGTCTTCTTGGCTAAAATGATAAATGAAATAAGGAGAGAAAAATATGGGCATATATGTAATGGGAATACTGATAGGATATATGATCCTGAATGTATTTACTGATTTGAAATATAGAAAAACGAAAAATATGTGGCATCTACTATTCTTAATTATGGGTATAGGAATCACCTATTTTACTGGAATACGAACAGGGAAGGAGATTATGATTGTACTAGTCATGGCCTTAGTATGTGGTTTATTGTTAGAGACGTTTAAATTTTCTTCACCCGGTGATACGAAAATGCTTGTGGTGGTAGCTTTATATGTTAGCAATTTAGTAGAAGAATCGGCTATGCTTACGGCTATTACATTAACAGCTTTCCATTTACTATTCTTTTGGATTGCCAGTGTGTATCGATTAATTAATATTTTAGGGTTTAAAGGAGCTATTAAAGACCAATTAGAGCATGCCGCTTCTATATTTGGTGCAAAACTACCTAAGAAAGAAATACAGCTCATTCAGAGCTTTCCAGGGGCTTGTTCTATCTTATTAGGGGCAATGGTTTATATTGCACTCAATATCTATCAAAACGGAGGTATCTTGGCTTGAACAGTAGAATCATTCATCAAAGAGAAACGTATATTTATTTTACGATATTTGCACTAGTTGGAGTACTTCTTGTAAACATGTTTATTAACATGGTGTTTGTACTAGCTTATCCATTACTAATTGGATTAATTGTTCAGGTAATCTTGTTGCAGAAGATGAAAAAGCCATTTTATCGAAGCGGAAAAGAATTAACGGAACAGTTAAAACTAAAAAATATATTTCTAGTGGAATCGAATATTTTAGGGGAGGAAGAAGGAATAGTTTATGAGGTTCATCAAATGCCTTTTGAATTCTCTAATGGATTAATCAATAAAGAGAAGAGTTATAAAGTAGTAAAACAAGATTATGAAAGAAAAGTAAAAGAAGATTTAACAAAAATTGCAAAATGGCAAGTTACAACAAAAGCTAGGCTTGTTACGACAACACATTTTCGTTTATATACAATTTGGCAGAAAAATAGTACAGGCTATCAATTGAAAAAAATAGAGGATTGTATCGATCCTTACGCAAAGATGAATCCCATTCAATGGATAATGGCTTCATTTTGCACAACTGGACGTTTGAAGTATGATAAGAAGCCTAAAGAATTTGAAAGCTATGAATGGATTGCATTAAAATAATGTAGATAAGCAAAGGTATAATCTAAGTAAAGGGAATATGCATTTTTGCATATTCCCTTTACTTAGAATCTTATTACAATAAAATCGAATATAGTGATATAAGGTTTTTAATTCGAATGAAGATAATAAGGTTTATATTTTTATCTAATTAGAAGGGGTGTTTTATGTTTAAAAATAAGAAAATGATTCGATTTGGCTTATGGTTATATGTTTGTTTATGTGTTGTGCAATTTACTATAGGTTATATTAAGGCATATTTTACATCTTATACAGGTAATGAACTAGTAATCTCAGGCACATGGAAAACTATACTAATAGATGCTCCTGAAGGCATACTTGTTATTTTAGGTACATTTGCCTTATATGAATTTACAAAAAAAGAACCAGGAGAAAACACATCTATATAAATGTATTTTTGGTAATTATTGTTCCTTTTTTCCATTCACACTTCATCTTTAATTGATCACCAATTAATTCTGCTGATAAATTACCATCCATCTTTGTGATTAGACTTTTCGCAATAAACAGACCTAAACCTGTACCTTTTTTCTCCTTGTTTGATCCACTTTATAGAAGCGATCAAATAGAAAAGGAAGCTCTTCTTCTTTTAATGGTTTAGCAGGACTCATTATATTAAGTTGAACAGCTGATGAATCCGCCATAATATAAATTTCTTCCTCAGGAATAAGGATGATAGGCTCTATTTGTGCTTTTTGGAAATCATCATAGAAACTGATTAAAGAATCTAATAACAATGTATGTGATTTTATGGATTTTTTGTTTGCAAAACAAAAGGAGTAAATAATATGTATAGCATTGAACAAATATATCAAGAAATTTTAGAAGGTAAAAGAAAGCAATTTCCAAAAAGTACATGGAGTGATGATCATGATAATAATCTAGCAAAACGTGTAATTAAGTATTTTATAGAAAAAGTTTTAAAGAGGGATAAAAAAACAATTCTTAAGAGTTGGAAATCCCAATTAATTATTAAATATAAATTAGGTGGTGTACTTAGCGTTAAATATCATGATAGCCCATATGCAATGATAAATGATGTTTATCCGAATTGTTTTAAAGAATGGGAATTTCAAATGACACCTAGAAACTATTGGACAAAGGAAAAGGCATTGGAAGCATTAAAATGGACGATAGAAGAAAAAGAAAGGTTAACAGATAATAAATTATTGGAGGTTTATAATATTCAGTGGTTATTTAATCATAATTTGAGTTCGCCTTGCCAAATTTTTTGGGGAAATAGTCCTTACATAATGATAAATGAATTATATCCAGACCATTTTAAGGAATGGGATTTTAAAAAAACTCCTAGTCGTTTATGGACAAGAAAAAAAGCGTTGGAAGCATTGAAATGGACGATAGAGGAAAGAAAACAAATGAATAATGAGGAGATAAGAAAAAAAATTAGTGTAATTTGGTTTTCAGAAATAGGCTTAAGGACCCCATTGGCGAGATATTGGAATGATAGTCCATTTAGTATGATAAATGAGTTATATCCTGGATGTTTCAAAGAGTGGGAATTCCAGAAGACACCTAAAAACTACTGGACAAAGAAAAAGGCACTGGGGGCATTAAAATGGACGATAGAGGAAAAAGAAAAGTTAACAAATGAAGAGCTTATAAAGGTCTATAGTAGAAGATGGATAATTAATCAAGGGTTAAGAACCCCATTAGATAGATTTTGGAAAAATAGTCCATATGCCATGCTACACGAGTTGTACCCAGGGAAGTTTAAAGAATGGGAATTAAATAGGGCCCCTCGTGGATTTTGGACAAGGGAGAAGGCATTAGAAGCATTGAAATGGACGATAGAGGAAAAAGAAAAATTAACTAATGAAGAACTAATAAGGATATTTAGTAGAAGGTGGGTAATTAATCAAGGGTTAAGAACCCCATTAGATAGATTTTGGAATAAGAACCCACATGCTATGTTAAGTGAACTATATCCTAATTAATTTATAAAAAATATGAAAGTTTAACATAAATGAAACTCAAGTTAAATTACAACAAATTCTGTTAGAAATTTGTTGTTTACTTCACTTTTTATCAGTACTCTGCATCTAGACCGTACTTTCGTTGACTGCGGAAAGACTTTATTTCAAAGCTACATCGAGCTCTTTTTATTTATATTTTTTACATAAATAAAAAAGGCCTTATTTTGGTCTTATCCCTGTCAAGTAGACAGTATTAAAAAGACTAAGCAGCCATCGAGATTCGATATTCTATCGGAGCTCGATGGTTGAGTCGTTTTTGGAACCGTTTATAGTTATAAAAGTAAATATATTCTTCAATTGCTTGTATTAAATCTTCTTCTGTTTTAAAATGATTCAAATACAACATCTCCGATTTAAAATGGGAGAAAAATGACTCGATACAGGCATTATCATGGCAGTTTCCTTTGCGAGAGTGGCTGCCAATGATACCTAAATCTAAAAGTCGTTTGTTGTAGGCATGAGATGTGTACTGGAATCCCTGATCTGAATGGAGAATGGTTCCACGCACATCTCTTTTTTGTGCCAACATTTCAATTGTATCTAATACAAGTTCATTATCATTGCGCTTGGATATTTTCCAAGAAACAACTTCGTTATTATAAATATCTTGGACAACAGAAAGATACCGAAATCCCTCTTGGAATCGTAGGTACGTAATATCTGTAACAAGTGCTTCATTTTGTTGACGATTTTTAAATTCACGGTTTAAAACATTCGGAAAAACATTGGAATAGTTCCCTTTAAAGAAGCGACGCTTCTTCCGAATAATAGACTGAATGTTGAGCTCACTCATTAAGCGATATACCTTTTTGTGATTTATAAAATAACCTTTTTCTTGTAAAGCGATTTTCATACGTGGATAACCATATTCCTTGTGCTTTACGTGAATAGATTGTATTACCTTTTTTAATCGTTGATCGGACTCTAGTCGCATGTTTTTTATGCTTTTTGTATGAATCCACTTATAGTAACTTGAACGATGTACACCCGCAAATTTAGTAAGCCATAGAACTGGATATTTTCTCTTTAATGATTCAATGATACGATATCTCTCTTTATATTTTGGTACGCCCCCATTTACAGATTTGGATACTGCTTTTTTAAATATTCAACCTGAGCCTTATAGTAGTCACGTTCCTCTTCAATGGTGTTGAAATGAACACGTTTGCCTTTTAAAGGGTTTGGTATCCCTTTCATTCCACTATTTTTCCCACGAGCATCTGTAATTTCACCACATTCTTTATATTTTTTTACCCAATTTTTAAGTTGTGTAGAGCTTTTAATCTGATATTTCTCCGTTATCATATCGTAGCTTCCTTCTCCGTTTAAATAACTTTGAACAGCTGATAACTTTACTTCTTCCGAGTATGTATTAAATGTTGTACCTTTTTTTGCCATGAAAAATCCCCTCCAAGTAATAGTGTAACATCCATGTTTATACATGGTCTTTTTAACACTGTCTACCTAAAGGGGATAATATCAATTTTTATATACAGGCCTTTTTTGAATGACGAATGAGATACGACTCAATATCTCGTGTAGGATACTTTTATTATACAGTATTTGAAAAAAATTCAAAAGAAATGAGCGAAATACCTTAATGAAACATAAAATTGTTGAAATTTTGCTATGAATTCATTAATATGAAAATATAGTTATTGTTTAATTGATTCCGTTTATTCCCACACCTTATGTGTTGTGGTTGAGTTGTAGAAGCAAGTTGTGTCTTGTTTCAATTGTGAAAGGGCTTCTTTGAGCCGATTAGTGTATATATAGCTTATTTTGCTATGCACATTATTAATCGACTTGAAGAAGCCCTTTTTGTGTTGTTTTCAAGTCTGTTTGATTGGTAAACCCCATTATCACATTGGGCAAAAATTATTATTTAGGGGGATTTCATTATGAAAATGAGTTATGAAGTATCATTATTTTGTTCTGCACATCCAGATGACTTTATACCGAGTTTGCGTGCATTACGAATGAGAGTTACAAAAGAAGGGGCGTTTTGGGAACGAGATTGTTATCAGCTTTCTATTAAACCATCAAATTTGTCGCAACAAGAGGCAAAACAAGCAGGGGAAATCTATTTGTATCATGTTCATTTTAATGGATGTATACGAGATTTCCTTTTTTTATTGGAAAGATGTTTTAGAGGGACGAGTTTTCGCTTCACTGCAATCCGTGGTTTTTTAGATGTAGAAGGGTATTCACTTAAGAAGTGGAAGCCGATTCTACGTGGCCATCATGTAAAGCCTTCAGATGTAGATTGTATTTTCAAGAAAGATGATCTTACAATTCTTGTTCATCATCATGGAGGCTTGGAAGTGACAAAGCGTGCGGAGAAAGGTGAACAATTAAAAAAAGTAAACTTCCTACAGGTAGATAGTTGGTTACAAGCACTGAATCCTACAAAAGAGGATTTATTCTCCCTTACAGGTGTGAGTGTTTCGTAATGAGTGATTCACAGAACCAAATGGAAGTATACAGACAGAGGGAATGACAGAAATCCGTAGTGAAAAATTACTATGAATTTCTGTCTTTTTATTTTATTGAGGAGGATTAGAGTATGAATTTATTTGAAATGTTTGATTTAGAGGTAGGAGAAAACGTAATGGTACAAGATGTGAGAACAGATAAACAAGTTCGCAATCGATACAGTTATGATGTCGGTGAGAAATTAGTGGGGGCTAAGAAAGAGTTACGAGCCTTAAAAGAATCATTTTTAGTATCTTTTTCCTTAGAAATTTTAGCAGAAATTGAAAAAGAATCTGCGACAGAGGCGCTAAATGCATTAGATCGAAATACACTGATTCCATTTGATTTTGAACAAGAAAAAGCAAATGATATCCCGCCACATGTTGCAAAGTTAAAGCAACTACTAGTGGGCAGGATAAATAAGAAGCCAATTGTAGATACACCGACTGCAAGGAAACTGTATGTTCAAGCATGTAGAAGAATCTGGAGTGATATACAGTCGGTACATACTTCACAACAGTGGATAGATCTCGCTGTTTCTTATGGAATGGAAATGAGTAATGCTTGGTCTGCATTTAAAAAGGATAAAAGTGTTACATACACTTTTAAAAGAATGGTAGAAGAATATTTTGATGAGTTTGTTGAGGCAGATGGTATGGAGTTATTAATATTGGGAAAGAAATTCATATCACTTTGTACAAATTCTAAAAGTATCAATTCTACGTATCTTCGTGTATCACGAGAATTAACATGGGATGATTTGCTTGCGAAAAAGGTTACAACTCGTAAGAAATCGACAACTGCTTGGTCTAGAAAACTTCCTGATACATTGCAAAGAAAAGGACCAGAAGTAGAAATTGCAGCCAAACCTGAAGATGTAGTTTCTATGTTTGGGTTAAAGGGAATGCAATTTGGGCACTATTGCACCGAGCAGTATGCAAAAGAGCACATTGGGCATGTGTCTGAAGCGTTGCATGATTTAGCTCGTATATTGGGGATTCCACCTGAATATATAGGGCTAGGGGGACGCTTAGGACTTGCGATTGGTGCGAGAGGAAGTGGTAATGCATTAGCACATTATGAACCTTCTACCAAAGTAATTAATTTAACTCGTGATAATGGAGTTGGAGCATTGTGTCATGAATGGGGCCATGCATTGGATCATTTCTTGTATGATTGTAGTCATGATTTTCAAAACGGTAGCCTTGCTTTCCTATCAAGTGGGAAGAGTGTCGGGAATATCTTGCCTGCTATTATCAAGGAAAGGATGCAAGCTGTGCTAGATTCTTGTAAACAAGGAAAAGTGGCCAGATTGACATTCCCACCCTAAAGGGGCCAGCTGACTAACGTCAGTGGGATTCTTGCTACCAAAAGCGAAGTCCATTTCTGGTATCGCTGACGTGCAAGATTGCGGTGTGCCATCACCACTCCCACAACAGACCATATAGGTTCGTGGGCTACGGTACTGTGACCATACCGTACAGATTGTTGGTTCTCAAATGTTTTTACGTCTTTTGCATGACGACTTAATACATTTTACGGAGTAGAAGAATTTGCTACCCCAACCTCATATGTATTCTGTTTTCAGAGAACAGTCGTTTTAGAGTCTTTTGCATGACTATGAATAAAGTATACCATGTTTTGCTATGCAAAAACGATGCTTTCATCCCACGTTTAAAGACGGACTAAAGTCCTGTGTGGGCTTTCCCGTATCGTAAATTCTGTAATAAATGTGGAAAATGCCTACAGTAGAAATTGGTATTTCTATGGTGGTATTATCGATAGTTATGATGTATTTAAAGGCAATGTTTCAAATATTTTAGAATCACATCATGCAAGTTTGTACAGGAAACTTGATACTTTGTCTGGAGCAGCAAAAACGCGTATGGAACGTAAAACTGAAAAGGAATTTGAGCGAACTGCACAAATGCTAGCTGCTTTCCATTATAAAAAAACAGGGGAAAAATTTGATGAAATATCTTATCAAGCGAAAGGGTCTGTATACTTTGATACAGCAATTAAGTTAGATAAGAAGCGAACAAAAAAGTATTGGTCTACAAATCATGAGATGTTTGCTAGAGCATTTGAAGCATATGTAGAATCGGCTTTGCTAGATCAAGAACATAGAAGCGATTATTTAGTTTGTGATACACATTCTTTTGTATATCCATTAGGTGAGCAAAGAGAATATCTAAATAGAAGTATAAAGAGTTTAATGGAAGTGGCAGTTCCATATATAATAAACAGTATACGAGGAGTGGGAAATAATGAATTATAACATACAAAAAGGACAGTTTCGTTTGACGACTGCACATCCAAGAGGTAGTTGGTGGGAATTTTATCGTGTTCCATGCCCGATTTGCAATGGGATTGGAAACTGTATGCTGCATGTTTCGCAGGAGAAAGTAGCATGTACCCGTGTAGAAAGTAAATGGGTATACGGTAAAAATTCAAGTAATCCAAGCTATATCCATTATCTAAATGGTAAGGAACAATATCAATTACCAGATGTAGATGTGGTAAAGGGGCATAGTAAGCGCAGTAACGAAGAATTAGATGTATTTAATCGTAATTTAATCGAATGTTTACCATTAGAGGAGAAACATCATACACATTTACTTCAAGATAGAAAAATGACTGAAGAACAAGTACAGGTACGTCAATATCGTTCTTTCTTAAAGCAACAAATTGTGTTAGAAGATGATAATACGTATACAACCGTTTGGGAGCAGTTATTTAAACAGATTGGGAAGAAAAATTGCTGGCAGGGTGTTCCAGGCTTTTATGAAATGAAGAAAGGGCAACTTTCTCTTCGTTTAATGGCAGGCTCCCCTGGCATATTGATTCCTTTTCGAAACCAGTATAATCAAATTGTTGGATGGCAGGTTCGTGTGGATGAAGTGAAAAATTCAGTTCATGTGAAATCTGGACCTACTGGAGTTCAAGCGGAATTAATCGGACAACCTAATGTTGTAAAGATAACTAAGAATGGTGATTGTATCTATGAAGGAAAACTAGAGATAGGAAAAAATAAAGAGTTATTAATCAACGGGGAAAAAGTTGTTGTAAAGGTACATAAAGGTCAAAAATACTTGTGGATCTCTTCAGCAAACAAAAATCAAGGGACTGGTGCAGGAGGTAGTGAAAATCCACTTCCCGTACATGTAGCGGTACCAAGTTCACATTTGAAACATTGGAATCCTGGTACGCTGCATCAAACAAAATCAGTGATGATTACAGAGGGACCGATGAAGGCGGATCTGATTGCTGACTTAATCCCTGAAAGATTTAATAATGAAGAATTGTCTGAGGTAGGAACAACGGTTCTTGCGATTCCTGGTGTAAATGCTTGGAGAATTGCTATGCCTGTATTAAAGAATATGGGCGTAGAGAATGTATATTTAGCATTTGATGCAGATTTAGTAGAGAACGAGAAAGTAAGGGCAGCTTTAATTGCTTTTGCAACAGAATTAAAGAAAGAGGGCTATAATGTGATAATTGCTGCATGGAATCCAGCGCAAGGAAAAGGGCTTGATGATGCTATGCAAGCGGGCTTTAAACCTGTATTTAAGAGCCTATAAGGTTCATAAATTAAGTTGATATATTTACAAATAGGTAGGGTACAAAAAATAGAATGGTAAGTTCTATTTTTTTCTTATGCCTATATTTACAGAGGATTTAAATTAACTAACAGGAAGGTAGAGGAGAATATGAATACATATACGAAAAAAAATCTAGTGAATTTGCGAGTTGACTATGCTTTTAAACGTTTATTTGGTGTAGAAGGAAACGAAGATATATTAATAGGGTTTCTTAATGCAGTACTTCAATCATCTATTGGTGAGGAAATAACTTCGTTGCACTTAGATGATCCGCATCTTCCTAGAGAACAAAAAGATGATAAATTGTCTATTTTAGATTTGCGAGCTACCCTCAATAATGGTATAAAAATAAATATAGAGATACAGGTTCGCGATAAGAAAGACATGACAGAACGGTCTTTATATTATTGGGCGGGCATGTATTATTCCCAAATGAATCAGGGAATGAAGTATACTGAATTAAGACCAACAATTTGTATTAATATAGTGGATTTTATTCTGTTTCCTGAAGAAGAAGATTTTCATAATATTAGCGCAGTTATGAACAAAAAATCAAAGCGTGTTATTACTGAAAATATGCAATTGCATTTTCTTGAAATTCCGAAAGTAATTCAAGAATGGCAAGGGGAACGAATGAATCCATGGGAAGATTCTTTAGCGCGTTGGTTACTATTATTTCCTGCGCATGAAGATGAGAAATTAACAACAATCCTGGAGGGAATCGCAATGGAAAAAGATCCAGTTTTGAAAAAGGCAATAGAGGATTGGGAGCGCCTAAGTAGCGATAAGGATTTTTTACGCATATATGAGGCAAGAGAAAAGGAAATAAAAGATAGAATATCTGAAATAGAAACGGCAGAAGAAAAAGCTGCAAAAGAAACCAAAATACAACTAATTCAAAACATGATTAAAGTAGGTGTACCTATAGAGAAGGTTGCAGAGGCTGCTGAATTAAGTGTTGAAGAGGTTAGTAAGATTTTAAAAAATAAATAGTAGATAAAAGTGATAAAAACAGGTAATTGCGTCATACATGCAATTACCTGTTTTTTTATTTTCTTTTATGGGTTCACCATATCATGCCTATCAATCTAAGATTTTGAAGTATTCCCAAAACGAAATTTTATTTCTCTACATATTCTTCTTTATTTACCTTTACCATTATTTTTACTAATTTATTCATATATAGATATTGATTTAAAGTGAATTATGAGAATTAAATCAACTTGAAAGAAATCGTTTTTAAAAAAATCACAAATGATTCAAAAGGTCTATATAATTTTGAAGTACTTTAAAATGTTATCTCGAACTTTTTGACACATTGTTTTTTATAGAAATCACCCCACTTCAAAAGGTATACCTTTTGAAACACTTTACGGACGTATCAAGGATTCTTTTTATCTTTAGATGTATGAAAATAAAAAAAAACCATAAGTAAAACCTTTTGGAACTGTGAAACATCTAAGGGTTTTCTGAAGGGATTCTTTTAGATTCCTAAATATATTGGATACCGATAATGATTGGTTATGTAAATGAGATTTGTATATGGGATATATTTTTGAAAACAAAATAAGAATTAAGCAGTCTTATAATTTAATCATAACTCAGTTGATTGTAATTATCATATTGCGTTGGTTTGGAAAACTTTTTTAGTTTAAATTATAAGGAGTAAGGTGAAGATGGTTATAAGGAAAGGAAGGTAGAGTCAAAATGCTATTTAATATTCTAATTGCATTTGTGTTACCTTGGGCTGTTGGAATTTTTCATCTTTACAAAAAAGAGAGAGGGATTATACCTCTGATTGGCTCATTTTTTTGTGTTGTTGCTTTTGTTGTAAATGAATTCGGCTTTTATTGTGGTTTTTGGAGAATTGCTCCTTTCCTTAATCAAAAAACTTTGTCTGGCTTACCTTTCAATATAGGACTTTATCCGATTTTGGCAAGTTACTTGATATTCTTTATAAAGAAAACCAAAAGACCTTACTTGATGGTCTTTTTCATATCGCTATTTACTACTCTTCTTGAAATGACATTAGTTTTAAGTGGGAAAGTCGTATATGGTAACGGCTGGAATATTGTTTGGACATTTTTCTCCTATATCATCCCTTATATGTGGGTGTACTGGTATTACCTCTATTTAAGAAAGTTACAAGTCATTAGCTAAATTTTGAAGGCAACATAATAGAATTCGAATGTTTTTGATTGCCGATAACGATAATTATGTAAATACGAAAATCCTTCAGCAAACAAACTGAAGGGTTTTTTTAAAATACATTGAATACCGATAAGTGGGATTATGTAAACCTCATATGAATATGTTATACAACAAAAATCCAACTTAATAAGAATGTAATAGGAGAGGAAACCTAACCCAAATAAGCATTTAGGAGGAAAGAAACAATGCGGAAATTTATTTGGGTATTAGTGCTGGCTATAATAATTGTTGTAAGTCCAAATCAAATTCAAGCAGATTCTTCACCGGCTTTACCATGTAGTTTAATATTAGAACCCATCAATAAAGAGGATAAGAATGCAAAAGGAGTAGCATTGGTGTATAAGGTGAAGCTGACACTAAGTTTCCCACGAACAAGTATAAGTATCCATGCTCTTCACTTACCTGATCCAAGTACTTTGGGCAATTATGACATGTATGAGGGATTTGCTTTTATTCCAGATGAAATTAGTTGGCGTTTTAAAATGTATCCCTCTGTTGAAGAGGGCGGTCCTACATGGGCAGGAAGAATTGACATTATTACAGCTGAAATGAAAGGTGTTCAAATTCAAGTGCGTCCTTCCAATTCAAAGACAGAGAAATTAGGACGGCCAATCCTGACAAATAGCATAAAATACTGTAAGTGATTTTTTTCAAAAATATTGTAGCTATAACTTCAGCTAATAGAAATTATGTAAAAAAGCTAGCATGGATCTAGCTTTTTTTGTTTATAGGTTTTCTGTTCTCTTTATTTATAGTATTTTGAATGTATACTTTTATAGTCGTTTTTGAGGGGATAGATGAATCGCGATAAATCCAATAAAATCAATTGTAAGTTCCAATGTAAACTAATATTAAAAAGTTTACATTGGAACTTACAATTGAAATCCAACATACAATGCTATGAGCATTTACAATATAGTTTTGGTCAAAACCACAGCGATTGCTGTGGTTTTTCTTATTGGGGTACCGCCACATCGCTATCAAGCTAAGATTATGCAAAGTCAATTTTAGACGAGATTGTTTCTTTTTCCTAAAGGGCAAGTGTAGGTGATTGAAAGATTTGCATACGAAATAAACCCTAACGGGTTTCACTTTTTTGAATTAAGCGGCTTGATTATCAGACAGGGTACAATTGTAAACGACACCTAATATATCAAAGACCGTTTTTTTCTCATATCGATGAGATTTCCGCCCGTTTTGCTGTAGGAGATTGAACAGACGAAGTAACACCTTTGATAGCTCTTGGGTGTTCTTTCTTACGATTAGTCAAATGTTTTTTAGAGTTATAATTGATTAAATGCCAGAGATTTTAAGCCAATTAGAATGCAAGCCAAATACCCCTAATATGTGTCCATTTTTTACTAGGGGGAAGATATGGTACGATGGATGAAACTATGGTTTTAGGCGGCTAACCGATAATCATAGTGCATATTATGTGTAATGAGATAGAAGAGAAGCTTCAATAATTTATTTACACATGCAATGGACGCAACTTTATGACACTTGTTATAAGGTTGCGTTTTTAATTTATCGTAATACTCAACAATATGATTTTGTCCGTAACGTCGTTGTTTAATCATGTTCTGGATGATGAGGAAAAGGAGCTTCCGCAAATGTTTATTTCCACGTTTATTGATTTTATCTTTAAAAAAGGTTTTACCTGATTGAAAACGGCGTATATCAATACCAGCAAATGCATTGAGTTGCTTGTTATTGTTAAAACGAGTAATATCTCCTATTTCAGCCATCAAGCGTACGGCAGTATTCGGTCCAATCCCAGGGAGACTGCGAATGATATCGTATTCTGCGCGTTGCTCAGCTACATACACCATCTTGCTAATACAGCTTTCTTTTTGGTGAAGAAGCTCTTGATAGCGCCTTGCGTATAATTTGAGCTGGTCACACAGAACATCGTTCTGAGAAACAGCAGGATAGCAAATTTTCGCTATTTCAAGTATCTGAATCGCTTTTTTCTCCGCCGTAATATTTGATATTTTTTTATTGGTATTGGCACGAATACGATTTTTTATAATGGTTTTAGAAAGACCTAAAACACAATCTGGGTGGGGAAATAGTTGAACAAAATTTAAAAACAAATCAGATTTACTAGTAAATATTCTTTCCAATTCTGGAAATGTTAATTGGATTACTTTATGCATACGGCCGCGAATTATTGATAATTCATCATCCAGTTCACTATATAATCTAGAAAGAGATTTTAACTGATAGAATAAATTATCAGTTCCGGTAGATACCCTTCGGGTAACTGTAAAATGAGTGAGAGCTAATCGGTGTGCGTCGCTTCGGTCTGTCTTATGAATCCGCAAGGAATCACATTGTATTTTGGCTTCTAATGGGTTTAATAAACAATATGTATACTGGTTATTTTGCATAAATCGTTCTAGCTGTCTGGAATAGATCCCTGTTGCTTCGAACACAATTTCAGGTGATTCACCGGTTTCATCTGTAAGCTTATGTATCTTTTCTTGTAGCTTTTTAAAATCAGGCTTAGAATGCTTGATTTCACTTTCGAATACGCATTGTTTTTGTGCATTATAAATTACCATATAACTTTTACCCATACTGACATCAAATGCAATAACGTGTTTCATATAGCGCCTCCTCAGGTGGAATTGAAGTCTTCAACTTACACTTATCGATTCTCATTTCTTATACACGATCTCGAAGACCAACATACTAAAAACTGATTCAAATAAGGTAAGTGAAGAAGGTCAGTTTTGTATACGGATTCAGGATCCCAAAACACCCACGACCTCCTCTTCACTTCTACTATATAAAAAATAGTAGTGCGAACCAATGCCTTGGTCTGCACTACTAATCTTAGTATGTTTTGTATAGTTTGGAATAGAAGAAGAAAATAGTCTTTAATCATATATATGGCTTTATACTCACTAAGCTCTCGTTTTTTCTTCATGAGGAGCAATTGGCGCATCTGAAACATGATAGAAGAACAGAGTAGAATGGCAATCAACTGACCATATAAATGGCACTCCAATCGTTCTGGTTTTATCTTTTTACAATGATGAATTTGAAAGAATGACTTCCACGTTTTAAATAAAATTTCGATTTGCCAACGCAAAGAATACCTGTCATGTACCTGTCCCATCGGGACAATATCTGTAGGGGTGTTTGTCATATATACATTGATACCACTGAGTCGTTTACTACGAGGAGAATACTTCATTCCTTTCTTTTTTTCTCGTACAGCTTGATCTTGTAATCGTTTTTGTTGCTGTTGTTTTGTTAATCGATGAAAAATTACACGAGCTGGCACTTTATCAATCATACCTACATAAGCATCAGCTATTTCACATGTTTGTCCTGGTTGAAGAGAGTTCATTACCGTCTCCATATCTATCTGTATATACTCTGTACCTTTCTTAATTCTTCCATCTTGAAAATAATCAGGGTTAGGATTTTTTTGATAAATACGTGTATTCGACTTGATACGAGAGATATAGTAGGCCTCTTTATCTTGTATATATTGAAGGTCTTTTAAATGAAAATAACCTAAATCTCGGATACATAAATCATTCGCCGTCACAGTTGGGGCACACAGAGAGCCGTAAGTGCGATCATGTTGTTTACCTGGACCTGTATGAATATGTAGGAACTGTCCACTTAACAAATCATACTCAAGTTGAATTTTTATCCCAGCTGTATGGCTGCATCCTCCTGCACCTGGATAAACCGATGAAAATACATCCGGGAGTTGAAATGCAGTTGAATCTAAAATACGAATACGCTTGAAAACAGAAGTGTATGGAGAAGAAATCGGCATAGATGCGGCCAATTTTTTGCTTAATAGTTCGGCTAGTAGGTGTTGTAAAAGTTGGACGGCCGCCTTATTAAATCGTTGATTCAGTCCCTCAGGACTGATAAGTACTGCTGTTGATGCTTCTAAACAGCTAGATAATTGAGTTAAAGAAGTCATAGCTACATTTTGGCTCACCCATACACATAAAGCTATTAAATCTTTTGCTTGGTACTTACTGGTTCGTTGTACAAAACCAACATCTCTAGCAAGATTCCGTAAGGTATTTGGAGATAAAAAACTTTGAATCTCTTGAGCAAATAGTTGTAATTCATCAGACACAGAAACAGACATAAAAAACGCCATCCTTTCCTATGATTCTACAGAAAGAATAGCGTATTTTTTCATTTTAGGGGATATTTTGTTTTGTTAGCTCAATGACGATGCGGTCGAACCCTTATTTTAGATACCAGTCAAAGGCGTTTTTATAAAGAATTTTTTTTATGGCTTCTTCTTCAAATTCATTTTTAATTAACTCTATATCTGAATATCGGAATGGTATCTTTGCCCTTGTTGAAGGCAGATCAGTTCCAAACATTAACGCATCAGGGTTAATCGAATAAATTGCTTTCATTGCTTCAGCAGCATCAAAGTCAATTCTTCCAAATCCAGTAGCTTTTATTCGAACTCCTTTTTCGACTAAAGCTAATAAATTAGGGAGACCTTCTTTTGATAAACCTAAATGATCAATTGATACTTTTGGCAGTTTTTCTAATATATTTGTTATCTCTGGTAAGGCATTTGAATTAATATAAAGCTCCGTATGCCAATTTACTAATTCAAATACTCTTCTAGCAAAATAGTCTAAACGTGATATATCCTCTGAACCACCTCGATTTACGTTAAAACGAAGTGCCTTAACACCTTTCTCATTCAATTTAATAATTTCATCATCTGATGTATCATAGGGTAACTGCGTGACACCAACAAAGTTCTTCCCTAATGTTTGTAATGCATTTACTAAGTAAGTTTGATCAAACTTTTGAAAGGAACCAGAGACAATTGCACCACCAATTACATTTAAATTGCTGACAGTGCGTAAATAATCTTCAGACGTAAATGGATCTGGCATATACCCTTGATTTTCGTACAATGGAAATTCTGGATCGATAATATGTAAATGTGTGTCAAATACTTTCATAGGTTCACTCCATTCAAACGAATTTATAAATAAAGCATAGACTTCTTTTTGCTATAAATAAATTAGTTATTAATTATCAAAATTTATAAGTATATCTAATCGAATAACAATAATACAAAAGATGTGGAATGAAATTCCATTACATAATCAATATTTTTGAACAACTTTATTATTCACGAACAATGTATACACAAAAAAGCTAGTAAAATACTAACTTTTTTGTACTTCTCATAAGAATGATGATGAGAAGTACTCAGGTCGCTTATTTAACAACAGCGATTCTTTTTACGTATATAAACTTTGGTTTGTTAGTTTATTGTAGAAAAGTAAATATTTCGTTTAGGGGGTACTTCAAGGCCTTAGGTTGATGGGCATGTGGCGGGATCCCTTATCCGAAAAAGATAAGAAGTTGGCTTTTTCGGATACTACCGATAAGTGGGGTTATGTTAACTTGACTTGAATAGAAAATTCATAAGAAAATCTACCATGTAAGAACGTAATTTACTTACATGTTCTATGGTAAAGACTAGCTTCATGGATGGCTGTGGAATAATTTTGTCCCGATAACAAAAACTAACAGAAAAAAACAATGATATATAAAGGAGATTAGATATGCTGAAAAAGATAGGTAAAATTTTCCGATTGCTCCTCTTTGTATTTATCGGCGTATGTTTTGTTTTGTTTGTTTGGGATGAAATTGACAGAACAGTAGCTGAAAAAAGTGGGAGATTTGCCCAACAGCCTAGCCAATACCCTATTCGTCAAAGTGATATTACTATGTATACAGATGGGAAACAGTTAAACAATCAATTATTCTCAGATATAAAGAAAGCAAAACATTACGTGCATATTAGCTTCTTCTCTATTGCTGATGATAAAGTAAGTCATCAGTTTCTAGATTTGTTGAGGCAAAAAAGTCAGGAAGGTGTAGAAGTATACTATGCAGTGGATAGGCTAGGAGGAATTTTACTAAAGAAAAAGGAAAGAGAATTATTAGTTAAAAAAGGAGTGCATTTTACGTATTACAATAAGCCTGCTTTTCCTTATCTTTCTGCTTCTTTGGATCATCGAAATCATCGTCGTATTTCAGTTATTGATGGAAGGATTGGGTACATTGGCGGATTTAATATTGGCAAGAAGTATTTAGGAGAAAAAGCAAAACTCGGTCACTGGAGAGATTATCACCTTCAAATACGAGGAGAAGGAGTTCAAGATCTAGAACAACAATTTGTTTTAGACTGGAAAAAAAACTCAGAGAAACCGATTCCGATACACAGTGCGACAAAGGAAAAGGGAACAACCTCGCATCGATTTACTGCATATTACAGCGGAGAAAAACTTGGGCAAGATTATGCAAGGCTGTTTCAACAAGCAAAAGAGTCCATCATTATAGTAACACCTTATTTTATACCAAAAGACAAAACTATTTGGAACGCATTAGTAGATGCAAGAAAGAGGGGAGTTCGTGTCAAAATTCTGTTCTCACCTCATTCGGATGCACTGTTAGTTAAAGAAGCAGCGTACCCATATATCCGAAAAGCATTAAAACAAGGAATGGAAGTATATGGTTATAAAGAGGGAGTGTTACACGGTAAAGCATTCTTGATTGATGAAAACGTATTGATGGTTGGGACCGTGAATTTTGATTCGCGCTCGTTTCATTTAAATGAAGAAATGAACTGTTATATCCATGACCCTGTCTATATTTCTAAAATAAAGCCAGTCATTAATGTAGACTTACAAAATTCAAAGCGAGTAACATCCTCTGACGTCAATCAATTATCTATAAAAGAAAAAATGAAAGAAAAGGTTGCAAAAATGTTTGAGTATTATTTGTAAAAACAAAGGAGTTAGGTGGGAGGTAAACTGCCCGTAAAAGCCCGATTGGTGAAGGCTAATAATCAGTGGGGGATGAATAAAATCCCCACTGATTAAAGTTTCACTTTATCATATTTTAAATGTATACTTTGCTTCCTAATTTTGAGGATATTAGGGGTCACCATACATGCCCATCAACTTAACATTTTGAAGTATCCCCAAAATGAAAAAAAATGTACTGTCAAAGGTAAATATAGAATTAGAATGTAAATTTTCAAGAATTAATAATTAGTAATGTAGAAGCTTTCAATTAAAATTGGTACAATAATAACCAATTATTGAAATTAGAAACAGGACTGTATTAAAAAAGGAGATTCTATACTATGGAGCAAATTATTTCAAACAATAAGAACGGATCTACAGAGATATATTATAAATTATTCTCTATGTTATCTTTGTTAACTTTTCATAAGATCACATCCATTGAAAAGAAAAAGAAAAGTCTTAAGCTTTCCCTCGAAAATGAATTGGAAAATTCAACAAAAAATAATCCTTATAAATTATAATACCGTTCCCAAAAATTAAACTCTACAAGAGAATTTATTTATAGGATATTATTAAACCAATATAACCTCATATTAATTCGACCTCAAAAACGCTATTCTTTTTGTAGAAATATACAGAAAGGATGGCGTTTGTTATGAATCTTTCGATTCAAGGTGAACTACAATTATTTGCTGAAGAGTTACATCAACATCTTACTCCCTCATTTTTAGAGAATCTTGCTAGAGAACTAACTTTTGTACAACGAAAGCGTAAATTTTCAGGTCATGATTTAGCTATTATCTGTGTTTGGATTAGTCAACGTGTCGCGAGTGATTCCTTAGTTCGACTGTGTAGTCAACTTCATGCTGTTACAGGAACTCTTATGAGTCCAGAAGGACTAAATAAGCGTTTCAAATAGAAGAAACTCATTCAAAATGGAAAAGTGGAGAAATAACTGCTGTTATGTTTATGGAAATGTTAGAACTAAAGAAAAATACGTTTTATAAAGTAATGAAAGAATATACAGAAGCAAATTAGCCTCTCATTTATAGAGAATATTAATTTTTCATTGGTTATCAGAAAGCTGGTATTCCCCTTTGTTAAAACAACAGTCATTGGGAATTTCGATAGAAGTAGATCAATGGTATTGGCAGTCAAATCTGAGTAGAAAATACTCTATATTAATATTACACTTTTAGGTATTGAAAAAAAAAATTTGTACATGATAAAAATGTTCCTACTTACAATGTGGGTACAAAAGGAGGATTTTTAAATGGACAAAAAAACAGAAAAGAAAATTGAAGCTGTAGCACGTAAGGCAGCGGATACAGAAATTTCTCAAGAATTAAGTGCAATTCAACACCAAGTGCAACATTTACAACAAGCTTTATCTCAGGTGTCCCAATCTTCTTCACAAGGACAGCAACAACAAGGACAGCAACAACAAGGACAGCAAAATCAGCAAGGTCTTCAACAGGCCAATCAATTGATGCAACAACTGCAACAATTTAGTCAACAGTCTCAACAACAAATGCAACAAGCTGATCAGCAATTACAACAAACTATTCAACAAGCCATCCAAACTTTAAATCAAGGCTTACAGCACCTTCAATCAAATCAAACATTAAATCAAATCAATCAAGCTATATCTCAAGCTCAGCAACAAATTAAACAAATGGGTAACCAACAAGGACAACAAATGGGTAACCAACAAGGACAACAAATGGGTAACCAACAAGGACAACAAATGGGTAACCAACAAGGACAACAAATGGGTAACCAACAAGGGCAACAAATGGGTGGCCAACAAGGGCAACAAATAGATGGTCAACAGGGACAACAATTTCATTAAAAGCATTTCAAACAAGCCAAAAAACAACCAATTTTACGTATCTTATATAACAATAAGCAAACTCCAATTTCTTTTTGTTAGTTATTATTAACATTAAAAAGATTTTGTCTTATGTTTTCACATTACAATCAATCAAACATATTATCTTATAGAATGTTTATACTTACAGCGCTTATTTAAAGCAGGGCACTTTTATATAGTGCTCTGCTTTATTTGTGAATGATAATTTTTCTTTTTTTACATATTTTTATAATTTTTACACAAACTATTTCTAAGCCGGTTGAACCAGCGGCTTCACTCTTGGAAAACAATTAGTTTTCCAATCAAGCTCATGAAACCCACAGGCAGACAATCTAAAGTATTGTCTGCCAAATCATTAACTTTTTATATAATGAATGAAAGTTTTGTACATATCCTTTATAGGTTAACAGTAATGGAATTCCCCTTCAGTATACAAGTGCTGTAATAGCAGGGAATTAATGAAATTACTTGCTTTTTTTTGTATAATTACATTGATTTTACACAAACTATCAATGATTCATTTTACCAATATGAGTCATTTGTACATTTTAAAAATCCTCATGAATTGCTCCTTATGGGACAAGCAATATAGCTTGTCCTGTTTTCATGTTTAGAATATGCCTCTTTTATTAATATTAGCTTAAAATATAGGTATAGCGACATAGCTATCAACGTAGGTTTTTAATCTATTCCTAAAGAGGAAGAAGTAAATATCACGCACAAGGATTAGTTGCTTGATATATAGATTAACCAACAGGTCGTAAGTACCAACATTCATGCAAGTATTAGTACATGGCGCTGAACAAGCTCTTGATCAAATGAAATATGAAATCGCCCAAGAATTTGGTGTACAGCTTGGTGCAGATGCAACAGCTCGTGCAAACGGTTCTGTTGGTGATGAAATCACAAAACTTCTAGTAGTAATGGCTGAACAACAACTTGGCGGTGGAGTTAATTGTTTGATTAAAAAAATGTTTTAGACTATAGAAAAAAGTATTAGACTATTAAAAAATAGTTGTAGACTGAAAATATGCTTTCTGTACCTGAAGGAGAATGTGTTGGACGAGATGATTGGCGGAGTTGGAAGGATAGCAGAGTATAAGAAAACCACCTGTGATGGCGGTCAATTTTTAACGTAGTAATGGAGTTCATGTAATCATCTAAAAAGTGCATCTTAACGAGGCGCATTAAAATATGTCGTTTTAATTTAACGCTTTTATGATGTCATCTACAAATATTTTATCGATTTCATGTCCTTGGTTTGTTTGTTCTGAATCCACAATCATTCCTTGTGATTTCTCTTTGTCAATCCACAAATAGTATGTTTGAGTTGTTCCACTTAAAAAGTGAACATTTACTTTGAAATTTGGCTTTTGTGTACTAGATGCATTTGAAGGTGTATCAAAGTTTGTAGTTTCAATAGCGTGTACGAATGCTCCAACATCAAATTGCTTTACGAATATGTAGGTCTTATCCCCCTCAACTTCAATAAATTCAACAGATTTATTTTCTATGGAGTTCACTCCTTCACCATCCTTCGCTGTTTTATGAAGTATAATACCATCTTCTGACTGGGAGCAATCTCTTAGCATATATACCAGACCATGTGTTTCTTGAGGAGTAACCAGCTTATTGCATACATCTTTGCTGTAGTTAGAATTGTATTTATGAGTAAAAGTGAATTTTTCGTCTTTATAAGTTACAGTGTTTAGCGCTGGTACTTTTGCTTCATCGTCATATAAATAATTTTTAATTTTTATTTCGTCATTTTTCCTATCTTTAACATTTTGAGAAAATGTTTCAAATCGTTCTAGGTTTCTAGACTTTTCTTTAGGTATGTGTATAACAATCTCATTTTTGTTCGCTACAGTCGATGATCCCTCATTGTTATTATCACATGCAGCTAAAGAAGCGAGTGATAAGCATAATGCTCCAACAATTAATGTTTTCTTCAAATTGAGTTCCTCCCTAAAATATATTATAAATTTAATTATAGCAATAATTCGCTATTTTCCCTAAAAAACTTAGCGCTTCGAATAGGTTTCGTTTAGAACACCTATCTCTATATCATGTGATGAATTTTAATGTTTGTGAATGCTTATGATGAATATTAGTCCTTCTAGTAGGAACTGAATTTATGCCGTATATTTCATTATCGGTCGTAATTGTGAAATAGCAACTATTTAGTCTAATACTTTATTTTAATAAAAACTCTCTTTAAGAAATGAACTTTAGCAAGCAGTCTACATCTTTATTTAATTAAATTAGAAAAATAAGAATTGAGAAATCTAATTAGACCAACGATATTTAGTCTAAAGCATTTTTTAAAATGAACATTAATCGCTAACTTTAAATATGCATGGATAAAAAGGAGAGACACATCGTCTCTCCTTTTTTAAAATTGTAATTTATTAAGGAATAAATTACTTTTCAATTCTTCATTCAGTTTTTATCTATAAGAGCAAGCTCTTTTTTCATTATGATCTTTAGTATGTAGCGTTACTAAAAATATTATCCTCTAGACAATTTTCATAAATTTCCGTAAATAAGATAGATTTTTAAAAAATAGATAGTAAATAAGCCTAGATTCACTGATAAAAAGGATCAAAAGGGGAGGGAATTATTTTTATGGAACGATAGAGCATTTCAGATACCGTTACACATTTATAATCATTGTTGTTTAAATACCTCATGATACTTTCTAATGCCTTAACTGTCTGAGATGTCTGAGAAAATTCACTACCATTCCAATCATGGAGTAAAATGATATTACCAGGTTTAACACCTTTGGTTATATATTTAGAAATTTTGCTAGCTGCTGGATTTCTCCAATCTTGAGGATCCTGATGCCATGACCATAGAATAATAAGCTTCCCATTTTTTATAGCTGTATTAATAATTAAATCATTGTGAAGGCCTCCGACTGGACGATAGAGAGTTGGTTTATAGCCAGTAATTTGCTTGATAATTTCATCCGTTTGATCTAATTCTGCAGTTAATTTAGCAGCGGTAATATTTTTATCATAAATATGATTATAAGTATGATTAGCAATTTCGTGTCCTTCTTTTACTTGCCTTTTTAAAATTGCAGGAAATCTTTTAACTTTATTACCTGCTACGAAAAAGGTTGCTTTCGCATTGTATTTAGCTAGAATATCAAGTATTTGAGGGGTAAAAACAAGATGAGGCCCATCATCAAATGTTATTGCAACTATTTTTTCCTTTGTATTTACTTCCCAAATTACCTTCCCTGTTTTTTCATACTCCTTACGACTATCTGTAAAAGCATATATGGGTATTTGTGTGTAACAAAAAGAAACGATTAAAAGAATGTGGACTATCCAATTTTTTTTCACGAATAATACACTCCTATGAGATACAAGTAGGTTTAGTTTATGGAGTTATTATCAAATTATTTAATAAGAAATTAAAAAGTGGAAAGAGGAAATTGGCAAGGGTTGAAGGTTAGAACTATCATTTTCTCATCAGTTGAGGGTTCAATTTTATATTGGCGCTATTCATCGTATACACTTTCCTTTAATGGCACACTTCTCATATTTTAAATCCTCTACTTTTTGATTAACCATTTTACCATATCTCGGTTGCCACCACTTAACGTACAGGGGATTATCCAAAAATGTGTCCAAATTGTGTCTAAACGTACAATTTTCTTTTTTTGATATGGTGACCCATATCCATCAAGCTAGTATTTTGAAGTGTCCCCAAAACGAAAATTTTATTATTTTACAGTTATTTATGAGAATTTAGCTCGATTTTTTCGTTTTGAGGAACAACCAATTTCTTAACTTGATGGGCATACGACAGAACCCCAGATATATAAATCTAACTATGATAAGACCTCTGCAAAAAATCTGAAGATTACTGCGTTTTATTGATTATACTGAGGCTCATCTTGTTGAACCTCCTGAACACGTGGTTCTAAAGAATCAATAATTGTCTGCGCTTGCTGAGCTGCATTTTGATACAGTTGTTTTGCTTGCTGATTGTCAGTATCAAGAACAAATCCTTCTAAACATGCTTGAGCACTTTTTAATCCAGAAATAGTTTGCTTAAGCTTAGTAATTACTGTCATAATTAAATTCCTCCTTATAATTATGAATTCACTATTTAGAATAGCTATTTTCTACTAAAAATATGATTTCTAAATCTTGGTTATCTTTATAGAAGGGGTAGTGCCACACAGCCATCAACTTAAGAATTTTATTATGCCCCAAAACAAAAAAATGTACATTTTCTCCTGGAGATGACAATTTTTTCGTTTTGGGGTATTTGCTTTTCTTAGCTTGATGGTGATGGGGTACCGCCACATACCCATCAACTTAAGGAAAGTAAAAGGCTCCAAATGAGCTGACTTCTCAGGGCAACTAACTGTAGAGAAAGAAAATTTTTATTTAGAGGGTATATTAAAACCTTAGGTTGATGGCCATGCGATGCTGCCCAAATCCATCCTGTTAATACAATACCAGTTGCTAATGCCTCCAACTACTAGTTTTTTGAATATAAAAATTCCCCCTTCATGGTAATTATGTAGTGCGATTTTTGGTTAAATGTTAGAGTAAGCTATAATTTAAAATAAATGAATGCTTTTGAAGGAGAAAGGAACAAATATGAAAGTAACAAGGGAAATGCTACATCAAATGCTCGATCAGGTAAGTGATTGTAATTTACATAGAATATATGATTTGCTTCAATCTGTTTTAGATGGAGATGAATATATAACTGATTCTGAAAAGTTAGAGGTAAGTGAAGCAAGGCAGCGAATAAACAGTGGTGAATTCGTTTCATTAGAA
The DNA here is from genome assembly GCF_038050385.1 of Bacillus sp. FSL R9-9410. Lineage (NCBI taxonomy): Bacteria > Bacillati > Bacillota > Bacilli > Caryophanales > Bacillaceae > Bacillus > Bacillus sp. FSL R9-9410. The sequence goes on from NZ_JBBOTV010000003.1 coordinate 298,616, forward strand.
TCTATAATTAAAGAGTGTAAAGAGAAGGAATAAAGTAAATTTATGCTCCACCTAATCAACACATATTACTTCATAATGCACTTAATAATTATGTAATTTTTATATACTTATTTGATTAATTAATTTAACAGTAAAATAGGAGTTATTATGAAAAAGAAAGAAGAAGAATATTATATACATGTGTATACGCTAAAGGACAAAACTACGAAGTCCATTAAAATAGAGCCATGGCGTTCATTTAAACAAGAGAAGAATGTTTTAGGTATTACGGACAGTGATATTTTCCAAATTCAAATGGTATTATACGATCCGAACAAAGGCAATAAGAAAAAATAAAAGTAAGATGGCAGAAGAAACGTCTATCTTGCTTTTATTTTTTCTAAATATGTAAAGAAAGTCTTGTCTTTTTAAAATTGTATCGCTATAATATAAATGTAATACGATTTAACAATAAAATAAAAAATTAATCAGTTCGCATATAAGAGAAGACCTCAATATGCGCCATGTCCTTAGGGGACGTGTGCGTGTATTGGGGTCTTTTTGCGTTTTGCGAGCAAAACACCCGGAGGTGCAGGAATTATGTTGAATTGGTTGTCTGCAAAACTTATGACAACATCAGTAGGAGATTTCTTACTGGCAAAAAGTAGTTTTACGAGTGGTATTGGAAAAGGTAGTGGTGCGAATGCCCAAACCGTTCAAAATAGCATGAATACCCTTGTAAAAACATTGATTGGTTTTGGTGGTATTTGGGTAGTTGCTTGTGTTGTATTCGCAAGTATTAAACTATCAGGTGCACAAGGGAAAAACCCGGAAAACCGTACACAAGCTATGCTTGGTTTGGCTTGTGCGGCAATTGGAGGCTTTATCATGATCAAAGCGTACGACATCGCTTCTTGGGTTACAACAATCTAACATAAGAGTTTGTACAAGCTCTCCTCTATTTGGGGAGAGCTTCTCTTATACAAAGGAGGAAACAGAATGAGAAAAGTAACTGTTCCTGTTGATATGACTTCGGAACAAAAAACACTGTTAGGTGTGCTGAGCAAACGCCAATTGATTTATCTATTAGGTGGCGGGGCATCTCTTTATTTATATGTACCATTCTTTTGGCAGCTATTTGCACCTATTGATGCGGTGGTAGCATTTTTTATTTGCTTAATTTTAGCAATACCAACGGTAGTAGGTGTAATAGCGTTTGCGTTTATTTATAAAGAAAAACAACACATGTATCTAGATAAGTTTTTACTTATTAAAATGCGTAGCCGTTCCGAAAAAGGGAAATGGAGAAAAGGATACGAGACAACTACATGGGCAAAGGAGAATTTATAAATGTTAGAAATGATATATTTTGCGGCGATAGCCATTGTAGGATTTTTCTTTTATCGGAAAATGAACGGGAAACCGCTGTTTGGGTCTAAAAAAAAGGGGAAAAACCAGGGCGGGATAGAGAAACACATTGCTGAAAAAGGCGGAAAGAAAAATAAAAAGAATATGCCTCCTGAATCAGAAGTTGATGAGGATAATGTTGATTTCTTTAGCGCTTTTGTAGAAGACATTAAGGAAATTGACAATCATATGATTCGGTATCATGATGACACATTTGTCCTAATCGCGGAAGCGCATCCAGTAAACTATTACTTACTTTCCAACATGGAACAAGAAGCAATTGATATCAAAATTGAATCATGGTTAACAACATTAGAGTTTAATACAAAAGTATATATCCAAAGTAAATTTGTAGATTTAACAGATCCTGTACGAAAAATGACAGAAACGATGAAAGGTGCGAAGGACCTTACACCAGAGACAGTACTATATGGTCAAGAAGTTATCGATAACTTAGAGTACTGGCAACGTTCGCAGCCTCGATATGAGCAAAAGCGTTATTTAATTTACCCATACAAGGTGGATATTAGTACGATTACAGCTGATACAGAGGAAGAATTGGAAGAAAAGATTGTAGATAAAGCGTTTAACGAATTATATCGTCGTTATAATGCTTCGCGAAATTTATTATCAAAAGCAAAAATTAATGTAGAAATGTTAACGAAAGATAAATTGATAGAACTCTTATACGTAGCGTTTAATCGTCGTAAAGCTGTGAAAGCACGTTTCCAAGATTTAATTGAAAATGAAAACTTCTCTCTGTATTCAACAGGTGAAACAAATGAGAGAAAACTAGAGTTAATAAAGAAAGTTCTAGCAGAAGAAAAAGCTGAAAAATCAAATAATGAGGTGGCGTAAATATGAAGTTGTTTGGAAAGAAGAAAAAAGAAAAAAAGAAATTAGAAGCAGAAAAAACAGATGAATTAGAGCTAGAGGAGGAAGAGCAGGAGCAAGAAGAGGTACCCACTCAATTAGATAATCAAACAACCGTGTTTGATGTCATTGCCCCAGAAGGCATGAAAATTGATGCAGAAGACTATGGGGTGATTAAGCAGTCTTTAGGAAGTAATACCTTCTTCCGTCCGTTTTATATTCCACGTGATGGATACCCTCGTATGATGCAAACCAATTGGTTGAACATGTTAACTTCAGCTGGGGAAGTCGATGTCATGATTGATATTCATAAAGAGCCAAAAGCGAAAGCGATGCGATCGTTAGATATGCAGCTAACGATGTTACGTTCAAACCTTTCTTTCCAACGCACACGAGGAAACATTGACCAAGAAAAAGACTTAGATGCAAAAATTCAAGATACAAACAATTTAATGGATGAAATTCAATTTAATGAGAATGACTCCTATATGGTGAGTACGATGGCTGTTGCGTATGCAGAATCAAAGAAAGAATTAGACGTTTTATGTGAGTACCTTGAGGATGAAATGCAAGCATCACACTTTAAGATAGCAAGTACTTGGAATCGTGTGAAAAGTGGTTTGAAAGCGGTTATGCCACTAGGTGCACCAAACACTTTGCAAGATACATATCGAAATATCGATAGACGAGCCTTATGTACATTTGCACCGTTTGTGTCAGGATCCGGAAGATTTAATGGTGGTATACCAATAGGAAAGAACAAAATTACTGGGCAAATAGAATTTTTAAATTCGTTCGGGAATGCAGATTATCGCCCACCAAATTATAACATTGGTGTGACGGGGATCTCAGGTTCCGGGAAAAGTTTACTTTTAAAGATGAAGTTAGCTCGTGAAACGTCACTTGCAGATACACATGCAATGATTATCGACCCAGAGGGAGGTACGACATGTTCTTAAGTGAAAAGCTTAAGCATTGTTGAACATAATAGCTCAACAATGAACTGCTATTTCGAGAAGTCAAATGATGGGGTAACGCCCTGAAGGGCTTCCTTTGATACTCCGACATGCAAGCGAGTTAGCAAGAACTCAAATGTATGAAGTTCGGTGAAGTCGGCTGAGAGTTACCGTAAACTCCTAACGGAGTTCGAAAGTCGTTCAGAGATGAATGATGTAACCTATAGGCCGGAAGTCTATAAATCACCTATGGTTAGAATGCACAACTTAATCAACAGGGAACTTTGATTAGTGCAGACGAATCTCCGATGGTACGGGTCTATAACGGGAGGGATGTCGAAAGGCTCTCAGACACAATCTAGTGTCGCTACTGTGGATTAGTAAAAATCGCCTTTATGAAAATCCATATATCGTTACAGGCGATATCAAGGTAGCAGGCTTATAGGAGAAACCTAAGGGTGTATGTACAGATAGGAATAGCGGAACATGGTAAGCTGTCAACGCCGAGGGCTTGCATCCCTATGACACGTTTCTAGGGAAATCTACAGAGAGATTATCTGTTAGTATAACCTAGATTTATGACAGTGAAGGTGGTGGCACAGTACCGATGAAGCGTGTAATGAACGCCGAGGGATAGCCACTAGTCAATCGAAGACTGACTGTTACTAACGGTTTATACATGGTTTCGAGTAAGACTAAGAGATGTAATTCTCCATAAGCTAGGAGGTTACAGCCCATGTTGAAGAAAACCAAGTTAAGACACAACGAATATTACGACATGCAAAAGATATATGACGAATTGTATTCAAACAGTCTTAACGGTAACAACTTTTACAAATTAATTGAAATTATCGGTTCTAAAAGAAATATACGATTGGCATATCGTAACATTAAAACCAATAAGGGAAGTAAAACAGCTGGTACTGACGGTCTTACAATCCAAGATATATGGCATTTAAACGATGACCAAGTAGTTCTTGAAGTAAGGAGAAGATTGAAGAATTATAAACCACAACCAGTAAGAAGAGTATTTATCCCTAAAGAAGGTTCTGATAAGAAAAGACCCTTAGGTATCCCGACAATATGGGATCGACTTGTACAACAGTCTATTCTTCAAGTTCTAGAACCAATTTGTGAAGCAAAATTTCATCCTCATAGTTATGGATTTCGTCCAAATAGGAGCACTCATCATGCGTTTAGCAGGATGGTAAGCTTAATGAATGTTGGAAGACAGCATTACTGTGTTGATATTGATATCAAAGGTTTCTTTGATAACGTTGTACATGGGAAATTGTTAAAACAAATGTGGGCTCTCGGGATTAGAGACAAATCTCTTCTAAGTATCATTTCTAAGATATTGAAATCTGAAATTATAGGTGAAGGTATCCCAAACAAAGGAACACCGCAAGGTGGTATTATCTCACCACTTTTATCCAACATAGTGTTAAATGAACTGGATTGGTGGATAAGTAGTCAATGGGAAACCTATAAGCCTCATAGGGCAACTTCTATAGGGTTCAGACAATACGCAAGGAAATATACCAAACTAAAAACTGGGTATATCGTTGGATATGCAGATGATTTCAAAATCATGTGTCGCACCTATCAAGAAGCAAAACGGTTTTATCATGCGACAGCTGATTTTCTTAAATCTCGACTAGGATTAGAGATAAACGAAGAAAAATCAAGTGTGGTTAATCTTAAAAAGACTTCTTCGAACTTCTTAGGTTTCAAGCTCAAAGCTGTTAAGCAAAATAAAGCTAAATGGGGTTATATTGCAAAAACATCAATGAGCGATAAAGCTATCTCAAAAACTACAAGAATACTCAAACAAAGGATTAAAGAGATACAACAAGAGACAACATCCAAAGCAGTACAAAGATTTAATACTACCCTTATAGGAATTCAAAATTATTATAGATATGCCACCACAATATACATCGATTTAGATAATATAAACTACATTCTCTTAAAGTCTATTAAAACCAGACTCAAAATGAATGCGACGATAATAAAGTTTAATCAAACTAGTGCTTTGTTCAAGAAAAAGACAAAAGGTATAAGACCTAATAGCAAAATATATTCAATACAGGATACACCCCTATTACCGATTAGAGGAGTACATCATAAGAATCCATGGAACTTTAGTCAAAGCATCTGCAACTATACTATTGCAGGCCGAAATAAAGTACATAGCAGTCTCAAAGCTATACCTAAGGATGTTCTTACACAAGTGATGAATAACTACTCTAAACATAGGAGTATTGAGTACAATGATAACCGTATCTCAAAATATATAGCGCAATACGGTAAATGTTATATCACGAATGAGCCGATTGGAATTGACCGCGTTCACTGTCATCATGTGAAGCCAATATCTCATGGTGGGACAGATAAGTATTCTAATCTAGTGATATTAGATATTTTCATTCACAGGCTTACTCATATAACAAATAAAGATAAAATTGCTAAATACCTTCGGTATTTTAATTTGAACAAAAAGCAAATAGAGAAATTAAACTTTCTTAGAGTAGCTTCTGGTAATGAACCGATAAATTAATAAGTCAGTTGGAAATGATGGAACGCCGTATGAGGTGAAAATCTCACGTACGGTGTGAAGTGGGGGAAAAGGTGGAGATTGTATCAAAACCTTACCTATCACTACAATTCGTAAAAATTACAAAACGTCTAGGCGGTATTAACTTAAATATTTCACCAGAAAGTAATATCATTATTAACCCTTGTGCAATCGCGGTAACAGAACTTCAGATTACAGATAAAGATGAAGAATTAGAAGCACTTGAACAATATGATAAGAAAGAACTCATAGAACGTGATGGAGTGAAGTATGTAAGATTCGTACCAATTTTAGAGAAAATTAATGAAATACTAGGATTCTTTGACATTATTATTCGCGGACAAGATTTTGATCAACCAGGATTAAATGTATTCCAACGTACGATGCTGGAAGATGCGATTCGCGAAGTGTTTGATAAACATGGTATTATTTCTCACCCTTCATCTTTATATACAGATGAAGTGAAAAAGGTGGATGGACAATTAATTCAATCTCAAGTGAGAAAGCCAGAGCCAGAGTTAAAAGAAATCTACGATGTATTAGTAGAACATCATGGAGAAGATGTGAAAGCAGAAGAGTTAATTGCGGCAATTCGTCCATTCCTACGTGATGGTTCAAAACCATTATTTGATGGGCAAAGTCATTTTGGACGTGGTGTGGAAACGCAGTTAAATGAGTCACGTGTTGTTAACTTCAACATTAGTCATTTAGAGGAAGGGTTTTTAAAACCAATCGCCTTCCACGTTATTTTGAACTATATTTGGGAGCATTGGATTAAGAGTCCAGAACACGCTATCAAACGAAAAGTTTTATATGTGGATGAGATGTGGCAGTTTATCGACTATGAACAAACAGTTAACTTCTTAGAAAAAGTAGCACGCCGCTCTCGTAAGAGAAATGCAGGTATGTGTTGGGCAAGTCAGGACTTTGTTCGTATTTTAGAAAATGTAAAAGCACGTGGTATCTTGCAATCCACTTTCTCTTATTTCTTCTTAGAACAAAATAAGATCGATAAGAAAAAGATCCAAGAGAACTTTAACTTAACTGCTGGGGAGCTTGATATTATTCTCAACAACCCAGGAAAAGGAGAAGGAATCTTCCGTGTAGGAGATAGTTCGGTTTGGATTCAAACAGATCCATCAGATAAAGAAATGATGTTCATTGAATCGAATGAAGCAGTACTACAAGAGCTTTTAAATAATATGAAGAAAGTACAAGGATACGCAGGGTAATAGCGTACCTTTGAAAAGGAAGGTGAAATTATGCTTGAGAAAATAATAGATTGGGTCGGGGGACTCATTATTAATTTAGTCAAAACTTTTCTTGGTCCGATTTACGGATTTATGGATACTATCCCTGTCCTAGTTTTTAGTGATGCCGATTCAAATTTAAGTTTTTTATTTTCAAAGAATGCGGTTACTAACGTGCTAGATACCGGTATGCCCGTCATGTTTAAATTTGTTGCTTTTTGTGTCCTCGTCAGTGTAGTGATTACGGCAGCAAAATATTCAGCGACAGCTATCAATCCGAATAATCGGACAGCATTAATTGAGTATGCGAAAGATTTAATGATTATCTCGATTTGCCTCTGGCATTTAGACTTCTTTTATAATTTTATATTCGATCTAAATACTTGGATTACATTGGAGTTTAAAGAGGCGATAAATGGAGTGAATAATGGTAATTTTAAGCCGGATGAACAAGTACCTTTATTAAAGTCGGGAATGTCTGACAATAAGACTATTACAGAGCTTTCAATGGAAGGCCATAAAAACGATTATATGTTTATTATATTTGGTTTGTTTATTGAAGCTGGATTAATGGTTTGGGCAAATTTTTATTATTTAATGCGCGCTGTGACACTGTACGTATTAATGTTAATGGGTCCTGTAATGGTAGGAATGTGGTTATTTCCACAAAAGAAACAACAGACGTTATACTGGATTCGAGAATTTATGGGGGCAGTATTAATTCAAGCGATTCACGCAATTACCCTATGGCTCGTTATTACACTTATTGGGGATGCAAAAAATCCTATTATAAAATTAATATTGCTTGCCATGTTTATCCCAGTTGGTGAAATTGTGAAGAGTTTTATTGGCCTTAGCACAAATGCCTCCGCTGGTATTAATAGAGCGGGTACAATGCTAGGAATGGGTGCTTTAGCAAGTGTGGCTGGGCTGGTTAAAGGTGTTCGTGATGACCACCGTAATTCGAAAGCGAAACCTAATGATAAAGGGAATAAAGAAGAGACAAAAGAGGATGCAGATAATCCCAAAAATGTATTAGGTGCGAATTTAGGGACAGATGTAGGTACAACATCTCGTGCAGCTCGCATGTTAAAAGCAGGGCAAATTGGAAGTTCAATTGGTAAAGCGGCTGGTGGACTTGCAGGTATGGCAACAGGAGCTGGGCTTGGACCAGAAGGAATGGCAATAGGGACATTGGCTGGCAGTAAAGCGGGCGGATTTACTGGTGCGGTTACTGGAAGATCTGCTGCTACAGTAGGCGAAGGAGCTGTAGCCTTAGGAAAACATATTGGTTCAAGTGTGAAGAAGGGTACAGATACTTATAATGGGTTAAATAGTGAATCTTATCCAGAACTAACGGATGAAGATATTGCACAGGATTTAGCTACAAAAGATTTTGAATCTTGGAAGGCAGATAATTCGGATTCTGCAGTTGCTAGTCGATTAAAACAAGCATTCCCTGGTGCTTCTGATGCAGAGATTGCTAAAAAAGTAGCGAAAACAAATAGCGATCAAATGTCTCATTTCAAAAATCAACGTAAACAAGATTTGCAAAATATGAAGAAAAACGCTACACCATATGGAAATGCTAGAGATTTAGTCAATGCTGCGACTAACGCATTCCAAAAGGGATATGAGGCTGATCATAAAGACGCGTTTATGAGTCAACTGCCAGAAAATATGTCGGCGGAAGAAAAAGAGAAAAAATGGAACGGCCATCTTAATTCAAAAGTACAAGGGTTTAGAAATCATGCAGAACAAGCGGCAATAAAAGCGGGGGCTATGCCTGTTGATACATTGGCTTCTCAATTTGCACTTGGAAAAGCAGTTGAAGGGGTAAAGGGAGAAACACTAGAGGGTGGTCATCAAAACATGGGACAAGTAGACTCTCTTGTTGGGGCGTCCACTGCTGCATTTAAAAAGGCGTATGATGCAGATCATAAGGCTGGATTTATGAAGCAATTTTCTGCAGGTGTACCACAACAAGAAAAAGAGGCGGCATGGAACAAGCATTTGAGTCAGGAAGTCCAAGGATTTAAAAATCATGCACAGAAAGCTGCCGAACAAGCAGGGATTGTACAACAAAAAGATGGGACTAGCTATGCCAATAAGGAAGCTTTTGCTTCTCAGTTATCACAACAATTACAAAGCAATCCAAATAAGCAAGGAAATAACTTGTTTGATAAGTCCTATGTGAATAAAGATGCTTTTGCTTCTCAACTTGCATTAGGAAAAGTCGGAAAAGCAGTTGAAGGAGTAAAAGGAGAAACGTTAGAAAGTGGCCATCAAAATATGGGACAAGTTGGTGCTCTTGTCGGTGCTTCTACTGCTGCATTTAAAAAGGCGTATAGTGCAGATCATAAGGCTGGATTCATGAAGCAATTTCCTGCAGATGTACCACAACAAGAAAAAGAAGCGGCATGGAACAAGCATTTAGGCCACAAAGTACAAGGGTTCGAAAATCATGCCCAAAAAGCTTCGGAGCAAGCAGGTATTGTTCAGCAAAAAGATGGAACAAAATTTGCGAATAAGGAAGCATTCGCTTCTCAGTTATCACAACAGTTACAAAATAATCCAAACTTAAATGCAATGGGTGTATCCAGTACTGCGGGCATTCAAAAGGCAGTCAATGGCGTGAAAACACATGGTTTGACAAGTGGATATGGAAGCCAGAATGCAAAACAAGTAAGTAATGTTGGGAACCTGGTACAAGCTTCTACGGAATCCTTTAAACAAGGGTATGCAGGGGAGAACAGGGCAAACTTTATGAAAAACTTGTCTCCAACCATGGCTCAACCGCAAAAAGAGCAAGTTTGGCAGACACATCTAAACCAAAAAGGAAGTGAATTTAAAGCAGTAGCCCAGCAAGCAGCAGTACAAACTGGAGCGATGCCAGTGCAAGCAAAAGATGCGAGTGGTAAGAGTCTACATGCCCAGTCGTATATCAATAAGGATGCTTTTGCTTCGCAATTAACGAAAGGTTTACAGAGTCATGCAACCCTTGGGACAGTGAGCCAACAAGTAAGCTCTGGGATTACAAGTTCTATTCAAGGAGTTAGATCACACGGTGTTGCTGCAGGTGGTGCAATCAATAAAGCTGTGTATGCAGCTACACAAACGCAAGCGATTATGGCGAGTGCAGGAAATCTTTCCGTTTCTGAAATTCAACGTTCGTATGCAGATGCGTCTGCAGGTGTAGCAAGTATTGCACAAAGTGCTGGCAAAATGTCTATCCCAACTTCAGCTGTGGGACGTATGACACAGCAAAGTACGAAGATTGGCATGAGTGTGATGGAAGGTGTCAAACATTTTATGCCTACAAATGCACTAGAGAATGTTTCAAAAGCATACTTTAATGCGTCAAGTGCTGTTCAGCAGGCAGGAGGGAATGCTGTACAAAAAGCGATAAGTGGTACTGCTGCAGCTGTTCATACCTCATTGGGAAGTAATGCAGCAGAACGCCATTACAATGTTACAAAAGGATTAAGCTATGCAGCAGGTGTAATCGGTGGTGCAGGCGCTTATCAAGCTACTTCAAGGATGGTAAGTAAACACAATCCCTATAACAAAGCTGTTCAAACAGAAGCAAAAGAAATTCAAGAGATTCAGAGTATGGTTCCAACAACAACAGACCATACAGGAACGCAATCTGTTGCCAAAGGGGCTGTACGTTTAGTTACGACGAATAACAAGTCATGGATTGAAGCAAAAGATTCCAGTGGGCAGACACAAGTTGTATCTCGTTATGGTAGTGGAGATAGTAGCATTCGTTCCGGACAAATGGTATATCAAGATTTAAATATTGCAGACGGGCAGTTGACACAGTACCGAAATGGTATGAAAGCTTCTCCAGCATATATACAAGATTCAAGTGGTGGGAAAATTAGTATAAATCGCTCGATTAATACTAATCCAAATCAATTGGTAGGAAATCAAAATCCAAGACCAATACAACAAAAATCAGTAATGAGCGAACCGCCAATCACTGTGAATCATAAAGTAGACAATGGGAATTTCTACATGTCCGATTTAGACCAGGGTGGATATAAGAATGTACAAATGGTCGTAGAAAGAGACCGTAGTTATATGGTAGCCACTACAACAGATGGTACGGTTTCACGTATCTCACCATTCGGAAAAGGAGATACACGTTTACAAACAAACCAAAGAATTGAAAGAAATTGTGAAGTAAAAGATAGTAGCATTAAACCAAGAGAAGAAATTTTGGTTACACACACACAAGACGAAGCCGTACGTGCAGAGACACACCTGAATTTATCAGAATATGATCCGCAAAATCTGATTCCATTTGCGCCAAACCCACGTTTAGCACAACGAAAAAGACGAAATCATGAGCATGGAAAGTATGGTGTGACAAGTCTATGAGTCAGAACCCAAACGATCCAAATGAACAGAAAAAAAGCAATCCCTTAAAAGATGTAGCGTCTCACTTTATCAAGAAAAAAGGGATGCAAGCTCGCGGGAAAATGGCAAAATTGGCAGGAAAAGCAGGAAGGGCGGCAGCGAAAGCTGCTGCCAAACTGCTAAAAAAGGCAACACTTAAAATTGTAGGGTCAATATTAGCCGCGGTTGGATTACCTGCAGCTATCATTATGTCGCTGATTATTGTGGTGTGTGTCATTTTAGCATCATTTGTACCATTTACAAAAGATGAAAGTAAAACAGAAGAACAAGTGAAAAAGTATATGGAAGTAGCGATGGCTTTAAATGTGGATTGGAAAGAGGTTGTCGCTTTTGACATGGCGCGTTATGATAATGACCTCACCGATAAAGATCCACATGATGCGATTTCTTATTTTTTGGATATCCAATATGAAGAATATACGGAAAAAGAGGTATGCGAGGCAGGACCTAACGGTCCTTGTGAAAAAAAGAAAAAGGAGATGCAAAAAACAAAATCTGAGAGTTACTCCGGACCAGATGTAAAAAAGATTTTAGGAGATACAGATTTTAAGAAAAAAATAGATGAGATTAATGCTAGTGGTAGTAAAAAGGTGACAACCTCTTCTCATGGGCTAGAGAAAGCGATGGAACTTGCAAAATTTAGTGAGAGTCAAAAAGATCGTGCGCGTGAGATATTAGCTGCAGGGATGTTAGAGGGAATGTATGGACATCTAGCCCCAACTGGTGGATTTATCGGGGGCATGTGCGTAGGTTCTGTTAGTCCTGGTGGAGAGCCTGTTAATATCAATGAAAAAGTAACAGGTTATCTTCCCAAAATTAAAGAGATGGCAGAAAAACATGGTGTCGCTGAATATGTTGGTATTCTGGCAGCTCAAATGATGCAGGAATCAGCTGGAGCAGGTAAGGACCCGATGCAATCATCAGAGGGACATTATGGAGACTTGAGTCCATCTTGTATAGGTGTAAAAGGAAATGCTCGAATGGGGTGTATTACAGATCCGAATATTTCTATTGAAGCAGGAGTACTGGAATTTAAAGATGTGCTAGGGCAAGCGAATGGTGACGTCGCTCTCGCCTTACAGTCATATAATTTTGGGAGTGGTTTTATTAGCTATGCATTAGCAAAAGGTGGTTATTCAGAGGAAACAGCCATTGAATTCTCAAGAAGTAAGGCACATTTAAATCCGGGTGGTTGCTCTGATCCTAATAACTTCCGAACCAAAGTGGGAGCGTGTTACGGGGATTTTGTGCGCCCATAAGGGGGCAAGGAAAAACGGTGATTGCAAACCGTTAGGTTAACCTTAAATGACCTAGTATTACTTGGTTTACCTTGGAGGGAAACTGAAGGGGGACAACAGCATGCCAAGAAAGCCGTAAGTTGGCTAAGCATCAAGCCACGACTGAACGGCAAGATATAAAGTACGAATAAGGATAAAAGCTAGACTGCTTGAACGATAGCACAAGGGAGGCCACCGTAACTAATCTCGGAAGATGCTTACGAACGAGATTTAACAGATGTCATGAGGATAGTGTATGTCATCCTACATGAATAAGGTCATCTGTTGCCCACTTCTATATAGAAGAAACGTGTGAACGTCGTATCCGAAATCGTACGTGCAAGTTCCTTGTCTACTAAATGGGGATTGCCTACGTCAGAATGCCAAAATGGCTATTAAGGATAACTTCAAGACCCAACAGTCAAGAAGTATGGCTTATGAATATCTGATATGGCAACGGAGCCTTCATAGTAGTCAGAGCTAGGGAAAGCCTAGTACAAGGCGAAGGAAGGCAGTCTGTTAGCTTATTACCAAATTGGGGAGGTGCGAAAGGCACTATGCAATGTCCAAAAGTAGTATTAAGCAATCTGCGAAAGAAGAGTCTCGATAAAAAGTATCAATATACAAGACTCTATCGAAATCTTTACAATCCAGATTTCTTTTTACTGGCATACAATAATTTAAGTAAAAACGATGGTGCATTAACTATGGGAGTAGACCAAAGGTCTATTGATGGATTTTCTATGGAAGAAGTAGAACAGCTTATTGAAGTGTTGAAAAACAAGAGTTATCAACCCTACCCGTCCAAAAGAGTCTATATACCGAAGAAAAATGGTAAGAAAAGACCTCTAGGAATACCCAGCTTCTGTGACAAATTAGTGCAAGAAGTTATTCGCATGATTTTAGAAGCAATCTATGAACCGAATTTTTCTAATTCCTCACACGCGTACCGGAAAAATAAAAGTTGTCATAGCGCTCTATTAGAAATAAAGCGTACTTTTACAGGAAGTAAATGGTTCATAGAAGGAGACATTCGGGGTTTCTTTGATAACATTGAACATCATACTTTAATGGGGATTCTGCGAAGAAAAATTTCCGATGAAAATTTCATAGAACTCATTTGGAAGTTCTTACGTGCGGGGTATTTAGACGAGTGGAAGTTTCACAACACATATAGTGGAGCTCCACAAGGTGGTATTATAAGCCCGATACTCTCAAATATTTACCTTAATGAATTGGACGTATATATGGAATCTTTTAAGAATAGCTTCAATCAAGGAAAGAGACGAAAGAAAAATCCTGAATATGAAAACGTACGAAGTAAAATGCGTAGGCTTGAGAAGAAAATTGATAATACCAATGAACAAGAAGACTCTGATAGTATCGAAAACTGGAAGCAAGAAGTGAAGGTACTGAAGAAAAAACTAACACAAATGCCTTACAGCGATCAAATGGACAATGAATATAGAAGACTTACTTATGTAAGATATGCAGATGACTTCTTGATAGGAATCATCGGTTCAAAAGAGGATGCCCAATACGTAAAAGAAGAAATAGCAAAATTTCTAAAAGATAAGTTGAAATTGGAACTGTCCATGGAAAAAACGTTAATAACAAATGCATCAAATAAACAAGCCCAGTTTCTTGGATATGAAATCAAGATATTCAAAAGCCAAGCAATTCGTACGGATAAATTAGGTAGAAAAATAAGAGTGTTAAATGGCAAAGTCCAATTAAAAATGCCACATAAAGCATGGGTAAATAAGTTGCAAAAATACCAAGCCATCCAAATGAGTGCCAACGGCACTTGGAAGCCTAAACCAAGAAATTACTTTCAACGAAATGAAGACTTAGAGATTGTTTCCCAGTATAACAGTGAAATACGTGGATTGTATAACTATTATCGACTAGCCGAGAACGTGAGTAATCATATGCATAGGTTCGCTTACTTCATGTTTTATTCGATGTTGAAAACATTCGCTACGAAATATAAAAAGCGTACCAAACATATTCGGAAAAAGTATATGAAAAATGGACGCTTTACAGTGGAATATGAAACAAAAAGAGGAATAAAACAAATCCACTTTATCGAGCGCAATTTTCCGAGAATAAACGGAATTTCTAAAGAGCTAACAGATGTTGTGCAAAATACTAGATACACAATGAGTACAACAAGGCTCTCAGACCGAATAAAAGCGGAAACGTGCGAATCATGTGGACGAAGCAATACAACCATACACATGCATCACGTTAAAAGGTTGAAAAACCTTCGGGAAAAGTCGAATAAATCATATCTCGAACAACAAATGATAGCGAGAAATCGTAAAACAATCGCTCTTTGTAAAGAGTGTCATTTAAAAAGACACAAAGGCGAGATATAAAATGCAGATGACAGATGGAGAGCCGGATACATGGAGACATGTAAGTCCGGTTCGGAGAGGAGCATTTGGAAACCTATCACAGAAACGTGGAAAGGCGCTGGGTGCTTACTCTACACGTACGTTACTAAAGTTTTGAAATTTTACAAAGATTTAGGATGTGTAGCGTCTGGAGATGGAGAATGGGTGTCTGATAAAGGTTGGAAATGGCCAACGAAATCAGGTCGTATTACAGATACATTTGATGCGGTTCGTGGTGGAAAGCAACATAATGCTGTTGATATTGGGGCCATGACTGCTGGAAAAGCGGGAGACCCCGTATGGTCAATGGAAGCAGGTATTGTAACGGCCCAAACAGGAAATGTAAATGGTGGTGGTCTAGGTGTCTATGTAGACCATGGAAACGGTATTGTATCCCGTTACTTACATTTGAGTAAAATATCAGTTGCACCAGGAACCTTGGTGACGAAAGGACAAATCATTGGAGAGATGGGTGGCTCTAACTATGACAAAAATACTGGTTTCCTGAATATGGCGGGCTATGCTGTTCATTTAGATTTCCAAATTCGTATTAACGACCAACCAACGGATCCAATGAAATTCTTTAAGAAAAATGATGATCCAGGACTATCATCTGGTGGTTCACCTATTATGATGAATGACAAACGACAAAAAGTATTAGCAGAAGCAAAAAAATGGCTTGGTCAAGGAAAAGTGAGATATGTATTAGGGAATCGTAATCCACCGGGTGGCACTTCAGATTGCTCAGGATTTACGCAGTATGTCTTTCGAACAAGTGTAGGTGTGCAACTTGGAGATTGGACAGGTGCTCAAGTTGGACAAGGAAAACAAGTACCAGACATCAATCATGCACAACCAGGAGACCTCATCTTCTATGAAAACCCAGGACACGTTGCAATTTATATGGGGAACCAGAAAATGATTCATATTGGTGATGATAAGGGTGTACAAATTACAGGTCTAAACTATACGGCAAGAGGACAACATATGACTCAAATCCGTAATGTTATAGACTGATAAGGGATGAGAGAAGATGAAGAAAGTAATCAATATTTTGTCCAATATACCTCGTAAGTACGTGGTGGTATTGGGGGTCATAGTTTTAGTGCTAGGTGTAGCTACCTATAATACCATTCATCGTTACATGATGAAATCACAAGTACAAGAGGAAGAACAAGTAAATCAAGATGAAATAGAGATGCTTGGAGATAAGCCAAAGGGATTTGATACAAAAGAAGAGGAATATATCGCGAAAACAAAAACAGTAGAAGACTTACTACGAAAAATATCTTCCAGTAGTTATGATGTACCGTATTTGTTTTCAAAAGCTGGATTCGGTATTGAACCGATGAATATGACAAGTAATGAGCGCATGCTTGCTACAGAAGCTGTACAACGATATTTCCTGCATGGAGATAAATTCTATAATGCTCGTATTACAAAAATAGAACGCGGAAAAAAAGTAGATACGTACCACATTGAAGTTCAAATTCAACAAGTGAATTTCCTTGAACCACGTCAATTTAAATTGCAAGTAAATCAATATGCACAAATTGTAACACCAATTGAACAAATTCCGCACGGGCAAGAAGAAGTACCAGTGGATTAAGAGGAAAATGAGGGTTGTGGAAGAAAAAACACAACCCTTTCTAAAAAAATAAAGAGTACCCTAAAAACATTTATTGAATATTCATAATTTTCCGATATAATAAAACCATAGCTAAATGAAATCTATATATATAACTGATTTGAAATAGATATGGAGGAAATAAAAAATGAGAATGTTAATTGGAACCGCAGCGAACTTTGTTTTGGGATATTCTGTTGGAAGAGGGTCAGGATTATTAGGTACACTGTTTGGATGGACTTTGTTTTTGGGTGGAGGATATCTGTTAGTAGAGAATTGGGATGCTATCACGGTTTGGATGCATAGTTTAAATATAGTGCGAGGTTTAGACGGTTATGAAGACATGAGCAATGGGTTCATCTTTGTATGCTTG
The DNA here is from genome assembly GCF_038050385.1 of Bacillus sp. FSL R9-9410. NCBI lineage: Bacteria > Bacillati > Bacillota > Bacilli > Caryophanales > Bacillaceae > Bacillus > Bacillus sp. FSL R9-9410. The sequence goes on from NZ_JBBOTV010000003.1 coordinate 315,760, forward strand.
GTAGTAAGTGCTGTTATCTTTATGCTGTTGTTACCTATTTTCGCAATTGTATTGATAGTGGGTTTAATATTCATGAATATTGTAGTTTGTACGCTTGTATTGTTAACAACACCAAGTACATACACAAAAAAGAAAAATGAGGAGAGTGAATGGGAATGAGTACAATTTTAGTTTTAGGTGGGTCAAATGGTAGAACGTTAGAAAAACTAGCGAAAAAAAGAGATTGTCAGGTGATTTTTCATGACGGAAAGAATCATGGTGGCGTAAAGAAGACTTTTCGTAGTGTCATTAAAAAATGTGATGTCATTGTCGTGCAGAAAGGTGCATGTGGCCATGTATCTATTGATGTAGCAAAGGAATACGCAAAGAAGTATGATGTCCCGCTTTTATTTAATCAAGGGTTTGGTGGAACGGGTGCGTTAGAAATAGGTTTAAAGCACCTGCAAGCAGCGTGAGATTGGTAGGAAAAGAATATTATAATTTATAAATCATTTAATTTTTATATAATGATTAGATTTTAATAATATACAATTTGAAGTTTGTAAAAAAAGGAGGGGTTAAATTGAAGACTCGAAAATGTAAAAAATGCAACGGAACTGGAATGAAATTTGAAAAAACATGTTCAATACGAGGATTCAAAATATATGAGTTTAGAGAGAAAGCACCTTGTACTAAATGCTTTGGTAAAGGTGTTAAATAGAACAAAGTTGTTATTTAGTAGAATGTCATCAAGTTTGAATTTTGTTAAAAAAGGAGAGATTGAAATGATTGAAACAATAATAGTGAAATGGTATTGCAAACATTGTGATTCTTTTAACCGTACAGAGGTACGTGCGAAAGGGAACGTTAACGATGAACATTATCATGGTTTTTGCAAAAAATGTAATGAGCAACATTATGTAGTTATGTCAGTTCAATTAGAAGCAATGCAACCTATAGAAGAAAACTAAACCAAAGCGTTATTTGAGTATAAGAGGATTATGGATTGCATTAAGAGAAAAAGGTGAAGGATGATATGAATAATAGTAATATACATAAATCGGGTTATGTCATTTTCATTTACTTTGTTATGACTCAATTTGTAGGAATTATAGGAGTACAATTACTGGCTAAGACAGGTTGGTATGATATTCAGGGGAATCAGCAACAAGCGATTCAAGAGATCCTTGTACATTGGGAGTTAATAGGGTTTCTGCTTACACTAGGAATCATATTTCTTGTATATAAGAAAGAATGGATTAAAGAACCTAGGCTATCAATCAAATTATCGAAAGCCACATGGGGGTGGATTCTTGCTGGAATCGTATTCGTTTTTCTTGCACAGATGATTGGTAGCTTTTTAGATAAAAGTTTATTCCAGTTGTCTACGCAATCAGAAAATACATCTAGTACAGTCGCAGCTGCAGTGATATCACCAATTGCGATTGTATCAATTGTAATTCTTGCCCCATTAGTAGAGGAACTGGTATTTCGATATGCAACCATGAATATTTTAATGAAGAAGTTTAAAGAAACAGGGAGTATCGTAATCAGTGCATTGTTCTTTGCAATAATGCATTTTGATTTCCCATTTATATTTGGGTATTTCTGTATTGGGGTTGTATTAGCCTTCGTATATAGACGTTCAAATCAATTATTAGTTTCTTATATTGTTCACGCGGTGATGAACTTCATAGTATTGATGTTGCAAATAATTCAAATATGAGTAAATGAAAAAGACATGCCAAAGTAAAAAGTGATATTATCCCCTTAAGGTAGACAGTGTAAAAAGACCATGAACAAACATGGATGTTACACTTCTACTTGGAGGGGATTTTATTATGGCTAAAAAAGGGTCTACATTTCAAACTTATTCAAATGAATTAAAGATACAAGCTGTAGAAAGTTTTTTAAATGGTGAGGGTAGTCAATCAGCTATAGCGAAGAAATATGGACTTAAAAGTAGAACGCAATTAATAGAGTGGGTTAGGAAATATCAAGAAACAGGCGGTATTTCAGACTCACGGGGAAAAAGTAGTGGTAATAAGGGCCTCAAAAACCCCTTGAAAGGTCGTCCTCGTACGAGATTCGATAGTATGGAATACTACAAGGCACAGGTGGCGTACTTAAAAAAGCAGTATCCAAATCTGTAGGAGGTGTCCTTGCTCAAACGACGAAGTACGAGATTATTGAAGAACTACGTTCTCGATATAAAGTAATCTGGCTTGTCGTCATTGCTCAGTTAAATCTATAAATGGCGTTCAACACGTACGCAAAGAAAATTACGTTTTTCAAAGGATGATACACTGCGTGAACAAATTCAAGCGATTCACATAAAACACAAGGAATATGGCTATCCTCGTATGACAATTGCCTTACGAGAAGAGGGCTTTTTAGTGAATCACAAAAAAGTATGTAGACTTATGCAAGAGCTTCAAATTCAATCGATCATCCGTAAAAAGCGTCGCTTTTTTAAAGGGAAATCCTCAAAGATTTTCCCAAATGTAGTAGAACGCCAATTCCAAAATCGCAAACAAAATGAGGTATTTGTCACAGACATCACTTACTTGCCATTCAAAGATAATTTTCTCTATTTATCGGTCGTCCAAGACATTTACAATAATGAAATTGTTGCCTGGAAACTCTCACATCGCAATGATCTACAACTTGTTCTCGATACACTTGATTTAGCAACAAAAAAAAGAGATGTGTATGGAACCATCATCCACTCGGATCAAGGATTCCAATACAGATCTCATGCTTATCATCGTACGCTTCAACAGCTAGGTGCCATCGGCAGCCACTCTCGCAAAGGAAACTGCCATGACAATGCTTGTATTGAATCATTCTTTTCTCATTTTAAATCTGAAATGTTTTATCTCAATTATTATCAAACAAAAGAAGAATTGATTCAAGCAATTGAAACATACATCTATCATTATAACTACAAACGATTCCAAAAACGACTCAATCATCGAGCTCCGATTGAATATCGAATCTCAATGGCTGCTTAGTCTTTTTTTAAAGCTGTCTACTTGACGGGGATAAGACCATTTCATAATCAGGAATAGCTACTCTACCAAAAATAAAGTCGGCTTGTACATATTTTGTTTGGAAGTGTATCATAATTTGGAATTGAACAGTCCGTGTAAGTTCTATGCCTCTATTAAATGATCCTCGTAACATAACTTTGCCGAACTAATCGCCACTTAACCTCCTAACGGTTCTAATCAATTAAGCTATCCCTGTAGAGGGATAGCTCCGTTTCTAAGATTTAGTCCTGCGTTAACATCCCTATCGTTATGTGTACTGCAAGAAGGGCAATCACATTCACGAAGATTAAGATGTTTAACGTCTTTATTTTGGTAAATGCAATTCGAACATAGCTGACTAGAAATAAACGTTTTTGATATAACTACATCTTGCTTCCCGTACCATTTTCTTTTTTAATTGAGTAAGCTCGTCAGAGAAAAAATGATACGTTAATCCTTTCCCCGCTTCTTTATAAGTATGATTCCACATAGCAAGAAAACGATTAAATACAAAACGACTGCAACCAATGTTTCTCACAATTAAGGCTTCTTATTCTTGATTCTAGTAAAAACGAAAAAACGTAGACTTATGCCTACCGACATTCATCTTCCACCTAAAATTGGTGTTTCACATCTTCACATTTTTAGGGAAGGAGTCTTCTGTCGGAAAAAGATAACAGTAACCTTTGCACCAGAACTGTTTGTATTGCGTATTAAAATTCCTCTATTAATATATTTAAAGCTTTTGACTTTATCCTTTCATATTCCATAGCTTCAGCAAGTTCGTTAGCAAGTAATGGTGATTTTCTGACGTATTTTTCACGAATCACATCATACAATTCGTATGGAAATAACATATCAATAAACATAATTTTCTTCTGCTCTGCTGTTAAAGGGGAAACTGACTCATATGCGTTAATCATAATTTGAAATTGGTCTGCATTCCAAACACCAGTTGTATCTAGTAGGGGAATAATCATTTTACGCAAGTCTCGAATAGGGAGATCGTAAGAAACTGTATCTAAATCAATTACCCAAATTTGATTGCTTGGATCTAATAAGGAATTTCCTGTTCCATAATCTTGATGACATAAATTGGGGAATGTTTGTAATTCATCAGTCCATTTTGTATATTCAGATTCCAATAGTCTTTGGTGTGTATGTTTTGCTTCTAAAATGAAAGCATCAATTTCAGCCAAATACAATTGTGAAAATGGGTCATCCGGCATAGTTGCGGATAAATTTTTCCAAATCTCCATCTGCTGAAATCTTTTAATGTAATGATTGGGCCAACGTCCCAGTTTTGTGAAGATAGGTATGCCTGGTGGCGGTTTGTAGCCAATAGAAGCTACATGAAAATCTGCTAACCCTTTCATAATCATTTCAAGGTCTTCTTGCATTGTAAGCTCAAACGGTCTTCCCTCAATCCACTCATAAACAACAAATAAAAATGGACCGTTTTTTGTATATAACTGATTCACTTTGCTTGGAATTATGCTCGGAACACGCATGCCTTTTTTGGCAAGATAATCTTGAGCGTGAATGGAAAATAAAGCCTTTTTTTCAGGGCGATGAATTCTCTTTAAGCAAAATGGTCCATCTGTAGTATGAATTTTCCATACTAAGGCTAGTTGTCCACCTTGTATTAATTCGATTGTAGTCGCTTGAATGTCCCAATGTTGAATCATTGTCTCTGCCAATGCTACTAATTTTTGCTCCTCTTCGGGCGATAATGTATACACCGCTTCTTCATTATGATTCTCCACATATACCACCATCCTTTTATACTCTCTTATTACTGTATGGTGCATGACCATTTTTGCTCTAGCCATTTGCCTTTAAGAAGAAAAAGTACTATTTACCAAATTTAATTATAAAAGATGAAAAAATGCTTGATAACTCACAAACATAAGGGTTTCTTCGTAACATATGAAGAAAGTTGTATTTTATGAAACAGGGAGGCGATTTAATGAAAATTGCTATAATATCCACTGAAAAGCTACCCGTACCAGCTGTACGAGGTGGAGCTATTCAAATTTATATAGATTCTGTTGCTTCCATTATTGCTTCAAATGGAAAAAATGTGACAGTTATTTCTATAACAGATCCTAATTTAAAATCAGAAGAAAAAAATCAAGGTGTAAGGTATATACGTTTTCCAGAAGAGGAGTATCTGCCTTATATTATTAAACATTTGAAACAGGAAAAATATGATGTGGTTCATCTATGTAATCGTCCCAATTGGATTACAATTTTACGTGAGGCGGCACCACAGACCAAATTCGTATTAAGTGTGCATAATGAAATGTTTGCATATGAAAAGATAAGTGATAAAGAGGGCGAAGCATGTATTGCAGCTGTTTCCAAAATTGTAACAGTTAGTGATTATATAGGAAAAACAATTACCTCGCGCTTTCAAACTGCAAAAGCAAAGACAAGAACAGTATATTCTGGTGTAGATGTAAATGAATATTATCCTTCGTGGACCGCGAATGGTACAAAAGTTAAAAGTCATGTGCAAAAACAGTTGAATTTACAAAATAAAAAAATAGTTTTGTTTGTTGGACGCTTGAGCAAAGTAAAAGGTCCTCATATTTTGCTACAAGCTCTTCCGAAAATAATTGAGAAAAATCCAGACATTGTAATGGTTTTTATTGGTTCAAAATGGTTTGGAGATAACAATGTAAATAATTATGTAAAACATTTATATACCTTAGGTGCAATGTTTCCAGAACATGTAGTCTTTATTAAATTTGTTAAGCCAAAGGATATTTCAACACTTTATGCTATGTCAGATATTTTTGTTTGCTCTTCACAGTGGCAAGAGCCTCTTGCTAGGGTGCATTACGAAGCAATGGCAGCGGGTTTACCAATTATCACAAGTAATCGAGGCGGTAACCCTGAAGTTATTGAAGAAGGAAAAAATGGATATATTGTCAATGACTTTGAGAATCCTGATGCATATGCAGAAAAGATAATTAATCTATTAAATAACGAAAATAAAAGAAAACAGATAGGGAAATATGGACGTGCGAAGGTCGAAAAAGAATTTAATTGGAACCGAGTCGCTATGGATTTAATGAAAGTGTATGGGGAAGTTTTATAAAATTTAAGAGGAGGGTGATGAAAGTTGGAAGAAACAACTGGATTAGAGAGTGAACATTTAAAAAAGGTCCTTAGCTTTTATCCATTTGAAGTAAGTAATATCATTTTACAGTCAAGCAGAAGTGGGAGAACAATTTGGGAAGTTGAAACAGAAGAAGGATTAAAAATATTAAAACAAGCACATATGCACCCCAAAAGGATGCTTTTTATTGCTGGAGCACATTTACATCTCCTTCAAAATGGATTGCCAATTACAAAAATTCATAACACAAAAAGAGGGGGATTTTGTATTGGATCTGGTGAGTATGCGTATGTACTATATGATAAGCATCAAGGGAAAGAAGTTATTTATTATAATAAAGAACAATTAGAGAAGGTACTAATATATGCAGGTAAATTTCATCAAGCATCCGAAGGATATATTCCGATACAAGAAAGTAAAATTCGGGGTCGATTAGGAAAATGGCATAAATTATACAGATGGAAATTACAAGAATTAGAAGGAAACAAAAGGATTGCACTCTCCTTTCCAGATGATGTATTTTCAACTATGTTTTTAGAGTACGTCGATAAAATGTTAGCACGTGGTCAGAGAGCATTACAAGAAATAAATGATCCATATTTTGACCAATGGACAAAAGAAGTTATTGCATCTAACAGTTTTTGTCAGCAAGATTTTACTTTAGCAAGATTTGCAGAAATAGATGATGCTATGTTTATGAAAGAACTACATTCTATTACAAGTGATTTACCCGTGAGGGACCTACGTATCTTTTTAAATAAAGTGATGAAAAAAATGTCAGTTTGGGATACTAATTTAGCAATTCATATGTTGAGTGCATATGATTCAGAAAATTCCTTATCAGAAAAACAATATCGTGTTCTTTGGACTGATTTATCGTTTCCTCACTTATTCTGTGCAATTGCACATAAATACTATTTAGGACAAAAGCGTTCTTGGTCTGATGAAAAGTATATTTGGGCATTGCAAAATATCATTGCACTTGAAGACTCTAAAGAAGAATTTTTACAAAATTTCTCTGATATTTACCACGAAATCAAGAGCAATAGCGGAGGGAAATAAGATGAATTCAGAACAAGAAGAGATAGTAATCCCTATTTTAGATTTAGAGAAATTTGTATTTTCTCCACCAGGGCCAATGGGATGGGAATTGTCAGAGTATGAGCAGCAAAAAAATATTGTACTAAATGAATCTTCTGTGCTAGAGAATTTAGCGATTATTAAGGAAATAGAATTAGAGGAGTTACCCAAAATCGGATTGCTAGATTTAGAAGAGAACTCCCCACAAAAAACTACAATAATTGATGAAGTAAAAGATGAAGAGATTCAGAAGACGAGGAAGACGAAGAAGAAGAAGAAAAAGAAGACGACGAAGAAGAAAAATACAATAGAACTAGAAGAGAAATCCCCACAAAAAACTACAATAATTGATGAAGTAAAAGATGAAGAGATTCAAAATGCAATAGAACTAAAAGAACAAAACCCGGAACAAAATGAGGTCGTTCCAACTCAAATAGAAAAGCCGAAAGTAAAAGTCAAAATTATTACTCCCGATCATCCATTAAAAAGCCCATGGATAGCAAAATTAGTAAAGAACGCTAAGGAAAATGAATAATGAAATTTCCGCAAATATATTAATCTTTTCATATTCTTTCGACATAGTATATATAAATCTATATTGAAGGAGTTAGGTAAATGGCTGATGTGAAAAGAGCAAAAATAAAACTAGATGTTGAGAATGGCTTTAGTGTTAATTCAGATGATGATTTACAGGAAGTTCTAAAAGCTCTAGCTGAAATAATTCAATCTGGTACACATAATGGTGTAGAGGTTGAAATTGAATATGATGATGAAACAGAAGTTATCTTTACAGACGAGGAAGAAGAAGAGGACGAAGAAGAAGAGGACGAAGAAGAAGAGGACGAAGAAGAAGAGGACGAAGACGACGAAGAAGATGAAGACGAAGAAGATGAAGATGAAGAAGAAGACGAAGACGAAGACGATGATGACGAAGAAGAAGAAGAAGAAGAAGAAGAAGAAGAAGAAGAAGAAGAAGAAGAAGAAGAAGAAGAAGAAGAAGAAGACGATGAAGACGAAGAAGATGAAGACGATGAAGATGAAGAAGAAGAAGACGATGATGACGAAGACGAAGACAATGAAGAAGAAGACGATGAAGATGAAGATGACGATGAAGACGATGAAGATGAAGAAGAAGACGATGAAGATGAAGACGATGAAGAAGAAGAAGAAGAAGAAGAAGAAGAAGAAGAAGAAGAAGAAGAAGAAGAAGATGAAGATGAAGAAGAAGAAGACGATGAAGATGAAGACGATGAAGATGAAGATGAAGACGATGATGACGAAGACAATGAAGATGAAGACGATGAAGATGAAGATGAATACGAAGACGATGAAGACGAAGACGATGAAGACGATGGTGAAGAAGAAGACGCGTAAAATAATTAGCACTAAAATACGCTTGGTTCTCCAAGCGTTTTTTGTTCTTCAACATATACATACTAGGCAGCCTTTATCATTTTCCGACAGAAGACTCCTTCCTTAATTTGCGTGAAGGTGCGATAGCACCAGCAAATAGGTAGGAGATGCATGTCGGTTGGCGTAAGACAAAATGTTTGTTACCATATACTTGTACAGATTGCTCTTTGAAAACTGAAGATATGAGGTTGGTTGCAGAAAAATCGTTGCAACCGTTAAATTTTCAACGTTCAATCACCCCACGCTTGCCGAAGTTGCGAAAACCAAGCTAAAGTAGGAAGCGTGGTGAGTCAACGTGCAAGATACTTATGTTCTCACCGTAGGAACTGCGGACAGAGCCTGCTAAGATAACTGGTGAATACATCGGTGTTCGCAGGAATCTCCTACTTCAAACAGACCGCAGGGTCGTTAAGTGGGGGTAGTTAAAATCAAATACACGTATTTATTTTTTCGATAGAAGGCTCCTTCCTCAAAAATATAAAGATGTGAAGCACCAAATTTAGGTAGGAGTTGAATATCGGCAGGCATTAGCCTATCTTTTTTGTATAATACAGGAACCATACACAAAGACGAGGTGCAATCCATATTAATCAATAAGGTTTACAAATTTCGCATTTATCCGAATCAAAAAACAAAGTCTGAATTGCGAGAACCATTGTTTATAACCGTTTTGCATTTAATCGTTTCCTCGCTATGCGGAATCATACTTATAAAGAAATGGGGAAAAGATTAACGTATCATTCTTGCTCTGCCGAGTTTACTCAATAAAAAACAAAATGGAACGGGAAGCAAATTGTAGTTGTATCAGTAATATTTATTTCTAGTCAGTTATGTCCGAATTGTTTTGATCAAAATAAAAACGTTAAAAATCCAAATCTTTGTGAGTAGGATTTGCCTTCTTTTAGCACACATATTACGATCAAGATGTTAATATAGGACAAAATCTTAGCAACAAAACGCTCCACCTCTTATCCTTAGGAACTACAGGAATAGCTTAATTAGTTAGAAACCGTTAAGTTTCTGTACTTAGGAATCCCTCAATTCAAATAGCCCATCAGAACATTAAATGCTGGGCAGTTCAAACAATTAGAATTTTGAGAGGGCGTATTAGATTTCTAGCAGGTTGATTAGTAGATTCTGCTACTTGTTTATATACCTGATCTAGTTTTTTTGCTGTATGCTTAAATGTAAAGTTTTCTTCTACAATTTTTCTTCCGTTTTCAGCAATCCATTGTGTAAATTCTCGTTGAGATAACAAAGCATGGACAAGTCTGGCAAACTCCATTGGGTTATTATATTGTTCTACTAGGCAGCCGTTATATTCATCTGTTATAACTTCAGCATTTCCCCCACGGTTTGTTGTAATAATTGGGATTCCAGCAGCCATTGCTTCATAATGAACACGTGCCAATGGTTCGTTCCATTGTGAGCTACATATAAATATATCCCCCATTAGAAATATATTATGAATTTGATCTGCAGGAATAAATTTAGTGAAAATTACGTGTTCTTTAATTGGTTTAGCTATTTTATATAATCCTCTAATATATTTATTTACTCGGTTATCACTAAACCATTTACCACCAACAATTACAAGCACCGTATCTTTATGTGTTTGAATAATTTTCTTCATAGCGTGAATGAGTAAGTCTGGACCTTTATTTTTGCATAATCGGCCAACAAATAGAATCACTTTTTTATCTTGGATAGCATATTTTGTACGAAATTCATTTCTTATCTTTTGTCCTGTTGGTGTCCAGATGGAAGGAGAGTGTTTTAAATTAACACCAGAATAGACAATGGAAATCTTATCTTCAGCTTGTGGAAATCTCTCAATCACAGTTTGTTTAATATAGTTACTAACAGTCACAATGGCGGTAACCATTTCAATAATAAGATTGCCTTCACAAATAGATAGTTTATGTTCAGCAAACATATCGTTATGAAGACCTAATACAAATTTACTGTGTGGAGAAGCTTGTTTATATAGAGGTATATTTTTAGGACGATTAAAGACATGTATAATATCAAAGGTATTGGTTTGGAGTGTTCTTATAACATGCTGCTCATATTCTTTTTGAGGAAAATACACATAATTGACATTATCTTGTGTTTTTTGATTTGGAAGACTTGGATCTGAAATAGAGAAAATAGTAAGTTCATACTCTTGACTTATATAGGGGGACACCCCATCAATCATCATTTGAATTGCTCCACCTTTAATCGCTGGAGATGGTAATTTTTCTGTACATATATATGCAATTTTCATAAACTAATCCCCTTTGTATAGTTGTTTTATATAATGATATTCTGCTTCCAGTCCGTCGGATAGAGAAACTATTGGAGAATATTGCAGTAATGTACTAGCCTTAGATATATCTGCCCATGTTTGCTTCGGTTCCCCAGGAACTGATTTTAGAAAGTTTTTGGTTGCTGATTTACCTAATATTTTTTCTAACATAGAAATGATGTCTAAAATGGATGCTTGTTCTTTTCCACCGATATTGATAACTTCACCTATTATATTTTTTTTTGTCTCTAAAGCGGCCATCGTTCCTCGTATACAGTCATCAATATAGGTAAAATCACGTGTTTGTGTTCCATCACCAAATATTGTGAGAGGTTTATCTTCTAGCAGTTGTTTAATTAATCTATGAAATGCCATATCAGGACGCTGCCTTGGCCCATAAACTGTGAAATATCTTAAAATAACAATTGGTATGTGAAAATTTTTGTGATAAACATGACATAAGTGCTCACCACTTAATTTGGTAACACCGTATGGAGATAGAGGGGTAGGTAATAAATCTTCAGAAACTGCGCCAGATTTTTCACCATAAACAGAAGATGTTGATATATGAATAAATTTATCTAATTTTATGTGTTTACAGGCTTCAAGTAACTGCTGTGTAACCATTATATTATTTGTAACATAAGGCTGAAAATCTTTTCCCCAGCTCGTTCTCACACCAGGAATAGCAGCTAGATGGTAAACAACATCTATATCTTGTAATAGTTTTGATAAATCTGTATTTAGAATGTCTTCTCGTATGAATTGAAAACGTGAATTCAATTCGAGAGATTGTATATTATCTGTCTTTAAAGTGGCTGGAGTAGGACCGATGAAATGATCAATTCCAACTACATGATATGCACTATTTTTAAGTAACGCTTGACACAAATGTGAGCCAATGAAACCAGCGGCCCCTGTTACAAGTATTTTCATGACCGACCCACTCCAATATATTGTAATCCGTATTTTTCTATTTCATCTTTTTCAATGCAATTGCGTCCATCCACGATTGTGCATCCCTTCATAACTTGTTTGACTTGTTTCCAATTAAGTGTTTTAAATTCATTCCATTCCGTGGCGATAATAATGCAATCAGAATTTTTAATTGAAGATTCTAGGTTATCATGCTGTGTAACTTGTCTTTTTAAATGTGAAGGAAGAAAAGCTTTGGGGTCATAAGCATGTAGATCATAGCCATGAGGGATTAATTTTTCAAGAAGTATTACGGCAAGGGAGCTACGAATATCATCAGTATTTGGCTTAAAGGCAATTCCTAAAACCGTTATTTTTTTTGAAGAGGGTTCTTTGATAGCTTTTTTAATTTTTTCAACATAGAGATCTATCTGTGTGGAGTTAATGGATTGTACAGCTTGTAAAATAGGAACTGCTACGTGCCTATCATTTGCTGTATAGATGAGTGAATGTAAATCTTTTGGGAAGCATGATCCTCCATACCCCATTCCCGCCTGAAGAAAATGAGGGTTAATTCGAAAGTCATAGCCAATTCCTTTTGCCACTTCAACAATATCAATGTTATATGCATCACAAATTCGAGAAATTTCATTTATAAAAGATATTTTGGTAGCCAAAAATACATTAGATGTATATTTAATCATCTCTGCTTCATTTAAACCTGTACAAAGGAAAGGAGCGCTAATCCCTTTATATATATCTTGCATAATTTTTAACGACTTTGTGTCACCTTTTTGGATACCTATAATAGTTCTATCTGGAAGGAGCATATCGTGAACAGCAGAGCCTTCGCGAAGAAATTCAGGATTGGAAACAATATTGAATAAGGCCGATGAAACCCCACGTTTAATAAGTGTTTCATATAATTGTTGATTTGTACCTGGTGGAACTGTACTTTTCGTAATAATAGTTTTATACGATGTTATAGCTGGAACTAATAGATCAATGACGGAGTAGATATATTTTAAATCCGTCTTTCCACTTGATGTAGAAGGGGTTCCTACAGCGATAAAAATAACGGGTGATTGTCGAATAGCATTATCGATATCACAACTGAATTGTAATCGGTTTCTATTTTTGTGAATAAGCTCCTTTAAATCTGGTTCATAAATGGGGCATTCCCCCTTTTGGAGAGATTGAATTTTTTCTTGATCCTTATCTACACATATAACATCATGACCTAAATCTGCTAATACTGCTGCTGATGTGATTCCCACATAACCAGAGCCTATAATACATATATCCATATCATAATCACCTCTCTAAACTTAGTACTATTGTACTAGTTGTTACAGTATATTGATGGACAAGATGGATTGGTGACAAATGAAAGGGCCTATTCATATAAGCAATGAAAGCAATCAGAAGGTAAAAGCCTCTTTTGGAATCGTCATGCGCGGGTAAGGGGGTTACTGAATATTAATATTGTAAACACTCGAGGGAGCGAGAGATTAGTGATTAAAAAAGCAATCATTCCAGCCGCTGGTTACGGCACAAGGAGCCTTCCAATTACAAAGGTAATTCCAAAAGAAATGTTTCCAATAGGTAATAAACCTGCGATTCATTATATTGTGGAAGAGGCTGTAAAGTCAGGTATTGAGCAAATATTAATTGTACTTTCTAGCAGAAAGGATTTAATAGTTGATTACTTTGATTATTCATTAGAATTGGAGGCTTTTTTAGAAAAAGAAAAAAAAGCCCATCTGTTAAAAGGGCTTGCTATTCCTAATGTTCAAATCCATTATATAAGGCAGCCATATGCGAGAGGACTTGGTGAGGCGATAAAATTAGGTGAAACATTTATTGGTAATGAACCTTTTGCTGTACTCTTGCCAGATGATATTGTAATTTCGGATAAAGAAACTGCTTTAAATCAGTTAATTAGTATTTATAAAGAGACGAAAAATAGTGTAATAGGCATTCATACGGTACCAGATGAGTGCATAGAGAAGTATGGTATTATTGAAGGGAATATTGTAAAGGATAATTACATGAATATTACAAATATTATAGAAAAGCCAAAAGTAAATCCTCCATCTAATCTTGCAGTTATTGGTAGATATGTTTTCACACCTGATATCTTTCCTTTATTAAAAAATATTCAACCTGGTGTTGGGGGGGAATACCAATTAACAGATGCGATTCATTCTTTAATTATGACTAAAAAAGTATATGGAAAAATGATTGATGGGAAACGATTTGATATTGGGCAAGAAGATGAATATATGCAGCTTCTTAATCTCATATATGGACAAAACAAAACAGGTAAGAATTAATTTGTAGAAAAGGATTCAGCCAATATACACTTGAGGTCAACAAACGATTCCTGAAGATTTGATGAAACATATGTAAAAGTTAAGGGTAATTAAATATATTTATATCGTACCTTTGAGTCAGAAGAGAATACAATCGGCTTTTATTTAAACAAGACAAGAAATCATATGGCTGCAAAGTGCTTTTTCAAAAAGCCTTGCGGTCGTTTCATGTTTCAAAGCCTCGTGTTATCGTAGTAGAACAGAATTCAACCTAACCGATTGCAAAAAAAAAGATACCCATAGGCATCTCAATCAGACAAGTAAAATAACTAAATAACATTACGGAGCAGGATCATTGTTTCATTAAGAAACGGGATCTTGCCGACACTACCATCAACCTAATATACATTCACACCCATAATCAGCAGAAAATATCATTTATTATATATATCTTTTTACAACAAAAGTGGATTTCGAGCGCTCAGTCATTCGAGAGCCCCATTTGTTAATCCGTTAGAATTAGAGCCCGCGACTTTTTTCATATGAGTTTCAATTCAGGTTATTCTCGCTATTATTCTTTAGCTGTTGAGTTCTTTCCCGAAGAAATTCATGATACTGAGTCTTTATCTTCATAAAACAGCATCTTCACACAACGAACACCGTCAACGATACACCCCATCCCGATTAAGCTACCTCTCTTCTCTACAAAATGAAGCTTTTATGTATTTTTTCACTTTCTATTGAAACAAACATATATTATATTCGAAGACATTCCTTTCTTACAAAACTCATAAGGCCCTTTTTTAGGGCTTTTTTTATTGTATGACTTCTTAACCAGGTATATACCTTAATTTATACTTAAGTATCCCCAAAGAGTTTTGCAATTAATTGACGTTTACATGTCCATTTAAACTAAATATAACAAATTTGGTTTTATGACGTGGGAATTTTATTTGAAAAATGATAATAAGTATATGCATTCAACACTGTATGTTTTGTTTGTTTTATATATTAATTGTTTTATATGTTTTACATGTTTATATGTTTTAAGAGCATGAAATGTCTTGATATATAAGGGATTATGACTCTTAATTATAACAAAAGTGGTTCTAAAGATAACAAACTTGGTTTTAACTATAACAAAAATGGTTTTAAAGATAACAAGTTTGGTTGCTTTACTCTAACAAAGATGGTTTTAAAGGTAACAAACTTGGTTTTAATCATAATAAATTTGGTTTTAAAGGTAACAAATTTGGTTGCTTAACTCTAGCAAAAATAGTTCTAAAGGTAACAAACTTGGTTTTAATCATAATAAATTTGGTTTTAAAGGTAACAAATTTGGTTGCTTAACTCTAGCAAAAATAGTTCTAAAGGTAACAAATTTGGTTGCTTAACTCTAGCAAAAATAGTTCTAAAGGTAACAAATTTGGTTGCTTAACTCTAGCAAAAATAGTTCTAAAGGTAACAAATTTGGTTGCTTAACTCTAGCAAAAATAGTTCTAAAGGTAACAAATTTGGTTGCTTAACTCTAGCAAAAATAGTTCTAAAGGTAACAAATTTGGTTGCTTAACTCTAGCAAAAATAGTTCTAAAGATAATAATTTTAGCTTTAACTATAACAAAAATGATTCTAAAGATAACAAATTTGTTTATATACTTTACAACTCTAAATATTTTCAAAATAATTTTTACTACTTAAATGATTTTCGGAATAATTTTATATAAAACAAAGGACTTCTCAACTTTAATCGTGAAAATATAATTTTCTGAATCGATAAAAAATTAACTATAACAAAGGGAATATATTTGTTATAGTTAATGGAACAGTAGAGGTAAGAAAGAAGGGACGTATGTAGATATGTCTGAAAATCAAGATTTGCAGATTAAAGAAAATAATATTGTTTCAAAATCAAATACTTTAATTGAAGCAAATTCACGTTTAAATTTAGTAGAACAAAAAATATTACTTTGTTTGGCTAGTAATATTGAACCCAATGATCGGGATTTTAAAACTTACACATTCCCCATCAAACATTTTCATGATCTACTTGGTCTTAATGGATCTACTAAATATTCGGAGTTAAGTAAAATTACAAAGGAATTATTATCAAAAGTAATTGAAATTCGGACGGGTGAAGAGCTGATACAGGTATCTTGGCTTTCTTCAGCAATTTACAACAGAAATAAAGGAACAATTGATATGCGTTTCGATCCGTTATTAAAGCCATTTCTATTAGAATTAAGCAGCAAGTTTACAAGCTATAGATTAGCTAATGTTGTGAAATTAAAAAGCACATACGCTATACGTATTTATGAACTACTTAAACAATATGAAGATTTAAAGGAACGTACAATTAGTCTCGAAAATTTAAGGTATTACTTAGACGCAATGGATATATACCCCAACTATGCAAATTTTAAGCAACGTGTGTTAAAACCTTCTCAAAAAGAATTAGACCAAAAAACAGATATTTCTTTTGAATTTGAAGAAATTAAATTAGGCAGGAAAGTACAAAAAATTAAATTTATTATCCGTGGCCAAAAAAAGAATGATAACAATTTAGTTCATTTTGAAAAGAACTTAGATAAATTTCAACAGCCCAACACATTTGAACAAAAAATTAAAAGATTTGAAGAACGCTGTAAAGAAAAAGTGTTTCCTAAAGTTTTAAAAAAATGGGAATCTCATAAAGAAATTGTATTAGAAATAATTGAGGATATACGATTTCGTTCAGATATTGATTCTCCAATAGGTTATGTAGAATTCACTCTAAATTCCCGATTAAAAGAAATATCTGATAAAGAAATAATAAACCAAAGTAGTCAAATCGAGAATAAGCCTCATAATAATAGAGTATTAGAGATTAATAACATTATAAATTTAGTTATCAGTAACTATTCAAAATCTACAGGTGCTGTAGCTACATTTTTAGTTAAAGATACAGCAATTGAAAAACTAGTGAGAGTAGTTACATTAGAAGAAGCCGAAGCTATTTGGATAGAACATGAAGTGTTTGTCATGGATAAAATTTATGAATACATTAAAAAGAATAGAAGGAAGAAAAGATACTAGATTTAATATAGAGTTGGATCATGTTGTTTACCTGAATCTGTATGAATATGTAGGGATTGTCCACTTAATAGGATCATACTCAAGCCGAACTTCCCCCGCTGTATAGCTGCATCCACCTACACCTGGATAAACAGGCGAAAATACATCAGGAAGTTGAAATACAGTTGAATCTAGGATACGAATACGCTTGAAAATATAAGTGTATGGAGAGAGAGTAGCTTAGTTGAAGAAAACTTTTTGTTAAGAAGTTAGGCTAACACTTGTTGTAGAAATTGCATGGCTGCAGTATTAAAAATACCTGCACAGAGAGGCGCAGGTATCCAACAAGGGTGTTTCGATATGTAATTCATATTTTATCAAGATTCATTGAAAATGACAAACGAAGTAAAAGAAAATTCTGTGTAATTGGTTGAGAAACAAAAAACTGACTTTCAACTCCAGTCCATATAATATACCTAAAAATAAAAATCCTACCTTATAGTTATTATAAAAAGGGCATATTTCACATATTTCTCGTTATCAGTAGTTAATAATGAAAAAAATTTTCATTATGGGGGTACTTTAAAATTTTAGCTTGATGGCGATGGGGTGCCACCCCTATTACTAAAAAATCCTATCGATATATGACATGAGCCCATTTTGAAAAATTCCTTGTCAAAAAGAAGCATATATGATGAGGAGGACATATTTTACACTATATTCCATTGGAAAGGTGAGGAAACGTATATGAATTTACATTACAAGAAAAATTTCATTATAACAAGCACGCCTTATTTTCCACATATTAATTTATCAGGCCTTCCTGAAGTAACAAGAATATCTTCATGCTTTCCTGAAACTCTAAAACCGAAAAAACAGCCAAAATCCCCCAAATCAAAAACATTGTGCTTTAGACAATTTATAGAGCATAAAATCCAGTTAGTTCCTCCTGCAAAAAAAGGAACCATTAAAGTTGATAGACAGATATTTACTACGATTGAAAAGGTGTGTTCAGAAGTAGTCACTATTTCGGGATTTATCCGTAAGACTGTTACTTATACAGCATTAGCTTATAACAAGGTAATTCCAAACTATAGAATCCAAGGTGACGTTCCCTTTCAAGGCCTTATAGAATCAAAAGACATTAAAGAGGAGTATCAATTTAGCATCCTCGAAGAAAAAATCCTTGCTAATGTTTTGGCACGTGAAGCCAATTTTAAAAACCAAAAGGAATGCCAAATATACAAATCTCCCTTTGCTTTCAATTTTATAGAGAAAGATTTTGTAAAAGTTTCCATAAAAATGAGTACTTAGGAATCTCCCACTTCAAACAGTCCGTTAGGGCGTTAAGTGGTGAGTAGTTCAAAGATGATCAAACATCCTATGATTGCTAATCAATCATCATTAACTCCTCGATTACTTTAATATTATTAAGGGTCTCCTCATCAGTTGGTAAGAAACTAAGAACCATTTTATTATGATGATAAGTCTGTTTATAGTCTTTTAGCTGAAAGTAACAAAACGCTAATTGTTTATGCGGTAACCAACTTTTAAAGGGTTGTTGTTCAATGAAATGAACGGAATTAGCTAAAGGTGCTTCTATAGCTTGTTTATACCAATAGGCAGCTTGAGAAAACTGGTTATTCTTAAGAAAGAATTCGCCTAGGCGACAGCTGAATTCCGGTTGAGGAACATCGTATTCTAAAGACTGAAATGTGATTTCTTTTTCTTTTTTAAAATTTCCGATTAGATAATAACAACTAGCTAATTTATGCATAACAAAAAGCCTGTGTTCTAATTGGATTTCTTTGTAGTCTAAGAACTTGTTATAAAATTCAATGGCTTGTTTATATTTTTTATGTTTATGTAATTCTCTGGCATAATGAAATATATCGTGAACTGTCATTTTACCTTTATTCTTTTTCAAAAATTGTTCATATAGTTTGAGATTTCGATCTGATTCATTATTGGTATAATTTTTTTTATGGGTGACTATGATGTCGCTTTCGAGCACATTATATTGATCATAAATACTCAGTTCTTCATGAACAACGCCGTACCATTGAAAATTTTTACTTGTTTTAACTAATCTATTGCGGCGAATGCTGGTTAAAACATTATTAAATTTATCAATTTCTGCATGATAAATCATGGAAACTGCATCAATATTTTGAGTGAGTGATTGTTTTAAAGCAAGTAGCTTTTGACGTTCTTCTGGTAAAAGTATATCATCCGCATCTAACCATAAAATGTAGTCCATTGAAGCTTGATGAAAGGAATAATTTCGAGCTGCCGAGAAATCATTCACCCATTTGAAATCTAAAATTTGTTGAGTCCACTTACTAGCTATTTGTTTCGTTTGATCTGTTGAGCCTGTATCTACAATAATAATTTCATCGGGGATACCTTTAACTGATTCTAAACATCTATTAAGTGTTTTTTCTTCATTTTTTACAATCATACATAAACTAATTGTAATCATCTGAACACCTCTGTTATAAATATCTTTGTTCTATTTGAATTTAGGTTTTTACCTATACCGTAGTACCTAAACGAATCTCAATAGGTGGGGCTGTATGTAGTTCACGTTGTGGTTCTCGAACTGGTTTTATAGCTCGTAGTTCAACTATCATTTCAAAAACAATACTCCGGTACGTATTCACATCATCTAATATCTCTGTCCCAGTTTTCCCTTGATATTTGTTTGTATCCACAATGATTATAATTTTTTCGGTTAACCAATCGCCTCTATATCCATAATCTGCACGCCAATAACAAGGTTGGCTAAAATAATCAAAGGAATGTAAAAAATATTGTCTCACATGCGTCGGGTCTTCAAATGCACTATCACTTGATCCATAAGGCACTTTAAAAACTGCTTTTGCATTTGGTTTAGCAATACGATGTAACTCTGCCATTAAAAATAAAGGATATTGTATATGTTCTAATAAATGTTCAGCTAAAAATTCATCAATACTATCATTTTCAAAGGGTAAACGCTTATTTTTACAATCATCTAAATTAGCGACAACATCTACTCCATCTTGTTTGACTATATTGAGGTTTATCCAGTTTTCGAGAATGGTCCGTCCACAACCTAAATGTAGCTTTTTCTCTCCCATAAAATCATCTCATTTAGTTTATTTTTATTAATGTTTTCCTTAAAAAATGCTAAATGTAATTTTTTAAATGAGATATTGGCCTAATTTTTGGTATAATCCATGACCATCAAGCTAATATTTTGAAATATCCCCTCAACGAAAATATTATACTATCAAAGGTAAATATGGAATCAGAATGCAATCGATTATTGTAAGCACGCTATCTAGCTGTATAGCTAATGTTGCGAGTCATACCTGATTAAACGATTTTTATAACAACAAAAAAGACTCTCCTAAGGGATAGAGTATTTTCTCATAATATTTACATAGTTTTCAAATGCGGAAGTAACCTCAATTATCAATCTTATTGTTTTATATTTTATTTAAGGATTGATTCCTATACCAGATGGAACAACCCCAACTGGTATAGTAGCAATCACGCTATTTATTAGCCCTAGCCCATCAATCACAGAAACGTTATCGCTTCCCCATATTCCAGTGTGGCGGGTGCAAATTACTCGCATTCGTCATACTGTTTCTATATTATGTTTAGTATTCAGCTCAGAATGCGTCCTCTGGGCTGATGGTGAACATAATGCCTTTCTATTCTTTGTTAATGTCGTCTCTCGAAAATGGGAATGGGGTGGTTGTTCATGATTGAATGAACATCGCGTTTCTAAAAAGAAATAAGAATAAATTAGATCTTTATCATTACATTACTTCGATTGCTCATTAGTAATTACTCATGATCTTTATTAATGACCAAAACGAGGGCAAGGAGCTTCCGCTCTTTGTTTGAGCCAATATAGACAGATTCCCCTCTGTCCTCCTTGTCTGTTGGTTCAAATAAGGCGCCGGAAGAAATTATGCGTCTTATAGATTAAACCTTTATACACGTTGTATAAACGAAATTGGTGAAAATGACATTAAGTAGCCGGCTCCACGGAGGATAAACGAGAAGATTCTTATTCTTCTCCCAGTCACCGAACGTAAAGCGCGTAGTTAAGAATAGCTAGAAAATTATATGATGCGGTGATTTGGAGAAGGTTGAGAGTAATCAGCCTTAAATTGATTCATTTCGAAATTCCCCTTTCGTGAATGTTTCTCCTATCACCTTTTAGAGCTGTCACTTCGGCGATGGCTTTTTGTTTTTGGGGTAGAAATAGAAATGAAATTCCTTTTAATGTATCATTGAAGGGAAAGGGTGATGAGAATGAAATCTACTACAGAAAAACTAGAATTTGTAATTCGAAGTAAAGACCCAGAATTTGAGGACTTTGTAGAAAGTTTACTGAAGTACGAACGATTAGAGGGCAAAGCAGTTATTGGTATTGCAAAAGCAATAGTTGCAGGGAATAATTTAAGTAAAGACCAAATTGATACTTTTATAAAATACGGATTGTTAAAAGATAATTATGTAGAGGAATGCGAGATATGTCTTATTCCAATCCCCTGGTCAGAGATGTTGTACGCTTTAGATGACAATCTTTGTGACCATTGCAGAAATATGATAGAAGAAGATTAGAAAAGAGCATCCAAAACGGGCGCTTTTTCTTTGTTATATAGAAATTACATATTAAACATATTTAAACTTTGTCTTAGGTATAATTGGGGTTAAGATCCATATAATAATACAGAACGGTTTACCAACTAGTTACCCCATAAGTTTTACGAGAGAGCACTTAAGTTGGGGGAGTGCTCTCTTTCGTTTGCACATAAGGAGGTTCTCGGCATACAATATCAGGTCAACATAAATATGCCATTACTCGCTTAAAGAGCTCTATAAATAGGGATAGAGCTCTTTTTTATTTTACATTCATGCATATTGGGTAATTTCAAGCATAGAATAGTACTGTTCAGGTAAATGTTGATATGTACATTGAGTTGCTCCTTGTATTCCGAAAAGGCACCTTACTTAGGTGTCTTTTTATTTGCACCTTTTGAGATGGACGAGCATATATTGAATTATGGGACAAGTTCTTCGTGTCTCATTCAATACTCATAGGAAACCCCTTATCACATTAAGAGCATCCACGGCAAGGGTGCTCTTTTAAATTTGAACAAAATGGACATCTGATGAGGTTATAACATGTATATAGGATTAAGCGTTTTAGGCGCTGCCGTGATCGGTTTAGTGTCTTATTTGTTGTTAATGAAAATAAGTAGAGAAGATAGACTAGTAAACAAGCTGTTTTCTACTTTTAAACATAGAATATGATGAATCCTATTAAAATGAGGGGGGGACTTATATTCATGAGAGATGATTGTCGTTTCGAGAACTTCAGAGATTGTGATAGATTTTGGGATGATTTAATGTTCGGTAGACGCAGACATAGAGATTTTGATGACCGTCGTTGTAGACGTAACCGTGACCGTGACTGCGATTGTGATGAATGTCGTCGCAGACGTAACCATGATCGTGACCGCGATTTTGATGACCGTCGGGATTGGTAAATCCCTTTGGAAGAGTGCTTTGAAGAAAAGCGCTCTTTTTTTTGTTCAAGAATTTTCTGGTCTTATTTGCTAAGGAAAGATAAGGATAAATAAAAAAAGAGAGCCGAAGCCCTCTTTTGGAATCGAAATCGATTAATTAAGAACAAATTGGAATCCCTAACGCTATTAAAGTCAATGCTACTTGAAGAGAAATCTCTAATCTAGCAATTTCGAGTCCAGCAACTGAGACAACTAAAAAAGGTTGGCCATTTACGAATAGAACACAACGAACGAAAATAAACAAGGCTCAAATGAGCCCTGCTTGGTGGAGTTGGATAACTAATATCCCAATAGAAATAATAAAATACGGTGAAATGTTAAATTCTGATTTAAATCCGTTTGGTGTTGTGAGTTTTAGTTTCATAATTTTTCGCCCTCTCGTTATTTGCCTTACACTTCTATATACAACGAAGAGGATAGATTTCCACATGAAAACTGAACAAATATACTGATAGTTAACAAAGTGAAGTTTATGCAGGAATTAACGAGGGTTTTAAGGTGGAAATAGCGTAAAATCAACGATGTATAAAAGGTATTGTAAACGGAAGTTTCCGAAAGTACC
This sequence comes from Bacillus sp. FSL R9-9410, assembly GCF_038050385.1. Lineage (NCBI taxonomy): Bacteria > Bacillati > Bacillota > Bacilli > Caryophanales > Bacillaceae > Bacillus > Bacillus sp. FSL R9-9410. The sequence goes on from NZ_JBBOTV010000003.1 coordinate 339,118, forward strand.
ACAAACGTTGATATGACAGTGTATTTCCCAAAAATCTAGTTTACATAAGTTATGTTAGGGGTCCCGCCACATCGCTATCAAGCTAAAAAAAGCAAATACCCCAAAACGATAAAATGCTTAAGTTGATGGATGTGTGGTGCTACCCCAATATGAAATTAGCTCATGTCAGAGACTAACTATGCAATTACTGTTCTTTCTAACATAACTTATTATCTGCTGAAAATGCATTTTTAAATGGATTCAATACCTTATGTAGGATTTAAAATAATTATTTTGGTTGAAAGAGTAAGTAAAGAAGATGAATTTGACTCTGATAGTGCAACGCCTAGTTACCTTGCTAAAAAGTTAAATAGAACTAGGGGAAAAGTTTCAAAGTTAATGAACGGTTTAATAAAAAAAAGGATGATTAGCAGTTGCAGAAACTAGAACAAATACCGAAGATCGTCGTATTGGTACAACTCATACATGGTTTGTAAATCCAAATATTATGTGCTGTTCTTCAAAAGATGGAGTAGATAAAGCAACTCAAAAAATCTATAAAAAATCACTTAAAAGTTTTGTAGCTGACGATGATGAAAAGCATATGTTACCAATTTATTTGTTTTAGATATCATTTTATATTAACATCCTTTTTTTTATTAGTTTTCCATTTTTGGGATGCCAACAAAAGAGAACACCCTATATCATATAAACCCCTGCACTTTGCTTTTTTCATTCTTATATATATGGCTAAAAGTTCTGTTTACTTTTATCGCCAAGCCGACAGACCAAAAGTAAGGTAATGGTTATCGACTTGGACAAGCAATTATACGATCCGAACCGCCAGTGCATCCGTTCGAGATCTTCTTTTACACTAAATTTTTTATAAAGCGAAGTTCTTGGGGACTAGTCCCCAAGCCAGCACTCTTTCCCAAAAGCAAGGGGTGTTTCAAAGCCTTAGGTGTGGTAATCTGCCGATTAAATTGGAGAAAAGCATTCTTTAGAGTTTCTTTTCTTTATTTTTTAAAGGACTTGTTCATCTCGTACCTGGTTTGTTAATTCAAACATATTATGTAATTCACCAAAGGATGATATTTGTAGGACTACACAACAAATCTTTACAAAAGCATTACGTGATATTCAACTTGAAGGAAATAAGAAAAGGTATAAATCACCTGTATATTTATTTTAAAAAAGTGCAATATCTATTGCACTTTTTTAAAAACTAAAAATCATGAACTTTTTTACCAATGGTTGCGATGACAACAAATAACACATTTACAAAAATGATTATGTTGTTTATGTTCACAACGATGATTATGATGCTTATGCTCACAACAATGGTTATGATGTTTATGCTCACAACGATGATTATGATGCTTATGCTCACAACAATGATTATGATGTTTATGCTCACAACGATGATTATGATGCTGATGCTTACAGCAATCATTACGATGCTTATGCTCACAACAATGGTTATGATGTTTATGCTTACAGCAATCATTATTCCAATTCATTTTTATACCTCCTATCGAACAAGGGTTATATTATTCTATGTTTTAATAGGAAACATGCTTGTTTACTAACCTATATTAAATTCACAAAAAAATTCTATGAATATTTATTCTTAGAGGGTTAACATAACGCAATATTATTGATAGTACAAAAGGAGTTTTTTTAATTCTTTTTTAGGGACTATTACAGCTATTGTTGGCACATATGATACTCAGACTAATCGAGTAGAGTTAAAAAATATTATAAGTGACAGAACAGGTGTTAATTATGGGGATTTAAGTTATTTACCTGAAGAATTAAGCGGTTTGCAAGTATTATCGGATTCTAATACAGGAACGGGAGACGGCTCTACTACTGGCACACAAGATTGTGCTGTTACTGGTGGAAAAGGTAACTATATTGATTCTGGAAGTACAAATATACAAGGTATACCTGTAAACTGGATAGTTCATGAATGCCAGATAGAAATGAAAGTAGCAGGACAGAGAAGTGTTATTCTTAATAGAACAAGTACTAGTGTCTCAGGAACTATCAATTTAAGTTATGTAGCTAGAGTGAATCTTATCATTTTAACCAAGAAAACTCCTTCCTCAAGGAACGTGAAGGGCCACAGCCCAGTGAGTGGGTGGGGGATGAATTGGCTTCGAACAAAGGATGGCATGAAGTCATCTAAATGGTTCGACATATGTAAAGTGTTACTGGACAATTTGTCATGATCACTTCACTATCTATCGAATGTATGTTTGTTGTATGATAAACACATGTCAAAATGGAGGTGAAATGAATGATGATCAATAAAGCATATAAATTTCGTATCTATCCAAATCAAGCACAAGCAACTCTAATCAATAAAACGATTGGTTGTTCTCGTTTTGTATTCAATCATTTCCTAGCTCTATGGGATAATGCATACAAAGAAACAGGTAAAGGTTTGACATATAGTACATGCTCTGCCAAACTTCCTGCCATGAAGAAAGAGTTTGTTTGGTTAAAAGAAGTAGATAGTATTGCGATTCAGTCGTCTGTTCGCAACCTTGCGGATGCTTATACACGTTTTTTCAAAAAAACAAAACAGTCCCCCGCGTTTTAAATCTAAGAAAAACACTGTACAATCTTACACCACAAAGCAAACAAATGAAAACATTGCCGTTGTAGGAAATAAAATGAAATTGCCGAAACTGGGTCTTATTCGATTTGCCAAAAGTCGTGAAGTAAATGGGCGTATTTTAAATGCTACAGTTAGACGGAATCCTTCTGGCAGATACTTTGTGTCATTGTTAGTGGAAACAGAAGTGCAAGAACTTCCGAAAACACATTCTTACATTGGAATGGATGTAGGACTAAAAGATTTCGCCATTTTGTCAGATGGAACAATCTATAAAAATCCGAAGTTTTTTCGATCATTAGAAGAGAAGTTGGCGAAAGCACAGCGTGTTCTTTCTAGAAGAACGAAAGGGTCTTCTCGCTGGAATAAACAACGAGTAAAGGTTGCTAGAATTCATGAATACATAACAAACGCTAGAAAAGATTACTTGGACAAAGTCTCAACTGAAATCATCAAAAACCACGATGTTATCGGTATAGAAGATTTGCAAATATCGAATATGTTAAAGAATCATAAGTTAGCAAAAGCCATTAGTGAGGTATCATGGTCACAGTTTCGAATCATGTTAGAATATAAAGCAAAATGGTACGGCAAACAAGTCATTGTCGTATCGAAAACATTTGCTTCAAGCCAATTATGTTCCTGTTGTGGATATCAAAACAAAGACGTTAAAAATCTAAACCTACGTAAATGGGACTGCCCTTCTTGTCGTACACATCATGATAGGGATATTAACGCAAGTATTAATCTAAAGAATGAAGCAATAAGACTTCTAACCGCAAGAACTGCGGAGATAGCCTAATAAATTAGAGTTCGATAGAACTCTTTACTTAGGAATCCTCCACTTTCACTTCTAAACGAAGTAAAAGTGGGGGTAGTTCAAAGTATATGTTCAAAATAAAACTCTTTGGATAAATGTTGAACATCAACATAAGAATTGAGTAGGAAACCGGCTAAAAATATTTGGAGTTAAAACAAAATTAGGCTCTTGGGCAAGTTTGAAATTTTAAATATATATGATATTCATTTTAAATTAACATCACACAAATTATCTGTTGCAACGAAAACACTATATAGAAAATGAAGAATTGCTTAGAACAGAGGGAGGACAAAATATAGCTTAAACTTATTGGGATTTGAGGCATCTAAAAACTTAGGGAGTGGATTAAGTACTTTGCATAAAGATCTCCTTTTTTCGAAGAATCTAGGCATCATTTTAAATGTGGCAGTAATAATTCTATAATTTTTATCATAAGGACATAGCAGCTTCAGAACAGAAGAAGTCGTTTTGGAATCGTCTGTTTGGTAAAAAAATTAAAATCTAATGGTAAAGAGAATTTTGCTTTTTATTTGAAAAAAGATAAGAAGCGAGCTTTTTGTTTATTATTAGTGATGATATTTAATTTTTAGCACTATAAATGTTAGACAAGCATATATTGTAGTATTGGAATAGGTTTCGCTCACTTATTTCATTTTATAGTTTTCCTTTTAAGAACACCAAAACGGGCATTGGTGTTCTTTTTAAATAGGTTGGTTTTGAAAAATAAGAAGTTTTCTTACTTACAAATGTATAAAACAAAGAAGCACTCAAAATGAGTGCTTCTTTGTTTTATACTTGTACTTGTTGTACTTGTAAAACTTTTAAAGTAAGATCTAGTACAATTTTTTCACGAAGAGTATCAAATGGTTCGTTTAGGTCTGTTGGACAAGGTGAAAAGTCTAATTCAAAAAATTGAGCGCTTACTAATTCACAATATGGTTGTTCATTATAAAACACTGTATTTTCGAAGAAGTATTTGTCTAAACGTGGTAAATCACCATTTTTAGGATTAATAAAGTGAGATGTAGTATCTGAAGAAGAAGCTACTATAGCTTGTGATAGAAAATCTGCTGCTGTTAAATCTGCAAAACCAGAAAATGGAACATTTGCAATACGATCATATAGCACTCCATTACACTCATCATTTGCATATTCAATATTTTTACGAATATATCCTTGTACAAATAATTTTGCTCTTGTAACTCGGCGGTAATTTGTACCTGGTACTGGAGTAAATGCTACAGGAACTAACTTACATTGTGTTAAAAATACGTTTTTTAAGATACGTTTAATTTCAACTGCTGGAGGATCTAATGAAATATCAGATTCTACAACAATTTGAATTGTTCTTTCTGCTAATACAACTGGTATTTTTACAATCGGTGTTCCTGGAGTAAGAATTGGTGTTGCAGCTGCATCACTTAATGGTGTTTGAGTTTGTCCTTCTACCTGACATGGTACATTAATTGGACATTGTTCGCTCATATTATCTAATCTCCTTTTGAAATCACTTTAGATTTTTAAAACTGTTCAATGGCAATATATTCGTTTTTTTTATTGATGTATAAGCTTGTATAATAGGTTTTTAAATTTTTTTATTTTTTGTAGATATTTTATTGGCTTTCTCATTAAAAATTTTAAATTAGCAGGTTCCTGGTTAAAAAACGAGTAAATAGGTTTTAACTACGATCTGAACAGCAAGGACCTTAATCTAACCTGTGCGTTAATTTACGTACAGCCCTTTATAATATCCCTTATAAAATTTAACATAATCATACATTTAGGTTGAACTTGAGTCACTTCACCATTTGGCCCTTTAACAGAATAAGGAAAATTATGAATTCCCCTCCGATAGCTTTCTATCATAAGGAAATCAATCGTAGAAGTTAGGATTTGGCTAATATAGATTCGTTTACTATGACTATTAAAAACACCACAAAAAAATTAGGGGCCTCTTCTCGAGCCTCTTTATTTACAATTACAAATTTAGACGCCTCCCACTTTATATCCATCCATTGATAACTAACAATAGAGTTATTACAAGTATACTTGCAAGTTCCTGTGCTTTTCTTAACAAGCAAACGACAACAAAAACTCCATATAAGGGTCTTACCAACAGCATCCGTTACTTTAGAAACACTCCTATGAGATATAATTATTGATGGTACTTTTTAGGTGATATACTGGAGGTAGATTACTCATCTAATGATGAAGGGAGGTTTACGCGTATGGAAGTAACATTTACAGTAAGTAAATGGGATGAAAAGCCAGTCAATGACACTAGAAAAGATTTCCCTATTAATATTGCCCATGTCGAATATGATATTGACGGTGAATTAAAAGGAAAAGCTTTTGTTGAATATTTATTATATTATTTAGAATCAACTATAGATGATGGTCACTTGGCTACTGCTAAAATTTCTGGATTTTTACATTTCGAAGGAATTTATAAGGGAAAACGAGGGACATTTATAGCTATAGAGCAAGGGATATTTGATAAAGGAAATCTAGATTCCCCTGCAACAATCATCAAAGCTACTGGTGAATTAGAAAGCCTGAAAGGGTCCTATAATTATAAGTTTACAGGTCAAACCAGTAAAATGATTCTAGACTTTGAATTCTAACAAAATATCTTATAATTTAGCAAAAAGGGCATCCACTGTAATACCAGGAATGTCCTTTTTTAAACTAAATTATACCGAAAAACAAGACTCAAAATTTTCAATGGGAGGAAATGATATGAGGATCACGATACAAGAATATGTGGTCAATGAAATAGATTCAGGACCATATGGAATAACCGTAGGAAAAGACGGAGCATTGTGGTTTACGGAACAGAAAGGGAATCGAATTGGTAGAATAAATGCTACTGGTGAAATAAATTCTTTTCCCATTCCGACAGCAAATGCAGGAGCTATGTCAATTATCTCGGACCAGACCGGTGACTTATGGTTTACGGAATATAACTCAAGTAAGATCGGTAAAATGTCGATGAACGGTCTTTTTGAAGAATATGTACTCCCTACAAAGAACGCTGCACCTTTTGGCATAACGGAAGGCCCAGATGGAGCAATATGGTTTACAGAAATGAATAATGGTAGGATTGGAAGAATAACAAAGTCAGGGGAAATCACCGAGTTTGAATTGCCTAACTCCAAATCATTTCCCTCTTTTATTACTCTGGGATCAGACGGGGCATTATGGTTTACACAGAATCAGAACAATAGGATTGGCAGAATAACCACTAAAGGTGAGGTGACAGAATATCCAATCCCAACACCCAACTCCGGGCCAGTTGGAATTGCGAGCGGACCAGATGGAGCAATATGGTTTGTGCAAATCATGGGCAATAAAATTGGTAGAATTACGTTCGAAGGAGAGGTCAAAGAATTTGTTATACCGACGCCGAACGCTCGCCCTCATGCCATAATACCCGGGAAAAACAGAGATCTTTGGTTCACGGAATGGGGAGGTAACCAAATCAGCCGTATTACAGTTGAAGGAGTTATTACGGAATATACGATACCTACAAATAATGCAGAGCCACATGGTATCACGTTTTGTCCGGATGGCGATCTTTGGTTCGCTGAAGAGTGTAATCAAATTGGACGTCTAACAATCATTACGTAATAGGGATATCGTCCATCGCTATCAAGCTCAGAAAAGTAAATATCCCATAACGAGAAAATTGGCATCTCCAAGTGAAAATGTACATTTTTTTGTTTTGGGTCAACTAATTTCATTAGCTTGATGGGCATGGGGTAGCCCCTTCAATATAGTATTTTTAACAATTCTTTGTGTGCAAATAAAAAGAGCATCCACAATTGTTAGATGCTCTTATATATAAAGTGGTTTCCCCCACACTCCAGTATATGCTTGTCCTTCTCAAAAGGTGTAGCAAAAAGAAACCTTATTCGGGGCCTTCTCAAAATATAAGGGGTAACTCTAACGTACAGATTAACATTTCCCGATGTCGCTGCTATTATGTGCTTGATATTACTTAATATGCATGAATTTGACACTCCGATCCCTAAAGAGGCAAGGAGTGTCAATCTAAAATATATTGGAATTAACAAAGAAGAAAAAGATAATATTCTTGATACATTTTCGATTTAATTTTGCCATATAATATAAATCAACATTAAAAATCACTCTTTACCCTATTGTTTTTTACATTTTAACGAGAAAACTATTTTACATCACCAATTGCTTGAATAGACTCAAGTCTAACATTAATTTTGTTCGGAAAACCTATAATATTACCAGTTGAATTACTTGCTACTTCTACATTTGGTCCAATAACAGTAACTAAATTTTGACTCACATTCATTATAATGCCTTTGATATGAATGCCTTCTAAAAACAATACAGTACGTAAATGAAGCAACTGATAGGCATATAAAAGTTCTCTAATCTCATTTGCTACTTCTGCAGAATTATTGCTAGAACTATTCACTACTGAATGATAAGAAGATCCCTTTAATTCTAAAGAGGTGTTAGGGGACATTTTTGATTTTAATAAAACATCAGAAGATTTTTCTGATTCTAATAAAGTATCAAAACTCCTTCTTGATTTACATGGAGCGATAAGGGGAATCGGATTTATTTCAAATAATCTAAATTTACGTTTATTATTATCAGAATTTAAACAAAACTGACACATCTATGTCCCCCCAATAATAAGTATGTATTATATAGTAAGCACATTATATAAAAATGTACTGGGTATTTATAATACCCAGTACATTTTTAAGTTATTATGCTCCTCGATCATCACTTACCGCTAAAATGCTACTAATTGCAACACTAATTTGGTTTGGATTTTCAAGAGCCCCACCATTTGCATTACTTTCTACTTCAACGCCTTCCCCATTACCACGACGAAGAGTAACAAAATTTTCTCCAATCTGTGTAATAAGGCCTTCTACGTGAAATGATGGTAAAAATAATACAACTCTCGCCCCAACCAATTGAAATGCTTGCAACAGAGTTAGAATTTCATTATTATCCATTCTCTATCACCTTCCTTTACTTCTAATTTTGACACCTAACAATGTAATTCTATTAAATTAACTTATTATTAGTTATCAAAATAGAATATGTTCGAGCATAAGAATTGAAATAGACAAGTTGGCAAATTTTTTAGTAGTACATTATTAGGATATAATTTTTAAGGGATAATACATAAAAAGATCCTTATTAAACAAATTTCATAATTAAATAAAAAATCCACACTTAACTAGACTCATATACCCACACTATCCTTTCTAGACGAGCATAAGATGTACTGACGAACGAAAGGGGGTAATTTTATGGGTTTTGGCTTTGGTGGATGTTGTGATTTCAATAGATGTGATGATCGGAGAGATCACCACAGAGATCATCACAGAAGAGAAGAAAACCATAGACAGGAGAATAATAATCCAGAATTATTACAATTCTTAAGAACATTAACTCCTGGTACTTGTATTGTTATTCAATATGATTCTCAAAGACCTACAAGTGCAACATTCCAAGGTTTTCAAGGAAACAACGTAATCATTTTATCTGACTTTGATTGTTTCCCGGGATTAGCACGTATTGCGATTAACAAAATTAACGTAATCTCTATAAATTCACCTGATTGTGATCGTTTCTGCTGTAAACGTCGCAGACATTGTAAAGAATGTGACGAACATAAACATGATCATAGAGAAGATTAATAAATTTTAATTAAAAGAAAATTTTTTCCCTTAATTTATAAGCCAATTTGCAGGAAAAACACCTATTAAAAAATAGGTGTTTTTCTTTTCTAAATCTCACTGAACTGAACGTAAATAACAGACCATTCCATATAGTGGACATATACTATTGTAAGGTCGGCATCCAAATGACCCAAATAAATACCCATGCCAAGAAATAAAACTACAAAGTATTTCTTGGCACCTTTTACATAAAATAAATAAATTTATTAAAAATGTACAAACCTAATTAAAAACCTACACATATAATGTATTCTACCTTTCTATTATCTTATTAAAGGGATTTATTTTATATAAATCCCTTCTTTTTTAAATGTTTAAATACTTAATTTAATCTATATAACATAATAATTCCTAAAAACAAAATAAGATAAGAGCTTTCCCCTTATCTTTATTTAAAGCGTTATTAAATTACTCGTTGAACACTAATAGCATCTAGGCTTGTCATATTAATATTCACAGCAGCATCCACCCAAATAAGAAATCCATCCTCTATACGAATAAAGACTCCTGTTCCATCGATCGGATCTCCACCTAAAAAAACTCTAATTTTGTCGCCTTCCCGTAAACCATTTAATCTTCTTCATCTTTCAAAATTCCCCAATTCCCTTACTTCCTCACGGTTTCTTTTTCTTCGGTTTCTATTACATTCATCACATTCACATCTACGTTTAAAAGACATTTAACATAACCCCTTTTTCCTAAAAAACTTATTTGCACTATATATTATGAAAGAAATAAATTAATGGATTAGATGTTCTTCCTCTACCAATTGCCCAATTAGCTAATTTCAACAATTGTACAAGCCATTTTGTATTACTTACATACATTAACAATGAGATGATAATCATCTTATACCCCAAAACCCTAAATTACTTGTTCGGTAACTATCTTTATAAATAATAAAAATTAAACACCTCTTACTAATAAATACATATATTATATAGTGCTCTAACACACTATTAAAAAGCACTCCCTTAACAAAAAAGAATTTATTATCTATCTGTCTAGAATTTAAGTTCTTTTTTAACCATTTTACATTTATTTATATCCATTGTCGCATTTTAAACATAGTGGAAGAACAAAGAAAAATAGCGATTAACAGTCCATAAAGATGAAATTCTAGGCGCTCTCACTTAATATTGTGACAATAATTAATATCCAAAAAAGACTTCCATGTTTTAAATACAATTTCTATTTGCTTACGTAGTGAGTAGATATCATAATCCTACTTCAACGGAATAATTGCCCATGGTATGCTGGTAATATAAACATTGATTTCTGATAAACGTTTACTTCTTACAGAGTATGTAACTCTTTTTTTCTTTTTGACATAAGATTGCTTTTTTACTGTCCCATCCCAAAAGAATTCAGGAGATTCATTTTTTACATATACTCTATTTGTAGATTTAAAATAAAGATTGATAATTAGTAAAAAAGTTTGATAAAAAAGTCTATTTTGTAGGGTAATTGCTTATGCATAAAATAACACTAATGTTTTGTATACTGTTGCTATAAACTCTCGCGAGAGTTGGAAAATAGATTCGCGAATCAACCGGGTTTCCACTATGACAGCTTTATTTAAAGCTATGGTGTTCCAGCTGAAAACTGAACAACTTGACCTGAGTATGTGGGAGGAATCCGATTCAGCCTGGATGAGAAAATTAATTGGCGAACGTGGTGTGGACATGCCAACCCTTGACGCCGTTTGTAGCCAGCTTATCGAGATGCGCAAGAGAGCAGTCGAAAATGGCATTTCCCTTCTCACACTATTCGCCGACGAGACGAAGGCGATTTCATCGGATACTGTGGCTTGATTATCGGTCGTGCCACACTTGAAGAGCCGGAGATCGCATACGAGTTGTTCCGCAGTGCTCACCGTAAAGGCTAGGCGACTGAGGCAGCATCCGTTGTGCTGGACGCTGCGATTGCTGCCGGGCGCCACAGACTTTGGTCGACTGTACGCGCTTGGAATGTTGCGTCCTTCCGGGTGCTAGAAAAGATAGGATTTGAGCGGCATCACAGTACGTGGGACGAGCGCGGTGAGATTGTTTGGAACGTACGCGATTTTTAGGGATCCCGACCTAATTCAAAACTATGAAAAAGGAGAAAAGGTCATTAGTTTAGGGGAGAATCCAGATAAAGATAAAAGGACTGATTTATAACCTAAATAATGACAAACTATAACCGAAGTATTTACTCCAGCTGAAGCAGTAACAAAAAATATTATTGCACTAATTGGGTGCTTATCTTGAATAAGATTTAAACGACGATTTTCAAAAATTGGGTGTTTTAATTGAGCAAAAATCACAAAAATTATCAAACTTTTTTATAAAAGGATGATTCAATTGAATATAGAAAAGCGTGTTTTGAACAATCTTTTTTTCAAAACACGCTTTTTTAATTTGCCTTTTTTATCAAGGTTTATTAAGTTAATTTAATCAAACTTTGTTCCAAGGCTACACTATTATCTATGTGGATTCAACGGATTTTTATAGCACATGATTTATGGAACCATCGTACACTGGAACAAGTATTCAAACTTGACTTATTAGGAGTTTTTTATAAACGCCATAGAACGACCTTATGGTTACTCTATGATATTTACTCTTTACTATTGAAGAGGCATAATTTCAGTTTTTTTTGATGTTTTAAATCTGTTGTTTCCTTCTGTAATGTTAAGTCATATATCCCTATAGATATAAATGAAATTAATAAGAAGAAAGGGATTTTGTATCCATTAAAATAATCAACTATTAATCCAAATGTGGATGGTGCAAGCACAATAAAGAGCTGTTTTTTCAGACATTAACACAATAAATAAACTATACCATCCAACTCCTAAAAATACTAAAACAAAACATAGTATATAAACTTCTCATAAAGGTAGATAATTTAATACATAGACTAGAAAAATTAACATCGAGAATATAGGGCTAATATCTATAGCTACCTTTCGTATAGTTAACTTTACTGTTAGTCATGTATCCCACCTCTCTTTATCTGAAAAATAAAAAGAAATTCGAATGTATTTTGTTTTTTTTGTAAATGTTAACCATATAGAGGTCACTGTGAGCTTGAAATAGAGTCAAGATGTTTGTAAAAAAGATGCGATGTTTATAAAAACAAAAAGTTAAGATGAATTAGGAGAATCTCTATTTTGGAATGAAATTGATCAGTTTGTTTTAGTTGTTTATTTAAAGCGTTTAATAAGTATTTATCTGAACAACCAGTAAATATTTAAAAGGAATTGTGGTGATGCCACATGTGAAGTTGCTGAACCCTAGCTTTCATGCTGCAAAAGTTCTTTGAGGGTGAGAGGAACTCTCATGGGCAAGGAACGTAGGATAAAACGCGTAGAATCGATTATACGGAAAGGAAATGGAATCCACTTATTAATATAAATGAATGTGAAATAGATAAAAAAGAACTTAAATTCTTGACAGATAGAAAATAAGTTCTTTGTTTGTGGAGTTTATTTAGCAGTGTGTTGGAGCACTATATAATATATGTATTTATTAGTAAGAGGTGTTTAATTTCCAAAATATATATCTTTGTAAATAATAAAAAAGGACAGTTGAAAACTGTCCTTTTTTCTATCTTTTAAAGATAGTTAACGAACAGGTAATTTGGGATTTGGAGTATAGTAAGATGATTATCATCTCATTGTTAATGTATGTAAGTAATACAAAATGGCTTGTACAATTGTTAAAATTGGTGATTTTTTTTTTGATAAATTAGTTAATTGGATGTTTGATAGAGGAAGAAAGTCTAATCAATTAATTTATTTCTTTCATATTATATAATGCAGATAAAAATTTTTAGGAAAAAGGGGGTATATTAAATGTCTTTTGAACGTAGATGTGAATGTGATGAATGTAATAGAAACCGAAGAAGAAGAAGAGAACGTGAGGAAGTAAGAGAACTGGGGAATTTTGAAGGACGAAGAAGATTAAACGGTTTACGAGAAGGTGACAGAATTAACGTTTTTTCAGGCGGAGGTCAGATCGATGGAACAGGCGTCTTTATTCGTATAGAGGATGGATTTCTTATTTGGGTGGATGCTGCTGCAAACATTAATGTGACAAGCCTAGATGTTATTAGTGTTCGACGCGTAGCTTAATAGCACTTTAAATAATGTAAATGTGTTGAATGTAATAGAAACCGAAGAAATAGAGACCATGAGGAGGTGAGCGAAGTGGGAAATTTTGAAGGACGAAGAAGATTAGATGGTTTACGAGAAGGCGACAGAATTACAGTTTTTTCAGGCGGAGGTCAGATCGATGGAACAGGCGTCTTTATTCGTATAGAGGATGGATTTCTTGTTTGGGTAGATGCTGCTGCGACTCTTAATGTGACAAGCCTAGATGTTATTAGTGTTCGACGCGTAGCTTAATAGCATTTTAAATAATGTGAATATGTTAAACGTAATAGAAACCGAAGAAATAGAGACTATGGGGAGGTGAGCGAAGTGGGAAATTTTGAAGGACGAAGAAGATTAGACGGTTTACGAGAAGGCGACAGAATTACAGTTTTTTCAGGCGGAACTGCGATCGATGGAACAGGCGTCTTTATTCGTGTAGAGGATGGATTTCTTGTTTGGGTAGATGCTGCTGGGACCCTTAATGTGACAAGTCTAGATGTTATTAGTGTTCGACGCGTAGCTTAATAACACTTTAAATAAATATAAGTAAAAGATAAGAGGGGAGGGCTCTTATCTTATTTTGTTTTTAGGAATTATTATGTTATTTGTTTGAGGATTGATTATGTTATGTAGATTATATTAGGTATTTAAATACTTAAAAAAGGGATTTATATAAAATAAATCCCTTTTTTAAGATGATAAGAGAGGTAGGGTACATTATATGTGTAAATTTTTAATTAGGTTTGTGCATTTTTAATAATTTTTTTGTTTTATGTAAAAGGTGCCAAGAAATACTTTGTAGTTTTATTTCTTGGCGTGGGTATTTATTTGGGTCATTTGGATGCCGACCTTACAATAGTATATGTCCGCTATATGAAATGGTTTGTTATTTACGTTCAGTTCAGTAAATTTAGGAAAGAAAAAACACCTATTTTTTAATAGGTGTTTTTTCTGCAAATTGGCTTATAAAATTAAAGGAAAGGTTTTTCTATTCAATCATTTTTAAAAGTCATCTTTATGATCATGCTCATCAGATTCTCTACAATGCTTACGCTTGCAACAGAAACGATTACATTCAGGTGAATTTATAGAGATTACGTTAATTCTGTTAATCGCAATACGTGCTAATCCTGGGAAACAATCAAAGTCAGATAAAATAATTACGTTGTTCCCTTGAAAACCTTGGAATGTTGCACTTGTAGGCCTTTGGTGATCATATTGAATAACAATACAAGTACCAGGAGTTAATGTGTGTAAGAATTGTGCTAATTCTGGATTATTATTCACCTGTCTATTGTTTTCATCTTTTCTGTGATGATCTCTATGATGATCTCTCCGATCATCACATCTATTGAAATCACAACCTCCACCAAAACCAAAACCCATAAAATTACCCCCTTTCGTTCGTCAGTACATCTTATGCTCGTCTAGAAAGGATAGTGTGGGTATATGAGTCTAGTTAAGTGTGGATTTTTTATTTAAATATGAAATTTGTTTAATAATATTATTTTTGGTTCTGGTGCTGGTGCAAAAAATCTATACAACTTGGACATACTGATACTATTACTCTAAAAAGGTGTGTAATTGGTATGGAACGAATTGAAGCTGCTGAAGAATTAATTGAGGATATGAGGGAGTGTTTTTTGAACGGAACATCCTTAAGGTGTGAAGCTAATGATTTTAATATCGTATCTTGGCTGATAGAAGAAGTGACTCGTAAATCTGAGTAAAAACTTCATTTGGCACAACAAAGCAGCCAGCTTGATTAGCTAACCACTTGTTGTACAAAAGAAAATTAGGCCCTACAATTTAGGTTGTGTAACTTTAAAGTCACAGTTATAGTATAAACCGGATTGGAAATGTTATTCGGAAGGTAATGTAACAAAAATTTCATTTTATAGAGATTATTTACATATGAAAAAAGCGCTTATATAGCGCTTTTTGAAAAGTAGGTTTCAAATCACACGCCCAAATGTGATCTGAATACATGTGCATACAGAGTATATGTAAATTTGAATTGAATTGTGCGAATAAATTAAAAATTCAGGAGTGGAGTAAAAGTGTTTATGAACAGTGAGAAAGAGTATAAATTTAACATGCATCTCAAACAATTAATGAGTCTTATTTAAATATATGGGAAATAATCAAAAAAACAAGTTAGTTCGTATCAATGATGTAATGATTAACCCTACTAATATTTCTTCGCTAGAATTTATATCAACGCATACATCACCAATTAAATTATATATATCTTGTTCGTATAAAAAAGTATCCATGACAGGTTTTTCTTTGTTATATATAAATTACACAATTAATTTTAATATGAACGAAATTAGAATTCTAGACAGAGAGAGTACCTGCATCGTTATCTTTCGTTAATCTTTGTTTTAGGTAGTTTTCTTTTGTTGTCCGGTCATTTTTATGACCTACTGCAGCTGCGATAACATGAGGTGCAAGTCCCTTGTAGTCATATAAGTACTGCACATAGAAAGGTCGGAAGAAGTGGGGAGTAATACGTATATTCTCCGTAAAGGATAATTTTGTATCTTTTATGATCTTAGAAATATATTGTGATAGATAATTTTCCCTATAAGCAGTATGGTTCTTCGTTTGAAATATGGTCCCACCATTTATATTTCCGATATCTACAGGCAATTTTCTACGTATTCGGAACGAAACGATACGGTTAAAAATCTCCTTATTATATAGAAACAATCCGTTCATTATCTCCCTTTGTAGCAACTGTTAAATAGTAACGTTCACGTATAGCGTCATATTCGAAGTCTTTCCACATTGCGTGTGCTACTTCTGCAACACGTAACCCTGTAGTAGCCAGAACCGATAATAAAGCATAATTAATTTCATTATCCTTGTAGTAATGTAGTAGTTGCTTCACTTCCTCATATGATAACTCACGTTTTGGCTTATGTTGTTTATTCACAGTCGTGCTTAGAATCGCTACATGAATTGGTTCATGAATATATTGGACTTCATATAACCATTTTAAATAAGAACGTAGAATCCCGAGTTTTCGACTAATCGTAGATGGTTTATATTTTTCTTTTGATTGATAGGAGAGTGCCTCCTGAGATAACCATTTTTGATAGTTACGGATATGATGCTTTCTTAGATTCCTCCAAACTTGTCCATCTTCATAATCTTTTACATCTTGTTGAAGAAATTCTGCACTTTGTATAAAATTGGCTTAGATCACGTGCGTAAAGAGTTTTTGATGCATCTTTGATACGCTTTCCCTGATCGAAATGTGTTTGCCGGTTCAAGTAATAATATAAAATCTCTTCATCTGAAAATCCCTCATATGTACACATATTGTCTCGTTCATTATTATCTTTTTTAAATTCCGCTTCATCTATATAGTCACGATTCCACACTAAAATTATGTTTATAAAATTTTGTTTATTGATTTCTAAAGAAGTTTCGTTATAAATCGAATTTAATTCAAATTTCAATATGATTCAACTCCTAATGAATTAACTTTATATCTATTATTATCCCTTATATACATGCGAATTTTTTTACATAATAAGATTAAGTTATATAATTATATAATTATAAAATTATAAAATTATAAAATTATAAAATTATAAAATTATATAACTAGTATAGAAAATCTCCCATTTTCTATGGTTGTATAAATTTTATTTCTATAAATTATCTGTGTTTTTTTATTTAAACATATAAATTAATTTAATTGGAAATTATAAATAACTTTTGATTATCTTTATAAATAACCTGAACATTACCTGTGATGTAATAAATTACAGTTATATATTTCTTAAGTTTTAAATTAAAATAGGTTAATCTATTTAAAAATACAAATTAAATGAAAGGAGAAATAATATGAATGAGAATCAACCAATCAATATGAATACAACGGAAGTAAAGGAGTATTTAAGCGTTAGTAGTTTCGTTGTTAATAATCTTATGAAGCAGGGACAATTAATTCCAAACAATAAAGATACATGGCGATTAGATGGGAGTTTCCTTTTTAGAAAAGAGGATGTAGACTCAATTAAAAAGGAAAGGGAGATAGAAGGTCTTACTTTATACCAGGCTAGTAAAAAATACGATATAAGTACATATCAATTAGAAAAATGGTTAGAAGATGGAGAATTGACAGCTACTATACAGGAATATCGTAACCGTGAGACTAAATTCCTTCAAGAAGAAGAGTTAGGCAAGCTTGTACATCGATTGGATCAATCGAATGCAATGTATACATTCTCTCAAAAGTATCATACTGTACTTTTCCAAAGATATATCCAGGGGAATACAATAGCAAGAGTCATTACTATCCCTAAGCGTCATTACTATCCCTAAGCGTGGGGATATTACACTAATTGATGAATTTGAAAGTGAATTCACCTTAAAAGAAGCAAAAAAATCGGGATATGAACCTGCATACGAGTTATCTGATAAACCTCGTAGCCATCATCAAAGGTTTGTTAAGTTTTTGCGATACGGGAAAGCCCATACCGGACTTTAGTCCGCCTTTAGGCATGGGATGAAAGGATCGCTTTTTCATAGAAAAACAGTTGTGTTTTGGTTATACTTAAACTATAGACAAGTACAAGTCTTTAAAACACCAATGTGTTCCTTGAAAATAAGATATCATATGGAGTTCGATAGCCTAATTCATGCTATCGGTAAAATGATATGTGTCGTCAAGAACAAGACGTTAAAACATTTGGACACGCATCTGTACGGTATGGTTATAGTACCGTAGCTCACGAACCTATACGGTCTGTCGTGAGAGTGGTGATGGCACACCGCCATCTTGCACGTCAGCGATACCAGAAATGGACTTCGCCTTTGGTAGCAAGAATCCCACTGACGTTAGTCAGCTTGCCCCTTTAGGGGTGGGAGTGTCAACTAAGTCTGATCAATTACGTAGTAGTTCTTTCCAAAAAGTTGACTTAATACTCCAATATGTCTCACCAAGAAATATAAAGATTTCAGAAGAGGAGGGCTTTTGGTATTTAGATGTACGACAATCACTTATTGAATTGCCTATGGGTATGCAAATGGAGTGGATTGAGAGCCTCTCACCATATTTAATTGAAGGGAAATTAGTGAAACGTATTAATAACAGCGTCTATTTAGATAGCAGCAGTGTGACAAAACCAGTTACGATGTCCAGTAAAGAATATCAAGTACTTAATAAAATAGTCGAAGAAACAAACAGCACTATTGACGAATTTATTGCGTCCGCTATTCGCGAAAAAATCAATTACTATCAAAATACACAATAAACGTATTTAACAGCCATTTTAGGTATAACGAGAATTGATAATCATATAATGATACAGAAAGGTCTTTTCCAGGTAGCTACCTCTTATACATCAAAAAGACACCTAATTAAGGTGTCTTTTTACTTTTCATCTTTCAAGAAGAACAAGCATATATTAAAGTATAGGACGAGCTTAACCGCTCCACCTTTATTCCGATTTTCAGTTAAAACTCCTTATCACATTAAGAGCATCTACTGTCCTGGATGCTCTCTTTTTATTGAACAAAATGGGTATTTAATGTTCTGTAGACGCAGACATAGAGGCAGTAATAACCGTCGAAATTGATAAAATCCTTTGAAAGAGCGTTTTTTGTTCATGAATTTTCTAAACTTTTTATTGATAATACTTAAAATATGAAGAATGTAGTTGAGATTCGATTTAAGTTCTAACAAAACAACCGAATATGATTAATTAGTACAACCATCGGTCAATTAACAAATGCTTGTACTAGTTTAGAAATGATAAATACAATTGGGAAAGATGTATAAAATAAAGATTCAACATGGAAATAACTCGTATACATTCACACCGGAAAAGGTTGTCTCATAACATATAGGGATTGTTCTATTAAGATATTAGAAGGATGTGAGTATATGGAAGACTTAAATGTGAAAATTGACAGTCTAAAATCAGAACAAAAAGAGATCATGCGTGATATTCGTAATTTAGAAACTCGAATAATAATTAACGAGAAAGACATTTCTACAATTAATAAGCAATTAGAAAAAATCAGTACGAATACCTCTTGGATTTTACGGATTATTATCAGTACGATAATTATGGCCGTTCTAGGTTTGATACTAAGAGGGACAATTTAAAATTCCCAAAAGTACTTTTTGAAGAGAGACAAGTGTCTCTCTATTTATTTTGAGGAGACGCATGTCGGAAAAAGATAAAATACTAACTTGAATCATATTTCTCAAAAGTAAATGTAAATAAGTAACCCCAACTATTGAAACTACATAATCCTTATAAATACCTCTATGCATGAGTTTATTTAGCAATTTTTCTTCAACTGTCGTTCCATCTTTAAGACTCATACCAATGACAATACAAATCCTTCCATGAAAGAGTAATTATCTTTCATCCTTCGTAGACACAACAATCTATATTATGTGAAAAAGTCATTATCCTGACTAATAAGCAATACTATAAGAAGAAAATATAATGGAGGTGAAGTCATGGGGGTTGTTAACGCTACAGATGCAGATATTGCACTTTTAGCAAGATTACTGAGAGCAGAAGCCGAAGGAGAAGGAATTCAGGGTATGTTGCTCGTCGGAAATGTAGGAATTAACCGAATAAGAGCCAATTGTTCCGATTTTAAAAATCTTCGTACCATTAGACAAATGATTTACCAAGAACACGCATTTGAAGCTGTTACTCACGGTTATTTCTATCAAAGAGCAAGAGAAAGTGAAAAACGCTTAGCTCGTCGAGTAATCAATGGAGAGAGGTACTGGCCTGGGAAATTTAGTTTATGGTATTTTAGGCCACCAGGTGATTGTCCTCAACAATGGTATAATCAGCCTTTTGTCGGGCGTTTTAAAAAACACTGTTTTTTTCAACCAACAGCCGCAACTTGTGAACAGGTTTATAACACATTTTAAACAGTGATAAAAACAATCTGTAATTAAAGAAAGTATAAAAGAGCGTTAATTTAACACTTGTTTGCTAGTTTTAGGAGTGGTGTCAGGATTTTGCAGATTTACAATGTTAAGATAAAAAAATTTGTATCAATAGGGTTTCTCCTATTGAAATGTGAAGTTAGTGAACTACTCACCACTTAGCTGACGCTTGAAGTGGGAGCTTCTTGGGAAGTAAGTGATTTTTACTAGTCACTTATGTTTACCAATCTAACAGGGTAGTCCCTCCCCCTAAAAATAGTATGAGTACGTTAGACACATATACGCTACTTTCTTCGCCTGGTTTTCACATATTTCAGTAGCGCAGGACGATAGAACGTTGAAGATTTTACCTTGTAGACGAATTTCCTACAACAACCTTATATCTTCAGTTTTCAAAGAGCGATTTGTATAAAAGTATAGGGTAGCAAATATGTTGGCTTACGCCAACCAAAATTCATCTTCCACTTACCGTTGGGCTATCGTCCTGCACACGCTTGAGTAAGGAGAATTCTTTCGGGAAGTGCGGTTAGAAATAATTTAAAGAAATCTAGATAAAACAAAAAAACACAGATAAATTGCTATCCATGTGTTTTTTGTATCTATTTTTATCATTTAAATATCCATGACTATATATTATAACGATGCCAAATTATGTCATAGTTATGTAGGAGATTCGGTGTCTAGAGCAAATAGATTAAATGAAATGATTATGATGGTTAATCGAATGAAAAAATTTACTGTGGGAGAATTAGCACACGAATTGATTGTTTCAAAACGAACCATTTTCAATTAGGTTTGCACATTTAGACAGTTAAATAAATATAGGTAACTTTATGGAGTGGTGGTATAGGATCTATTAATCCTTAATTATATAATATGAATAACTTGTTGACACTCCCCCCCCTAAAGGGGCAAGCTGACTAACGTCAGTGGGATTCTTGCTACCAAAGGCGAAGTCCATTTCTGGTATCGCTGACGTGCAAGATTGCGGTGTGCCATCACCACTCTCACGACAGACCGTATAGGTTCGTGAGCTACGGTACTATAACCATACCGTACAGATGCGTGTTCATATGTTTTAGCGTCTTGTTCTTGACGACACATATCATTTTACCGATAGCGTGAATTCGGCTATCAAACTCCATATGATATCTTGTTTTCAAGGAACACATAGGCGTTTTAAAGACTTGTGCTTGTCTATAGTTCAAGTATAACCAAAACACAACTGTTTTTCTATGAAAAAGCGATCCTTTCATCCCATGCCTAAAGGCGGACTAAAGTCCGATATGGCCTTTCCCACATTGCGAAATCTGTAATTAACTTGTACATTTTTAATAAATTTATTTGTTTTATGTAAAAGGTGCCAAGAAATACTTTGTAGTTTTATTTCTTGGCATGGGTATTTATTTGGGTCATTTGGATGCCGACCTTACAATAGTATATGTCCGCTATATGAAATGGTTTGTTATTTACGTTCAGTTCAGTAAATTTAGGAAAGAAAAAACACCTATTTTTTAATAGGTGTTTTTTCTGCAAATTGGCTTATAAAATTAAAGGAAAGGTATTTCTATTCATTCATTTTTAAAAATCATCTCTATGATCATGCTCATGTTCTTCACATTCTCTACAATGCTTCTTACGCTTGCAACAGAAACGATTACAATCAGGTGAATTTATAGAGATTACGTTAATTCTGTTAATCGCAATACGTGCTAATCCTGGGAAACAATCAAAGTCAGATAAAATAATTACATTGTTCCCTTGAAAACCTTGGAATGTTGCACTTGTAGGTCTTTGAGAATCATATTGAATAACAATACAAGTACCAGGAGTTAATGTTCTTAAGAATTGTAATAACTCTGGATTGTTATTCTGTTCTCTTCTATTGTCTTCTCTTTCTTCTTTTCTGTGATGATCTCTCCGATCATCACATCTATTGAAATCACAACCTCCACCAAAACCAAAACCCATAATAATTACCCCCTTTCGTTCGTTAGTACATTTTATGCTCGTCTAGAAGGGATGGTGTGAGTATATGAGTCCAGTTAAGTGTGGATTTTTCATTTAAATATAAAATTGGTTTAATAATACCATCTTCTCCTCTTTAATTAATCAACATATTTCAGTTTGATTTGCGGTGTACTATGACTGATTGTTTCTTGTAACATGGCTACCAATGGATTCTATGTTGACAAAAACCCTGTTTTTTACAGTTGTCGATGAGCATGAATCCTACTAATGGGTTTGTTTCTTTTTCGAGAAGGGAATGACTAGATACTTTTTAGTGCTGGGGATACGAATCGATTTTATGAAAAGTGGAAGTTAAATTAATCATCTTTTCTTTCTTTGTTTTTCCTCCTAACTAGATATAAAGTCCTTATCTCGTAATGCCCGATCAGATTGTTCGGTTTGAATTACACTTTCTATAGGGCTTGGTAAATCAAATGATTTATAAATTCGATTAGGAGTAGTATAAATACCATGTATAGTTTTGTCTAAATAATGACGTTCTTCCTTTGTATAATAAGTAATCAGTAAAGTGTTGAGTTGTTTTTTCTACAATTATAAAAAGATATGGATGAGAAGAAAAAGCGAAAGAGGACATAAAAAAGAGTTATGTAGCGGAGATTCTTTCGTTTTGTCAATATACAGCGTAACAGGCGGAAGAATTTGAATTGAACGGGGAAGGCGTATAGCGCTATGCTTCTTTATTGAAAATATTATGGTCTTGGCATATATGTAGATATAGTAACTGGTTAAAAAGCGTGAAGAATGGAAAGAGAAATTCCAGTTCTAGCGTCAACGCTCGCGAAGAAAACAGTACTGATACGTTCTTTTTTAGCATCTACATGTATTTGGGTATAGAGAAAAACCTCTTTAAGAAGAATTGCAGCGTGCAAATGTAAACGAACAAGATCGCCCTACTCTATGAGGAGGTCATGAAAATATCCAAATAACGAAGCTTTACTTGGAGAAACAAATGAAACGAAAAAATAATGTAGGAATGACTTTTGCAAATATGTTCAATTGAATTTCTTGTGAATCTCAAATATAGTAAGGGAAATGTATATATAAAGATCACTTGTCTTGGAAACAAGTGATCTCTTCATTAGATAAATTGCTACTTACCAACAGCAAGTAGTCGTTATCCCATACATATGTTCAGGAGATATTATAACACAATTTTTTTAGTTATATAGAGGGGAGCATCAGGATTTTTCTTTATAAAAGAAGAACCCTCTAAGGTGCCTTCCTCCGACTTGAACCACGTTCATTAATATAAATTTTTCCGTATTATCCCTTTGTTATACGTGTAAACACATCCTATAAAACAGAATCGTCTATATGCACTAGATTGTTAGTACACAGCATACAAAAGAATTGAGATCAGTATCAGAGTGACGCCATATCTTTTAAAATGAACGATATGTTATGCTTTTCAAAAGAATCTGCTTTATAGTATGCATCCACATTCATTATTTCACTATATTTATTATTAATTATATGTATTTTTTTGATGTTATGCATAATTGCATTATTTAGGTAGTGTGTATAGAAAAGGGACTCTAATAACAGTGCCCTTTCCTAGTATCCGAATCCGCCGCCCCAACAGCTACATCCGATAATGATTAACAAGATGAAGAGAATGATCAGTAAAGCAAAGCCGCCGCAAGAATCACCGTAACTCATAATTTTTCCTCCTTTAATTAGAAGACTTAACAATGGGATAGATTGTTGTTTTAATAGGTTTACATTACTATATGTTTTTATGGAATGAATGAGCAATTCCATTTAGAAATAAAGAAAAGACACTCATATTGATATGATCCCCTTATAGTAGACAGGAAAAAGAAAGCACATTAACCTGTTTACTATGGAGGGGATTTTTTTCTATGAGCAAAATTAGATTCACTTACGATGTAGAATTTAAGAAAAAAGCTGTAGATTTATACTTAAAAGAAGGCATGAGCTTTAAAACGGTTGCGAAAGAATTAGGCATTCATCACTCAGTTGTAAGTCGTTGGTTGAAACACTTTAAAGCTGAAGGTATCAAAGGGCTAGAAGAAAAACGTGGGAAAGCGAAAGGGCCAGGTTTAGGTAGACCAAGAACGAAATCTGAAAATCCAGAAGCTAAGATTAAACGATTAGAAGCGGAGAATGAGATGTTAAAAAATCTCTTAGGAATGTAAATGGAGGCATGTCAGCTATATCCAAAGCGAGAAAGTGTGAAGTTATATATGAAATGTTAGAAAAAAGATATACGGTTACTCTATTATGTGCCATTGCTGGTGTAACCAGAAGTGGCTATTACAAATGGATAAAGCGACACGCAGTGCCTTCTAAAAAGCAATTAGCGGACACTGAATTCAAGAAAAAAATATTGGAGTGTCATACAAAACTAAGAGGGATTTATGGATATAGAAGAATACAAGTGTGACTGAAAGCCACATATAACCTTCATTTGAATCATAAGCGCATCCAAAGATTGATGAGTGAATTAGGTATCAAAGCTATAATTAGGAAAAAACGACCTTATTACGGCAAAAAAGAGGCTTATGTGATTTCAGATAATCATCTAAATAGAGACTTTCACGCTTCAAGACCGAATGAAAAATGGGTAACGGATATTACCTACTTGATTTTCAACGGACAGCGCTTGTATTTATCCGCAATTAAGGATTTATATAATAATGAGATTGTTGCCTATGAAACCAGTCGTAGAAACGACTTAAAGCTTGTGTTAGATACGCTTAAAAAGGCAAAAAAAAGACGAAATGTGAAGGGAATCCTCTTACATAGTGATCAAGGGTCCCAGTATACATCTCGTCAATATAATCAATTACTTAAAAAATATCAGATGAAGGCAAGTATGTCTCGAAGAGGCAACTGTTGGGATAATGCCTGTATGGAAAACTTCTTCAGTCACTTTAAGGCAGAGTGTTTTCATTTATACTCCTTCCGTAAAGCGAATGAGGTTAAACTTGCCGTGCACAAATATATACATTTTTATAATCATCAAAGATTTCAAAAGAAATTAAATAACCTGAGTCCATATAAATATAGAACTCAGGTTGCTTAGTTGTGCTTTTTAATTACTGTCTACTTGACAGGGGTCACTGCATATAAGAGTGTCTTTTCTAATAGTTTTTTAGCAGAAGCAAGCAGCTCCAACTATGATTAATAAAATAAATAATACAACTAATAAAGCAAAGCCACCAGCAAAGCCGCCGCCACAACTACCACCAAAGCCCATAATAGTTCCTCCTTTTGGTAAGAGGATAAAACAAGGGGTCACTCAAGTATTTTAATGGATTCATTTTACCTTATGTTTTTATAGAGTGATTGAGCAGGTCCTTTTAAAAAAAGAAAAGACGCCATAAGGCGGGTAGATAAGGTTTTAATTTTCCAATCTAAATAAATTATGTATCAGCTCTTTGAGGTCATATCATAATATTCGGTTTATTTAATGTTGATTATTACATACTCTTTTCCAAACTTCTAATTTTCATAAAGAAAAGGTCGAAATTGGCTACTGCAAAGATGAATTAAAACGATGTGAATCTAGATTGTGCATTTTCTGTTCTAAAAATTGGATTCCTCGTGAAGAAATTATTGAATTAAAAACTGAATTCAACAAAAAACTTGAAATTAGAGCATAAACAATATCGAGAGTTTATAAAGATATTAAAATAGAATATAAATCGTGTAGAGTAAACCCTTTAGAACTAGCTGAACTGGCTAGAGAGTCTAAGTTAACAAACAGTGAAATTCATGATTATGCTATGCTTATTTCAAAAATTTTCGAGTGAAAAGGTGAGTTAATGACTCGGGAGGAATATGAAAAAGAATCTCCGGATATAGCATTTCTGACCATTAACACCATACAAAAGTTATAAAGAAAAATAAGTGAGCTAGAATTAAAAAGCGAACAATTAAAAGGTATAAATAAAATTTCTAAATACAATTATTTAGGGAGAGAATGATGGGAGATTTTCTCTTAGGGAGAAAATATTGATTGAATTGAAAAAGGAAGTCATAGCATTATATGTAGGTGTTTTTGAATGAGTGCTCTTCTTACAAATTAAAGAGCAGCTAACAAAAGTTAACTGCTCAAGCAAGGAAATCGGAGAAAGGATTACCATGTTATCTGTAGTGTTAACGGAATATTGAATTTTATTCATAAGGCATATGTATTTAAAGAAAAATATAGCCCACCACGAATAATGCAATCTATCCAATTGAAAGAGCAATATATTTAAAATTTTCATGATTACTCCTTTTAGATATAGATTGCTCTATTCATAAGAACTTTATTAAATTTATCATTTTAGCCAAGAAAACTCCTTCCTCAAGGAACGTGAAGGGCCACAGCCCAGTGAGTAGGTGGGAGATGAATTGGCTTCGAACAAGGGATGGTATGGAGCCATCTTAATTGTTCGACATATGTAAAGTGTTACTGGACAATTTGTCATGATCACTTCACTACCTATCGAATGTACGTTTGTTGTATAATAGACACATGTCGAAATGGAGGTGAAATGAATGATTATCAATAAAGCATATAAATTTCGTATATATCCAAATAAAGCACAAGCAACTCTAATCAATAAAACGATTGGTTGTTCTCGTTTTGTATTCAATCATTTCCTATCTCTATGGGATAACGCATACAAAGAAACAGGTAAAGGTTTGACATATGGTACATGCTCTGCCAAACTTCCCGCCATGAAGAAAGAGTTTGTTTGGTTAAAAGAAGTAGATAGTATTGCGATTCAGTCGTCTGTTCGCAACCTTGCGGATGCTTATACACGTTTTTTCAAAAAACAAAACAGTGTCCCGCGTTTTAAATCTAAGAAAAACATTGTACAATCTTACACCACAAAACAAACAAATGAAAACATTACCGTTGTAGGAAACAAAATTAAATTGCCGAAACTAGGTCTTGTTCGATTTGCCAAAAGCCGTGAAGTAAATGGACGTATTTTAAATGCTACGGTTAGACGAAACCCTTCTGGCAGATACCTTGTGTCATTGTTAGTGGAAACAGAAGTGCAAGAACTTCCGAAAACACATTCTTACATTGGAATGGATGTAGGACTAAAAGATTTCGCCATTTTGTCAGATGGAACAACCTATAAAAATCCGAAGTTTTTTCGATCATTAGAAGAGAAGTTGGCGAAATCACAGCGTGTTCTTTCTAGAAGAACGAAAGGATCTTCTCGCTGGAATAAACAACGAGTAAAGGTTGCTAGAATTCATGAATACATGACAGATGCTAGAAAAGATTACTTGGACAAAGTCTCAACTGAAATCATCAAAAACCACGATGTTATCGGTATAGAAGATTTGCAAGTATCGAATATGCTAAAGAATCATAAGTTAGCAAAAGCAATTAGTGAGGTATCATGGTCACAGTTTCGAACCATGTTGGAATATAAAGCAAAATGGTACGGCAAACAAGTCATTGTCGTATCGAAAACATTTGCTTCAAGCCAATTATGTTCTTGTTGTGGATATCAAAACAAAGACGTTAAAAATCTAAACCTACGTAAATGGGACTGCCCTTCTTGTCGTACACATCATGATAGAGATATTAACGCAAGTATCAATCTAAAGAATGAAGCAATAAAGCTTCTAACCGCAAGGACTGCGGGGATAGCCTAATAAATTAGAGTTCGATAGAACTCTTTACTTAGGAATCCTCCACTTCTAAACGAAGTGAAAGTGGGGGTAGTTCAAAACAAGATCATCATTTAAATAAAAAGAGCACTATTTATGGTGCTCTATGACCAAGATTCATACTGAAAAAAGGACAACTTCACCGACAGGTGAAGTCTGTATAAAATGAGGTGAAGTTCATACATAAGCTGTTTGGAATTGCATCATAATTTGTAATTACACAGTCTGTGTAGGCTTTCTATCCCTATTAAATGATTTTTGCACCAGAACCAAAAAGACCACCCTAAGGTGATCTTCTTATGTAGGGCGGGAAGACATCGGTCCTCCCTTCGGATGACACCGATGGAAAGGTCGTTTTGTTTCCAAAACTGTTTTTCCTAATTACATAGTATGCAAGAGTTTCAGTTTAGTTCCTAAATTATTCAATAAAAAACTAAAAGTTTAATATATAACTTTTGTTTTTTTATTTCTGATCAAAGGCAAATATTTCGGTTTCAGCTCCTCGTGATGCTACTCCTATAAACGTGTTTATGTATCTAGCTGTGGCGCTATGCGTGTAGGAAACCCTTCGTCAAATGCTGGTTTTCCAAGACTTTTTGCGTATTCCATCCATTACTTTCGCTAAATTCATTTCTTGTTCTTACTGCGTTACGTTATCAAAAAGAGAAACTTGTTCCTCCCCTTCCTGGATTAAATTCGTTAGAGAAATGTGTATGCTGAGACTGGCCCATATTCGGAATTTGGTCTATTATTATCAAATTCTCCTTTTAGTAAGTTCCCCAATTTATACTCTTTTATACCCATTTAAATTTAGACAAGTACCTAACTAACCTTGTTTACCATATATTGCTTTCAATAATAGAAGTATAGGAGGAATTATCATGCTAATTAAAACATATAGCTCATATATAATTCCATGTGGTCAATTTAGTAATTACTCTCCACAATATTTATCTAGATTTCTTCCTTTGTATCCATTATCTTATCCAGAGTGTCATTATGATTATTATAGTAATTGGAATTATGAATACACTGGAACGTCAATACATGATATTCATAATTCTGAATTGGAACGAATGAGTTTGCTGAGCAGTGGATTAGAACATTTAGGGCATGAGATAGATCATGCAGTGCATCATCCTCCTGTGTGTCACGGTCATACTGGATACCTGACAAATAAGTTTGACTTAGAACTCAAAATTGAAAATGGCGGTTGGGTTACAGCTTGGGCAAATGACATTGCAGAAAAAGATGTATTACAGGGAGTATCTGTATTTAGCGCTAATCCAAGTGCCTTCTTGTACTGGATAAATAACTTAGTAAATCGTACTATTTCATCATTACAAACTGATGCACAACACAAGTTCACGGCTGAGATGAGGAGAGTAGCTAATGAAATAGCTGCAGATGTTATTAGACGAGCAATTCAAGGGAAAAGTCCATTAGAAACCTTTAAACAATTTGATACATTTGACTTTAAAGCAGGGGCAATAAGATATTCTGGTAGAAATATGTTATGTGGGAATACAGTATCTACTACTTGGGGAATGAAGCCTTATATTGCCCTTAGAGTGCGCTAAACTTATAAACCTGAAGATAAACAAAGGGGAGAATAGATTCTAACAGTGGAAGCAATGAATGTGTTTGTTCCTATAAACAATATAGAGAATTGATGTTTATATAACTGAAGAAAGAAGGAGCTCAAATTGAGTAGCCCCTTCTTTTTTATTTAAATTCTACATGGAATTTAGTGTCAATGATTCCAAAAGCAACTTTACATGGAAACGGATTTTTTCCTGCTGAAGCAGCACGCATACAAGAAAGCACCCAATATTCCAGTTCTAAAGGTAAGCGGTATGCTTGAATGCTACTATCATTGTTTTTTACTGTTACGATCGGTGTATTTACCCTAGTTGTAGCAAAACCGTCCGTTGATATTATTGCTACTGCATCATTAGTATGAAAACCGGCGCTTAAAATTTCATAAAGCTTTCCATCTTTCTCATTGATAATCATAGGAATACTTAAATAGGGATAGTTATTTATATCATTATGAATAACTGTTCTTGCTGTATTCTTTCTTATCTGATTCCCTTGCATTTTATACACTCCTTTATAACAATCCAAACGTGATTACTTAAATCTATTCTATTTTACGTCTGTTATGTTAGAAAATTGTAGTGTCATCTTATTATAAAAAGCATCGGTACATATGACAGTACTATTTAGCGGATCAATATCAACAACAGTCATATAACTAGAGAGTAAATAACCGTTTTCATAATATGTAATTAATATTTCTTCTTCTTTCCATTCATTTCTTAAAAGCATGGTTTGTTCAGTCATATCTCGTCCTATGTACATACTTTCATCTCTATAATATGTAGTTTGAATGAATATTGAAATAATATGCGGAAGTTTAAAAATAAAATTAAGAATAGATTTTAAATGGGCTGGTTACATTATTGATTGTGGAGGTGAGAAAGATGAACAAAAAACAACAAGGTTACAATAAGGCAACTTCTGGCGCTAGCATCCAAAGTACAAATGCTAGCTATGGTACAGAATTCGCAACTGAAACAAATGTACAAGCAGTAAAACAAGCGAATGCACAAGCAGAGGCAAAGAAAGCACAAGCTTCAGGTGCACAAAGCACAAATGCTAGCTATGGTACAGAATTCGCAACTGAAACAAATGTACAAGCAGTAAAAC
This sequence comes from Bacillus sp. FSL R9-9410, assembly GCF_038050385.1. Lineage (NCBI taxonomy): Bacteria > Bacillati > Bacillota > Bacilli > Caryophanales > Bacillaceae > Bacillus > Bacillus sp. FSL R9-9410. The sequence goes on from NZ_JBBOTV010000003.1 coordinate 369,757, forward strand.
AAGCGAATGCACAAGCAGAGGCAAAGAAAGCACAAGCTTCAGGTGCACAAAGTGCAAATGCTAGTTATGGTACAGAATTTGCAACTGAAACGGATGTGCATGCAGTGAAAAAACAAAATGCACAATCAGCTGCAAAAAAATCACAATCTTTTAGCTCTAATCAATAATGAAGGAAAAACACTTCTCTATCTTAAGAGAAGTGTTTTTTCAGGCTGTGGAGAAAGTCTTCTCCACAGCCTATTTTTGTGTCTGAACCTCTTTTTATGTGTCAACACTAATAAAAAAATAAGAAGAGGAAAAGGAAAGATTTTTTATTTGGGTATGATGAGGATTTAAATAAAATTGACTTAGGCTTTGGATCAGATAACGAATTCCCTATTGGCACATATAATAAAGCGATAAAAAAAGGAAGCGATACAAGAATGCATGATTTTAGTTATTAAAAAAGAAGATATTCCAGAAAAGGTTCTGGTGCAAAAACTTTGAAGTATATGAAAATGGTCTATCAAACTTGGAAATACTGATAGTACTACTCTATAAAAGGTGTGTGATCAGTATGGAAAAGGAGAATTTATTTAAGTGGAAACATTATCAACCAGACATCATCTTGTTAACTGTACGTTGGTACCTACGGTACAACTTAAGCTTTCGTGATTTGGTGGAAATGATGGAGGAACGAGGGTTATTCCTGGCTCATACAACTATTATGCGATGGGTGCATCAATATGGACCGGAGTTTGATAAACGAATTCGACGTCATTTCAAACAAACGAATAACTCATGGAGAGTGGACGAAACATATATAAAAGTAAAAGGACAATGGATGTATTTATATCGTGCTGTTGATTCTGAGGGAAACACGATTGACTTTTATTTGAGTAAGTCTAGAAATCATAAGGCTGCAAAGCGATTCTTCAAGAAAGCCTTGCAGTCTTTTCATGTCCCAAAACCTCGTATTATCACGGTTGATAAGAACCCTGCTTATCCAATTGCTATCGAACAGTTGAAGAAAGAAAAAAGGATACCAATAGGCACCAAAATCCGAAGGATAAAATATTTAAATAACATAGTAGAACAAGATCATCGTTTTATTAAAAAACGTATACGCTCTATGTTGGGATTTAAATCATACAAAACATCAGCCTCTATATTGAGTGGTGTTGAAGCCATGCATATGGTCAAAAAAGAACAAATTGATTTGCAGGACCAGTCTGTCCAAAATCAGAATATTTTTATCAACCAGCTGTTTGGATTAACTGCTTAACAGGTGATTCCGTTAGGAATCCTTGATTCTTTTTTATTTATCATCTTTTTGCACCAGAACCCTATTTACTGCAAAAAATTTAGATTTAACTGATGTTGTAACATCTTGATCATATTCTTTAAGTGCTTGTACCGGAACATTTTTTAATTCTGCCGCAGTCTCTCGAAAGAAAATGACTCCGTTTTTTATGATGCCATTATGATTTCCTTGTTCAAAAGTAGGAATCGCACCGACAAATTCTTTTCCTCTCCCTACTCCATCGAGTTTATTTGCTTTCTTAATCATATCTTCTACATCAGTAAGCCGAAATATATCTGATTCGTCTATATCCTTCGGTACAATACTTTCAGATTTATGAACTCTCATTACTCCTACATTCCAATAAAGTCCAGAATCGGATTTGGTCGAGTCTCCAGAGAGGAATCCGCCTTCAAATCCCTCTGTTACGGAATAACGATGAACTGCTGTGAATTGTTTAAGGTAATCATCTATCTATCCTCCTTACTTCTTTCTTTAAACTTAGTTTGAAATTCAACAATATTTTTATACTCTAAAGACTAATTGGTAAATAATGTATTGTTGTGACCAAGTTTTACACGTATCTCGGCTGAACCCCACTATGGAGATAAAAGGTAAAACACCTGTTGAATGAACCGGGTGTTTTACTTTTTTGCTGAGATAACTGGTTCGTTTTAAAAGGTTTTTACTTAATTATAGCGCTATGATAGAAGAGATTAATAAGGTGCAGCAAGCAAAACTATTAGAAATGGAAAAGAGACTAGGTGATCGTATAGATCAAAAGAACAAATTAATCGAAGAGGATATTAAAGAAAGAAATAAATTAATAAAGGAAGATATGAAAGATCGTAAGGAACGTGAAGAAAGGATAGAAAAAAGGTTAGAGCTAAGAGATGATAATCTTATGAAGATGGTCAGGGAGATTCAAGATGCTAAACGTACTATTGTATCAGCCCAGGAAGAAATAGCGGCAGCAAGATCGAAGAAAAATTCTTGGTGGATGTTTTGGAAATGAGTACACTCATCAATGAATGTACTCCGAATTTTAATTTGAATTATGACTACAAATAAGATGAAACCACTTTGATTAATCTTTTTACAAAATGGTTTCATCTTATTTTATCTAAAACTAGCCACACCATCTAAGGTTTCAGGACTAATAGTAACGGATATAGCTCTACATGTGGCACCTTTTTTGCTAGGAGCTACTATGGTAACTCCACTGGAGGATACGTCATGAATGAATACACGAGTTCCAGCGGGTATTGATATTACGCCACCAACATCAGGTATTGTGTTGGGTACAGTGAAAAAATCACCGATCAAAGTGGTGAAATCAGTTCTAAATGTATCAGGATATTGTTGATTGTATGGATACTGGTATGGCTGTTGAGGTGGATAAGGATTATAATACATAATTTTACAACCTCTTTTCTGAGTTTGAATTTTTCATCATAGTTACCTATATGTTCTTAATGTTTTTTTGTGTATGGGTCAATATCTTGGTGAAGGAATAATTGTTTTAAATTGAGGTTTGATAGAAAGTGTACAAATTTATATTTTTATAAAAGTATAAATTTATATTTAGGCCTAAACATCAAAATAGTGATGTTTTTTTACGGTTTATAATTTCACATACCATATTTGAAATGAATTTTAGTGATTGACACAATAATCTCTGGAGTGCTACGTTTTTAAAGGTAAAGTAATTAGAGGTTTATTGTTTAGATAAAACATATATAATGAGAAAAGGTATTTCTTTTCTCGTAGCCTTTAAAGTTAAATATATAGATAATTCGATTAAATGAACCGTACATTTAGAGAGGAAGAAAGTAAGATGTTTAAAAAAGTTACACCGGTTGTGGCTTCTATTATAGGAGCTAGTCTGCTACTAACAGCTTGTAGTAGTGGGGGAAAAGAGACTGGAAATACAGCAAAGGCAACTGACAAGAATGAAACAAAACAATCCATTAATTTACCGTATATAGCGGAGATCCCAACAATGGATGTAACAAAGGCGACTGATAGTGAATCAATGAATGTAATGCGTAATGTGTTCGAAGGTTTGTATACACTAGGGGAAGACAATAAAGTAATTCCTGGTGTGGCGAAATCTTATGATGTGAGTGAAGATAAAAAAACGTATACATTTCACCTGAGAGAATCGAAATGGTCAAACGGAATGCCTGTTACAGCTGAAGACTTCGTGTTTGCTTGGAAAAGAGCTGTGAACCCTGATACAGCGGCAGAATATTCGTTTTTGTTCTTTGATATAAAGAATGCAAAGAAGATAAAAAGCAAAGAGTTACCTGTAGATCAGTTAGGGATAAAGGCAGTAGATAATAAAACATTAGAAATCCAATTAGAACAACCCGTTCCTTACTTTATAAATTTGACAACGTTTCCTACGTTTTTACCAATAAACGAGAAGTACTTTGAATCAAAAGGGAATCAATATGGTCTAGAAGCGGATCAGTTAATTTATAATGGAGCATTTACGTTAGATAGTTGGAAGCATGAGTAAGGTTTTCAATTTAGGAAGAACAAAAGCTATTGGGATGCTAAAACAGTTAAATTAGACGAAATTAACTTTGATATTATAAAAGATAAGTCAACAGAAGTGAATTTGTATGAATCAGATCAAATTGATCGTGTAGGATTAACAGGAGATTTTGTAGATAAATATAGAAATAATCCTGACTTCAAGGAGTGCGCTGAAGTTACTATGCAGTTTTTACGTTTGAACCAAAAAAATGAAGTGTTAAAAAATAAATATGCAAGATTGGCAATCAGTCAGTCGTTTGATAAGAAGGCTTTTACGGAAACAGTGCTAAACAATGGTTCACTTCCAGCGGAAGGGATTGTGCCGCTTAATTTTGCAAAGGGATCGGACGGAAAAAACTTCCGAAAAGAGAATGGGAATTTAGCGAAATATGATGTGGATGCAGCGAAAGAAGATTGGAAAAAAGCCAAGCAAGAGCTAGGGAAAGAGGAAGTAACATTAGAATTGCTAACTAGTGACAATGCGTTAGCGAAGAGAAATGCAGAGTATTTAAAGGGTGAGCTTGAAAAGAATTTGAATGGATTAACTGTGAATGTTAAACCGCAGCCACGTAAACAACAAATTGAATTGTTATTAAGTAGCGATTATGACATAGCTGTTGATGTATGGGGGCCAGATATTCCTGATCCTATTACATTTTTAGATTTATTTACGACAGATAGTACATATAACTTTGATAAGTATTCAAATAAACAATATGATGAACTAATTCATAAAGTGAAAACGGATTTAGCAGGTGATGAAAAGGCACGTTGGAAAGCAATGAAACAAGCAGAGAAAATCTTATTAGAAGATGGAGCAGTAGCGCCTTTCTATCAGCAAGGTAGATCATATTTACAGCGTTCTTCTGTAAAAGGTATTGTGACGAATGATTTTGGTGGGGAATTTAACTATAAATGGGCTGAAGTTAAGAAATAGGTAAAAAAAGGAGTCGAATATATTCGACTCCTTTTAGTTATAAGTGATGTAGGATTATAGTATACTTTATATGGGTATATTGCATTAGAGATCTCTGTATTCTTTAATTGCAATTGATGATGGATTGTAAGGGTAGGATCTTACAGTCCGTTTTTTTATGCTTTCCTATAAGCCTTCTTATGTAGTCAGATGCAATTTGCATTAAGCAGATTCTTAGGTCTTGATTTAAGTAGTTGTAAAGTTGCAGTTGTCTTCTGATGTAATCCTGGTCTTTTTGTGTGAAATTTTTGTTTTGGAGTTAATCTGATTTTTAAAATTAATGGGCACGGGGCAGTACCCCATTCAAAAATCCATTTTCTCCATAGCCATTCGATAGGTCCATATCGGAAATACTTACTCCATAGTGTACTGAATATACATTGTACGATACAAATAAGGATCCCAAAGATACATAGTTGCCAGTATGTTAACTGTGAAATGTCCTGGAAGCACGCTGAGAGAATCACTAGCGTGAGTATACTTTGGCTAATATAGTTAGTTAAGGCAAATTTACCAACAGCCATAAAAGGTTGTAGCCACCCTACATATTTTTCATTCTCGCATATTAAAAGAAGAAAACATATGTAGAATATAGCGAGGGATTTTCCTCCGAATAGAATCCATAACTGGATATGGCTAGAGTAATAGACATCTGTTTCTATAAAATAATAGATGATAGGGAGGGAGAGCAGACATGATAGGAATAGCGAACTCCACTGTAAAACTTGAATTTTCCCTCTGAGATCCGATATACGTCTAAAAATATTCTTCTTTCCAGCCCATAAACCAATTAAAAATAACCCAATATATTCCGGCATCCCTATTAGAAGTTGTTGAAATTCCTGTGTCATAAGAAAGAACAAACGAGCTTTTACTTGATGTAAATAATTCGAAAATAGATTCACTGTGTGATTAGTAGTGTTGCCTGTAAACATATATTGATAGTATTTTGGTATCTCTTCAGGAATAGAAGGACTTGCATGTAAAAATAAAATAACATGTAGAGTATAACTAGCTAGTAAAAAACTACAACCTGTTATAAAAATAAGCTTAGTAGACCGCTTATAAAAGAACAATAGAACAAAACCTGCTATAGCATATGCATGTAAAATATCTCCATACCACAGAAAGATAAAGTGAATTACACCAAATAGTAATAGAATACATAACCTACGACTAAATAGTTTATATATGGGATACCCCTTTTTTTCTGTATTTCTCATAAAGATATAAAATCCCACGCCGAATAAGAATGCAAAAATGGTATAAAACTTTGATGATATTAGTAAATCTACTAGAAAACGAACTACTTTATCTATACCGGAGTAACCTGCTTGATTAAAGGAATCTAGTCCCGTCATAGTAGGTAGATTAGCAAATAGGATACATAGTATGGCCATACCCCTTATTATGTCTAAAGAATAAATACGGGCGTTTTGTTGCATGTAAATTCTCCTTTCTTACAAAGAAAAACGAGCACTATATTAACTAGCGCTCGAATTACGTCTCGCAAAGAATCCATCATATGTAGCAGCTGACACTGCTCCTTCAAGGCGTTCAACCTCTTCTCCTCTGTTATAGGCTACAACAACTGGAGTACCAGGAATATTAAACTCTTGAAATGCACTTTGATTTTCTGGTGTAGAAATATCAATACGATAGATGGTTCTATCATGATTTTTTGACATACTATTGATATCCGGTGCAGCTTTTTTGCAATAATGACAGGTTGGTTGGTAGTAATATGCAATAAACTCTTCATGGGATTCTATTTTTTGCTTTAATTCTTTTTTTGAAATATCTTTTATATTTTTTGGTGCTCTTTCTGCATCTGCAGCAGATACAATTGCTTTTTCTGGTGTTACAGTTTCTGTTTTGACTGATTCATTCTTAGTTAAAGTAAAGATCGCGATACAAGCAACACATAAGGTTGTTAAAACTGCTCCGATTTTATACATTTTTTTCATAGTAAATTCCTCCTTAAAATAAAAAAAAGGACAAACCTCGCCCGAGTTAACTGGGCGTAAGGTTTGTCCTTCACGCTACGTACAATAGAGTATAAACAATGGTAACAAATTTTCTACTTATATATTACCATATAATCCATATAGAATGCTATATTAATTTTTACAAGTGACACAAAAAACAAACAAAATCATTATAATTTCACGTACCAGAATAATAATAAAAAAAGCAAACAACATACAATAGGGGATTCTATACAGTTTATAACTATGTGTTAGTTCTACCCTAGTATTAGGGGTCAAAACGTATAAAAAGACACTACTTAAAGTGTCTTTTTATACGTTGACATGCTATTTAAGAAAATGTAGTGATTAATCATAATTAATTAGATGCTTCTCGATTAATCTTAGTATAACATCAATATAGAAGATTTTAAATGCAATTCTGCATATATAGATTTTTATATATTATTCAATCCACCCTAAATGTGATTCAGCCGAAAGTCAATCAATATGCTAAATTACATATCAAAAGAGTCTATTTTGTTAACTTTTTTAAAAAAAGAAAGATATTTGTAAAAATATGTTGCAATCGAGCTTATAAATATAAAAAAGGGGATGGGGATATGTTTAAAAAGTCTATTTTAGGAATTTCGTCTTTAGCAGTTGCAGCAGTAGTTGGGCTAGGAATGGCACCTGAGGCATCAGCAGGACCAGCTCCCGCTCTAACGTCTTTAAATGTAGTAAAAGTTGAATCAGAACTAGGTGGGATTGAATATGTAAACGTCAACAATCTTAGTACGACTAAAGATCATGGAGGAAGTTACTTATACATTTATACAAAAGAAATGGGATATGGTCACCTTCCTGTTGCTAAAATGAATGGTGAAAAAGTAAAGGAGATTTCTTCCACAATGATAGATGTAAATGGTGATCGTATTATAGATGGCTGGGAACGAAAATGGGATGGATCGGGTAACCAAAGTGGGAGATTTGAATATGAAAATACTTCCACGAACTATCCTTGGAATAAAATGTATACAGCACTAAATATTAAATAAAAAGTACTTATACCTCAAACTATTCGTAGAATAACCCGAGGTGAATAAAAAAGGTTACAGAACTACAATCAAATATTGTAAATAGACAAAGGGAGAAGAATAATAAATATATATATTAGTCTGCTCTAAATCTCAAATACTAAAATTTCCAGTTCCCTTATTTTTATATTTATACTATAATTTAACTGCTAAATAGTATTAAAGGAGCTTTTAAAGATATGGAGATGGGAAATTTACAAAAACTAATTGAAGAAAAGAAACAAGAACTAATTAAACTTGTAGAGAAGTATGGCTTTACTCATAAGCAAGTTTTATATTTAAGTCAAGACATCGATATATTAATTAATGAATTTATATATAATAATAAAGGTTAATGAAATTACAGTTTACATAGGGGTAGTACCACATCGCTATCAAGCTAATAAAAAGAAATGCCCCTAAAATGAAAAAATGCGCTATTCTTTCTGTAGAATCATAGGAAAGGATGGCGTTTTTTATGTCTGTTTCTGTGTCTGACGAATTACAACTATTTGCTCAAGAGATTCAAAGTTTTTTATCTCCAAATACCTTACGGGATCTTGCTAGAGATGTTGGTTTTGTACAACGAACCAGTAAGTACCAAGCAAAAGATTTAGTCGCTTTATGTGTATGGGTGAGCCAAAATGTAGCTATGACTTCTTTAACTCAGTTATCTAGCTGTTTAGAAGCATCAACAGCAGTACTTATCAGTCCTGAGGGACTGAATCAACGATTTAATAAGGCGGCCGTCCAACTTTTACAACACCTACTAGCCGAACTATTAAGCAAAAAATTGGCCGCATCTATGCCGATTTCTTCTCCATACACTTCTGTTTTCAAGCGTATTCGTATTTTAGATTCAACTGCATTTCAACTCCCGGATGTATTTTCATCGGTTTATCCAGGTGCAGGAGGATGCAGCCATACAGCTGGGATAAAAATTCAACTTGAGTATGATTTGTTAAGTGGACAGTTCCTACATATTCATACAGGTCCAGGTAAACAACATGATCGCACTTACGGCTCTCTGTGTGCCCCAACTGTGACGGCGAATGATTTATGTATCCGAGATTTAGGTTATTTTCATTTAAAAGACCTTCAATATATACAAGATAAAGAGGCCTACTATATCTCTCGTATCAAGTCGAATACACGTATTTATCAAAAAAATCCTAACCCTGATTATTTTCAAGATGGAAGAATTAAGAAAGGTACAGAGTATATACAGATAGATATGGAGACGGTAATGAACTCTCTTCAACCAGGACAAACATGTGAAATAGCTGATGCTTATGTAGGTATGATTGATAAAGTGCCAGCTCGTGTAATTTTTCATCGATTAACAAAACAACAGCAACAAAAACGATTACAAGATCAAGCTGTAAGAGAAAAAAAGAAAGGAATGAAGTATTCTCCTCGTAGTAAACGACTCAGTGGTATCAATGTATATATGACAAACACCCCTACAGATATTGTCCCGATGGGACAGGTACATGACTGGTATTCTTTGCGTTGGCAAATCGAAATTTTATTTAAAACGTGGAAGTCATTCTTTCAAATTCATCATTGTAAAAAGATAAAACCAGAACGATTGGAGTGCCATTTATATGGTCAGTTGATTGCCATTCTACTCTGTTCTTCTATCATGTTTCAGATGCGCCAATTGCTCCTCATGAAGAAAAAACGAGAGCTTAGTGAGTATAAAGCCATATATATGATTAAAGACTATTTTCTTCTTCTATTCCAAACTATACAAAACATACTAAGATTAGTAGTGCAGACCAAGGCATTGGTTCGCACTACTATTTTTTATATAGTAGAAGTGAAGAGGAGGTCGTGGGTGTTTTGGGATCCTGAATCCGTATACAAAACTGACCTTCTTCACTTACCTTATTTGAATCAGTTTTTAGTATGTTGGTCTTCGAGATCGTGTATAAGAAATGAGAATCGATAAGTGTAAGTTGAAGACTTCAATTCCACCTGAGGAGGAGCTATATGAAACACGTTATTGCATTTGATGTCAGTATGGGTAAAAGTTATATGGTAATTTATAATGTACAAAAACAATGTGTATTCGAAAGTGAAATCAAGCATACTAAGCCTGATTTTAAAAAGCTACAAGAAAAGATACATAAGCTTACAGATGAAACCGGCGAATCACCTGAAATTGTGTTCGAAGCAACAGGAATCTATTCCAGACAGCTAGAACGATTTATGCAAAATAACCAGTATACATATTGTTTATTAAACCCACTAGAAGCCAAAATACAATGTGATTCCTTGCGGATTCATAAGACAGACCGAAGCGACGCACACCGATTAGCTCTCACTCATTTTACAGTTACCCGAAGGGTATCTACCGGAACTGATAATTTATTCTATCAGTTAAAATCTCTTTCTAGATTATATAGTGAACTGGATGATGAATTATCAATAATTCGCGGCCGTATGCATAAAGTAATCCAATTAACATTTCCAGAATTGGAAAGAATATTTACTAGTAAATCTGATTTGTTTTTAAATTTTGTTCAACTATTTCCCCACCCAGATTGTGTTTTAGGTCTTTCTAAAACCATTATAAAAAATCGTATTCGTGCCAATACCAATAAAAAAATATCAAATATTACGGCGGAGAAAAAAGCGATTCAGATACTTGAAATAGCGAAAATTTGCTATCCTGCTGTTTCTCAGAACGATGTTCTGTGTGACCAGCTCAAATTATACGCAAGGCGCTATCAAGAGCTTCTTCACCAAAAAGAAAGCTGTATTAGCAAGATGGTGTATGTAGCTGAGCAACGCGCAGAATACGATATCATTCGCAGTCTCCCTGGGATTGGACCGAATACTGCCGTACGCTTGATGGCTGAAATAGGAGATATTACTCGTTTTAACAATAACAAGCAACTCAATGCATTTGCTGGTATTGATATACGCCGTTTTCAATCAGGTAAAACCTTTTTTAAAGATAAAATCAATAAACGTGGAAATAAACATTTGCGGAAGCTCCTTTTCCTCATCATCCAGAACATGATTAAACAACGACGTTACGGACAAAATCATATTGTTGAGTATTACGATAAATTAAAAACGCAACCTTATAACAAGTGTCATAAAGTTGCGTCCATTGCATGTGTAAATAAATTATTGAAGCTTCTCTTCTATCTCATTACACATAATATGCACTATGATTATCGGTTAACCGTCTGAAACCATAGTTTCATCCATCATACCATATCTTCCCCCTAGTAAAAAATGGACACATATTAGGGGTATTTGGTTTGCATTCTAATTGGCTTAAAATCTCTGGCATTTAATCAATTATAACTCTAAAAAATAGTTGACTAATCGTAAGAAAAACACCCAAGAGCTATCAAAAGTGTTACTTCGCCTGTTCAATCTCCTACAGCAAAATGGGCGGAAATCTCATCGATATGATAAAAAAACGATCTTTGATATATTAGGTGTCGTTTACAATTGTACCATGTCTGATAACCAAGCCGCTTAATTCAAAAAAGTGAAACCCGTTAGGGTTTATTTCGTATGCAAATCTTTCAAACACTTACACTTGCTCTTTAGAAAAAAGAAACAATCTCGCCTAAAATTGACTTTGCATAAGCTTAGCTTGATAGCGATGGGGTAGTACCACACATCCATCAAGCTATTATTTTAGATTACCCCTAAAATGAAAATTTTATCTTTCTATAGTGGTCTATGAGCCTTTAACTCATTTTTTCGTTTTGGGTAACAATGAATTTCTTAACTTGATGGGTATGTGACTCTACTCCTTATTAAAGTAATGGTATTAGATATTTTTCATAGTTGTAAATTTTCTTTGCTTACTTTTGCAATATATTTCAAACATTCTACCACTGGATACTGAATCAACGCTTTAGGTTGTGAGAACTTGATTCCCTCTTTTTCAAGAAAATTGACAAGTTGTTCAACATTCATCTCTTTGCGTTGTATCCTATTGAAATGTTGTACCACAATACTTTTCCAGTAATAAGATGGACTCTGGAAATAGCCTTCTCCCTGCACTGCATGATTATAAATCATATCCAACTTTTCTTGTTTCCTCTTCTTTTGTAAATCTCTTTCCATTTGACTCATCTTAATTCACCCCATTCTTTAGTGAAAATCTTCATTCCGTTCCCTTTATAATAAAATAGCTTTGTTCTGTGTAGATACCCTTTTGAAATAAGATAGTAAAATTAAGATAGGGGGTACTGTCTAATTATACACGATATACAGTTAATTCCCTTCAAGTTTAAAAAATCTAGTCATAACCGATACGCTGTTTAATATCTATAGCGTGTATAGTGATTCCTAATTTATTTTTTGAGGAAACAAATACGTAGACGTTTGTCTACGTATTTGTTATTATAAATATAAGAATATAATTAAGGGGAGTGTAGGAATGAGAAGTTTAGAAGAACTCGCAAAGGAATATGTTGCAATTGAAATGTGTGAAGGGAGTCATAGCAAAAACAAAGATGAATATGATAATGAATTAGATTTTTATCTTGAAAATGTAACTAATTCAGAGGGTTCCTATGAAACCTACTTAACTAATAGTCTTTCAAAAGAAGAGTTAGATCACTACGATGTAATTGAAGTATGGAATGCTATCGAAAAAGGAATAAAAGTAGCTGTTGGGAAAAGAAGATAATATTCTTTCATGTAGGTGAGTGACGAATGCAATATACAAAAGAAGAGTTGATCTTGATTATTCAGTATAAAGCGAAAGAATTAGGGAAGATTCCAACCAAAAGAGATATTAAACAACAGACGCCCATAAAAAAAATATTTGGGAGTTGGAATAATGCCCTTGCTGCGGCTGGTTTTGAACATCTAAATCAGAGAACTTTTACAGCAGAAGCAATTATCGAGATATTTCATATGTGGATTCGTAAGAATAATAGAATCCCGACAACAAATGATTTGATTACAGACAAAACATTGCCAGATTCCAAAGTAATTAAGCGGTATCTTCATATGGGGTATAGAGATTTCATTACTTCATTAGGCTATGAGCCTTTTGACGGGACAGTCTACACACAAAGTGATAAAGAGCTACTACAGTTACTTAAGGATGAGATAATGCGTCTTGGAACGACTAAAAAGAATGTATTTATGAACGAAAGAAATAAAGAAGTAGTGCCATCCGTAACATATTATGAGACCCGTTTTAACATGCGCTGGAATCGCATACTTTTGTTATCTGGTGTTTCTAAAGACGATTTGTGTGGATTTCACTATACAAGAGAAGAACTCATTCAAATACTGCAAGAATTGTATAAAAAATTTGGGGAAGTACCTTCCCAAAAGAAGCTTGAACAGTTAGGATATAGTCGTCATATCTTTATAAACATGTTTCAAAACTATAATAATGCTTTAATTGCAGCTGGTATTACACCAATGAATAAGACACCCGAGGTTGTGAATGAAACCGATGAAGAATTACTTCAAATGTATGTTGATTTTTCTAATTGTTTAGGACAAGCAGCAACATCAAAGCAATTAAATGAATCTCATAATATATATAATGCAGATGTCTTTACTCTACGATTTGGTGGTATGCTTGAATTACATAAAAGAGTAGGGCTTGTTTCAACGTACGGTACTCGCAAAGTTTATACCAAACAAGGATTGGCAGATAAATTAAAACGTGTATATAAAGTGAATGAGGGACGTATTCCAATACGTCGTTTCAAAGAATTCGGATTATGTGCTAGTACACTCATGCGGTATTTCCAAACAACCAAGATAAATGAAATATGGGAAGAAATAGAGAAGGAGATTAAGCATGACAATCAAAGCTTACGGGAATAGGGACATCAGCAAAGTAGTTTTCTCAGGAAATCCTACAGCATTATCAGTATGGCTTAAGAGGCGAAATGATCGTACAAAAATACTCGCAGCACTTCCAAAGCCGTATGTAGAAATAGGAACAAGAAAAGGATGGACACAAGAACAGATAGAGAACTGGGCTAAAGAAAATGGTCTGAAATGTGATTGGTCACAAGTAGAGGAATTATAGCGGGGACTAGATTCCACTGAAAATATAACAAGTGAAAGGATTGTATTCAAATGAGATCAATAGGAATAACTAGGAAAATAGATGGATTAGGACGAGTAGTACTCCCAAAAGAATTAAGAAGAACTTTTGATATACATGATAAAACACCAATGGAAATCTTTGTGGAAGGGGAGGCAATTCTATTGAAAAAATATGAACCCAATCATGCTTGTATGATTACTGGTGAGGTTGCAGAACGTAATCTGTCATTAGCAGATGGGAAAATCAATGTTAGCCCACAAGGGGCAAAATTCTTAGTAGAGGCATTACAGCAATTTCTAGTAAAATAATTAATATATTTACACATCTATGAACTTCCAAATTTGATAGTAAGTTAGTTCTTTCTGTTTAATTTAGCTGTGTTAATAATCAGTATTCTCAAAAAATAACAAATATGATACAATTTTCTTTAAGCGATGTTTCTTAAAAGTAAATGGTAGTTCAAGTTAGGGGAAGGGCACTCATACGGGTGCCTTTTTCTTTAGAAATCATTAAAGGAGAGTGCAACATGACTATTATCAACTTGGATACTTTTCGAAAACAAAAAGAAAAACAAATGGTGACGATACCAATCATTGAACGGATATACAAAGAAAATGGCGAGGTTAAGATTGAAGTATCTGGAGAACAAAAAGTTTCTAAATCCTGGTTAAACAGACACGATAAGCAATTATAGTATGTTACTAAAGAAAAAGGACCTGATATGAATATCAGATCCTTTTCACTATGTGTAATTATTTCACTGCCTCTTTTAATTCTTTTCCAGCCTTAAAAGCAGGTGCTTTTGAAGCAGCGATTTGCATTTCTTCACCTGTTTGTGGGTTACGTCCTGTACGTGCAGATCTTTCACGTACTTCAAATGTACCAAATCCAAGAATCTGTACTTTCTCTTCATTTGCAAGCGCATTTGTTATAGCATCTAATACAGCTTGTGTTGCTACAGCTGCATCTTTTTGTGTAAGTTCTGCTTTTTCTGCTACCATTTTTGTTAATTCGGTTTTATTCATTTTTTGCACCTCTTTGAATGTAATAAGAGATTATTATAACGTACCTACGTTTCTCATGTAAATAAAGATATTTAGAAAAAGCCCTATCAGGAGCTAGGGGCAATTCTGTGTGATTGTAGTAACAAGGAAACTAATCTCATCGTACAGTTAACATTTTAACATTTGGTATCTTTGCCCATCCCCCGAAAAGGGGTATTAATACAAAATATTCCATATCATTTGTAGACGAATTTATGGTTCAGCCTTAGTTATTCGATTTGTAACAAAAACGTTCATTTTTGTTACAATGAAAGTTTGTATTATCTGGTTTTCTTTCAATGACGAGTAATTAAATTTATACAACATTCTATTTAGCACGAAATTGGGTGTTTTTGCCCATCCCCTCGAAAAGGGGGGAATAAGGGGTTCAGCCGAGATATATACGTTATCTTAACCAAGAAAATTAAAATATGAATTTAAAAGGGCCCTTACATTGAATACATATACTCAACGTAAGGGCAAATTATTTTTGGTTTGAAATAAAGATTGATTAAAAACAACTTAGGGATCTGTGTAGCCGATTTCCTTAACGTACAGAAAATTGACTTGTTAGTTCGTTACTCGTTAAAAATGTTTGTAAAGCTTCTAGAGGTTATATCAACTTGCATTTTATTTGCTAGAATACCATTTAGCTAACCACTCATTCTATTTATCTTTTTGAATAGTAATGGAAAATATAGTGTTTTTATCAGGCTTGTCAGTAAGACATACGAATGTATCATTAACAGATAAATATTGTCCGTGGTTATTTTTTAAAGAGAAGATTTCAAATCCATAATTAACAAGTGTCCATACTTGTCCATAAGCGCGAAATCCTGTAACGCCCACCTCACCATTTGCAGATGTAAGATAGGTTGCATTTGCTTCTATGTACACCTTATTAGATCCTTTTTCAATTGGAATAATTGTAAATGTGCTCCTATCTTCTGGGATCCAATTAGATGAAGCAGAAATATTCGTAATATCCTCCCATGTCCGCAAGACGTTATCCCTGTTTCTAATTTTCACAGAAATAGAAGAACATTCTTCATTTTTATGCTGTGTAACGACGCCGAGCTTATGTCTCTTTATCTCAGCAAGCTCATCAGAGGTATAACTAAAAATATCAGATTCTTTTACTGGATTCGAAGTTAATGTTGCCAGTTTTCGTTTCTCTTCTGGTAGTGCATGAAAAAGTTTCATTAGGTCAAAAGAAGCACTACCTGGTTTTATATTTGGAAACTCCTGTCTAATATACTTTAGAGCTAAAGGACCATTCATTTGACCACTATTGTCACTTTTTAAGTAATATGTTTGCCAATTCGTAAGCGCAATACCAGTATTCCCGTCATCTAATTGTTTTTGTGTAATATAATACATATCATGTTCATATGGATCTGAGGCATCAGGAGTTAAGTCCACTATGATACCAGCTTGCTTAATGAGAAGTTGTTGACCATGTTTTATCGTTTTATATTCAACTTTCCCATCTTTATAGAAAAGTTTAATTCTCTTAGAAAAGCTTTGGTTTTTATTATAATCATACACACTAATACCAAATTCTCCTTTGTTAAAAGTAGGAGCTTTGTAAGCACGGTTTTCATTGTTAGCTGTATAATCATTTTTAGCACTTTCTTCTGATAAAAAAATAACAAAAGGCTCTTTTAGAAACGTATCATAGGTATCTCCAAATGTTGTAAGAATCGTTTCTCTTGTATCAACGTCTGCTTTTGCTTTATGTTTTGTAAATGGGTTGAAACTGAATACAATCCCCATCGCTATTCCTACAGGGGGGATTTTTTTTATATATCTCTTTATCTTTTCCTTCATGGATTTGCACCTTACTTTCTAATTTATACTGTTTCCAACATATTCACATTATTATCTGTAAGCTTATCTTAATTTAAATCCCTTTCAAAAGTCTTTCATAAATGTTACAAAACCATTTCATTGCTTCTCATACAAACAATTCAGGACTCTTGTAAGTAATTTCTAAAACTTGGACATACCAATAGGAATAAAATGATTGATACATAAGTAAACCACCGATATATCTTATTAAAATAAAAATTAAGACCCAAAAAACAAGAAAGGTTGGCATTTTGCCAGCCTTTCTTGTTTACTACTTCATTCATTTTACAAATAAAAATTTTGTTTTGGGGATACTTAAAAATCTTCGCTTAATGAGCATGGGGCCAAGCTGAAAAAATATAGACTATCGTAAAAAGTTCAGAATTTTATACGATATTAATGAAAGACTTTTGTAACATTTATGAAAGACTTTTGAAAGGTTTTTAAACTAAGATGAATTTATAAATATTGATTTTATATTTTAAATCAATATACGACAGTATTTATATGTTTGTTTTTTACAGTGTTACATGTAAGCAATCTAGGCTAAATCTTACTAAGAGAGGACAACAAAAATGAAGAAGAAATTTAAAACAATTGGAATTGGAAAGAAAGTAATTCCTACTGCAGCGGCATTAGGTATTCTTTTTTCTGTCGCTCCTATTGCAGAAAATAAGGCTAGCGCAGGGATAGGTGCAGTAGTAGATATAGGTATTACTGTATTAGGTGCTGTAGCAAATACTTATGAAACACTTGGACTAGACCCTGGGGATCGAGACCCAGGCACTCACATTGATGTATATGCAGAAAACGAAACTTACCAGGCTCCTAGTTTTACATCTGGGGAATTTAATATTTCCATGTATCATACACAAGGTGATGTGAATTTTATTAAACAAGTTAAAGTACGCTATCCAAATGGAAGAATTGAAACTCATCCACTAAAATCTGGGCAGCAGCTTAAAATTACTGACGCAGGAGCAATTATAGATTTAAACCCTAATGCAGCAAATGTCTCAGAACACGATCTTCTTTACATTACACAAGCACAATTAGACGAAGGAAAGACCGGAGTTGTGATAAATCAAGGCCAACATGCATTTGTAGAAAAAGCATCTGGTAAAAACCCAAGATTTCTTCTTCCACTTTATAAAAAATATGCAGACAGCTGGACTCCAGATTGGGATGTGATTGTTAAAAATTCGGATTCCCTATTTGATCAGATAGCAAATAAATTATCAGATAAGCAAAAACAATTGATAACATTGACTTCAAAGCCAGTATCTAAAGATGTCCTTGACAACTATGTTAATAATGATCCTAAAGCTCGTGCAGATTATTATGATCGATTATCTGATGTATTGGCGGAGCGTACTAACGTCATAGAGACAGGTCTGCTACTGCCATTCATTAGACTAAATGATGGTAAACCTTATCAAATTATCCCTTATAAAAAAGGAACGAATAAAGTAATCGTAAAAACAGGTTCAAAATACCTTTCAGGAAAAGAAGGAAACGAACTTCAATATTCCGATTCGCTTGGCGATGATGAAGTGTTTGAACTTGTTCAGATAGAAAATTCTGATGATGGTACAGTTCAGTTCCGTTTAAATAACAAGAATGGAGTAAGTTTAGCTGGTGATAGGGATACTTCAAAGTTCGGTACTGGTGAGCGTTTCTACTCTGAAATTCGTTTCGATGATAAAAGCAACAATGAAATTCACAATTGGTTAATAGAGTGGTATCCGGGTAAAGAAAATGAGAGACAGAAGTATGACGAAGTACAGTTTGTAGCTGATGAAAAAGATTCTACTAAATGGATTGCAAAAGATTCTTCTGGGAATGTAATAAAGAACAGTTGGGTAAACAAAGATTCAAAGTATCATTTTGCAGATGCTGAAGGAGCCCTTTTGAAAGGCTGGCAAGACATTAAGGGGAAGACTTATTATTTTGATCCGTCTACTGGAGAATTAGTTACGGCGAGAAATAAAGGTAATGACCGGATTGAGGGTAAGTTTTATACTTTCGATGATTCTGGTGCTTTGCAACGATCAGTATGGAGCTATAAGGGTCGTTCCTATTCCGATGCTTCTGGAGCACTTATTGAAAAGGGTTTGCAGGAAATCGATGGTAAAATTTATTATTTCGAAGGTACTCTGGTCGATAAAGGTGAACTACGTCTAGAAGATCAAAATATCATTCTTCATTTTTCTGACAAAGGCGTACTTGAGAGAGTTTCTAATCTAAATGGAGAAGCTATAAACAGCATTGTTAATGTTAAGTTTGACGACAAAATATTAGCATTTAATCAAGATGGTTCGATTTTGAAAACAGGAATCAACAAAAATGAGAATACAATAGCATATTATAGTTTAGCGGATGGACCTTCCTATACCGGTTGGAAAATGATAGACGGTAAAAGATACTATTTCACAAATGGCCTCAATGATACGTTCAATGATTATAAAAACGTTGACGGAAAAAGATATTATTTTCATGAAGACGGATCAACTAACCGAGCAGGGTTTGAAAAAAACGATGGTAAATTATACCATTTCGACAATAACGGCGTAGCACAAACGGGCTGGCAAACTATCGATAATAAATATTATTACTTCGATGAGAAAGGGGCAGCTAAAACGGGCTGGTTCCAAGTTGGTGGTGGATATAGACCTATTCCTCTTGCATACGGATACCTTTGGTATTGTGCTAGAGAAGATGGTTCACTTTATGCAGACGGTTGGTTTAAAATCGACGGTAAAGATTATCACTTTGACCAGTGGGGACATAAAATGTAAAGTAATAACATAAAAATAACAAGGGAATGCTTGTATGCTGATGTGTACTGCATTCCCTTGTTATATGTATGCTATATTTAGCTCGACACGACAAAAAAACATTGTACTAGAAAAGTAGCACCTCTAATTGTTGGACATAACTAATAATTAGAGATGCAGTTTTTTATGGCCAAATATTCCTTGAAAACGAAATTAGATGCATAGATAGCATTCGTTATGAATAATTTTCCTAATAACCATTTCGTTTTAGTGTACGATAAATGGTGGTTCTATCAACATTTAAAAAATCAGAAATTTCCTGTTTCGTTTTTCCTTGATCAAGTAACTCGAGTATCAAATCAGTTTTAGACTTATTGATTTTAGGAGTTCTCCCCAGTTTTCCGCCATTTTCTACATACCTAATACGTCCAGCCTGTGTTCGCTCCAGTATATAGTTTCGTTCAATATCAGCAAATAAAGATAAGATTGTAACCATTACTTTCGTAGTCATGTCATCTTTTTTCCGAGTATCAATGTTATCATTAATAGCAATAATCCCAATATCATTTTTGATCAGCTTTTCATGAGTACGAATCATATCAGAAAGATTTCTTCCTAAACGATCTAATTTATAGACAATAAGTGTGTCCTCTGGACTTAGTCGCTGCATAAGAACTTGGAATTGTTCTCTCTCCATATTTTTTCCACTTTGCTTTTCTTCAAAAATACATTCTTCTAACAACTCAATTTTGTTAGTTTCACAATATGTAAGAATTTCTTTTTTTTGAAATGTATAATCTTGTTGTGGAGTAGATACTCGAATATATGCGTAGTTCATTTTTTGCTCTCCTAACGTTGCATAAGTCTGTTTTTCTATTTTGCTACAAATATCGTATCATTTCGGGGGATTGATTTGCAACGTAATATATGCAACGTCGTGACGCTATAAAAATCAAGCCCAAGGGAAGTGTTGCATATATGTTAATTTTTGCAACGCTTGCCTGAGGACTATTTTACCCTGTAGCGTACAGGGTATTGACTTAAATGTGTCTTAACGTACAATTTGCTTTTTTTGATAAGGTGACCCCTTATCGGTTAAGGAGAGAAAGGAAGTTAGCTCAAACGATACATTTTTCAATCGGTTATAGCAGGGACTACAGGGGTGGAATAAAAAAGTCATGTACTTTGCCACGTGCGAGCTGTTTGACTATGGATATTTACAATGTATGTATGAATTATTTACATAGGTTATATACAGGAGAACCGATACGGAGTATTTCTGTATCTCTTACAAATTTGATTCAAGATGGAGAGGAACAACTTTCCTTATTTGATAATGTAGAAAGAAGAGAAAGAGAAATGAAATTAGCATATGTAATGGACGATATTAGATCGAAATTTGGGAAGAACAGCATTTTAAGAGGGGTTTCGTATTGTGATGTGAGTACGGCAAGGGAAAGAAATATGTTGTTAGGGGGCCACAAAGCATGAGGAATTCTCATATGCCAAAAGGGAGGGGCATGATAAAGTGGTTGCCCTTTGCTAGTCTTCCGGAACAGTTCAAGGGGATTCGTGAGATGATCGAGGAACAAAATAAAATACAAAAACCAATTCTGGACCCACAGCAGGTGGAAGAGATAGGGCAAGCAATACAACACTCCTTGCGTTCGGAAGAGGAAATACATATATCTTATTATCGGAACGGTGCTATCCATCATGAGATGGTGACTGTAACAAAGGTTGATACATACAAAAAAGAAGTGATTGCGACGGATGCCTTCCGGAATCGCTGTGTGTTTGTAATAGAAGAAATTGTTGATTGTCGTTTGAGTTATTAGTTTGAACAGAATAGACTTATTATGAGGGGTATTTCGTTAGAAAGAGTGCGTAGGAAAAAGGAATTTGAACAAAAACAAACGAGAATGGGAATCTGATACGTTAACTGTTATAGTAGCTATGGAAAAATGCGGATTCAAAAGAAAAATAATCTATATATTAAAATTAGTATAAGAATATGAAAATCAGTTGAATGATAAGAGAGTGATAATAATGGAAATATTTAATCAAGGGAAATATGTTTCTGATTTACAAATACAACAAGTTGTAAACTTATTGCCAGAACAAATAAGAAGGTTAAAGGTCAAAGTCTATATAACAACTATAAAAGAGGTTTTTAAACAGAACAAATTCAAACCTAGGCTAGAAAGAAAGGTAAGGGAGTTTTTAGAGGAAGAAGGTGAAGCGATATTTTACCATCGTGAAAAGACTGTTTTTCTGTTTGAAGATTTACTTTTTGAACACCATCAACACTGTCCAAACACCTTTTATTGGAAGTTTGTATGTTTACTAATCCATGAGTTACGTCATTGCGAACAAGCGAATTTTTTAAAAAAACGTTTGAATGTTGTTTTAAGAAACTATACAGATTATACCCAAGAGTTAGAGGGTAATATTGAAGATGTTATAGAAAAAATGCATTGGTCAGAAAAAGATGCTTATACCTATTCATATAGATTTGTAGAAAATAAAAAGAATGAAATTACGGATATTTTTCAATTGAACACATTTACTTCTTTTTATCCTTATGATTTTGAAGTGGATATGCAGGAAATATGGGAATCGTATAAAAAAGAAATGGATTTAATTGAACGTTTTGTATGGTTTATTGATGATTTATATTGGATTAAGCCGAAAATGAGTATATTACCTAGTCCCACAAGTGAAGGGTTGCAACCTCAATCTTAATATTTTTTTGAAAGTTTTATACTTTTTTGAATTACGAAAGCGCTACCAACAAGGGAGAAGTCAATTGGCTAGTAAGCTTAGTAGATTTTATTACGAGATTGATTTGTTATGCAAAAATTTATTGTATGATAAAATATTTATGTAAGAGATGTATATTTGTATATTAGGTAAGGGGAATGAAAATGAATCCAATAGTTGAACGATTTGTTAAGGATTTTACAAAAGAAGTGATGGAAGAGAATGCCGCGATTTTTGCAGGAGCAGGTTTATCAATGTCTGTAGGGTATGTTAGTTGGGCGAAGTTATTGGAGCCTATTGCTGAAGAAATTGGATTAGATGTAAATAAAGAAAATGATTTAGTAAGTCTTGCGCAATATTACTGTAATGAGAATCAGGGGAATAGAGGTAGAATTAATCAAATTATCCTGGATGAATTTTCTCGAAAAGTAGATTTGACTGTGAATCACAAAATTTTAGCTAGATTACCAATTCATACTTATTGGACGACAAATTATGATAGATTAATTGAAAAAGCGTTAGACGAAGAAAATAAGATTGCTGATGTGAAGTATACCGTAAAACAATTATCTACTACAAAGGTGAAAAGAGATGCAGTCGTATATAAAATGCATGGAGACGTGGAACATCCCTCTGAAGCAGTTTTGATTAAAGATGATTATGAAAAGTATTCTATGAAAATGGATCCTTATATTAAAGCGTTGAGTGGGGACCTAGTTTCTAGGACGTTTTTATTTGTTGGATTTAGTTTTACTGATCCTAACCTAGATTATATATTAAGTCGAGTAAGAAGTGCCTATGAAAGGGATCAAAGACGACATTATTGCTTAATAAAAAAAGAAGAGCGAAAACCAAATGAGTTAGAGGCAGATTTTGAATATAGAGTAAGAAAACAGGAATTATTTATTAGTGATTTATCACGTTTTAATATAAAGGCTGTTGTACTTAATAGTTACGATGAGATTACCGAGATATTACATCGAATTGAAAATAATATAAAAACTAAAACAGTATTTTTATCTGGTAGTGCAGTTGAATATAATCATTGGGATACAGAACATGCAGAACAATTTATCCATCAGTTAAGTAAAGAATTAATAAGAAAGGATTTTAATATAGTATCTGGTTTTGGGCTTGGTGTAGGGAGTTTTGTTATCAATGGAGTTCTTGAAGAATTGTATATGAACCAGGGAACTATAGATGACGATAGACTTATTCTAAGACCGTTTCCACAGGGGGAGAGAGGTCAAGAGCAATGGGAAAAATATAGACGAGATATGATTACAAGAACTGGGATAAGCATCTTTTTATATGGTAATAAGATAGACCAAGGACAGGTTGTTAAGGCTAATGGTGTCCAATCAGAATTTGATATTTCTTTTGAGCAAAATAATTACGTCGTCCCAGTTGGTGCGACTGGTTATATTGCAAAAGATTTATGGAATAAAGTAAATGAAGAATTTGAAATGTATTACCCTGATGCTGATGCAAGAATGAAGAGACTGTTTGAAGAATTGAATAATGAAACATTATCAATAGAAGAATTGATTAGCACTATACTAGAGTTTGTAGAGATTTTATCTAAATAATCATTACTATTATTAATCGGGGAGGAATTATGAAATTATGGCGAAAAGAGTTTTTTTTAGTTTTCATTATCAGGATGTAATTGATTTTAGAGTAAATGTTGTAAGAAATCATTGGGTAACAAAATTAAATCAAAGTGCTGCGGGGGTCTTTGATGCATCTCTTTGGGAAGATGCGAAAAAAACAAGTGATATAGCTCTTAAAAGATTAATAAATGGCGGACTTAACAATACCTCGGTTACATGTGTTTTAATCGGATCCCAGACTTTTAATAGAAGATGGGTGAGATATGAAATTATGAAAAGTATAGAAAAAGGAAATAAGATACTAGGGATTCATATTAATGGTTTTAAAGATAAATATGGAAATATTAAAAGTAAAGGGCCTAATCCCTTCGATTATCTAGGGTATCAATATAGTGAAGACGGTAAACAGTTACATTTGTATGAGTGGGCAGGGGGTAAATGGGTGGAATATACAGATTTGGCACCATATAAGTTGAATCAAATCGTTCCTGAATCACTTAGAGGGAAATTCTTTAGATTGTCATTGGTTTATCGTGTGTATGATTGGATTGAAGATGATGGATATAACAAATTTGCTTCTTGGGTGGAATAATGAATAAGAAGATTTATCAAGTTGTTTTAAATCATTTATGTGAATTAAATAAAGCGGAACTTAAAAAAGAAGAGTTTTGTTGTTCAAGAGTAATTTAAATGTAAAACAAAAAGCCTCCAAACTAATGCTGGAGGCTTTTTACAAACGGAAACTATATTTGTTAGGGACAAATATAGACAGAATTTTGATGTCGAATATATAATCTCATGAAATGTAGATTTAAAGTTATTATGATATTTCATGTGGTGAGGAAAAAGAAGAGATTGCAACGGGTGAATTCCGTAATCGATGTGTGTTTGTTGTTTTTCGTAAAATAGAGAATGTTACAATTATATTGAATCTATACAATGTGTTGAGGAAGGAGTTTGATTACGTTGGCTATTTTGGGTAATTTAAAAGCTTTAAAGAGCGATATGGAGGAAAACGGATGGTTTATTGACGCATTCCTATTTACATATAAACAGCAAGAGTTTATCGTGCTAGTAAAATTATACACTAAGGGGCAGGCGATACCTAAGTATGCCTTATTAAAGCTAGAGTTTTTAAGGAGAGGAAATGTTAATGACAAATTACGCGTTCCTGCAAATTCAGCAAAGCTTTTAACAGATGCTAAAACATTAAGAGATTATTTTAATATTGATTACGGCACCCGTGTTGGGGATGCAATCCAACAATTTTACCGCCAATTCTCAACAGCTATTCCTACGGAAGTGAGGGAAGAGAAAACAAGAGATCAAGAAAATGCTATGGTATATTCACTCAGTAAAAGTGATAAAGATGACCCGAATAAAATTTATTGCTATGCTTTTAATAGAAATGGTAGAAAAGCAAATGGTGAATACGGAGAACGAAGTGAATTTAATGATAATAAAGCAAAAATTTTATTTCGAGATCTATATGAAGAAGTAAAAGAAGAAAAACATGCAAGCTTCTGGTTTTCTGCTGACCCTAAAGATTTGAAAACGAGGGAGGAGATTCTTGCTAGTTGGGCGAGAAATAGATATAGATAATCAATGGGATTCAAGTTATAAATCTACCAAAATAAAAACACGCATTTTCCAAAGCGAATAGGAAACATAAAAAGAGCAATCTATTTAGATCGCTCTTTTTATGTTCTAAATGTCAGGGTATTATCTTAATGATAAATTACACTGATTTTCAATAGTATTTTGTGCCGTATAGCGTTGCTGAACAAAATTGTAAGGTAGCACTATGATATAAAATGCCATGATAGTTTGTGTGTGTGTTATATGGATAGTTTTGTTAGGATGTTGTCAAAGTTTAATATGAACTGTTCCAACTCTTCACGTTCTATTGTGATAGTATATTCAAATTCTTTTAGATTGGAAGTTCTTTCGGGAATGTTACTTATAATATTATTAATACTGTCACTTAAAGTAATCGGTAGGTGTTTCTTGAGTTTTCTACTTAACTTTTTGTATGATTTTTCATATGCTTCTATGAATACTTCTAATGTTAATAGATTGATTTCTGTATAAAATGTTTCGCAATCATCTAAGCTAATCTCCATTTCGTGACAGAATGAATCGTTGATATCTGTCTCGCATTTTATTTCAAAGAGTATGTGTGCGTATTTGCTAACCAGATGCATGTTTGAATTCTCCTTTTCGTTATTGTTGATTTCGTTTGAGTAAATATTTGTTTTCATTTGATTACTCTTCCTTTCTGTATTAGATTGATTACTAACAGTGCAATCAATCTAGTAAATCCGTTTCATATTGGTGAGTTAGTCTTCATCTATTTTGACTCCGTCTTTAAAATTTTGGACAGTTTACAGTTACAAACCGTGCAGTTAGCAACCCTTACTGTACGGTTTGTGGTGATACTGTACGGTTTGAAACGGGATTATGAGGTTTTAAATTGATATGTAAACAGTGGAGAGTGAAGTCTAATAGCATTAAATGGTAATGTTTGACATCACTAACGGTTTACACACGTTAGTGGTTTGACATTTATTTCTAGTTATTTTTTTGTTGCTTAGACTGTGTACATGCTAATTCAGTTTTGAAGGTGTATAGAAGGAAATGTAAGGGGATGTAATATGAAGAATCACTCGAGGATGGACGGCTTTGATGAAATGAAACAAAAAGCACACCGTTTTATATCAGGTGTGCTTTTTTTATTAAAAGACTATATTCTGGCTCTCTCTTGTTAGTATTTCGGAAGGTTGAATACGAGGCCGGATGTTAAGCCACTTTTTTATTGTTTCTGGGAAACTATCAACGGGTTCTTCTATATTGATACCGCACATTGCAAGTAGTTCTTTTATATCTTTACTATGTTTTAATGGTCTATCATTTTGTGTTCGAGGGATTCTTAACCAAAGTTCTCTATTTGAAGTGTCTCGGATAATTAATTGATAAACAATCTCTTTATTTCGGTGATCTCTTGTATAATAGCCTTTTTCAAGGGCTTCTTCTTTAGAGTTGAAAATAATTACATCTTTTATATTTGGAACGATTGAATAGTAATCTTTTAGAAATGCAAGAGTACTTTGATTGT
This sequence comes from Bacillus sp. FSL R9-9410, assembly GCF_038050385.1. NCBI lineage: Bacteria > Bacillati > Bacillota > Bacilli > Caryophanales > Bacillaceae > Bacillus > Bacillus sp. FSL R9-9410. Next base: position 396,825 of record NZ_JBBOTV010000003.1, read on the forward strand.
CGAATTCAAGGGTATAGCTTCCTTTTTGAGCGAAAATTAATTTATTATTCCAAGAATAAGATAAAATACCTTCTGATTGAAATGGATCTACTGTGGCATTATCGAATGTTCCTTCAAATGTCACGTTTTCTGTCTTGAAAAATTTAACCACATCGTGTTTTGTAATTAGGCTATTAGCGTAATTACTATCAATACCTAAATTTGTTAGTAGATCCATAGTGCATCGTGGACCTTGTCCACGATAGCCACAGTTTAATGTTTTAAACCATATTTCTTTTCCGGAAAAATCGTCCCTTAAAACTAAATGGGGAACATCTAGTAATCGTTTGTTTTCAAAACCAGTGTCTAATTCTACATGAAAATTATCTAGAATAGCGTCTAATTTGTATCGGTATATGTAAATTGATGTGATATCTTCAAGAAATTCTTTGTTCTCTTCGAAAAAAATTAGTGCTTCGTCAGAAGATCCGTATGGTTGAATTAATATATTTTCTTGTTTGTTAGGGGTTTTATATGTGCCTTTAAATATTCCTTCAATATCACGTCTTAAAAATAGTTTTCCTTGTGATGATTCGTGAATTGGTGTAAGGTCATTTTTCTTTATAACTACGCCAAATCGTTGTTTGCTGACACCTAAAATCTCGGCAGCTTGTGTACTTGTTAAAAGTTCTTTTTGGAGTAGCGCTTTAAATTCATCACGTTCGTTTAAATTCATATAAATCCCTCCTTTTTTTAGTGTTTACGATAGTAAATACTTTGTTTCTAGGTGTTTTTAATAAGAAACCCCTATCTATGTATCTGTAATGATACAATGCTAGTCTGGAATTGGCAAGGAGATTAATTGGTATCATTTTTTTGAGATGTGTTGTTTTAAAGGATAATTTGCACTAATTTTAAGTGTTATTTTGCATTCTCAATATACATAACTGAATTTTTAGGTACAGATTTCATTACTACTGTAGTGATAGAAATAGAACTTACATGTTCATAACTTTTAAGGGGTTTTGTCCGCATTTTAATGAGATTATATGCTAGGGAAATTTGATATGAAATCAGCTGGTTTTCTATTTTAAGAAGAATTCGGCTCTTATTGTGGGGGAGAATGGAGGTTTTCCGAAGGTGCGGCGCCTTTGTGGAATCTAATATGAATTTGTGTTTTTTTGGAATAAATAGAAGGATTATGATAATTTTAGTAGAAATATCTTTATAAAAACGGAAGTGATCCTTTGAAAAAAATAATGTTTTTATTATTACTATTTATCGTTATTGGCTCCTCTATTCTTGTTCTTTCTTTTTTGAATAATAAAGATACTGATATTCCTTTCGTTGCAAAAGTAACAAAAAATAACTCCGAAAAACAAGAAAAACAAGATGGAATTACAATGTTTCAAGCTTATCAATTAGGGCTAAAGGAAGCTCGGAAAATAGATGATGCATGTGAATTAATATATATCGGAAGTGTTGATGATGGGAAAAATAGTGGTCAAAACGGAAAAAAAGAAAATTGGAACATGATCCTTGGTTTATTAAATCAAAAAAAACGATTAATTGTCTCGGTAGAGAAAAGTAAATTAAAAAAGGCATCTGTAATAGAGGAATTAAACGAACCCACTATTAAAAATGATGACATTAAAATTGACAGTAACACAGCGGTAGAGAAAGTGATACAAGATTTCGCATTACTACCTGGACAAAATGTGATTTCTAAAGGATATCATTTTAGACTTTTTAAAGAGGATAATAATATATTTTTATCAATTATAGGCAGTAAAAATCAAAAAGAAGCAGAGATATTTTTAGATGGAGTGACAGGTAACTATCTAGGGAGGACACAGGTTAATTGAAAAAATAAAGGAGGTGACAAATTACGTTGTTTTATCAATGTTTTTAAGGGGGATATCAAATTGAAAAAATCTATTATTACTTTTTTTTCACTTGTAACACTTTTTACCTTGCCAATTAGCTCCTTGGCAGAAACTAATCTAAATGAAAATAATGAAACTGTAACTAATGAATCTATAGTAGGAAAGGAGCTACTTGCTAGTTATTCAAATGAGAATGTAACAGCATATGTGGCTCCTGCAGGTAATAAAACTTATCATGGGACAACACCACGTCAATATACTACTGCTGCAGTTCATCCAGCTGTATGTGGCAACCCTTTATCTGGGACTAGATTTCCAAAAGGTACTATTATCAACACACATACAAGCCTTGGAATGCCTAATGGTTCTGCAAAGAGCACATTTGTAGTAGAAGACATGGGAGATGTATATTGTAATAGAGGGTTATCATACAATTGGTTTGATATTTATTTTGGAGAAACTAATACTAGTAATTATAATAATGCAGTCAATTTTGGTAAACCAAAAGTCACCTATTCCACCTATTGATAAAAAAGAAAGTGAGTATACAAACTCACTTTCTTTCTTTTTTTTGTTTGAAATCAATAACTTTTACCCCGCTTGGACTAACATTATAAGTTATTGTTACAACATGATTAGGTGGATTGTGAGCGTTGGTATACGTTCTATATTTAGCTACTACAATGAAGGTGAAAGTATATTTTTGGGGTCGCTCAATTTTTATAATTTTTGCATCCGTTAAACTATACTGATGATCTGGTCCAAGTTTACTTCGGATAGTTTTACTTGCGTAAGGAGCTAATAAAGTATTATAAGAATCATAAAAATCTTTATTAGATATATTTTCTGCCTTGCCTTCTATTGGAGATGTAAATAAAACCATCATTATAACTCCACAAAATGCCATTAACAGTTTCCGTTTAAACATAAAATCGACTCCAAACTTATTGCATAATATGGATTAGAGTGCGCAAAAAATAACGGATTATTCATTTGCAGTATTTTTAATCAAATATCAATACAGGTTACGACCATTTTTACACGTATCTTAGCTGCCCCTCTTTAATGTAAAAAGCACAAAAAAAAGCATGTAGTTGCTTTTTTTTGTGCTTTTTGTTGTTTTTATTACAAATGATTTTGTAGCCATTGAGTGTGTTCATCGAGGTTTATCCACCAAGCATCTTTGGAACCGATGGTGGATTCTAGTCTTACAACAAATATTTTATCGTTGTTATCTGTTACTGATTTGAGATCTTGTGCAATTTGTTGAGAATTTTTATTACTATTCACAATCCAAACTGATTCTAATATTCGTTTAGAGTTCGGATAGTTTTCGATTTTTTTTGTTATTTTGTCGTAGTCCTTACCTGGAGCAATTAAGTCGTAAGAAATTAAAAGTGAATTCATGGGATTGGTTCCTCCTATTAAATTGTATGCTGCAAGTAATATGTTAACATTTGATAGAATTTTGGTAAAAGGATAAATTCTCATTTTTCTGAAAGCGGAATACTTTAATTCCTTATTCAAAACTTAAAAGTTTTGAACACGTAGTTGCGGTGTGATAGAATCAGTATATAGACCTACATCAAAACTTATGGTCAAAAATAAGCGTAGAAAAGGTGAGATTTTGGTGAAATATGGATATGCTAGAGTGAGTACCTTGAACCAAGAATTGGAAACTCAAATCCAAATGTTGAAAAAAGAAGGTTGCGAGGAAATTTACTCCGAAAAGTTTACAGGTACAAAATTTGATCGACCAAAATTTCAAGAACTACTTTCTGTATTAGAAACTGGCGATACACTTGTTGTAACAAAATTAGATCGTTTTGCACGTTCGGCTGAAAATGCTATTCAAACGATTAGGGTGTTGTTTGAAAAAGGAGTTAAGGTTCATATACTCAATATGGGAGTAGTGGAAGATACACCCACGGGTAGATTGATGTTTAATATCATGAGTTCGTTTGCTGAATTTGAAAGAGATATGATTGTAGAACGTACGCAAGAAGGGAAAGCAATTGCGAAGTTGAATCCTGATTTTAAAGAAGGACGACCGAAGAAATATAATAAGAAGCAAATAGAACATGCTCTTGATTTATTGAAAACGAAATCTTATAGGCAAGTGGAAGAAATGACAGGGATTAGTGTAAGTACCTTGCAGCGGGCGAAAAGACAACAAACAAAAGGATAGGAAAAGGGGATGAATGAAGAGCATGAGAGTGAAAAAATGGATTGGAGTTCTTACTGTTACAAGTATGTTGCTTACAGGATGTGCAACAGCAAATAAGACGGCAACGAATACAACAAATACAAGTAGTCAACCAGTTGGAACAGAACAGAAACAAGTAGCGGATGAATCTTATAATAAGGTAAAAGATCTAGAAAAAGTACAGGCGAAAGTAAAACGGGTCGTTGACGGTGATACGCTTGTGGCCGAAGTAAAAGGAACAGAAAAAAAGGTGAGAATGTTACTTTTAGATACCCCTGAGAGTGTTAAGCCTAATGAGAAGCCGATGAAGTATGGTAAGGAAGCTTCTGATTATACCAAAAAACTTTTAGAAGGAAAATCAGTCGAATTAGTGTATGACAAAGGCGAAAAGGAAGATCATTACCATCGGCAACTCGCATATGTTTTTCTGGATGGAAAATGTGTAGAAGCGGATATATTAAAACAAGGGCTTGGCGTGGTACGATACATAAAAACTCCGAATACTACTTTGTATGACGAACTGAAAAAAGTCCAGGAGGAAGCTAAGAAAGATAAGAAAGGTGTTTGGAGTATTAATGGTTACGTATTAGAAAAAGGGAAAGAGACTCTTTATAGCGACAGTATCAAATAAAAAAGGGAGTGAAATCATGTTAATGATGTTTCGGGCGTGTCAGTCTATTAATGCTCGCTATTTAGTTAAGACATATATGTGGAGTGTATTGATCTATTTATTTTTCAGGTGGGTAATCCCATCATATGAAACAGGCATGATTACTTTAATAACGATCAATCTGATTTTCTTTCCGTTTTCGAGAATATTTGCACATGAAATAAAAAGCTTCTTCTTTTCAAATACAGTATTTATGATGACCGATAAAGGTTGGTTCATTTACTTGTTTATAAAAGCTTCTGTGTTGGGATGGTTCTTTATGATGACGCCAATATTTGGGCCGATAGGATTTATGATCGTAGGGTTTCGTTTTTGGAGATCGGAGAGAAAGAAGAAAAAATATATGCAGCAAAGAAAACAAAGTTTTGCCAGAGCATAAAAAAGAGATTCGTTTCAATTGGAGCGAATCTCTTTTTTATGCTCACCATCTTTTGATCGTGTTATATCATGCTAAATAGTATTGAGGGACGGAAAAAGCGCGAAAATGTATGAAATGAGTCGCCGAGATTGTGATTTTAAGGCGATTATCTTTTCTTTCATGTACAAATCCATCGTTTAATCGCGTGAAATGCGCGATAGAGAAAATGTTAATAATAATTTTCTAATCACATCCAGAAATCACTTTCATCTACGCTCTAAAAACTCCCCGACACTACAATTAAATAAATCACACAATTTATCAATTGTATCGAAATCAATTCTTTTTACTTTCTCATGTGTGAAAAGATAATGCATGTTGAAAACTTTCACAAACAAGGAAAAACTTATAAAAGTCCATGTAAAAGTTGCAGAAAAACCAGTCTACAATAAGGCTGTTTTTTTACATATCCCAAAAATCATCAGCTTTAATTCTTGGGTCAAACTCCCGAAGGACCTTTAATATCTTTTGCATTGTTTTCCTTGTGGGTGATCTGTCAGGATTATTAGCTAAATCTCCTACCGTATTCCTTCCAAGACCTGATTTCCTTATCAACCATTCTTGTTCAATTTTATGTTTATCAAGAAATTTCCCTAGCTTTGTACGTTTTTTTCCAAGACCCCACACAACTTTTCACTCCCTTAGTTATCTGTTGTCCTCAGTAATGTCCTAATTTCACCAAAAATAACCCCCTAAAAATGGTGAATATTGTCCAAGCTGTACACCATATGCTTTATCAAGGTCGCTACCAAAGTGGCTATCAAAGTAACACTATCAAGGTTTCCAGTTAATAAACCCATATATCATCAGCATTTCAAATTCTGTTTATAAAGGGGAGTTTTATATGTTAACTACATTCATTTCTTTAGGAGCATTAGGAATAATTACAATTGGTGGGGCGATATTAGAAAAGCATCTTGTAAAAAATGATCACGTTGCAGCAGCTAAACTTTTAAGCGATGGAATGTACCACGGAATGAGGATAGGCGGGGTTTGTTTCATCGGTTATGTATTTATTAAAATTTTAATCATGTTCTAGGAGGTGTGACATGGGAATCATCAAAGAATGGTTTCATAAACAAAATTTGAAGAATCGACTTATAGGGGTATTTGGAAAAGCTGGTTTATATGTGGACCATCAAACACGAGGTGGTAAAGTTCCGATCTATCCAAAGATACATGATATTTCCTCCACACAAGAAAGAGTTAGATACGTATTTACCATTCTGAATGGTTTGGATCCCAAGAACATCGAAAAGAAATGGTTTTGCTTTCAACAAATATTAGGACACAACGTAGCAATTGAAGGAGATATTAAACGATTTGTACTTAATGTGTTTCATTCAGATGCAGGACTACAACAATACAATTACAGCTTTAAACAATGGCAGCCGTCACTAAAACAACATCGTCTTCCTGTTGTGGTAGGTCGGGACCAATTTGGAAATATGATTGTGTATGACATGGTTGAAGCAAATACACCACATTTATTAATTGCAGGAGAAACAGGAAGCGGAAAAAGTAGTATGGTACGTGTTGTGCTTTCCACACTTATTCAACACATGTCCTCTGATAAATTACATTTGTACCTGGGCGACTTGAAAAACTCTGAATTCCATTTCTTGAGAAGAGTGAAACACGTAAAAGAGGTTTGCATGGAAGAAATCGAAATGAAGATAATGCTTCATAAAGTGTGGAAGGAAATACGCGAGCGTAGAAAACTAATGGAAGAGTATGAAGTGGATCATATTGATGAATACAACAAAATGAATCCTGATAATCAGAAACCATATATCTTACTTGCTATCGATGAAGTAGCAATGCTCCAGGATGAAAAAGAATGTATGACTATAGTTGGAAAAATATCAGCAGTCGGCCGATCACTTGGGGTGTTTCTTATACTTAGTATGCAGAGGCCCGATGCAAAAGTATTAGATGGTAAGTTAAAACTCAATATGACAGTAAGAATGGGCTTTAAATGTGATAATACAATCAATAGTAATATCATGGGTACACCTGGATCAGAACATTTAGAGCAATCTGGCCAAATGATTTTAAAGCTAAATGGATTAAAGAAAGTGCAAGCTCCTTATTTGGGATTAAGTAAGGCAAAACAAATTATTGAACCGTATTGCACACCAAAAGAGGATATGACGCTTCGGAATCCTCTACAAGAAGAGATTCCATTGTTCGGGGTGTTAGATGATGAAGAATAGAGATGAAGCAATTCTGAACGATTTGAACCGTTTTAGATGTATGTCCAGGGATGATATTATAGATTTGCATTTTAAAGATTTAAAGAAAGCTGTCACTTGCTGTAATACAGTAATGAAGCGATTAAGAAGGGATGGCCATGTGGATGCGAATGTGTCACAGCAGCCATACATTTACTTTCCGCAGCCAAATACAATTCGAAAGACGAGTCAAAAGATTCCTCATTTCCTTGCGATCGTAGATGTGTATAAACAACTTATAGAATATGAAAAACCGAAACTTTTTAAAGTGGAGCCGAAATATGGTAAAGAATTTATGGAACCAGATGCATTTGTAATATGGCGTAGAGCACCTTTCTTTGTTGAGTTTCAAAAGTCAGTTTACAGTAATAAAGTTATGAAAAATAAAATGGAAAGATATGAATTGTATTTTCATAGTGATGAATGGAAAGATCAATCTTGGCAGCCTAAAGATACAAAAATTTCCCCTTCGATTTTGATTATAACCGAGAAAATATATGATGTTTCAAGTGTGAACTTTCGTATCTTTCAATTTGATTCTATTGCTAATTTTTATAATCAAATGAAACCAAAACAGCCTAAAAGAAATATCACAATTCAAGTTGGGTCAAAACAATTGTGACGCAAATAATACCTATTTTTATGCTTTGTTGACTGGAAATTACGTAAAAAGACGTACATTCTAGTCAAGAAATGAATGTACGTCTTTTTAAACGGCTCTTATGTATCTCGTGTATATCTAGTAGGGGTTTGTGTAGTGTTTCATTTTTGGAGCTCGGAACGAAAAAAGAAAAAGTACCTGCAGCAAAGACAACGTAACTTCGCTAGGTAATATGTATGGCGGTATATAAAAAGGCTAGTCTCATTTGAGACTAGCCTTTTTGGTGTAAGTAAGATATTAGACGGAAGAACAAGACAAGAAACAAAAGAATGAAGAAAACTTTCTTTGCGTCTTGGCTGTAAGATAGTCCTAAGCATATGAAAGGTATGATTCATATATCAAAGTGACATCTGTACACGTATATTAACAGAGTAATAGTAAAAAAACTATAATTAAAATCAGATTTATATAGTTATAGTTATAGTTAATTTTACAATAATTAATCCAGTTTGGTTGTTAGGAACAAAAAAAGGCGCTAGTTCTAGCTTAGACTAGCGCTCCCCCATTGGGGTATTAAAACATAAGAAAGGAACAAGAAAAACAATTTCTAGTACAGAGGGGGATCACCTATCTGCACTAACTAGATTTCTTATTATGATATATTTTAACATGGAAATGAGAATACTTTCCAAAAAAACATATTCACCTAGGATTTTCTATTTTGGGGTACAGCCCATTGCTATCAACCTAAAGAATCAAAATCCCCCCATAACGAAAATTCTATTCATTATCGGTAGTATCCCAAAAAGCTAACTTCTTATCTTTTTCAGATAAAAAGTTAGCTTTTTCGTTTTGGGGTAAAAAGTAACGTAGATTCTTTTAAGAAATCAATAGATAAAAAAATCCCTTCACGATTGTGAAAGGAGTCAGTATATTTTGAAAGGGTAACTCTATTTTAGAATTTGAGATGAAAAACGGGTATTGATAAAGTATGGATTTCCTGAATAAGTAAATTTAAAATTGGAACATTAGACCTATTATTTATGTTTGTAGGTACTTGTATCACTATGTAAATATTACATCACATGTAGTTTATATTATACATAATTAATAATAATGTAAATTTTATAAACAAGGAAGATGATTTTAAGTTTTGTCGAAAAACCTACACATTTTTTGTCACATTTTCTCTAAAATTAGAAATAATGATTTACTTTGTTTCTTCTTTTTAAATACTATTATTTGGTAAGATTTATAAAATGATGCCGAGGTGAATGTATGGAAAAGAAGAAAGGTGAAAAACGATGGTACAGATATTTAATACAGCTAATGGTAGTTGCATTAATTATTACATCTATACCGATGAATGGATTGGCAGAAACGGCACCACCGTTTACGCCGTCTCCAAATTCAGAACAAACTCCACAAATGGAGGAGAAAGAGAAGAAAGAATTACCTGCGCCACATCCGGATCAGGTGAAGAAGAAGTTAAAATCACAAGCAAAACCCACTGAGGTTGTAGAAGAACGGACAGAAACAGAAAAAGTCTTCGATAACCAAGATGGTACTTTTACAAAAAAGGTATATACAGAACCGATTCATACAGAAAAGAATGGAAAGTTAGAAGAAGTTTCGCCGACCTTAGTAGAAGCGCCAGATAAGAAAATTGTGACGGAAAACACAAAATTAAAACCAGAGTTTAAAAAAACAGTGACGGATGGAAAGTATGTTCAGTTCCAAGCGGACGGACATACCATTCAATATGAGTTAATCGGGGCAAGTGGTGAGAAAGGTGAAATTAAACCGTCACCAGTAACTGCCACACATGAAAATAACACCGTATGGTATAAAGGGATTTTCCCTCATATCGATCTAAAAAGTACAACGTTCAATGAAAATGTAAAAGAAGATTTTGTACTAAGTGAATATACAGGACATCACATCTTTACATTTGCATTACAGACAGATTTAACTCCAAACTTGGTGAAAGATGGTTCTATTAGTTTCCAAGATGAGAAAAAAGAAAGTATCTTTACATTACCGAAACCGTATATGACGGATGCGAATGTAAATCAAGAATCTGGAGAAGCTGTCACTTCACAGGATGTTCGTTATGATATCCAAAAGACAGATGAGAAAACATATACATTAACGGTTACGGCAGATCCGAAGTGGTTACAAGCACCAGAACGTAAGTATCCGGTAAATATTGACCCTTCTATCAATGTAGAGGATTTCGAAAATGCTTATGCTTCCAGTGCGTATCCAAATGTGAATTATTCAGGCGGAGCTCTCTGGGATGGTGGTCAGAATGCTTATACATTAAAAGTAGGGTATTATGATGGGGCATCTGGGACCAACTATGCTTTTATTAAACCACAAATCTCCGATTTAAAAGGTGCACAAATTCAAAGTGCAACATTCCATGCGTATGCATTATGGCATTATTATGGAAATCAGCCAAATGGTGTCTGGTTAGATGAAGTAACAGGTGGCTGGAATGTTGGAGGAGTTAATTGGAATAACAAGCCTGGTTCTAATAATATCGCTCATGCAGATGTAGGACGCGGGCAATGGGCGCGTTTTAATGTAACAAATACAGTTAAAGCATGGGTAGAAGGCGCAAGACCAAACAATGGATTTAGGTTACATACAAATGGAAATGGACAAAACCATTGGAAGAAGTTTATTGCAGCTGAAAACGGATCCAATGCACCTTATTTAGAAGTAACATATTCTTATGCAAAACCAAATAAACCGAGAGTACAGGCGTATTCTAATGGAAGTGGTAGTAGTTCAGGTCACTTTAACCTACAGTGGGATGCAGTCCCAGGAGCAACAGGTTATAAAGTAGCAATCTTTAATGGATATGATTATGAATACATTCCAGTTGGTAATGTAACAAACTGGAGTACAAAGGATAAAAAAATATTCCCGACACCAGACGAAATTGCCCAAGGGCATTTTGAGTTCCATGAGGGTGGGAAAGGAACTGAATTAGCAGTAAATCCAGGTCCTTTATACAAAAATGCACATTTAGCAGGTAGTCCGTATGGAGATTATAGTGGAGCACGTGGCTATTGGATTCGTATCGTGGCTGAGTACCCATTTGGAGACAGTCCGCTTTCTGATGAAGCTATTTCCTATATCTCGTTAGAACAAGTCAAGAAACCGACAGGTTCGGCTTATATCAATGCAACCGATAAACAAACAGGGTATGTTTCATTAAAATGGGACGGCGTTCCTGAGGCTGCTGGTTATAAAGTATGGGTGTATAACGGAAAAGATTATGAAGCATTTGATGTAGGGAATGCAACAACATGGACGACGCAAGGGCAAAATATTTGGCCAACAAAAGATGAAATTGCAAAAGGTCAATATCTTTTTCATCATGATAAAAAAGGTGTAGAGCTTGCCTTAGACCCATCTCCTGTTTATCGAAATTCCGGTGGAATTTATGGTGGATCTACAAACTATTGGTTCCGTGTAACAGCGTATAGTAAAGTGGGTCACACTGAAAGTGACATTTCACAAGAATTTATGCCTAGGTTTTCTCAAGACTTTGGATTCTTAGGTATGTTAGACTATTGGGCATCGATTGATGTATTAAATGGGAAGGTAAATGCTACAAATGGTAACTTCCTGATGGATGAAAAAGATATGTCCTTATCAGGACGTGGACCAGATGTATCGATTGAAAGAACCTATAATAGTCAAAGTAAAAAAGTTGGTTTATTTGGTAAGGGTTGGTATAGCAGTTTAGAAGAACGCATTTGGAAAGATGCAGAAGGAAACTTACTTCTGACTTCTGCAGATGGCGCCCAAATTACATTTACCCGCACGGGAGATGGAACGTACCAAGCACCTACGGGTGTGTATTTAGATATGAAGGAAACAACGGAAGGGTATGAAATCAAAGACAAAGATCAAACCATTACGTTTTATACCAAAAAAGAAAATTCTGGTCGTATGGAATATGTAAAAGATAAGTATGGAAATACAACGAAGTATGAATATGATGGTGAATTCCGATTATCTAAAGTAAAGAATGCATCTGGAAAAGAATTGATATTACAATATGAAGGAGCAAATAAAAAAGTTTCCAAAGTAACGGGACCAGATAATAAAGTCATTACGTTTACTTACAAAGGAGATTTACTCGTTTCTTCTACAACGCCAGAAGGAAAAGCTTATCGATATGGGTATGAGAATGACTTACTGACTCATGTATATGATCCGAAGCATACAGATGAAAAACCATATCAAACGATTTACACGTACGAGAATGATAGATTAGTAAAAGTAACGGATCCGTTAGGAAAAGCATCCACATTATCATACAATACAGATGCAAAAGAAGTTTCTGTGGTGGATGCGAAAGGCCGTAAGGCAATTTATAGTTATAATGATGCTGGTAATCCAGTGAAAACCATTGTAGATGCTGGGCGTCTGAACTTAACAACAACGTATGAATATAGTGCAAATAATTTAGTGAAAACAACAACGCCTAAAAATCAAACAGAGTCCTTTACGTACGATAACAATGGAAACGTAACATCTGCGACGGATGCAATGGGGACTGAGAAATTTGAGTATAATAAAAACAATGGTGTTGTAAGTGCGACAGATAATGAGGATCGTAAAACAACAGTTGCCTATAAGGCAGCAAATACAGAGGTTTCTGTCACGGATCAATCGTCTCATACCGCGTCTGTTACACAGCACGATCAGTATGGGAATCCAACAGAAACAAGTAAAGACATTGGAACAGGAGAGAATCACCTGCAAAATCCAAGTTTTGAGCTAGATACAGTAGAAAAATGGACCCAAACTGGAAGCAATAACCAAGGGAATTTAGCAAAGGATGCTGTTCCAGCACCTGGCGGTTTGGGCGGCACATCTTCGCTAAAGATTACAACCAAAGCAAGTACCAACGATTGGGGATATATCGCCGCAATCCAAGATGTTACTTTGGAACCAAATACAACGTATACATTGAGTGGTATGCTGAAAACAGCACTATCACCAGGGATTGGAGCTTTCTTTAACGTTCAGTTATTGAAAGAAGATGGTTCAGCTGTTGATGGTGGCGGTTGGAACGATAATCGCTACAATAAATTACAGGGTGAAAAGGATTGGACAAATCGCCAAGTTACCTTTAAAACAACAGATCAAACGAGAAAAGCAAGAATTTACTTACAAGTAGAAAACGGTGGAGCTTCTACAAGTGGTACAGCTTGGTTTGATAAATTGCAGCTTGAAAAAGGAGAAACATCTTCTAGTTTTAATCCTATTACGAACAGTAGCCTAGAGAATATGATGGGAAATGATTGTATTCCAGGATGGATTAGAGGAGATGGCACAAGTTGTGATAAGAAAGACACAGCACATGAAGGATTCACAGGAGAATCATCTATTGTATTAGAGCGTAGTCAATATGGTGGCTCAGATGTTGGTTATAGTACAAGAGTAACTTTAAATCAGAAAACAGCGGCACCTTTAACATTGACGGGGATGTCTAAATCTGAAAATGTAGAAAATGATGCCCCTGATAAACTTTCCAGAGATTATTCTGTTTGGGCTGATGTTTATTATCAAGATGGTAGTGGTGAAAATTATCAAGCAAAATTCCCAAGTGGGACAAATGATTGGAACCGTAGCGCAGTATTCATTCCAGCGAAAAAACCAATTAAGCATATTCAAGTGTATCTTTTATTTAGAAACAATAATAAAGGAAAAGTATGGTTTGATGATGTACGATTATTAGAAGGTAATGTCCTTGTTAAAAATGAGTACGATAAAGATAGCGATGTAACCGCAACATACGATGAAGAGGGCAATAAAAATACTTTCACATATGACACTTCTGGAAATAAGACAAGTGAAACAGATGAAAAAGGAAATACCAAAGCATACGATTACAGCAAGGATAATCAGCTGAAAAAAGTGACACTGAAAAATGGAACTTCTGTTGGGTATAGTTACGATCATAATGGAAATACAACGGAAAAATCCGTGATGTTTGGTGGAAAAACACAAACGCACAAATATGAATATGACGTAGATAATAAAAATACACTATTCATGGATGCATTAAATCGTCGTATTGAGCATGAATATGATGCAAATGCAAACAAGACAAAAACAAAAATGCCGAGCGGCGCAACAATTGAATGGAGCTACGATACCGCAGATCGTATGGTAAGTGAAAAACGAAACGGGAAAGACGCTTTTACGTTCGAACGTGACGCAAATGGGCAAGAAACAAAAGTGAAAGACCATGTCAATGGCATGGAACGAGGAAAAACATACGATACTGCAGATCGTATTACAAGTATGACAGATAGCCGAGGCGGAAAAGTAGACTGGGCGTATCATGATAAAACAAATAGTAAATCAGAAAAATTAAGAGAACAAGCCCTTACGCATGGTGGATACAGCAATAAAGTATCATACGATTACAATACTGCGGATCAAAACATTAAAGTAACAGATGGTGCATCTACGTACCGATTTGATTATGATGAAGCAGGTCATGTGCGTACGTATACAGCTGCGAATGGAACAGGTTCGACATTTAACTATGATCATATAGGGAAATTGTCTGACCTAGTCATTGGAACACCGAATCAAATCCTGTTATCAGAGCGATATCAGTATGATAAAACGGGCAACCGTACGAAAATTACACATGAAGGTACGGGTGGAAAAGTAACAGAAACAAATTACGTATATGACCCAATTAATCAGTTACTGAAAGAATCTTTACCAAATGGAACGGTAAAAGACTATACGTATGATGGATTTGGAAACCGTACAAGTGTAAAAGTAACAGAGAATGGAAAAGAAACAAAATCGATTACCGCAACATTTAACGAAGGAAATCAGCTTGTAAAGTTCGGAAGCGAATCTCTTTCTTATGACGCAAATGGAAACCGAACATCTGATGACAAATTCACATACACATGGAATGAAGCAGACCAACTTGTCGCTTTAACGAAAAAAGGTGAAAGCAATCCGTTCGCAACATATAAGTACGACGATGATAAACGCCGTATTGAAAAGAATGTCAACGGTGCAGTCACACGTTACTTCTACGATGGTGACAGCATTAATCCATTATATGAAACAGATGGAAATGGTAACGTCCTTCGTCAATATGTGTACTCCATAGACGGTGCACGTCTCGCGATGAAATCCCAAGGACAAACCTTATTTTACCACTACAGCTCCCGTGGTGATGTAGTAGCGATGACAGATGAAAGGGGTCAAATAGTCGCAAACTATGAATATGACGCATGGGGGAACGTCTTAAAGAGTGACGCAAAAGGAATTGCAGCAGACAATCCATTTGGCTATGCAGGATACATGTATGATAAAGAAATTGGCATGTATTACTTAATGGCTCGTTACTATACCTCAGACCATGGTGTATTCATCTCAGCAGATCCAGACCCGGGTGATGAGGATGATCCTGTTACACAGAATGGGTATACGTATGCAGATAATAATCCGGCGATGATGACAGATCCAGATGGCCATTTTGCTCAGTTTTTAATTCCAATAGCTATACATGGAGCGAGAATGGCTGCACCTCATGTTATGAGATATGCTGGGCGTGTAACAGCTAAGCATTTGGCTAAAAGGCATACGGTTTATGTTTTGAAAAATAGTGCAGGAAAAGTTAAATATGTTGGAAGAACCGTTAATCCGGCTGCTAGAAAATTAGCACACAAAGCAGTACATGGTGATCTGAAATTTACACGTGTAAGACGTAATTTAAATTATTTTGAGGCAAGGGGGATGGAACAGCGTTTCTATCTAAAATATGGTGGAAAGGAAGGATTGCGAAATAGAATTAGACCAATAAGTAAAAAAAATAAAAACTATAAATTCTATATGCAGCAAAGTCGTGCGAAATATAAAAAGTGGAAGTAACTGTGAAAGTTGTTTTTATTTTGTCACAGGATAGCATTAAATATCCCTCTAAATTTATTAGAGGGATATTTTGTAAAATGATTTATTTTTATTTATATTGAATTGATTTTGGATTTAAATAATATTTGAAGGAGTGAATTTAATGTTTCCGATAGGTGAACAGCCGAATATTCGTAAAGATTTAGTTGGAATAAATAATGATGTAAAAGAGTTAGCTATTAGCGGTAAAACAAAGAATATAGAACTATTAGGTGAATTGAAAATTAAGGAATTATGGGTTTTTGCAGTGAATCAAAAACAGTTTGATAAAATTATGATGCATGTTAATCCTGAATTACTATATGTTTATGAAATGAGGGTAGAAAATTTATCGATACTACAAATGATGTCTAATTTAAGGGCATTATATTTATGTTGGAATACTAAAAATACTGATTTATGGGATTTTAGTTATAATAAAAACCTTTCTTATCTATTAATAGAAGATTTCTCGAAATTAGAAGACTTGACACCAATAAAAGATGGACAAAATTTAGAGGGTCTCTATTTAGGAGGAGGGATAGTAAAAGCACTTAATGTAAAAACTTTGAATCCGATTGGTAATTTATTGAAGTTAAGTGATTTAACCTTAATGAATATAAAGGTTAAAGATCGTTCTTTAGAGCCATTAATGAATTTGAAAAGGCTTAAGAAATTAAATTTATCTAATCAATTCCCTATGGAAGAATACGCCAAATTATCGGTGGTATTACACAATACAGAATGTGAATTTTTTAAACCATATGTACGCATGGAGTCCACAGAAGGAAAGGATATAATGATGATTGGTAGAAAAAGACCTTTCCTTAATTCAAAGACAGACGTTGAAAAAATAAAAAAATATGAACAAGAATTCAAAAATACACAGGAAGAATTTAGGAATGAAAACAAATGAAGATATATATAGTAAGTTATTTAATAGAAAAACAACAAATTAGAAAAGAAACATGGATTTGTCGAAGAAACACAATATAAATTGGTCTGAAGGAGATTTATAATGTTAGAAACAGTTCATGAAAGACAGGAACGAGAAAAACAGGATATAGAAACGCTAACAGCTTTGAAGAAGGCAGGATCTAATTTATCAAAAGTACATTACCTAGAACATTATTTCTTAGTAGATACTATAGAAATAGCAGAGAAAATAGCAGATGTACTACATGTAAAAGGTTATGATATTTATAAACCATCTGAACAAATTGCAGAAGATGGGTTAAGTTACTATATATTTATAGTGGGGAAAAATTGTATACCAACAAAAGAAAATGTTTGGAAAGAAACAAAACACATGGCGGAGTTAGCAGTTTTATATAGTGGAACATGTAATAGTTATGATGGGTGGGAAACACAAATTGTAGAGTAATATATAAAGAAAGACTATTCTAAATTGGTCTTATCCCTGTCAAGTAGACAGTATTAAAAAGACTAAGCAGCCATCGAGATTCGATATTCTATCGGAGCTCGATGGTTGAGTCGTTTTTGGAAACGTTTATAGTTATAAAAGTAAATATATTCTTCAATTGCTTGTATTAAATCGGCTTCTGTTTTAAAATGATTCAAATACAACATCTCCGATTTAAAATGGGAGAAAAATGACTCGATACAGGCATTATCATGACAGTTTCCTTTGCGAGAGTGGCTGCCAATGATACCTAAATCTAAAAGTCGTTTGTTGTAGGCATGAGATGTGTACTGGAATCCCTGATCTGAATGGAGAATGGTTCCACACACATCTCTTTTTTGTGCCAACATTTCAATTGTATCTAATACAAGTTCATTATCATTACGCTTGGAAATTTTCCAAGAAACAACTTCGTTGTTATAAATATCTTGTACAACAGAAAGATAGCGGAATCCCTCTTGAAATCGTAGGTAGGTAATATCTGTAACAAGCGCTTCATTTTGTTGGCGATTTTTGAATTCACGGTTTAAAACATTTGGAAAAGTATTAGAGTAATTCCCTTTAAAGAAGCGACGCTTCTTCCGAATAATAGACTGAATGTTAAGCTCACTCATTAAGCGATATACCTTTTTGTGATTTATAAAATAACCCTCCTCTTGTAAAGCGATTTTCATACGTGGATAACCATATTCTTTGTGCTTTACGTGAATAGATTGAATTACCTTTTTTAATCGTTTATCGGATTCTAGTCGCATGTTTTTCATACTTTTTGTATGAATCCACTTATAGTAACTTGAGCGATGTACACTCGCAAAATTAGTAAGCCATATAACGGGATATTTTCTCTTTAGTGATTCAATGATATGATATCTTTCTTTATATTTTAGTACGCCTCCATTTACAGATTTGGATACTGCTTTTTTAAATATTCGACCTGAGCCTTATAGTAGTCACGTTCCTCTTCAACGGTATTAAAATGAACACGTTTGCCTTTTAAAGGGTTTGGTATACCTTTCATTCCACTATTTTTCCCACGAGTATCTGTAATTTCACCACATTCTTTATATTTTTTTACCCAATTTTTAAGTTGTGTAGAGCTTTTAATCTGATATTTCTCCGTTATCATATCGTAGCTTCCTTCTCCGTTTAAATAACTTTGAACAGCTGATAACTTTACTTCTTCTGAGTATGTATTAAATGTTGCACCTTTTTTTGCCATGAAAAATCCCCTCCAAGTAATAGTGTAACATCCATGTGTATACATGGTCTTTTTCACACTGTCTACCTAAAGGGGATAATATCAGAATTGGTCTTTTTGTAACAAGGAAGTATTAACTTGTAAACCATTTTACATGTACACAATTATTATATCAAATCAAAAATACAATTGTTGGATTTTTAGTTATTTGTTAGAAAAATATAATGAATGAGAGTTTTTCATGATACAATTATATTGAAAATGGAAGTGGGTTCAAGTTGTTGTTTGAATGAAATGCACACCAAAAAAACCAATTCTTTTACACGGGAATTGGTTTTTTTGGTGTGCATTATTGGTTTAAGGAGATTAGTCTGTACTATGATTGAGCATATCATAAAAAGAAAGAAAATTCAAAATTTAAACAGAATCTATTATATGATATGAAAATGTGCATATTTTCTAATTGATTTCCGAAATTGTAAACAAATGAGTTATAATAAATGAATGAAACACCCTTCCGGTCCTCTATGGGGCTATACTCTATCTGTTGTTGGTACGAAGTCTGTTAATAGACTTCGTACTTTTTTTGTCCTCAATGTAAACTTTTACATATTAGTTTACATTCAATTTATTGATTTTACTTGATTTATAACACTTTACTCATTCCCCTCAAAAACACTAACGAAAGTATACATTCAAAACGTGACAAATAAAGAGGTTAGGGCATCATGGACAAAAAAAGAAAAAGCTAGATCCATGCTAGCTTTTTTTACATAATTAGGGATTATCGAAAGTCTAATATTAATTTAATGTTATCAAAAACGTTTATGTTTCCATTCAAAAAAGTTAACCCCTTGCCAAAGCAGAGGTGCTTGTCTTAAACATCCTGTATGTGCTTATATTCAATAAGTTGTTGGCCACTAGCATCCACTCTAACAGTAATCTCATCGATACCATAGCCAATATGTGGTCCATAATAGGGATGAACTCGAACTTTCACATCATAAGCTCCTCCAATACCATATAACTGTTTAATGTTCACAATCTCAGTATCCCATCCTGCCCAGGATGGGATACCTTCTGTAGCATCTTTATAAACTTCTGTTAAAGCCTTATCAATCGATGGACTAAGGCTTCTTATTAAAGCATATCTCACCATATCATTATCTGGTTCTTTTGCATTTGCTTGAAAAGAGAATGTAGAGTAAGAAACGATGAACATTAAGAAACTTAGTGCAATTATAATTTTCTTCATAACATCACCTAAAATTATTCTGTCCACCTTAGCTAATATTATTGTACTAACAAATGCTTTAGCTTGAGTGAAATAAGAAAGCAATGAAGAAATTTTATTGTATACCATATTCATGTGAGGTTTACATAACCCCACTTATCAGCAGTCAATGTATCTCTAATTATATAAAAAAAGCCCCTTCAGATTTCATGAAGGGGCTTTTTTTACATAATTAGGGTTTTTGGTATAACAGTAACAAAGAAAGAATAATAAATACACACGGATATCGCTAAGGGTACAAGTGGAGAACTTTAAAAAACTTAATATTTTGAAAATTTTAACTTTAAAAGGGTTTTATATACTCTTTCTTTGTAATTATGAGTTTAACATTAAAAATAAAATAAAACAACAAAAATATACAAAATTCTGATAAATTCGACATTATTCTTATAAGTTTACATAACCTATCATTATCGGTAGCAGACAAAAAAGCCCATCTCTTTTTTCATAAGGGATCAGCTTGTTTATCTTTCTATTATTCTAAACAACTTATTGGGGTGCTGACGACAAAACGCGAAAATTATACGCTAAGGAACTTTTCATCAATTAAAACCACAAATTCTTTACTCTAAGTACGATTTTACCGAAAACGAACGTTATTGGTGATTGTAAACCATGATTTTATTTTCTATTTTTTCGTTTGATTTTTATATCCAATAGCCAACCCAAAAACAAATCACCAAAACAATAAGTAATCAACGTTTTTGGTTACATGAATTTACAATAAATGTCTTAACGTATAAAATCCGCGAAATAACGTCAGCACCCCAACTTGTTTTTTTCTGATTTGCGATCTGTACCCCTATTAATAAAATTAAATTCATCAATAACTACATATCCATGTTAATATTTTAATTAATAAATATCAAAATGGAGGATTCAACATGAATAATCTAAAAAACTTCTTAGAAGAGAACCTATTTGTTAAATATTCCCTATATGTAATATTAGGAGCTGGAGTAGTAAAAACAGGTTATGAATTTAGCTATTTCATTACAAACTTTACATTATAAAACAATAAGTGGTGTTAATTAACATAACACCACTTATCAGCAGTCCATATATCTCAAAATCTATAAAAAAATCCCTTCAGATCTTCTTTATAAAGGGATTTTTCGTTCACATAATCTGTATTATCAGTAATTTTTATTTATCTACTTTAAAATACTCTGGATGTTCTGCTTTCATAGATAAAATGTTACCACACTCCGTGCAAACATCAGCAATCACTCTTGAAAATTGATTAAAAAGGTTATTCGTACTAATAAGTCTTAAACATGCTTGGGCATTTAATGAATCTTGCCCGATTTCTCTAGAACCACAATTAGGACATTTCTTATTCATTTTCAATTCCTTCTTCCTAAGATTTAGTTCACATAAAATCCAATTATCAGTAGTATCCCAAAAAGCTCAGAGTTCCCATATAACTCTAAGCTTTACTTTTGTATTCATTTTCCTATATTTTTTAGAGGAGGCAAAAGATAATTAATCAAATTTCAAAAGATTATTTCCAAAACTCATACCATTTCTTATCTTTACTTGCTGCAATCATCTTCTTAACTTCCTGGACTTCCCTTATTGTTTGCATGAGCATTTCATCGCGTCCCTGATTCTTCGCTACGTCTTCACTAGTATTCGTCGCTATAAGCGTTTGGGATTCCTGTATCGTTTGTATAGCGCTCAATAACTCTGATTCTCTTTGTACGAATCGCTGGTCTTGTTCGACTAAACATTTGTTTAATTCTTGTAGTAATTCATTTTGCTTTTCAATGACCTCGTTTTGATCTTGAAGCATCGTCTGTAGCGTTGTAGCGTTGAAATCCGGTTCTTCATAGCGCTCAATTTCGTGTCGCTCTAATGGCAATACCTCAATGCCTTGATGCCATGATACTATTTGTTTTGTGGCGTTTTCTAATGTCATGTCTGTGTCGTTCTTTAGGTTGATAACCTTACGAAACACCATTACATCACTTTCTCTATACTTCCTATGCCCACGTTCATTCTTTATGAAAGTATAACCCTCTTTTTCTAGTACATCAGCATACTTACGTAATGTACTAGATTGGATACCTAATTGCTCTGCCACTTCGCCAGGACTATATAACGTCTTCATAGCGTCTCACCTCAAAAATATATTCGCTATAGCAATGATATACCCTTTTTCCTAATAATTCACGTATCACTTGTTTCAAATTCTTTTTTATTTATACAAGATTTTATGCAAAAAAAGAATAGCAAGGATCCCTAGAATCCCGGCTATATCAACCATGTATAAAATTTTGCATATTGAGTTGATATAGAAAAGAAGAAAGAATCCCATAAAAACAAGGATTATATCAAAACATTTACTACCGATAATGAGACGTTATGTTAACCAATCATGTATAAGATATACATCATGAATTTTATTAGATGAGCGTAAACAAGCATACAAGCCAAAGTATTAGATTCGAATATAGATAATTATATTAAATTTCGAAAAAAAGGAGATGAATTGTTTTGAACTCATATTTTTCAAAACAAAGATGCTGTCGTAGACTTTTTCCTGCTTTTCCACCTGCTGCCCCTCCGATCCCAGAACCCCAAGGACCACTAACCATCATGACATGGAACATCTATTTTGGAACTATTTTATCGCCTTTAGTAGGAACCACTCCAGAGCAACTCCCACAACGTGTTACTGAGGTCTTTAGACTGTTTCAAGCAACAAATTTTTCGGTACGAGCAGGGGCTATTGCTGATCAAATTGCAAGAAAAAAACCAGATATAATAGGTCTTCAAGAAGCAGCAATATGGCAACTTTTGTTACCTCAAAATTCTGAAGTAGCAGTAGAGTATGATTTTGTTTCGATCCTTCTCAAGGAGTTAGAAAAAAGAGGATTGCATTATGAAGTTTTAGCAATAGTAGACACTACGGATGTTACGTTACCTAGTAGCACCGGCTTCAACGTTCGATTTGTAGATCGAGATGCGATTTTGGTGCGAAAAAATTCAGGATTTAATTTCTCAAATATACAAACAAAGATTTTTGAAGCTTTTCTTCCCGTTCCAGTTGGCGGTAATGTTGAAAAACTCCTGTTTGGTTTTATATCTGTTGATGTCAAAATATCCGGAAAGAAATTTAGACTCGTAAATACTCATTTACAACCCGTTACACCTGAAATCCCCCAAACACTTCCAATACAACTCGCTCAAGCTCGCGAACTTTTAACTGGCCCGGGAGCGACTGATCTTCCCTTAGTATTCATAGGGGATTTCAACTCAAATTCTGACGGCAGTGGTCCATCTTACAACCTTTTGATAAATGCTGGATTTAAAGATACATGGACTATCGCAGGAAAAGACAATGGATTAACATGTTGCCAAGATGCTGATGTATTAAATTTGATCTCGCAACTATTTGTTAGAATAGACTTAATTCTCTTTCGAGGCGATTTTAAAGTTAAAAAAGTGGACGTTGTAGGAGAAGAGCAAGATGATCGTACACCAACGGCACTATGGCCTTCTGACCATGCAGGAGTTGTGGCTAGCTTGATTCTTCCCTCCTAAAGAAAGGAATATATTAAAAGACTCTGATAAATAAAGGATACAGTCAGAGAAATATGAATAACGATAAGCTGCTACCCCCATAAAACAGATGATCTATCTGATCGTGTTTTATATGGTCCCCTAACTATAGGCGATGATATTGTGATGGGATCTATCATAATTTATTTAATTAACTATCGATAACGATAATTATGTAAATGAGCTGTCCAAATGGATGGCTTATTTTATTTTTTGCTTAGCGTGGTTTTTTTCCAAAATGCTGGCGGTACCCCATCGCCATCAAGCTAAGGTTTTGAAGTACCCCCTAAACGAAAATTTTCTTTCTCTACAGGTAGTTACTTTGAGAAGTCAGCTCATTTTTTTCGTTTTAGGGCGTTTATTTTTCTTAAGTTGATGGGCATGGGGTTTGTGTAGCAATGGAACCCAATCACGCTATAAGGGGGTTCGACCAAGATACGTGTATTTTCTTAGTTAAGATAACGTGTATATCACGGCTGAACCCCTTCTTTAAAAAAGAGTAAAAATTCCAAGGAAACTTAATACTACTAGTAAAAATTATTCAATTAGGAGAAAACACATGAAAAATATTTTTTTAAAAGTAATTATATCACTTTTTTTATTTGCAATATGTAGTAATTCTGTTACGAGTATTTACGCTGAAAGTACTGAAATGAGTAATAAAACTTTTTCTGTGAAACAATTAAAAGGGAAAACATCTTTTAATTGTTTCATTCCTACTGAGATTGCAAAAGACTGGAATGTTGAATTAAAATATCCAAAGCATGTACATGAAAATATGGGAAAAGTACAAATACACTTTCTAGATAGAACTGGTACCAAATTAAAAGTTGCGGTTATTGAAAAAACAGCAAAAAGAAATGATATTCAATCTGGTGATCATAAGAAAAGGGTAAAAGTAAAAAATATAGATGGTGTATTTCATCCCTTAATACCGACAAAAAGAATTAAAGATGTTAAGGGTGGTCAATTAACTTGGGTACAAGACGGAACAATAATTACATTGTTTAGTTCACGAATTTCTAAAGAAGAATTAATTACAATCGCTAAATCAATGAAGAAAATATAAAAAAGGTGTATATAGGGTAGCATTACATCGCTATAAAGCTAAGGTTTTGCACTATCCATAAAGCAAAAAAGGCGTTATCCTTTCTGTAGAATTATAGGAAAGGATGGCGTTTTTTATGTCTATTTCTGTATCTGATGAACTACAACTATTTGCTCAAGAGATTCAAAGTTTTTTATCTCCAAATACCTTACGGGATCTTGCTAGAGATGTTGGTTTTGTACAACGAACCAGTAAGTACCAAGCAAAAGATTTAGTAGCTTTACTTTATGTGTATGGGTGAGCCAAAATGTAGCTATGACTTCTTTAACTCAGTTATCTAGCTGTTTAGAAGCATCAACGGAAGTACTCATCAGTCCTGAAGGACTGAATCAACGGTTTAATAAGGCGGCCGTCCAACTTTTACAACACCTACTAGCCGAACTACTAAGCAAAAAATTGGCCGCATCTATGCCGATTTCTTCTCCATACACTTCTGTTTTCAAGCGTATTCGTATTTTAGATTCAACTGCATTTCAACTCCCGGATGTATTTTCATCGGTTTATCCAGGTGCAGGAGGATGCAGCCATACAGCTGGGATAAAAATTCAACTTGAGTATGATTTGTTAAGTGGACAATTCTTACATATTCATACAGGTCCAGGTAAACAACATGATCGCACTTACGGCTCTCTGTGTGCCCCAACTGTGACAGCGAATGATTTATGTATCCGAGATTTAGGTTATTTTCATTTAAAAGACCTTCAATATATACAAGATAAAGAGGCCTACTATATCTCTCGTATCAAGTCGAATACACGTATGTATCAAAAAAATCCTAGCCCTGATTATTTTCAAGATGGAAGAATTAAGAAAGGTACAGAGTATATACAGATAGATATGGAGACGTTAATGAACTCCCTTCAACCAGGACAAACATGTGAAATAGCTGATGCTTATGTAGGAATGATTGATAAAGTGCCAGCTCGTGTAATTGTTCCTCGATTAACAAAACAACAGCAACAAAAACGATTACAAGATCAAGCTGTAAGAGAAAAAAAGAAAGGAATGAAGTATTCTACTCGTAGTAAACGACTCAGTGGTATCAATGTATATATGACAAACACCCCTACAGATATTGTCCCGATGGGACAGGTACATGACTGGTATTCTTTGCGTTGGCAAATCGGCGTGTCCAGATAAGGACACATTATCTAGTTGGTGAAAGTCCAATCGGGAGAATAGACTCCACTCCCGTAGCCTGAGAGGCGCCATGAAGTGAAAGCGACATGGCGAAGCCCTCTGACATCACATGCGAAAGGCATGTGGGCAAATCTCCAGGTTGTAACGTACAGTGAACGTAGACGTAGCCTCGTTACACGCAATTCCGGTGGCTGAGACGGTCGATAACGTGCGAAAGCAGCAAGAACTGACCGAAACGAGTCTGGAACGGCAGTTCTCACCGGCGGGGTATCAGCGGCGACATGGAGAGAAAGATAATGTGGAAACTGGAGAAGCCCTCGACACCCGATGAAGAAACCTCATCGAGGAGACCGTCTCTATAACCGCGATCGGGAAGTGAGAACGGTAGGTGTCAGGGTGGCGGAACGGATCGTAGTACCAGAGATCTGCGTGCAGCAAAACGCGCGGGGAGGGAAGGGTCCGAACCTGTAAATATTTCGTACGACCAAAGGAGGCAAGGGTGCCATGACAAAAACACCTATTACTTTGCAGGAACTAAGGCGACGAATCTATCAAAAGGCGAAGTCTGAACCGAAATAAGACCCGGCACTTCATATGCATGACCCCAAAGAAGAAAGCCCGTACGACAGTGAAAACAAGAATCCGCGAACTCATTCAAAACGCAGGAGCCAAACCAGCACAAGACTTAGTAAAACAAATCAATGCCGTACTAAGAGGATGGGTGAACTACTTTCGAGTTGGAAACTCCAGCGGAGCATTTAGCGAAGTGCGTGACTATACGGAGATGAAAATCCGTACACTACTGACAAGAAGGAAACGGCGACAAAAGCGTAGCATCGGATGGCAGAGATGGAGTAATGAATATCTCTATGGTGTACTGGGGCTCTACTGGGACTGGAAAGTCCATTCCCTTAAAAGTGCAGAGGGATACCGATGGAAGTTTCTGCCATTTGATAGGTCTCATAACCCTTTTGATGAAGTTTATGGGGTGAGCTGCTTGAGGGAAAACTTCACGAGCAGTTCTTATGGGGAGGGGTTGGAAACGGGTCATAACTGATACCGCGCCAGCTCTTTACCCGACAAATTTTATTTAAAACGTGGAAGTCATTCTTTCAAATTCATCATTGTAAAAAGATAAAACCAGAACGATTGGAGTGCCATTTATATGGTCAGTTGATTGCCATTCTACTCTGTTCTTCTATCATGTTTCAGATGCGCCAATTGCTCCTCATGAAGAAAAAACGAGAGCTTAGTGAGTATAAAGCCATATATATGATTAAAGACTATTTTCTTCTTCTATTCCAAACTATACAAAACATACTAAGATTAGTAGTGCAGACCAAGGCATTGGTTCGCACTACTATTTTTTATATAGTAGAAGTGAAGAGGAGGTCGTGGGTGTTTTGGGATCCTGAATCCGTATACAAAACTGACCTTCTTCACTTACCTTATTTGAATCAGTTTTTAGTATGTTGGTCTTCGAGATCGTGTATAAGAAATGAGAATCGATAAGTGTAAGTTGAAGACTTCAATTC
This sequence comes from Bacillus sp. FSL R9-9410, assembly GCF_038050385.1. NCBI lineage: Bacteria > Bacillati > Bacillota > Bacilli > Caryophanales > Bacillaceae > Bacillus > Bacillus sp. FSL R9-9410. Next base: position 424,040 of record NZ_JBBOTV010000003.1, read on the forward strand.
CACCTGAGGAGGCGCTATATGAAACACGTTATTGCATTTGATGTCAGTATGGGTAAAAGTTATATGGTAATTTATAATGCACAAAAACAATGCGTATTCGAAAGTGAAATCAAGCATTCTAAGCCTGATTTTAAAAAGCTACAAGAAAAGATACATAAGCTTACAGATGAAACCGGTGAATCACCTGAAATTGTGTTCGAAGCAACAGGGATCTATTCCAGACAGCTAGAACGATTTATGCAAAATAACCAGTATACATATTGTTTATTAAACCCATTAGAAGCCAAAATACAATGTGATTCCTTGCGGATTCATAAGACAGACCGAAGCGACGCACACCGATTAGCTCTCACTCATTTTACAGTTACCCGAAGGGTATCTACCGGAACTGATAATTTATTCTATCAGTTAAAATCTCTTTCTGGATAACTTTGCCCATCCCCCGAAAAAGGGGAATAAGCTTAATTCATAAGAAAATTAAGCTTTATGTCAAAAAGTGTACTTTGTGACATAGCTAAAAATGTAGAATTTTTCATTTCAAAAATACAACTTATTTATATTCGACACATGTCGATACAGTTGTAGAGGATTTGAAATATATATTTTTAAGTGTAATTCAAATGAAATTTGGAATATTTTGTCTTAATCCACCTTTTCGGGGGATGGGCAAAAACACCCAAGTTAGGAAATTGCAACGGAAGGGAAATGAGGCTCACCATATCATACAAAATGCCGCAGTGAGAAATTTAAAAGGCTATAGTCGCGGCAAAGCACCGACAGTTTCTTTGAGTAAAGCTGCACATAAAAAAACATTTGCAGTGCAGAGACAAAAAGGTGGAGGAACATATGCCTCTGAAAGAAGGATTGCTTATAAATCATTACGGAGATCTGGTGTGTCTGAAAGGAAAGCTAGAAAAATGATAAGGCAAACTGATAAACATTTTGCTAAATTAGGAGTTACAGGATCTACAAAAACAAGAATTCCTGGGAATCGTAAGAGATGATAAATTTTGATTTGAAAGGAAAAAGACAATATGGAAAATAAGCAATGGATTACTATTATGAATCGCATCATAACAAATGTAAAAGAGATAGGTGGAGAATCAGAAGAAATAATTGTAGAAGCCCCATTAGAAGAAAAAGAAATTATAGAGATTGAAGAAACTTTAGGTATTCAAATTCCTTTAAGTTATAGAAAGGTATTAGTAGAATGTTTCTCTTATTTTGAATGGGGATGGGATATGCCAGAGGATATAGAAGTAGATGAGATGTTTGAAGAAATCTATGGAAGTAGAGGCGTATTGGGACTAAGAGAACTAATTAATTGTGAAAATAGGCGGAGAGAGCTAGTAAGAGATATTTTCAATGAACCAGAAAATCTTTACGACCAAATTTGGGGAAATAAGTTAGCTTTTTTTGATGTGGGAAATGGAAATTTGTTAGCTTTTGATTTAATGTCTGATAAAGAAGATTCACCTGTTGTGTATTTGAATGCTGATGATGATGAATTACATGGGAGTGTATTGGGTGAGAATTTCATAGATTTTATGGATAAATGGTCAAGAATAGGATTTGTAGGAGGGGAATCTTGGAATCTCCGACCTTTTCTAGGGGAAAACGGGATTGATCCGGAAGGAGAAAATTCGCAAATGTGGAGAAGAGTTTTAAAATTATAAAATAAATTAGAAGAAAAAGCCCTTTTAATAAAAAGGGCTTTTTAAAAGATTAAAGTAAAGAGAAAAGGAGCATTTATAATCATGGAGTCGCAAATAATAATTGGAGTACCTGGACTATGGAAGAGTAAAACAGAATTGATACAAGAGGTTGTCAGTAAAAGTAACTATATATTAGCAGGGAATGTTATACATCATAAAGAGAGAGAACTTGTTTTTGAAGCGGATGTCTATGAACAAGATCCATCTTTAGAGGAAGCTTTTTTATATGCGAGTGGTGATCGTTTTGGGCAAGATTTACTTAGTAAGTTAGAGGAGCATACTTATATTGTATATGTTGTTGTTAATGTGCAAAATATGCAGGAGTTAAAAGAAGTTATTGATGTAGGAAACGGGTTGTTAAATGCAGGCGGACTTGCTTTAAAAATTGAAACAGCAGGTGTAGCGTATTCTAAAGATGAATGGCAGGAGCTTGCAGAAAATAAGGAAATATTCCCTATTTATTCGCATTTTGTAACTTTAGTGGGAGATGAAGATGGTTATTATTCATGTGGAATGCAAGCATTCGCTCTACCAGATGTAATTATACATGGAGAGATAGAACCAGAAGTGGCTGGGGACTTATTAAATGATTTTAATTTATATAATATAGTCGAGCAGCCCAAATTAAGAAATGGAGATACAATTAGTTTTACAGAAAGCTCCCCCGTATATCGACTATCTTTCTACACAGATTATCGTTATGAACAAGAGGATCCATTCCATAATCCATGTGGATTATGGAAGTTAGAATTGGCTTAAATGTATTAAAATTTAATCATAGGAACAACTCAGTAGTGTAAGGAGACCTGATAATATTTATTAGGGGCACGGCAACATCACCATCAAGCTAACAAAACCGAGATAACCCCATTTCGAGGGTATTTTTGCCCATCCCCTCGAAAAGGGGGAATAACAAAAAGTATTGTAATAAAACCTTATAAACTAAAGATTTTGGGTACTGTTCAAAATAAGTATGTCAAAACACCTAGAATTCTATTGAAATGTTTCAAATTTGATTTAGTTATAATTTTGAAACGGAAAAACTTAGTTTTTAGTCATGTCAAAAAGTATACTTTTTGACATAGTCTATATTTTTTTAAGGCTCCTTTTCTATTTATTTTATTTAGATATTTAATAAAAAAGAGACAATCCAAATAAAGGATTGTCTCTTCTTGTGTTCTTATAGCATATCTTCTTTATATTTCACTTTGCTATGTAATCAAGCAAGCCTATATATGTTATATACTTCTAGCATTATGATATTCTTTTTGAATTGTTAGAACGTCTGCCAATGTAGAAACCTCTAGAACAATAGACAATTCATGAAGCATTATAAGTGTTTCCTTCATTTCTTCTAACATAGTCTCTAATTCAATGGTTTGTACTCCATACTCTATTATACGGTTAATAAATAAATCAGATTCCAAAAGATCAGGAGAAATGATAGATATAATCTCTTTTGCCCTTGGTAAAATATTTATCTCAAATTGTTTTTGTATTTCAGCACGACCCATTGAAACATGGTAGCTTGAACACAACTTGCGAAATGCTTTTAAGCGAATGTCATCTTTTAATAAATCAAATCGTTCTAAATAGGAATCTAGATCAAATCCCTTATGTTCCTCAGATATTTCCTCAGATATTTCTTCAGTTTCCTCTTCATACATTTCGTCGGTTCTCTTTTCAATTTCTTCTATATCTAATTCATCATAACCATTTTCAAGTAATATATCTTTTACCGCTAATCGAAAAGTTTCTTGAATCATTGTGTCTAGAATAATTGGGGGGATATGATTGGAATGCCCTACTTGTACTAATGCTTTAACAGTTGCTTGAACCAGTTTAACGTAATTTTCAAGATTAAACTCCCCTTGTACAATTACTTGGCTTTTCTCTTCTTTGACATTGATAGCTAATACAAAGTCTCCTGTAGATTCTTGAATGAGTCCTTCTTTATCGGCTACTTTTACCTGTACATTTCCCATTGTGCATTCGCTCCTCATTATAAATATATAGATGCTATGATTCCTTTTTTAAATATAACGTTGATTTTCACGTTATGAAAGGAATTGTCAAAAAATAATTTTAATTAGGTGGGTCTTTTTTTATGGACAAATTCAAAAAATAGAATGAACTCCATATTCATTTAGTTTAGTTGGAATTTAATAAGGAAGGTGATATGGTGACCCCATGTAGTGTGAATACAAAAGCTCCCTTCATTTCTAGGTTGAAGGGAGCTTTTGTATGAATGTATTGTTTCTCACGTATTGATAGTACAACAAAATCGTCAGAATATAAAGTTTTTATTCCTAAACGGGATATTTTACAGCCTCTTTTAGACCTTTCCCCGCTTTAAATCCAGGTACTTTACCTCCTGGGACATGCATTTCTTCTCCCGTTTGAGGGTTGCGTCCTGTACGTGCAGAACGCTCACGCACTTCAAATGTACCGAATCCAATTAACTGTACAGATTCTCCTTTTTGAAGAGATTGTGTGATTTGATCCACGACAGCTTGCAAAGATGCACTAGCATCTTTTTGTGATAAGGATGCTCGTTCAGCAACTTGTTTGATAAGTTCTGTTTTATTCATATGTAAACCTCCAGGTAATGATTGATTTTAGGTAGCCATTATAACGTTTTTACTAGAAATGTACAAATCCTCATGTTGGTTGTTCTTGCCCATTCCCTCGAAAGGAGGAAATAAGCATTTGCTTGCAGAATCCGTTTTCGTGTAAGCATTTCTTCTCAATAAACGGATCATTTAATCTTTTACAAAGATTCTATTCCAAGTTGCCAATCACTTTTTGCCATTACTTTTTCATAGGTTCCTTCTTTTAATTTTTCTGTTAGAGCTAAAATATCGGTCAAAATACTGTGTAACTGTTGCACTTGTCCTTGAAGGCGTTCAATTTCATTTTGCTCGATAGGTGTTAAACGCTCTTCTTTTATCCATTTGGAAAGCTGTTCTTTGAATATCCATATAAATTCAAGTTGTTCTGTGTAAACATGGATGTTACGTTGTAGGATTGCATCATTCAACACATGAGGTTTGTTGCGGGCTTCTAAAAGATTTCCATATTGTTCTTTAGCATCTGCAGATTGACCATCGATTAGATTTGCAATGATAGGCAGGTTTTGGATAGGTTGCCAATTTGGTTGATTCTCCATATATTTGTTCCGTCCTTTCATTTAATTCATTATAAGGGAATGATATCACAAAGGAGCCGGATTTATAGAAAAGGTGCAAATAGTTAACGCACGCACTTATAATTTCACATATCGTACTTTAAAATAAAAAACACTTCAAACAGTCCGTAAGGATGTTAAGTGGTGAGTAGTTCAATGTATTTCAACGAAATTATTTTCGTTCCCATAATTTTTAAAGTTTGAAAATTGATTACTCAATTATAAATTTTAAACAAACGTTTGATTAGTAAAATAAAACCTAGGGGAACTCTACATAAGTATTTAAAGCGCTCCAAAAGGTACACTTTTTGACACAGCGTATAATTTTTTAATGAATTAAACTAATTTTCCCCTTTTCGGGGATTTGGGCAAAAACACCCGAGTATCGCCGTGTATGAAGATTGTAGAAAATACATCGCCTTTCATACAGTAGTATTGATTTTGGGATAGGGAATACAATGTGTTGTTTTTGGCTAAAAAAGAAAGTGATGTCGCCGAGATTGCGATTTAAAGTCGATTAACTTTTCTTTCGTGTATAATCTATCGTTAAGAAACTTCTAGAGCTCAATAGGGAGAAGTGAAAAAAGAACATTTCTTGCTGTAATAACAAGAAATGCTCTTTTGTAGCAAGATAAAGAAAATGAATGTTATTATTTCATACCTTTGCTGATAATTTTCGTCTTTTTAACAAATGGTTCATATTTAATTGTTTCCGGAACAGGATTTCCGACACCGTGAGGTTGAAATTCTATTCCGGAATCGTTTGAAGATGGGATGTAGATTAATGCTTTGTTGTATGTTGAGTAATCTAATTCTAAAGAAGAACAAATTCTTTGCTTTAGATTATGACACGCAATATGTTGATCGGCAGCTGTTCCGCGAGCGTAGTCTAAGCATTCGAGAGTAATAGGATCAAAGATATGAAATACTTTATTGATGTGATCCACATATAGCTCGAAATGATTGAATCCTGGTCCGTCATTTGCAACAATCAATTGATAACAGTCATCGTTGATAGTTTTGCGCAAAATAATATCTTGTCTCTTAGCATCTATCATCGTAAACCCCCCTAAAATATTAATATAATGAAATCGTATCACATATTAAATTTTGATTTTGCACTTGTCGTATCAAAATGGTCGATTATTTTTTAATGCGCATATTCGGGGTACGGAAACGATTCTGGGTATGAGGGGCCACTCTAGGATTTAATTACAAATCTAAAAAAGAACTTTATTCAAGCTCTTTTACTTCTCTTCGGTCTAAAGATGCAATTATGCATATACAAATAAGGAAAAAAATATATATAGTATCACTAAATTATAATGTTCCCCAATTTACACAAGAAAATTAAAATCTTATCGGTATACTTGTATAAATTCGATTTGTATTACTCCATTTGATAAAAATATCTTTATATTATATTTTCTAGTATAATATTTTTCGAATACACATATTTAGTATTTCTTATAAATGGATATGAAGAGTTGAATTTTATGATTTACGTAGGAAAATCATAGTGTTTTAATAAGGGTGTAAGGTCCTTACAGCGTATAAGAGGGAAAAGAAATAGAATAAGTTTTTACTAATTTTGCAATTATAGTTAGAGATTGATAAATAACTTTCTATTGAGCAATATTTATATCCTAATATTATAAAATTCAATAAAGGGATTAGCGAATCGAAAAGACTAAATATCCAGTCTTTTCTGGAGTGATTTATGGCTCTGGTGCAAATATACGAAGAAGAACATGGATGATAGTAGATTCCTAACGGAGTCGTATTTTATGCTAGAAGTCCAAACGCTTGGTGGATGAACTCTTTCTGATTTTGGATAGACTGATTCTGTAAATCCATCTGTCCCTTTTTTATCAAACTATAGAAAGGTTAGTGATGAAGAATGAAAAAGAATAGTCGAAAAAGAAATGATAGAATTGCAAAAGCATTTATAGCTGTAAATGTACTTACTGCTCCATTTATAGGGGTAGAGATGGGAGTAACAAAAGTCTTAGCTGAATCCCAAACTCCAGTATCAACAGAACGTATCTTTAATGTAATAGGCAAGGGAGATGTAGAACAAATCAGAGATAGAGATAGACGACAATTTAAGTTTAGTCCCTATGAACCAACTGGACTATATGCAAGTCCAAATGAAAAAATAACCATTCAAGTAGAAGGAACACAGAACATTCAAGCTTATATAGGAACATTCTCCTACGATGCCGGATGGTGGAACGATTCTTATAGTCAAAACCCAGTAGTAAAGTCATTTACTTTAAAGCCAGGAGAAAATACAATCGAAAATACAAATGGCGGAATGATTTATTTTTATAATTCACAACAAGGCGGCACAGTAAAAGCTGAGATTAAAACCGGAGGAACACCTATACCTTTCTTTGAATTAGGAAAACATACGAAACAAGATTTAGTTAATATGCTAGATATGTACCCTAATGCCCATGCAGTGGAACTAAAAGGAGAGCGTTCCTTAATAACTGCCAGTCCAGAAAGAGTAAAAAAATATTTATTAGGTTCTAATACAGACCCTGAAGAACTCTTAAAAAAGATAGATGAAGCTGTTAGAATTCAAGATAGACTTGCTGGTTTATCTGAGGAACAAGCAGACAAACATTACATAAGCTTTGCAGAGGATAATCACTCTCTTGATTATTATATGTATGCCACTAATTATTCAACAGCATATGTCGGAGACGCGATTCAGCATGTACTAAACGTGAAAGAATTTACAGAAAACGGATGGGGACCTTGGCATGAAATGGGTCACCAACGTCAACAACTTCCTTGGAAGTGGGATGGATTAGGAGAAGTTACTAATAACATTTACAGTATGTTTTCACAACGTGCTTGGGGAAATCCATCGAACTTAGAGAATGATGGAAGATATGAAAGTGCATTCACTTATTTGAATAAGCCTCAATCAGAAAAAGATTATAATAAAATTGATGATGTATTTATAAAATTAGTAATGTTTTGGCAATTAGATTTAGCTTTTGGGGAAGATTTTTATCCGAAATTACATCAATTATACCGTGCAATGCCGAACGAAGAGTTACCTAAAACGGATGACGAGCAAATACAAGGTTTCATTTATAACACTTCTAAGGTTGCACAGAAAAATTTACTTCCATTCTTTGATAAATGGGGACTGAAAGCATCGTCAGAAACAAGACAAAAAATAGAAGCTTTGAATTTACAAACAGTAACTGCTCCTATTTGGGAAGGAACTGATTCTAAACCTGTTCAGCTAAATACATTACCTAAACAAAACATGAAGGTAATTGCAAGTAGTGAAGAATTAGGGGTTGAACCTGCAACGAATGCAATTGATGGGAATCCATATACAAGATGGCATAGTAAATGGAGTGAACCAAACAAATATCCATCCAATTTAACGATTGACCTTGGTGAAACTCGTACCATTACACAGCTATCATATCTTCCGAGACAAGATGAATCTCCAAATGGTCGTATTTTAAGCTATAACATTTACACAAGTACAGATGGTGTAAACTATCAAAAAGTAACTTCTGGAACATGGGAAAATAGTAAGAAACAACAATTTGCAACATTTAATCCTGTAACTGCTAAATATGTGAAATTAGAGGTAGTAAACGGAGTAAATGGATATGCTTCAGCAGGAGAAATAGACATCTTAGGGTATTAATCGTTTACACATATAAATGAGCACGTTGTCACTGGGCGGATTTTCAAATGATTTGAGAATCCGTTTTGTGATAATGGGGTACGGAAACGATTCTGGGTATGAGGGGCCATCAGTTGACTTTTTGAAATGAATTCAACTAGGTTTGGCCCGAAAAAACAAATCGTTACCTTGTCATATTCACCACCTCGCTATAATCTCTTTATATATTTTTAATCCCCTTTTAAATCCTTACATCTAAATGTATAATTATATAAAAGATCATAACATGCTAAATTGAGGTGACAATTATGAGAAGCTTAGGTTCATTAATCCTTATCATCTGTAATGCCTTTTCCTTCTATGACAAATTCACAACAGGGAATACATATTTTTGGATTAATGGTATCTTAGGTGTTCTATTTATTCTATTCTTTATCAGAGACATGAAAGATATCATCAAGAAAAACTATAGAACTTCAACAAGTAAGGAGTGAATAAATATATATGTGGAAAAAGATTAGTAATTATAAATATCATTTAAAAGATTTGAAGTTTATGCTTTGGTTGTTCCCAATCATTGGTTTCTTATATGCTTATGAATTCTTCTCTGGACTAATGTTCCACCAAGAGTTTCGATGGCTCAAATTGCTATGCACGATAATAATGATCCTAGCATTTATAGATATTAGAAAGAAGCTCAAAAACAAGGATTACAGGAGTGAATCAGGTCGCTCTATATCGTAGATTAAGAGAACTTGAATAAAGTTCTTTTTTAATTTGTAATTAAATCCAAGAGTGGCCCCTCATACCCAGAATCGTTTCCGTACCCCTAGATCCTGTTTTCTAGAGTGTAGCTTCATGTAGGAAACTTTGCAACAGAACCTTTTTTCTTTTCTCTCTCCGATCTCCAAAAATGAAATAGCACAATTAGAAATCCCATCGGACCAAATATCGGCGTCATTACAAAGAACCATTCCAACACTGAAGCTTTCAGAAACAAATAAATAAACCACCCCTTATCGGTCATCATAAATACTGTATTCGAAAAGAAAAAACTTTTTATTTCGTGTGCAAATAACCTTGTAGGGGCACTATACCATTTCGGGAAATTTGTACGTTATCAAACTTAAATCCCTAAATAATCTTAAAATAAAAGGCACTACATGGGGTATGGAAACGATTCTGGGTATGAGGGGAAAAGTAAAAAAACTGAATAGCTAAACTCTAAGTGATTTTAGATGTATCACAAAGGGTTTGAACTAAATATTGTTACATATTTTGTTACACTGTACCTGGTGTATTATGGTCATAAATATAGTGCAAATTGGCACTGTATCTAAACAGATCAGGGTGAAATTTGTCCAAAAGAAAAACTCAAGAATGTTGATATAACAGCATTCTTGGGTTTTTCTTTTTTAAGATTTAGGCTAAAAAATTTCTTTTCGGGCAGCCCCTTTGTTGTTGGTGAGGCGTTTTTATTGGATGATACCTCTACGCAAGGCTTCGGCCACTCCTTGTACACGATTGAACACCTCGAGTTTTCGAATGGCGGATCGGACATAATCCTGGACGGTAAATTCGCTAATACCAAGAGATACAGCCATTTCCTTCGTGCTTTCACCCCAAGACATTTTCTGCAATACTTCAATTTCCCGCTTGCAAAGTCTTTTGGGGGCGCAATGGTAGTCATCTATTCCGAATATTTGCCCTAAATGTTCCCCATATACACTTAGAGAGTGTATAAGACTATCTCTAACAGTAAAGGAATCTGTACTCCCCATACAGGCATAGCCAACAACGTGTGAGCCATAGCTAAAGGGAACTACCAGCAATTCAGTTGTCATACCATTGGTGTATTTTATCGGCATTTGGTGAATTAATTGAGAATCGATATGTTTTGGCTTTCTCTCTTGAATGGCCGAATAGATAGGTGGCATGTTCCGAACATCTTCTCTCCATTCCCGCAAGGAAGATATCCCTTGTTTATCAATTCGCAATATGCCTTCACCGACTTTGCTTAAAGTTGAATAGAAATAGAGACCAACACGGGAAAATTGAAAAAGATCTATAAAGCCACGGGCGGCAAGAATTTGCTTTTCATCATGGGAAGGAGCTAATGAAATGGATTGAATTTGCTTTTTTATGGCTGTACTAAGCATAATTATTATCCTCCAAATTATTCGTTTGAATATTCACATAATGACGAAGAAACTCTCGATTATAAATACTATAAACATTTGCATTGAAATAATATTGATGACTATAAGGTTAAGGAAGAATAACCTTTGACTAACTTGGGAGTTTAAGAGAAAGCTTTATGGGAAGTAACCCCCTATTTTTAGGGGATATATATATTTGAAAGATCAGACTATTATTGTAATTGTAAACACTTACATGATGATAAGTCAATATGAAAGTTTAGGAATGATTAAAGTCAATTCTAAATTAAATGGTTATATTGGAAAGCAGGTGATGGAAATGAACAGTTCTTTTTCTGAATTTCATTTGAGAACATCCATATCCAGCGGAGCGGGGACAAGAAGTTTGCTTCCGCAAATGATTCAGGGATTAGGTGGAAAGCGGGCCATCCTGTTTACGGATAAAGGATTAACCAAAGCGGGTGTTGCTTCTCAAATCATTGACTTGTTTAAAAGTACACAGGTATCCGTAGAGCTTGTGGGTATCTTTGACGAGATTGAACAGGATGCCAAAGCGAAAAACGTTACCAAGGCTGTCCGGTTTTTTAAGGATAAGCGGGCAGACGCATTGATTGCTCTTGGTGGTGGCAGTGTTCTGGATGCTGTAAAGGGCATCAAGTGGATGCTAAACAAAGGGTATAACGACATGGAAGAAGTACTACATACCAGCATCAGAGAATTTTTGCCGGAAGCTCAACCGACTGGCATCCCGCATGTAGCGATTCCTACTACAGCAGGAACGGGTGCAGAAGTGTCGCCAATGGCTGTCATTTTTAATGAAAAACTGGGCCTGAAAGTTGTAGTAAGGACTCCGTATCTCAGTGCTGACATGGCTATTTTAGATTCTGAGTTAACGGTTGGATTGCCTCCGAGGATAACAGCTTTTACGGGAATGGATGCTCTGACGCATGCGGTGGAAGGTTATTTTTCAACAACAGCCACTCCGTTTACGGATTCCTATGCACTGTATGCCGCTCAATTGATTGCAGAGAACCTGCCTATCGTAGTCAAGGAAGGAACTAATTTGGAAGCAAGAGGCAATATGTTGATGGCAAGTGCGATGGCAATTACGGCTTTCGGATTTGGCAACAATGGAGTGCCCGTGCATAATATGGCGCATGTATTTGGGGCCAAGTTTAGAATTCCGCACGGCCTGGCTAATTCGGTGCTTCTGCCAAACGTGATGGCTGCTCTGCCTTCCTTCTATTTACCAAAAATTAAGCGATTTGCTAAAGAATTAGGTATTGAAAATTCTTCTTTACGGCCGGAAGAATGTTTATCGGAAGTGATTAGCTTTATTCGCAATCTACGCCATCAAATTGAGTTACCGGATACTTTTGCTGAATTTAACCTTGATGCCGATGCGCTTCAGTCTATAGTAACTGATGTGCAAAGTGATCCTGCCTCCGGAAAATTCCTCATCTCGGTGGATATTATTAGCAAAGTGACGGAGGAAGTTTCCGGAATTAAGCTAAGCACGGTCAATCAATAGCCTAATCAAAGGAGGTAACAGTTCAACTATGTTAGATCATCAAGCGAAAGCTTTTCTAGATATGTTGGAGGGAAGAGAACCGCCTTTCGCTCTGACACTTGGAGAAAACCGTGCCAGAACAGCAGAATTTCAAAAACTAGCAGGTCCAGCAGAATCGGTAGCCAGGGTAGAAGAATATATGATTCCCGTGAAAAATGGAGAAATTAAGGTAAGGATATATACCCCAGAAGGAGAAGGACTCTTTCCAATTTTCTTCTATCTTCATGGAGGAGGCTGGGTTTTGGGAGATCTTGATACGGCAGATACGCCCTGCCGTAGCCTTGCCAATCAGGCAGAGTGCATTGTAGTGTCCGTAGATTATCGCTTGGCTCCTGAAAATAAGTTTCCTATCCCTCTTGAAGATTGTTATGAAGCAGCAACGTGGGTAGCAAATCATGCAAGAGAATGGAAGGGAGATTCTACGAGAATCGCTATCGGTGGGGACAGTGCCGGTGGAAATCTCGCTGCATCCGTGACGATGAAAGCAAGGGATCTGGAAGGACCAACCTTTGTATCACAAGTTTTGATCTATCCGGTCATGGATTTCTCTTTTAGTACGCCTTCGTACAAAGAGAATGGAGAAGGATATTTCCTAACATATGCGAACATGGTGTGGTTTACTCGACATTATCTTAATAAGGAGGAAGATAAACGAAACGTCTATGCAGCACCTTTACTTGCCGAAGATCTTAGAAGACTTCCTCCTGCGCTAATCATTACTGGGGAATATGATCCACTTCGTGACGAAGGATTGGCCTATGCCAACCGATTGCATCTAGCAGGTGTTCAAGTAGAATCCACTTGTTACCAAGGAATGATTCATGGATTCTTCTGGATGGCGGGAATTATGGATAAAGGTAAGCAGGCAATCGAACAAGTGGCCCGCTATTTGCATACAGCCTTTCATGAACAAATACCCGTTAGTAAATGACTCATTTGTCAGTCTCTGAGATCGATAGTTTCCTGAGTACTTAATTTTTTATAAAGGGGAGGATAAAATGAGCAAAATAAATCAAAATATACATTTGGATGCAGCCGTTGTCGGAGCAGGTTTTTCGGGATTATACATGTTATACCGCTTGCGGGAGGCTGGTTTTTCCACCCGTGCTTTTGAGTCCGCACCTGAAGTCGGGGGTGTATGGTATGCGAATCGATACCCTGGAGCAAAATGCGACTCTGAGAGCATCATTTATAATTATACTTTCTCTGATGAGCTACTTCAGGAATGGACATGGACTTCTAGATTTCCAGAACAGGCGGAAATATTAAACTATCTTAATTTCGTAGCAGATAGGCTTGACCTTCGCCGTAATATCCAATTTAATACACGCATTACGGTTGCTCATTACGACGAAGAAAATAAAAACTGGAAGATTCAAACGCACGATGGCACTACCTTGATTGCTAAGTATTTTATCACAGGAGTAGGCTGTCTATCGGCCTCCAATATACCTAACTTTAAGGGCTTAGATTGTTTCGAAGGTAAGGCATACCACACCGGGCACTGGCCACATGAAAAGGTACACTTCAGCGGAAAGCGTGTTGGTGTGATTGGTACGGGTTCAAGCGGAATACAAGCTATCCCAGTTATTGCGCAAGAAGCGGGTCATCTTACTGTCTTTCAGCGGACTCCAGCGTACAGTACTCCGGCGAGAAACTATCGATATGACCCAGAGTTTATACGTCAAACGAAAGCAAACTATGAGGAGATTAGGCAGCAAATACGTTGGTCCAAAATGGGCTATCTTCATACGGTGATCAATGATCGGTCCGCCCTGGAAGATACACTAGAAGAACGTCAGCGGGAATACGAAAAGGTCTGGGAAAGAGGGGGATTAGGGTTTAGCCAAACTTACAATGACCTGTTGGTAAACGAAGAATCCAATGAAACTGCTAGTGAATTTATCCGTTTTAAGATAGATGGAATTGTAAAAGACCCAAATGTGGCCGAGAAGCTAAAGCCAAGCTACTACTATTCTGCAAAACGGCCAGTCCTGGACATCAATTATTATGAGACGTTTAATCGCGATAATGTTACCTTGGCAGATGTAAAGGCTGCGCCAATTGTGGAAATCACGCCTAAGGGGATAAGAACCTCGGAAGCGGAATATGAACTGGATGTCATTGTTTTTGCTACTGGCTATGATGCGATAACAGGCCCGCTGTTTAAGATTGATATCCGCGGTAAATATGGGGTGTCACTAAAAGAGAAATGGGCTGATGGAACACAAACGAGAACGTACCTCGGTATCGCGAATGCTGGTTTCCCTAACATGTTTATGATTACCGGCCCTGAAAGTCCTTCAGTACTGTCGAATGTACCTGTATCTATAGAGCAACATGTTGAATGGATTGGTGATTGTATCGAGTATCTTCGTGAGTATGATATCGAAACGATTGAGGCAAGCGCAGATGCGGAAGAGGCTTGGAGTAAACATTGCAGAGAGTTGGCTGAATCCACGCTTCTTACTAAGGTTGACTCTTGGTACACAGGCGCAAATATTGAAGATAAGCCGCGTGGATTCCTCATTTATGTTGGGGGAGTTGGGGAATACCGTAAGATTTGTGACGACGTAACAGCTAAAGGTTACGAAGGGTTTACTTTAACACCTTCGTGCCCTAAAGAGCCGGTTTCCTAAAAAACTATATATACACGGATAAGGTATACGTAAGGTGTCTATTGTATTAGGAAACCAGATTCCTATCGCGAGGAAACAGTGAATTACGGTTATCGTTCCGAAAAATCCTAATGGTGACTGAAGCGAAGTTAATTGAATGGCACAACTAGAACCTCGTGCGTTTAACTTCGAAAAGATTTTCAAAAATCGGCTGTTGACAAAATGCTACGCCGTGTATCGATAGATGACGAAAAAAAGAAATAGTTCAATTGTACTGCAGGTTGTGAACAGATGTAGGCGCAACATTCATGATAGCGTCCTAATAAGTTTCATTACTCAGGAAAAGTCGACTATACCTAGTTCGTTTTTTCCTGTAGATATAAAATCGCGGAGGGAGCGTTGATGATGTATATCAACGGAGAATGGTTGAAAACGGATAAGGTATTTGAAGTGAAGAATCCGGCTACAGGGGAAATGGTGGATACCGTTTATTTTGTGGGTGAAGAAGAGACAAACCGAGCCATTGAAGCCGCAGAGGAGGCGTTCCCTCAATGGGCTGCATTCACAGCAGAACAGCGCAGTTCCTATTTATGGAGAATTGTCGAGAAGCTACAAGAAAAGAAGGAAGAATTGGCTCAAATCATTACAAAAGAAATGGGAAAAACAATTCACCATGCCCGGCAAGAGGTAGGGTCGACTATTGCCTTCTTTCAATGGTACGCCGAAGAGGCGCGCAGAATTTATGGAGATATCATTCCTCCATCAATAGCTAACAAACGTATCCAGGCGATTCGGCAGCCCATCGGTGTTGTAGGAGCCATTACTCCCTGGAATTTTCCGTTATCCATGGCAGCTAGAAAGTTGGGACCAGCTTTGGCTACCGGTTGCACAGTGGTCCTGAAGCCTTCGAAAGAAGCCCCGTTGTCTTCGATTGCTTTATTTCAAATTTTTGATGAAATAGGTTTGCCCAAAGGAGTGGCTAATCTCGTCATCGGAAGTTCCGGTCCCATAGCCAACGCACTCATGAACAGCAAAATCGTGAGAAAGATCTCCTTTACCGGTTCTACGGAAGTAGGAAAAGTTCTTATTGCTCAATCTGCACATACTGTTAAACGCGTCTCGATGGAATTAGGAGGACATGCTCCTTTTATTGTTTTTGAAGATGCGGATATCGACTTAGCTATTGAGGGCTTGTTAAGAAGTAAATTTGGCTCCAATGGCCAACAATGCATATGTCCAAATCGCATTTATGTCCAGGAAAGTATTTACTCGGAATTTGCTGAAAAGTTGAAAGAAAAAGTTCAAAACATCAAAGTAGGTAACGGATTAGATGAACAAAATGAAATGGGGCCACTGACAAATGAAGAAGCTATCGTAAAAATACAAGAGCAGGTGGATAATGCTGTACGCCTCGGGGCATGTATCCTTAACGGTGGGAAAAGGCTATCAGATGGAGCTTACTCCAATGGGAATTTTTACGACCCGACTGTTTTGTCTGATGTAACGGATGATATGCTGATTACCAGAGAAGAAACTTTTGGACCTGTCATTCCGCTTTTAAGGTTCCAAAGCGAGGAAGAAGTGATTAAAAGAGCGAATGACATTGAATATGGACTTGCCTCATATTTCTTTACTAATGACCTTTCCCGTAAGTACCGCGTTTCCGAACAATTGGATTACGGTATGGTAGGAGTAAATGACGCTATTCCCTTTTCAGTCCAAGTTCCATTTGGCGGCGTAAAAGAGAGCGGGATGGGACGTGAAGGCGGAAAGTATGGCTTGGACGATTATTTAAATATAAAAATGATTTCCGTACAGATTTAATGGATTATCGATTCAGGTGAAATATAGCATTGATATCTTATCAGGAGTGGAAATCATTGTAAGTTTAAACGTCTAAATCAATTATTTGGGGGAATGCTTATGCGTTGGTTTGTGCTGATCACCCTATTTTTTGGATTCTTAATTAACTTTGCTGATAAGAGTGTTGTTGGGATTGCTGCTGCTCCAATAATGAAAGAATTGGGTTTATCGTATGCACAATGGGGGATTATTGGGAGTAGCTTTTTTTGGATTTTCCCAGTAGCCGCAATCGTTGTAGGAACCCTTACAGATAAATTCAGTTCCAAGAAAATGATCAGTTATATGCTTTTGGTATGGTCAATTCTTCAATTGGTTGGAGGCTATGTGATTTCTGGATTTTCTACGATTTTAGTGTATCGTTTGCTCCTTGGCGTTTCTGAAGGAGGATACGCTCCAGCATCTCTAAGGCTTTTGTTTTCTTACTTCCCTAGCGATATGCGAGCACGAGTGACAACTATTTTCATTGCTGGTTCAACAATTGGAGCTTATGGAGTGGCTCCTTTGGTTATCTTCCTAACTCAAATGGTTGGCTGGAGGCATACATTTGCCATCATGGGACTATTCAGCTTGTTTCTGTTAGTTTTGTGGGGAGTATTTGTTCCTAAGAAAAGTCCAGTGCTTCAAGAAATTAAGCAACAAGAGCTCGTTACTACGCCAAAAACAAAAATTACTTGGGCGGAAATCTATCCTGTGTTGTTGTCACGAGCTTGCATATTTACTTTATTCGCCTCATTTGGATTTTGTTTCCTAGCTGCTTGGATGCAAATATGGATGCCTGTTTACTTCGTACAAGTAGTTAAACTTTCAGAAATGCAGATGGCGAATTCCATATTAATAATTGGGGGATCATCGGTTGTTCTCTCCCTTATCATGGCAACTATTTCCGACCGTATATTTAAAAAAACACAGAATTTTCGTATAGCACGAGTAAGCCTAACAGGAATTGGAATGGTAGTTGGCGCGTTGTTTTTAGGTTCTCTCTTTGTCATTCACTCACATGCATGGTCGATCATCGCAATTACTATGGCATATGGACTTTCGTACCTAATTCTTTCGACCTCTCATATTATTATGAGCCATCAGCTCCCTGAACGGACGTCTACTCTCTCTGGGATAATCGTTGCTTTTCAGAATGTGGCAGCGATGATCAGTCCGATTGTGACTGGATTTATTATTCAATATGCTGGGAAAGATAATGTGGCCCAAGGGTTTAATTATTCATTTTTGATGATTTCAGTCATCATTCTGACTGTTGGGTTGCTATTTATGATCTTTGTTAATCCAGATCGAAAGAAGGAAAAATCCAATATGCCTAATATGGTCAAAGTACCATCCAGTTCTTAAAAATATGGATTTGATATATGCAATAGAAATCAGCTTTGGAAGAGGAGGAAGAAAGATGGATCTTACAGGGAAAGTCGTATTAATCACAGGGGCTACGGGAGGAATTGGCAAGGAGACGGCGCGTTTATTTGCCAAGCAAGGAGCGAAACTTGCGTTAGTCGATTTGGATGATCAAGCACTAGAGTCACTTGCTAAGGAACTAGAATTAGAGGATTATTTACTTCAAACTGCTGATGTGACAAGTGAGGACCAAGTTGAGAATTTTGTTCAACAAACTAAGAAGAAGTACGGAAAAATTGACGTTTTCTTTAATAATGCGGGAATAGAAGGGAAGGTTGCTCCGATTACAGAAACATCTTCCGAGGATTTAGATAAGGTTCTGAATGTCAATATCAAGGGTGTCTTTTTTGGTTTAAAGCATGTGATGGCTATCATGATGGAGCAAAGATCAGGAAGTATCATCAATTCGGCATCCATTACAGGGCTAAGAGGCTCCATTGGTTTGGCTCCCTATGCTACCTCTAAGCATGCAGTGCTTGGGTTGACCAAAACAGCTGCCTTAGAATCAGCAGGAATGGGGATTCGCGTGAACGCAATCTGCCCCGGATATGTCGACACCCGAATGATGCAGGCCATCGAGGGGGGGAAAGGACCAGAGCATGTGAATCTGATGAGAGAAAGAGCGTTAGCGAAGGTACCAATGAATCGCTATGCTCAGCCGGAAGAAATTGCAGAACTTGTTTTGTTTTTAGCTTCAGATAATGCTTCTTTTATCACAGGAAGCTATTATGTCATTGATGGAGGAATTCTGGCATAAGCGTGCGGAACAGCAGCCGATATGGCGAATCAATTTTAGGGAATAGGTTACTTTGTAGAAGTTAAGGTGACTGTACATGGATTACCACTAAGCCAGATTCATCCGATACTTAATAACCAAAACAATCCAATAGCTGAACCGAACAGTTTTGATATTAATACGAGTATTCAACGCTGGTTAGTAAAAGCGATTGCTTTTCATGGGGTAGGACTCTATATCTATGCAGGGAAAGACTTGCCCGAAGTATCTGAAAAACTTATTTCACCGCAACAAATTGGCGCAAATAAGGTCAATATTAAGAAACTTGCTACACTTCGAAAAGTGGATGAAGACACCATAAAAGAAATCACAGAATCTTATGATTCCATAACTGGTTAATTATAAAATAATTCAATATTACCACTCTACGTTAATATAAAATATAGTTATAAAAAAGATACTCTTTGGACGGTTCTGGTGCAAATATCTGAATAAGAATAATGGAGGTTATATGAATGATTTCAAAAAATGAGCTAAATCTCAAGCTATTATTAGAAACACAATTATCTTCTCCTATATTTAAACAGGAAGCATATGATATTTATGAAGAATTACGCGCATTTCATCCTGTTTATCCTTTATCTTCGGGGGAACAGAGTCAAAGTTGGCTTATTACAAGATATGAGGATGCAATCTCTTTATTAAAAGATGCAAAATTAATGAAAAATATTGAAAACGTGTTCAGTAACAAAGAAGAAGTGGACGTTCCTATCTCACTAGAGAATAGAGAACTCTTAAGAAATCATATGCTGAATTCAGATCCCCCTGATCATAGCCGTTTACGATCACTTGCTCAAAAGGCATTTACTCCTCAGATGGTTTTACAACTTGAAGGCCGAATTCAACATATTGCTGATACTTTATTAAGTAAAGTGGAACATAATCAATCTATAAACCTTGTAAGTGATTATGCTTTCCCCCTACCAATTATGGTAATTAGTGAAATGTTAGGTATTCCTCTTGAAGATCAACATAAATTTAGAGTTTGGTCACAAGCAATTATTGCTACTCCACATACGTTAGAAGACATGAAAAAAAACAATCAAAAATTAGGAGAATTTGCTGAGTATATACAGCATTTAGTTCATAAAAAGAGAACAAATCCTGCTGATGATTTAATAAGTGCACTCATAAAGGCAGAAAGTGAAGGAACGAAATTAAATGCATCAGAATTATATTCAACAATTACGTTGCTTATCGTTGCCGGACATGAAACAACTGTAAATTTAATTACAAATATGACTTTAGCATTACTGGAACACCCAATTCAATTACAAAAACTTCGTCAAAATCCTGATTTAATCAATTTAGCAATAGAAGAGGCATTACGATTTTATAGCCCTGTTGAGTTAACTACTTTACGTTGGACAGCAGAACCATTCACATTGCATGGTCAAGATATTCAACCAAAAGATAGGATTATTATTTCAGTAGCATCTGCTAATCGCGATGAAAAAATATTTCCAAATGCTGATGTATTTGATATTACAAGAAAAAACAATCGTCACATCGCTTTCGGTCATGGTATTCACTTTTGTCTTGGTGCACCACTCGCTCGTTTAGAAGCAAAAATTGCAATTCCTACATTATTACGACGTATGCCAACTATTCAACTACAAGGCGATAAAGAGCAAGTGAGATGGAAAGAAAACTACTTAATGAGGTCATTAGAAGAATTGCCTCTGAAGTTTTAACTAAAATAGCTATCAATAATAAAAAGGGAGTCTCTTTTCAAAAGAAGACTCCCTTATCATGAATGTTTTAATGCTATTGGGATTTTAATAGAGGAGAGAGATTTTTCGTTTTACAGGATTTCTATTTTTCTGTTGAATGGATAGAGTGAAGGGGGAAATGAAAGAAAACTTTAAATTGAAGGGGGAAGAATAGTGTATCATCGCTTTAATTTATTTTCTGAAACCAATGTAGATATGGACAAAGTAGGACGTGAGCTAGAGGCTTTAATTACTAGCAGTAATTTCATGAAAGAAGAAAGGTTTGAAAATATAACTGTTACTACTAAGAAAACTGTTCAAATTATACGTAAAGATCAAAAGAATTTTAATGATGAAGAAAAAACAGCATTTAAAAATGCAGTAAATAAGTTGATTCGAGATGGGATTTATAAATCAACAATAGAAATACATGCCGATATGTCACATAATATGCATACGATGAATGATAATCCAAATGGTACACTAAGATTTTTGTCATGGCATCGGCGTTACCTACTAGCATTCGAAGAAGCGTTACAAAAGGCTGATCGAACATTGCGTCCACAAGCACAAACACTCGTCACCATTCCTTATTGGCGATGGGTAGATCCATTCCCAGCATGGTTACAAGGTTTTTTACCTGCACAGGATCCACAAACAGGTAATTCAGTGCCTCCTCGTACATTGTCAGGTTCGAGTTTAAAGCCCTCAAGTAGTGATGTTGACTTTATCATTAATGATTTCCGACAGCAACTTCCTATCCTTAACCTTGACGATTATTCTAGATTCACTATTGGCTTAGAAGGTAATGGTCAAAAATTAGATGGCTCTGACCTTCCCGCCCATAATCAAGTACATGCATGGGTAGGGGGAATCATGGATAACATTCAATATTCCCCTACAGATCCATTTTTTTGGTTACATCATGCTGAGGTTGATCGCTTATGGCATATTTGGCAGCAGAAAAACCCGGGTATTTATCCTGCATTAATAGGAGGTAATCGTATAATGGATCCATGGCAAGAAAGTTCAGATCAACTAGCGTCGATTGCGGTACTAGGCTATAGTTATGAAAATGAATCGCTATAAGGGTTCTGTTGCAAAGTTTTCTACATGAAGCTACACTCTAGAAAACAGAATCTAGGAGAATCAGACATGAGATATTTTAAAGGAAAACAATTCAAGAAAGATGTTATTTTAGTAGCTGTCGGCTACTACTGCCGTTTTTCTTTAAGTTATCGCGATGTGTCTGAAATCCTGAAAGAACGTGGTATTTCAGTTCACCCAACAACCATCATGCGATGGGTTCATGAATATGGCAATCTCATCTATCAAATTTGGAAAGTGAAAAATAAATCTGCATGCTTATCTTGGCATTTGGATGAGACTTATATCAAAGTTAAGGGAGAATGACGTTATCTCTATCGTGCAATTAATAAAGATGGACACACATTGGATATTCAACTTCGTAAAAAACGGGATCATCAGGCTGCCTATGCCTTCATGAAAAGATTAGTAAAACATTTTGGAGAACCAACGGTTCTCACTACAGACAAAGCGCCAGCATTACTTTGCGCATTTAACAAATTAAGAAGACAAGGATTTTATCAAACTACAATCCATTGTACAATCAAATATTTAAACAATCTTATTGAACAGGATCATAGGCATGTAAAGAGATGTTTTGCCAAATCCGCAGGATTTCAAAATCTTCGTCATGCTTCACGTACGATTAAAGGTATTGAGACCATTCATGCCCTATATAAACAAAGGCGAAGTCTTCAAAGAGACTCCGCCTTTTCAACGTACAATGAACTTCAACAATTACTAGCTACTTCCTAAACATTGTTCCTCATTTACCAACCTGTTTATGCTTTTTTCAAACTTTGCAACAGAACCACCTGCGCTAATAGATGCTCTCTTTTTATTGGAAAAACTGGACACCTAAAAAATGCGATATAGGAACATTACATACCAAATTGAGAATAACGCAAGCCATCCAATTGTATGTGAGATGTATTTAAATATTTTCATGAGTTCTCCTTTTAGATATAGCATGTGCTATTGAAAGGAGTTTTATTATTTTTGGGGAAAATTGGACACCTAAAAAGGGGAGGATGATGAATAATGGATGAACAGGAATTAACGGTGAAAAAGACAGATAGTATATATTTTAGAACTACACATCCGTATAAGGTTGATGCGAAGAAAATCAAAACATTAGATGATGTAATCAAGAATATTGATTTGATGGATATTCGTTTGGATGATAAGGAGGAGAAGAGATGAGTGGATTTGGAGGGTCTATTGTATTTAGGAATATATAAAATAACTTGAAATATGTCCCTTAACTTATCTCTAAATTATAGTCTCAATTGGAATTATTAGTAATGCGTTTTGAGAATTGCTTAACGTATAAAAATGTTGAAATTCCCCCTATAGAGCGAGTTTTTTCATGTACTAAAGGTAGGATAAAACTAATACTATAGAGTAGGAACAAAAGGAGGGGGCTTATGAGTCAATATCGTATCATTGGAAAAAGTATTCCAAGAAAAGAAGCGATGGATAAAGTAACGGGAAAAGCAAAGTATATTGACGACGAAAATGAAATAGGAACATTGCATGTAAAGCTTGTAACTAGTAAATATGCACATGCATATATAGAGAACATTGATATAAGTAAAGCTTGGAAAGTAACAGGTGTACGGAATATTATCACAGGTAAAGATTATCCTTATCTAGTTGGCAGTAGTATAGTTGACCGACCGCCTCTGGCTTTTGAGAAGGTAAGATACTTTGGTGAGCCAATTGCCATGGTAATCGCAGATAGTGAAGCAGCTGCTCAAATAGCTGTTTTTTCAATACATGTAACGTATAAAGAAATTCCTGTTGTCAATTCTCCTATACAGGCATATCAAAAAAATACTCCTCTTGTTCATGAGCGGTTAGGAGAATATAGAATCATAGAGGAAGCACAACCAGAGCCCAATACAAATATTGCCACGCGGACAAAAGTTCGGAAGGGTGATGTTAAGAAAGGGTTTAACGAGAGCGATATAATTGTGGAAGAATTTTTTTCATTCCCACAATCCGATCATGCGGCAATGGAAATGAGATGTACAAAAGTAGAAATTAAGCCGAACGGAGTCGTTCTTGTTACTTCTACATCTCAAGCACCATTCGAGATTAGGAAACAGCTGAGTGAAGCATTTGATATAGATAAAGGAAACATACATGTTTGCGTACCTTTAGTAGGTGGAGCATATGGCGGAAAAACTATGGTACAAATTGAAATATTAGCTTATCTTGCTTCTAAAGCTGTAGGTGGAAGAAGAGTGAAAATTCGTAATAGCAGGGAAGAAGATTTTATTACTTCACCCGTTCATATTGGTTTGCAAGCAAAAGTCAAACTGGGTTGTGCGAAAGATGGGAGCTTAAAGGCTGCGGAATTCCTCTTTTTATTTGATGGTGGAGCTTATGCGGATCGAGCCGTTGTTGTCAGTAAAGCTGCGGGTCTAGATTGTACAGGACCTTATTCAATTGAACATGTATGGTGCGATTCGCTCTGTATGTATACGAACCATCCTTACGCTACAGCATTCCGCGGATTTGGACATTCTGAATATACTTTCGTTGTGGAGCGGACAGTAGATATTATGGCAAACAAACTAGGAATGTGTCCACTTGAATTTCGATTAAAAAATGCAATCAAACCAGGAGATACGACACCTACACAAGTTCCGGTAACCAGAAGCAATATGGGAGATCCGAAAAAATGTTTAGAAAGATTGAAAAAATTAATCAGTTGGAATGAAGGGCAGTATATCCAAATTTCAGATAGGAAAGTTCATGCAAAGGGAATTTCCTTCGCATGGAAGAACTCCACAACACCACCAGATGCAGGAGCGGGTGCGGTAATAACGTTTCATGAAAATGGAAGTGTAAATGTTCATTGTGGTGCAGTGGAAATTGGAACAGGTACAAAAACTGTACTTGCACAAATGGTAGCAGAAAAAATGAAGATGAAAATGGAAGATGTACATATCAAAATGGAAGTAGATACACAGGTTGCACCAAAGCATTGGAAAACAGCTGCAAGCAGAACTACGTACCTAGTTGGGAACGCAGTGCTAGCTGCAACAGAAGATATCAGTAGACAGTTAAAAGAATCTGCCTCTATTTTATTAGGATATCCGATAGAGGATTTGGAAATTGCCAACAAACAAGTATATGTTAAAGAATCTCCAAACCTTTCTATAGATATATCTCAGATTGCGTTAGGATATGTTGCTCCAAACGGACAAGTAATTAACCAACAGATTGTAGGAAGAGGAGCATATACGTTTGAAGGAATCACAGAACCTGATAAGGAAACTGGGAAGGGAAAATCAGGCCCGGAATGGGGAATTGCAGCGCAAGCAGTGGAAGTTGAATTTGATACGCGGGATTATACGTATAAATTAATTCGTGCTTTCAGCGTAATAGATGCTGGAAAGGTGTTAAATTTGAAAGGAGCCGAGACTCAAATGATGGGTGCAATGAGTATGGGGCTTAGCTTTGCAACAAGAGAAGCATTCAATTATGACAAAAAAGGGAGAGTATTAAATAATCAATTTCGTTCATATAAAGTAACTCATTACGGTCAACAACCAGAATATAAAGTAGAGTTTATAGAAACTCCTCATGACGATTCTCCGTTTGGTTCCCGAGCTCTTGGTGAACATGGCATTCTTGGAATGCCAGCCGCTCTTGCTAATAGTTTATCAGTTGCAGCCCAGGTTTCTTTGCATCAATTACCAGTTACTCCAGAATTGATTTGGAGAACAAAATTGAAAAAGAAGGAGCCTTTATCATGATTCCAAATGACTTTGAATATTATCGTCCTCATTTTATAACAGAAGCTTTACAGTTATATTCTAATTTTTATCAACAAGGGAAAAATTCACTATATTACGGTGGTGGAACTGAGATTATTACCCTAGGTAGATTTGAAGAGTTTTTTGCGAATTCTATAATCGATATAAAGGAAATCCCTGAATGCAACGTGATTGTGAGAAATCAAAATTATGTGATTTTCGGTGCAGCACTTACCTTGACTCGCGTTTCAGAATCAAATGTGTTTCCGCTTCTAAGTAAAACAGCGTCAAGAGTGGCCGATCATACAGCAAGAAACAAAATTACATTAGGCGGAAATATTGCAGGTGAAATCCCTTATCGAGAAGCTGTGCTTCCTTTTTTGTTGGCGGACAGCATTTTTGTAATTGCAGGAATGAAAGGAATACGTTACGTTTCCATTCATTCCTTATTTATAGAAAGACTACGATTAAACAAGGGAGAATTTCTTCTGCAAGTTGTAACTGATATAGAGTATGTGGGATTACCTTTTTATAGTGTGAAAAAGAGAAAAATTGAAAAAATTGATTATCCAGTTATTACGCTTGCTGCTTTGAAAAAAGGGAATAAAATTCGTATGGCCTTTAGTGGATTATGCGCTTTTCCTTTTCGTTCTACTGCTATGGAAACAGCAATTAATAATAATCAGTTGTCAGTTGAAGATAAGATAGAAAATACGGTACTGTATATTCCAGCACCTGTACTAGATGATATTCGTGGATCTAGAGACTACCGTTTGTTTGTATTAAGAAATATATTACGAGATATGTTAGAGCATTTTGAAGGAGGGAGATTTTGATTACAAAAGTTACTCTTCATATAAACGAGGAAAATCGGCATGGAATAGTGAGGACAGCTGATACGCTTTTAGATACATTGCGAGATCAGTTTGATTTAACTGGAGCAAAACGCGGATGTGAAAATGGGGACTGTGGAGCTTGCACGGTTTTAGTGGATGGGGTGCCGATAAAATCTTGTATTATGCTTGCAGTAGAAGCAATAGAAAAAAGGATAACAACAATTGAAGGTTTACATGGATCGCCTGTACAAAAAGCATTTATAGAAAAGTGGGCATTTCAGTGTGGATATTGCACGTCAGGATTTATTGTAAACTGCCATGCGCTCATAGCAAACCATCCAAAAGCAACTGACGAAATAATTGAAGAATGGTTAGAATCGAACATTTGCCGATGTACAAGTTATCAAGAAATTAGAGAAGCGGTAAAATCAGTACTTCAAAATCAAAGGTAAGGTGAATTGTGATGTCTACTATACATGATATTTTAGAAGCGACAATATCAATCCCACAAAATTGCACGCTTGCGACTATCATTCGAGTATCTGGTTCGTCATATCGGAAGGAAGGCTCAATGATGATGTTTGGAGAGGATGGAATAAGGGTTGGAACGCTTAGCGCAGGGTGCATTGAGGAGGAACTTTATTTTTATACTAAAGATGTAAGTATTGAAAAGTGGAGCATACATGAATTTGATATGAGAGAAGAAGACGATTTATCATGGGGAGTAGGATGTAACGGAATTATATATATATTATTGGAACAAGTGAATTATATATATCAGGAGTATTTGCGGAAGGTAAGAGTGTATACAGAAAAAGGGTTACTTGTATGGATGATTAAAGACTTATCAAAGTCAAAGACTCTTTTTTTTAGTGAAGAGGGACATACGTTTGGGGATTGGATAGGAGAAATTCCAGATATCTCGAATTTGAAGAGTGGTTGGTATGACCATCTGTATGTACATTGCTTCGAACCACGCCCCACCTTGTTTATTTTTGGGGCAGGAGAAGACGCAAAACCACTTGTCTCCTTAGCGAAAGAAACAGGATTTTTTGTTACGGTTTGTGATTGGCGAGAGGGATTATGCACACCAGTGCGGTTTCCTGAAGCAGATAGATGTATAATTGGATTTCCAAAAGAGATTATGTCCAGTATATCCATAAAGAAACAGGATTTTATAATGATAATGACGCATCATTTCAAACGGGACCAAGAACTGCTGGAAATTTTGCAGAACTGTCCTTGTCGTTACCTGGGAGTTTTAGGGTCCCGGCATCGAACCTCACGTTTATTAGGGGGCATAGATAAACCTAATTGGATTTGTTCGCCGGCTGGACTATCTATTGGAGCTGAGGGACCAAGCGAAATTGCTGTTAGCATTATGGCAGAAATGATACAAATGATAAGGATGAAAAAATGATGAAAATAATAGGGATATATCTAGCAGCAGGTAGGAGCCGAAGAACAGGTCCAGGGATACATAAGCTGTGTCTTCCAATTCGAAATACATCGCTTGGAAGTATAGCATTGAATACATCACTTACTTCAAATCTAAGTGATATTGTTATAGTTTCTAATGAAACGCCTTGGCTGTTACAGTATACCCAGGTTGAAAGAATCCATATTCTTTCTTGTAAAAAAGCATGTTTTGGGCAGTCTTATTCTCTTCGCTGCGGTTTAGAGAAGGCAGAAAACATGAATGCAGATGGAGTGCTAGTAATGCTTGCAGATCAGCCATTTGTTACAGTTGAACTTATAAATTCACTAATAGATGACTATCAGCACTTCCCACAGCTTGATTATATAGCTGCTAGCTATAAAGATATACCGCAACCACCTATTTTATTTTCTAAGAGGATTTTTCCGGTTTTGAAAAAACTAAAAGGAGACCAAGGAGCTCGTTCCATTTTCTTTGACAAGTCTTTTCAAGGTAAGATTACTGTATATAGTGATGCTAAATTATTTTATGATGTGGATACAATAGAAGATTATAATGTAATTAAGAATTCTCTTCTATCCCATTAATGAAACAAAGATTTCACGGATACTTACCAGAAAATTGGATATTATGGAGAAGAGGCAGATTTGTTCATAATCATGAACATTGAAGTTATAGGGTTGGCAGGCATTTAACCGCGAATGAATGTAAGAATTATCCACATTTTGCTTGTGTTTTATGGTTTGGATTTAGTCCTTGGAATGATGCGATACGAAAGAGAAAATTACAGATTGGTTCAACGCTTTCTGAAGGTGGTAAAGCCGCAGGAATGGTATAGAGAATTAGCAGCGGGTACACAAGATCTACGTTTAAGCGATGCATATGGCTATGCTTTTTTATAAAGTACTAATTTGAATTCTTAAAAAATGTTTCCCACCACAAAATAGTTGCTTCGATTCCTGTATTTATATCGTATTTTAGTTCCGAATGTACTTCATTTTTTAACCGTTCAACATTCGCGCCAACAAATAAAGGTTCATTATTAGGGAAGGGAAGCACCTAATTCGATTAATTGTTCTTTCCCTATTCTTTTTACGATAATAGAGGTTAGTTCTTTAATTTAAATAGAATGACCAGAGGCGACATTTACAGTAACTATTACATCACTGTTTTATAATGAAGAAAGAGCATCTGCAACATCGCTTACATGGAGGAAGTTTCGATGTTGTTTCCTATGTGTACATAAAGCCTCCTTATTTTTTAATAATGAAGTAATACTAATATTAGAAATAAGGCGATTGCCATGTTCGTAAGGTCCGTATAAATGAAAAATTCTTCCCCAGCACATGCTGAGTCCTGTTTGCTCAGAATAAGATTGTAGCCAAGAGTGTAAAGTGTTTTTACATAATGAATACGGATTTTTATAGGAAAGGAGTGGAAACTCTTCAGATAGCATACTGTTAATCCATTCGTACTCTGCACTTGTACCAGCTACGACAATTCTTTGACCACCATACGGTACAAACTGCTGAATTAGAGGTGAGATGCTTTGATATGATGAATAAGTTTACTTTATGCCAATGACATAAAATGTGAGAAGGTTTATTTCTATTATAAGTGGCATATACTTCATAGCCCATTTGCATTAATGAACGTACTACGTATTTACCAATCCCACCATTCCCTTCTGTTATAAGGACCTTCTTCATGCTTCAATCACTTCTACTTTCGGAATAACAATTAAAAATTGCCCGCCCCATTCACGAATGAAGGAGCATTCCTCTATAATTTCTTCTTTTAAGTTCCAAGGTATGATGAGAATATAATCAGGTTTTGTTTGTTTAATTTCTTCAGGAGATTTAACTGGTATGCGAGTTTCTGGCAAGTGAAAACCTTGTTTATGAGGATTTTTATCTACTGTATAAGGAAGAAATTCTTTTCCAATCCTGCAAAAATTTAAAAGAGTATTTCCTTTAGCTGGAGCACTATAGTCGATAATTTGTTTATTTAAAGATTTTGCCTCAATGAAAAATTTCAGAATATCTATTTTCAATTGTTCTACTTGTTTAGAAAAAAGAAGATAGCGATCTAATTTATGCAGTTCATGATTTGTTTCTTTTTGAATTAATTTCGTAACGTTTGAACTGATTTTTATATTTTTATTTATATACTTTATAAATAATCGTAAGGCGTGCTATGTGTAGAAAGTTCTTCTACGTCTATAACTTGTAAGTTATGGTGTAATTCCGTCAGGAATCTACTATCATCCATATTCTTCTTCATATATTTGCACCAGAACCAGCAAAAAAATAGGAAGATATCGATAAGATAAATCGAGAATCTTCCTATTATATAGATGCTAAAACAATGAATCCCCAATATCTATTGTAGCCAGATTTTGACGCCTTGTACGCTCTCTTAAATAACGTTCTGTCGTCATAATAGATTCATGCCCTAAGTAGTCACGTATTTTCTTAAGTTCAACACCTTTGCCCATTAAATAATTCGCAAAGAAATGTCTACAGGTATGGGGTGTAATTCTATCTTTTCGGTGGCGTAGAAACGGTAAATTGGTTTCTACAATTTTTTCTGCCACGTATTTTGATAAGTAGTCTGCTCGATAGTGTGAGCCATCTGCTTTGGGTAGAAAAGCAGATGTACTTGAGACATCCAATTCACTTGTTTGTTTACGCAATTGACGAAGGCGACAGATATCGTCGAGTACATCTTCAAAGATACGAACTTCTCTAGTTTTATTTCCTTTTCCAACTACACGTAAGAGATAAGCATTTAAAGAGGCATGGAATACAAGGTCTGCCCATTTTGCATTTGCAACTTCTTCAATCCGGAGTCCAGTAGTCGTAAGAAGGAAAAACAAGGAATACATAAAGAAATTTGTTTTCTTGAGTGTATCTAGAATTTCATTCACTTCTTCAGGAAAGAGGTCACGGTTGACCAGCTCTTCTTTTTTTACAGATACTTTTTTGAGACGACTACTATAGTCATCTGAGAGACCATTGTTATCATAAACGTACTTTAGAAACTGCTGGACTACCGTTTTCTTTCGACGTAATGTAGTGGCAGCATACTTCTTACTTAGTTCATAGAAGTAGATTTCCATCTCATTATGAGATAACTCCTGAATGGTTCCTGTTTTTTCTTTTATGTAGCGTAGAAAATGAGAAAGATCATGCAGATAAATCTTTTTTGTACGGTCACTTCTTTTTTTCGTTAAAGAAGGTTCATCATGTAAAAATAAGTAAACCAAAGATTCTTCACTCAATTGGGAGTAGTCAATATTGCGGATACCCATACCCATAATTTTTTCAAAATGACTGCTATCAAAAAAATCAGATTTGGATTTTACAAGTTGATTATTATGTTCGTAATTTATAATATTCAAATCTAAACACACCCTTTAATAGAATGAAATGACACACTTATATTTTATATAAATTTTTATGATTCTTATTATACCACAATAAACAGGTTATTTATTGTGGTATGTAGTTATATTGTTAAATTAATTATTTTACTATTCATTTACTATTTATTATAATTACCTTATTGGTTAAATGGTTTATTTAACTATTTTATATTAATTGCACTTTCTGAATTTAAAGTAAAGGAGGGCCACTTATGAAATATAAGCGAAAAGCAATTATTAACGAAATTTCCTATCTTGAATCAACATACTGTATGAATTGTCCGCTACTCAATGAAAATATTAATAAAAAAAGAAAAGGTGGATGCAGAAAGCAAAGAAATAATATACAATGTGTAGGTTGTCCCGTAAATGATGCAATTCGGGCATGGGGCAACAAATTAGAATCCTTATCACAGCAGCATACTTTTAATAAAGTAAGGGAATTATACCTTGATAATCCTTATGAGTATTTGCAGTATAAAGAATATCCTATAGAATTAATCGTAGAGGAACTAGGTATAACGAAATATGAATTGCGAAGAAGGAATCAAACGAAGGTAGACAGCACGTGAAAATGAGGTGTTAATTTGGGTTATAAGACATTTGAAGAAGTATGCGAACAAGCAAACTTAAGTAGGAATCAATTGAGATACCTAATTAAGTACAAGAAAATTGAACCTATCAATCGAGATACCTGGAAAGCTGACGGGGGATATCGCTTTGAACAGGAAGATGCGCAACAACTTGCGGAGGAATATAAGGACTACTTATCTCTAAAAGATGCAGCTGCATATTTACAAAAATCCAGAACTTACGTACATAATGCTGCGAAAGAAGGTTCCTTGCCATTTAAAGAAGTAGCAAAAGGTAAAACAACTGAAAGACTATATCACCTTAAAGATTTAGAAGAGTTTAAAAGAAAAATGAATGAGGTAGGAATGGTAAATAAAAGATTATATAACCATTTACAGTTACATTCCAAGAATCTTCTTTTATTTGATATGGTTGAATTTAACGACCAGGAAGCAAGAGTGATTGATGCTGAAAAACGACTCGGTATTAACTCACATAAAGAGCAGATTACTATTCCGGAAGAGGTAATGTCGAATCATTTCTCTGAGGACGCTATTCAAAAAAAGAAGATTACGCGACCAGGTGATCTATCTTTCTTATTCCCTTTGTATACGGCATATGATGTGATGTTGTATGTAATCTCGCATTTAGGTATGTCAAATGTCCTTGTTTCTAAGAAAAATGAGGGGTACTTTATGAAATGTAAGCTAGGCACTATTCCTTATGAATCCTATATGTTTAGGGTCCTCAATAGCTGTTTAATCTGTGGTGTTCTACAACATAAAAATGACGCAATAAAACTAACAGATAACAAAGAACATGTAAGTTTATATTTGAATGCAGAGGTGGTAGAAGCCGCTAAGAAGAAAGCAGGCAAAAAAGGGTACAAGGGATACAAGAAATTTTTAGAAGACATTATCCATAAAGAAGTGAAATCAGAAATAGAATAATAGTTACTTTAAAAACTGCATATTTTCATGTGGTTTTTTCTTTAAATTATGCGTTTTTATTTTGAGGCATTTAAAAGGATTATATGACGCGTTTTATCAAAATGCATACAAACACATTAACTTGTCCGTTTATCTCTCTTAAATACAAATCTGAAAAGCCTTTTTTTAGTTATAGCCTATAAAAATTTCATTTCCCTTATACATACAAGGCCATATCGTAAAAATCCCAAAAATAAATCTTGGAACATAAAAATGACTTAATTAAGTTTGTCTGTTCGAAAGAGGACCATAATATGTATTTCTTAAATGTATATCATGATCCAAGAAATAATTTGTCATAATATAATTATAGTAAACTAATTGATGTATAGCATCAGCATACACCTTAAGAAACAACATATTAAAAAGAACTCAGGTATCATAATTATGTATACACCTTAGTTCTTTTTTACTTTAATATCATTTTTACATGTATATACTTGTTGTTGCCACTTCCACTTTTTTATGGGTTCTATTAATAATATTTGCTGCTTTCTTTTTCTCTTCAGCTTTACCACTTTTTAATTGTTCATGTAGAGTTTGGAGTTTATCTAGTGGTATTAAGCGTAATCTTGCTTTTATTTGTCTCTTTATTTTCACTTGTTTTTCTATTATAAGTACATCTAAATGGCTGTTATTAACTTTTTCCTTTAGATGCTCTAATTGTTCTAGGGACATACGACCATATGTCTTCGAATCAATATATTGAATCTTCATTTCCTTTCTTAATACCCTAATTACCTTTAATAGCACTATTCGACTTACTTGCATGGAATAATCTGTGTATCTAGTTTTATTAACTTTTATCTTCTCTAAATCTAGTTCATATAAAAATAATTGAACAAGGTCGTTTGCTATTTTTCCATCTTTTACGAGGTTTATATCCTTATGAAACTCAGCTAAAGCATCAGGCTTAAATTTCATATAGATCTTCTTTTCTTTAGATATTACAAGTGCAGGGGATATACGTTCATACTTATCTTGTTTTTCTCTTTTAAATTGAAGAATATAGTATCTTTTTAAAATTAATAACCTGTATGTTTTCAATAGCAGTTTCATTTTTTCGAATTTCATGATATATATTCCTTTCTATTATTTTACTAAAATTAAAAACTATTTAATGGTATATATAATTTAATTGATTTATTAAAGGTTATTCTACAAAGCTACTGTCAAAATTAAAAGTGTTACTTTGATAATATCCTAATACTATAGGGATTATGGTATAATATAGTTAGTAACTGAAGACGTGTGGTGGGAGGTTGCGCCCTTTCTTTCTCTTAATATAAGAGGGGAAGGAGGTGTAACCGATATGGATTTTTTACTTCAATTATTACAAGATGCTACGAAGCTATTCATAACAGTATTCGTAACAACTTATGCAACCGCTTATGCAAATAGGTTGGTTAAAAGTAATAATAAACGTAAAAGAACCACCGCGTCAGGCAAGACAAAAGGTGGTTCAAAAAGAAAATAACTAAAAATTTGCAACCAACCACCTTACAGCAGCAGTTACATAGCAGACGGGATGTTACAGCATCTCGTCTTTTTTAGTTTATGCAATTCAGTTAAGTACTATACTTTATATATATTGAGTATGCACTCAATATATATCTAATCTACAGTAAACATACCATATTTTTATTTTTTGGTCAATAAACAAGCTGATCATACTTCCATTTAAAGCATATACGAAGACCCCCAAAAAATTATTGGGGGAACTTGATGAAGTGCCTTTTCTTATATTTTGTACTTAGTTACATACTGATTTTGAAACGTATAAATGGGTTTTCCAGTTTGAGTCGTAAAATTTTAACCATTGATTAGTTCCATTGACAGTTTGTCCTTTTACCCATTCACCAGTAAATCTAGTTCCATTAGCAACATTATACGCTATTTTTGAACTCGTACTTGCTTCAGTTCGTACTTTAGTATTTTCATATTGTGCGTTACAGACTGCAAGACCCTTAGCTGTTTTATTTGATGTGGCATAGGTGTTTTCTGCCGCACTAGCGCTTGTTACGTTAATAAAACTAAATGAACTTAAACCGATTGCACAAGCTAAAGCTGCCCCTTTAATTCTTTTCATTTTTCTCATATTAAACATCCCCTTCAATATTATTGTAGAGTTCTCTCTTATCAATTTAAATTGTATATTTTGTATATAAAGAGTTCAACATATAATTATAGACAAAAAAATACAAAATATTCATTTTCCGCATAATAATTCGCCATTTACAAAAATGCAACAATTTTACAATTGATATATATATATATAATGCAAAAATTTATACAAAAAAAGTATAAAAATTTATTGTTTAAATATTCGAACATAAATTGATAAAATTAAAACAGTCAAAAATCTGTTTTGTTACAAAAGATTAATAGGTGTCTTTTCATATAAAAAACTCCACACGTAATATGTAAGGAGATTATCTCATAGGTTATTTACAAATTTTTGGTGGGGAATATTTGACGCTTAAGTTTTTACTTTTGATTTGGAAAAGTACAATTTTTTCATAGTCTAGACAAAATGAAATAGGAACATACATCGCATTTAAACTATTTTTATCAAACTTTTTTTAAAATTATCGAACTTTATTACAAATTATCAATCTTTTTTATAAAGCCACAGCAATATTTAAAAGATAAACTAGTATTGATATTAGATATGTTATAATTTTCATAATATATCTGCAAAGAAGGGATGGAATGAGCACACAAATTAAGGTAACACCGGAACAATTAGAACAATCGGCAAGAACCGTAAGAGATGCGAGATCAGCGCTAGAGTATATACATAAAGATTTATATAACCAAACAGAATACATAGCCTCTCAGTGGAGTGGTGCAACGAGTGATCGATTCTATTATATGTTTAATGACACGAAGTCAATGATGTTTAATGTTTTACAAGAATTAGAGAAAATTGCAGTAGAATTAGAACGTGCAGCTGTTAAGTTCAGAGAAGCCGATGAGTTGTATGGCGGAAATTTAGTTGACTCTGATATTCAAGAAGGAGCCATGTGTGGAAAACTTCCTCCAAAATCAGAAGAGTCATTTTTGAATACAAAGGATTTAAATGCTGCATGGACTGGTATTTCTACCGGTTTTATAGATGGTGCAGTGGATGCGTGGGAAGGACTGATATCCTTAGGTGATAAAGAAACCTGGCTGAATATGCGAGATGCGATTGTAAACTATGAGGAAACTATTCCTGCTGCATTGAATGCTCTATCAGATTCATTTGTAAACAATCTTTGGAATGGAGATATGGAAAGTAGAGAGCATTATGTAGCTTATGGTATAGCAACGTTAGGACTCGGACTTCTGGGTGATAAGGGTTTTAGTAAAGCAGGACAAGTTGGGAAGGTAGCTGCTATTACAGGTTTTACTAAAGGAAAATCACTTGTAATTAATTCTCCGGCATACAGAAATGCATTACATATATTAAACAACTATGAATTCAAAGCTGGAAATCATCTTTCATATGCGGGAGTCGGAAGTATTCAACAGTACTTGCGGAAAGCAGCTCCATATACTTATGAGGGTCCAAATGGTCCGAAAACAATAAGATTAAGATTGGGTGAGTTAGCGGGAAATAAACATCCAGTTACAGGCATTCCGTATGATTTAGATGGTTTCCCTATTTTTAAACCCGTTTCTGAAGTTAAATTAAAAGAAGCTGATTTTAAAAAATCTAGACCAACACATGATAGAATATGTAGTAAAGCATTATACGAACAAATAATGAAAGACCCTAAGTTAGCTGCAAAATTCACAGAAGAAGAAATAGAGTTATTTAAGCTAGGCGAGGTACCAGAAAATTATACATGGCATCATTATCAAGAAGCAGGACGAATGCAACTTGTTGATTATGAAACACATAGGAAAACAGGTCACACTGGTGGATATAAAATTTGGGGAAAAGACAGCGATAAGTAAGGAGGAGTATATATGAGCAACGTTACTTGGATTGGAGTAAATAAAAAAGAAATTACAGATGAAAACATTCAGAAAGTAGAACAATATTTCAATATTAAATTCCCTATGGATTTTGTAGAATGTGTAAAAAAATATGATAGTGGTTATCCAAGACCAAAAATATTCGATGTACCTGGACAGGATGAGAATGTATTTAGTAAACTTTTAACTTTTGATTTAGAAAGTAGAAATTCAATCATTCAAGTTTATGATGATATAAAAGATAGATTAGCAAATAAAGTATATCCCTTTGGTAAGGATTCATTTGGGAATCATCTGTGTTTTGATTACCGTAGCAATCCCGAATCACCAACAGTAGTATTTTGGGAGCATGAGGAGGAAAACATAGAGGAAGCATTATATCCTGTTTGCTCAACATTTACAGAATTGCTTGCAAGTCTACGTGATTTCGAAGAAGAAGATTGAGGGAACTAAAAAACGGCCTAGAATTCTAGACCGTTTTTTTATGATTTACTAATTTTCCAACCTTCGTCAGTTTTCTCTAATTCAATTACGATTACTTTTTTATAATCGTTTTTAGAATCTTTTTTATACACAGCATCAACAGTTACTGTAGCAATTTCGTTTTTCTTTTCAACTTTTCTAATCTTATAGCTTTTAAGATCTTCATTAATTGATTTCATTAATTCTGCATTTCCGCCAATAAAACCAACTATCTTTTTTGCTTCTGGAGTAAATAACTCTCCAAAATCTTTTGCATTTCCGTCTTTTGCATCTTCAAAATATGCTGTAGCAACTTCTTCAGGATCACGATTATCTCCACATGCCGCAAGTGCTGTAACTGATAAGGCCATTACCACCATTAACATGATCATACGTGTAAATTTGTTCTTCATTCAAACCACTCCTTATATATAACGTAATTTTAACTCTTAAAAAGGGCTAAATTACTTGTATAAGTATATAATAATTAAAACTGTAAAACTATATATTTTTAGATATTATTTTTATGATATTAAAGGTATTAAAAGTGAAGGGAAGTAGGGGAAATCTACCTATTACTATAATTTTGATTTCAATTATATACACTAGTATAATAATAATGTCAGAGCATGCTCTGATCAGTCCACGTTATAGGGGTATAACAGACGACATTCATTTTTAAAATCATAAAATCGGATTCACTTATCTTTACTTTAAAAATGGGTATATTGATGGCACTAGTATTTTTATACTGCATAATTCATTAATTCAAAGCTACAAAGAGATAAAATTTCTTTGTAGCTTTTTTAATTACTAAACACATCTAAAAAACTTCACGACAAACACATATTAACTCCGCACATAGCACAAGTTGGAATTATATAATTAATTTATAGTTAAACGCACAAAGAATTTTAATATAATAATATTAGGAATATACATTGAAAATTCGAATAAAATATAAATTGAATGCGAGGTTGTATTATGAACAAATTTAATAATGATAATGTACAAGGTTTAGTTTCTGAAGAAAACGTTGAACTATTAAAAGTTATGGCTCATCCAATACGTCTACAAATTGTTAGTGAATTGGCTAAGAGCAAGAAATTAAATGTAACACAATTAACTAATATTTTGGATATTCCACAATCAACAGTATCGCAACATTTATCCAAAATGAAAGGGAAAGCACTGAAAGCTGAAAGAAAAGGGTTAGAGATTTACTATCATATTCAAAACTCCAAAGCTGATAAAATCATACAAATACTAGGTCATGCTAATTAAATTAAAAAAATAGGTGGATGTATACCCAAACACGGATTACAATTCACCTATTTTTTATTTTATAAAAACATAAAAACGTTATAGTATAATTTCTATAATTATAGTCCTTGTTCTACGTATTAAAGGCTTTAAAGTGTATGTTATAGAATTTAGGTCTTTTAAAAATGAAAGAATGAGCTTACTTTATAGTGTGAAAAGTACCCATTTTCTTGTCTGAAAAGTATCCAGTTTCATATCTTTTTACATCTGATGTACAACGACATAAAAGTCTAAACTAAAATCTCATGAACAATCGTTGATAAATAGTCATTATCATAAATTTTGTAGGGACTTTCATGTCTCAATAACGGGACATGAAAGTCTGAACCTTTTGAACATAGGACAAGAAACTCTAAACTACTTAGCCAGTAATAATAAAAAAGATGAAAGTAAACTTTTACCTATTAGTTTACTTTCATTTCATTGCAAATACTGAATTTCTTCTATTTAAGCTTAAATAGGATTTGGCATAAAATTAGGATTTAGGTTGATTGCTCTATATAAAAACATAGCCATTTGTTCTCTTGTGACAGAAGCGTAAGGACTAAAATTTTTACCACCTGTACCACTAGCTATCCCGTTACTATAAAGAGCCTTTACATATTCATTTGCCCAATGCCCTTTCATATCATCAAATTCGTAGGGAGCCTTTACTTCCAAATCAAATGATTTTGTTAATACAGATGCTATTTCAGCTCTTGTTGTTGTATTTTTGGGGTTGAATTTTTTTTCTGGATTTACACTAAATATCCCCATCTTTGTTAATGCTAAAATCTCCTTTTTAAAAGGATTATCATTTATGTCAGTAAACGGATTATTAGTTGTATCTTGTGGTTCTAGATATCTATACAGAACAGCTGCTAATTGTTCTCTCGTAATATTATCAGTTGGACCAAAATAACCATTTCCATACCCACTCATAAATTTCTTCTGAATCATATAAGTAATTTCGTTATAAGCCCAATGATTTTTAGGAACATCAAGTAAAGAAAATGGTGTAACAGTAATATAACTAGTAAAATATTTTGCAGATTTATCATAATTTACATATGCATCTGTTGGTGAATCACTCCATGTATCGTGCACTACTATGTCACGAAAGTTTTCATTTGATTCAGGAAGATATAGTTGCATATAACCGATTCCAGTCATTGTATGATTCCCATAATAAGGTTCCGCAAGGGTGTTTATTATTATCGGTCTATCCGAATCAATTTCTTTTATGTATTTTTCATAAGTAGGTTTCTCATCATACCCAATTACAGGATTATACCCGCGACTCTGAAAATACTGTTCAAGCCCTGGCTTCATTCTAGATTCAAAAGTGCCACCAGCTGAATCTGTACCCATTGCGGCTCCTAAATTATCAATTAATTGATTAGAATTTTCATTACTTCGAAATAAATTATTGTATCCATTTTGTCCCCAATAAGCCACTAGGTTTGCAATTGCTGTTGGAGAACAGCCATGATACCAGGTGTAATCAGGCACATTACTAATATTGTGTTCTTTATAATCCGGTTCTTGTGAGTTTAATTTCATCTGGGGTGCATTGTATGTGTGAGGTTGAAGTTGATGTTGTTTTTCTTTATCTATTTGCATACTTTTCGCCTGATCTATATCTATGGCTTGATCAGTATGGATATTGATTACCTTGTCTTTTTCTTTTTTTAGATGATAAAGTGGTCCAGTATATATAGCTTTTCCTTCTTCAATATTTTTGTAAGGATTAGAACCTTCTCTAGTAGATTCTAAGATAGAAGAACTATCGTTCTTACTATCCGTAATGATGTAACCGAGATCTTCATTATTTTTTTGTACTTGAAATAAGTATCCAGTAACATGTCCTTCTAGATCGTACAGTGTTTTACTTTCACTAAAATGAGTATCTTGCCACTTTGAGTTGGGTTGTTTACTCACTCCTTTAAGATATTTTTCAGCTTTACTTTGTGCTTCTTGTTTCGAAATGGTGTGGGTATCTGTTTCTGCAGCGTACGTATTGCTAAGTTGGTTTAGAGATAAACTTATAAAAATTGCAGCCACAGATGATAATAAGTACTTTATTTTCATTCAAATTCCTCCTGTGTATTTTTTCCATAAAGCAACAATGTTTATAACATAGCATACTTTTCTAAATATTTACATATTTTATTTCGAAATTTGTAAAATTTTAGAAAGTTTTAGAGTTTTAAAAGGGGATTTCATATATTGCTAATTTAATAGATGATCAAAAAGTTAGAAGTTAATCGTCTTGATATTGCTATGTGATAATTAAATCTAAATTAATTAATTTTTTTATTCTAGAAGTTATACGTATGTTTAAAACTAGAGATGAAAAAATTGATGTATACAAAATTTAAGACATTATATTTGTGGTTCTTATTTTATTATCAGCTCTTGTTAACTTGTTGATTTAGTGAATATTTGCATATAACTTATTTTTTACTAGACATCATGTTTGGGTATAGAGGAATAAGAGACTTGAAGTTAAAGAAGCCTTTTCTAGTAATTACTAGTTAATTATTATTTGGTTTTGTTTTGTTTTGAGTGTATATGTAGTCGTAAATAATTTAATTTTCAAAAATATATTTACAATTTTTAGTTCATGTGTATATAATTTACATCGAATACACTGAATAATATGTTTAGTGTAAAAATACAGAACAATCGGAGGGTATTATGAATAAAAAAATTGTAACTAGTTCGTTAGCGGCTATCATGTTATTATCGGCTGCACCTATTTCTTCTTCGGCAGCAATTCAATCTACCAACTACCAAGATATTCAAGAAAACATAATCCAAGAAAGTACAATAGGAAATGTGAATTTTAATGTGTTAGAAACAACAGAATTTAGAACTATTAAAGTTCAGGAAAACGGAAAGGATAGTATTGTTAAGTTTAATAAAATGACTAACGAATTAACTATCGATGGTGAATTAATCGAAGACTTGAATATGAATAGTATGTTACAAGGACAACCCCGTACACTTAATGGATTGGACAAGGGTCCTCAGTATAATCGAGGAGGGCAGGAGTTTACATATATGGGTAAATTGTATGGCAGTACAAGACCATTAAGAGACTCTGTAGCAGTAACAGCTGCGGGTATTTCTGCTGTAACCAAATGTCCAGTTGCAGCCATAATACTTGCTATGGGAGGCACAAAGGCAGGTTTACTTGATATTTATTACTATGAATATGAATTATATGAAGCAAATCCTTTAACTACAAATTGGTTGCAATTTACTATTACACGTTTATATAAAGATGAAGCAAGAAACCAACAGCTTGGAGGAGAAATGACAGGTTCTGTTTATAAAATCGCTTTACCAAATAGTTAATATAATCCAAGTTTCTTTTTTTACTAGTATAAACACGGCTTTCATCTTTAATTATGGAGGCTGTGTTTATTACCGTCTAAAATTAATTAATGATTTTCACGCCTAAATAGTTTGCGATGATTTAAGAGTCTTTATCCAAATATCTTAAAGTTAATTTAAAACACTTAAGATGATGTCTATTTCTTTATAATAATTTTGAGGCTATATATCAGGAGGGAAACTTATGAAAAAAACATTAAGTTCTATGATGGTAATGGGAATAGGGATAGGTTTAGTTTTCACCAATCCTGCATCTGCAGAAGTTAATTTACCTAATTCAAATGAGAAATTCGAAATTGTAAAAACTCACGATGGTAGAATTAAAGGGGTAGAATCTTTAGAAAATTTGAAAGTTGAGCAAATTGATCATATTTTAAATGAGATGGGATTCTCACAAGATGAGATTTCAAAAATGAACGGCCAGTTAAAAAAGGACATAGCAAAAGCGGGAGGGAAAAAGGCCTCTTTAGAATTTTTAAAAAAAGAGCATGAATATACAAATTTAAAAGGAAATAAATATATTATTGGTGATCATAATAAAGAATCAATAAAAAACATAGAGACAGAAGATATAAATGAAATTTTAAATAGAAATTTTAAAAAGAGTAATGCTATCCAATATATGGATCCACCTTCAATGGTGACGGACCAAGGCCAAACTTTTAATTTAATGGCCATATATCAGGGGGAACAAGGTTCTAATTACGTTTATCAGGTATTTTCAAGTCAATTTTGGAACGAAATGCCCCGTATTCGAGGGAATGATACACTTGGAATTGCGTGGGGAGATAAAGCCAAAGCTTTAGATAATACGGATTCAGCTCGTCAATCTTGGTTTGCTGGTGATGAATTTGAGCAAACTTTAAAAGCGGATCGATCAAGTATATATGGAACCCAATGGAAAATACCAGAAATAAATAATTCTACTGCCAGAGGTGTTTACACTTCTCAAAAAATTTCCATACCTATCCAATATAAAGATTCAAAAATTAATATCAGCTCTGGTTTCGTACATGGTTGGGGGCAACCTAATTATTCATTTAAATTCGGGCCGAGTGCAACTATTGATTTAAGTAATGCAAATGGACATCATAAGTGGAGTTTAAACTATAATATTAATGTAGGATCTTAATAATTAATATTTTTAAGAACATTAATTATGATTGTTGTAGAGATTATTTGTCAAAAGATTAACCAAGAATTAAAAAATGGCAAGCATAAAAAATATGGTTCTGGTGCAAATATGAAGAAGATGGATGATAGTAGATTCCTAACGGAATTGTAATTTATGCTATAAGTCCAAACACTCGATGGATGCACTCTTTCTGATTTTGGACAAATTGATTCTGTAAATCAATTTGTCCCTTTTTTATTATATGCATGGCTTCCACACCACTTAATATAGAAGTTGCTGTTTTATACGACTTAAATCCCAACATAGAACGCACACGTTTCACTTAAATAAATACATTTGAACAAGGGAATTATCATTTCCAAGCAAAAGCAGATGACGGAGTTCGTCTGTATATAGACGATAAAAGAATTTTAGATTCATGGGTTCCGAGTGGAGGAGATGTAAGAACCGTAATAGTTCCTATAACCGCAGATCAACATAAAATAGTGGTGGATTATTTAGAGGAAGCAGGTCAAGCACTTTTACAATTTACCTACAAAAAACAATAAAAATAAAAAAAACAGCTCAATGTTTTAAATTTGAGCTGTTTTTTTCATTCTCTTGAACTTTAATAGTTTTAAATTGTGTTGTTCCTGGGGTTTTAAAATTTCCATTTTCTATTGCACTGCATATTTTTGAAGATCTCGGTAGTTGGTGGATTGACTTGCTGCAGATGAAGAAATTGGTGCAGTTGATAATAACATAACTTTATAAGTCAATAAATTCAAGCATAGATTCAGAAAATTAAATTATTAATTAGTATATATATGCTTAAAGCAAGACCTAGTATCAACTCAATGCTAGCCAATACCCAGGATTTATTTAACTTAAAGTCCCTTATACCTCTAAATATAAACATAGTCCCTAATAATAAATAGGTTATGTACAAATATTGGCTAATTCTAAAAGTTATAAGAGCGGATAATACAATTAAAACAGTAAATATAATATCTGGCACCTGGAACTTTATGAATTTCTCCTCACTATTTTTTAACATTATATACCTCCTTAATAAAAATGATTTAGTTATACATATTTATTACATAATTGTGGCACCGTTTCTAATACCTAATATTGATAGATATTTAATATAAAAATTTACTATAAAAACAGATATCGCAGACTACATTCTAACATATATAGTAATATTTTTAAATTAATATTTGATAATTTTAAATATACAGCACATTAAAAACATGGCTTGATTTAAATGTGCTATAATACAAAAGGGATAAAGATGAATAATTGTCATTTTATGCATTATTTAGTTGCGCTTTTAGTTGGATTATTTTTAGATCAGCCAACTAATTCCTATGCACGCCATCTCAAAACAAGAAAC
Organism: Bacillus sp. FSL R9-9410; assembly: GCF_038050385.1. Taxonomy (NCBI): domain Bacteria; kingdom Bacillati; phylum Bacillota; class Bacilli; order Caryophanales; family Bacillaceae; genus Bacillus; species Bacillus sp. FSL R9-9410. The sequence goes on from NZ_JBBOTV010000003.1 coordinate 468,492, forward strand.
CCGAATTAATGCTGAAAAGTACGCCTTTTGAAGTGGTTATATTTCTATAAAAATCAATGTGTCGAAAGGTTCGAGATAACATTTTGAAGGACTTCATAAATACATAGACCTTTTGAATCATATATGAATTGTTGAGGAAAAGTTTCCCTTCAAGATAATGTAATTCCCGTAATTCATTTGAATCATTATATTTATATGAACGAATTAAAAAGAATAATGGTATAAGTCATTAGATAAGAATGGGAGCATCTTACACAAGATTAAACGGGGTTAGTTCTGTAAATCTATAAAATCTTAGTTTAGACTTTCTTGTCTAAATAGTTTGGAGCTTCATGTCCTTGTACATCTGAGATAGTGTAGAAAGACATAAAAGTCTAAACTAAAATTTCATGAACAATCGTTGTTAAATAGCCATTATCATAAATTTTGTAGGTACTTTCATGTCTCAATAACTGGACATGAAAGTCTAAACCTTTTGAACATAGGACAAGAAGGTCTAAACTACTTAGCCAGTAATAATATAATATTTGAAAGTGAATTTTTGAATGTTAATTTACTTTCATTTTAATATAAAAGTGCTATACAAAATCCATAAAATAATTAAGTATTTATTTTATTTAAGATTGAAGTCTTATCGGTATAATTACTGCAGTAGAGGCTATGAAAAATAGGATTACGTGTTCTTTTATAAACTTGCCAACCAGTATGAAGAAGCAAAAAAGGGGAAACCTATTGAATAATTAATGATAATTTAGGGGGTACCAAATGGAGCATAACAAAAAGGCAGCAATTGGGGATTACGTTCAATTTTCATATCGTAAAAATCCTAACTTGCAATTAACGGGATTTGTAGTGAGTGTTCTGCAGAATACAATTGTTGTAGATGTTTCACAAATAATGAAAATTGAAGTAGATGATGTTAGGCAAGTAGTAAAACATGGTTACTATAAAAAGGTGGTACATACGCAAATAAAAAATAATGTTCATAACTCTTATACGGCTGCCTTAACAAACTTTTCTTTTGTACGTAATTCAATAACTACTTGTAGTAATTTCTTGACTGGGTTTATATAAATATCGTATGTATAATTGCGAATAAATGAGTTGTAGGTATTGGCTTCTTTAAACAAACTTATTTGTTTAAAAATCATGTTCTAATGAAGTGTAGTAACTCTTTTACCTTCAGGTATAATCTTATATGTATCACAAAAACTACGTTTATTTTTCACAAATTTCACACAAATTAATGGTATTCTCTTCTATAGTGATAACTAATAGCTTTGAGAGAAGGGAACTGTATATGAAGAAGATTTGTTCTCCTCTTCTGTTATTTTTAGTTTTTTGTTTTCCAGGAGTAAGTATTCATGCGGAGTCTACATTACAATCAAAAATTGACGCGGCTTCCCCATATGAAACAATTACATTAGAGAATAGAGCTTATAATGAAACAATTAAAATATCGAAACCGCTTACAATACAAGGAGATAAAAATACTAAAATAATCTCTTGTGGTAAAGATCCTGTCATTACAATAAATAAGGAAAACATTATCCTTAAAGATTTGAAAATAGAACAATGTAATGATAATACTGATCAGCCAGCAATATTTGTAGAGGGAGATAAGCACTACATCAGTGGATTGGAAGTTCATACGTCATATATAGGGATTAAGTTAGCAAATGCTAGGGATATAAAGATTGAGAATAGTATGATTGTTGGACAAAGACGGGCTAATGGAATTGATTTATGGCAATCCAATCGCAATCTTATTGAGAACATCAAAATCCAAAATGCCCGTGATGGTATTTATTTGGAACAAAGCGACAATAATACAATAAAGGAAAATACAATCTGGCAGTCTCGTTATGGCATTCATCTTATGTATTCTGATAGGACAGTTGTTGAAAAAAATATATCAAAAGAAAATACAACAGGTGCTATGATTATGGGAACAAAGGAAACATCTGTAGTAGGAAATCGCTTTATTTACAATAAAAGTAATGTTCATGCACAAGGCTTATTACTATATGATGCGACAAAAACAAAAGTTTTACAAAATGAAATTGCTAATAATAGAGTAGGGGTTTATGTAGAAAAGGCAGATCACAATACTATTATGGGTAACTCAATTTCTAATAATTTTATCGGTTTACAATTTAAAGATGCCAGTGCAAATGAATTTACTCAAAATGTAATGATGGGGAATGTTAATGAATCGCAAGCTACACAAAGCAGGGAAAACAATATCTATAATAATTATTGGGACGCTTCTTTAAAAGTAGATGCAGACGGTTCAGGTACTAGTAATATTCCATACAAAGCAGATGCCTATTTTCTTCTGTTAACACAAGATATTCCAGAATATCAGTTGTTCTTTCAATCACCAGGGATGCGTATTTTACAAAGTTTCATAAAAATTCCAGATCAATCTTTATTGCTAGATAAAGAGCCTAGCATGAGGCCAAAAGGTGTTCCGCAAAAAGGTGAGGGGATGGCATTTCAGTCTAACATTTTGATTGTAAGTGTAAGTATGTTACTAATGGGAAGTATATTGTTTATTTTAGGGAGGAAAAATTGATGAGAGTTAAGTATATGTTATTTGCTATTTGTTTATGTATGGTATTTGCCATAGTAGGATGTGGTAACAAAGAAACCAAACCGGTTGCTATTAATGAAAAAAATGATAAGTGTGATATTTGTAATATGGCAGTAATGGATAATCAATTTGCAACTGAGGTTATTTTAGAAAATGGAAAAGCTCTAAAATTTGATGATATTGGTTGTATGTATAAATGGATGGATGAACATAAAAATGAAAAAACACAAGAGAAATTTGTAAGAGATTACAATACAAAAGATTGGGTTGCAGTGGATAAAGCTACATATATATATGACAAATCAATTAAGACGCCAATGGCTTATAATGTAATTTCTTTTAAAGAAAAGAAAGATGCAGACAGCTTCGTAGAAAAACATACTGGGGAAATCCTTTCTTCTAAAGAGCTTGCAGAACATAAATGGGAAATGAATAAAGAGATGATGGGAAAAGAAAGATCATGGTAGTGGACATTCTCACTAATAAGTGATTATTACTATGAAAAATTAGTGAGAAAAAGACAACCAACTATGGTTGTCTTTTTCAGTAGAGAGGTGAATAGCTATGTGGAATATATTATATTCAGAATGGCGTAGTGCAGTTAGGGGTAAACTTGCATACATGTTTTTGTTTCTTTGGATAACTATATTTTCTTTCATATTTGTTATGGAAAGAAATACCCCGTCTTTAGTAGATTATACAAATGTGACGGGGACAATGGTAAACCTTATTTTATATATTGTACCCTTACTTATGTTAATTATAGGAGCATTTTCTATCGCAGGCGAAGTGGAAAATGGGAAATGGAGACTTTTATGTACATATCCTTTAAAGAGTACCTCATATGTAATAGGTAAAATAATCGGTCAATTTATAGCGCAAACAGCTATTTTTTCAATGAGTTTTGGAGTAAGTATAATCATTGGGTTAGTAAGCGGTAGTAATTTTGATATATTTTGGGTGGTAGCAACGTATATCTTCTCTGTTTTATTAATTTTTTTATTTTTATTACTGGGAATAACAATCGGTTCTTTTTCTATAACTAGGTGGCAAGCTTTAGCCATAAGTATCGTAGTTTGGTTCTTTCTTATTATGATGTGGCCAACGGCTTTAATTAGTGTTCTTAATTTTGTTCCATATTCAATGATTGCACCATTAATAAAAATGTTATTGTTTTGCAACCCAGCAGAATTCCTTCGAATTATATTTGTAATTCAATTAGGTGGTGGAGCAATATTTGGGCAAGTATATGATCAATTGGTAATGATTTTTCAAAGTAAAGCTGTTATTTGGATTCTACTAATATACTGCATTATCTATACAATCGTGTTCTTGTTTGTGGCGGGGTGGCAAATGGAGAGGAGAAGAAAAAAATGACAGTATTAAATCTCAAAGAAGTATGTAAAAGATATAAAAAGAAAATAGCATTATCACCAATCTCATTTCAAAGTAAACAAGGAGAGTGTATCGTATTATGCGGTGGGAATGGAGCTGGGAAAAGTACGCTCCTTGATATAATTGCTGGAATTACAACACCTACAACTGGTACCGTTCAATTAGGGAATATAGAATTACAGAAAGATAGAAAACAGTATGTGAGTGAAATAGGTTATATGCCAGATGATTTTCATGCACAGCAAGATATGACAGTTCAAGAATTTTTATTCTTTTATGCTGCTTTTCGAAATATAGGAAAAGAAAAAGTACAGGCAGTTATTAAATCAATAGGCTTAAATGAGAAAAAAAATGAACGGTTACATAGATTATCTAAAGGGATGAGACAGAGGCTATTATTTGGGCAGGCGTACCTTGGAAACCCTAAAATTTTGATATTAGACGAACCGACAAATGGCCTGGATCCGTATTGGGTAGATGAGTTTTTAACAATATTAAAGACTTTAAAAAGAGATGGTACCATGATTATTTTTTCCACACATATGATGGATGTAGCTGCTGAAATTGGTGACCGGATACTCTTTATGAAAGAAGGAAAAGTCATACAGGAAATTAAAAATGATGGAGATTTAGAAAATTTAACGATAACATTACTACAAATGCATAGAAGATAAATACATTAGGAAACAGCTGCTTTCAGTATAGTAGCTGTTTTATTTTTACTTGTATCTCTAATTCTTTGAGGAATTTTTGTAGAAAGACAGGAAACTGGATACTAATTTTATATCGTGCAATATCGAATTACCAATAAAAATTATTCGTTTAGTATCCATTTTCTTGTCCTAAAACAATGATAGGAATAGAAGTATCTACTTTCTTGTATAAAAAGTTTCCATTTTCATGTCTTTCTACACTTGTTGTACAAAGACATGAAAGTAGGAACTTATTTTATAGTGAAAAATGCTGAATTATCTACTGATACATTTCATTTAGTACCCACTTTCCTGTCCATATATCGAGACAAGAAAATGGGTACTTTTTTAAACAAAGACACCAAAGTGGAAACTTTGTAAAAATAGCAAATACTAAATAGATGTGAAGTTAAAATCCAGTTCTATATTAGTAACAAAAATATTCATGAAGGATTTACTTTCTTATCTCATTAGCAGGACATGAGAGTCTAAACTTCTTTTAATTTTTTCCATTCTTATGTTGATGGGTATAGGAAAAGATTCCACAAACACCAAACAAGCTTGACAACAAGAGATTACAAGTGTAATATTCAGTTGCGGATTACAAATGTAATACGAGGGGTGTAATGTTAAACAATGAATGAATTACCTAAAATTTCAGAAGCTGAGTTAGAAGTTATGAAAGTACTGTGGTCAAAATCTCCACAAACGGCAAATGAGGTGATTGAAGCGTTAGAGGTGAAAATGGATTGGAAACCAAAAACAATTCGAACGCTGATTAATCGATTAGTCCAAAAAGAAGCAGTTGCTTATCATCAATATAAAGGACGTATGTATGCTTATTATCCTTTGGTATCCCAAGATAGTTATTTACAAGTGGAAACGAAATCTTTACTTAAACGTTTCTATGGTGCAGCATTTAAACCTTTGCTTGTAAATTTTTTGAAAGAAGAAAAGCTGTCTTCAGAAGATATTAACGAACTTAAACGCATTCTGGATGAGAAAACTGAGGAAAATCAGAGGAAGGATAGATTATAGTGATAGAAAAATTTATAAATATCTATCTACCTGCTTTTTTCGATTGGATGATTGAGACCTCCATTATGGCTAGTATATTAGTGGGTCTAATCTTATGTATCAAGGTCTTGTTTAGAAATAAGTTAACGTCACGCTGGCAATATATGCTATGGATCATATTAATTATAAGACTTGTATTACCTTGGTCGCCAGATAGTTCCTATAGTATCTATTCTGTTCTTACTTACAAGAATGATGATGCATTCATTTCTAGGGGAAATCCTGTAGCTAAGTTTCTTACAAAAGAGAGTACGCAAGAATTAAAAGGTATAGACGATACAAAGGTTCTCACAAAAGAAGATACTTATACCTCAAGTTCAACAAAAACTGTTCAGGCAAACAAGACACAAGCAGGTATTAATGAAAAGCAGGACGATGAGTCGATTTCATTTTATACAATCTGTATATACATTTGGCTTACTGGCGTTATCCTTCTAAGCGTTGCTACTTTTATAATGAACAGGCGTTTATTACTTTACATAAAAAAACAACTTGTTATTACAGACGAGAAGATTGTCCAGATTTTTGAAAAGTGTAAGCAATCTATGTCTATTCAACGGAATATCCCTCTATTTGTATCTGGAAAGGTTTCCAGTCCAACAGTGTTTGGATTTATTCGTCCCAAGTTGCTATTGTCAACTGTACATATGAAAATATTAGATGAGCAACAGTTACGATATATTTTTCATCATGAATTAGCTCACATCAAGCGAAGAGATGTTGGTGTGAACTGGCTTATGCATGGCTTACTAATTTTAAATTGGTTTAATCCAATTCTATGGTATGCCTACTCATGTATGCGGGAAGATCAAGAACTAGCATGCGATGCATTAGCTCTTACATGTATAGATGCAGAGGAACAAATTGCGTATGGACATACTATTATTAGTCTATTGGAACACTACTCAAGTTATTATCAAGTACCAAGTATAGCAAATTTTAGTAAAAACAAGAGAGCGTTAAAAAGGAGAATTCTAATGATTAAAAAATTCCAAAAAAAATCATATCGTTGGTCTGCGATAGGGGCTGTGGCAGTTATTGCAGTTTCATCTGTATCCTTATTAAACGCCCGTGCTGATAAGCCGACTAACCCTGAGAAACAACAAATAGAAGTGAAAAATAATATGAAAGAATTAAAAACACAAACCGATATTCCTATACAGCAAATTGTAGAAAAAATGATTGGTACAAAAGAACGGGCAGATGCAGAATTTTTTGTTTCAGAGGGAGAGTATAATACTTTACTTAAAGAAGTTGGTTTGGCACGAAATCTGTTTACAAAAGAAGAATTTGAACGATTTATTGATTTAGAAACAGAAGCATATACTTTGGGTAAAAAAGTAAAGATAGTAGGAAGTCCTGAAAAGTTAGATTCAGAAGAACAAAAAAAATATCAGAAAAACAGTGAAGAAATTGGACCATTTAGACAGAAAATTACTTCGGAATTTAGATTAACTAAAAAGGAAGCACAGAAATATGTTGATTTTCCAATTAATGCCCCAAGTTATGTGGTAAAAGGGTTTAAATTAACTGGAGAAGGTGTTACAACACCGAAGACTACTGGAAAAATGAATCCCGATTTTATTTATGAATATCAAAATCAAAGTAAAGATAATGTATATATTGTGCATCAATCTGCAGTTACTGATGAGGGAAAAGAATTCTCGAATAAAAGAGCGGAGTATAATGAAAAGGTAACAAATTATGAATTAGAAGGTACAAAAATAACCTTAGTTGAAAGTCTTGATACAGAGGAAACCTATAAAGTAATGCAAATGATTGTTCCTGCAAAAGGAAAGAATAGCGCTTATCAAGTCATAATTCTTGCAGGTGATTTAAGTAAAGAAGAAACAGAGAAAATTATGCTGTCCTTTCTAAAATAAAAATAGAGTCTCAGAATTCCGTTTAAATGGACTAAACTAAGAAGAGGGTATTATGTTCAATATACGAACATATATCCTCTTTTCTTATACATATTAGATTAGTAATACAGATATTGAAAATCATGATAATGATACACGTAGTTATATATAACTGAAGCAACTCCTTTATAAAAAAGTACCCACCTTCTTGTCCTAAAACAATGATAGGAATAGAAGTATCTACTTTCTTGTCTAAAAAGTATCCATTTTCATGTCTTTGTACAGGTGTAGAACGGCATGAAAGTCTAAACTAAAATCTCATTAACAAACGTTGATAAATAAACATTATCAAAAATTCTGTAGGTACTTTCTTGTCTCAATTACAGGACATGAGAGTCTAAACCTTTTGAACTTGCGACAAGAAACCCTAAACTACTTAACCAATAATAATGTAATGTTCGTGAAATATACTGATTTCAATTGTATAAACTAGTATAAAATCGGATTGACTGATATGAGAAATAATAGCCCTCCTATAATTAGGAGGGCTATTATTTTTATGTTTAAATGTATTTCATTTTTATGAACTCTTACTAACATGCAACTATCAATGACATAAGTACATTAATAGTTTGTCCGGGCATCAAAATTAATAGCTACATTTCTTGGCCAAACCTCTTGTCAAGATTCTCCTATAAAAATAGTGGGAAATATAAAATCAGACGAATGTTGAACATGTTTTTTGGAGTCTATTATTTTTTATCTTTGTATTTCTTTTATCTGGGAATCATAAAAGGATATTACTATTACATTATAGTTTTTCATATACATAAAACTATTTCTCAATTAATTCCTAGAAAATATGTATAGTTACCCTAACTTCATATTAATATTTAATTAATTTGTATAAATATCAAGATAATTAACGAATAATGACTTTAATTCTCTTATGTATTCCTTCTCATTTATGTTGAGTTTCGTGAGTATCAGTTACTGTAATCTTCGAAAATTATTTATATAAAATATCCTATGCTATAAAAATATAAAAAACATATCAGGTCAGACTTCTTTTGAAAAATATTTAAAAGTATTACGAAACTAAAAAAAAAAGAGTACGTTTGTTATGTAAATAAATTTTAAGGAGTGGTAATGTTGAAACGTTCACTAGGTTTATTATCAACTGCTGTTGTAACAGCATCAATGTTATTCGGTGTAAGTGGTCACAGTGCATATGCTGATTCACTTTCAGAAGAAAAAGATATGTATCAAGTAGCGGCAAAAGAATCAACTGAATGTAAGAAACAAGGACAGTATAAAGTGTGTGAAACGCCAGAACAAGCAAAAAAATGGGGAGAAAAACAATACAATAAATGGAAACCAAACAAAAATGAACAGACTGTTTTAAATAGCTATACAAAATATGCTGGGAAATTTAATACACCACTTAGAGATAACAAAGGAGACATAACAAAGATTAAAAATCCAAACGACAAAAATAATATTCTAGCTTTAGACAGCGTATTAAATAGGGGGGAGATACCTGAGGATGTAATTTTATTCAGAGGAGATGACCCTATTGCATTTATGGATGACCCTAATAAATTAATAAAAAATGGTAAAATCGATAAAGAAGAATTTAATAAATTGAAAGAAAAATATAAAGGGAAATCTAAAACGGAATATGGATATATAAGTACTTCTTTGCTATCTAATACTCCAATAGTTAGCACAAAAGTTTTCCAAATAGAATTTAAAACATTAGCTGGAACACACGGAGGATATATAGAAAAACATAGTTCTTATCCAGGACAATATGAGTTTTTACTACCTAGAAATACAACTTATATTATAAGTAAAATGGAATTAAGTAATGATGAAAAGCATATAAAGATTGAGGCATTAGTAAAAAGGTAATAACAAAATCATCTTCGTATTATTCAAAGCTTCCTTCTAATATAAGTTTTGAAACTTATATAAATAGACAGTAACGCGACTTTAATTGATGGAATGGTATGAATATATAAGTTGACGGATGTACAGCAGCACTACATATCTTACGTTAACATGTTATGAAATTTGATAGAGTTGTTATATTGAAAGTACATTTGGTCTATTAGTGGCTGCTGTGATAGCGGGAACACATGAGCGTATATAAACTTACGTGGTTATTATCCATGATAACTTGAATTTCTATTACAGGGACCATAACTTACATCATAAGTAAAATGGAATGGAAACATTAGTAGAGTAGTGTTCATAGGATCGTGTCTGTATTTAAAAATATTTGTTTAGGGAGCAGAAAAAATGAGCCGAAAAAAACAGATATTCACCGTTATATGTGCATTTGGGATAGGATTAGCAAGTTATACTAATTGTACTTCTGCAGAGGTTTTAGACAGTACTTCATTAAGAAATACTTCAACTATATCAAATTATTCCCAAGTATCAGCTGTTGCTAAAGAGATGAAACCTTTTCCACAGCAAGTAAACTACTCTGGTGTTATTAAACCAAATCATGTTTCGCAAGAAAGTTTGAATACCTCAGTTATAAATTATTATAACAATTGGAAAAAGAAGTATCTAAAGAATGATCTTTCTTCACTACCAGGTGGCTACTATGTCAAAGGAGAGATTACAGGGAATGCGGATGGTTTTAAACCGTTAGGAACTTCAGAAGGACAAGGTTATGGTATGATAATCACGGTCTTAATGGCAGGTTATGATTCAAACGCCCAAACTATTTATAATGGCTTATTTAAGACAGCGAGAGCTTTTAAAAGTTCCGAAAACCCAAATTTAATGGGTTGGGTTGTAGCCGATAGCAAAAAAGCGCAAGGGCATTTTGATTCTGCGACAGATGGGGATTTAGACATTGCTTACTCACTTCTTCTTGCTCATAAGCAATGGGGATCAAATGGCACAATCAACTATTTGAAAGAAGCTCAAAATATGATTACAAAAGGTATTAAGGCTAGTAATGTGACCAAAAATAATAGTTTGAATTTAGGTGATTGGGGTTCCAAAAGTACATTTGATACTAGACCTTCCGATTGGATGATGTCTCATTTAAGAGCGTTCTATGAATTTACAGGGGATAAAACTTGGCTTCATGTTGTTGACAATCTCTACAATACTTATACACAGTTTACAAATAAATACTCGCCAACTACAGGATTGATTTCTGATTTTGTTGTGAAAAATCCACCACAACCCGCACCTAAAAACTTTTTAGATGAATCAAAACATACCGATGCATATTACTATAATGCGAGTCGTGTACCACTCCGAATTGTTATGGACTATGCAATGTATGGAGAAAAGAGAAGTAAGGTGATTTCTGAGAAGGTTACTACATGGATAAAAAATAAAACAAAGGGTAATCCATCTAAAATTGTAGACGGTTATAGCCTAGATGGAACAAATATTGGTGATTATCCAACAGCTGTATTCGTTTCACCATTTATTGCCGCTGGTACAACCAATAGTAACAATCAAGCTTGGGTGAATAGCGGTTGGGATTGGATGAAGAATAAGAAAGAAAGCTATTTCAGTGATAGTTATAATCTATTGACCATGTTATTTTTAACTGGGAATTGGTGGAAGCCAATTCCTGATGAAAAGAATATACAAAGCCCAATAAATTCAGAAGTTCAGTCTGAATTTAAGGAATAGCTTATAAAAAAACGTAGGACTACATACTCCTACGTTTTTTGTTCACACATTTTCTTGTTTATATGAGAGGGAGTACTCATCACTAACAACTTAGCATTTCTGATTCTGGTGCAAAAACTTTGAAGTATACGAAAATGGTCTATCAAACTTGGACATACTGATAGTACTACTCTATAAAAGGTACGTGATCAGTATGGAAAAGGAGAATATATTTAAGTGGAAACATTATCAACCGGACATCATCTTGTTAACTGTACGTTGGTACCTACGGTACAACTTAAGCTTTCGTGATTTGGTGGAGTACATATTGTTCTTTCCATGGTACCGGACTGAGCGTTCTTTACGAGGGAGGATAAGGAATGGACGGATTCGCCTATCTCAAACGCTTGAACCTATGCAAACAGGTTTGAAGGTCTTCCAAACCTGTTTGCCTGGCTAGCGCCGAGCGAGTCCCTTCCAAGCTTGGAAGGGGTTGGGGATGGTTGCTTTTCTTTTATAATAGATCCTTCAATGGAGCATCATGCTATTTTTAATTCCTAGTGGCCACAGTCGGAATTAAGCTGATACAATTATTATTATGAATTGATTGTTTATTTAAAGGAGATGGAGAAATAGATGTGGGACTTTCAAGAGGAAAGCTATGAGCGATTAAAAAAAGAAAAAAAGAATATTACTCTATTTTTAAAAAGCGGCGTCAGAATACCAGGACAAATTGTTGGGGTAGATCGTTTTACTGTACTTATGTTGGTTAATGGGAAACAACAATTAATTTATAAACAAGCTATATCCACAATTGCTATGTAAAAATAGTGTCTTGTTAATAATTAACAAAAGAGAACAGGAGTCAATTTCGACTTGAACTGCACCCCAATTGTTAGACACAGTCTAACAATTGGAGGTGCAGTTTTTCTATGGCTAAATTTACAGCTGATGAAAAAATACAAATCGTTCTACGTTATTTGAACGGAAATGAAAGTTATCGAGAAATGGGTAGAGCGATCGGTATAAGTGGCACAATCATTTTGAATTGGGTAAACCAATATAAGCAGAATGGTGTGGAAGCTTTTCTAAAACGATGTACAAATTACACACAACAATTTAAACTAGACGTACTAAACTTTATGATTGAAAACGGTATGTCCTTATTTGAGACGGCAGCTATCTTTAACATTCCTGCCCCTTCAACGATTTCTGTTTGGAAAAAACAACTCGAAACACAAGGAATTGATGCCCTTCAATCTAAGAAAAAGGGGCGTCCATCCATGAAACAAGATTCAAATAAACAATTAAAACAAGCTTTAGCTAAAGGGTCAGTCGAAGCACTTGAAGCACGTATTAAACAGCTTGAAATGGAAAATGAGTACTAAAAAAAGTTGAATGCCTTAGTTCAAAACAAGGAAAAGTCACTAAACAAGACAAAGCGCAAGTAGTCTATGAATTAAGGCATAAATATTCGGTGAAGGCACTCGTGGAGTTAGCTAATATTCCACGAAGCACGTATTATGATTTAGTAAAGAAAATGAATCGCCCAGATGTAGATGCCGATTTGAAAGCTGAGATTAAAGCGATTTATGAGGAGAATGAAGGTCGTTATGGCTACCGTCGTATTCGTGATGAGTTAACGAATCGTGGTCAGAAAGTGAATCACAAAAAGGTGCAACGTATTATGAAAGAGCTTGGATTAAAGTGTGTTGTGCGTATGAAGAAATATAAATCCTATAAAGGGAAAGTCGGTAAAATTGCACCCAATATTTTAGAGCGTAATTTTTATGCAGATGCACCGAATCAAAGATGGGTAACAGACATCACAGAGTTTAAATTGTTTGGAGAAAAACTGTATGTATCACCTGTATTAGACTTGTATAATGGTGAAATTATTACCTATACAATTGGTTCTAGACCGACGTATTCACTTGTTTCAGAGATGTTAGAGAAAGCATTAGAACGTTTACCTGAAAACCACCAGCTACTGATGCATTCGGATCAAGGATGGCATTATCAAATGAGACAGTACGTCCGTACACTTGAATCAAGAGCTATCGTACAGAGTATGTCTCGAAAAGGAAACTGTTACGACAACGCAGTAATAGAGAATTTCTTTGGGATTATGAAGTCGGAGTTCCTCTATATAAAAGAATTTGAATGTATAGAGCATTTTAAAATAGAATTAGAAAAATATATAGATTATTATAATAAGAAACGGATTAAGGCAAAATTAAAAATGAGCCCGGTACAATACCGGACTCATTTGGATCAAGTAGCCTAATGAAATAACCGTGTCTAACTTTTAGGGGTCACTTCA
>NZ_JBBOTV010000004.1:0-196002 GCF_038050385.1 Bacillus sp. FSL R9-9410
GATATCGCCATAACACGCTTGATACGGTACAGCTTCTGGTCTAAGGCAATGATACATGCCAGTATGTTTTACTTTTTGATACTGTTGTTGTGAAAATTTGATTGCTATTTCTTTCGTATATTTACCACCATTTGCACCAACAAAATCAAAAAATCCTGTTCCAAAGTTGTATGCTTGAAGTGCTGTTTTGATATGATCCATGTCTCCTGGACTCGTTACACCAGCTCGCTCTATCGCATGTTTAAACTCCTGTACACCAGCCCAAATACTGTAATCTGGATCAGTAATACAGTTTGGTGATTTACAATATTTCGTATTAAATGCGCCTTCGGAACTCTGCATCGGATCGCTGCCACGCCCTCCGCTTTCTTGCATCATTTGAGCAAGCATTAAAGCGACAAACGGTTCCACACCAAAGGCTTTCGCATGCTTCCGAATGGTTGGCTCCCATTTCAAAACTTCGGGTGAAACATTCATGACTTGCCCTTCACCTGTATACGTAATATCACCTGCGTCTGTTCCACTCTCTCCACCCATTGCCGCAATAAAAATACTCATAACTCCAAGTAAAAGAAAAGAAAAAAGACCCATCACAATTAATGCTAAAGTGATGAGCCATTTCCTTGGTATAATCTTTAAAACTAGATGCATGGTATTAAGCACCTCCCCCAAATAACATCAATTCTTCGTCTGTTACTTCTACATGAAAATGAATGTTTTTTACAGCCCCAATACTTAAAATGACATCCCCTGTTGGCAAATGCGGAATGGCTGCAATCTCACTTTCACTTAACTGTCCTGCAAATACTTTTCGTAACATATCTAAACTGTTATTATCTTGCTGCATAATAAATTTGTACTGTGTAAGTTCAAATAGCTTTTTAATTTCATCAATCATTTCTTGTGAAGATCCTTCCGGTACAAAATCTCGAATCGTGTGACTTGCATATAAAAGCCCTGCAAAATATTTTCGATCTTCTCGACTAAGTTTCGTTAAAAATTGTAGAGCATGAGCACTTTCTTTTTTCGTATTTATAATATGATGCGCCTCGTCAATAATAATGAAATAACGAATTACATCTTCAAAAGCAAGTTGCTTTTTGTTAAAGGCTCTTAATTGAGGCGCACCATTTGAAATCATTTCATTCCAAAGGAGAGTTAACACATTAAAAATCTGTGCCTGGAATACCTCTGGTTTAAAACTGGATATATTCCGTAAGGAAAAAGATACAACTTGTTCTTTCTTGAAATCTTCAATTGTAGAATGCCCATCAAATAATTCTGCATATGCTTCTACTAAATTCGTAAGATTTAACTCAATTAACTCTAAACGATGAATTCTACTGTCTCCTAAATTATCATGATGCTTTCTAGCTTTTACATCTTGATATAATTCTTTACAAACAAACATTAAAAAGTCAGAGAAAATCGGATATTCTTTTGGCTTTCTTGTTGTAATTTCATTTTTTGCTCCTTTTTCATCATTCCATAATCCCATACGAATATATAATCTACGAAGCAAATTTTCATATTCTTTAATTTCATCATCTTTTGCTTCTGGCGCAATGAATCGATAAATAATTGTCAGTTTAGATAAATGCTGAGTAAAACTAACTTCCTCACTTTCTGCTGTCTTATACACTTGAAGTGGGTTAATCTGACCTTGCGATCCATCTAATGCAATTGTCTTTCCACCTAGCTCTTCTACCGTATCTGTAAACTCTTCTACAACATCAAATACCCGAACAAAGTGACCTTTACTTGCATAGTCCACGGTTTTCTTTTTTAACAATGTTGATTTTCCAGCACCAGGCTTTCCAACCATTACACCGTTATAACTCTTTCTTTGTTTGTCTTTATGAAACATATCAAAAATAACATTTCCTTTTGTTTTCGTTGTTCCATAATACGTACCGTATGGATCGTGCAAATAAGAGTAGTGAAATGGACATCCACCAGCCAAACTGACTGCCGGAATTTCTTTTCCTTTTCTTCGGTTCACATAATTTTTTTGTGTATCAAAGCTCGTTACAAGTGCATCCCATTCATACTCTTGTTCATTTAAAAAGACAGCTCCTCGAAAATTATAAGATTCTAAAGTTTCCATGATCTCTTTTACTTGTTTTTCTAATTCATCTAATGTTCTAGCGGAAACATAGATACGGATATGGATACGTTTCATGACCTCACCTTGTTTCAAATCCGTGTAGAGAGCTTCTAACTCTAAAAATTCATTTTTCGCATCAATCCGATCTATATTATCTTTCGCTGTATCATGCCGAACACTTTGTTCACTCATGGATTTATTAATCGATTCAACAACCTCTTTTCGATCATCACTCATTACATCTAATGTTGTGATCACATTTGGCATATTCATAATTTGTTCTAACCAAAAATCATTTACTTCTGTTGGATAATCAAAAACATGAATACAAGTACCTACTCCATCACCTGTTTGCACATAACTTTCTTTAAAGCTGATTCCCCCTTGTGGCTGAACTCTAGCCACGAAATATGGGTTGTAACCTTTCTTCTTTTTTAGTTCTTCTTGTTTTTCTTTTTTAGATTTTTTACTTTTGAACGCAAACATATTGTTTCCCCCTTACTACCATATATTTTTCGTTCCTAATTTTGCATTTTGATTAAACAATTTAAACATAAGCTCTAACTTTTTCTCTTCATCCACCTCTAATAGCTCGGTAGAGCGTTTGATATATCGCTTTGCTGCATCCACACGTTCTTTTACGATTAGTTCTGTTTCTCCGTAAATAAATAGGAAGGCTTCACGATTTGTTCTGCCCCATTCTAAAAACTGAAGTTCTTTTAACTTTTGATTTAAAATCCGTTCATACAAAGGACTGGTACATTCTTTAATTTTCTTCTCCATATATCGTTGTTGTTCAGTTGTTTGACATGGGAAGTTTAAAAAAACGAGTTTAATGGAATGTTTGTAGGCTTGATAAAAATAAGCATGTGAGAAAATAACAAATGCTTGTTCGTCGCTATTCTTTGAGAACATATCATCACCTTCGACTTGAAGAATTTCTAAAAACTCCTCATTTTTCAGCTCAAATATGCCATCCTCCGTCATGTCTACGATTTGCATAATTTCCGCAATACTTTTCTTTACCTTCGGTGGTGCTTCTTTCTTTTTTCTAGATAAAAAACCTAAAAGTTTGGGATTTTTCTTATTCGAAACATCTTTCTTTGGTTTTTCTTTCTTTTGTCTTTTTACTTTTGGTTCTACCTTTGTTTTTTCTTCTTTCTTTTGGTTGGGTACCACCTT
Source organism: Bacillus sp. FSL R9-9410 (assembly GCF_038050385.1). Classification (NCBI taxonomy): domain Bacteria; kingdom Bacillati; phylum Bacillota; class Bacilli; order Caryophanales; family Bacillaceae; genus Bacillus; species Bacillus sp. FSL R9-9410. Next base: position 3,290 of record NZ_JBBOTV010000004.1, read on the forward strand.
CACAATTTCTTTTGGTTCAGAAAGTGATTCTTTTACATTTTTTTCGTTAAATCGAAATGCTTTTTTCTTCGGTATTTCTAGTTGTTTGGGCTCTTCTTTCTCCACATCTTTTTCGCTGAATAACGCCATATGTGATCCCTCCCTTATTGATCGTTATCAATGGCACAATATGCGCCTTTTCTTCTTAGCAATGTAATAATCAACACTTCATACATTCGTTTTTGAGGATTCGTACTTGGTCGCCATATCATGATAATTGCAATAGCTGCCATGAAAATAACAAATGGTAATTGAAAGGAATCATGTACAAAATTCCTAAGAATCATCGTTACAACTAATAAGCCAATTAATAAAAAGAAATCTATTAAATAAAGCACTTTATTAATCCGTAATTCTGTACTGATTTCCTTCGGAATCCGATAGCTTCTCATCGGGATTCCCTCCTTTTCGACAATAAAAAATAAGCGTACGATTACGCTTATTTTTTATCTGTATTATTTTTATTTTTGTTTACAATATCTCTCCAACTTTTACCTGTGTTTTGCCCCATCTGATAAAAACGCTTTGTATTCTGTACCGTTTCAGAATTATGAATGCGCTCTTGTACTCCTCTTACCTTTTGTTTCACGGATGATGTTGTATTTTTAACTTTATCGGTTGTATATTGTCCTAATGTCCGTGTTTCCTGACTTCTACTTGCTGCCACTTCTTTATCACTTTCATAAGGAATAATTGGGCTACTATGTGTCACCGTTACGATGTCGGCTGATGCCGGGCTTCCTCCACTTGGCACTGATCTTGGTGTTTCCATTGGTGCCGGGCTTCCTCCACTTGGCACTGATCTTGGTGTTTCCACTGGTGCCGGGCTTCCTCCACTTGGTACTGGTCTTGATGCTTCTACTGGTGCCGGGCTACTTCCACTTGGCACTGATCTTGGTGTTTCCATTGGTGCCAGGCTTCCTCCACTTGGTACTGGTCTTGATGCTTCTACTGGTGCCGGGCTACTTCCACTTGGTACTGGTCTTGATGTTTCCACTGGTGCCGGGCTACTTCCGCTTGGTGCTGGTCTTGATGTTTCTACTGGTGCCGGACTTCCTTCACTTGCTCCTTGTCTTACTGTTCCCGGTGTTTGACTTCCTTCACTTGCTCCTTGTCTTGCCGTTCCTGGTGTTTGACTTCCTTCACTTGCTCCTTGTCTTACTGTTCCTGGCGTTTGACTTCCTTCACTTGCCCCTTGTCTTACTGTTCCTGGCGTTTGACTTCCTTCACTTGCCCCTTGTCTTACTGTTCCTGCTGTTTGACTTCCTTCACTTGCTCCTTGTCTTACTGTTCCTGCTGTTTGACTTCCTTCATTTGCTCCTTGTCTTACTGTTCCTGCTGTTTGACTTCCTTCACTTGCTCCTTGTCTTACCGCTCCGGCTGTTTGACTTCCTGCGCTTGTTCCCTGTCTTACTGTTCCTGGTGTTTGACCTCCTGCGCTTGCTCCTTGTTTTACCGTTCCGGCTGTTGGATTTCCTTCACTTGCTCCATTTGCTTTTCCAGCTTCCTTCATTTCATCTTGAAGACTTGTTGTTCCCGATTCTTGCCCATTTGCTACCCCAGGGTTCTCGTTCCCTTCTTTTTTTATATCTTCTTGAATAGATGGCGTGCCACCATTCTTTTTATCTTCTTCCTTATTTAAGTTACCTTTTTCTTTTTCATTTTTTGCTAAATCATTTCCATTTCCTTTCTTCTGATCCGCTTTTTTCATTTGATCTTGCAAGGACTCTTTATTTTCAGACTCATTCCCTTTTTTTAAGCCACTTATGAGCCCAGCGACGCCACCACCTGTTGCCATCGCTGCCGCACCTGCTTTTTTAGCTGCAACACCCGTTCCTTCTGCTGCACCTTTCGCCCCTTTTCCAATCATATTCCCTAGACTCTTCATTGGTTTTGAGTTTGCAAGAGCACCAATTCCTTTACCAAGTGCGAAACCACCTGCTATACCACCTGCTAACATGCCCCAACTGCTCTTTAATCCAATATCTATACCGAATAACCTTTCTACGACTGCCGGGCCATCTAGAACTGCCATACTAAATGCCGCTAATGCAATCAGATACGGTACACCATTTAATTTGTCATGGAGAAACGCCGTTCCCATTATATATAGCTTCAAAGATAGGAATATCATAATCGTTGCTATAAATATATTGAGGATATTCGATAACACCGCTTTTAATTTTTGACCATTTGCAACATCGGCTGGTGCTAAGATGTTGGCTAACAAATAGTTAAATGCCAATTCATAAAATAATCTAGCTAATTTAATACTTACCAATAACAACGTTGCGCCAGTTATTAGTAAAGTAAAGAATATGTTCCAAAAGTTCCAATGCCAGCGATAATACTTTTCTGGAAAGAAATCAAACCAGCCATCTTTTAATTCAGCTATAGATGCCACTCCCATTCCATCCATCACTCTTTTATACTTAAGAATATCTTGACCACCTTCAGATAATTCCTTATCCTTCGCAAATTCAAAATCTTTATCTATCTTTTCAGTAATATCAATTTGTCTAATACTTTTTTCCGGAATATTATTTTTCGGATTCATATCTTCTTTCTTTTTCCATCCGTTTTGGTCAATTACTGCAATATCCGTTATGTTTTTCTTAATAATTTCATCACTTAAAGAACCCTTTTGTTCTGATTTTACAACTGCTATGGCATCATCGGTGAACTTATCAACCTTTGTCATACCAGTACTTAATAAACAAAGTACACTCAGTGTTACAAAAATATTGATGATAATTTGAGAACGGTTCATTTGTTTGTTCATAATGAACATGTAGCCAATATATAAAAATGATATGGCTAAAAGAACGACAAACAATGGATATAACATATCAACAAAATTTTGTATTTCCGGTGAATTAAAGAATCCTTTAATCCCCAGTATGGCATCTGTGACACCTTCTAAAGCATCTACAATTAAAGATAAGCCTACAATTAGGAACCATCCTAGCCAACGCAATACATAATTCACGATGTCTCCTACTTGAAGATAATCCGAGAACGCTTCTATAGTTTTTAAAATCTCTTCATCTTTCACCATTTATCCTCCTCTCTTGCTTACTACTGCCCTAATACTTCCTTTGCTGTCCAATTCACCCTTTCATTCAGTCTGTCAATACGAATAATCAATTTCCCTTTTTGTTCCCGATCTACTGAAAGGAAAAGAACCGCATCTTCTAGACCAAGAATGACCTCATTTTCTTCTGTTACAAATGGCGAGTAACTATCCAAAATCAATTGCATTTTATCCGTTATTGTCGGTACGCACATTCCCTCTTCCTCCTTTAGTTTGAATTCAAAAAAGCACTCAATCATTTGAGTGCTTTTCTAACTCGTCACTTGTTCTTTTTCTTCTAAATCACGCAAGATTCGATTAATCTTGTTTTCGACTGCTTGATAAACACTTTTGTCGATGTGGTCATTGTTAGCTAACATTTGAAATTCACTGTAAAACTCGCCCATTTCTTGATTTTCAACCTCATCTATTGCTTTCCCTAACTGTGCTAAAAAGAACTTATCAACCAGTTTCAAAACCGCTAAATCAGATTCGAAAAATTCGTTAACCGTTTTTCCTTTCCAATTTTCAATGGAAAGGGAATCAAACGGGCTATCTTCCTGTTGAAACGCCTCTTCCGGAATCTCTTCATCAATTCCCATCATTGTTGGCTCTTCTACTGGCTGCGTTGTCTCTACTGTTGGCAAATCTTCCCGTTCCGGCTCTGATGGTTCTTTCTTAACTTGTTCTTCCTTTTTTTCTCCTAGAAAATCTACAATGAGTGATTTTGGATTTACATCATCATGTAGGGAATCAATATCTATATCTAAAATAGATTTATCTGTATCGAACTCTACTCCTAAGTACTCCCATCTATATTTTAAGGCTGTTTCTCCCGTATTATAAATTGGTCGAGGTCTGATACGTCTTCGGTTATTATCCTGACGTTTTATGACACGAATAACGGCACTTTCTCCTTCTTTAAAATTCATAAGTTCATTTGCTGTTAACAATGGTCGTTGATCTAGACCTTCCGTTTTATTTTTATCAGTAGAAAGACCTTTTCCACTTCGGGAAGGTAGGTTAATTGTCTGATTCCCTAGTTTTTTGGACACTTTTTCGGCGGTTTCTTGATCGTTAGTTAGAATATAGATGGTATTCCCACAGTTTCCATCAATCGTATCTGCATCCTCACCATACTTATTTTTCAATTGTGCATATGCCTGGATTACAAGGTTAAAGCGAACATTTCTACCAAGACAAACCGTGATAATATTTGCCATTCCTTCAATACTCGGCATATTTCCAAACTCATCTAGGCAAAAAACCACTTCACGGTGACATTTCCCTCCACGAGCGAGGGATGCACCCTTAGCCAATATAAAATAAAGCTGTCTTACGAAAATAGAAGCAATGACATGATTCGAAGAATCAAAGTCTGGTGTAATCATAAAAATAGCCACTGGTTTATCAAAATAATCCACTGTTGTTACTTGTATATCTTCATTTTCTTCTACTACTTTAAATTCTGTATCACCTGTCTCTTCATCTATTTTCATAATAGAAATAGATGTTTTCTTTTTCTTATTTCCTTTTTCATTAAATTGGATGGTATCCCCAACTTGTATTACTTTCTTAAAATCTAATGCAAAACGACCCGTAATATCTGATTTGATAGACTCCTTTGAACCATCCGGAAATACAATTTCTACTCGTTTTCTAGGTGTTACTTTTCCTTTTATCGTTTTTCCAAAACCTACACGTTTTAAATCCACACTATTTTTCGCTGTCATTTTAGCAATTTCATCAAAAGTAAAAATAGATAAACCATTCATTGTTTGTGTGAAAATACCGCCTCTAGCTTGCCCTTTTGAGAAATTAGAAGTTGCATATTGCATTTTCGCAACACTGTCTGATGGTAAACTTTCAAAATATAAATCCAAAGCATTTTTAGGTGGTTCATCTGGATCTATAATTATCTCTTTCGAACCAAGTTCCGATAACATGTTAGCTACTGCATACATCGTTATTTTTTCTTCTGCTCCCTCCGCAATACATTTATCTGTTATAGCTAAGACCATTGCATTACATAAACTCATAGCGCAATCTTGCCAAAAAGGATCTTTAACACCTGGTTTATAATACAAAGTGTGAGAGAGTGTTTTACATAATGCCTGTGCCGTTGAATAATCCCCATCTTTATAGGCATCTTTGACAAGCTGCAATAAGTTGTAGCTCATAGAATCGAGTGGGGTTAACAAATTCAAAACTTCAATGTGATAGCCTCGTTCTTCCAGTGTTTCTTTCGATGCACTGAAGAGCTCACCTTTTGGATCGTTAAAAATTAATGATGGTTTATGTTCCGCTCTAGAATAGACATCAATTGTAGGAAATACATAAGTTTCCCCTTTACCAGACCGTGTTGTACCAATGATTAAATTGTTTACCGGGCTATCATCAATAAATACCTTGTCACCTAATCGAGATATAACAACACCACCGCCACCTTTAAATGATTCCTCTCGATCTGGTACAGCTCGGTATTGCTTTTTCAACTCTTCAACTGTTGTAAAGCGACTAGATCCTTTCTGATGATTATTTAAGTTTTTAAAGGAAGATTTCAATTTGTACACTGTTCTTGCAATGGTTCCAATTACTACAAGGAAAACAAGCATGTAGTAAATCGGATGTTCTGCAATTAGCATCCGAAAAAGAAATCCTACCTCTATATGAAATGGTTTAGGGTGTAATAAATCACTAAATGTTGTTTCTATCAGCTCTAAAGATAAATTGAGTAAAAAATTAGCGATTAAAAACATTCCAACAAACAAAAAAGTACTCAATGGAATGAGTACTTTTTTTTCAGCTAATTTATATTTAATTGAAATTTCATCCTTGTACATGGGTAAGCGAATCCCCCTTTAAACTGTTACATCTGATTTTGATTCTTGTTTATTTAATTCTGTTGGCTTTTCTGGATTTGTTGGTCTCTCCGGTTCTGTTGGCTTCTCTGGATTTGTTGGTTTCTCCGGTTCTGTTGGCTTCTCTGGATTTGTTGGTTTCTCCGGTTCTGTTGGTTTCTCTGGATCTGTTGGCTTCTCTGGTTCTGTTGGTTTTTCTGGATCAGTCGGTTTTTCTGGTTCTGTTGGTTTTTCTGGATCAGTCGGTTTTTCTGGTTCTGTTGGTTTTTCTGGTTCTGTTGGCTTCTCTGGTTCTGTTGGTTTCTCCGGTTCTGTTGGTTTCTCTGGATCTGTTGGCTTCTCTGGTTCTGTTGGTTTTTCTGGATCTGTTGGTTTCTCTGGATCAGTCGGTTTCTCTGGATCAGTCGGTTTTTCTGGATCTGTCGGTTTCTCTGGATCAGTCGGTTTTTCTGGATCTGTTGGTTTCTCTGGATCAGTCGGTTTTTCTGGATCTGTTGGTTTCTCCGGTTCTGTTGGCTTCTCTGGTTCTGTTGGTTTTTCTGGATCTGTTGGTTTCTCCGGTTCTGTTGGCTTCTCTGGTTCTGTTGGCTTCTCTGGTTCTGTTGGTTTTTCTGGATCAGTCGGTTTTTCTGGATCTGTTGGTTTCTCTGGTTCTGTTGGTTTTTCTGGATCTGTTGGTTTCTCCGGTTCTGTTGGCTTTTCTGGATTTGTTGGTTTCTCCGGTTCTGTTGGCTTCTCTGGATTTGTTGGTTTCTCCGATTCTGTTGGTTTTTCTGTCCCTGTATTTTCCGTATTACCATTCTCACCTTCCGGTGTAATTGGTGGGTTCACAATTGCATCTGGTTTCTTCTCTGTTGGAAGAATATCTCCTATACTCGCTACTGAAGAATCAATATTTTGATCACCAAATGCAAAATGATCTCCATTCACGGTGACTTGTGGCTTATTATCTGTAATAGCTGCTATCACATTATCTTTTGTTGTATCTTGAAGTGTTTTATCTGTTGTTTCTTTATCAAAGAGTGCTAGAACACGAGAAGTGGTTTCATCCCCATTTTGAAGATTACTTACAATAGATTTTTCCTTAAAATTAATTTTTGATTTATCAAGCTCTTCGAGTACATAAGCAACTTCATTATCCTTACTTTGAATTGCGTTTTCTGTAATTGCTTCAAAATCTTGTTTGTTCAGATCTTCTTTCTTTTCATCCGGCTTATTCTTATCTACCTTTTTTGTAATAGCTGATTTACTTTTTGATGATTCCTTACTTCCAAACCAACTGCAACCTGTCGTACTTAATATCAATGAACCACCAAGAAAAACAATTCCCATTTTTTTGTACAGATTCTCATAATTTAAAGGCATGTTATTCTCTCCCCCTTAGATGTTCTGTAGATCTTTATCAATTCTTTCAATCTTAGCTTTCTTTTCCTCTTCACTTATCGTAGATTGTTGGATATCTCGTTTCTCTAATTCTTTGACCTCTTTCATCAAGTTTTTATTTCCTTGCGTTTTAGCAAAAGAATAACAATCTTCATATTTTTTTAGATGTACAAAAGCTTCAACAATGAGTTTTTCACGTCTACCATCCATATTGACTTTCCCCTTAAGCTTGATTACCTCCTCATATTTCTTATTAAGCGCTGCTTTTTCAAAGTCGATTACATCATTTTTGACATCAATTTCATTGATTTTATTCATGTTGTCTATCCCAATAAAATAAGCAACCACACTTTCTGCAAATTTCGGCTCATATTGTAATGCCTTATTTGCCTTTCCATTTAATAAATAAGTAAATAAAACTGCCTTCTGACTATCTTTATCTAATTCTGTGTAATTGACCTTATCGAAGTATTTAACGGCTTCTCCATACTGTTGAATGGCTGCCTGCTGTAATCCTTTTACTACATATTGTTCAGAACCAGCATTTGCACTCGAAACTGGCTCGGAAGAGAATAACTTAAAGGCAAATATGGCACCAGCTCCAATTAACACCACGCTTCCTATGACACTCGCAATAATCTTGAATACTTTTCTATTTTCCTTTCCAGGCTTTATTTGTGTTTTCACTTTATCCGATGGACTATAAGAGGGTTCTTCCTTCCTTTCTGGTGATTCTTCTTGATATTCATATTCTTCATGAAAAGGAGAATCATTGATTTCTCTTTCTAATGTTTCTAACAGCTCCTTCTTTTGTTCCTCTTGTTCTGGATCTAATTGCATCACATTCATTTTTTTAGAAATGTGATCAAAAATATGGTCTGCATATCTCGAACCAAGCGATAACGTACCGTTATAAATTTCATTAGAATGACCATCTAACAAATCGAAATCAATATGTTCTTGCCGCCCTGCCTCTCTATAAACTCGTTCTAATCGTTTCGTTAAGATATAAGCTTCATGAAACGAATATTGCTTACCCGACTCAATTTCTGTTCCATTGCTACTCTTAAAAATGACAAACATGGCTTCTCCTTTCTTCCATTTGATTTATATTTACTTTCATTTCAATTGATCTCAAAATGCATAGTACAAAAAAGAACCTAATACAAGGAAGACAGCAAATAGAAACATTATTGGTAAAAGGTCTCTTAACAACCTTCCTAAAAAATCATAAGCTCGCTCAGTTGACACCATACACATGAAAATAAAATAAAAAACAGTAAATGCTAACATAGCTATCATTGCCACGATCAAGTAGAATCCTACTGGATTACTATAAAACTCTTTAAAAAACTGAATGATAAACCCCATAATCCAGCCCCCTTTTTGTATCAAATTCAAATTCTAATAAAAAAGGCAACAAAAAAAGCCATACCCTTTGCATAGCCTCCTCATTGCCTTATTTATATTTTTTCACTATTTCATCCAGAAAAACGGGAATAAGATTTGACCAAATTTTACATTGCTATTTACGCTCTCTGCTAAGTATTGGCATCCCATTACGATAACAAGTCCGGCTGCCCCACCAAGAAACCACCAAATACATTTATGTCTTCCTCGTTCACCGCCCCAAATTAATAGATAAGCGCCCCAGCAAAATACAATCGCTGTACTAACCATCGCCCCTCTTTGCATCCATGCAATAAATGAATTCCCTGTATTAATTAGACCGTCCATCGCATCACCTAACACTAACATTTGAGATAATGTTTCCAACATTGACATATATATTCACTCCCTTTTCATTTTTAAATGCTTATACGTTACTAAGCTGACTTGATTCATTCGCCTTGCTGTCTTCTTTTACTTCTGTTGATGTTGCTTTATAAGCTTGTAAAGCTTTCATTACTAAATCTTGATTTTCTTCAATGTATTTCTGATGATGTAAATGAAGCCAATGGTTATAATCCTGACCATTGGCTCTTAATAGGTTTGCTACCATATCTTTTTCTTTTCTTAATTCCCTCTGTGAAATCGTCACTATATCACCACCTTTCAATGATTATGTGATTACTTCTGATATTGCTCTTTACAATTTTGAACAAAATAGGTAACTTCTTTTTCAAAATCAGATGGTTTAATTTCTTCAAACTTTATTGCTTTCTTCAACTCTCCTTTTTCATAGTAAGCAAGGGTATCACGTTTTTGTGACAAGCCGAAGTCATGCTGATTACTTGTTCTTGGAACATCCTCTCTCCCCCCAAATAATTCTCTAACCTGTATATCGTTTTGCTTTGCTAATTTTTCGACTTTAAAAAGTATATCTTCTCTTGTTTTCTTATCATTATTCAATATTACAAAACCTGTGCCATCCTCACTCATGAACTTTTTCATTTCTAACGGACTAAGTTCCATTACTTCCCCTTTTCCCGAACTAAAGACAAATGTTGAACCAATACCAATTGCAATTAACAGTCCAACAACAGCGGAAATGATCCACCCTTTACGACTCATGCATGTTCCTCCCTATGTCATATTTTTATAAGCGATTTTGAAGTGTGGTGAGACACGTTTAAACTTCAACATCTGTCTTTATTTTATAACATTTAAAGGAAAGTGGGATAGAAAATGGAAATATCATTTATGGCTGGAATGACGAACCCTGTATTGGTATGCGTATAGAAACTAACCCCGACCTAGCTTCTATATGCCCAATACCGCACTACGTATTTTGGCATGAACGTAGAACCTTATGTATCTACTGTTTGTATGGTTTATCGCTTCTTTAGAATGTCAAAATGGGATATTCCTCACGATCACTAGCGCAAACAGATTTTTGATACAATGCATTTCCAATGGTCACAGATATGAGTTTTACGTACGCACTCTTCTAACGATAATCGTATACCTAACCCCTCTAGTGACCGTTTCAAGGGAGGCACGCATATATATTGAAAGCCGTATATCATCCTTCTACATCATTACTGAAAGGAAGATATACGCAATATATATCTAAATTGTCAAAGAGCAAATTACTTTGTGCTATGTTCTCAGCACACTTCAAAATCGCTTTTTTTATTTACACTTTTGTTTTACGGCTACTAATTCCGCTTGTTTATGTTTCCTTTTTGCGATCAAGTTTTGATGTTCGTCTCTGACAGAACGCACTTGATAATAAATTTGAGCTACATTTTCAATGCTTCCTGTGTTATTTTCAATTGCGATGGTGCCTTTCAGTTCGTATGTTTTTCCATCAAAAGTTTTGACACTATGAGCTTGTGATGCGGCAATATCATAGAATGTGAGCCTTTGTTCTTTTCTCATATGAACGCCTCCTATTTTTGATAAAGAAGGGAGAAAAGCGCTTCTCCCTTGTATAGTTTTCTAGCCATCTATATAGGATGAAATAGTGAACGAGTGCTTCATATCATGCTAGGATTGTTGTGTTATACGAGGTTATGATGCGTTGCGCTGCCTCTTTTCCGTATATGTGTTGTAATGCGGATTGAGATTCAACTACGATTGAATGCTGAATGTGGTATGTTGCGCTTTCTTTCAAAAACTGCTCCATATGAGGGATTGGGTACAAATCATATTGATGAAATACCAGGTGAATTGGTCTTATATTCTTGCATTCTGTTAGATACTGAAGAAAATTTGATAATGCTTCTCCTCTCTCTTGATACGTACTTCTTTCCGTTTCTATACTGATATACACAACTGACTTTTGTTTTAAATCCACTTCAAGCGTTTCATAATTAGTTAGCAAATCATGTTTGATGATGTGATATCCTTGTTTTTGTTTTTCATGATGTGTATCTTCAAAAAAGATGCCTTTCGGATCAAAAATGAAAATAAAATCATCGTTTGTTTCTTCCACACCTTCTATGACCGATTTATAAGCCCCAAATCGAGCTTTTATCACACCTGCAACCTTTTCCCCTTCATTCATCTCTTTCAACGCTCTAATCACCTTTGTATACTTCTTAGCTACGCCTAACATGTATTGCACTCCTTCCTATTTCATTTTCCTCTTCTGACTACTACTGAAACCAAAAATACTCTTTTTGTTCCTCTTGCTTTTCACGTTGATGTTTTTCAAGAATGTATAGCAAAGTGATAGCTATCGCATCCCTTGTTTCTTTTGAATAAAGACCTAGCTCATGAAAGATATGATAAGCTGGATGCTCATTCTCAAGCGAATGTACTACTTCTACCAAGTTCGCTTCACTTTTATATATTATTTCAGTGAACTCAATAACTTTTTTCACATCTAGGTAATATAGGTTTTTATGTCGTTGATCCAGATACAAAATACTTCCTGCCAATAATTTTGTAGCGGATTCTATCCAATAATCATGTTGCTTTAATGGTTTCATTACAGTTTGAGCGATTGAAATTGCTTGCATCAATTCTTCAGGCAACCAAGCACTCTTGCGATGCATAACGTCTTCCCCAAGTTTCCCTATTTTTTTCGTTTTACCGACGTAGATTTCTGACATCTCATTTAATCTCCCTCTCGGTTTCTTATATCTTGCTCCCTATCCAAAAAACAACTGTCCAAATGGGAATTACGAGTATACATGCATTACGAAATCCAATAGCAAAACCAAGCGGATTTTCATCTATTTCACTAAAACGAGCTTGGTATTTTGTCATATACTCTTAGTCCTTTCATGATTGAGTTTTCTTGCGATTTCTCACTGCAAATACAGCTCCAATTAAGCCAAGTACGACACATGCAAGACCGATCCATTTTATGTATGGATTTTCGGCTTTACCGCCTGTTGTCGGAAGATACGTTTCAATTTTCTTTGGTGTTTGTTCTAGTTGTGGTTTCATAACAATCTGTTGTGGTTTCTCTAGTTGTGGAATGACAGGTTTTTCGGTTGCTTTTGGTTGTTCCGGTACCTGTGGTTGTGGCGCTTCTGGTTGATCTGGTTTTTGTGGTATTTCTGGTTTTTGTGGTTGTTCTGGCTGTTCTGGTTGTGGTGTCTCTGGTGTAGGTGGTGTCGGTTTCTTCTGATCCTTCACCGTGTGCTTAATAATTTGACCATCCTCTTTAATTTCAAAAGGGAATACTTCTTCATTCAGTAAATAGCCGTCTGGTGCGAATGTTTCTTTATATGTGTACTTTCCATATGGAAGTTTGAATTTTGCAATGCCGTTTTCATCCGTTTTTCCTTTTGCAACTTCTTTTCCTTGTTCGTTAAAGATAGTAAATTCAGCGTTTGGAAGTTTATTGTTGCCATCCGCAATATCTACCTTACTAATCTCCAACTCTCCTATGATTCGCTTATTTTGCGCTGTTAGCATGACTGTCTTTCCTTGTTCCGAGATACTAAAAGGAATAAGTTCTTTCGTTAAAACATAGCCAGTTGGTGCTTGCTTCTCAACAAATGAGTATGCTCCAAATGGTAAGTCTTTTACTTCAATCAAGCCGTTTTTATCACTTTTGTGTTCACTTATTTTCTTTCCTTTACTATCTTGAAGAATGAACACCGCCCCTTCTAATTTTTTATCTGGATTCTCTCCATCCACTTTAAGAAGTTGCACGTTTCCTTTTACTTCTTTATTTTCAACTGTAAATGTTAGTGTTTTTCCTTGCTCTTTAATCTCGAATGGATATTTTGTTTGATTAAGAAGGTATCCTTCTACCCCTTTTGTCTCAACAAAATAATACTTTCCATATGGAAGATCCTTCACTTGTGCGATCCCTTGTTCATTTGTCGTTGTTTTTGTAATTTCTTTTCCCTCTGCTGTATACACTGTGAACTCTACTTTTGGAAGAGTTTTTCCGCTATCACTTAATTTCTTAATCTCGATGTTTCCTTTTACTTTAGTATTTTGTACTGTAATCGTTGCAACCTCGCCTGTTTTAACTTCAATCTGTTGTGGCTGCCCATTTAGTACATAACCAGTAGGTGATTTTACCTCTTTAAGAGTATAAGTTCCGATTTCTAAACCAGAAAGGCTTGCTGAACCTTGCTCATTTGTAGTCATTGTGCCTACTTTTTCATTTGCACTGTTCATGACTTCAAATACTGCACCTTGTAGCAATTCTTTTTGTTCTCCCACTTTTACAACTTTCAATCCACCAAGGGATTTCCAGTTTACTTGTAGATCGGCACTCACCTTTTCCTCATTTTTTTCTAAAAGGACTGTTGCATCCTGGACTTTATCAGTTCCTTGATACGCTACTGCCTGCAAATTAGAAAGATTAGATGTTACTTTTAAGGAAAAGTTACCTGTTTGAGAGGATTTCGGTATCAAAATACGGAATTGTTCTCCTAAATTGAATTGTTGTTTTGCTTCACCTTTTGTTGAAACAACTTTCGTTCCATTCGGTGCATTAGCTAGTTGAACTGTAAATACACCGTTCTTAGCGTTACTTTCAATTTGATACACTGTCGTTTCAAAGTACTCACCGTTTAACTTTGCTTCTTGATTGTCTGTTGGTGTTACATTCATGTACACGTCTTGTGTTTCCTGGCTTGCATTTGCCCCATCAATAATGGTTTTTACGGCTTTTGCAACATTCCCATTGCGATGCTGAACTTCGTTAATGTCAATTTGACCTAACGCTGCCCAAACACTAAGCTGTGTCGCATAATGCGCCTCTTTCCAGTCAGAAACTCCTAATTCTTCTGGACTCTTTTGCGGATATCCATTTAGAAGAACTCGGTACACAACATCATCTGTGCGCCCCATCTCTGGAAGATCATTACCGTTGGGACTTAATTTTCCATAAGTTAAACAATACGCAATTTGCCCATTCGCATTCTTCAGTAGTTCTGTCCGTAACTCTTTCCCATACATGGGACTAAAACTCCAATTCATTTCGTATTTCTCACGATTAATGACTTCAGCACTCGCTTTCGTAAGTGGAAATACAAAATTTAAGACAATTAGAAGCATACTCATGATAATGAGTAACGTTTGATACGATCGTTTCAACATACTAACAGCTCCCTCAAATGATATGCAGTTTTCAAAGATCAGATATTAAAATTGAATATTCGGACTTTATTTTTCAAAAAAATAACTACAAAATTGTACCTTTTATAGATTGTTCATTTACAATATAAATGTATAATTATTTTTTATGAAAATAATTCATTCCAACTTTGCTCGATAATATGTTGCAAAAAAAAGGTTTTCAACTGGTTCTCCAAAAAAATCCGAAATACTTTTTGCCCGACTAGAAATTAAACCTTTTCTACCCGATTCAACATCATATAAAGTGCTAACTGGGATTTTTGAACCTTTGGAAACCTCATTAATTGTATAACCTTTTAATTCACGAAATTCTCTTAAAACTGTCAAATGTCTCACCCCCTTATTTACAGTTTATTCGTCTTTGAGCCTAAAGTCAACACTTAAAGTTCATATTTAACACACTTTTAGTGTATTTTCCAAAAACTATCTTACTATGCGAAATTGGAGTGATAATTAAAATGACAATCGATGAAAATATTGTAGGGAAAAACATAAAAAAATTAAGAGCTATAAAAGGAGTAAGCCGAAAAGAAATGGCTGAAGATTTAAATGCTACATATAGAACTGTATCTAGCTGGGAAACTGGAGAAAAAACACCACGCTTAAATAAATTAGAGGAAATTGCTAATTATTTAAATGTCAGTGTCCCTTCTTTATTAAAAAATGAAATTCCGGATGAAGACCTCTTAAAAAGTATTAGAGGCGAAGATCCAGTTGAACGTTTAGCCAGACTACTCTATGAACGATACATGAGTGTACCAGATAAACATAAACCTCGTATTGAAGAAGAATTATTAAAATATGCTAGCCAATTAAAAAAGCAAGTTGAACAAGAAGAATAGGAGAACCTCATTCCAGAGGCTCTCCTATTCCTCTTGTTCGTAACTCGCACATAACTCCATAATTTCACTAAAAGTTTGTAAATCAATCGTTTTTACAATCTCTACTATTTCATTTACACTTAATCCTATTCTCCCCATTGCTGCCCCTCCATTTTTTATTTTTACATTGTGAAAAGTAACACAAAAGTTTCATAATTCCACATGTAGATATTTATAAAACAGTTTATAAAATCACAAAAGACACCGTTCAAAACGATGTCTTTTGTAAAAATATAAAGTTTAATAATAAACAGAAAAATCATCCACCTCCACCAGGATCAACCATCATTCTATAAAGCTTATACTGTTTCCCAGAATCTTTAGCTTGTTGGGAGTACTGTTGTGTTTCCATTTTACCTAGTGAACTATTCACTACGGGTAATAACAGTATAGCGGCTACTATTAATACGTATAACTTTTTCACCATTTCCTCACCATCCCTTGACAACTATATTATAATTTCCGAATATTCGTTATATATTACTTCAGCAAATTTCACGTACAAAAAATCATTATTTGCTTTAAACATATCTATAGATTGCTCAATTAAATGTATATCTTTTTTAGCCATTCCTAGATAACATGTTTGAAGTGGCGTTAACATGTTCTTTTTTAATCTAATTTCTTCTAGTATATTTATTGCTTGTTGATATTTTCCTTTTTTGATTAAAAATAAAGCATACTCAGCCGGATGTAATTTATCAAAATCTATTTTATTTAAATCTTTCCACCAAAAGATTCTAATGAAGTTAATATCATTTAGAGCTATATTGTATTTCAAACTACCTTTAGCACCCTTCAATACATTTAACGCTTCTCGAAAGAAATACAAAGATTTCTTATAATCAGAAAACATGAGGTTTTCTCCACTCCTAATATTCAACAAAGCTTCCATGACAGGGAAGAAATTTATATCCTTATGTGTTCTTAATTCTCCATTTTCTCTTACAAATTGTAAAGAATTATTTTTCCTTAATATTGAATAACTCCATAGTTCTTTTACCCAAAATCCGTATAAACTCTTTAAATAAATATTGGTTACTAATTTATCATCCATTATATTATTCTCAACTCTCGACTTATAACCTTCCATTAGTCCAAAATCCCCTAAATCACAAAGAATTAACATACTCAGAATATCACAAAAAATTTCTACATCCGCATTTGAATTTCTAGCTTTTTGGACATCCAAGTACACTTTTCTGACATTTCCCCCTTTCAAGCGGTCGATATATAAATTAAAAATATTTGCAAACCGTCTCATTTCTAAATCCTTGCTCTCTTCACATATTTTAGAGAGATATTCCATTAATACTATGTGATCGTTCAAATGAGCAAGTGCAAATGCAACCTTCACATTTATGTTTAATCTATCGTCTAACGTACCTAAATAATCAATTATTTTTTGTTCTTGTTTATCTTTATCATATGCAAAAATGACATAAGCAATTTTCGAAAAAGTATATACAGATATTTCTTTGTCCTTATTAATCCAATTAGAAATTGTAGATTTAGCAACCCCAATTTCTTTTGAAAGATCAGTATATGTCCTATTTTTAGATGATAAATAATCATCAATTTCTTTGGCTAATTTCTTCATGTATTTTCACCTCGTCTTTTTTCACGAACATTCAGAAACGTACATATAATCAAGAAAATTATACCACATTACCCAAAAACAAGTGTTTGCTCAAATATTAACAGAATTTTCTGTTTATTAATTGCAAAAAATATGAACTTAGGGTGTTGATATTATTCACATACAATTGTAAAATACAAATAACTTATCTATGCACGAAAGTTTTTTAGAAAACAAAAAATAAAACCCCACCGTCCAGTTTTTAATTGGCTTCTAGTTTGGCGACCGGAACCAATTAAAAACTCCTAAGATAGGGTTTTAATTCACACTATAAATATATGTGTTTTTCTATAATATCATACTTGATATTAAAATTATATCATAATGCATATACAATGTGAATATAAAACCCCTGTTTTTCCTGTTTATTTGCGGTGGGAAATATAGGAGGTTTTTTCTGTGTTATTGCACAACTTTTTGCTCAGTCGAGCAAAAGCGGAACTAAGTCCCCACATCAATCACTTATCAAAGAAAACTGGGGCTATTAATCAATCAATTAAGAAAGTTATTACTTATATTGATAATGTTGTCCTAGAATATGAGGGTGTTACTACAAAGGATTACCTCACCAAACGTAAGTATGAAGCTTTAGAAACAGTTTTATCATACCTAGTACAAGAAGGATATTCCCAAGTAAAGCAAGATCATATCAGCAAAAAATCAGGTATTTCAAAACCTCTCATTAACTACGTGTTAACATGGCTGCAAGATCTGGGAGTATGCCAACAAATTAAAGTACGAAGACATGGTAAGATTGCCCCTTCAATTTACATTTTATCCATACATAACAACTATTTAAAAATTATTGAATACTTCAAGATAAAATGGGCTGTAGCAATTGATGTGTGCTCTACTTTCACTGATTTTCTAAGTGAAAAACTCTTTAAGAAAACTGTTGTAGCCAATCACAAAGATATAAAGAATGATATACCAGTCTCGTCTAATTCTGTAGATATTTTCAGCGCAAACAAACAAGCGAAATCAAATACGGATTGTGAATTAAAAGAAAAGAATAACAGATTACAAGATTTAGAAGAATATTTAAGTGAGGATCAGAGAAAGGCTTACTACTACATTTTAAGTCAAGAACTAAATCATCTTAGTGAAAAGGATGCATACACAATTGCTTTAAGGATGCCACCTTATATCGACCGCTATGCTAGATGGGATTTTGAAGAATGTGTGCAATGGTTCCAATACAATGAAGCTCAAAATAGTAATCCCGCACATTTTATAAAAATGTTTGGACAAAAATCAAAACAAAATTGGGAACGAAGAAATCATAACGCAATAGAAAAGAATTCCCTACATGGTACAAATAAAAAAAGAAAATTTCTTTTCTATAATTTCTTAGAAGAGAATAATTAAATTTTAAAAATTATACTAGTATGTAGCCTTGCTTAAAAAAATCAAATATAGCAAGGCTATTTGTCATATCCTCTTATAAAAGGTCATAAACTTGTTATTTTTCGACACAAGAAACTTCAAAATACAAATCATTTTATAGAATCTTTCTATGAAGTCCCGTACAATTTACGTATACGATTAACCGTAATTTATTTATGGATAATTCGTCATTTACTATCAAATTTAATTTGAAATTTACTAAGAGAAAATCCTGAATACCTTGCCAGAGTATGTTTAAAGGCATCATAATTTATTCTAATGTTTTTATTGGTTATACTTATTAAAACAAGATTTATTTAATATAGCATTCTGAAAATCTTTCTGTATTGTCTAATTTTAGGGAATCCGATTAAACTTGCAAAACATATAAATAATTATGTAGATTCCTATTATTGGCTTCCCTAAAATCTGATGAAATTCTATTTGTTTCAAATTAAGCACATTAATATGCTCCCCTTCTTCCCCCACTTCTAATATCATTAGCAATTGAATGCATTCTGAAAAGATGGTCCATACTAATAAATGTGAACTCCTAAATAGGGATTTGTAAAATCATTTCGATCTAAGACTAAACACCTCTAATGCCCGGCAGATTTTGTAAAAGTCTAAGACACCCCCATAAGCCATTCTTGGCGAAGATTAAGCCGTTTTAGGAGCCAGGAATATTACTAGTAATATCTAGAATTATCCCTTTTGACCCTCAATAAAGGACTTATAATTGTTATATATAAGAAACTCAAAATAATTATTCAAGATTTAAATAATACGTACCTTTTAAATCGAGAATTATTATTCACTAGTAAAACGCTACGTAAACGGATAGCATTCAAATAGATTTCCTTATTAACTTTTCATGTATTTTAAATTAAAAGAATATTAACTAGATACTAATTCTATTAATGAAAGCTTTGATTCTTGCACATATATCTAGTAAAATTCTTATATTGGAAACAAACTTCTAATAATAAAATTTCAAGTAATTCTTTAATTATTGTATAATCTAATAAATATTTTCTTGTTTTCAAAGGTGAACGTTATGAAAACGGATAGCGTTTATAATTTAATTAACCTCAATACTAGATACATAGACTAATCTAATACACAAGTATCTGCACAGGAAACCTTTTGAAAGTAATTAAAAATCTTACCTTGTAGCCCTATAAAGATTTCTATTTTTAGAGGAATGATCCTCCTAATAAAGAAAGAATATCTAACACACAAATAATGGAGGTGTGAAGTTTGGAATATGGATATTTTGCACAAGAAGTAGCAAAGCAACTAGATATTAACACTAATACACTTCGTAGATGGTCAATTGAACTAGAAAAAATGGAGTACATATTTGAAAGAAATGAACGTAACCAACGAATTTATTATGAAAATGATATAGATATTTTAAAACAAATGAAGGAATACCTAAATCAAAACTGGAAATTAGAAGAGGCCGCTACACGAAGCATGGATATAGTCGAAGAAAACGCCAAAAAAACGGATAGCGTTCAAGAAGAACCTGATACTGAAGTAACACTTCAGAAACGTTCACAAACGGATATTTCAATAATTCAAGATAAGTTTTCCTATATGTTTAACCAACAAGAAAAAATTGTACAACAAAACCAAGATATTATTAATTTACTATTACAGGAACGCTCAGAAAAGGAAGAAAAAGATTTACAAATTCAGTTACTACAAGAAAAACTGGATAAAACAATTCAATTGTTAAATGAAGATCGCCAAGAGCAACAAGATAACACTAAGAAAACGTTCATTCAACGTTTGTTCAATCGAAACTAATTCGGATATGCATTTTCTATCAAATACATATCCGAATTAGTAAAAAAATAAAAAAAGCGGTAATTACCGCTTTTTTTATTTTTTTAACTCATCTTCACAATGCTGAGTGTACATTTTTCAAAAGGAGTTCCTCTTATATCTTTTTTTA
Source organism: Bacillus sp. FSL R9-9410 (assembly GCF_038050385.1). Classification (NCBI taxonomy): domain Bacteria; kingdom Bacillati; phylum Bacillota; class Bacilli; order Caryophanales; family Bacillaceae; genus Bacillus; species Bacillus sp. FSL R9-9410. The sequence continues at coordinate 23,514 of NZ_JBBOTV010000004.1, forward strand.
ATAGCCATTTAACTTTGAAAGTAAAACATTTTTTTATAATATACATCTAACTAACACTCATCAAACGTTCATATAGCTATACATTTTTACTTAGCTTCATACATACCGTCTTTGTACATTGAAGAGAAGGTAAAGTGATTTAATTTATAATATTATTAATTGAAAAAACCTCAAGAATTCCTGTCTTTTATCATCCTTATCCAAAATACTTTTCTAAATTCAAACGAATCAAAAACATCTTAATCCCTTGATATTAAAAGGCCGAACGCGCCATGAACGCCTAGCGTTCATGCTAAATTCCAGTGTGTATATACTTAAATTCTATATAGTTGTTCCTCAACTCAAATTTTAATTCGATCTTGTATGAAATTTGAAGTATCGGTTGCAATTTTATTGCGTTTTAAGGAAATTTCAGCGTGATCACAATTATATACATATCTCTTTTGCCTTTCCTGTGAATTCCAAATATTCTCAGTATCGTTAATATCAACATATTCATCATACTTTGCAGAAATCAGCAAATTTTTTTATCGATTTTTAGGGAAGATTGACTAGGTTCTATAATTTCCCAACATTTTAATAAATCTTCATAGGAAACTCCATGTTTTTGCAAGTCTTCTTTAATATTTTTACCAGGTCGTGTCTTCCATATTAAGTGCGACATTCGATTAGCATACAATAATGTTACTAATTAAAGCTTTCATTATCGCTAAATAATTGAGCTTTATGAACGCTATTAATAAATTTACATTATACAACCCAAGCAAGGATATCTTAACAACTTATGGTAATGGATTTAATAGCTTATGAACGCATAGCGTTCACGTTTTGCAAAGCGTTAATTTAACGCTTTGCAAGCACTCATACTATATTTTTTTAATCTTGTTGTAATGAAATTATATATTTAATACTTAAAAGATTATCTTCTATATTTTATTATTAAGATAGCTCTTTGTAACACTAGTTTTACAAAGAGCTAAGATATGTTGAAGAGCGTTTACTATATTAAAATTTGGTTGTCATTAAGTACTGATCGTTATTATAGCGTTCAGTATATGTTGCAATGAATCTTTTAACCTTATATATAATGATCCAGCTTTAATTTTAGCAACTAATATATATGTAGTTATAGCTCAGATCTATCTTATCCAGACTTCATTGATATGCCGTCATAACTATATTAATTTGTTGATTAATTCTCGGGATGTTCCTTAAATTATGCTTATTTATTACAAATATAGAATGATAAACTCATTTGTATCATTTAAATAAAACTACAAGGTCAAAATAATGTCCTCCTAAATTTCACAAACAAAGCCTTCTTGATCATCAACTTGTACATCTTTTATCAAACTTTATAAACTACCTTAGTATCAGTCGCATTTCTCTCAAAAAACTCATAAACGTTGATATTAAAAGGATAGTCGCTACAAAAACGGATAGCGTTCACGTAATGTTAAACACTAAAATAACACTTCGATAACGTTTATACGGTAGGGAATTCAGATACATTCTCTAAAACATCAAATTCTCTTGAAAGTATTAAACTTTCAAATCCAACTACTTTATTTGCTAAAAATGAATTTCAACTTAAATAATTGAGTTGGATCATATACAAAATACTCACTCTAATCGATGCTTTCATTATTACTTTCTGAACACTACAACTTAAGCGGCCTATCAGTTATTACTCTAGACCTAGAGAGCAATACCAAACTTTATTATGTAAACTGTGAACTCACATTATATACATGGATCAAAGAAAGCAAAACGCCCTAAATTAGTTTACTTGCTCTATGAAATGACACCTACAAAGAAACAGGAAAAGGATTAACTTATAATTCTTGCTCTGCAGAGCTCACCCAACTAAAAAGGCAAACTGATACGGGAAGCAAGTTGTGGTTACCAAAATAAGGACGTTAAAAATCTAAAACTTCGTGAGTGGGATTGCTCTTCTTGTATCCCATTTCACGATAAAGATGTTAACGCAGGACCTAAATCTTAGAAACGAAGCTATTCGTCTCTTAATCGTAGGAATCTCCCGCTTCAAACAGTCCATAAGAACATTAAGTGGTGAGTAGTTCAAGAACGCTATGACAACGTATGCTGTTAATTAAAAATATATCATAACAAAGTTACATTATACACCCGAAGCAAAGATATCTTAGCACCGTATATTAATGGATATAACGACTCATGAACGCATAGCTTTCAATAAGTGTGCAATGAATATCTTAGCCCTATATAACGATACGATTTAGACATAATGATGCAACTTTAATATTAGCAACTAATTTATGTGTCGCTATAGCACAGATCTATATTCTCCAGGTTTCATTGATATGTCGTTATAGATATATTAATTTATAGATTGATTCTTGGGATGTTCCTTAAAGTATGTTTATTTATTACAAATATAGAATGAGTAGATCGTTTGTATCATTCGCATCCCTCTCAAAAAACTTATAAACGTTGATATTAAAGGGATAATCGCTATGAAAACGGATAGCGTTCATGTAATGTTAAACACTAAAATAACACTTCGATAACGTTTGTGCTGTTAGGGGATTCGGATACACCCTCTAAAACATCAAATTCTCTTAAGAATATTACAATTTAAACTTTTAAGTCTAACTTTAATTTCTAAATATACCTTAAAGGAATCCTATCAACGAATATAGAAAACTTCTCCAGGACTTATACAAATGAAGTACCAAACATACTATTAACTTTTAAAAAGTAAATCTATCCAATACACTGAAATGAAATATAAAATAAATATCTATTATATATTTATTTTATATTTCATTGGAATAGAATCCCTAACACACCAACTCATAAAATAACATTAATCCTATGAATATTTTAATTATATCCAAAATATATTCATTTTATATTTTATTGATATTAATTCCTTTCAAACCCTTGATTTTATTCTGATTTTAAGTTATAATATAGTTAATAAATATAAATAAGAAATAAAAATTATAGAGGTGATGTATAATGACAGATTTAAAAGGGAATAATCTTCATATAGACATTGAAGGCGATATTGGAAACGATTCTTTTAAAGGTTACATCAATGGTGAATACATAAAAATGAAAAACGTATATCAAAGCGTTTACTCAATGCCCAATGTAACTGAAACAAACACTCAAAAAAATGTAATCAATTTAGTAGACAACATGTTTGTAAATATTGCTAGTAAATCAATTAGAAGATCCGGGATGTATTTTATTGGTAATCGAGCAATGCTAACAGGGAAGAACCCAAAAAACATGAACATTAAAGTAGGCCAAAAATATAATGATGATTTACCGTTAATTAATATGCTAGGACTAATTGCAAATAAATCAGTTCAGCTTGAGTGGGAAAGAACTGAACAACTACCACAATCAATTAATGTGACTGTTGATCTTATTTCAGCTATTCCAGCAAGCCAATGGACACCTGTAAATGCTAAGCACCTAGAGCAACGTTTTACTAATTCAAATCATGTTGTAGTTGTTTATGTAGGGGAAGAACAAGTAACGGTCAGCTTAGCATTTAACAGTGCAAGCATTACTCAAGAAGGTGTTCCTCCTTTATATGCAATCCTTGAAGGCGAAGAAGATATGTTTAGTGATTTTATTAAACTATATAAAGACAAACTTGAGGTAGAGACTGTAAAAAAATCATTCTTTAAGAACAAAAAAATCTTGCATAGTGACATTGGAGATGGAACAACTGAGTATATATACACAGTTGGCGTAAATCCAGTAATTGATGCTTGTAGTGGAGAAAGACGTGGAGTTGGGCATGCTACAGAAGAAGCTGTTAAGCTATTAAACCAAGAGCGTGGAACAAACATTAAACGCCAACAATTCTCACAAATCCTTCAAGATCCAGACCATAAATATCATGAAGAAGCAACTGGGTACTTTAATATCACAAAAGTGGAACAGGCTGAACTTATCTTAGAAGATACAGGTGAAAAATATGTAAGTAATACAGCTAGTGAAGCTGAAATTTTATGTGTATATGGTGGGGGAAGTGTTACTTTTAAAGATGAATTATATGACCAATTATTAGAGTACTGTGAGCGAGTGGGTATGTACTTATTATGGATTCCAGAAAAATATGCTGTAGATATGAATGCTAGAGGGATGCAAGTTATCAAGAAAATTCTTACTCGAAAAAAGGTGAGATAATATGTCTGACAAGAAAAGAGAATCTTTCTTTTGGAATCTCAAAAAAATTGAGAACGAGGAATTCTTTAAATGGTTTGAATCTCAAGGAAATATAGCAGATTCATTATATAAACTTGTCTGTTACTTTATTGATAAACATGGCTTACAAGATGTTGGGGATTATAAGATTCAACAACAAATGCAAAGAGAAATCTTGCTTCAAGATAAAGATTTTTTAAATGAGATTAAACGGGTCATATTAAATGATTCAAATCTCATTATCGAAAATGAAGACTCAAGCATCCATACCATCCATACCATCCATAATGAAAGAAAATCTCCTAATGAGAAAATTGAGACTTCTGAAGAGCAATCCGATAATAAAGATGTAAAAAAAGAAGATGTTTCTAAATCTGAAACAAACGTTTTGAATGATGAATATGAAGATCTTGATACAGCAAGTTTATTTGGTAATTAATACTGTCAACATAACAAAAAGAGTCCTGAGTGATACGGACTCTTTTTTGAGCATTTACGTCAAACATCATATAGAACCAGGTTTATCTTAATAGCTTAGTCCCTCATAACGAGAGAGGGGAACGTTTACATTTCTCTCATTTATTTTACCACTTGAACAGATGCAGGTTTCCATCCCTGATCCTCTACCCAATCAATATCAACCTTATATTTTTTATTACTTTGCTTATCTCGTACATTACCGTAGGCTTTATTATTACCATTATTTCCAATGAATTCAAAAATCAATTGGCTCTCTGGAACATCAACAGCATAAGAAATTGCTTTTTTCATCTCATTCCAATCTACTGTTCCTTCTTCAAATTTCATTGCAGGTTTTGCTCCTTGCTCTGTACCAATTGGCTTCCAAGAAGAATTGGTTTGAGAACCTTTTTCTTGAGGTATCGTTTTTTCTCCCTCTTTATTTTCATTTCCGTTCGTTTTTACTGATTCTTCTACTTTTTGTTTCTCTTCTAACTGTGCTACTTCTTTATCTTCACTTTTCTTCTCTTCTATCTTTGCTACTTCTTTATCTTCACTCTTCTTCTCTTCTATCTTTGCTGCTTCTTTATCTTCACTTTTCTTCTCTTCTATCTTTGTTGCTTTTTTATCTTCACTTTTCTTCTCTTCTATCTTTGTTGCTTTCTTTTCTTGAGCAATTGCTTTCTTTGATGTATCAGAAGTGAAAAACAACTGATATGTCACTAGACCAACTGTCACTAATACTAAACTAAATGCGATATTAAAAATTCCCTTTTGACGACGATTTTGTTGTTTTTCTTGAAACCTGCTTCCTTGTCCCATTTTCAAACCTCCGTGTTTATAAAAATCATTTAAACTATACGATCCATACCATTAAATATGTACTGTTTCTATTAATTTCACCTCTTTTTTCAGATAATCGTGTTATTTCTGAATATTTAATTTACTCTGAATGAATAGTCCTAATTACTTGAATTATAAATTGCGCTTTTCTATAATACATTTTATTATTAATAACTTCAATAATGAATATGTACATATCTTCATGCATGTCCTAGCATTTATTTCGTCACGTCGGGCTCGTAGTTCTCGTCGGTAATTTTTCCGTTCTGTGGTAGGGGAAACCATGTACGGGGGAGATAGCGTCTACGCCGGATGAGTGGGTTGCTCCCACAAAATCTCCCCAAAAGTCGACGATGTCAATACCACCCAACAATGAAAATACCCTAGGTTGTCCAGGCTACAAGAACTCCGGACTATTAGTCGAGCATCCTGACCTCGCGAACCTGGCGGGCTACGATTTGCACGAATTCTTCACGGGGAACGGTTTCATTTGGTGCACCTGCCTCCACCTTCGTTTCTATGTTCATCCACACTTTCTTAGTTTTGTAACGTTTGACGAGGTCGAGTGTGCTCACACCGAGTTCGAGGGGATAAAGAGAATGACGCTATAAATCCATCGTGAACTACCCGCCACTTAACGTCCTAACGGACTGTCTGAAGTGGGGGGAATTAGTATGTAAATACTCTAAAAAAAAGAGTCCTAGAAATAGGACTCTTTTTTTTAGACTTTAATTTTCAACTTACATCTTATCAATAATTAACTGTCGTTTATACCATTGATTTAATTTGCTTCTCGCAGTACCAGAGAGACGTTTTGTTTTTTTATTATAGAATCTAGAAAGAGTAGGCTGTGATATACCTATCTCTATTGAAAGTTCTCGCATAGTTATATTTTTTTTCATATGAATCAACTCTATTTTCTCCCTGATTAGTTGTTCATTTTCATTCGTATCTAATGGTTTTTCTACAATTTTTATTGGATGATTTTCCTCATGTATTGTATCAATTGTTTTCTTTTTCGCTAAGTTTTCCATTGAACTAATTAATTCTTTTGGTGGCAATATTACTATTCCTAACTGTGAATAATAGTTTTTAAACCAATTCTTCTTTGTCAGTTTTTCTTCTTCTAAACCATTATGATATTCCCAATGAGAAATTACTTCTTCTTTTTCTAAATCACTAAGAACATTTTCTAATTGTTCGCGGATACGATTAGGTTTTTGTTTCTGGTTTATACCCATAACTGCTAACAAACCTTTATCTCCACCTATAGAATAAGGTCTTTGTAAGCTAGAAAACATTTGACGGATTCTCCATTGCCATGTCAAATACCGAATTAATCTTTTATGATATTTGTGTCTATAGCTATTATATTCAAGTGCCTTCTTTGATAATAGTGCGGTAGTACTATTAGATCCATATAGATATCCGGATAAGAAACTTCCCGGTTTGATTCGGCACGATTCTATCCCCATGTATTCGTTTGTGTTTTTATCTCTCCATAGAACTACGGAATCTAATACAAATAGTCTTTTAATTACCTCGCGTTTTACTTCATAATGCTTACCTGTTTCAGCGCGATCATTTAATACGACTACTTCATTTTCATCATTTAGATATATAAAAATACTCGCTAGGGCTGCAATCCGCTTCGCTACCTTAATTTTATCTTCTACCCTATAATATTCGACACCATTTGCCTTAGCCTTTGAAATACTGCACATTTCTAAAACTTGTTCATATGAAAAATCAATAAATTCATCCGGCGATTTTGCTTCATTCAACCATTGAATTGTGATGGTATCTAAACAATCTGCAGTTAAATCATCCATATTACTCATTACGCCATCTACTAATGTATTCCATCTTGCTGTCTCTTCAATATTCGTTAACCTTAGATCTTCATCTTTATGAGAGGAAAGCTGGGCCACTCCATTACTATCCTTTGTTTCAATAGGATATGACTTTAACCGTGTGTTTTCATCTTCTTCAAATTGATTTTTAGCTATTCCATCTCTTAACTTATAATAGACAGCAGAGTTATTTACTTCTAAATAGTTTTCATTCAATATGTTTGCATCTGATTTACTTGTTGCTGTATCCATTATAGTACTAGGTGTCTGATTTTTACGAAACTCTTGTTCAATAAAGATACCTATTGTCTCATGAATGATTAATCTGTAATCATCTATGTTTTTAAATATATCTAGAGAAGAAATACCTTTTCTTTGTTGTTGTTCTATCCACTGTACAAGCATTGAAAATGATGGAGAAAGGTATTTTGAAGTCACAATTTTACTTTGATCTGCTTCAACCTCAACATAATAGGAAACCCATTTATGCCACAATTGCTCATCTTGTTTATACAGTTGTTCTGTTATTGATAGTGCATCTCTAAACAATTGTAGAACGTCTTCCATATAAATTCGGCTCCTTACACACATTTAGTTATTATTGATCTTAATTTGAAAATAATTAGCTATATGATGTTCCTTTTTATAAAACTAGAAATAAAGTCAGAATTTTCATTCTTTCGTTTCGCTGTTAACATGTTAAGGCCTCTATTTTGCATACTCATAGCCCACTCTGTAACTGATTATACAAGACTCAATCGATTTGTAAAATCCAAATAGCAATTATACAATAACCTATCTTTCATTCATTAACTCTTTTTCTATTAGATTTTCAGTACTATTATTCATATTTATCTCCCTAAGTTGCTCTTATATTTAAAAGAGAAGTAAAACCCAAAATGTAAAAATGAAAATATACACTTTACTTCGAATACCCCAAATTCATCAAAAATGAAAATTTATAGTCTTATCATTCCCCTTTCCATCAAAACATGAAACAAAAATGACATTATGTAACTCTTTTTACTAACTCGAAATTTTTTTATAAAAGTGCTTAAAGCTTGATATATAAGCTTTTCTATTACGCTATATTATTAGTTATGAAAATTTATAGCTATATGATGTCCCTTTTATTTTAGATGAAAATCCCATAAACCTTTTCATCTTAAGGCTTTACGCGTTTATAACCTTATTTTCACGTATTTATGCAACATGAAAATCCATAGCTGTATGATGTCCCTTTTTTTAACCAAACATGAAAACTTATCTAGCCACTTCATGTTCCTTTTGAAACTATAAAATTAGAGATAAAACCCATTAACATCACTATTTAAAGGGTTTTATCTGTTTATCTCACAACTATAAACATGAAAATCCATAGCTATATGATGTCCCTTTTATTTTTAAAAAAATCGATATAACCGTTGATTTAATCATGTTTACAAGGCTTTTTTTCTATTTTCCATCTTTTCTACCAATATGAAAATTCATAGCTATATCATGTCCATAAAAAAAAATACACAAATCCTGAAACCCCTTGATACACAAGGGATTAAAGGACGTTTCATCTTTTTATTTTTCCTCTTAAAGGGACGTATTTCAGCAAATTCCGATTTGGTATAATTAAAACTGGTATATTTTATATTGTTTTGGCATTTATTTCTGAATTTATAGGTAGGAGGTGAAAAAGATGGGAAAATCATTTATTATTCGTAATCAACGTAGTCTAAATGGACAATCTACAAATGCAGTTTTAGTAACACTGAAGTCTTGGCAAAAACTTGTTGAAACTTTCGAAGAGAAATACTACAGCTATAAAGATACATACCTTGAGGATATTGTTGATCATATGACATATGAGGAGCGTATTGCCGATGTGGATGGCTTCGTAGCAAAGGCTAAACCATCTTTTTCACGTCGTACACTATCTGCTATTTCGGAAACAATGGGGAGAAAGCATAAATTATATGGCATTACAAATGCAGATTTGGAAGTCTTCTTATATCTACATAAAAAATGTTACACGAATGGAGTCATTCCAAATGTAACAATACATATGATGTGGGAAGATTACAAACTATATAAAGAAGAATTTGCTTACATACAGCATTCTCAATTTTATATTTCATTAAAAAAATTAAACCTACATAACATTATTACGATTGAAAATGAATTAGATGGCCGATATACAATTAAATTAACTCATTTTATGAATGAAGAAACTGAAAAGGCCAATGCATATGTTTATATTAGCCCAGTGGTGTTTACGAAAGCTTTCTTTGAGTTATCAGTTGCAGCTAAGAAGCTATTCTTAGATATTGCTATGCAACAGCACAGTGAAACTACACTAAAACGTTCCTTAGACAAACAAGATGAAAGAGGGAATAGAACTCATTTTGGTGGGATGTACCGCTTTTTACATAAAAAATACCCACATCAAATACGCGCAGTTATAACAGAATTAACGACTGCATTACCATGTACAGGGACTCCACTATTCAAAATTTGTAAATTACAAAAAGGGACTAAGAATAAAAAAAGATATACAACTCTATATCTATCCTTACATACGGATTTCTTATGTACAAAAGAAACAGGCGAAGTACAGTATCGCGATCCATTCACACCAAAGCTTACTTATGCTCGTAAAGCTCGTTTTATCGAATCCGTGCTACAAGAGATGAATATTGGTGAGTTTACACAAGACATGAATAAATTTATTGCTGTACTTAAATATACATGCCATCGACAAATTCGAAGCGTAATTCATAGCTTACGTGACATGATAGATCGTAATGAAGAATATCCAAGCAAGTTAGTATATACACTGAAAAAATTATTAAATCAAACATCACAATATCAAATTCTTGATACAGCGGCTAAAGAAGGTATTTATCCTCTTATTACACAACATGTTCCAAAAGAACAAAAAGAACAAGCTGTATTTGATTTCGGATTGCATTTCTCTATGTACTCTCTTCGAAACATCAAAAAGCTGTTCCGCAAAACGTATGAATTACTAAACTACAAATTTGCTGTACCTGTTACAGAGGAATCGTATCACCGCAACTATCTAAAGTATCAAGAAGAAACGTTATTTAGAAAGTATGCCTATGAACAAGGTACAAACCTAAACGCTTATATGGCTTTAGAAATAGAAATACGTGAACTCTTAAAAGCAAGAGGACATAAAGATCGCTTTATTCCAAGTGATGTTCGTGAATTGTTCATTGAAAAGATAGATAGATTACCAAAAGAAAAGCTTCGCGTTATTGAAGTACCAGATAGCTTCAATTTAATTACATTTATGCGTGCCTTTGAACAGTTAATACGCGCTGGTGTCCCAGTAACAACAGCTGAGCAAGTACTAACAGCAATGAAAACAAACTAATCATAATCAGCTCTCTATTTTTGAAAAAATTCAAGATAGAGGGCTATTCGTGTTGATACGTTTCTTTAAAAGACTTTTACTCATTTTTCACAATAAGTAACTTTACTCGATTCTATTCATAATAGAGTCTTTTTTTATGCAATCATATACAAAAATAGTACGGTACCTATCTAAATTTCCACACATACTTTCATATAAACACGTTATGAGCTGTCTAAATACATTCAAATATCTACAAGAAATCATAAGAAAAAAATTAAATTTCGTGGATAAGTAGATAAATAGCACATAATGTGAATAATTTAGTGCAATTATCATTGATATAAATAGCTTATACACCTTTATCTATCAAAAATCATCAATATTAATGTGAGTTATGTGATGGATTTGGATGATGTTGATTAATTAACACATAATGTGAATCTTTTGTGGATAAAGATAATAAAATTGTGGAGATTCAGTGGATTTATATGGAATTCTACGATTAAATAAATATGTTTAACAATGTATCAATTTGTTTCATTTTTTATGTAGGAACACTAAATTTCATTTATGATTATTTGTAGATTTTAAATCATAATAATACCTAATTTTCCGTTGTTAGATTCTACTATTTATGATTTTTTACACTCTGAGATGCTACAGGCCTTTGTTACAGTAAGGATATACGTACATTTACCAGTCCTATATAAGTTTTATCTTTATATTTTAAATATATATAAGATATATATTTATATTAGATTTTATTAACTAATTTTTAATTATAAATTTACGATACAAGAAAATCCTTGTAGGAATTAAGTCTTTCTTTAGACAGAGGATAAAAGTATCATTTTTACGTTTTACAAAACATGTCTCCTGTATGAGATGCTAAAAAATATATAGAGAAAGATATTACTGCAATATTTTTATCATTTTAGCCAAGAAGACTCCTTCCTCAAGGACCGCGAAGTAAGTAGGTGGGAGATGAATTGACTTCGGACAAGGGATGGTAGGAAGCCATCTTAATTGTTCGACATACATAAAGTGTTACTTCGCAACCTATCGAATGTATGTTTCTTGTATAATAGACGCATATCGAAATGGAGGTGAAATGAATGATGATCAATAAAGCATATAAATTTCGTATCTATCCAAATAGAGCACAAACAACCCTAATCAATAAAACGATTGGCTGTTCTCGTTTTGTATTCAATCATTTCCTCTCTCTATGGGATAACGCATACAAAGAGACAGGGAAAGGTTTGACATATGGTACATGCTCTGCCAAACTTCCTGCCATGAAGAAAGAGTTTGTTTGGTTAAAGGAAGTGGATAGTATTGCTATTCAGTCGTCTGTTCGCAACCTTGCGGATGCTTATACACGCTTTTTCAAAAAACAAAACAGTGTCCCGCGTTTCAAATCTAAGAAGAACAACGTACAATCTTATACCACAAAACAAACAAATGAAAACATTGCCGTTGTAGGAAACAAAATTAAATTGCCAAAACTAGGTCTTGTTCGATTTGCCAAAAGTCGTGAAGTAAAGGGACGTATTTTAAATGCTACGGTTAGACGGAACCCTTCTGGCAGATACTTTGTGTCATTGTTAGTTGAAACAGAAGTGCAAGAACTTCCGAAAACACAATCTTACATTGGAATGGATGTAGGACTAAAAGATTTCGCCATTTTGTCAGATGGAACAACCTATAAAAACCCGAAGTTTTTTCGATCATTAGAAGAGAAATTGGTGAAAGCACAGCGTGTTCTTTCTAGAAGAACGAAAGGATCTTCTCGCTGGAATAAACAGCGAGTAAAGGTAGCTAGAATTCATGAATACATGGCAAATGCTAGAAAAGATTATTTGGACAAAGTCTCAACTGAAATCATCAAAAACCACGATGTTATCGGTATAGAGGATTTGCAAGTATCGAATATGTTAAAGAATCATAGGCTAGCAAAAGCAATTAGTGAGGTATCCTGGTCACAGTTTCGAACTATGTTGGAATATAAAGCAAAATGGTATGGTAAACAAGTCATTGTCATATCGGAAACATTTGCTTCAAGCCAATTATGTTCTTGTTGTGGATATCAAAACAAAGATGTTAAAAATCTAAACCTACGTAAATGGGACTGCCCTTCTTGTCTTACACACCATGATAGAGATATTAACGCAAGTATCAATCTAAAGAATGAAGCGATAAGGCTTCTAACCGCAAGGACTGTGGAGATAGCCTAATAAATTAGAGTTCGATAGAACTTTTTACTTAGGAATCCCCCTCTTCTAAACGGAGTGAAAGTGGGGGTAGTTCAAGAGATTCCAGATTGATTTATGCCAATAGCTGCTGTCATTATAGTGTTGATTCGGATAAGTTAAAATTTTTGTTGAACGTCATCCCAAAATTGGGGAGGCGTATTTTTGTACTTTTTTAAGGTACAACTTCAAAAATTCGGATCATCCTCATATGTATTTAGTGTAACTAGAAATCTATATGGATGGTGAAAATATGAGCCAATATCAAATGTTATACAGCACTCCGTATCTCTACTCTTCAGAAACGCTCAGACAAATGTACAAAGGAACCAAGAAGGATGATAACCTTTGTGCTATACGAGAGCACATGCTACGCCATGAAGTATACCTGGACCGACAATACCGAGGTTATTATTATTTAAGCCAAAAAATTGAAGAGGATTTATATGGCGATGAACAGACTGTGTCTTGGAATGAGCTATTAGATGAATATCAACTTTACAGGGATCGTAAGGGGAATTTGTCCATTAAACCAAAAGGATGGGATTAACATGACAATCATTGGAGAGCTAGGGATTGTTTATGGCGTGACAGGAGTTTCAGTTTTAGGAATAAAATTGCTGAAAAAGAAAGGTCTTTACCTTCCAGATTGGTTGCTACATGCGGGTCTTAAATGCTTGCTGATAGGGAGTGTTTGGTACGTTCTAATGGATATACTGGATGTGTTTCTACGTTAGTATTATATCTGGTAGTTGAAAATGATTATAATAGCGCATCTTAAACATTTGTTTCTAAGCTTCCATACAGGCTCAACTACCTTAAGGAGGTATGGAGGGAATGTTGTCACTTTTATTAATACCAGCAACCTTTATAACTGTAGCTTATTTTTATCAAAGTAACGGAATGAGTGATAAGAAAAAAATTGCAACGTTTTTTGAAATTGCAAAGATATGTGTTCAACATAAAGGTGAATTACAATACCCCATTTTTATAAAAGAAATTGAAGATGACATAAGTATGAATTATGTTTACAAGTTACCACTTGGCGTACCTAGTCAACTTATCAAGAAGTTAGTTGAAGTATTAGAAGAAGGACTATACAAACCTGTTAAAATATCGTTCCATCAAAGAGAGCTTCATATTCGCGTATTTAAGCAACAAATACCTGAAATGTGGAATTGGTCTAAGGATCTGTTAAAAAAGCACACATGGAGCGTTATGATGGGGAAAGCGCTAGATAAATACGTATATCATGATTTCGAGAAAACACCGCATATGTGTGTAAGTGGAATGACTCGTTTTGGAAAGACAGTATTCTTAAAAAATGTGATGACTAGTTTAATTTTACAACAATCTCAACACGTGAAATTTTTTATTGTTGATCTGAAAGAAGGACTAGAATTTAGTCCTTACAAAGAGCTATCCCAAGTTGTAGAAGTAGCTGAAAACCCGGAACAGGCGTTAGAGATGTTGGGGAGAGTACGTGAAAAGATGGTAAAACAGATTGAAATGATGAAGAAGTCCTATTTTACCAATATCATAGACACATCGATTAGAGAACGTTGCTTCATCATAGTAGATGAAGGAGCAAACCTTTGTCCTACACAAGGATTACCTAAAAAACAACGTGATGTATTATTTTTGTGCCAGGAGATGTTATCTGAAATCGCAAGAATTGGAGGCGGTTTAGGATTCCGGCTCATATTTTGTACTCAATATCCAACCTCTGATACATTGCCAAGACAGATCAAACAAAATGCTGATGCAAAGCTAGGTTTTCGATTACCAACAGCGGTTGCTTCCCAAGTTGCATTGGATGAACCAGGTCTGGAGGATTTGCCTTCTCTTCCAGGAAGAGCATTATTTAAGACAGATCGTACAGAAGAAATCCAGGTACCTTTTTTAAAGGATACAGACATGTGGGAGTTGCTGAAGCAATATAAGGTGGTGAAGCAAAATGAGGCATCAAACACTCAAACAGAAAGCGAGACAAATCGAGATTTTATCCACTTTGAGTAAGTTGGATTTTGCAACCAGGAGGCAATTGCAAGCCATCCACTGTCTAGGAAGTATTCGAAATGCAAATCGTGTATTAAAGGATATGCACCCGTATTGTCACATTACTAAAATGGCTCGTGAACACGTATATTATTTAAATAAAAAAGGACGGGATTTATTAGGTATTACAAAAGAAGTAAAGAAAAGTAGTCAATTACAGCACATTTTAATGCGAAACGAGAGTTGGATGTGGCTTGGATTTCCAGAATGGAAAACAGAAAGACCTATCGAGTTTTCAATCAATGGTCAACGGTATCAGATTATTCCTGACGCAACGTATTTTGAGGATAATGTTCCCCATTTCGTTGAAATAGATCGTATGCAACATATGAAAGCAAACGAACATAAAATACAGTTATATGGCCATATAACAGATATCTATAAAAGACAGAATGCTATTGTTCCAGTAATTATCTTTTTCACATTATCAGACTATAGACAATCAAAGCTGGAGCAATATGCTGTAAAACAAAATGTATTTATGAGAACTTTTGTGATGAATGATATTTTTTGATTAAAACCAAAAATCTTGATGATCTACATTTTTATTAGTTAACTTTTTTAAAGCTCTAATAATTTTGTTACCGTTTTTTAGAGATGGATGAAAAGCACTTCCTTTACACAACCGACTAACGGTTCCTCTACTAACGCCACTCTCTTTAGCGATATCTTGTTGAGTTAAATGGTGCTTATCTAGGAATTTACCAAATTTACTTCTGGGTTTGCCAATATCAAACCAATCCATTATATTCACCTCAATTAATCTAAGTTTTTTACTATTAGCTTGTCCTAAAGTTCAATGTTTAAAACATGTCAATTAATTAACATGTTTTAAATCTTAAACGCATAGAATAAACAAAATAATAAAGTGAAAAAACTTGTAATAATTTTGTGGAATCTAGCATTCATAGTAATAGCTACAAGTTGCTGATACACTATTCTAATGGCAACTTGTTGCAAAAGGTATTCCTATAAAATTAAAAGCTTAAACCCGTTGGTACACAAGGGTTTAGGCTTTTCTTAATTTATGGAGGAATGAAAACGAGTTTAATAAATTAAGAGATATTATATTGTTCAGTGGTCGAATATTGAAGAATATATATAATTTCACGTACCATAGTGATAATAAAAAAATATTTCCTAAATGGTTGTATAACACAAAGCAATAAGTTTATAACAAGGACAAATGTTCTGTTTTTTTGAGGGAACGATGTTTGATTACTCAAAATGCATGAATCGAATGATTTTTTGCCAGTTGTGCATGTGTTATGAGAGGTTTAGATCCACTGAAAGTAAAATTAGCTGTCATTGGGGAAGTGTATAGAAACCTCTATAAGTAGTCAAAACGTGATTCGCAATAGACAAAAAGCAGCAATTTCAGTTGCAATATTATCCTTTGGATTTATGTTAGCGTTTGGAGGGATTATATTTAGTTATATTATTTTGCCTAGCTTGGATCTAAGGATAGTAAATATTCCTTATGTACAAATATTATCTTTAGTCATAATCAGTATATTGTTGGGAACTTGTGCAGGATTAATTGCTGCTTATCAACTTAGAAAGTTTAAATTACATGATACATTAAAGGAATTATCATCTTAATTTAAATTTATCAGATAGATTTTTAAATAACTTTAATAACCTCCTACCAAATCAACAGGTAGGAGGTTATTGTATTTTGGAGAACAAAATTAAACAACACTATTATCTCTACACCACACACCAATAGCAAAGGGTATCGTTAGATATGAAGGGAGTAGATGTTGTATATGTGTTTATTTATGAGAAAATAGTAAGACCAGTATTAATGGTTAATAATCAACGTTCAACTTGATCCCTACCGTATGTCCATTAACTTAAGAAATTAGTTGTTCTCCAAAACGATAAAAATGAATATCGGTTCTATAAAAAACACAAATTTTTCGTTTAGGGGGTACTTTAAAAAATTAGCTTGATGGCAATGTGGCGGTAGCCCTAATAAAGTTATAAAAGGTATATTCATTTAATTAGCACTTCAAAAGTGTGTTTTTAAACCTTTTGAAGTGCTAATTTTATTACGATTCATAATACATCAAAAGGTGTACCTTTTGAAACAGAGAAAAATAAAAAATGATTTATTATTGTTTTATCTGAATTCCTTGTTGATTTTTCAGCAAATTCAATATATATTAATTATAAGTTCTAAGAACAAGGTCAAATGAACTTGTTCTTAGAACTTATAATTTTCTGTGTACCTTATTAAAATGAAGATATGATACATGAATACATCTCTCATGTAGTAAAGAGAAAAATTCCTACTACATATAATTTTAATGGGACAGAATGGGGAGGATTCAAAATGCAAACAAATGTAAAAATGGAAGAATGGGAGAAGAAACCATCACTACTTGGAATGTTTACTTCTCCTAGCCTACAGTTTGAGAGGATCAAAACAAGCGAAAAAGTTTTGGGGATATTCTTTTTAGTAGCAATGTTACAAGGACTTCTAGGCGGTTTGAGTAAGTATGGGATGTATACATCACCTGAGATGGTCCGAATGAGGAAAGAATTAGGAGAACTTGCTGGACAGAGTACACTTACAGGGGAAGTTATTTCTGGGATTGTATCAAATTTTGTGGGTGCAATGATTGGAGCACTGTTTATAGCAGCTATTTACAAAGTGTTTATGATATTTTTTAGAAATGATACATCTTATAAAACATTATTAACCATAGTTATATATACAAACATTATTCTTATCGTTGGTGAACTTATAAATACTATTTTAAGTTTCATTGTGGGTGGTGGATCGACACACTATACAGGTTTAGGTGCAATATTTTCTGAAGGTACATTTGCATATGGGATTGGTAATGCAATTGAAGTATTTTACATATGGAATTTAGTTCTAGTTTGGTTAGGGTTACAAATCACAGCGGGATTAAGTAAAGTAAAAGCAGCTATTCCGATTATTATTTTATTCATTATTAAAATAGTATTCTTAACTGCCATTATGGTATTAATAGCAACATTCTTACCTGGTGTACCTATGTAATCAAAATGAATAAGGAGGGGACGTTTGAAAATATGTGAAGTCAGCTATCATTTTTCAACAGTCTTTCTTATGCCAAATACAAATGGAAATTATATTTATGATCATTTCTTATATATGGAGCGTGAGTTGTTGAAGAAAGGCATGCTGTGAAGAGAAGGGAGGCATCTGATGTATTCATTAGTGGTGGGCGTGTTCTTATTGGTGCTGATTTTGTCGGCGGTTTGGTTCGTAGTTGGGAAGTTAGGGATTTTTGACTGGATAGGTAATTTCGCATTAAAAATGAAAAATATCTTCAAGGAGGAAGACAAGAAATGAAAAAGAAAATAGGCGCTATTATAGTAGGAGTAGGACTTGTAGTAGTTGGAATTTTAACCGCAATGAGTGTGAAAGTAATTGAACAAGGACATGCAGGTGTAGTTTATAATAGAAGTACAGGTGTTGAAAAAGAAACATTAGGACAAGGTTGGCATCTAGTTTCGCCATTTAAACGTGTTACAGAATATCCAGTTTCTACAGAAACGGTACGAGTAAAGAATTTCAATGTACAAACGAAGGATGGTAAGCCATTGGCAGTTAGCTTATCTTATGACTATGCAAACGATGTAGAAAAACTGCCTAAAATCTATAACAAATTTAAAGGGCAATCTCCAGATGTGATTGAGAATGGTTGGTTACAAACACGTATCAAAAAAGCTACGCTTAACGTGTTTTCAAAGTATTCCGTTCTTGAAGTATTTCAACACCAAGGAGAAATTAATGCAGCGATCGAAAAAGAATTTCGTGGAACTGTAGATGATACTGGATTTATGGTTGATTCAGTAACACTAGAAGCACCAAAACCAGACGAAAATACAGCAAAAGCAATTCAGGGTGTTGTGGATGCGCAACAAAGATTGGAAAAACTAGAGATTGAGAAAAAACAAGCCGTTGTGGCAGCGGAACGTGATATAGAAGAAGCAAAAGGTAAGGCACAGGCAAACGAAATCTTAAAACAATCTCTATCTCCTGAAATAGTAGAAATAAAGAAAATTGAGAAGTGGGACGGAAAACTTCCGCAAGTAAGTGGTGGAGCCACGCCGTTTGTACAAGTGAAATGATAAGCTCTTTAAGCTAGTTAAGGAAAGTAAAAACGCAGGACTTAAAACCCTCTGCGTTTTTTGTTGATTTATGGATTTGTATAATAATGAAGGAAAATGACTAAGATTTGAAGGGGGTAGTTTAAAAACATTAACTCGTTATGAAGTACAACAATACATTTTAAGTTTAGTTCTATTGCCGCCTACTCTCAATATTGTCAGAAATCATATCAAGTCGAAAATATTCAGCATCCTGGTATTCGTCATACCAGACATATTTCACCGATATCATTATCTCGGAATGAAAGGAATCGAATATTTCGGGAGTTAGAACGTCCTGGAAATCTTCGATCTATTGCCATTGCTTATTTTTTACTTCATACAGGTTTACGTATTTCCAAATTAGTGGCTTTAAATCGTGATGATATACAAATGGGTGAAAGATCTGGAAATGTAGGGTTCTGGTGCAAAGATTGTATGGGTGATATATCATAAGTATTTGTATTTCAAATTATATATTGTTATGATAATCTGGTTAATTTAGGAAAAAAAGGAGGAGGAACATGGATTTAATCAAAGAAGTGACTTTATTAAGATATCAATTTAGACTTATGCAAAGTATGATTCAGTCAGACGAATTCCCATTTTATAGATTTGCTATAGATTATGAATTTGAAGAAGAACAAGTAAAGGCTTTAACAAAAATTTTAATTGCATTTCGTGATCGATTAACTAGAGAAGAAGTTTCGATTTTTGCCCAAAATGATCATTTATTTTCTAAATTTAAACTTCCTTTAGATATGCTATACAGCTCAGAAAAGCCTAATTTAGATGAGTTTAAACTATATATTACTAAGATTTTTTATCAAGAATTTGAATTGAAATACTTGTTATTAAATTTAAAAAAACAATGTATTTTTGTGAATGTCTGTGATTATCTTTTAGAGCAATTACAAATTAGTAATAACGTTTGATCATGTAAACGAAAAGTCCCTTCAGATATTCTAAAGGGACTTTAATAGGATTCTAGATTGACTGCTGATAAGTGGGGTTATGGTAACCAGATGCGAATAGAATAAGCAGTTCCATCATGTTATTTTTAATTATGTGATTATACTAGAAAGTAGGTAATGATTTTGAATAAGTGGATTTTGTTAAATACGAAAGAGTATGAGGATGTTTGGGATAGATTTGAAGATGAATTTTGTTTTAATCCTAATATAGATGGTGACCAATCATTTAAATTTTCTTGTCCATATATTACTTATGATTTATCTGATTGTTTTGAAGGGAAATGGACTGATGACGATTATGATAATTTTGATCATATATTATTGGGATCTCTTATTCTATGTACCACGGAACATGAATATATATATGCGTTAGATTGGCAGTATGCTGGCTACTGGATGAATCCTAGTTTAAATCTAAACGAAGATGATAATCACTGGAAAATCCCATTTTTTCCGGATGGAGATTACTATTTCTTTTTGCAAAAAGACTTTAAATGGGGCTATTTAGGGCATCCTTGGGAAAAAACTATTTATATTTTCGGGGAAAAATTAATTGAAACATTTAAAGAATTGAGATCTAATATTAAAAAAAATGATAAAGTATAATTTTTCACTACCGCTAACGGGAATTATATGAAAAAGCTAACATGAATCTAGCTTTTTCTTTTTTGATCACGGGTGTTTTAATCTCTTTATTCATCAAGTTTTGAATGTATACTTTTGTTTGTGATTTTGCTAAAAATAGCTGAAGTCGGATAAGGCTAATGAAGTCAATACTTTCGATTTTTATAACATTCTCAACTAATTTTTCAATAAATTTACTTGATATAGATATACTTGTTAATAATGTTATTAATGTTCAAAATTAACAAAAAATAGTATATAATAAAGATATGATGGTTATCAATTTTATTTACCCCCTGTTTTAAAGATAAGATCGAATTCTCCGATCTTATTTTTTTGTTTGTAGAAATTTAATGCAAAAAAAACAGAATCCTTATTATAAGGATTCTGCAACAGGAAATAACAAAAATATAAATAATAAAAAGAATTACTTATATTATAGTGTATATAGTAATAAAGAAATATTGAGAAATATTTACATAAATCCAGTATGTATTACGTAGCAATTGTAGAAATGGCTTGTTTATAGACTAGCTGTTGCTTACCATGAACCATCATAAGGACAGTAAATTTATCCATTGCAATAATCTGCCCAGGTATGCGAACACCACTCTTTAAAAATATAGTGACCTCGCTTTTTTTCTCTTTCAATTGTTCATACATATCTTCTTGTAAATTAAACATGGAATGCGCCCCCTGGTTTGTTTGTATTTACTTTTCTTCTAATACCTGCTGCTTTTCACTGTTGGATATTTGTGATTCCCATTCACTTTCTATTTTTCTAAACCATTTTCCTATTTTGCTTAGATAATATCTTTTTACTTCACCATAAGGAATCCAAATTTCACGTTCCTGTATTTGATTCATCACTTCATGAAGAATCTCATCATGTTCATACTTCCTAGGTTTTCTATGATATGTTTTTACAAACTGTGTATATTCTCTACGTAACCAATTAGAAATATGTTCTTTTTGTTTTTGTTTGAGATGTGACCATTTTTTATTTGTTTGAAGGATTTTGCCATTTACTTTTATATGGTTTTTCATCGACACTCATCTCCTTTTACTAGCAAAACGAATATATAACTATCGTATCACATTTAAATTGAAATACTGCTTTAGGGACATATTTCGCAAGAAATCTATCCAAAATATAGATGGAAATGTAGCTTTTGAATAAAATTTGATTAAATTAACTTAATAAACCTTGATAAAAGAACAAATAGAAAAAAGACTGTAACAAAAATATAAAATACTTTTGCTACAGTCCCCATTCATTTTTCAACTAGTTATTATATAATTTTATTTCTGAAGCTGAAGCAAATCCACCACGTCCTGATACCACTTCAAGCTTTACATATTGCGTATCTACTTTACTGAAACTTACATTCTTTGTAAGCTTATTATTTTCCCAACTTCCAGTAGCAACCTTTGTAAAGTTAACTCCATCCAAACTTGTGTATATATTATAGCTAGTTATGTTACCGTTATTATTACTATCTTGTCTTGGAATATAAGCTAACTGCGATATACTAGTAACTTCATTAAGCTTTATAGTAATGTATGGAGCCTTATCGCATCCATTCCATAACGTATGCCACATTGTTGTAGAGTTTCCATCAACTGCATTTGAAGCAGCATTATCCCTTGCATTTTGTTGACTTGAGAAACCTGCAACCGATAAACTTGTATGCGGTATTAATCCTACTACAGAATTATCAGTAAACTTTAAGTTAACAGCATCACTTGCTGGATTTGAACCAACAGCAAACTTTCTAACTGTTAAAGTAACATTTCCTGTTAAATCTGGTAAGTTAGGTGAAGTTGGATTATATTTTGTCCAGTTCGAACCTTGATCCGTGCTGAATTCCATCGTACCATTTATACCAAAAACTAAGTTCTCATCATCATTTGAAGAAACATTTAATTTAGCAGCTTGTCCAATTGGAATTAGTAAAGGCTGCGTTGTTCCAATCACTCTTACTAAAATATCATTCGTTGAATTGATTGCTGATATTTCTTCATTACTAAGAAGCATATCATTGCTTGTAGCAGCTCTATACGTTTTCCCCCCATCAATACTGTATTCCGTATCGGTTTTAATTCCCATTAATTTCCCTGCATTTACTCCATCAAAACTAAAAGTAGCAAGGGACAACCCTAAACTTGGCATTTTGGCTTTTATATTATTAGCTACTTGCTTCTCATTAACATTTGTTATTGTGGAGAATGCATTTAATATATTTAAAGTATATTGCTGAAGCTTAGCTCTATCACCTGTATTAAGAACATGGCTTCTAATTTGAGTAAGAAGATCCAACATAGGTCTTGGCTCATTAGCAAAAGCAGTAACTATACCGTTATTTAATTCTTGCCACTCAGCATCTGTTACATTTGGATTTTGTAACATGAGAGAAACGTAATCTTTCCATACTAAAACATTAATTGGTAGAATATTAGTAGCCGTTTTATAAATTGCACTTTTCTTATCTGATGAAGACATCGCTTTCGCTAACCAGCGTAATCGCTCTGATTGATCTAGTTTTACTGAATCACGTTCAGCATTTTCAAATAATAATATGTTCGGTACTTGATTTTTCAAACTATTATCTGACCAAGGAATAACAGTTACATCATGACGGCCCGACTCTCCCCATCCAGATATATCATTTCCTAAATTCCAAGAAGATGGTTTGTCATTCCATATGAGTGCACAATGTCCAGGCTGTGTAACAGGCATAGCTGCCACACCAAAGGCTTGACTTACTTGCACACCAAACTTTGAAATACCACCGCATACCGCACCATTTCTGTAAATTGAGGAAAGATTCCAACCTAAACCATAGAATGCATTATTTCCAGCTTGAACGCTAATCCCATCTTTGTTCTTTGTTACATATTTAATCAAATATGCACTTTTTCCTATCTTTTCTTGACTTTTCAGTTCTGGATGTTCCGTATTAATCATTTTTCTTGCCCAAGTTAAATCTTCTTCTGGTGACCAAGTATTCACTACTAATCTTAAATGCCAAACATCATATGTTCTAAAGCAAGGAAGTAACTCATTATTTTGATCTGCTAATTTATAATGTTGGTACCTTGTTAATGGATTAATAGGTGTATTATTTGTCCAATATTTTATAGGTTCAGCATGAGCTAACGATGTCGCTATCGCTAATTTCAAATACAATCCTTCATGAGAATCTGCATCTGTATTCCATATTGTATTCCATATTTCAAGTGCATTTACTGGATTCTTTCCAGTTGGACTACCTCCTTCAAGAAACGTATTCATTACATCTGTATTTTTCATAACCCAATTAAGAAAATTTTGATGAGCAGCATCTTTTTTAGCGAATGTATTCATTGCTGCAGCGCCTGTTTGTGATATGAATTGCCACTGAGCCAAAGCCGCTGCAAATACTGGGTCTCCAAGCTTATTTTTTAAATTCGCTTCAGTGATATTCCCAATATTTCCATTCAGATACGCTGTGAGATAACTCAAATGACCCTCAAAATTACCATTTGCAATTGCCTGATTTGTCTTTTGGTTCAATGTTTCTAGATTGAATGTTTCTAGATTGGATGACACCGTTTCAGCTGAAACTTTTGTATACGGAATCGTAGCAATACTCCCTAAAATAATCGGCATAGTTAATAATAAAGATGAAATCTTTTTCAAAATAAGTCCCCCTTGTTTTGTTTTTGACCTTTAACTGCTGCATTATCCTCCTTTATATAAAATAATTCCCCACACCTAAAGGCATGAGGAATTAAACAGCCAACATGAATATAATTTGGTAGTTTCCTAACCTTTCGGCAACTGGCTGACATAGTGGAATGCACCTTAGTCCCTATAGCTTTGCGCCATTAGCTTTCACTAATTTTGCCTTTATCGAATTTCACTCTCGGATGGAATCATAACAAAATTCAATTTCATTTAATAATGTGGTATTCCTTAATTAAGGAATAAACTCTTCTATAGTTTTTTACCACTAGTTATTATCGTTACGGTTCATCGTGTAACATCTAAAATGATAAATAAAACTTTCATGGAAGAAAAAAGAAAGAGTAGAGATGGAAAGTGTACAAACATGTCAATCGCTATAATTCTAAATTTTCAGAAAATAAAACTGAAAAGTGGTTTGTGTCCACTCTATCTATAATTAAGATTTTATCACTGGAAATAAAATAAAACAACAAAATCCGAATGAATTCGACATTTTTTTTGCAAATTAACTTAATGTTATCTCAGCCTTTATAACCAAATAACATGCTCTTTATAAATCGATTTGGGTATAATTCATCTAACTAGTAACGTGCTTTTTATGAATATGCATCAAAAACAAGAGTTGTCTTTATTTGCCGAAGAGTTATATCGCTATATGTCTCTCGCTAAACTTAATCAATTAGCTATAGAAGGGCTACCGCCACATCGCTATCAAGCTAATAAAAAGAAATGCCCCCTAAAATGAAAAAATACGCTATTCTTTCTGTAGAATCATAGGAAAGGATGGCGTTTTTTATGTCTGTTTCTGTGTCTGACGAATTACAACTATTTGCTCAAAAGATTCAAAGTTTTTTATCTCCAAATACCTTACGGGATTTTGCTAGAGATGTTGGTTTTGTACAACGAACCAGTAAGTACCAAGCATTATTACTTATTAACCAATATTTAAATTTAAATATAATTTATTGTAGTTCGACAAATTTATTGTTGTAACAAAATATAACCTTTAAATCATTCTTAAAGTGAATCTCGACTTTTTTCCTACCGACATATCATTCAACATGTTATGAAAAGTGTACCTTTTGATGCGGAAGTTATTCCTATGAAATTATTGTAAATTTATATTAATTTGTTTTAATATTATATTTATAATTGGATTATTAAGTGATGTAGTGATGGGCAGGATGATTGCACGAATAAAAAGCTGTTCATTCTTATAATCTATTCATAGAAAACAAAAGAACCACCCGGAAATAGATCCGTAGTGGTTCTCTTTACAAATACTTGGTAGAATACTTTACTGAACTAGATAAGGTATGGGATTCACTGCATTTGTTTTTTCAAAATTCCACTCGCCGTTATGTAATTCAAAATGAAGATGTTGCCCGGTTGAATGTCCTGTATTCCCCATGTGTCCTATCATTTGTCCGGTTTCAACCCGATCACCCGCTTGTACTGTACGATCCTTCAAATGTGCATAAACGGTTGTATATAATTTCCCATCTATCGTATGAGCAATAAACACAACATTTCCATAGGAATTAGAGTAGTAGGATTTTATTACTTTTCCGCTTGTTGCTGCCAGGATTGGAACTTCACCTGGAGCTGTGAAATCTACTCCGTAATGCATTTCTCCCCAACGAACATCAAATGTAGAGCTGACTATCCCTTTCGTTGGGGACTTGAAAACAGCTGGAATAGAAGGAGTTTCTTGTGGTTTGTTTTGTAATACATAATGTTTAGCTACATATCCAAAACCTGAACCGAAACGTATTTTATACCAAGAACCTACTGTTTCTACAACTTGTAATTGGGTACCATTTTTTAAAGATCCAATTATAGAAGTGTTAGTTCCCGCTCCGCTTCGCACTCTTAATACAGGAGTTGCAACATAATAAGATGAATTTCCTTGTACGGTGGTTCCTTTAACCATTGAATGGGAACCATCAGAGACAAATTCTTTTTTCACATATCCTGTTTTTCCATTATAAGAAATTTTATACCATTCACCACATTCTTCTAAAATGGAGATGTATTTTCCATTTGGTAGTACACCGAGAATAGTAGATTCTGCATTTGGCTCTATACGAACATTTAATGCAATCGCATTTACAATATATTGATTTTTTGGTTGTGTTTGTTTTGTGGGAGAAAGATAAGATTTTTGCATGTAACCAATTTTATTTTGTACATCTACTTTATACCAGTCAGGTGTTGTTTCTAATATTTTAACTGGAGTATTGAATGTAATACTTTCAATAGAGTTGCTATTTGTAGTAGCGCCCTGATACAGATGTACTTTGTCAAAATTTATAAATCCGATTTTTACTTTGTCATTTTGTTGTATTGATACAGCATGAGAATCAGCTGCTACTACTGAAGGGAGAAGTGTAGCAATTGCAGCAGTTGTTAATGAAAAAGTGGTAGTGATCATCTTCATATAATAATAAGCCTCCTTCGGGAATGTATTACAACATTAAAATGAAAACAATATTAAAGTGAAAGATATATAAAAAGAATAGCAGATTTTTAAAAGTTGTGGTAAAAAAATATCAAAAAATGTCGAATTAAACGGAATTTTTAGTTTTTTTGTTGATTCTTGTTATTTTTTATGTTAAACTCATAACAACAAAGAAAGAGTCACCGAAAACCCTTATCGATTAAATTTTCAGAATTTTTAGTCTTAATTATCGGTTTACTCCATGTGATTTACACGTTTGTGTATTGCTTTTCCACTCTTTCTTTGTTCTACCCTATAAAAGAAAACAACCTGTTTTTATCCAAGTTGTTTTCTTTTGTAAAAATGTAATTTGTTGTTTTTATAACAGTTGGGGTTACTATTTTAAAAGTTATTATGGTTTATAGGGGGGCGATAGCTAATAGATTGGATATTTAATGAGGAGTTTGCATTACAATAGAGTGAATCTAGAAAGAGGTGAAAACTAAGAAATTCGGATGTTATTTTTAAAATTTTGGAAAAGGAAGAATAAAAATATAGTGGATATACAATTACAATAAGGGAATGCAGTATAGATTAGTATACTTGCATTCCCTTATTATATTTATTTTTTTCTTTCTATATTTTTTTGTTCATAGATACCAGCAGTCATCTCAGTTTTGAATCAAATAAATGCTCTATTATTACAATCCTAAATAAATCAAAATAACACCTACAAATGTTTGTAGGTGTTATTTTTTTGGGGCATTCTCAATCGGGGAAACTTTTGCGATCTATGCGACACCAAACTATTAATATGTACTAATGTAAACTTTTGGATGAAAGTTTACATTCGATTTTTTAAACATTTACAACATATTTCTCAATATAGATATACTTGTTGATTATGAGATTAATATTCTTAATTAACGAAAAATAAAGTAAAATAAAAATATGATGGTCATCACTATTGTTTACTCCATGTGTTAAAGATAAGATCGAATTCTCCGATCTTATCTTTTTTTGTAGAAATTTAATATAAAAAAAGAATTCTTATCTTCTTAAGGGTTCTGCAACAGGAAATAACAAAAATATAAATAATAAAACGATATATGAGAGACATTTACATAAATTTAGTGTGTATTACGTAGCATAAACCTATTATTGATCTGTACTTACTACTTTCTTTTTTATTTCATTATTGTTAATTTTGGAAATGGTAATAAGAAAATGTCGAATTTATCGGAAATTTGTATAATTTTGTTGTTTTATTTTATTTTTCATGCTAAACTCATTCTTACAAAGAAAGAGTAAACAAAAACCCTTAGTGATTTAATTATCAGAATTTTTAGTTTTATTAGTTGGTTTGCTTTACCTCATTGACATGGGTGTATCGTGTCCTCCACTCTTTCTTTGTTGTACCCTACAGAAAAAAACAACTTGTCCTTATCCAAGTTGTTTTTTTCTGTAAAGATTTAATTTATTTTTTCATGATAGCTGAGGTAGTAATTCAAGAAAGTACGTATCAGGGACATAGTTTTTAAGATGAGTTTTTGGGAGGCTTATTAATCAGGTGTTCTTTATTAATCAAACGTTTGTTTAAAGTACTTTGGTCATGAATGTAGTATGAAGATACTTGTAAAATCGGGTAGCATGCATGTGTTAATACTCTTATAGGGGTCACCATACATATCCATCAACTTAAGAAAAATAAACGCCCCAAAAACAAAAAGATGAGCTGACTTCTTAAAGTAGCTACCTGTAGAGAAAGAAAATTTTCATTTAGGGGATATATTAAAACCTTAGTTTGATGGACATGTGGTATTATCCTTAAAGTAAAAAAATAATTCTTGTGACAAAAGGAGGCTTCAAATGTTACAAAAACCATTAAAAGTACTTGCAACTTCTGCCATTTTAACAACTACGTTATTTACACCTATCATGACAAATCATGTAGTTGCTCGTGCTGAAACTCAAGAACAAACTGTTGCAACACAAGTATTCACCGAACGAATTTTTCATGTTATGGGTAAGGGGAATGTAGATATAATCCAAAATATGGATAGACGTCAATTTAAATTTAGTCCATATGAACCAACCGGATTATATGCAAGCCCCAATGAAAAAATAACAATTCGAGTAGAAGGAACACAGCCTATTGTAGCTTATATAGGAACATTTTCATATGATGCCAAATGGAATCAAGATTCATTAATAAAATCATTTACTTTAGCACCAGGCGAAAATACAATTGAATCTCCAAACGGTGGAATGATTTATTTCAACAATCCACTACAAGGCGGAACAGTACAAGCTGAGATAAAAACTGGGGGAGTACCTACGCCTTTCTTTGAATTAGGCAAACATACGAAACAAGATTTAATTCATATGCTAGATACATATCCTAACGCCCATGCGGTGGAATTAAAAGGAGAGCGCTCATTAATAACGGCAACTCCTGAACGGGTGAAAAAATATTTAGTAGGTTCTAATACAGATCCTGTCGAACTCTTAAAAAAAATAGACGAAGCGATTAGAATTGAAGATCGGGTTTCTGGTTTAACTGAAGAACAAGCAGATAAGCATTACGTGCATTTTGTGGAGGATAATCAATCTGATTATTATATGTATGCGTATCCTAGTAGAACAGCATACGTTGGAGATGCGATTAAAAGCGTATTAGATATAAATAAGTTTACAAAAGATGGATGGGGACCTTGGCATGAAATGGGACATCAAAGACAACAAACTCCTTGGATGTGGGATGGATTAGGAGAAGTGACTACAAACATTTATAGTATGTCTGTCCAACGTGCTTTTGGAAATCCATCGAGATTAGAGACGGATGGAACATATGAAAAAGCATTTACTTATTTAAGTAAGCCTCAATCGGAAAAAGACTATAATAAAATTGATGATGGCTTTGTGAAACTTACAATGTTTTGGCAATTGGACTTAGCTTTTGGAGAGGAATTTTATCCGAAATTACATCAATTGTATCGCTCCATACCTAGAGCAGAGCTTCCAAAAACAAGTGAAGAGAAAACCCAAGCCTTTATTTACAATGCATCTAAAGTAGCAAAGCAAAATTTACTTCCGTTTTTTGATAAATGGGGGCTTATGGCATCAGCGGAAACAAAACAAAAAATAGAAGCTTTACATTACCCAACATTAACTGCGCCTATTTGGGAAGCAAAGGATTCTAAACCTGTGAAGCCGCTAGCTGTATTATCTAAAACAATCATGAAAGCAACTGCAAACAGTGAGGAATCATGGCATGACCCTGCTAGCAATGCGATTGATGGTAATCCAAATACAATTTGGCATAGCAAATGGAGTACACCAAACCAATATCCGTTCAATTTAACACTAGACCTTGGTGACACTCGTACAATTACACAGCTATCATATCTTCCGAGACAAGATACATCTACAAATGGTCGCATTTTAATCTACAACATTTACACAAGTACAGACGGTGTTGATTATCAAAAGGTAGCTTTTGGAACATGGGAAAATAGTACAAAACAACAATTGGCAACATTCAAACCCGTATCTGCTAAATATGTGAAGTTAGAAATAGTAAACGGAATAAATGGATATGCTTCAGCAGCAGAAATAGATATTTTGGGGTATTAATTTTTTGATTTTAAAAATCGTAAATAAAGAAACCGATTTCTTGAAGTGCCCCAAAACAAAAAATTTATTAATGTATAGTTATTTATGAGAATCCAGCTCATTTTTTTCGTTATGGGGGTAATTAAAAATATTAGCTTGATAGCGATGGGGTCCCACCAACAAAAAAGGGTATGCCAAAACTTGGACATACCCTTTTTTCTACTTCATATATACATAGGCTTCATTCGTAGTAACATAGGATGTTATTCCTCTGCTATTGTGTACTTTATATTGCGCCGATTCATTTACCGTAACTTTTGCATCGATAACAAATCCTAAACCTTCATCTACAGTTCCAGCTACATCTTTATCAGACCAGGAAGCAGAGTCATAGAAACGTAGGTTGTCCACTTTAGAAACAACGCGTTTACCTGCTACAGAGCTTGCAGAAGAAGTTTTCTCCCATTCATATCGGATATAAGATGGGTTGTAGTAAAACCATTGATTACCGCCAAGGTTTAACCAATCTCCTTGTTTTGCCCATACTTGATATGCTTCACTTTTACCTAATTGACGGATAGCACCGTAATTTAGAAAACCAGTCTGTTCAAAATCAAAAAAAATTCATTCATAAAGTATTTGATCTTGTAGTATAAGGGGAACTCTGTTAGGAATCTATTGTTATTTTTGTTCTTCATTATATATTTTCACCAGAACCAGATTTAGAGATTACTTGCATATGTTTTGAAGTTTTCGCGTCAGAACCAATTAATGCTAGACATCCTCTTCAAGGTAGTATAACATGAAGAGGACTTCACATGAAATAAACTTCACATAAAGTTGTGTTAGGAGTGATTTGTTTGAACAATAGATTTAAAGAACTTTATTTATGTTCGTTTGCAATTATTGCAATAGGTTTTAGTGAAATAATTTTTGATCACAATGAAGCGAGTTTTGCTGAGGGATTTTATTTAGGTAATTTAAAGATACTTACAGGAATAATCTTTTTAATTTTCGCTTTAGTTTCTCAAACTAAATCTAATACCAATCGTAAACAGTTAGAGAGAGAGCTATCAAAAGAATATGATGAGAGGGATGATTTAATAGAAGGAAAAGCTTCACAATTTACCATAAGTATTCTAATGGTCATGATTATTCTTATGATGTTTCTTTCGAAATGGATTATAATTCCAATTAATGCTGGGCTATTTCTCATTATAATATGTTGCCTAATTACTAAAACATTAGCTAAAAAATATTATAGTTGTTTTCTTTAATTAGGAGGTTACTATGAAAAATATAGTAAAAGAGCTACGTTTAAAAGATGGAATAACACAACAAGAATTAGCTGATAAAGTATTTGTATCTTCAAGAACGATTATTTCGTTGGAAAAGCAAAAGTATAATCCATCTGTTTTACTAGCATATAGAATATCTGCTGTTTTCAACCTATCAATTGAAGAAGTTTTTATATTTGAAGAAGATGACTAATAGTAGTATACAAATATAATTGACAAGAAACATTCAAACAATATAGCAAAATACAAATAATGAATATAAGTAGGAAAAAATTCATTATTTGTATAATAAGTGGAGGTAAATATAATGGCTTTAAAATTATTTGGTATCGTTTTTGGAGTGGTATTAATCTTATGGGGGTTATATAGAATGAAAAAAGATGATGCATTCGTAGGAAAAACTCAAACAAGAAAAAATCTTTTCAATTTGTTGATTCTCGGAGAAGCTTCTGGATTAGGACAATTATTAGGTGGAATTCTACTTGTAATTGCAGTAATCGTATCCTTTATAATTAAATAATTTGCAAACAAAAGAGGTAGCTTTAATCAAACTTTATTCTAAACCAACAAGTATAAGTAGTCTCCTTTATTAAACGTTGTTTGTAATAACAATAATATAGTGTCGGTTTGAAACAAAGATGCACCGGGCGCTTTTCTTTAATAACAATCATAAGAAATGCTTAAACTTTTTTATAAAAATCAAAAACATAATTTAAAGAATTAACTCCGTTTTGAACAATCTTTATTCAAAATGGAGTTTTTACGTTAGTTGGGGTCACCATACATGCCTATCAAGTTAATAACTCAGAATTACCCCATGCCCATCAAGTTAAAGTTTTATTGCACCCCCAGAATGAAATTTTCAGGCTTTCTTGTAACAAAGAAGCATATTTTATCGTTTTGGGGGTGACTTGTCTTCTTAGCTTGATAGCGATGGGGTGCTACCCCAATTACTACGACATGATTTGTAATGAATTAGGAATTAGGAATAATCATAATAATGTAATATATATTAATCATGTAACAGATATAAAATATACATAACGCTTAAAAAAATAATGTGTGGAGGAATTATGGTAGAATGTCGAAAAAAAAAGAATTGTGAGATTTTTTTGTTGATTTATGTCGTTTTTAATGCTATACTCATAACAACAAAGAAAGAGAAAACAAAAACCCTTATCTAGTAAGATGTCAGAATTTTTAGTTTTCTCCGATCAGTTACTTCTTGTGCCGTAGAAGTTTGTGCATTTTTTTCCACTCTTTCTTTGTTTTACCCTATAAAAGAAAACAACCTGTTTTTATACAGGTTGTTTTCTTTTGTAAAAATTTAATTTGTTGTTTTTATAACAGTTGGGATTACTATTTTAAAATTATTATGGTTTATAGGGAGGCGACAGGTAATAGATTGGATATTTAATACCTTTTGGAATGATGGGAAATAACCAAAAGGAAATAAGGAGATACTTAAAGTCCTCTCAAGAGGTTGAATTTTCTGAAAAAACATTCACAAAAATATTTATTTGAATTAAAATACGAACTACAAAGATTCGACGTTATACGACAAAATGAAATCATTTTTCAGAATATTACAACAACTAGAGGTGAGGTATCTATATGAATCTATTTCGAAAAAAATCTATTTCAGCATTATTAGCACAGTCAGAACAAAAAGGAGCATCTTTAAAAAAAGAACTCGGTGCATTTGATCTTACTATGCTCGGGGTCGGCGCTATCATCGGAACTGGGATTTTCGTTCTTACCGGTGTTGCCGCAGCAGAACACGCAGGACCCGCACTTGTTTTGTCGTTTATTTTATCCGGTTTAGCCTGTGTATTTGCAGCATTATGTTATTCTGAATTTGCATCAACTGTACCGGTATCCGGTAGTGCGTACACTTATAGCTATGCAACATTTGGAGAATTAATCGCTTGGATTTTAGGTTGGGATTTAATTTTAGAATATGGATTAGCTTCCTCAGCTGTTGCATCTGGTTGGTCAGGGTATTTACAAGGTCTATTAAGTGGATTTGGGATTACATTACCTACGGCTTTAACAAGCGCATATAATCCTGAAGTGGGAACATATATAGACTTACCAGCAATCTGTATCATCTTTCTAATGACGTTGTTATTAACAAGAGGAGCAAAAAAATCAGCGCGTTTTAACGCTATCATGGTAACTATCAAACTTTTTGTTGTCTTACTATTTATCGGCGTTGGCGCTTTCTATGTAAAGCCTGAAAACTGGACACCCTTTATGCCGTTCGGCTTCTCTGGCGTAACAACTGGGGCTGCAACTGTATTCTTTGCTTACATCGGATTTGACGCTGTATCAACAGCTGCTGAAGAAGTCAAAAATCCACAGCGTAACATGCCAATCGGCATTATTGCTTCTTTAACAATTTGTACGATTCTATATATCGTTGTTTCATTGGTTTTAACTGGAATTGTACCTTACGATCAGTTAGGTGTGAAAAACCCTGTTGCATTTGCACTACAATATATTCAACAAGATTGGGTTGCTGGTTTCATTTCTTTAGGAGCGATTACTGGAATTACAACTGTATTACTTGTTATGTTATATGGACAAACACGATTATTTTACGCAATTAGCCGCGATGGCTTACTACCAAAAGCACTTTCTCGCGTAAATAAAAAAACAAAAACACCTGTTATCAATAGTTGGATTACTGCCACTATGGTTGCTTTCTTTGCTGGTTTTGTTCCTTTAAGTAAACTAGCAGAATTAACAAATATCGGTACATTATTCGCATTCATCATTGTATCAATTGGAGTAATTATTTTACGTAAAAAACAACCAGAACTACCGCGTGCTTTTAAAGTGCCTTTGGTACCATGGATTCCTGCTTTAGCTGTTCTATTCTGTGGATACTTAGCATTACAACTCCCAGCAACAACATGGATCGGCTTTGCAATATGGCTTGTAATTGGACTTGTTGTCTATTTCAGTTACGGTTACAAAAATAGTACACTACAAAAGGAACAAAAAGAAGACGTAGCATAATGAAAAAGCTGTTGTCCCATTAGGACAGCAGCTTTTTTCCGTTCTGGTACAAAAAATAATATCATTGTGTATACTGAAATTATTCTTGAACTACTCACCACTTAACATCCTTACGGACTGTTTGAAGTGGGAGATTCCTAAGTACAGAAACCTAACGGTTTAGGCTATCCCCGTAGTTCCTACGATTAAAAGGCGAATTGCTTCGTTTCTAAGATTGAGCACTGCATTTCGATCTCTATCTTGATGTGTGCCACAAGAAGGACACTCTCACTCACGGATGGTTAGATTTTTTACGCCTTTGTTTTTATATTCGCAATTGGAACATAATTGACTAGAAGCGAATGTTTTAGATACCAAAACCACTTGTTTGCTATACCATTTTGCTTTATATTCCAACAATTCCTTATGTTTACGATACTTCTCTTCCATTAATCGGCTGAACTGGTCGGTTATTCGTTGGGAATAATTTATGAAACGTTTCAATTTGTTTTTTGGACATCTCTATTGTCTGTTTCATCACAATCCACTGGACATTTTCTGTACAAGGAGGTGTTGTCAAAGAACCCATGTAACGGAATGACGAATGATCTGAAGGAAGAAGCTGTTTTACATCAATGGTATGCTGCACATCACTCTGTGTATTTTTGCTGTTCGGGAGATTTTTCCACATTTCTGCAAAACTTTCGTTTGTTTGTCCCTCTTTTATCATAATACCTATTACTGCTAACTGACCTTGATCATTTTGATGGACCAGATGTAGTTCCATATCTGCATGTTTTCCTTCAAATTGATGTTCACTTGGTGTATGGAAATGGAATTGTTTTAATGTGTAACGACTTTCTCCAAGCGTGAGATAATCATCAGAACTATTTGCTTTCCCCTCAATACTATGCCCATTATTTTTAATAGAAAATGATATTGGTTGATAATTAATTTGCAAATGATTAGCATCCTCAACTGATGATTTTATTTGTTCCGTTTTGATATCTATCGGAGATTGTTCTTGCCCATTTAAACACATTTTGTATTCTGGTTTCAATTCTCCCCAGTGTTCTGGACCAGTAGTCCCTTCATATGACCATTGCGTATTTTTTTTCGTAGATTTTTCTTGTGTAGCTGTATCCTTGTTTGACTGTTCTTGTTTTGCTGTGTTACACCCCATTAACACTGCACTCATTGTCAATATAAGGGGAGTTTTATAAAGAAACTTTAAGCCTTTCATACTGTTTCCTCCTAAGATGATAAAATATTGTATTTAAAGAATATTGCGTGTAACTAAAGGTTCTGTTACAAATTCACCAAAAATATCAAGAATCTAGAGAAGCATCGTTCCATTATTATACAATTTAAACTTTTAAGTAGAAAAATGGAATATCGGAAGCTATACAGTTAATTTGTGAGCAAAGGAGTAACTGTGCTCATTTCTCAAGTTAGAAAAGCTTTATACAAAGCCAGATTGAAGTCAAAAGTTATTAAATACTATAAGAAATGGAAGCAAGAACATATTACATTTCCTAATTTGCTATTATTCCGTGTGTCCTTATTTAGCATTAAATAGAATGACATCTTACCAATACCCAAAATCGATTTTGTAGTCTAATTTTGGTTCCAATTTTATTAATCTGGTCATTTTTATTTGGCATTACTTCATTCATTTTGAAACATGGGCTTGCTTTCCGACTAAATGTCTTGTTTTGTCTATATTCCCCCCTTATACCTAATTGAGATTGACTTTCAATTTATATTCATTATAATTATATATAAATTATTAAAAAAAAATCAATATAGATTTATATTTTTTGATATGATACTATATATTTCTGGTTCTGTTGCAAATCTTTCGAAACGAAGTTATGTTTTTGAAAAGATAAACGGAAGCGTAATAAGTTAAATGTTTTAAAGTAAAACAATTCAAACAAGATATTATTGGGGTGTTTTTACTCAAATCTGCGAAATGGGGGAATTAGCTTAATTGGGGTCACTTTCCATCACCATCAAGCTAAGAAAATATCCCAAAAATAAAAAAATGACTTCTCAAGATGAAAATGTACACTTTTTTATTTTGAGAGCGTCATAAAATTCTTAATTTGATGGATATATATAGAAATCCATGCTAATTAACGACCGGTATTGATTTTGTGAAAAAAATGTCGAAATTATACGAAATTTGAATTTTTTTATCTTGTTATACTTTATATTTAGTGCTAAACTCATAATACAAAGAAAGAGTAGCTGAAAAACCCCAATTTAAACTGAAAATATTGAAAATTCAGTCTAGTATACGTCTGATTGATATTTACGCTTACTACTCTTTCTTTGTTTTATTTTATATATTATATCGGGTATAGATAGCGAGGTGACTGAGATGTGATTAATTGGTAAAAGTAGAGTGTGAGTATTCTGTTATTCTTATGACACCTTAATCACTTAAGTGCACATTTATTACGAATATTTGTAAAGGGAATTGAGGCCCAATGTACTGATCTAGCAATGTGAAATTTGGTTACATGCAAATAAGGAAATAAGCAACTACAATTAATTATGAATCTAGTCGTCATGCTGAGAATTTAATTGAAGGTTTGGTATAGCGAGATTTAACCATGAAGTTTATAAGTCATGTAGATTGAGATTAAAATTCTAAATTCATAAGCTAACACAAATTAGTGAACGTTACTGTTCATTTTTTTAAAAAGCATAGGACGACTTAATTATAAACCTAAGAAATGATATGTAAGAGGTACATGAATAAACAAAATTGTTTGTGATTTTCACTAAATGAATCAAAATTTAGGTAGAGGTTTAGCACAAGTACTTAAGGATGATATTTCAGTGTATGTAGGAGGGATTATAAAATAAGAAGTTTATCCCAAATGAGGTATTAATTTATGTTTGGTTTTTTAAATTACAAAATCAGTTACAAAAGTTACAGAAACTATTTTTGATATCCAAATAGTTTTATAGTATGGATGAGAGCATGGGGGTAATGCCTGTAGGAGGGGGCAAAAGGTTCCGGTAAATAAAATTGTGAATCAATAAAAAAGTGCTATCAAATTGGGACATACTGATGCTATGAATCTGAAAATAATGGAAAGTAGTATGAATAAACTAATAGCATTGAAATGAAAACATTATTAATTAGAAATTTATGCTATCCATAAGATGGTAGATATGATACAAGCTTTCAAGATTTGATAGGGATGATGATAAACGTAACTTCAATAGTTACAATGATATCAAAAACTATTAAAGTTGTAAATAGTAAACTTAGTAAAATTAATGTTAGATTAAAGAATTGAAGCTTATTGGAGGGTAGAGAAATCGTTTATAGAAATCTATTTTCAAGTTTTTTAGTTTATAACATTTGAAGGAAACGGTATGCCATCAGCCTATTAAGTCATTGTCATTGTATATTCATATTAGAATCCATCTAAATATAATTTATAGGAGAATGACATGATAAAAAGAGTGACTTCGATTTTTTCGATTATAATGATTTTTATATTTACTATAGGTCAGAATTTCACATCTATAATAGCAAATGCACAAGAATTAAATACAACAGGATTTGTTGATACATTTAAGTTCGACAAAACGGATCTAACTTACGGAGAACGAACGGGAATAAAAGTTGATTTTAGTGATAAATCTGGAAATAAAATGAAGGCTGGAGACACACTAACATTAACATTACCACCCGAATTACAGGGCTATGCTAGAACGATTGATTTAAAAAATGAGGCAGGTGTAAGCTTTGGTACTTGTCAAGTAACGTCAACGAATGTGATATGTACATTTAGCGATGTTGTTGAGAAACTTCAAAATATTAGAGGATATTTTTATTTTGGAGTTCAAGCAACTAAGGATGTAGCAACGGGACAAACGCTCACAGTTGATACAAACTTAGGTACACAATTACAAACGCAAAGGATCACAATTAAGGGTCCAACTGAAGGTGGTGGAGGTACAGTACCATTTGTCTATAAAACAGGTAGAATGGATGCGGATGCTCCAACTAAAGTGAAGTGGGATATACCTATAAATAATAACAAGCAACAATTTAGTTCTGATATAGTTTTGACTGATACTTTAGAGGCGGGACAAACGCTGGATCAAGATGGTTTTAGTATAGCTGTTGGAAATCAAAATTTAACACCTCAACAATTTAATGATGGGGGTTATGGGACGATTACCTTTAATGGTAATTCTTTCGAAGTTAGGTTTTATAAAGATCAGAGTAGCGGTAAGAACCTACTTTTAAGATATACAGCTACTGTAACTGATAGTGGAATGCAGCAAAAAACTTTTTTCAATAACTATACGATTAATTACCAAATTTTAAATGAGCAACCAGTAACGTTTTCAGAGCAGGCCTGGGCTGATAATATAAACGCAGGCGGCGG
The DNA here is from genome assembly GCF_038050385.1 of Bacillus sp. FSL R9-9410. Classification (NCBI taxonomy): domain Bacteria; kingdom Bacillati; phylum Bacillota; class Bacilli; order Caryophanales; family Bacillaceae; genus Bacillus; species Bacillus sp. FSL R9-9410. The sequence goes on from NZ_JBBOTV010000004.1 coordinate 62,815, forward strand.
TGCGCAAGGCGATTTACCCCCTAAAGGAATGTTAAGAATTGTGAAGCACATTGCCGGAGATGAGACGAAATTTATACCGAATGTTTCATTTAACTTATATACAGAGTCAGGTCAGCAAATTGGCGGTACGTATACAACGGATGGCCAAGGTATGGTGGAGGTCCCAGATTTATCCCCAGGTAATTACTATGTACAAGAGATTGCAGGTCCAAACTATTTGGATTTTGATCCTCAAGTAAAAGTGCCTTTTACAATTGATGCAAATGCTGAAAAAGGCGTAAAGCTTGCTATTCCGAATAAAGTGAAAACGACATCTGTTTCAGGAACGAAAAATTGGAATGACAACAATGCAACAGATCGCCCAAGCTCAATCCAAGTAGAGTTACTGCAAAATGGAAATTCAATCAAAACACAAGATGTATCAGCAGCGAATAACTGGAACTATACGTTTGCAGATCTACCAGCATATGATAATGATGGTAATACTTATACGTATACAGTAAAAGAAAAACCGGTAGCGGGATACAAATCGGAAGTAAATGGCTACAACATTACGAATACAAAAGATGCAAAAACATCTGTTTCAGGAACGAAAAATTGGAATGACAACAATGCAACAGATCGTCCAAGCTCAATCCAAGTAGACTTATTGCAAAATGAAAACGTAATTCAAACACAAGACGTAACAGCAGCAAGCAGTTGGAATTATACATTTGCAGACCTAGCACAATATGATGCAAATGGTGTTTCTTATACGTACACAGTAAAAGAAAAACCGGTAGCGGGATACAAATCGGAAGTAAATGGCTACAATATTACAAATACAAAAGTAGCGAAAATGACAGTAGAAGGAACGAAGACGTGGAAAGACGGAAATGCAACAGACCGTCCGGCAACGATCAAAGTAGACTTACTACAAAATGGCAATGTAATCGGAACACAGGACGTAACAGCGGCAAATGGTTGGAAATATACATTTACAAATTTAGAATCATATGATGCGAGCGGTGTTGCTTATACATATACAGTAAAAGAGCAACCGGTGGATGGATATAAATCTGAAGTAAAAGGTTATGACATTACAAATACAAAAGTAGCGCAAACAACAGTAGAAGGAACAAAAACGTGGAAGGACGGAAACGCAACGAATCGTCCGACAACAATCAAAGTAGACTTACTACAAAATGGCCAAGTAGTTGCGACGCAAGAAGTAAGTGAAGCAACAGGCTGGAAATATGGATTCAAAGACTTAGCGGCATATGATGCCGAAGGCAATGCGTACAAGTATGAAGTAAAAGAACAACCGGTGGATGGATATAAATCTGAAGTAAAAGGTTATGACATTACAAATACAAAAGTAGCGCAAACAACAGTAGAAGGAACAAAAACGTGGAAGGACGGAAACGCAACGAATCGTCCGACAACAATCAAAGTAGACTTACTACAAAATGGCCAAGTAGTTGCGACGCAAGAAGTAAGTGAAGCAACAGGCTGGAAATATGGATTCAAAGACTTAGCGGCATACGATGCCGAAGGCAATGCGTACAAGTATGAAGTAAAAGAACAACCGGTGGATGGATATAAATCTGAAGTAAAAGGTTATGACATTACAAATACAAAAGTAGCGCAAACAACAGTAGAAGGAACGAAAACGTGGAAAGACGGAAACGCAATAAATCGTCCGACAATGATCAAAGTAGACTTACTACAAAACGGAAACGTGATCAAAACACAAGACGTACTAGCAGTAATGGGTTGGAAATATATATTTGCAGATTTAGAAGCATACGATGCGAATGGAATAGCTTATCAGTATGAAGTGAAAGAACAACTAGTAGTGGGATATCAATCTAGCGTAAGCGGTTATGACATTACGAATACAAAATTAGGCGAAACGAAAGTAGAAGGAACAAAGACTTGGAACGATAACAACGCAACAGATCGCCCAAGCTCAGTTAAAGTAGATTTACTACAAAACGGTAAAGTAGTAGACACAAAAGAAGTAACAGCGGCAACAAACTGGAAGTATACATTTGAAAAACTCCAAGCATACGATACAAACGGGGTAGCTTACATCTATACAGTGAAAGAACAATCGGTAGATGGATATAAATCCGAGGTAAAAGGTTATGACATTACAAATACAAAGGTAGGTCAAACAACAGTAGAAGGAACAAAAACGTGGAAGGACGGAAACGCAACAAATCGTCCGGCAACAATCAAAGTAGACTTACTACAAAATGGCCAAGTAGTTGCGACGCAAGAAGTAAGTGAAGCAACAGGCTGGAAATATGGATTCAAAGACTTAGCGGCATACGATGCCGAAGGCAATGCGTACAAGTATGAAGTAAAAGAACAACCGGTGGATGGATATAAATCTGAAGTAAAAGGTTATGACATTACAAATACAAAAGTAGCGCAAACAACAGTAGAAGGAACGAAAACGTGGAAAGACGGAAACGCAATAAATCGTCCGACAATGATCAAAGTAGACTTACTACAAAACGGAAACGTGATCAAAACACAAGACGTACTAGCAGTAATGGGTTGGAAATATATATTTGCAGATTTAGAAGCATACGATGCGAATGGAATAGCTTATCAGTATGAAGTGAAAGAACAACTAGTAGTGGGATATCAATCTAGCGTAAGCGGTTATGACATTACGAATACAAAATTAGGCGAAACGAAAGTAGAAGGAACAAAGACTTGGAACGATAACAACGCAACAGATCGCCCAAGCTCAGTTAAAGTAGATTTACTACAAAACGGTAAAGTAGTAGACACAAAAGAAGTAACAGCGGCAACAAACTGGAAGTATACATTTGAAAAACTCCAAGCATACGATACAAACGGGGTAGCTTACATCTATACAGTGAAAGAACAATCGGTAGATGGATATAAATCCGAGGTAAAAGGTTATGACATTACAAATACAAAGGTAGGTCAAACAACAGTAGAAGGAACAAAAACGTGGAAGGACGGAAACGCAACAAATCGTCCGGCAACAATCAAAGTAGACTTACTACAAAATGGCCAAGTAGTTGCGACGCAAGAAGTAAGTGAAGCAACAGGCTGGAAATATGGATTCAAAGACTTAGCGGCATATGATGCCGAAGGCAATGCGTACAAGTATGAAGTAAAAGAACAACCGGTGGATGGATATAAATCTGAAGTAAAAGGTTATGACATTACAAATACAAAAGTAGCGCAAACAACAGTAGAAGGAACAAAAACGTGGAAGGACGGAAACGCAACAAATCGTCCGGCAACAATCAAAGTAGACTTACTACAAAATAGCCAAGTAGTTGCGACGCAAGAAGTAAGTGAAGCAACAGGCTGGAAATATGGATTCAAAGACTTAGCGGCATATGATGCCGAAGGCAATGCGTACAAGTATGAAGTAAAAGAACAACCGGTGGATGGATATAAATCTGAAGTAAAAGGTTATGACATTACAAATACAAAAGTAGCGCAAACAACAGTAGAAGGAACAAAAACGTGGAAGGACGGAAACGCAACGAATCGTCCGGCAACAATCAAAGTAGACTTACTACAAGATGGTAAAGTAGTAGACACAAAAGAAGTAACAGCGGCAACAAACTGGAAGTATACATTTGAAAAACTTCAAGCATACAATGCCGAAGGCAATGCGTACAAGTATGAAGTAAAAGAACAACCGGTGGATGGATATAAATCTGAAGTAAAAGGTTATGACATTACAAATACAAAAGTAGCGCAAACAACAGTAGAAGGAACAAAAACGTGGAAGGACGGAAACGCAACAAATCGTCCGGCAACAATCAAAGTAGACTTACTACAAAATAGCCAAGTAGTTGCGACGCAAGAAGTAAGTGAAGCAACAGGCTGGAAATATGGATTCAAAGACTTAGCGGCATATGATGCCGAAGGCAATGCGTACAAGTATGAAGTAAAAGAACAACCGGTGGATGGATATAAATCTGAAGTAAAAGGTTATGACATTACAAATACAAAAGTAGCGCAAACAACAGTAGAAGGAACAAAAACGTGGAAGGACGGAAACGCAACGAATCGTCCGGCAACAATCAAAGTAGACTTACTACAAGACGGTAAAGTAGTAGACACAAAAGAAGTAACAGCGGCAACAAACTGGAAGTATACATTTGAAAAACTTCAAGCATACAATGCCGAAGGCAATGCGTACAAGTATGAAGTAAAAGAACAACCGGTGGATGGATATAAATCTGAAGTAAAAGGTTATGACATTACAAATACAAAAGTAGCGCAAACAACAGTAGAAGGAACAAAAACGTGGAAGGACGGAAACGCAACGAATCGTCCGGCAACAATCAAAGTAGACTTACTACAAGACGGTAAAGTAGTAGACACAAAAGAAGTAACAGCGGCAACAAACTGGAAGTATACATTTGAAAAACTTCAAGCATACAATGCCGAAGGCAATGCGTACAAGTATGAAGTAAAAGAACAACCGGTGGATGGATATAAATCTGAAGTAAAAGGTTATGACATTACAAATACAAAAGTAGCGCAAACAACAGTAGAAGGAACAAAAACGTGGAAGGACGGAAACGCAACAAATCGTCCGGCAACAATCAAAGTAGACTTACTACAAAATAGCCAAGTAGTTGCGACGCAAGAAGTAAGTGAAGCAACAGGCTGGAAATATGGATTCAAAGACTTAGCGGCATATGATGCCGAAGGCAATGCATACAAGTATGAAGTAAAAGAACAACCGGTGGATGGATATAAATCTGAAGTAAAAGGTTATGACATTACAAATACAAAGGTTGGCAAAACAACAGTAGAAGGAACGAAGACATGGAAGGACGACAATGCAAAGGATCGTCCGGCAATGATCAAGGTCGACCTACTACAAAATGGCCAAGTAGTTGCGACGCAAGAAGTAAGTGAAGCAACAGGTTGGAAATATGGATTCAAAGACTTAGCGGCATATGATGCCGAAGGCAATGCATACAAGTATGAAGTGAAAGAACAACCAGTGGATGGATATAAATCCGAAGTTCACGGTTATGACATTACAAATACAAAGGTTGGTAAAACAACAGTAGAAGGAACGAAGACATGGAAGGACGACAATGCGAAAGATCGTCCAGCAATGATCAAGGTCGACCTACTACAAAATGGCCAAGTAGTTGCGACGCAAGAAGTAAGTGAAGCAACAGGTTGGAAATATGGATTCAAAGACTTAGCGGCATATGATGCCGAAGGTAAGGTATATAAGTATGAAGTGAAAGAACAACCAGTGGATGGATATAAATCCGAAGTAAAAGGTTATGACATTACAAATACAAAGGTTGGTAAAACAACAGTAGAAGGAACGAAGACATGGAAGGACGACAATGCGAAAGATCGTCCGGCAATGATCAAGGTCGACCTACTACAAAATGGCCAAGTAGTTGCGACACAAGAAGTAGGTGAAGCAACAGGTTGGAAATATGGATTCAAAGACTTAGCGGCATATGATGCCGAAGGTAAGGTATATAAGTATGAAGTGAAAGAACAACCAGTGGATGGATATAAATCCGAAGTAAAAGGTTATGACATTACAAATACAAAGGCTGGTAAAACAACAGTAGAAGGAACAAAAACATGGAAGGACGACAATGCGAAAGATCGTCCGGTAATGATCAAGGTCGACCTACTACAAAATGGCAAATTGATCGCAACACAAGAAGTGAGCGCAGCAAGCGAATGGAAATATGCGTTTACAGATTTAACGGCATATGATGCCGAAGGTAAGGTATATAAGTATGAAGTAAAAGAACAACCGGTAGATGGATATAAATCCGAAGTAAAAGGTTATGATATTACGAATACAAAAATCAAGGAAGATCCAAAAGATCCGGGCGTAGATCCAAAAGATCCGGGCGTAGATCCAAAAGACCCGAGCACAGATCCAAAAGACCCGAGCACAGATCCAAAAGATCCGAGCACAGATCCAAAAGATCCAAGCACAGATTCAAAAGTTCCACCTACTAAAGAAAATACTAAGACATCAGTATGGCTTCCTAACACAGGTGGAACATCAATGGAGATGATTTCATATATTGTAGGAATGTTGTTGATGGCTTTAGGTGGATTTGTATTTGTTCGTCAACGAATGAGATAAAAAGACTGGTTATGGTATAAAAAATCTATCAAACTTGGACATACTAATACTATCAACTTAGAAAGACTAGAGATTATGTATATCTAAGCCAAGCAATTTCAATGGGAAACTATTATCAACTAGGAATAATCTTAATCATAAGTGACTTAGTAGAAATAATAGGGGAAAATAGAATGTTTATTGCTTATGTAGTGATTATAATCTGGATTTATCATTATGATTCAGAATTAAATCATCTATATGAAAGTAAATGGGGAATAGATGTATTTATAACGTACCGTTGATTCAAAAGGAAATACAATTGATTTTTATTTAGGTAGAATAAAAAATCAAAAGGCCGTAAAGCGCTTTGTGTAAAACGCTTTGCGGCCTTTTCTTATTTTAAAATCTTTTGTTATAACAGGTTTTGTGATATGGGAAAGTGTATGGAAGACTTTAGTCCAACTTTTAGGTTTGGAATGAAATTTCCGTTTTTTTCACAGAAACTACTTGTTTGTTAACTAATACTTCATGGTTCTAGGATGTACCTAAAAAGATGAATAAGAGTTTTCTTTTTCGAGAGTAGATATAGGAAGATTTATATTAACTGTTGTTCCTTTTCCTACTTCACTTTCAATAAGTATCTTTCCTTGGTGTTTTTCAATAATTTTATAACAAATCATTAATCCTAAACCGATACCATTTTCTTTGATACTATAAAATGGTTCCCCTAGATAAGGTAAACGTTCTTTTTCAATTCCACACCCGTAATCGGTAAATTGAATGTTTACCTGTTTTTTATCAGGTGCATATTCGATTTGAATCAAGATTTCCCCTCCCATTGGTGTTGCTTCAATCGCATTTTTTAAGATATTTATAAAAGCTTGCTTTAATTGATTCCCTTCACAAAGTATGAATGAAGTATCAGATGTAAACTCAGTTGTAATTTGTATGCAATTCATTATCGCTTGAGGTTCAAGTAACATTACAATTTGCTTCATTAATACATTCAGGTCATTAGTTTTAATTTCTAATGCCTCAGGTTTTGCTAATGTCATAAATTCATTAGTAATACTATCTATACGTTCAATCTCTGATAACACTATATCTATATAATGCTCAATGTTCTTATTTTCCATTGATTTTAATAACTGCATGAATCCTTTCATTGCTGTTAAAGGATTTTTAATTTCATGAGCAATTGCAGTGGATAATTGACCTACTACAGCAAGTTTCTCCGATTTTCGTAATAATTCCTCTGTTTTTAATCGTTCAGTGATATCTCGAGAGATACTTAAGAAAACGTTTTTGCCATTCAAGCTGAAAATATGGATACTAAATTCTGTTGTTATTGTTTTTCCTGTTGGAAAAGTATATTCATCTTGTAAAGTAAAAAAAGATTGTCCTTCTTTAATTTTTTCTAACATTTTTATGATCATTCTAGAATCTTGAGAAACAATATTGAAAAACGGTATTGAGAGAAGCTTTTCTCTACTATACCCAAATCTTTTACACCCGACAGGATTTACTTCAATGAATTGAGTTGGAACCTTATCCTCATTCAGTTCTACTACGTAAACCGCATCAGTTGCTTGTTCGATGAGCGCACGGTATTTCATTTCACTGTCTCTTAATTGTTGATGTAATTGACGGCGTTCTCTTTCTGCTTGTTTCCTTTCAGAAATGTCTCTACAAATTCCTGATAAAGCAATTATATTGCCCCTTAAATCTAGAATTGGTGAAACCGTCACGTTTACATCAATTAGAGTTTTATCTTTTCGTTGTCTAACTGTTTCTAACCTAGTAATAATAGGGTCTTGTATATTGGTATTACTAATATTTTTGATTAACTCTAAAGTTTCATTCATTAAAAAATCAGGTACGCAAGGTAATTTTTTTCCTACGGATTCTTTTTCTGACCAACCAAAAATCTTCTCATAGGCTTTATTCGCTTGCAACATATGTCCGTCTAAATCAAATATAGTGATAGCATCTACGTTATGATTAATAAATGATTCCAGTCGCTCTTTCGTTACCTTTAGTTCATTTTCCGCATTTATTCTTTTCGTTATATCAACAGTAGAACCAACCACCTCAACCACTGTTCCCTCTCTTTTAACAGGCCTAAGAGAGACAAGTATCATAGTCTCATCATTCGGCCATGGTAGTTCGAAAGTTATTTCTTCACCATTCCATGCCTGTTGATAATACTTTAGTATTCGAGAAACTAAATGGGATGAAATAATGGAAGAATCTATAGTAGGTAAATTCTTCCCTACAACTTGTTCAGAGTGAAATCCTTGTTGATAAAATAATTGTCCATCACACAGAGTATGAATAAATTTCCCATTTGCTTTTTTAAATTTAAAAATACCTCCTTGTAGTTCATGTACGGTATCCCTTAATTCTTGCTTTGATTCTAATAAAGTTTCATTCGCTTTAGCTAGGTCTTGTGTTAAGTTATATAAATTTTGATAGGATTCCATAAGGAAAACGCCAATTAAGAGTCCGCAAGATATAAATAATGTACCTTGGATGTTAAGAAGTATAAGTGAGATAGAAGGAAAAAAGAATCCAAATACCCAATGAATTATGGCTAGATAAACAGCTAGATAAAGAAAGACGCTTTTAAAGGGATGGGTATTTTTGAGATATGTTTTGAATATAGTATATATAGTAGCAATTCCTAAAGCAGCTATCAAAGCTGGTCCCCAATCACCACCAAGGTAGAAAATACGCATAAATAAAATAAACATTAACGTGATCCAACCAGCTGTACGACCAAAATAAATAAACGAAATAATAAGAGGAACGGCTCGCAAGTCATAAAACAATCCCATGTGCTTAAAATTAAAAATCATCAAAATAGCAGCTACGATACCCGCATATGTGCCCTGAAATAAATGGATAAATTTGTGATCCGTTTTCCTTATAAATACTTGAATAAAAATAGCTGAACTAGCTAGGAAAGAAAAAATAGATAGATTAATGAAGAATCCTGTGAATAGCATGCCATATTCCCTCCTTTTTACATGTATTCGACAAAGAGTATAAAAATCCTACAAATTACATCATAATTAGACTTATTATTCTAAAGAATAAGTTTGTTTTCGGGAGAGAGATATGAGTAGTGATGAAAATCTAGATCCTTTTTACCAGGATTATCAATTGGTTGTGATGGATAATAATATTTATTTAATTTTCAGCACAAAAAGTTTCCATTCCAGAAAAAATAACATTCCAGATTTGTTTGTAATCGATTTTTAATGAATTGTTAATACATTTGGTATCGAATGAGATTATGCTTGTTATTCGGGATTTTAAGTAGCTTAAATGAAGTTTCAGAAAAAAGGTGTGAGAATGATTTTTTAACGAATTCCCCGAAAGAATTCTCCTTCCTCAAGTGTGTGAAGGGCGTAGCCCAACGGTAGGTGGGAGATGAATTTCGGTTTGGCGTAGCCAAAAGGCTTTGTTTTTTATTTTGCCTCTGATAAAATCAGTCTTATAAAGCATAAAGGTTGGTATATAAATGAAATTAGATAGCAATAATCATTCAGTGTTCTTGTTATATTATCATCTTGTGTTGGTCGTAAAATACAGAAGAAATGTGTTTGATGATGATATGTCAGACTATGCAAAAGACATGTTTGTCAGGTTATCCGAGAATTACAACATAACACTGGTAGAGTGGAATCATGATGTAGACCATGTTCATATTTTGTTCAAGGCACATCCGAATACAGAAATGACAAAATTTATTAATGCTTATAAAAGTGCAAGTTCTCGACTAATCAAGAGAGACTTTCCACAAGTGAAAAAGAAACTTTGGAAAGAAATGTTTTGGTCAAGAAGTTTTTGCTTACTAACTACTGGTGGTTCGCCAATAGACGTAGTAAAGAAATATATTGAAAATCAAGGTGAAAAGTGAGGTGAAATGATATGACAAAGCATAATAAAGCCTATAAATTCCGTTTGTATCCAACAGAAGAACAAGCATATCTTATGCGTAAAACCTTCGGTTGTGTACGTTTCGTGTATAACAGAATGTTAGCTGAACGGAAAGAAGTGTACGAAAAATACAAAGATGATAAGGAACAACTAAAGAAACAAAAGCTTCCAACTCCAGCGAAATACAAAGCAGAATTTGAGTGGTTAAAAGAAGTTGATTCATTAGCTTTGGCAAATGCTCAACTAAACTTGCAAACTGCCTATAAGAATTTCTTTAGTGGTCAAAATGAGTTCCCAACATTCAAAAGTAAAAAAGACAGAAAGTCTTATACAACGAATGTAGTAAACGGAAATATTATGTTGCTTAATGGTCATATCAAATTGCCAAAACTGAAAATGGTACGTATCAAACAACATAGAGAGATACCACAAGATTATATGATCAAGTCATGTACAATTTCTATGACACCTACTGGTAAATACTATGTGTCCATCTTGACTGAATACGAAAAAGAGATTGTACAAAAAGAAGTAGAAACAGTTGTTGGGTTAGACTTTGCGATGGATGGATTATACGTTAGTTCTGAGGATGAGAAAGCCAATTATCCTCAGTTCTATCGTAACATGTTGGACCAATTAGTAAAGGCACAACGAGTATTAGCAAGGCGCAATAAAGGTTCTGAACGGTGGAATAAACAACGTATTCGTGTAGCTAAGTTACATGAGAAAATAGCAAACCAACGTAAGAATTTTCTTCATCATAAGTCTAAGGAGTTAGCTACTAATTTTGATGTTATAGCTATTGAAGATTTAAACATGAAAGGGATGTCGCAAGCACTTCATTTTGGAAAAAGTGTCGCTGACAATGGTTGGGGTATGTTCACTTCTTTTTTAGCTTATAAACTACACGAACAAGGCAAACAACTTGTGAAAATAGACAAATGGTTTCCTTCCACAAAAACATGTAGCAGTTGTGGAAATGTAAAAAATATGTCCTTGTCAGAACGAGTATATTCTTGTATATGCGGTGTAAATCTCGATAGAGATTATAACTCAGCTATCAATATCAAAAATGAAGCAATACGCCTATTAGTGTTAGCATAAATAGCAATAAAATAACCTTTGGAACAAGGGAGTTAGCTCGGCTGTCTAAGGACTAATTCGTTAGCTATCAAAAGTAACGACTAACCGAGAAGCCCCCACTTCAGACAGTCCGTTAGGTCGTTAAGTGGCGGGTAGTTCACGGTTGTTGCATATGTTTTATTAAGTATTGGAATTTTTAAAGGTTATTTTGGTAGGGTTAGCGAGGATTGTGAAGAAACTTAGTGTAATTGTAAAAATATACGAAAACAAAAAGCATGTAAGGATGAGTTGTAAGCGAACTACTGGAAAGGAAGTGGAGAAATTATGATACATCGATATGAAATTGATTTTTCTGTGATGTATGATGGCAAGGTAACAGACTTACAATCAGCAATTATTCCAGCACATTCTTTAGAAGAAGCAAACAAGAAATTACAATCGGAAGTAAAGCGGAGGTTAGGGAAATGTCGTGTCAAGATTGATCATACAAGTTTACTTGTTTCAGAGAATAGTCGATACACAATTGTATGAAATGAGGAGAGGAGTCTTGCAATCAGCAAGGCTTTTTTATCGTTAGAGCTTGATGGAAAGCGAACAATTACAGAATTAGTATATCTACCCCGACAAGATTGGTCAGAAAATGGTCATATTTTAAATTACAATATCTATACGAGTGTGGATGGTCTTAAGTATGAAAAAGTATCGTTTGGAACATGGGAAAATAATAAGGATAACAAAACTGTAACATTTGAACCGGTTTGCTATTAAATATGTAAAAATAGAAGTGACAAATGGAAAAAATGGATATGCTTCTGCAGTTGAGGTAGATATTTTTGGATATTAAAAATATGTTTGAACTCAACCATCATCTGTAAAAAAACATATATTTTCCGTGGTATTTGCTTTAGATTTCTCGTCTAATATTTAAAGAAATCCGAATAGAAAATGAGTAAGTTTTCCTTACAAAAATGTCACATTCCTGTAAGGTTATTAGATAGTCTAGCTACTTTTTCCATGTCATAATAAAGACATAAGAAACGCCGATTAAAAATTATAAGTTATAGGAGAGTGTCAATCATGATTGTAACAACAACGCAGGGAATTCAAGGGAAAGAAATTAGTGAATATATTGATATTGTAAATGGTGAAGCTATTATGGGTGCGAATATTGTCCGCGATTTATTCGCTTCAGTCCGTGATGTTGTTGGTGGTCGTGCTGGTGCTTATGAAAGTAAATTAAAAGAAGCACGTGATATTGCAATGGACGAAATGAAAGAACTTGCAAGACAAAAAGGTGCTAATGCAATCGTTGGTGTTGACGTAGACTACGAAGTTGTTCGTGATGGTATGTTAATGGTTGCTGTAAGTGGTACGGCTGTACGTATATAATAAGATAGAAAACAGGCTCTCCCCGTAAAGTGTATATGCTTTACGGGGATTTTTTTGTTGGGAAAATTTTAAAAGTTATTATAGTTTAGGGGGGACACCAGTTAATAGTTTGGACATTTAATGAAGAGTTTTTTTACAATGGAGTGGATCTAGAAAGAGGTGAAAACTAAGAAATTTGGATGTTAGTTTTTAAATTTTAGAAAAGGAAGAATAAAATATAGTGGACATACAATTACAATAAGGGAATGCAGTATAAATCAGTATACATGCATTCCCTTATTATATTTATCTTGTTCCGACAGAAAACTTCTTCCTCAAAAATGTGAAGGTGTGAAACACCAATTTTAGGTAAGAGATGAATGTCTGTAGGCATAATCCTACGTTTTTTGTATACTGAAGGCATCATACAAGAAAGCGAGGTGCAACCCGTGTTAGTAAATAAAGCATATAAGTTCCGTATCTATCCAAATAAGCGACAAGAAATATTAATTGCTAAGACCATTGGGTGCAGTCGCTTTGTATTTAATCATTTTCTTGCTCTTCGGAATGACACCTCTAAAGAAACTGGCAAAGGATTAACTATCCTTCTTGCTCTGCTGAGCCCACTCAATTAAAGAAGCAATAGGATACGCTTTGGTTAAAAGAAGTAGATAGTATTGCTCTTCAATCCACATAAAAAAACCTCGCAGATGCTTTTTCACGTTTTTTCACAAAACAGAATGATATGCCACGATTCAAGTCTAAAAACAATAAAGTTCAATCCTATACAACAAAACAAACTAACTAACGGTAATATTGCTGTAATGGACAATAAAAGGGCATATTCTAAATGTTACGATTAGACGAAACCCAGGGCGGTACATACCTTGTGTCTATTCTTGGAGAATCAGAAGCGCAACCAGTAGAAAAAAAGATTCGTCTGTTGGTGCTGCTAATCAATCCATTGAAGAGCCATCAGCTAAAGCTAATCTAATTTGTTTAAATCATGGAGAAACTATCTAATTGAAAAAAGAGAGTGCCTTCTTTGAAAAAGGACTCTCTTTTCGTATTTTATTATTTATTATTCACATACGTATCAAACCATAAGTGGATATATCCAGCTGTAATACGTTGCGCTTCCATTAAACGTTTTCCAGTAACCGGTGTTACTTCAGCACGCCATTTATCAGCAGCGTCTTGTGATATAGCGGCATCTAGAAACAACTTTTTTGTCTTATCATTAACAATTAGTGGGAAATCTGCTTTTGCACCAACTGCAGAAGCATGAACCCAATCTTCTGGATTTACACTTTTCCAGTTCCAATAGCCATTTCCATCTTTTACTTTATAATTGTCTTTCACAGTATCGACGAAGTTTTCATATTTTGAGTGTAAGGCAATAGGAAGCGAAACGTTGGTAAAGTTCGCTGCATGCATAGGCTGATTAACATCCCCTAAATAATGAAGTGATAATCCTAAATAGAAAAATGCATTTTTAAAATCTTTATTTTGATAGGATTCACCAGCTAATTTAAAATATTTTGCTCCTGTTTCTTTTGCGTGTTTGGCAAGTGGAAGATACGTACTTCCTGTATCAGGATCATAGAAGTGTGAAGCGAATGTGCCATTATCAAAGTACGGATTTTCATAATCGGCAGAGTAGACACCCTTCTCTAACTCATTACGCCATTCATTTAATAGAGATATCTCATTTGGCTTCACAACGGTCTTATTTTGGGCCATAACTTCAATGCCTCTGTTAACAATCCATAAATGAGTACTTACTCCTTCATCATGGATGGCTTCTGCGGACCACTTATGACCAAAAGATGTCCCATATTGATGGCTATTTTCATGTGCAAACGCCACACTTTGAATAGGGGCTGATAAAGCAATTACTGAAGCTAAAGCAAAAATTTTTCTTTTCATAAATATTCCTCCATTTGATATATAATCTAACATCACCCTCATGTATAATCCTAGCATTGATCAGTAAGGAAGTAGATTGCTTTTTGAATATATGCAAAATTTCATATTTAAATTCATTATTACATTACGGTGAATATATTTAGGTCGATATGATGAATTTTGGTTCTGGTGCAAAAATCATTTGAAAGAGACATAGAAAACTACATGGGGTAGCACCACATCGCCATCAAGCTAAGAAAAGCATATACCCCAAAACGAGAAAAGTGGCATCTCCCGGTGAAAATGTACAATTTTTGTTTTAGGGGTGTTATAAAATTCTTAAGTTGATGGGCATGTATGGTGATCCCAAATCGTCTTCGATAATTTATTGTGTACATCTGTATGCATCCCCTATATAAATCATAGGGATTGTTTGCATGTTGACTTTGGTTTTATGTACAATAAAGGTAAAGATATAGTTTGAAACAGGAAGAGGAAAACCATGTCCAATTCATTAGTAAATTTACGTATCGATTTTGCATTTAAGCAGTTATTTGGCACAAATGGGAATGAAGATATTTTAGTTGCCTTTTTAAATGCCATATTAAAGGATTCTTTAGAATCACCTATTGTTTCCCTGCAATTAGAAGATCCACATTTGCATCGAGAATATGAAGAAGATAAATTATCGATTTTAGATATTTCGGCTACATTAAATACAGGAACAAAGGTAAATGTAGAAATACAATTGAATAACAATCATGATATGATCAAACGAAGCTTGTATTATTGGGGAAGGTTATACACCTCTCAATTGCAAAAAGGAATGCCTTATAGTTCACTTCATAAAACGATTACCATTAACTTGTTAAACTTTGTGATGTTTCCAGAATATGAAGCGTTTCATACAACAGGAATCCTTTGGAATCAGCAACAACAAAAGTTATTAAGTGACGATATAGAAGTTCATATTGTAGAGATTCCAAAGTTACTACAGCAATGGCGCGAAGAGAAAGTCAATCCGTGGGAAGATTCGTTTGTTCGTTGGTTATTATTATTACCAGCGAATGAAGATGAGTATCTCACACAAACATTGGAGGACATTGCCATGAACCAAGATCCAATTTTACAAAAAGCAATGAATAAGTGGGAACATATGAGTCAAGATTCTTCTTTCCGTCAAGCATATGAAGCAAGAGAAAAGGCCTTAATGGATGAGGCTGCAAAGTTTGCTCATGCTCGTAATGAGGGGAAAAAAGAAGGAATTCAAGAAGGAATTCAAGAAGGGGTTCAGCAAGGAAAAATACAGATGATTAAAGGTATGCATGAACTTGGTGTACCACTTGAAACGATTGCTAAAGCCAGTAAATTAAGCATAGATGAGGTCGAACGTATTTTAGAACAAAAATAATTAGCAACAAAAAAAGAACCTATTAATTGGGTTCTTTTTTGGGCTATTTGTCAACTTGGTGTAGCACGACATGTCAATCAAGCTTAAAGTAATTGCTTTTTCCTTTTATTTTTTTATTCTTTAATTTTAAATCGTGAAATTAATCCTTCTAATTCCTCGATTTTTTTCTTTATTTGCATGGATTGATTTGTTATTTCTGTAATGGATGATGCTTGAGTTTGAATGGCTTGTACGGTTTGATTTGTATCTTTCGCTACTCTTGTAGAAGTTTCTGATACTACTGATAGTGAAGCGTTAATTTCTTCAGTTCCAGCAGACATTTCTTCTGTTGTAGCTGATACTTCTTGAATTTGATGTGTTATCTTATGAATGTCTTTCATGATTGTTGAAAAGGCTTCGTCTGCTTCATTAGCAGCATTTCTTCCTTGTATAGCTTCTTCGTGTCCTTTTCTCATGATTTGAACAGTATCTTTTGTATCTTGTTGGATTGATTTAATTAAATTATTAATTTCATGTGCGGATTGCTTAGATTGTTCAGCTAAATCTCTCACTTCAGCTGCAACAACTGCAAATCCTTTTCCATTCTCTCCTGCACGTGCTGCTTCGATTGCAGCATTTAAAGCAAGCAAATTTGTTTGTTCCGCAATATTTGTAATCGCGTCTAAAGCTTTATCTATATGCTGTGTACGCATAATAAGACGTTCTATCACCGTAGATGTTTCTTCAACAACTGCATGCACATTATTCATTTGAGTAATAGATTGCTTGATTACTTTACTACCATTATTTACACGATCTGTTGTAGCAACAGATACTTCAGCAACAGTTAATGCTGATTCAGCTACTGATTGAACTCCATTTGTTAAGTCATTCATTGCTGTTGAACTTTCATGAATATTAGTAACTTGTCCTTCTATTTGTTTATTTACTTTATTAATTGTTAGAACAGCTTCATTAGATATTTTAGATGCCTGTTTTGTATTCTGCAACATACTGTCAGTAGAAGAGGTAACTTCGTATGTCGTTACTTGTATTTTCTCAATTAAATGTTGTAAATTATCTAACATGTTATTAAAAGAAGTAACAATAGCTCCTAATTCATCATTTGCTTGATAGGAAGTACGTATTACTAAATTTCCATCTGCTACTTGTTTTATATCATGCTGTAATAAAGTAATTGGACGTTGAATAGCTGTTTTGATGACATATCCAATACCTATAATAATTGCAGTCGCAATAACTGAAATAATAATAAACATCAGTATTGTAGTATGTGCACTGTTCGTATTACTTTTTTGTAATTGTTCTGCCTGGCTACTATTATATTTCACAAGTTCTTGAATAGAATTAATCGCATTTTGCATAGCAGGCTCAGTGTTTTTTAAATAATAAGAATAAGCTTCTTCATTTTTATTGTTTACTGCTAAATTTTGTGCTTCTTTCATTTGAGTTCTAAATTCTTGAAAGTTTTTTTGGAAATTCTTATATAATTGCTTTTCTTCTTGTGAGCTGATCTTAGACTCAAAGTTTTTTAATAACTGATCATTTTCTTTACGTGTTTGATCTATGTTATTTGCTAATTCTTTGTTTCTTTTTTCATCAGTTGTAACCATGAGTTCCATAAAATTACTGTTTCCGTATCGGAAATTAGATTCTAGAGATTGTATCCAAAAAATTGGAAGTAATCTTTCGTCATACATACTTGCAGAAGCTTCACCTGTTTTCTTTAAAGAGATAACTCCTATAATGGATAAGAGAATACATGCGATACTCGCTGTAATCATTAATGTATTCAACTTTGTACCAATTTTACTGTTTTTTAGAACTGACATTAAACCACCCCTTATTAAATCTTTATATTACGTTATGCATCTTACAATAAAAACCAACAAATAACGACCTGTTTTTTTAAAAATGTTGTTATTTGTTGGTTTATTTGTTGCTAATTGTTGGTTTTTTAGTGTGGAGAAATATGTAATTTTACATTTTACAAAAAAAGGTAAATGATATACAAAGTACTATTAAGTTATATTAAAAACATTTTATATCAAACGATTAATATAAATAAATGAAAATCACTATATTTTAAGTCTAATTACACTGATGTAATTATTTCACTTAGTGAATTAATTAATAGGATTTAACTTTTTTAAATATAATTTTTTTCTAATACAAACATGAAGTGTCTGAATTATTAAATATAAATAATGGGATTTTATTGTTTACTTAGTAAAAACATAGTGTTTAAATGAGGGGGAAGTAAGGCCTTACATTCTATGAGAAGTAAATAATAACGAGAGTCTAACACTCTATCCGAAAGAATTCTTCTTCCTCAAGCGTGTGGAAGGAGAGACCCTAGCGCTAGGTTGTTCTAGAGGTGTGAATAAGATTGTAAAAAGACAATAGTGAAGAGGTGTATGGAATGAAAAATAAAATAATTACAGGTTTTTTAATAACATCCATTGTTACTGGGGCGAATATTCCTATCAATACTCTTGCAATGCCAATCGTTCAGGCAGAAACTCAACAAGAGAATACGGATATTTCCTCATCCTTACGAAAATTAGGTGCACAATCTAAATTAATCCAAACATATATTGATCAAGCTTTAATGAGTCCTAATGTACAGCTTGAGGAAGTCCCAGCTTTAAATACGAACCAATCCCTGATCAAACAAGATATGAACGAATGGTCATCAGAACTTTATCCAAAATTAATTCTATTAAATTCAAAAAGTAAAGGATTTGTAACCCAATTTAATAGCTATTATCCAACATTAAAACAGTTTGTAGACAATAATGAAGATAAAGAAGGGTTCTTGGATAGACTTGAAATTCTTCAAGATAAAACTACGACAAACCAAGAAAGCGTACAACGTCAGATTAATGAATTAACAGATATTAAATTACAGATTGATAAAAAGCTTAAAGATCTCGATACTGACGTGACAAAAGCACAAGGTGTACTAAGTTCAGAGGGAACAGGGAAAATAGACCAGCTAAAAAATGAATTGCTAAATACCCAAAAATCAATTCAAAGTGATTTACAACAAATAGCATTATTACCAGGAGCTTTAAATGAACAAGGGTTTGTTATATTCAAAGAAGTCTATAACCTTTCAAAAGATATCATTGAACCTGCTGCTCAAACAGCAGTAGCAGCGTATAACAAAGGAAAAGAAATTAACAATTCTATTTTAGAAGCAGAGAAAAAAGCAGAGCAAGAAGCGAAAGAAAAGGGTAAATCTGCTCTAGAGATTGAAGCTGCCAAAAAAGAAGCCCGTGAAGCAATTGAGAAAAGCAAACAAGCTGAAATAGCTGCAGCTGCAATTACAAAGACAAAAGAGTATGACCTTACGAAGGTTATTGACCCTGAAAAAATTAAAAAAACTTATAGTGCCTTCGCTGAAGTAAATAAACTTACTACAGAGCAGCGAGCACATTTAGATGATTTAGAGAAACAAAACCAAAAATTATATGATTTAACAAAGAGCCTAACAGTAGCAGATTTACAAAAGTCTATGCTTCTTATTATGCAAAATGATTTACATACATTTGCAAATCAAGTAGATGTAGAACTTGACCTATTAAAGCGCTATAAAGAAGATATGAATCTAATTAAAAATAATATTACAAAATTATCTTCTAATGTTGATACAACTGATCAGCAGTCTCAAAAAGATACATTAAGACAATTAAAAAATGTAACAAGTTACCTTGAAGAACAAGTTTATAAGTTCTAATATTCTGAATTTATAAAGCGGAATGATGATTATAAGAATCTATTGAAAAATAGGGAGGAGAATTAATATGATGAAGTTTCCATTTAAAGTGTTAACTTTGGCTACTCTGGCAACGGTTATAACGGCTACGAACGGTAACACGATCCATGCACTTGTACAAGAACAGACTGCACAAGAACAGAAAATAGGGAATTATGCATTAGGACCTGAAGGACTAAAGAAAGCATTGGCTGAAACAGGATCTCATATTCTTGTAATGGATTTGTACGCAAAAACAATGATTAAACAACCGAATGTAAATTTATCTAATATCGATTTAGGTTCAGAAGGGGAAGAATTAATCAAAAATATTCACCTTAATCAGGAACTATCTCGAATCAATGCGAATTATTGGCTAGATACAGCAAAACCGAAGATTCAAAATACAGCACGTAATATTGTAAATTACGATGAACAATTTAAAAATTATTACGATACATTAGTAGATACTGTACAAAAGAAAGATAAGGAAGGATTAAAAGAGGGCATAAATGATTTAATCACTACAATTGATACAAATTCAAAAGAAGTTACAGAAGTAATTAAGATGTTAGAAGCCTTCAAAACAAAACTGTACACAAATACTACAGATTTTAAAAATAATGTTGGTGGCCCAGATGGGAAAGGTGGCTTAACGGCAATATTAGCGGGAAAACAAGCACTGATTCCACAACTTCAGGCTGAAATTGAGCAACTAAGTGCTACTCAGAAAGAACATTTTGACAATGTATTAGCATGGTCAATTGGTGGTGGATTGGGAGCAGCCATTTTAGTTATTGCAGCCATTGGAGGAGCGGTAGTAATTGTTGTAACTGGCGGTACAGCAACACCGGTTGTTGTCGGTGGCCTTACGGCTCTCGGTGCAGCTGGTATCGGTTTAGGAACGGCAGCTGGTGTCACAGCGTCTAATCATATGAACTCTTATAACGAAATTTCTAACAAAATCGGACAATTAAGTACGAAAGCCGATCTTGCTAACCAAGCAGTTATTTCGCTTACTAGCACAAAAGATACTTTGACATATCTGTATCAGACAGTGGATCAAGCGATACTGTCTCTAACAAATATTCAAAAACAATGGAATACAATGGGGGCCAATTATAAAGATTTATATGATAGTATCGACCAAATGCAAGAACATAAACTCTCTTTAATACCTGATGATTTAAAGGCGGCTAAACAAAGTTGGAATGATATTCATAAAGATGCAGAATTCATTTCGAAAGACATCGCTTTTAAACAAGAAGAAACGAACTAAAAATCAAACCTATATAGGAGGAATATGAAATGATAAAAAAAATCCCTTACAAACTACTCGCTGTATCGACGTTTTTAACTTTGACAACAACTTCTGTGGTCTCACCAGTAGCAACTTTTGCAAGTGGAATTGAACAAACTAACAATGGAGATATGTCTCTTTCAGCAAATGAAGTGAAAATGAAAGAAACCTTGAAAAAGGCTGGGTTATTTGCAAAATCTATGAATGCCTATTCTTATATGCTAATTAAGAATCCAGATGTGAACTTTGAAGGAATCACTATTAATGGGTATGCAGATTTACCTGATAAAATTGTACAAGATCAAAAGAATGCAAGAGCACATGCTGTTACATGGGATACGCAAGTGAAAAAACAGCTTATAGATACATTGACTGGTATTATTGAATACGATACAACATTTGACAATTATTATGAAACAATGGTAGAGGCGATTAATAAAGGGGATGGAGATGCTTTAAAAGAAGGGATTACAGATTTACGAGGTGAGATTCAACAAAACCAAAAGGTTGCACAACAATTAATACAAGAATTAACTAAATTAAGAGACGCTATTGGACAAGATGTTAGAGCATTTGGAAGCAATAAAGATCTCTTACAGTCGATTTTAAAGAACCAAGGTGCTGATGTTGAGGCTGATCAAAAGCGTCTAAATGAGGTTTTAGGATCAGTAAACTATTATAAACAGTTAGAATCTGATGGATTTAATGTAATGAAGGGTGCCATTTTGGGCTTACCGGTAATTGGTGGGATAATAGTGGGTGTAGCACGAGATAATTTAGGCAAGTTAGAGCCTTTATTAGCAGAATTACGTCAGACCGTAGATGGTAAACTAACATTAAATCGTGTAGTTGGGGTTGCATATAATAATATTAGTGAGATGCATAGTGCGCTTGATGATGCTATTAACGCTCTTACTTATATGTCCACGCAATGGCATGATTTAGATTCTCAATATTCGGGAGTACTTGGGCATATTGAGAATGCAGCTCAAAAAGCGGATCAAAATAAATTTAGATTCCTAAAACCTAACTTGAATGCAGCTAAAGACAGTTGGAAAACATTACGAACAGATGCTGTCACATTAAAAGAAGGGATAAAAGAATTTAAAGTGGAACTTGTTACTCCACAAAAATAGGGGAGTATTAGTTCCGTTGCAAAGTGACCTAAAACATAGAGAATCTATGATTACATTGTTGAATAGTAATGTAGCAATTAATAATTCCTTATAGACCGAAAAGGCGGAGTCGTATTAAAGACTTCGCCTTTCACTTTTATAAAAGTTTCATCCAAATCTCAAAATAACCGTGCAGTTTTACTTATTTTTAAAAACTTCGTAACAGAACCTTCTTATTCCTAAACCACGCATATCATTTGTATGATAAATTTTATAAATAATTGCGTAATAATGAACTTACATTACCAGAAATAGAAATACAGCGATTCTTGCAGAGCTAGTTTTTAAAGATAGAATTTTATTCAATAAAATTCTATCTAATTCTGCCTGAAAAGAAGATTGAGATGTCTCAATCTTCTTTTTAATTTTCAGGAAACAATCGTTCTGTTTGGGATAGTAAAATAAAGAAATGAGTTGTGGGTTTATGTAGTACTTGAATAACATAGTAGAACAAGATCATCGCTTTATAAAGAAGCGAATCCGTTCTATGCTAGGATTCAAATGCTTGGACACAGCTACATCCATTCTTTTTGGAGTAGAGGCTATGCATATGATGAAAAAAGAACAGATTGATTTACGGAACCAGTCTGTCCAAAATTAGAAAGAATTCATCCACCAACTGTTTGAATTAATTACTTAAACCCAAGGAAAATAAAAAATCCACGCCTTTTTATATCGTATTTAATTATTCGCACCAGAACCTAATTGTTACGGTGCACCTTTTAAAATGTACTCTACTACCTGAGAAAAGTTTTATATCAGTTTTTAAACATTTTTCAAAAGCGGTAAATAAATGTACACCGAGGTTCCTACTCCAACTTTACTTGTTATACAAATTCTTCCCTGATGACTTTCAATAATTTTGTAACTAATCATTAAACCGAGACCTGTTCCTTTTTCTTTCGTACTATAAAAAGGTTCAGCAAGTTTTGCAATTCTTTCTTCTGGAATACCAATCCCTTCATCTGAAATACAAATTTCCACCTCATTGTTACTTACTTTCTTAGTGGTAATGATTATGTCTCCCCCATGTGGCATTGCTTCAATCGAATTTTGTAAAACATTGATAAACACTTGTTTTAATTGTTTTTTACAACAATCAATATATACAACGTCAGGATCCGTTTGGAATGTGACATGAATATTTGTCATAATTGCCTTTGTGTTAATTAAAAATACAACGTTTTCTAAAATTACATCGATGCTCTCTTGTTCAAAAGAACATACCTCAGGTTTAGCAATAGATAAAAATTCGTGAATAATAGATTCAATGCGCTCAATTTCAGAAAGTATGAGTTGAAAATGTTTTGATTCATGTTTCATTTGTATCTCTAATAATTGTATAAATCCTTTAATAACAGTGAGTGGGTTTCGCACTTCATGTGCAACCCCTGCAGCGAGTTGACCGACAGTAGCTAATTTATCTGATTTATTTAATAGTTCCGCTGTCTTTTTCCGCTCTGTAATATCGCGAACCATAACCATCACTTTATCTGTTAATAGCGGTAAACATCGTGCTTCAAAAAAGTAAATACTATTATGCATGAGCAAGGAGTAATCTACAATTTCTATGGAATTATTCTGCTGTACCCTTGCAATTGCTTCTTGTAGCTGCAGGGCAACATCTAAAGGTAACACATCCTGAAATTTTTTATACATAAATTGTTCGACAGGTACATAAAATCTTGATGGACAGCCGGCTTTATAATCAACGATTACTCCGTCAAGTCTTGTTAAAAAACATAAGTCTGGAAGTGCTTTAAAAATTAATTCTAACTCTGAAGATTTTTCTATAAGTTTCTCTTCTACCTGTTTCCGATACGTAATATCAATACCAACTGCCCAGTGACTGTATCCAGGAACAGGGAATTCTTCTGAAAGGTTTGACCACAGGATTGTTTTTTCATCACCGTTTTTACAAGTAAGTGTCATTTCCCAATCACGAAAGTTTTTACCGAGTTCAGAAAATCCATGAAGTAACTGGTTCCGATACGTTTCATCTGGATAAAGTAGCTCTAACGCGCAAGGATTGTTAATAATTTCAGCGGCACTATAACCTGTTACAAGTTCACACTCTCGGTTCCATATGACAATATTCCCTTCTTCATCACAAGCATCAACCATAACGGGCATGTTGTGTAAAATCGTATATAATTTTTCAGCAGGGATAGATTGATCTTTCTGCAATTGCTGTATTGTATTCATTCCTTTATTCGTTATAATCGTTGCAAGGGATTTAAAGTATATAGTGCAAGATTCAATACGATCTTTAGGCGACAAAATCACAAAATCACCAATCGTATTTTCATTGAATATAATAGGGACATGAATTTTTGTATGTAAATGTATATCAGAGGATGGTGTGCCGTAATGAAATATGATTTCTCCGTTGCAATCAAGCAGCTGATGTGAAATCTGTGTTAAAAGATAAAAGTGTTCTGCCATAGTTTGTATTTCTTTTACGTCAATAATCTCGGTCAGTTTGTACATATTCTCTCACCCCTATTTATGTAAACGTGCATATGTATTAATTTTTTAATTTTCTTAGTTTTTCTATTATACAAATTAAATGTGTCGAGGTACACAGAAAAGAGGGGCTATTTTAATTTCCAAACGATTCTCGCCAATTTTTCATAAAAATGCTTTCCAAAAACTCACCTTAAAAACTATGTCCCTGATAGGTGCTTTTTTGAATTACTACCTCAACTATCATAAACAATAAATGAAATCTTTACAGAAAAAAAACAACTTGGATAAGGACAAGTTGTTTTTTTCTAAAGGGCACAGCAAAGAAAGAGTGGAGGAAAAAATGCATACACACATGTCAATGATGTAAAGCAAACCAACAAACGAAACTAAAAATTCAGATAATTATATCGCTAAGGGTTTTTGTATACTCTTTCTTTGTAATTATAAGTCTAGCATGAAAAAAAAATAAAACAACAAAAATATACAATTTTCTAATAAATTCGACATTTTTTCACGCGTTACCATTTCCACATTAAGCATCAGTTACTAAAATATTTATTTTTTAAACGGATAGGGACGGAATATATGTCGTGGTGACATTTCAATTTCATCTTCCATCTCAAAAACTAAGAGTACTTTTCAATTTGAGATGGAAGGTTTTTTTCTATATATCCATTTATTTTATTCATACCATAATATAAACCTTGTAATTCTTAAAAAATAGGATCGTCGAATAAATAAAAATCACAACGTAATGCAGATAAAAAAATATCTTAGAAATTTTTGATTATATCTCAATAAGATAAGAATACTTTTGATTTTGAAACGGAATATTTTGTGTTTTTATAACTACCGATAATGATATGTTATGTTAACTTCACATGTATACCTTATGCAATCAAAATACCTTTCATCATCTATATTCTTGATGTGGTACAATCTGGATAAAAGATAGAGGGAGATAGACAATGGAAGAAATCATTAAAGAGATTGTTTCTCCAAGCAAAAGATACAAAGTCCAAGTTATCAAACGAAATGATGGTTTTTTCAGTACAGAAGTTTTTGCGTGGTTTGAGGATTACGGATATGAGTATTGGGCTCCTATTAAACAGGGGTTATCGTTAATTGATACAGAAAAACATGCCATAGCCATAGCAATGGAAGACTTGAAAGTGTATTCAGGTGAGGAGGTTGTTGTATTTAAATAAAAGGTTTATAGATTTTTAAATATAAGACTACTGATAATAGTACGTTATGTTAACCCTCTATGAATAAGTATTCAAAGAGGGTTTTTCTTTTTTTTATAGTTTTGTTCTTGTCTTTTGGTCTTATATTTGCTTTTTGGCTAGAGTGCTGGCTCGTCGTGTGGGGCCGAAATCCCACGTATTAAACGTATCAATATATAGAATAAGAACTATTTTTGAGCGATTGATCTAAGCGGTTCGGCTCGTATACTTGCTAGTCCAAGTCGAGTACCATTGCTTTGCTTTTTGTCTGTCGGCTTGGCGAGAAAAGCACACGAACCGACTTTTTTATTATGAAGGTGGAGATTTTTGAGCGTTGTTTGCTCAAAAATACTACCTGTTCCTTAATAATAGTGATAATAGAGACGATTGTTTAAAAGTACTATAAATCCAGTTGTACCAAGGGTTTATAGTACTTTTTAGGGTATGACGAAAACGTCACACTTTTAGTCCTTTTTGTGACGTTTTCGTCACACCTAAAAAATTATAAAGTACATAAAAAATAGACTGTATCAAGTTGATACAGTCTAAAAAAATCTAGTTGGCAATTTCACCTTTTTACCATTTTGATCTTTAAGATTTTTCAAAGAATGTTGAAACAATCTCATTGTCAATTTATCAAGTTTTACTTCTTTTTTTCGAGGTGCGCAAATCATTATATAAGGATTTGCTATCCATTTTAAGTCCCTATATGACAGCACATGTAAATCGATTTGGAAAGTATCATATTGATTCAAATCGAAAACCATCCGAACTACCATTTGACCTTTCATTTTCTTCGAAAAAAGTAGTTTTCACTTAAATAATGTATAATAAAAGCCGTAGGAGTATAATACCTACGGCTTTGTAAAAGGAATCTTGATTTACTATAAAATATCCTCTAAAGGTTTATTCTTACGATTTAAACCTCCTGTAAAGCTTTCTGTTCACTTTGTAAGAATGAATCTAGTTTATTTATCAGTCGTTTAATATTTTCACTTTTGGTATACTTACTTGGATCATAACCGTCATCCGGTTCTAAATAATAAATAAATCCTTTCATATAGTCTGGATAATTAAAATCACTATACAGGTTAGCTATATTCTCTAATAAAGCATCGTAATCGTTATTTTTTTCTCTCATAGACATTAAAATACAGTACTTCCATTTTCGTTCCTCAACATCACCATTCCAAGGTATTGCTAAATCCATTACTATGGTTTCTATTAATTCAATAGCTTTTTCTTTCTCGCATAATCCCCATGTAAGTTCTAATAATGCATCATCGCTTACGTGGGGATTATCAATCAAATAATTTGCAGCATATGTATCTATTTCTTCAATGGATAAAAGGCCTAATTTTAATCCGGTTAGCAAAGTAGCCCAACTATATTGTAGTCTATACGTTTTGAAAATTTTATAACTATACATTATATTATCACTTCTTTCTTGCATTCGCTTTCCCTGTTACGCCAACTCCCTCAATAAACCTTCTGTGTGTAACACCTTTTTTAGGGTCAGGGTCAACAATCCATTCGAATACACCTTTTTTACCATTTAACGAACCTTCTACCTGATAAAGCTGTCGCTTAATTCCGTCACCTCCAACTAAATCAAATTTCGATGCATAACTAACATAATTATCAATAATTTTATTAAATGCATGTAGTTCATCTATTTTTAATGCACTACCTGTACGAATGTTATCTAAAACAGGATTATTTATTTCTATGGTTTTTGGCTTATATTTAGCAGCCGCTTCTAGAGCCTTTCCTTTCTTCTCTAGGTCACCAATTTTTCCAACGACTTTTCCGACTACTCAGGATGTACCACCGGATACGACCGACAATGTGCCCCATGCATAATCTTCTGGTCCATATTTTCTACCTGTTATTAAGTCTTCACCTTTGATTAACTGTCCAATTTCTATTGCTGTTCCAAAACCCGGTGAAATACCTAAGATAAACGCTAGATCTTGGTCATCGCCACGATTATATATTCTTAGAAGGATCGCCACCTAAATCACGTAGTGCATTACTTAAATCAATATTTCCAACGTTGATGGCTGCTCAATCTTATGACTTGCTATTCTATTAGCGGAATCCATAAATGTATTTGCAAGATCTATTCCCATATTGGGTGTTTTTGCCCATCCCCTCGAAAAGGGGGAATAAGGGGTTCAGCCGAGATATATAGGGGTACGGAAACGATTCAAAGAATAACCCGCCACATCTGAAAAAATTCCCAATTTCAGCGGGTGATTTTTTTTATACTTTGTCTTGTAGTTTCCTATATAAAGCTATCTTGAAACATTCGTAATTTGAGGCCTATAAGGGGTCGAGATAAAAGCACTAAGTAGCTTTAAACAAAAACATTGTTTACCAAAAAACAATGTTTTTGTATCACTTCTTAATGAATTCATTTACCTGTGACTTTCTTTTTTATTTTTATGTTGTGTAACGACGGCCAGCTTATGTCTTTTTATCTCAGCAAGCTCATCAGAGGTATAACTAAAAATTTCAGATTCTTTTACTGGATTCGAAGTTATCGTTGCCAGTTTTCGCTTCTCTCCTGGTAGTGCATGAAAAAGTTTCTCTAGGTCAAAAGAAGCACTACCTGGTTTTATATTTGGAAACTCCTGTCTAATATATTTTAGAGCTAAAGGACCATTCATTTGACCACTATTTTCACTTTTCAAGTAATATGTTTGCCAATTCGTAAGCGCAATACCAGTATTCCCTTCATCTAATTGTTTTTGTGTAATAAAATACACATCACGTTCATATAGATCTGAGGCATCTGGATTTAAGTCCACTATGATACCAGCTTGCTTAATCATAAGTTGTTGACCATGTTTTATCGTTTTATATTCAACTTTCCCATCTTTATAGAAAATTTTAATTTCCTTAGAAAAGTTTTGGTTTTTATAATAATCATACACACTAATACCAAATTCTCCTTTGTTAAAAGTAGGAGGTTTGTAAGCACGGTTTTCATTGTTAGCTAGATAATCATTTTTAGCACTTTGTTCGGATAAAGAAATAACAAAAGGCTCTTTTAGAAACGTATCATAGGTATCTCCAAATGTTGTAAGAATAGTTTCTCTTGTATCAACGTCTGCTTTTGCTTTATGTTTTGTAAATGGGTTGAAACTGAATACAATCCCCATCGCTATTCCTACAGGGGGAATTTTTTTTATATATCTCTTTATCTTTTCCTTCATGGATTTGCTCCTTACTTTCTAATTTATACTGTTTTCAACGTATTTACATTCATATCAGTAAGTTTATCTTAATTTAAATCCCTTTCAAAAGTCTTTCATAAATGTTACAAAACCATTTCATTGTTTCTCATACAAACACTTCAGTACTTTTGTAAGTAATTTCTTAAACTTAGACATACCGATAAGAATAAAAGGATTGATACATAAGTAAACCACCGATCATATAGTCTAAAAATACACTTTTGCGAAGATCTTAACACCATGAATCTCAAAAACATAAGTGTGAGATTATTACTCGTACAGTTATTTTCTCTAGTACTGGACCTATTTATATCTTCCTCAAGGAGGCTGTTCTTACCTTGGTTTGTTGAAGATAGTTTCGGTTTACTTGGAATTTTCGTTACTACACCTTTATTATTATTTATTGGTGTAATTATGACATATCTTAAGAAAAGAAAAGGCCTTTGTATAACAAGAACGAGACAAACGATTCCTTTTAGTTATTATTGATTTATTAAAATAAAAATTGAGACCAAAAAAACAAGAAAGGTTGGCATTTTGCCAGCCTTTCTTGTTTACTACTTCATTCATTTTACAGATAAATATTTTGTTTTGGGATACTTAAAAATCTTCGCTTAATGAGCATGGGGCCAAGCTGAAAAATATAGAATATCGTAAAAAATCAGATTTTATACGATATTAATGAAAGACTTTTGTAACATTTATGAAAGACTTTTGAAAGGTATTTAAACTAAGATAAACTTTGGAACGTTAAATGCAGTTTAATAAATAGAAAAAATAGGGTAGCACAAAGTGAGGAGCACAATTATGAATGGAAAAGTAAAAAAAAGTATGCGAAAAGTCCTTCCTGTAGGGATTGCAATGGGGATTTTATTCAGCGCCAGCCCCGTAACAGAATATAAAGTGAAGGCAGATGTTGATACGTTCGGAACGATTGTTACAACATTTGGGAATATTTATGATGCGTTTTTAAAAGAGCCGTTTGTTAAGTTTTTAGAAGAAACCGATGCAAAATCCACTTATAATCGTGGGGTTGAAAACAGTGCTTACATAGCACCTACTTTCCAAAAAGGAGAGTTTGGTATTAGTGCGTTTGATTATTATAAAGATAAAAATTTTAGCAAGAAGGTTAAAATTGCTTACGCTGATGGAAAGGTTGAATATAAAAAAATCAAGCATGGGGAACAAATGCGTATTAAGCAAGCTGGTACAATAGTAGACTTAACTCCTGATGAACCAGAATTATCTAAACATATTCTTTTGTATATTACACAAAAACAATTAGATGAAGGAAAAACAGGTGTTGCTCTTACAAACTGGCAAACCTTTTATCTAGAAAGTAGCAATGAAGGTCATTACACGAATTTAGCAGATAAATTTGTAAGACAAGCATTCCCAGGTGCTTATACTACAGGTGGTGTGCTTGCTATTGGTCAGAATTTTAAGGATCTTTTTAACCAACTACCAGAAGGTAAACGAAAATTAGGAACAGCTACTTCAGAGCCGGTAAGTAAAGATGTTCTTCGGAATTATCTCACAAGTGATTCTGAAGCTCTTGCAGATTTTAATAACCGTGTAGTAAATGTATTTGCAGAGACGAAATTGGGTCTAGATACACCTATTGCATTACCATTTATTACATTAAATGGTGGTGAGAATTATAAAATTATTCCTTATAAAAAAGGGTCGAATAAAGTGTTTGTAAGAAAAGGTTCACAATACCTTTCAGGAAAAGAAGGTAAGAATCTTCAATACTCTGATTCAATTGGTGATGATGAATTGTTTGAACTTGTTCAGATTGGAAATTCTCATCAGGGAGAATTTCAATTCCGTTTGAATAACAAAAATGGAGTAAGTTTGGCTGGTAATTTGTATACTTACCAATTTGGTACGGATTCGAGCTTCAAATCTGAAATTCGTTTCACTGCAAAAACCAACAATGAAATTCATAATTGGCTAAGAGAGTGGTATCCTGGTAAAGAAAATGAGAAACCGAAGTATGACGGAATACAGATAGTATCTGATGAATATGATCGTCATAAATTGCTTGCAAAAGATTCTTCTGGAAACGTGATAAAGAACAATTGGGTAACCGTTGCTGGCGTTCATTATTATGCAGGTTCCGATGGAGTCTTGTTGAAGGGTTGGCAGGAAATCGAAGGTAAGACGTATTATTTTAAAGATGATTCTAGCATGTTAAAGGAAAATTCATGGGACACACCTATTAACAATAAGTTCTACAATTTTGATGATAACGGTGCTTTACAGCGATCAGCATGGACAAGTCACAGCGAAGGGTATTCCGCATATTCTGATGCTTCCGGAGCGTTTGTTGAAGAAGGTCTACGAGAAATCGATGGTAAGATTTATTACTTCCAAAGTCGGGCGGGATCAACGAAAAAGGAGGTGCGTTTAGAAGATCAAAATATCGTGCTTCACTTTTCTGGTGATAAAGGCGCACTTGAGAAGGCTTCTAGTCTGGATGGAGGAGCGCTAAGTAATACTGGAACTTATATTACTCTTGATGAGAAAAAGCTAGTGTTTGAAAAAGATGGTTCTATTAGAAAAAGTGGGGTCTCTAAAATCTTTTTTGATGACTTATTTG
Organism: Bacillus sp. FSL R9-9410; assembly: GCF_038050385.1. Lineage (NCBI taxonomy): Bacteria > Bacillati > Bacillota > Bacilli > Caryophanales > Bacillaceae > Bacillus > Bacillus sp. FSL R9-9410. The sequence goes on from NZ_JBBOTV010000004.1 coordinate 94,422, forward strand.
ATACTACAAGGAAAATACCTGTACTTGTATATTACAGCTTAGAAGAAGGGCCTTTCTATAGTGGTTGGAAGGAAATTGATGGTAAAAAATATTATTTCAATTCTGGAAATAACTATAATTTTGACTATAATATAACTATTGACGAAAAAAAATATTACTTTAATAATGAGGGAGAAGTTCTACCGACAGATTTTATAGAAAAAGATGGAAAAAAATATTATTACAATGATAAAGGCGTCATGCAAACAGGTGGACAAAAAATAAATGGTTTTACGTTTTACTTCTCGGAAAATACTGAAACCCTCGGACAAATGCAGAGTAATACCTTTTTTAAGTATGATGGAAAATTGTATTTTGCGGGCTCTTGGGGGGCGGCTTTGCTAAACAAAGATGAGTATGTATGGGACGAGAAAACAGAAGCTGAATACTATGTTTACATTAACAACGAGGGGCATGTTGTTAAATATTGGAGAAAATAATAAATAATTTGCAAGTAAAAGGAGCTAAAAGGTTCCGTTGCAAAGTTTAAAAAAGTAGAAACAGATATTGATAAATAAGGAAAACTATTTAGGCAGTGACTAATAATTTGTGTAATTCCTTGTACGTTGAAAAACCGCAGTTTGACTGTAAACTGCGGTTTCATTCATGCTATATATAAATGAAACCGCAGTTTGACTGTAAACTGCGGTTTCATTTATATATAGCATGAATGGTTTCGATTCCTTTCAAGGTACGTGAAGCATGGCGAAGATTTTTAATAGCCGTATCTCTTATAAAGAGTGAAGTACGATGTGTGAAAGTGGATCATATTATGCCTATTATATGACCCACTTTCATTTTATTCATTTTTCTGAGGTGTAACAACATGAAACAAATACATATAAAATTATCTCTTATTCAACTATTTTTGTTAATACTGAACTTATTTATATTCTCTTCAGCCATGCCATTTTCACCTTGGTTTATCGAAAGCGCTTTCGGGTGGTTAGGGATCTTGGCTACCACTCCTTTCTTGTTAATCATTGGTAGAATCATGCCGCAACTAAAAAAAAGTGAAGAATTTTGCATAACAAGAACAAGAAAAGTTGTTCCTTTTATTGCATCCATTGTTTCACTATGTATCATGTTATTACCTACCATGGAATTATCGATTGTAATAGCTCTTGCGGTGAATGGTTTAATGGTGATCATCACAATTGCATTTTTGTTGCAAGATTTTTATAGATTGAATAAAAAATATAAGTTTATTAGCTAATATCTTAAGTATTTTACTGTTAAAATATTTATTTTACGTATAAGAGAAGACGGAGCAATCGCGACGGAATGCTAATGGTTGCGGTAAGCGGTACAGCTGTACGTGTGTAAATAGATAAAAAACTGTACCCCTATCCATAAATCATTGTGAAAAAGGATGTTTCTATAACAGGAAAAGGATAGAAAATTTAAGGTATTAGAATCTTTAAAAAAATATGCAATTTTACATGAATAATCTCAAGAGAATGTTTTTTTTGTATACTCCTTAATAAGATCCATATTTATTATATGGAATATTGAGAGGAGAAATAGAAATGAAGAAATCCGTCGTTACATTACTAGCAACAGGGATGGTTCTAGGTGCTCCATTTTCAAATGCCTTTGCAGAAGAACAAGTATCGCAGCAAGAAGCTTTGGACAAAATGGAAGTCGTTCAAAAAAAGTGGAATGATGAACAAGGAAATCCATCCTTTCTTTCAGGAGAATTATCTGATAAAAAAGTAGAATCAGAAAAAGCAGTGAAATCGTTCCTTGAAGAAAATAAAGAGTTATTTAAAATCAATCCACAAACTGACTTAACACTGAAAGAAGTAAAGTCAGATGATTTAGGGATGAAACATTATGTGTATATTCAATCTATCAATAAAGTTCCAGTTGATGGGGCACGATTCATTGTTCATACAAATCGTGAGGGCAAAGTAACAACAGTAAACGGAGACGTACATCCCGCTGCCGCTGACCGTTTGAAAGAAAATACAAAGGCAAAGATTTCAAATGAAACTGCCCTTTCAAATGCATGGAAACATATTAATCTAGCAAAAAAAGATACATTTGTAGAAACAAATGGGACTCCGTTAGAACAAATAAAAGAAAAAGTACAATCTACAAATGAAAAAGCAGATTTAGTTATTTATGAAAAAGACGGGAATTATTACTTAACTTATAAAGTACAATTACAATTCATTAAACCTTATGGAGCAAACTGGCAAATCTATGTAAACGCAGAAGATGGAACAATTGTAGGTTCATATAATGCAGTTACAGATGCAGATACTCCGCAAAAAGGCTACGGAAACGGCGTATCTGGGGATCGAAAAAACCTGAATACAACTTATAGCAGTCAATATGGAGAATACTATTTAAAAGACACAACAAAGCCGATGAATGGTGGCGTTATTGAGACATTTACAGTTAATCATGGCGCTGATTACGAGAATATAAAGAATTACTATCTATTCGATACAGATAACGCTTGGGTAGATAAGAACCAAGCTCCTGCAGTTGATGCTCATTTTAATGCAGGAAAAGTATATGATTATTATAAAAATGTTCATAATCGCAACAGTTTTGATGGAAACGGTAAAACGATTCGTTCATCAATCAATTTTGGAACCAACTATAATAATGCTTTCTGGAATGGACAACAAATGGTTTATGGTGATGGTGATGGTGTTAAATTCGCACCGCTGTCAGGTTCGCTTGATGTTGTTGCACACGAACTAACACATGCGGTAACTGAAAAGTCAGCTGAGCTTGAATACCTAAATCAATCCGGGGCACTAAATGAATCTTTTTCTGATGTATTTGGATATTTCGTTGAGCCAACCAACTGGGATTTAGGAGAAGCTGTAACTACGCCAAAAGTTGCAGGAGATGCACTTCGCAGCTTATCAAATCCTGAAAAGTATGGCCAACCTGCTCATATGAATGACTATCAATATTTACCACCAACAGAAGAAGGAGACAATGGCGGCGTACATATCAATAGCGGTATTCCAAATAAAGCTGCTTATTTAACAATCAATGCTATTGGTAAGGAAAAAGCAGAAAAAATCTACTACCGTGCTTTAACAACGTACCTTACACCGACAAGTGATTTCAGCAAGGCACGTGCTGCTTTATTACAATCTGTTGCTGATTACGATGGCGTTAATAGCGCGACATATCAAGCTGTGCAAAAAGCTTGGAATGACGTAGGAGTAAAATAATAGTTTCATTGATAGAAAAGTGTAAAAGGACACGCTTGCTAGGAGTATCTGACGAGGGTGTCCTTTTTTCACTGTATTTTTTATCGTCACGAGCTAAATCGATTACAACATCTTTTCCATCAATATCTTTTAATAGGGGTCACCATACATGCCCATCAACTTAAGAGCGGAAACAAAATGAACTTTCGTTCAAATAAACTAAAAAACTCTTAAAATACTATATATCCTTAAAAATGAGCACGCCAAATACACCTAGTTAGGTATTATTTTTAAAAATTATGCAGCTTTCTTTTGTTTTGAAAATTCACTATACTCATAGACAACACTAAAACGGATATCTTATGCTTCTTACTACAAAAGTAATGACAATATTAGATTTTCGAAATGAAAAATAAGAGAAATTCAGTATACTTGTTATATTGAAGTTCTCTTATTTTATTTTTTATTATGGAATAAATTCGTTTAGCTAATTAAAACTTAGAAAAGACGATAGAAAAACTACAAGAAATGACGAGTAAATTTAAAGTATAATAACATCAAGTAAGTAAGATTAGACTTATAATAACAGCTTACTTATTTTTTATTTACGAAAGATAGCGTAGAAGAACTAGGGGAGTCAATGAAGAGATGAAAAAAAGGAAAAAACTATTGGATTTATGGAAAACGATTACATTATTAGTGTGTACAGTTGTAATTTTTTCTTTACTCGTAACAGACATTTTAATTAGCCATAATGTTGAACGGGCGACAGAAGATAGCCAAGCAGAGAAGGCAAAAACGATTGCACGTATTGTGGCGAATGATTCTACTGTAATTGATGGGTTGACGGGGAAGGTAGATACCTCCTTGATTCAGGTGTATACAAATAAGCTATTAAAGAGTACAGATGTTCAATTTATTGTAGTTATGGATATGAATGGAATACGAAAATCTCATCCAAACCCTCAAAAAATAGGGCATCATATTGTTGGAGGCGATGAAGGAACTGTATTGAAGGGAAAGGAACACGCCTCGTTAGCAGAAGGAACTTTAGGGATTTCTATGCGAGTATTCGTACCTATTTTTGCTGACACAGGTGAGCAACTTGGTGCGGTCGCTGTTGGCATTTCAGCTGATAATATAAAAGAGAGAGTGAAAGAAAGTAGACATATTATTTGTATCGGTGTTGGTGTTGGAATATTAGTTGGAATTATAGGAGCGATATTGCTAGCTAGACATATAAAGAAAATTTTATTTGGTCTTGAGCCGCATAGGATAGCGAAAATTTTAGAAGAAAGAAATACGATGCTGCTTTCGGTGAAAGAAGGTATTATTGCTCTAGATAAAGAGGCGAGAGTAACTTTAATTAATAATGAAGCAAAACGAATATTAAAGAAAGTTGGACTTACAGAAGATTTTATCGGTAAAGATGTTGAATTGTATACGCCGAATTCACGTATAAAAGAAGTGTTGCAAACAGGAGAGGTACAATTAAACGAAGAACAAAATATTTATGGGATTACGATTGTTACTAATCGGATTCCTTTATATGTAAAAGGAGAAATAGTTGGCGTGATTGCAACATTTCGTGATAAAACAGAGATTAGAAAATTGGCAGAGGAACTAACCGGTATCAGGCTATATGCGGAAGCATTACGGGCACAGTCCCATGAATTTATGAATAAAATGCATGTTGTATTAGGACTTACACATATGAAACAGTATGAAGAACTTCAAAAATATGTAAGTAGTATGGTGTCAGAGCATCAGTATGAAATTGGTGGGGTTATGAAAAGAATTGAAAGTCCGGTATTTGCTGGATTTTTATTAGGTAAACTTAGTTATGCTAGAGAGAAAAATATAAAGTTAATTATAAAAGAAGATTCTTACTTACCAGAAATATATGATGAACGTATCATTCATGAACTGATCACCATTGTCGGAAATTTGATTAATAATGCATTAGACGCAGTGATGAATTGTGAGAAGAAGAAGGTTGAAGTTGGAATACAATATGGGGATACATTAATCATTACAGTACAAGATACAGGGAAAGGCATACAAGAAAATGAAATTGATGCATTATTTATAAAAGGTTATTCTACAAAGGGTGATAATCGGGGGTATGGTTTGCATCTTATAAAAGAAAGTATACAGCGAATAAATGGGGAAATTCATATTCATTCATTGGTAGGAGAAGGAACAACGATAACAATTGAAATACCTAATAGTAGGGATGAGAGATAAAGATGATTAAAGTTTTAATTGTAGAAGATGATCCGATGGTAGCAATGTTAAATACACATTATTTAGAGCAAGTAGGAGGGTTTGAACTTGTTCATGCAGTTAACTCAGTTAAAGAAGCGATAGAAGTATTAGAGAAATCACGAGTAGATTTAGTATTACTTGATATTTTTATGCGTGAAGAGACCGGGTTTGAGCTTTTAATGCATATTCGGAATCAAGAAAAAGAAATCGATATTATGATGATTTCAGCCGTACAGGATATGGGGAGTATCAAAAAAGCATTACAATATGGCGTAGTAGATTATTTAATTAAACCATTTACATTTGATCGATTTAAAGAGGCATTAACTGTATATCGAGAAAAACTTACTTTTATGAAAGAACAACAAAAAATTAATCAATCGGAATTAGATTCGTTAATTTTACAAAAAGAAAAAAGAGAGTCTACTGTCACTAAAGAGCTTCCGAAAGGATTAACGAAGCAAACGTTGCAACTCATTTGGCAGAAAATCAAGTCGCTTAATGGACAGGCGTTTACAACAGATGAAATGGCGCAATTAGTAGGAGTTTCAAGAGTTTCTATTCGAAAGTATGTAATGTTTTTGACTGAAATCGGAGTATTAGAGAATGAAATGGTGTATCAACATGTGGGAAGACCTGTGAGTAAATTGAGATGTATTGACCAAAATAAAATAGGTTTTTACGTATAAGCGACTTAATATAAGTCGCTTATACTTTTTTAAATTACAAAAGTAGTTATAAAACTTACAAATACTATTTTTGCTATTGAAAGCATTTTAATATTATAGTTCAGATGAATTAAAGGCAGTAGAAGTGCAAGCAAAAAAAGAGAATAAGGGTGTCTGGAGCATACTGGGTTATGTTGACGAAATAAAACACAAATTAAATTGAAAAGATGCTACAGCATAAATTCTGCAAAAGTAGAATATTCAAATTTCTCTTATTAAACTATTAATATAATAAAAATATATCGGTTCACAAGGAGATGTTTAGTTTGTTGAATTATGAAAAAAACGCAGAAGTTTTAAAAGTGTTAGCGCATCCAAATCGAATTAAAATTTTGAAAGAATTAATTACAAGAGGGGCATGTAATGTAACTCAAATTGTAGATATTCTTGGTATCCCACAATCTACTGTTTCGCAGCATTTATCGAAGATGAAATCTCAAAAATTCATTATGAGTGATAGAAAAGGATTAGCGGTTTACTATAGTGCTCAAAACAAAACTATTAATTCCATTGTCGAAATATTATTAGATTAGAAACTATTTATTGTAAGTGAAAATTAGTAATCTTTGCACCAAAACCTCTTAAGTCAACCAAAGATTCTTGGCGAGTCGATGAGACGTATGTGAAAGTTAAATGTCAATGGATGTACCTATATCGTGCTGTTGATTCAAAAGGAATTATTATTGATTTTCATGTTTCAAATCCTCGTGTTATAACAGTCGATAAAAATCCTGCTTTTCCTAATTCACTAAGTGCTCAATAAGTTGGATGTCCACTGTTGCGGGTAAATCGTTTGAGAACCGCTTCCGTTTCAGCTGTACCAAGCCGTAAGGATGTAGCATACTTAATCATTTGATCATATTGTTGTTCAATTTAATTCCAATTGATTGGTCGAGTTAAAACTGGCTGCAAGTTGGAATTTGAGTCTTGCATACCTACATCTGGACGATACAATTTTTGTGCATGAATAGCTTTGAACCTTGGCATCAGTTGGAAGCCTAGCAAATGACAAAAAGCAAAAGCAACTTCACTTTGTCCATGTGTATCTACATAATTCTTCTCTACTTCCATATTTGTACAATGCCGCAGCAATCCTTCAATCATAGCATGTCCAAGTTTTATAGATTTTTTGCAACAGAACCCTTTAATTAGTGGTTTAGGAGAAAACGAGTGACTTACGATACATTCAATAAAATAGAGGGAATGAATGTAAACTAATAGTTAAAAATTCCTTTTGTAATAAGGGCAAATTCTAAAATATAAATGAGAACTGTTCGTTTTTTCATTAATAATTAAAATTATTTAAAATAAATTGATTATCCTGTCAACCAAATTGAAACTTAAACGTTATAAATATAGAAGGAGGTAAGAGATGCGAGATGATGTTTTTCAAAAACGATTAAAGCAATACTTAGGTTTTATTTTTAATTATTTATTAAAACTCGGAATATCTAGAGAGGATGCAGAAGATATTGTACAAGAAGCTGCTTTAAAATATATTCAAAACTTAGAAGGTATTCCCCCTGAAAAAGTGAAAAGTTGGCTGTTTAGAGTAGCTATAAACAAAAGCTATGATATTTTGAGAAGAGAAAAAAGAAAAGATAAGTTTTTAATAGAATTATGTATATTAGAAAATCTTGAATCCGATTTACCGGAGGATTGTCTTTTAAAGGAAGAGCAAAGTGGTGAAATCAAAAAAACATTAGACTTACTTCCTAAAAGATATAGAGAAGTTTTAATTCTAAAATACGTAGTAGGATTACGTTATGATGATATAGCTCTTTTGTTTGAAGTTACTACTGGAACTGTTAAAACAACGGTATTTCGAGCCAAGGAATATTTTATTGATATATATAGGAGGGCGAATAATGAACATAAAAAATGATGAAAATCAATCTGATTTTTTTCTAGATGATAAGGAATTTGAAAAAACAATGCGAAAAAGTAGAAGAAAAGCAATTATAAAAAATGTAGTCATTACGGGGAGTGTACTAATTGCATTGTATGGTGGATTGACTTTTGCTAATAATTATTGGCTATCTGAGCGTCTGACAAAGGAAGATGATGTAGAAGGGTCATGGTTATCTATTACTGAACCTAATATTGAGCAAAATGCAACATTTTATAATTGGAATTCTTTTTCCGTTGACGCAACTCACGAATACTCGAAAAAAATAGGAGAGCGTATGATACCTTGGGAATCGTTATCAGGACATTATAATCTTATACGTTCAGAAAAAGAATCTTCTAATTGGATAACTCATTATAATGAAAAAAGAAAAGGTTTTGAAACTTATAACGGTCAGAACGGCCAAAGAGAGCTTATTTTTTATCATCCTAAAGTTCAATATAAGCAAGTTCCTAATGATTTAAACTTACTTGATGAAATAGGAGCGAATAAATATGTTGAGTATGCACTATCCTTTGATCGACCTTATTCATTTAGTGAAGTTCAAAAATTGTTAGATAAACAAAATACAGAATGGCTTTGGGTTGAAACAGAACATGATGAAGAGATACAAAGTATGAATCAGCAGGAACTTAAAGGTGAAGAAGAAAGAGAATCTTTTCATCGTGGAAACGTATATGGTTATCCGTATAACTCACAAAACGACTGGCAATCTCCTGAATTGTTTATAGATACATTAAAATCTCCTGATTTTTATGGAGACTATGCTGATAAAGCAAAAAAAGTATTAACAAGATTAAAAAAAGATAATCCTAAATTAGATTCAGAAAAGGTGAAGATTGTTGGAGCTGTGGTAACTGGTACTCCTGATGAGTTAAAGAAGTATCAAAATAAAGAATTTATTAGAGCTTCTTCCCTTGGGGCTACAATAGATAAATATTAATTATTTAGTAGTTAGAAAGAAACAAGTAAGGACGGCGATTAATAGTGTTATTTTATATAGGATTGATAGTTGGAAAGTTAGCAGGATATAGTACTAAAAAGTTTGGTTTTAATGGATCTAACATTCCAGGGAAAATTACGAATTACTTATATAAGAATGCATTAAAAAAATTAGCGGTACAGGTGGAAACTGTGGTTTTGGTTACTGGTACAAATGGAAAAACAACAACTTGTAATTTAGTTTCTTCCATTTTTAAGTCCAATAAAAGTGAATATATCAGTAATATAGAAGGATCTAACTTATTAGAGGGAATTACTTCTGCTTTTATAAAAAAAAGTAATATACGAGGGAAAATAAAAGGTGTGAAAATAGCAGTTCTCGAAGTCGATGAATTGACAATGACTGAAGTTTTGAAACAAATACAGCCTCAATTGATTGTTGTAACAAATATATTTCGAGATCAGCTGGATCGTTACGGAGAAATCAACACGCTGATTTCAAAAGTACAAACCGCTATTCATTCTAGTGATGCTTACTTACTATTAAATGGTGATGATCCATATAGTAGACATTTTACTAAACAAAAGAATAAAACCATGTATTTTGGTTTAAAGCAAAATGTAGGGGATTTTCATAAAAGTAATATTAGAGATGCCGTCTATTGTTGTTGTGGCCGTCTATTGAAATATATATATACTCACTATGGACACCTTGGAAAATATTATTGTTCATGCTCCATGAGTAGTCCCGTATTAGATGTGGAGGTTACTTCAATTCAATCACAAAACAACTTAACGATTACTATACAAAATCAATCCTATACTTCCAATTTGAAGGGAGAATACAATGCATATAATATGCTATCGGCTATAAAAACTGGAGAATTTTTAGGTTTTAGTTATGAACAAATTCACAAAGGATTAAGAGAATATCACCCAAGCAATGGACGTATGCAACAGTTTCTCATTGCGAAAAATACATACCATCTTAACTTAGCTAAAAATCCACAGGGGATGAACTGTACGATAGATTATTGCATACAAAATAAAAATATAACACAATATGTTTTTATTTTAAATGACTTGCTTGCTGATGGGAAAGATATCTCTTGGATTTGGGATGTAGATTATGAACTATTAGCAAACTCCAATGTAAACCATATAATTTGTGCAGGAACACGTGCCTATGACCTTGCAGTGCGTTTAAAATATGCGGGGATTTCTGTGAATAGGATAAAAGTTATCCCCAATATTTCTGCTGCCATACAGAATAGCATTGCGGAAGGGAATGAAACATCCGTAATTAGTAATTACACAGGGTTAAATACTGCCCGGCAATTTTTAAGCACGAGTGGAACACTATCCCCTTCATAAATAAAATCGTATATATTTACGTTTAGTTTAATAATTTAACTGAGCGTATATAGATTGTAAATACACAGAATAGAGAGTTGACACTAAAAAAACGATATAAATTGGGTACTTCCCTTAGAATTTATAATAAGGCCCGATTACGTTTTTAACATCTGGAGGTACTATGAAAAAATTGATTATCTATCATTACTTTCCCAATACTCTTAATTTATATGGCGATCGTGGGAATGTAACCATTCTACAAAAGCAATTAGAATGGAGAGGAATAGAAGCTGATGTTCATTATGTGGAACAAGTAAAAGATTATCCTGTATCTCAGGCCGATCTAATCTTTATTGGGGGAGGGAGTGACAGTGAACAACAAATAGTTCAAGAACAATTGCTTTCAATTCGAAAAGAATTGAAAGCAGCAATAGAGGATGGTTTAGCAGCACTTTGTATTTGTGGAGGATATCAACTATTAGGGGATTATTATGAAACTGCAAACAGTGATATCATTCAAGGTCTAGGAGTATTACCATTCTATACATCATGTAAGAACACTGGCTCAATGAATCGATTAGTAGGGAATGTAAGAGTACAATCTGAAAAATTCGGAAGAATAACCGGTTTTGAAAATCATAGTGGCCAAACATTCCATTCTTTTGAATGTCTCGGTCAAGTTCTACAGGGATATGGGAATAATGTAACAGAAAAAAAGGAAGGCCTTCTGTACAAAAATCTGATAGGTACGTACTTACATGGGCCATTTTTAAGTAGTAATATTCATGTAGCAAACTGGTTAATATTGCAAGCACTAAATAGAAAATATGGACTTACAAAATTAGAGACATTAGAATGTACTTTGGAAAAGACAGCATCCGAAGTCTCATGGGATAAGAGGTAAGGTAAGGTTGTAAATGTAATCAAATTTGAAAAGAGAGCGACAGATTCTATTAAGAATCCCTTGTTATGCCAAGAAACCAAAGAGCGTATTGATAAGTTGTATCTGATTTCGAACAGACTTCTCTCCTTGAAGAGTTTGTCCCTTCTTGATCATATGCATAGTTTAAATACCACAAAACGTTGTTTACGCGGTTTGGAAAGACTGAAATCCAAGATTTCTGTTGCAAAGTTTAAAAAAGTATAAAGTATGTCGATATATTAGGTATAGGGTTTAAGAAATCCCTATTAACGGTTGCAATTCCTGGTATGCCAAAAAACGTGGTCTTACGAATGACTTCGTTTTTGTTTGTAAAGTGCATGAAAGGACTCGTCCCCATCGTCATCAAGTTAAGAAATACATTCTTCCCCAAAACGAGAAAGCTCATACAATTGTATGAGCTTTCTATATGAGTTTATCACCATCTAGTTTACATAAGATATATTATCATCAGTTGTAAAGTGTGAAAAAAATTATGTCTCAAAATTAAAAGTTATCTTATCTTATTGATATGGGAAATTTATAGATTATCGCAGAACCACATCACTCTATGTTTTATTTTATGAATTACCAGGCTTATATAAATGAGAATAAAAAAACCACATCTCAAAATGTAAAGTATTCTTGATTTTTGAGATTATAGATAAAATATAACATTATCATGACATAAATTCCTTTCCAAACTTTTAAAAAGAATTTAAAGTTTGGAAAGGAATTTAATAGATTATTTAAACAGATTATTTTAAGTAACAAATCAATTATTTTATTGTGTAAAAAATATCCAATTGATCTTTCAACTTGTATTATTCAAATTCAATAACTTCTTATTGTATCGGACATAATAACCCCATAATTTTTTCAGCTTTTGGATTTTTAATGCTGTAGTAAATTTCTAAACCCTGGCGGTCACCTTTTAAAACCTTCCCTCTCATTTTAGATAAGTGTTGGGATACTATTGATTGTGGAATGTTTAAAATTTCGGTTATTTGAGTCACGTTTAGTGTTTTATGCTTAGAAAGCGCACTGATTAGTTTTAAACGCATTGGGTGTGCCATAACTTTTAAAAGCTCTACATCCTCTTCTAAAATCGTGTTATCTACGTGTTGATTCGCAAATCTCATAATAGTAGCTTCTCTCCCTTATTTATTTTCTTCTAATTTAGCGTAACTTCTTTATTACATAATATTGGCATGTATAATATGTTGTATCCCTTATCTTTTAAAGTTTTTTAGATTTAGGTCTTGATAATATAAAAACGGTGCGACTTTTTTTAACAGTTCAACTTTGCTTCATAAGTCCTTTCCTTAGTATGGCTATTACCACTTTGGGAATACTACAAAATAAAGAAAAGAAACGGGAGAAAAAGAAGAAAATCTATGGATGTATCGGATAAGTATCATTATTATTGTTTTTCTATATGTGAGTCAAATTTGGAACTAATGATATAGAAATTGTATGCTTGTCCTTTACTAGGATGAGATAAGTATCTCTGATGCAAAATTGCATCTTTTATTTGGATATAATGATGTATAATGAAAATGAACTGCTCAACATTGTTCGTTTAAGTTAGTATGCCAAACCCTAACTAACTACCTAATGAACTCAAGTAAACGTATCATAAGTCATCTTAAAAGATACAAAAGGCGCCTATATAGGCGCCTTTTGTATAAGAAATACCTTATATTTCTATAAGGTATTTCTTTTTATATTTCATGTTTTAGAATTCATCAATTTCACCAGATTGAGCACCTTTTGAAACTGTACCAAGTTTCTGTGCATTTTTCTCAAAATCGCCTAGTTTACCAAATGTACGACCGATTACTTTCGTTGTACCACCAGTAACTGCAGTAAGCGTTCCATATACAAAGTCACTTGGACCATATTTTTCACCAGTTACTAGATCTTTACCTGTAAAGAGTTCAATCCCTTGTTTTATTTCACCAAATCCAGGAGCTACATCAAGCATGAATGAAGTTTGTTTACCTGAACGTTTTTGTTCTTCCAAATACTCCTTCATCTTTTCAGGCGTAGTGACAGGGTTGCTGTCATAGAACGCAAAGTAACTTTGTAAAATACAAAATTTAAAGCCAGAAAGAAGGCTTTTTTTATTATTGATTTTTCCTTACACTAAATATAAACAGACAAATTACCCATATTAAAACATTTCTAGATTATTGTAATGAAAAGAGAACCACTAGAAGTACAGTGGTTCTCTTTTCATTGGTATCTTTCTAATATGATGAAAATTTTAGCTTTTATACAACATATGTTGATTAATTTTATCTCGGATTGCGCTTGCGATAAATTCTTCAATAGAACTGTTCGTGTCATTTACAATTTTTGTGATTGTATGGTATTCATTGCTTGTAATCGTTACTGACTTAGTCACGCTGCTGCTATCTAGATACACGCTATTATTAACACGTTTTGTTAATTTCCCTTCTATTATATATGGGCTTAAACAATCAATCCATTCTATCTGCATTTGCACTGGTAATTGAATAATAGATTGACGAATATCAAAATACCAGAATCCATCTTCTTCAGAAACTCTTATATTTCGTGGTGATACATACTGTAGTATCAAATCAATTAATTGAAAAATATTACTACGTAATTGATCAGATTTAGGAAAACGAAATTTCACAAACCTTTGATGATGGCTTCTTGGTTTATCTGATAGAACATATGAAGGTTCATACCCCATTTTTAGTGCATCCTCTAATGTCATATTGTTTCCAAACTCATCAATAAGAATAATATCCCCACGCTTCGGAATGGATATTATTCGTGCTAATTTATTACCCTCCATAAACTTTTGGAACAATACTACATTATGCTTTTGTGAGAATGTGTAGAGAGTATTTGTCTGATCCAATTGCTGCACCAATTCTTGTATTTCATCTTCTTTTACAAATTTTGTTTCACGATTACGATGTTTCTGTATAGTATAAGTTAAATCCTTTTCTTCAATCCACTTTTCAAGCTGATACATACTCAAATTATAACTTTTGGTTGCTTGATATAAGGTAATCCCTTCTATTTCACGTTCTTCTTTCAATTTTTCTATATCTTCTCGCCTAAATAAAAAACTACCATCTAAACGCCAGGTATCTCTATTAATTGGATTTAATTGGCCTTGCTTCATAAGAGTACTGAAAATGAAGCTACTAATTTCTAAATAAGCCTTTACTTCATTCGTATTCATATTCGTTTCTTGCATTTCAAACATTTTCTTTCCCCCTACGAGTATAATTCTTTTATGTGAAACTTATAATCTTATTATGTAAAGTTAAATTACTAAAGTATATAATTCCAATTAATTATAACACAATTAACACTTAATTTATTTTTAAAATGATAAGAAATGCAACTACGTTTTCTAACTAAATTAACTTTTTTATGTTTAAAAAACATATATAAAATTATATTTAAAATTAATTTAAGTATAAGTATAGAAAATAGAACATTTTCTACAGTTGTTTTACACTTTCATTTTTATAAAGTTTAATTTTACTTTCTAAATAATTTTGAATAAACTTAAGTTATAATAATAGGTATAAAGGTAATTAATAAGGAGTTGAAGAATAATGAAATTTGAATTGAATACAATTCATAGTGAAACTTCTTTAGAAAATATAGAAAAACAAAAACAAAATTTTGCAAACATAATTGCATTATGGAATCGTGATTATATAAAT
Source organism: Bacillus sp. FSL R9-9410 (assembly GCF_038050385.1). Lineage (NCBI taxonomy): Bacteria > Bacillati > Bacillota > Bacilli > Caryophanales > Bacillaceae > Bacillus > Bacillus sp. FSL R9-9410. The sequence goes on from NZ_JBBOTV010000004.1 coordinate 109,487, forward strand.
GAAGCTGAATTTAAAAAGGAAAATAACGAAAGAGAAGATTCATATACATATGAGGGATTTTCAGATGAAGAAATATTGTACTACTACTTAAATCGGCAAACACATTTTGACCAAGAAAAACGTATAAAGGATGCATCCAGGACTCTATATGCACGTGATCTAAGCCAGTTCTATTTTTTCATCAAACAAAGCACAGAATTTCTGCAGCAAGATGTAAAAGATTTTAAAAATGGCCAAGTTTGGAGAAATCTAAGAAAACGGCATATCCGTAACTATCAAAAGTGGCTATCCCAAGAGGCAATCTCCTATCAATCAAAAGAAAAATATAAAGCATCTACAGTTAGTAGGAAATTGGGGGTTATACGTTCTTACTTAAGATGGTTATATGATATTCAATATATCCAGGAACCTCTTCATGTGGAGATTCTTAGTACCACAGTAAACGAACAGCATAAACCCAAGCGCGAGTTATCCTATGAAGAAGTGAAGCAGCTGCTAAACTACTATAAGGATAACGAAATTAACTATGCGTTATTGTCAGTCCTGGCTACCACGGGATTACGTGTTGCAGAAGTAGCGCACGCAATGTGGAAAGACCTCGAATATGACGCTATACGTGAACGTTACTATTTAACAGTTGATACAAAGGGAGATAATGAACGGATTGTTTCTATTAATAAGGAGATTTTTAACCGTATCGTTTCGTTCCGAATACGTAGAAGATTGCCTGTAGATATCGAAAATATAAATGGTGGGACCATATTTCAAACGAAGAACCATACTGCTTATAGGGAAAATTATCTATCACAATATATTTCTAAGATCATAAAAGATACAAAATTGTCCTTTACGGAGAATATACGTATTACTCCCCACTTCTTCCGACATTTCTATGTGCAGTACTTATATGACTACAAGGGACTTGCACCTCATGTTATCGCAGCTGCAGTAGGTCATAAAAATGATCGGACAACGAAAGAAAATTATCTGAAGCAAAGATTAACGAAAGATAATGATGCAGGAAATTTAATTATGAATGATGAATTTTAATGTGCAATTAATACATAATAAATTCAACAAAGGACAAGATGAAACCAAGATCCTGGTTCGCTTGGTCCGTTTGAATTGTTTTCCTTTAAAATATCTCATACCTGATTCTCCTAGATGGGGTCACCATACATGCCCATCAACTTAAGAATGGACATAAAATGAACTTTCGTTCATATGGACGAAAAAACTCTTAAAATACTTTGTACCCATTAATAATGAACATGCCAAATAAACCTCAATCGGCCAAATTTCAAAAATTATGCAGATTTCTTTTGTCTTCTCAATCCATTATACTCATAGACAACACCCAAAATATCAAAGACTGTTTTCTTCTCATATCGGTGAGATTTCCGTCCATTCTTCTGTAGGAGGTGGAACAGACGGATAAGAGTCTTTGTTATTTCTTGGGTGTTTTGTTATATGGCTTGATACAAAATGTATAAATGATCTTGAATCATTCCAAGTGCTTTATATTTGCTTAATTCCTTTTGTTTCTTTTGTAAAATCAATTGTCGCATCTTAAACATAGTAGAAGAACATAGAAAAATGGCAATGAGCTTTCCATAAACATGGCATTCTAATCGCTCTTGTTTGATATTTTGCCAATGATGAATTTGAAATAAGGATTTCCAAGTCTTAAAAATGATTTCAATTTGCCAGCGGAGAGAGTAAAAATCATGTATTTGTTCCATCGGAACAATCTCCCAAGGTGTATTGGTAACATATATGTTAATGCCGGCTAATCTTTTGCTTTTCTCTGAATATGTAATGCCCTTCTTACTTTCTGTATACACTTGTTTTTTCATACGCTCACGAAGTTGTTTTTCAGTTAATCGATACATAATCACTCGTGTGAATAGTTTTTTATCCTTTCCAATATAACCGTCTGTTATTTCATGGACCTGTCCTGGTTTTAAGGTATTCATAATGTGTTCTAAATCAACTTTGGTGTACTGAGACTGTTTTTTTACTGTCCCATTTCGAAAGTATTCAGGAAACTCATTTTTGATATACACCATATTATTTAGTTTAAGCCGCGATATATAATACACGCCACGTTGGTCCATTTGATCTAAATCGTCCAGTGAATAATAGCCTAAATCCCGAATGCATAGATCGCCAGGTCGTAATGTCGCTAAACATTCTGTTCCAAAGGTCTTATCATTGTTTTTCCCCGGTTCAACTTGAAAATTTAAAAACTGTCCGCTATGTAAATCATATTCTAATTGAATCTTTATACCCGCTGTTTGTGCACAACCACCTGACCCAGGATACACACTAGCTAAATGTTTTGGCACTTGAAAAATCGTTGCATCTAAAATACGAATCCGTTGAAAATAGGTGATTGAAGAGCTTGGAATCACTGATATTTCACAAATTTTATTTTTTAATAATGTGGAGAAAATATGTTTTAAAAAGCAAACCGCCTTCTTATTGAAACGTTTATTTAGTCCTTCTGGACTCATAAGAGTTCCTGTAACAGCATGAAGTTGACTACACAGTCGAACTAAGGAATCACTCGCGACACGTTGACTAATCCAGACACAGATAATAGCTAAATCATGAACTGAAAATTTACGCTTTCGTTGTACAAAAGTTAGTTCTCTAGCAAGATTCTCTAAAAATGAGGGAGTAAGATGTTGATGTAACTCTTCAGCAAATAATTGTAGTTCACCTTGAATCGAAAGATTCATAACAAACGCCATCCTTTCTGTATATTTCTACAAAAAGAATAGCGTTTTTGAGGTCAAATTAATATGAGGTTATATTGGTTTAATAATATCCTATAAATAAATTCTCTTGTAGAGTTTAATTTTTGGGAACGGTATTATAATTTATAAGGATTATTTTTCGTTAAATTTTCCAATTCGTTTTCGAGGGAAAGCTTAAGACTTTTCTTTTTCTTTTCAATGGATGTGATCTTATGAAAAGTTAACAAAGATAACATAGAGAATAATTTATAATATATCTCTGTAGATCCGTTCTTATTGTTTGAAATAATTTGCTCCATAGTATAGAATCTCCTTTTTTAATACAGTCCTGTTTCTAATTTCAATACTTGGTTATTATTGTACCAATTTTAATTGAAAGCTTCTACATTACTAATTATTAATTCTTGAAAATTCACATTCTAATTCTATATTTACCTTTGACAGTACAATTTTTTTCATTTTGGGGATACTTCAAAATGTTAAGTTGATGGGCATGGGGTCACCATATCAAAAAAAGAAAATTGTACGTTACGATACAATTTAGACACATTTAAGTCAATACCCTGTACGCTAAGGGTAAAATAGACCTAAGTAAAACGTTGCAAAAATTAACATTTATGCAACACTTGCCTAAGGGTTGATTTTTATAGCGCTACAACGTTGCATATATTACGTTGCAAATTAAATCCTGAAAATGATACAAGATTTGTAGCAAAATAGAAAAATAGATTTACGCAACGTTAGGAGAACAAAAATGAATTACGCATATATTCGAATATCCACTCCACAACAAGACTATATATTTCAGAAAAAGGAAATTCTTGCATATTGTGAAACTAATCAAATTAAATTGTTGGAAGAATGTATTTTTGAAGAAAAGAAAAGTGGAAAAAATATGGAGAGGGAACAATTCCAAATTCTTATGGAACAATTAAATCCAGGAGATACATTTATTATATATAAACTAGATCGTTTAGGTAGAAATCTTTCTGATATGATTCGTACTCATGAAAAACTGATTAAAAATGATATTGGAGTCATTGCTATTAATGATAACATTGATACTCGGAAGAAAGATGACATGACTACTAAAGTAATGGTTACAATCTTATCTTTATTTGCTGATATTGAACGAAATTATATACTGGAGCGAACACAAGCTGGTCGTATGAAGTATGTAGAAAATGGCGGGAAACTGGGGAGAATGCCTAAAATCAATAAGTCTAAAACTGATTTGATACTTGAGTTACTTGATCAGGGAAAAACGAAACAGGAGATTGCTGATTTTTTAAATGTTGACAGAACTACTATTTATCGCACATTAAAACGAAATGATTATTAGGCAATTTATTGATAACGAGTACCATCTATGCTTCTATAGAATATATCCATTTCTAAAAAATTCACGTTCTTGCTTAAAGACTTTATCACAACAAAAGGAGCTAAACTATAGATATTAGCTCCTCTTATTTGCAAATTATTTAATTATAAAGGATACGATTACTAAAATGACAAGCAGAATTCCACCTAATAATTGTCCTAATCCAGAAGCCTCTCCAAGAATCAACAAATTGAAAAGATTCTTTCTTGTTTGGGTTTTTCCTACGAATGCATCATCTTTTTTCATTCTATATACGCCCCATAAGATTAATACCACTCCAAAAACGATACCGAATAATTTTAACGCCATTATATTTACCTCCACTTATTATACATATATTGAATTTTTTCTTAGTCATTTTTTATTTGCTGTTACAACTATGAACAGCACTTTCTTATCATTTTTAAAATTTATTATCACTTCTTATGATTTTATTATTACATTTAAACGTTGAAATGAACTATCTACTAACCTTACATAAAGATGACAGTTCTGTAAGATTAGTAAAACAAACAAGCTATCTACAAAAGCCTTTGTTTCTTGTTGTGGATACATATATCAAAAAATACTTTACACTCTCCGTTACGATTGCTCCATCTTTTCTTATAAGTAAAACAAATATTTTAGCAGCAAAATACTTATGATATTAGATAATCAACTTTATGAACTCATATTTTTATTGAGTCTATAGAAATCTTGCAACAAATATACAATAGTTATAAGAGCCATTAGACCATTAATTATAAGAGCTATTACAATCGATAATTCCATAGTAGGTAATAACATGATGCATAGTGAAACAATGGATGCAATAAAGGGAACAACTTGTCTTGTTCTTGTTATGCAAAATCCTTCGCTTTTTTTAAGCTGTGGCATGATTCTACCAATGATTAACAATAAAGGAGCGGTAGCCAAGATCCCTAACCATTCAAAAGCGCTTTCGATAAACCAAGGTAAAAATGGCATGGCTGAAGAAAATATAAATAAGTTCAGTACTAACAGAAATAATTGTATAAGAGATAATCTTATATGTATTTGTTGCATTTTGTTACACCTCAGAGAAATGTTTAAAAATAAAATGGGTCATACAATAGGCATAAGCTTCATAATATGACCCATTTTCACACATAGTACTTCACTCTTTATAAAGAGTGAAGGCTAATAAAAATCCGTTATTCTATTCAATTTTATTATATACTTACTTTTCCCATATCTTGGTAATAACTCCCTCATTGTTCGTTTCAATGTAGTAATCATGATTATGACTATAAACATAACCCTTGTAGTTTTGGGAAATTACACCAGTATGATCAGTATAATACCGTTTTCCGTCAAATTTATAAATTGTATTTCTTACCTTTTCTCCATATGCACGAAGGTTGTCACCTTGGGAGAAGAGATATAAATTGCCATCGATTTTATGAACACCTGTTACCTTTTCAGATTTATCATTCAGATAGAATGGTATACCGTCAATGTCAACAACCCCTGTCGGTAGTGCTTGTCCCTCTTGATTAAAGTAATATTTTTTTCCGTCAATAGTTTCATTACCATCGAAAGTATAGTGTATGCCACTCTTGAAATAATATTTTTTACCATCAATTTCCTTCCAACCATGATAGTTGGGTCCTTCTTCTAAGCTGTAATATACAAGTGCAGGTTGATCCTTTTTATCAAATAATCCAGGTAAAAAGATTTTAGAGACCCCATTTTTTCTAATAGAACCATCTTTTTCAAACACTACTTGTTTCTCATTAAAAGTAACATAAGTCTGGCTACTTAGTGCTTCTCCATTCAGACTAGAAGCCTTCTCAAGTACGCCTTTATCAGAAAAATGAAGCATTATATTTTGATCTTCTAGACGTAGTTCATTTTTATTGACTTGATAATCTTTAAAATAATAAATTTTACCATCGATTTCTTGTAAACCTTCTTTAACAAACACTCCAGTATGATCAGAATAGTTTTGATCTCTCCATGCTGATCTTTGCAAGGCACCTTTATCATCAAAGTGGTAGTTCTTCCCGTCAATCTCATGATCGCCATTAGAACCACTTGTCGACAATACTGCCCCATGATAATTCGGATGAAAATAGTATGTCTTCCCATCGATTTCTTTCCAACCTGTTAAGAAAACTCCATCGTGACCTGCATAATAATAATCAGAATCTCGATTTACCCAACTGTTTTTTATCACGTTCCCAGAAGAATCTTTTGCAGACCATTTCGTAGGATCTTTTTCATCAACTACTATCTGTATTCCATCATGATTCTGTTTCTCATTTTCTTTACCCGGATACCACTCTCTTAGCCAATTATGAATTTCATTGTTGTTTTTTGCAGTGAAACGAATCTCGGATCTAAAACTCTGATCATTACCAAATTGGGAAATATACTGATTACCAGCCAAACTTACTCCATTCTTGTTATTCAAACGGAACTGAGGGTACAGAACTTTACCGTCAAAATTGAATGGCTCAACCTCAACAAGTTCAAACAATTCATCATCACCAATTGAATCGGAGTATTGAAGCTTATTTCCTTCTTTTCCTGAAAGGTATTTTGAACCTGCTTTTACAAACACTTTATTTGAACCTTTTTTATAAGGAATAATTTGATAAGGTTTACCATCATTTAATGTAATAAATGGTAATGCAACCGGTGTTTCTAGAATCAGATTCGTATCTGCAAATACATTTTCTACTCGGTCATTAAAATCTGCAAGGGCTTTAGAGTCATTCGTAACATAATTAGAAAGAACTTCTTTACCAACCGGTTCTGAAGTAATTGTTCCCAGCATTCGTTTTTCTTCTGGTAGTTTCTTAAACAGTTCATTCTCATCAATACGAATATCAGGCAGACCGCTATTCAGATAAGCGTTTGGGAATGTGTCTCGTAAATATTTATCTGCTAAATTATTTCTACGACCGCTATTATCACTTTGTAGATAGTAGGTTTTGAAAGTTGCAAGTGCAACCCCCGTCTTCCCTTCATCTAATTGTTTTTGTGTAATATACAAAATATCATGTTTAGATAGTTCTGGTTCATCAGGAGTTAAGTCTACTATTGTACCAGTTTGCTTAATACGAATTTGTTCCCCGTGCTTTATCGTTTTATATTCAACTTTTCCATTTGGATAAACAAGTTTAACTTTCTTGCTAAAATTTTCATCTTTATAATAATCAAATACACTAATACCAAACTCTCCCTTTTGAAATGTAGGAGCTTTGTAAGCAAGGTTTTCATGCTCAGCATAATAATAGCTTTTTACATCGATTCCCTCTAACCATTTCCCAAACGGTTCTTTAATAAACGCATCATAGATACTTCCAAATGTTGTAACAATTGTTGCAAACGTATCAACATCTGCTTTCACCTTATTTTCCGTTAATGGACTTGGTAATGGGCTAGCGCTGAATAAAATCCCCATTGCAATTCCTACAGGTAGGACTTTTGGTATCCTTTTTTTGTATTTCTCATTCATAACGTCATTCCTCACTTTGTATATGTGTTTTTTCCTACTTATTAAACTGAATGTAATGTTCGGAAGTTCATCATAACTTAAATACCTTTCAAATTTCTTTCATAAATGTTACAAAAGTCTTTCATGAAATCACAAATAAATCAGACTTCTATTAAATTACTTAATATCGCAAACAAATTTTGAACTCTTTCATTCACTAACATAGAGGGTGTTACCAAACGAAAATTCCACTTATTTACAGTTATCCCCAGCGATATGACTCGTTCTTACCTTCTCTAAATCTTCGCGCAACTTCCCCTTCTTCTATACGTTCTATAAAACACAAAAACAGGTAATAGATTTCAACTCTATCACCTGTTTTTATTATTTCTTATTTTGCAAAATAAGCTGCACCAAAGTTTTCATTAAATCTCTTACACCATACAGAAACTGCACCGTATGTACTTACATCTATCTCATCAGGAATTTCATAGTTTTGATCGCCTTTGTTACCCTTTAATTTCCCTAATTCAATATAGCGATGATTCTTAACATCTTCATTATTTTTTAAGATTTTCGTAGGAATCAATACAACTTGAACATCTGGCCCGTTAGAAGTTACAAAATTGGTGAGTCGTAAAATACGTTTGCCATCCGATAATTGATGAATTGTTGCTACTCCAGTTGTTTCATGGACACCGTTCTGAAACTGCCCTTTGGTTCCTATTTGTTCTTGTCGTTGAGATTCTTTTGATTTTATTTCTGTTTGTGGCAATGCTTGATTCACTTGCTTATCAATAAATAGTTTTTCAGGACGGAATCAAAGCAATAAAATTTCCCCAACTATTATGAATCCCCCGATAAACAATACATATTTTATTTTCATAAAGTAAAGCTCCTCCTCTAACATAATGCTTACATGTATGTTAACAAGGAAGTCTATCATTTCGATAACATAACTATTACAAAAGTCTTGCAACGATCTTATTTCTGTTCTGAAGTAATGGGAAGAGTAAACCAAAATTCACATCCCTGTTTACCATCCGAACGATCTCGAACGCCAACTTCTCCTTTGTGCAGTTCAATTAATGATTTTACAATGGCTAATCCGATCCCTGAACCTCCAGATTGTGAACTTCTTGATGGGTCCGTTCTGAAAAAGCGTTCAAATATGCGCAATTTATCATTAAGAGAAATGCCTTCTCCTTCATCACGCAAAATAAATTTGACTTGTTGCCTTTGTTTATTTTCTTCTACAATCAGCTCGATTTTTCCAGATACAGGGGAATGTCGGATTGCATTGTGTAACAAATTACCGATAACTCGTGCTATTTTACATGGCATAATCCAAAGTCGAGGCAATGTATCAGAAACGTACAGTTGTAAATGGATATGTTTCTCCTCTAATAAGATAGAATGTGAATTTAGTACTTCTAGTAGAATGCTGTCCACATGTGATAAACTTGGATAAAACTCTTCTTGTCCAAGTTCTAACTTTGAAAGATCAAATAAGTCATTGATTAATCCATTTAATCGTTGTATTTCTTTTAGGATTGTCGTTATGTACTGCATTTTCATGTCAGGATCTTCAATTAAATTATCTTGTAATGCTTCTATCATCAATTGTATGCTAGCCATAGGTGTTCGTAAGTCGTGTGAAATATTCGCAATCAGCTCTGTACGTGCTTTTTCTCCTTCCTCTAACTTAGTAAACCCCTCTTCTAATTTTTTCGCCATCTGTTGAAAAGCTGTTGCTAATTCTTTAAACTCTCGTGGTTCTTTTCCTATTATATATATCGTTTCAAAATGTCTATCACTAAATTGTTTTGTTAATTCAATTAAATTTTGAATAGATCTCATAATAGGACGTGTTAGTAACCAGTAAAGAAAGGTTGAAAAAATCATTGCTATGATTGCAATTCCTGTTAATAACCGTGTTTGTTCCGGTTCAAGTAACATTTTCGTATCACTATACCATATAGCAACTACCATAATACTCGTGCTTAATAGATTCATCAGTAACAATTGATAACGTAATTTCATGTTTCATTTCCTCCATTTGAATCAAAGCTATACCCTATTCCCCAAACCGTATGAATCCAACGGTTCTTTGTTGAATGCTTCTCTAATTTTTCACGTAAACGACTCATTAACACCGTTACTGTGTTCGTACATCCTTCATACTCAAACTCCCAAATTTGTTCAAGAAGTTGTGAACGAGAAAACACTTGTTTTGGATGGGTGGCCATTATATAAAGTACCTCAAATTCTTTATTTGTTAACTCAACTTCACATCCACAAACAAGTACACATCTCTTCGTTGGATAAATCTCCAAATCTCGGAACTTTATTACTTCTGATACGGGTTCTTTCGTTTCTATAATTGTCTGATTTCCTCTTCTTAATATAATTTGAATCCTTAGTACTAATTCGCGAGGTGAAAACGGCTTTGTTACATAATCATCTGCTCCCATTGTTAAACCCAAAATTCGATCTCTTTCTTCTGCCCTAGCGGTTAACATAATAATAGGAACATTAGATTGTTGACGAATTTCCTCGCATAGTTCCCAGCCATCTTTTTTCGGCATCATCAGATCTAAAATGATTAAATCTGGTTGATATTGCTGAAATATATACCAACCCTCTGTTCCATTTACAGCTGTATATACTTCATACCCGTCCCTTTCTAAGTACCGTTTGCATATTTCTCGGATATTGTCTTCATCTTCTATTATTGCAATTCTTTTTTTCATTCGTAAAATCTCCTCGGTTCTTTTATTGATAGCGAAAAAATATTTCTCTTATTTCCTCTTAAAGAATACATAAGTTATTCATATAAACGTAACAGAATATTATTGCCAATTGATAATAAAACACATTGAACGTACATTCAATAGAAATCATAATTATATACGCCAAATGGTCATTTTAACACAAGAATACTGTATGCTTAATAGTTCATCAATCCAAGTAAACTCTGTGATTTTTGCCCATGTTTCATAATCTTTGATAGCTTTAATAAGGTCTTCATGATCTCGTTCTGGTTTACTTAAAACGTAAGTAATAATTTTTACATTACTCATAATTGCACTTCCGTACATCAAATATATTCTACAAAAATACCTAATCCGCTGTGGCAGGAATTATTTTCTTTCCGATCCCATTTGTTTTAAATGTTTTTTTCATTTTTATTGTCCTCTCTTAGTACGATTTTTCACTTTTGAATAATTTAAAATCAATGTTCTAAAGTTCATGTTACTTTAAACATCTTTCATATCTCTTTCATAAATGTTACAGAAGTCTTTCATTGGTTATAAGTTGTAATAGCTGAAGTTTAAAACATCAATGTTAGGAAATTAAAATATGTGTCAAAAATATGAATTGAAAATACGATAGTTTTAGGAGTACTCGTCGTTGTACACATTACGAAGAAGAGCAAAGTATCTGAGTTTGTCATATTGTTTATAAAGATGAGGAATCACGTAACAAACTTGCAGAACATCCTCATTTGGACTTTATGATTGGAGGAACAATTAATGTACAGAAAATAAGAGACAATTGGGATGATCTACTACGATTAAACAGCTCTGTTCGCAATGGAACAGTAACAGCTTCTCTGATTCTAAAAAAACTTGCATCATATCCTCGGCAGAATAGTTTATCTGTAGCGTTACGTGAAATAGGACGAGTAGAAAGAACTTTATATACATTAGAATGGTTGCAGAGTCCTGAACTGAGAAGACGTGTTCATGTTGGATTAAATAAAGGAGAAGCGAAAAATGCCCTTGCACGAGCTGTATTCTTTAATCGTTTAGGGGAAATTCGTGATCGTTCTTATGAAGACCAATTACATAGAGCAAGTGGTTTGCAACTTCTTATTTCGGCTATTGTATTATGGAATACAGTGTATATATCAAAGGCTTTACGTGCAAAAGGAGTGGATATTACAGAAGAATATTTACAGTACATATCTCCACTTGGTTGGGAACATATCACGTTAACAGGTGATTATGTATGGAACTTAAACCAAAAAACAAATTTTAATAATCTACGGCCACTGCGAGAAAAAATTCCGTGAAGAAGCCATAATATGAACAACCGATTCCTTAGCGTACAGGGAATCGGTTGATTTGTGTCTAAAATGTGTTTAAACGTACAATTTTCTTTTTTTGATATGGTGACCCCATGCCCATCAACTTAAGAAAAGTAAACACCCCCAAAACAAAAAAATGAGCTGACTTCTCAAAATAACTAACTGTAGAGAAAGAAAATTTTCATTTAGGGGGTACTTCAAAACCTTAGCTTGATAGCGATGTGACGGTACCCCTAAACGTATCATTTATTTTCACTTAAAAATTCCAGAACTTTGTTAAAGGTTTCTAAACCTGCTGGAGTATTCATTTTAAATTGAAATTCATGTGCTAACTCACCAGAAATATTTTTATCAAAGAAAAGACTATCTACAGGCACTCCTTTATTTTGTAAAGCAGAAGCCAATGCTTTACCTTGCTCTTCGAATGATCCAGTGTTCCCATCTGTGATAAATGCTGGTGGATAATTTTTTGTAACATGATTTAAAATCGAAGCTATTTTTACTTCTGATGATCCTTCCCAATTTTTTTTGCCCAAATAAGCCCAACCAGTGGTACGCATAAAATCTTGTATTTCTTTAGTTGATTCTATCTTAGCTAATTCAGACATATTATATGGACCGCAAAATAGCAGTACGCCCTTTATTGTAGAAGGATCAACAATAGCGTCAATCTTTGTTAATTTTGCATACTCTTCAGATGTCTGAATATTAACGAATTGACCAGATATTTGTGCTCCAGCAGAATCTCCTGCAAAATAAACACGATCTAGTTTTAAATCATATTTCTTTGCATTTTTTTTTATGTATTCATAAGCTTCACCTAGTTGGAGTACTGGCGTAGGATATTCTCTTTTAGGAGCAAGAGCATAGTTTATATTCACCACTGTATAACCACGAGCAGCTAATTCTACCGCATACCCAGTAATATCTGATTTATCTCCCCCCACAAATCCACCTCCATGTACCCAAAAAATAACAGGAGTTTTTTCTGTATGATTTTTCGGATAAACGATGTCCAATGTCCCATCTGGAAATTTAGATTTATAATTGATATCTCTAACGATTCTTGTTTCTTTTAAGGCATTGTCATAGTTATCCGATTGAACAAATGTTCCTCCTTCAAAAGCTTTTTTAATCAAAAATGCCTTTGGATCTGGTGAAAGATTCCAATAACTGACTCCCACAAGAGCCAATCCGAAAACTACTATAAGAGATATAAGCATTCTTTTTTTCCATATCCTTTTAGATTTTGGTTTTGCTATTTTCATTTTAAAAGTATCTCCCTTCCTTATTTGGCTATTACCTTAAATTATCTCTTAATAAAAAGAATATAACAGATTTATCAAATGCTAAAGTAGAATATTATGAAATTTATGTTTCTTTATTCCATATATAACTTATATTAATTAAAAAGAACTTTCCCAATGACCATAACTAATACTCACTATAAACCCTTCTGCATGCGATGTCTTAAGTACGTTTCTTTACAATTCCTTTTCTGTATTAACATATATATCCAATTCAGTTTCCTTAAAAAGAACAGAAAACTTTGAATTTTGAATAGAGTCACGATTTTTGTAAGAAAGACGCGAAGTTTTCACTATACCCAGGTATAAAAAAACGTTATTCTTTCTAAACAAGCTAGCTCAGAAAGGATGACGTTTTTTATGAATCTTTCGATTCAAGATGAACTACAATTATTTGCTGAAGAATTACATCAATATCTTACCTCTTCATTTTTAGAAAAGCTTGCAAGAGAACTTGGGTTTGTAAAGAGAAAACGCAAGTTTTCTGGCTCAGACCTAGCTGGTATTTGTATTTGGATGAGTCAACGGGTAGCAAGTAATCCCTTGGTTCGATTATGTAGTAGGCTTCATTCCGTTACAGGAACTCTTATGAGTCCAGAAGGACTAAATAAACGTTTCAATAAAAAAGCTGTTTGCTTTTTAAAACATATTTTCTCTGCATTATTAAAAAATGAAATTTGTGAAAAATCAGTAATTCCAAGTTCTTCACTAACCTATTTTCAACGAATTCGTATTTTAGATGCAACCATTTTCCAAGTACCGAAAGATTTAGCTAGTGTGTATCCAAGTTCAGGGGATTGTGCACAAACAGCGGGTATAAAAATTCAACTAGAATATGATTTACATAGTGGACAGTTTTTAAATTTTCAAGTTGAACCAGGGAAAAACAATGATAAGACCTTTGGAACAGAATGTTTAGCAACTTTACGCCCCGGAGACCTATGTATTCGAGATTTAGGTTATTATTCGCTGGACGATTTAGATGAAATGGACCAACGTGGTGTGTATTATATATCACGGATAAAATTAAATAATATGGTATATATCAAAAATGAATTTCCTGAATCCTTTCGAAATGGGACGATAAAAAAACAGTCCGAATATATCAAAGTCGATTTAGAAAACATTATGAATGCTTTACAACCAGGGCAGGTCTATGAAATCACAGATGCTTATATTGGAAAGGATAAAAAACTATTCACGCGAGTGATTATGTATCGATTAACCGAAAAACAACTTCGTGAACGTAGGAAAAAACAAATGTATACAGAAAGTAAAAAGGGCATTACGTATTCAGAAAAAAGCAAACGATTAACTGGTATGAACATATATGTTACCAATACACCTTGGGAGATTGTTCCGGTGGAACAAATACATGATTTTTACTCCCTTCGCTGGCAAATCGAAATTATCTTTAAAACTTGGAAATCACTTTTTCAAATCCATCATTGGCAAAATATTAAACAAGAGCGATTAGAATGTCATGTTTATGGAAAACTCATTGCCATTTTTTTATGTTCTTCTACTATGTTCAAAATGCGACAATTGATTCTAAAAAAGAAACAACAGGAATTAAGCGAATATAAAGCAATTGGAATGATTCAAGACCATTTATACCTTTTGTATCAAGCCATACAACAAAACACCCAAGAAATAACAAAGTTCCTAATCCGCCTGTTCCACCTCCTACAGAAGAATGGACGGAAATCTCATCGATATGAGAAGAAAACAGTCTTTGATATTTTGGGTGTTGTCTATGAATATAATGGGTTGCGAAAGCAAAAGAAAGCTGCATAATTTTTAAAAGTAGGCCTATTGAGGCTTATTTGGCATGCTCATTTTTAAAGACATAAAATATTTTAAGCGTTTTTTAATTCATATGAACGAAAGTTCATTTTGTTTCCATTCTTAAGTTGATGGGCATGTATGGTGACCCCAAGTAGTCAATTGTGTTCTTGCTGTGGCTATAAAAACCAAGAAGTAAAAAATCTAAATCTTCGTGAATGGACTTGTCCAGAATGTAATAGCCATCATGATAGGGATGTAAACGCAAGTATCAACTTGCTAAAACTGGCCATGTAATTGGTATTCGCTATAGGGGCAGGGACTGCCCTTATAGCTTGGTAAATATAGATAGCTAATATCCAAAGAAGCCCCCATTTCAAACAGTCCACAAGGACGTTAAGTGGCCGGTAGTTTACCAAAGTTAGAACAGCATGCAACACAATTGAAAACGTGGTAAAATTAGCTAGCAAAAAACTCTTAACGTGTTTTTCAAAATACGAGGATGCCTCAATATAATACTTGTAATAAAAAACTACTATTCTCCGTGTTTCTCAGAAAATATTGCTCTTGCTAGTGAATTCATTTCCTCCCCTTTGTTTTATCCTTGTTGGTACTTTTCTACGAAACTATTACACGTTATCACAAGGGGATTCTCAAATAGCTCTCCCCCTGCGATAACGTGTTCATTCATATCGCTAAATGATTAATATCCCCAAATGTCTACTTCAGCTGCAGATGCAAAGCCATTCTGGCCATTTGTCACTTCTATTTTCACAAATTTCGCAGTAACAGGATTAAATATTGCCGTTTTCATATCACTATTATTTTCCCATGTTCCAAAAGATACTTTGTCATACTTAACGCCATCTACACTCGTATAAATATTGTAATTTAAAATACGGCCATTTTCCGAACCATCTTGTCTTGGCAGATAGTCTACTTTTGAGATCGTTTGATTTTTATCAAGCTCTAATGTTAAATTGTATGGATATTGATTTGCTGTCCAACTGCTATGCCAGATTGTATCTGTTTTTCCATCAATCGCCTTACTAGCCGAACCAGTTGATTCCTCACTATTTGCACTTGCTTTCATCGTGCTTTTAGGCAATAAATATGGTTTAACAGATGTAGAATCAGTTAGAACATCTACTTCTGCTGCTGAGGCATATCCAATATTTCCATTCGTCACTTCTACTTTTATATATTTTGCAGTAACAGGATCAAATTTCGCTTTTTTCTTATCACTGTTATTTTCCCATGTTCCCGATGATACTTTTTCATAATTAACCCCATCTACACTTGTATAAATATTGTAGTTTAAAATACGGCCATTTTGGTTCCCATCTTGCCTTGGCAGATAGTCTATTTGTGAAATTGTTTGATTTTTATCAAGTTCTAATGTTAAATTGTAAGGATATTGATTTTGTACATTCCATTGGCTATGCCAAATTGTATTTGGATTTCCATCAATTGCATTACTAGCTGGATCACGTGATTCCTCACTGTTCGCACTTGCTTTCATTGTTTTTTTCGACAATGCAGCTAGTGGTTTTATAGGTTTAGAGTCAGTTGCTTCCCAGATAGGAGCAACTAATGTCGGGTTATTCAAAGCTTCTACTTTTTGTCTTGTTTCTGGCGTTGCCTTCAGTCCCCATTGATCAAAGAACGGAAGTAAATTTTGTTTCGCTACTTTTGATGTATTGTATATAAACGCTTGGATTTTCTCTTCGTCTGTTTGAGGAAGTTGTTCATTTGGTAATTCCCTATATAGTTTGTGAAGATTCGGATAAAAATCTTCCCCATACGCTAAATGAAGCTGCCAAATCATAACAAGTTTCACAAACAAGTCGTCAATATTTTTGTAATCTTTATCCGTTTGTTTTAAATACGCAAAGGCTCTATCATAATCCCCCTCTTTTTCTAAACGTGTTTGTTGATCAGGGAATAATTGCTTTTGTGCAGCCAAAGAATATAGATTAACAGTTACTTCTCCCATTCCTCTAAGGTCATTCCACGTCCATGGGTGTTGTTGTCTTGCATGTCCCGCTTCATGCATTTGTCCCCATCCAAATGTATTTATATCTAAAGTACTTTTAATTGCTTCACCAGCAGTAGTAAATACGGCTCCATCCAAACTTGCATACATACCCCAGTCTTGTTTGTTAGGATTTTCTACAAAAGCCCAAATGCGCTTAGTTGAACGATGTAACGGATTAGAATTTGTTTCAGATAATCCCGATATCTTATCTTGTGCTTGAATCATTGCATCGTATTTTTTTAATAGAGGAATAGGATCTTGATTCACTATATATTTCTTAGCACTGTCACGAGTAACAGTAAGTACTGCTTTCTCTGATTTTAGTTGAACAGCATGCGCATCTGGATACTTGTCCATCATCGCAATCCAGTCTGCTTTCGTATGCTTTCCTAGTTCGAAAAATGGAACAGGACTGCCACCTTGTGTGACTTTCACCTTAACTGTTCCTGTATCTTGATGATTATCAAACCCTAATAAACCACCATTTGGAGAGGAAATAGTATTAGAACCAGGAGAAAGATCAATTTCTTTTCCCCATTCTTTATCATATTGATGTGTCCCAATAATCGCTCTAATCTTTTGCGTTCCCGATACTTCAATTGTAACTTGTTCATTTCGTTTTACGTAGATGCCTGTTGGCATATAGTTTTTTTGCTCGCCTCTTCTCTCTCTTTTCCCTTCATTCCAATAACTCCCCGTGGCTGGAAGATCAAACTCCCTCTGTTCATATTGATTTACAGTCTGTGTGGAAACTGTCTCAGCATGTACATTTAAATTATTTGGCATTATAGGTGTAAATAACGTAGTTGCTAAAATAGCGGATGTTGCAAGCACCTTTATTGGTTTTTGTAATCTACGATTCTTTCCTCTGTTCATATAGACCAACCTTTCTTCTTAATTTTTTTAATGAATGCGCTTTCAATGAATTGATGGAATCGCATATGACTTCTGATATATTCCCAGTATTTTTTAATCGGCAGTTCCATGTACATCTGCTCCAACATTAATAGAAAGCATATTAGTCATCTCCTAGTGTTCTGAAGAAATCATACTCATTGTTGATTATCGAAATAAGGAAACTAATACTGTGTGAAAATGTGCTAATTTGCTGATTCTAGATTTCCCTCAAAAATACACTGATTATTCAGGAAATTAATTCGACATAATGTTACTTGCAACTTTCCTCTACTTTTATTAGTATTTTTCTCCCTTCTCAGTGGATAATCAATTACACCTTTATTAAAACATTAAATTATCCATGCGTAAATAGTAGGATTTTGTCGAATTACATTAAATAATTCAACTATAATATATTAGAATGAGCGGAAATATTATACTTCTAAAATTACTGTTCAATTTGATTTTAGTAATTATAACAGTTACAACTTGATAGATATGGTTTTTTTGGGAAAATATTTTAATTAATTCAAAGTTAAATAAATTTTGGATATTATCAATATAATTTACTCATAATCTGTATATTGATATCCTTTATTTGGATATGTAAAATTGCATAAGAACCCAAAAAAGATAAAATAGTTATAATTAAATGCGTTATACTTGGAAAAAAAGTGTGTACTGGTTTCCACATGTAATTCTATATCGCGAACTATTCCATTGTAATAATAACGATAAATGGAAATCAAAAAACTACTACAAATAGAATAAGCATAAGAACTATGACATTCATAAAGTACAAGCTAATTTTCCGTCTCATTGTTTGCTTTCTTTCCATTTATATCCTTTTCCCCGTACCGTAAGGAGAAACTGAGGATCAGAAGGACTAGGTTCGATCTTCTGACGAAGACGACTGATATTCACATCTATTACTTTTGTGTTACCTACATAACTTATACCCCATATTTTATTTAAGAGTTCATCACGTGAAATTGGTTTTATGGAATTTTCCATTAAATATCGTAAAATAATATGCTCTGTTGGAGTTAAATCAATTACTATCTCATCCCTATATAAATTTCCTTGCAGAAGATTTAATTGAAATGGTCCCGAATGAATCGACTTCATATCCTTTTTATTTTCTTTTACTCTTCTTAGCAATGATTGTACACGTGCTACTAATTCAATTATACTAAATGGTTTTTTAATATAATCATCTGCTCCAATTGTCAAACCGTGTACCTGATCATTCTCTTGAACACGTGCCGTTAATATAATAATACCAATCTTTTCATTGTTTTTTCGTATTCTTTTGCATACCCGAAAACCATCTATTCCTGGTAAAATAACATCAAGTATTACAATATCAACATTATGATTTTCTAAAAGCTCAAGAGCTTTTTCACCTGTATCGGCTTCTAAAACATTGAAACCAGCACGCTTCATATTTAATGTAATAAAACTCCGAATTGTTATCTCATTTTCTAATACTAATATTGTTGTCAGACTCACCACTCCTTTTTAATATTTTTTAGATGCTTTTCTAGTTCTGAAGGCTCTAATTCATAGAGTTGTCTTCTTCCATCCTTGTAAAATCCGCAATCGATCAGCTGATTAATGATACACTGTTTTTTTCTTTCTACATGATAAGTATGGTGTTCTAGCTTTTTTGGTCTTTTGCATGATTTCAAGAAATCAATTCTTGTGTTGCCATTTCTACAAACTGAATATCAGACTCTACAAGGTAACGAATATATGCCGTTTTCGCTTTCATATATTCATCTTCATTTTTCCATCTGTGATGGCTGCCGTCACAAAGTACAAAAAAGGAAATGTTTCTCAACTGACTCACCAATTTATTCGTTTGACCCTTCAGATTAAATATTTCTTTCGCTTTTTTATGTGCCTGTAACACTTTGTCTTTCGAACATCCGCCTACAAGTAAATAATGTGGAATGATTAAACTCATTTTGTTATCTCTCTATTGCTCTCATACACAATCCAGAAAGAATAAGAACAAAGGGCACGCGTCGATTCTTTACACGATAACATGATTTGAAAAGCATGATTTGAAGGAGGATCCTTTTCCAAATGGCTAGTGATATATTCTAAAAAGCCGTTCTTCTTCTCACCTTTTACAACAAACGCCTTCAAATCGGATAAATGAGCCTGTTCTTTATGCTTATCCTTAATATAAAGGATTGCTCCACTTAAAAATGAATGTGTATTTCTCACCCATGTTAATCCAGTGCCTTCATGAAGCACTTGTTTTGTCATTTCCATTGCGGGTTTCTGTGCCTGCTTTTTCGTTTGAATATCATCAGCAATTCCATTCGAAACAATCATTTCTTTCACCCTTTAGTAATTATGTAGTTTTCATATAACTAAATACAATACAACTAACCAAAATGGCATTACCATTAGAAATCCATTTCTAATCCCTTTTGCAATAGCCAATGGATCATCATTACAGTATGAAGTTTCATCTTCTTCAACCCGCTGCAACATCTTTTTTTTTGGTGAAAGGCTCATATTGAATCTCCTATCCTTTCAATTTGTTTTCGTTTTCCATAACAAACTACCACCAAAACAGCCTATACAATAAATCATAATAAATTTTATGCAAATTTCTATAATTGCATCCATCATTCCCCATTCTCCTCTCCCAGAGCCTGTAATACACAAGCTATGATCAGCAAAGAAAGAATTAATAATAAACTCCCTACATCTCGGCATTTCCCAAACAACGACATCCTCTCCTCGCAATTAACATTTATTTCAGAAAAACCCCACGGTAAGAAAAGTCAGACAAGAAAAGAGCCAGATTTTACCTCGTTAAGAGTAAATCGCCTCTTTAATATTCAAAGGACGTAAGGAATGTAAACTTGTTGAATGTAATCCCTCAAACTTATATTCTCCTAAGAAATTGATATATTCCCAACCTAAAGGCGAATATCGTACGCTAGGGATTTTTTCATTTAAGAAACCTGGTTTTTCCGTACGTTAAGAAGGTTCCATAAACGGTATTTGATGTTTAGTATGATACTTTGTTTTTGGTAATGAGTTTTGGAACTGATTTTAAACGTACTTCAGTCCATTTTGATATCTTTTTTTCTTAGCGTGGGGTTTTTCCAAAATGCTAGCGGTACTCCTTTATCGATTATTCGCAAACTACAAAAGGAGCTCAGCTGCAGTATGTTCATAAATTACTTCAAAAAACCCCATTGCAATAATTGCAAACGAACATAAATAAAGCTCTTTCAATCTATTTTTTAAACAAATCACTCCTAACACAGCCATATATTCAAAGTTTATTTAAAATTATATTTTACTAAATATCTTCTTTTTTACATCCTTCATTAGTTAGTGAATAGTACATAATGTCCTCGAATGATATTAATACAATCTCCATCCAATATCAATTCTTTTTTTATAATTTTTATAAAAAAAGAATTGATATTGGATTTTTAATAACATTTCTCGACAAAATATTTACTTTTATCAATTATCATTTTATAATTATTATAACTTAATAGACATACTACATAATGTGTAATAATTACTTAGTTGGACATATAGTTATCAAAAAAGGGATTTTAAAATAATCCTACGGATGATGAGTGAATGCTCATTACGGATTAACATCCGGAAATATAAGGAAATTAAAGCTCCAGAAAAGATGTGTGATTAGTATGCTCAAGTTTAGAAGATTACTAATTGGTTGGCGAAGTGTAGGGAATACACCAGATTCATGGATTTGATCAGATGTACAAGACTTGACGAGAGGTTTATATATAAAGTAGGTTATGACTCTTTTGTTTATTGTCCAATTAGATTTATTGCAGAGTATTTTAGACTGGCTATGCTAAATAAACAAGATATATTTATGGATTGTTTCGCGGACCCTATCTCAAAAAAATGAAAAAAACGATTTTAAATTATTGACAAGTAATAAAACTAAATATATATTAAATTATAATATTTACAACTAAATAATTATTATTGAATATAAATAGGAGGTTTCCCTTTATGAATCCGAATAATCGCTTAACAACAAACCAAGGTGCTCCAGTTGGAGATAACCAAAATTCACGTACAGCTGGTCGTCGTGGGCCGGTATTATTAGAAGATTATCATTTAATAGAAAAGCTTGCTCATTTTGATCGTGAACGTATCCCAGAGCGTGTTGTACATGCACGTGGTGCAGGTGCTCATGGTATGTTCGTAACAAAAAACAGTATGAAGCAATATACGAAAGCAGCGTTTTTACAAAATGAAAGAACTGAAACACCTGTATTCGTTCGTTTCTCAACGGTTATTCATGGTCAAGGTTCTCCAGAAACAGCTCGTGATCCACGCGGGTTTGCTGTTAAATTTTATACAGAAGAAGGAAACTACGATATCGTAGGTAACCATTTACCTGTTTTCTTCATTCGTGATGCAATTAAATTCCCTGACATGGTGCATTCTTTAAAGCCAGCACCTGATACAAATATTCAAACACCAGATCGTTACTGGGATTTCATGACGTTAACTCCAGAATCTACACATATGCTGACATGGGTATTTTCTGATTATGGTACACCGGCAAACTATCGTGAAATGGAAGGTTTCGGCGTACATACATTTAAATGGATTAATGCGGAAGGGAAAATTGTTTACATTAAATATCATTGGAAACCACAGCAAGATGTCCGCAATTTAAGTGCAAAAGAAGTGGAAGAAGTACAAGGTAAAGATTTCAACCATGCGACTCGTGATTTATTCGAAGCGATTGAAAAAGGAAACTATCCAAAATGGGATCTACACGTACAGGTTATGCAATTAGATGAAATGGATTCTTTAGAGTTCGATCCACTAGATCCAACAAAAGTATGGTCAGAAGATCTCTTCCCATTAATTGAAGTAGGGACAATGACTTTAAATCGCAACCCACAAAACTTCTTTGCGGAAGTAGAGCAAGCGGCATTTACGCCAAGTGCAACTGTACCTGGCATTGAACCATCTGAAGATAAACTATTACAAGGTCGTTTATTCTCTTACCCAGATACACAGCGTTACCGCCTTGGTGCAAACTATTTACAAATTCCTGTAAACTGCCCATACGCAGCTGTTCGTAATCAACAACGTGATGGTGCAATGCAAATCAATCAAAACCCATCAACAATTAACTACGAGCCAAGTCGTCATGCTGAAAATCCTGTTGAAGATTCAGCTTACCGTGATTCGAATATGAAACTTGAAGGCTATGTATCTCGTGAAAAAATTGATAAACCAAACGACTTCCAGCAAGCTGGTGAGCGTTACCGTTCATTCTCTAAAGAGGAACAAGATAATTTAATCGCAAACTTAACAAGCGATTTAAAAAATGTGAATGAGCAAACGAAACTACTTGCAATTTGCAATTTCTTCCGTGCAGACCGTGAGTATGGTATGCGCCTAGCGGAAGCATTAAATGTTGATATTTCAGGGTATGTAGGAAATTCTACAAAATAATAACATTCTTAATTCTATTTTATTCTCAAATTTAACTTGAAATATGTGTTTACTAATACAATATATGAGAAAAGAAGTTGTCTCAAAAATTCGTTAAAAAACGATTTTTTAGAGACAACTTGGGGTAGCACCACATCGCTATCAAGCTAAGAAATGCAAATACCCCCAAAACGAGAAAATTGACATCTTCATATGAAAATGTACAATTTTTTTGTTTTGGGGTGTTATAAACTTCTTAAGTTGATGGATGTGGGGTTCAGCCCCATGCCCATCAAGCTAATAACAAAAAACGAGTTACATACTACCGTTTTTCTCAAAATCCGAATCAACTGGAACCTGAACAGAATGTCGTGCAGACCTAAATGAGCGTTATCAAGATAGAGGACATTAACACCAGGAATTAAAGATTCTAATATCCTCTAAGGCTTAACCAAAAAGGATTTTATTATTTCCGCTAAAGTTTAAATGTAAAAGTTACAGGTATCTTGGGGTTACCCGTTATTCCAGAATATGGCCCTTTAACGGAACAACTCTATTGTCACTCAACAGTTCCTTAATCCACTTTTCAATTCAGATGTTCTTTTCCTTTTCACTATAAAAAACCCATTTAGATAAAAAATATCCAAAGGGGTAAAACATCGCGACTTTATTTCAAATCTACAGCAGGCTTAATTGTATAAGCATCAATAGCTGCGTATACATCAGGTAAACCTTTTTTCACCAATGCCTAGCTTGATAGCAATGGGATATGGGGTTCTAACATGAAATAATCATTTTAAGGTTTTATAAATCTATTTTGTCGCTTTTCGTCCTACTAATACCCAGTACAGAGATAAACTAAAAAGGGTAATGAGTACGAGAATGAATAGGATATTACTAAACATGGAAGCATCCAAATTACTTGTAATCCCTAGGAAGCTTTTTTGCATTGCGGAATGGTCCATCATTGCTGCTGTATAGGCAATTCCGATTGACATAGCGACATTAAGTGTTAAGTTATAAAAACCGATCGCTGTTCCTGTTTTTTCTTTTTCAATTGTACAAATGCAAGAATCAAGTAATGGTGCATACATGAATGCAAATGAACTAGAGAATAAAATCATGGATATCACAAATACAACAACCGAAGTTTTTATAAAGAATCCGCCTAATAGTAAGCTGACGATAATGCTAGACATAGCAAGTGTAATACATTGCTTGCTTCCCATAACCTTCGCAACTTTTCCAGAAAGAGCCCCGACTATAGTAGCTGCTATATAGCCTGGAATCAATAATAGTGAAATGGTATCTAGCTTCAAACCATAAATCTTTTCAAGCAAGAATGGAAATAAGAAAATATATGCTAACTGTACAGAGTAAATTATAAAAGCAACTCCAAGCAATGAGATAAACTGTTTATTTTGAAAGAATGATATTCCGATAAAAGCTTTTGAGTTCTTGCTGATATAAGTAAGGAACAAGGTAATTGCAACAATAAACAAGAGAAGGTAAATCCAATTGAAATCGGTAATATATAGTAGTAGGGATGCTGAAATGGCTCCAACTAGAAATAATCCCAATACATCTACATTACTGTTTTTCGCTTCTTCCTTAGGAAGATACTTTAAAATAAAAGGAAGGGTGAAAAGTGTTACAAAAGAAAGTAAAAACAGAGTTGTCCAATGGAAATATGTTGAAACATAACCTCCAGTTAATGCACCTATAAGCTGTGAAAGAGCAAAACTGCTTGTACTTAATCCTAAAAATTTCTTTTGTTCATTTGCAGGTAAATGTTTTGTTACAAATATCACGTATAAGGTTTCAGCTGATGCTAGACCGGCAGTTTGGATAATTCGTGAGATAACAACTAGTAAAAACGAGTGTTGAAAAATATACCCCATGGCTGAACCGGCACATATTAAAATAATACCAATGCTAAAAAGTTTTCTGATACTAACGGAATCCGCTAAAGCTGCATAAACCACTGCCCCAATTCCAATTACAAGGCCAGCTAGGGTTGCTTGCCAGCTAACTGTTGTCACTGAAATGTGAAAATCCTTTGCCATATCAACAGAAATAATCTTAAACGAATTGTCAATTATCAAACATAATAGAAATAACAGTAAGGTAATAGGTACTGCTTTCTTAGCACTATATTCCTGAGTTTTCTTCATGCTCACATCTTCATTAATGGTAGACATAGCTATATTCCTCTTTTCTTGTTATTCAGGAAATTGTCTCCCTGAGTCATGATTGTCTGGCCTTTAACTACCAATTGCTCCTTTTGTAAAAGGATAGTTTCAGTAATTTCTACACCTTTTGTTTCATATGCGAGGCTTCCTTGTGCACAGTTGTACCGATTTTTGTTCGTTCTGGTGTTTGAAAAGGAAACGTTTTCATAAAGAACCAAAAACATCTCACCTTTTGATTGCGCTTTCATGACGATGCATGATAATTCTTTGGGATATACAATATTGTATAGTTGTCTAAAAAATTGTATGCATCTGAACAATGAAAAGGATATCATACCTTTCTTTTGGAATTTGTCTTTTTTGTTACAAAAAATCGCCCACCCATTATAGAGTTGATGGATATGGGGCTACCTCAAAATATTAGCTTGATGGGCATGTGGCGGTACTCAAAAAAGCTCCTGTTTTCGAAAATAGAAATGCCAATACATGCTCTTGGATCTATTGACATTTCATATTCCTACACTTTACAAACAAGCCTCTAATGCAACTTCCATCATTTTATTGAATGATGTTTGCCTTGCCTCAGCACTAATATTCTCATGGGTTACTAAAGAATCTGAGATAGTTAGAAGACACGCTGCCTGTTTCCCTAAAATTCTTGCAGTATGGAATAATGCATAGCTTTCCATTTCTGTACAAATACAATTATGTTCATTATAAAAATCAACATGATTTGGAACATTAGTTTCATGATAAAATACATCACTTGAATGTATTCTACCTCTAACAATAGGAGAATGAATGCGATTTGCAGCATCTTCAATTTTCTTCGTTAATAACTCGCTAGGAAGTTGAATATCATCTTGAACTCCTGCTTGAGCCTTTGCAAATGTTGATTCACTCCATGCACTATCTACAAGAACAATATCATGAATGTTAAGTTCATCTGTATAAGCACCTGCACTACCAATACGAATAATATTTTCTACATCGTAGAACTTAAATAACTCGTATGAATAAATCCCTATACTTGCCATTCCCATACCAGATCCCATTACAGATATTTGTTTTCCTTTATAACTTCCTGTAAAGCCATACATATTACGTACACTATTAAACTGCACTGTATTTTCTAGATATGTTTCCGCAATATATTTCGCACGTAGCGGATCCCCTGGCATTAAAACTGTTTTTGCAATTTCTCCAACTTTCGCGGTATTATGAGCTGTTGTCATATTATAATCTCTCCATTTCTATTTTTTAATTTACTTAACCATCAAGAACTATAATCCAACTAAAATTCTTACTCGTTTCACATATCGAGTAATCTGTACAATTTATTTCTTTATTAAAATCTATTCGTTTTCACAATTAGGAAAAAAAACTGTTTTTCCCAATTTCTTTCTAGCTTTTATTGATTAGTAATTATCTGAAACGCCATTTTTGTCATCTAATACGATTGCAACACTTGCACTTGCGCCAATTCTAGAAGCTCCAGCTTCAATCATTTTTTCTGCATCTTCACGTGTACGAACACCACCGGATGCTTTCACACCAACGTTTTCTCCAACTGTTTTACGCATTAATGCGATATCTTCAGCAGTTGCTCCATCAGTTGAAGTTTTTACAAAATCAGCACCAGCTTTTACAGATAATTCACAAGCACGAACTTTTTCTTCACCTGTTAATAAGCAAGTTTCAATAATAATTTTTACAAGTGCTTTTCCTTTTGCAGCTTCTACAACTTCACGAATATCGTTTTCAACAAATTCATTATCACCATCTTTTAAAGCACCAACATTGATTACCATGTCTACTTCAGTTGCACCTTTTGCAAATACATCTTTCGTTTCAAATACTTTTGTCTCAGTTGTATTTGCACCTAAAGGGAATCAAATAACTGTACAAACATCCACATCATGGCCTGCTAATTCTTCAGCAGCTAATTTTACCCATGTAGGATTAATACAAACAGAAGCGAAATTATATTTCTTTGCTTCTTCTAAAACTTTCATAACATCTTTTTTCTTAGTATCTGGTTTCAAAACTGTATGATCAATTAACTTTGCAATGTTCGTTTTCTTCACTCCTCATATCTTTTAACAACTTCATTCTAACTTTAATTTGAACAAGTGTAAACATGCTTGTGAAATTTTGTTCAATCTTTTTTGGGATAGTGAAATAAGTTTTTAAAATTGACACAAAAAAGGGGATACCCTATTAACAGCTCCCTCATAAAACACAGTATTTATTCATTTATAAAGTGAAACTTTAATCAGTGAAGGGGCTTCACTGATTATTAGCCCTCACCAATCCGACTTTTACGGAATTAAAAAATTCCTTTCACAAATCTCTTATACAAACAATTATTTTATCATGGCTTTTTTACTGAAAACTCATATGATACCTTGTTTCATTTATTAAAAACCTTCATACTTTATGTGACTTTTTATTCCGCCACACCAGATTGGATAATTTTCACATCCGCGGTTACATGAAAACGTAAATGCTTATAGGAGTTTTCCCATTCTTTATCGTTCCACTTTTTTGTTTGAGTCCTACCAAATTTTCTAAGACCTATAGGATCTGTCCCTTTATTGATAAATCTTTTTATTAATTTAGTTGCCTTTTTCTCTATTTCTTTTTCCATTATCTTTTCTAACTTTCGTATTTCTTTGGCATTATCCAAGTTTTTTGTTTTTGTCAATTCTTGAATTTCACCCGTCACTTGAATATGAGCATCTATGAATGGATTCCGGCTATTCCCCTTCATTTTGTATTTTGTTCCAGATTTAATATTTTCTATCGTGGCATAATTATCAGAAAAACCAGGAAGGTGGGATTGGTACGTTCCACTTTTAAATTTATCGGTCAACACTTTGAATATAAACAAATCTTTAGATGAGAGCGTATCAACCATCCTATACCTTTTAAATAAAACCACGCCAGTTAACTCTAATAAATTTCCTTTTTTTGAAATTAGGGGCAAATATGAATCTCTCGCATCATCATAAAGTTGATTTAAAAATAAATAAAAATTTGTTCTTGGTTGTACCCCATTCTTAATATTTTGCTCAATTAAGGAAGATAAATAGGTGGAAACTCCTTTTTCTTTAGAGTAAGTCCCTCTTAAAAGTGCCTCTCCACTTTCATTTGCAATCGCTAAATAGATTGCATTTCCGATACTTGGGATTCGGTTCATAGTTTCTAAAATTTCTTGCATTCCCTTTTTAGCTAATTTTTTATCAAATATAATCATGCGTAATTGACCTAACTCTAGAGGTCCAGAAGATTTTTCAGATGCTCTTGCCAGAATTTCTTTACTACTCTTCCCCGATGCTGAATAAATTTTTGTTTGTCCACCGCCACTACTTGTATATGCCGAAATCGCAAACGTTCCTCTTATTTTATCTTCAGCCTCTAAATCATATGAAGCAACTTGAATTAAATCGATGTCATCAACAATTTTAGTTTTAGCACACCCTGTTAAGAGGACACTTAATATGAGAAAAAATACCCACTGTTTCATCTTTATCTCCTTAGTTTTATTCGAATGGTTTGGATAATCCAAAATATAGGAAGGTACATATATATGTAAATAAAGCCAGCTTGGCCTATCCAACCGTTCAACAAATTCAGTTTATTACGATTATTCAAGAAAAATGTTAAAATGAAGATAAATAGAATAAGAAACGGCAATACATATTTTTGTTTTATCCTCAATGTCTCTTTTATGCCACGACTTACTCCCCATAATGTTATGGCTATATTCGGTAATATAAAAAACGCCCAGACAGAGATTATTATGTACTCAAATCGCTCTATAAAGGGAAGCTGGATGATTTTGGTCATACTCAAATATGCCCATATAGCACTAGAAAGTTGTTTTTCACTAAAAAATGCAAGTGATAAAATCATAAGGTATGTGTATATGACCGTCGTTACTAAATTCCCGTAGTGCGCATATCTCTGAGAGGTTCGCGCATTTTTAATAAAGGGATAATAAATCAATAACATTTCAAATCCTAGATAGCTGAACATAGTTCCTTTCATTCCCTTAATAATTTCTTGAAATGAATGCTGCCATATTGGAAATAGGTTTCGAAAATCTGCGTATTGCAAAGGATAGAAAAATGTAAAGAACAGTATGCTTGGAATGACAATTCCAAAGAAACCAATGCCTGCAACTACACGAAATCCTCCTGTTACAATGTAGTAACATAAAATCAAAAAAACCCCTGAAAGAATCCACGTAGGCATAGAAGGAAACATCCAAACATGCACTACCTCAATATAGCTGTGTAATGTTGTTGCACCCAGCATTAACACATATGCTAGAAAAATGAGGTTGAATACTCCGCCAATCCATTTTCCAAAGACATTCTGATGGATTATGATGATGTCCCCATTACCTTGATTCAAAATTTGATATATAATCCAAATCATGAGGTTAACAGACAATCCAAAAAATAGGGTACTAATCCATGCATCGTTTCCTACTAACTTTGCACTAACTCTTTCAAAACCAAGCATACCGACTCCCATTTGCATAGTACAAATTAAAAAAAATACAACAAATGGGGAGACTTGATACTCAGTTGGAATGTTCTTCATAACGTTCCTCCATGTTAGATTCAATCATCAAAATCATTTCGTGATAAAATTTCATTTTTCTTTGCGTCTTCGGGATTAAAACGAATGCGCTGTTTGGTTCTTGAAAATAAAGGTCGCTCAAACATTGATGAGATTGGCATACGAATAATGCTGTCTTTCCAATCTGCCAGTCTTGTAGGATAAAAAGGGAATAAATAAGGACGTTTTAACGATTTTGTACGTAATAAATGTGTTAGAAGAAAAGAACTTGCTATAACAATCCCTAGTAACCCTAGTAGTTGTGCTGCTACTATAAAGGGAAAGCGGATTACTCGAATTGTAATACCAATTCTATAAATTGGAGTTGTAAATGATGTTAGTGCTGAAAGAGCAACAATAATGATAAGCACGTTACTTGTAAGACTGGCTTCTACTGATGCTTGTCCAATTACAATACCACCTACTATACCTACGGTTAATCCCACTTTAGTTGGTAAGCGCGCCCCTGCTTCTCTCAGTAATTCAATAGTTATTTCTAAAAAAAATGCTTCGATTACCGGAGGGAAAGGTATCTTACTTCTAGAAATCACCAATGTTTCAAGAAGTTCTTTCGGAATAAGCTCGTAATGATATGTTAATATCGCAACATATAAGGGAGTAGTTAGAACAGAGAATATAAAAGCAAAAATTCTTAACAGCCGAAAGAAAGAAGCTATAACCCAAGGCATGGTATAGTCTTCTGTTGTAGAAAAAAATTCAATCAATGTCGTAGGGAGTGTGATTGCAAACGGTGAGCCATCTACAAATAGTGCAACCTTTCCTTCTGCCAAAACAGCAGCTACACGATCTGGACGCTCTGTATTAAGAAAGTGTGGGAAAATAGAATTTGGATTATCTACAAGTAGTCGGGCTAAGTAAGTACTATCAAGAATGTGGTCTATTTTAACTTTACTTACCCGTTTTATGATTTCCTCTACATTTTGATTGTTTGCGATTCCTTCAATAAATACTACCGCCACAGAGGTATTAGAAAGATCTCCTACTCTCAATGCTTCTACTTGGAGAAATGGCGTTGGAAGCCTTCTGCGCAGCAAATTCAAATTTGTATCCAGATCTTCAACAAATGCGATTTGTGGGCCTACAATATTATATTCAATTTCAGCTTTTGAAATATCCCTGCCTTCTTTTTTTGATATATTTATTAACAAACCACTTGATACATCTTTATCTATTTGAATTAGTATATACCCGTCTAAAATATCATTCTGAATGTCTTCTATTTGTTTTGTTACTTTTGAAACTCCAATTGGTAAAGCAGCTTGAATATCTTGTAGTGAATCGAAAGGTTTTTCTTTTATGTACGGTAAAACATCTTCTTGTAACATATTTACATCAATCAATGTCCGAAAATATGAGACCACTACAGGAGAATTATCTGAATGGATTTTTAATTCAGTGAAATCTCCAGATTTCTTGAGCAATTGAATAAGGTCATGCAAAGATTTTATAGGATAACAAGGGATTTTTTCATGCTGTTTCAATTTACAATACCCTTCCCTTCAGAAATAAACTATATAATACATTCAAAAATTTATATTTTAAACTTTAGGAACAGTAACATATAAATATACTCATTGAAATTGCTATGTCCCCTCTAGAAATAACTTAACCCAAAACGATTAGAAAAATGTATATAAAGGAAAAAGTATAAGGTGGGGTCTCTGTTTATTGCAAAATAAAAATACAGAATGTTGCAGAATTTCTATTCATCGATATACAACGCGGCTTTATTTGGAGAGGTAGGCGTGATAGACTTGTTCGAATTCTGCCAATCTTTTTGATAGCTGGGTTCTTGGCAGGAAAACCATGCCTGTAGAGCCTCCAAGTCAAGCCATCCCTGATTAAACACCAATGAATATTTAATCGAAAATTCGAATTTAATATACTGCGCAACTCTGCATTTTTTTCGCTGCAAAAAACATGTCTCGCCACATCACCATCAAGTTAAGATTAAATTTGTATCCATATAGCGAAAAAACCGCTATTCTTTTTGTATAAATATGCAGAAAGGATGGCATTTTTTATGAGTCTTTCGATTCAAGATGAACTCCAATTATTTACTGAGGAATTATATCAATATTTTACTCCTTCATTTTTAGAAGAGCTTGCTAGAGAATTAAATTTTGTTCAACGAAAGCGTAAGTTTTCAGGACATTACTTAGCCACTATCTGTGTTTGGGTGAGTCAACGGATAGCGAGTGATTCTTTAGTTAGACTGTGTAGTCAACTGCATGCAGCTACAGGAACTCTTATTAGGGGTGCCGCCACATCGCCATCAAGCTAAGAAATTCTTTTCTCCCCATAACGAAAAAATAATGGTTCTGGTGCAAAAAGATGATAAATAAAAAAGAATCAAGGATTCCTAACGGAATCACCTGTTAAGCAGTTAATCCAAACAGCTGGTTGATGAAAATATTCTGATTTTGGACAGACTGATCCCGTAAATCAATTTGTTCTTTTTTGACCATATGCATCGCTTCTACACCACTCAATATAGAGGTTGATGTTTTGTATGATTTAAATCCCAACATAGAGCGTATACGTCTTTTAATAAAACGATGATCTTGTTCTACTATATTATTGAGATATCTAACTTGCCTTAGCTTTATGCCGTCAGGCATATGCTTCTCTTCTTTCAACATTTGAATCGCTACAGGATAGGCAGGGTTCTTATCTACTGTTATCATACGAGGTTTAGAAATGTACGAAAAAGCCAAGGCTTTCTTCAAAAAGCGCTTGGCTGCTTGTTTATCTCTTGATTTACTTAGATAAAAATCAATGGTATTTCCTTCTGAATCAACGGCACGATATAAATACATCCATTGCCCTTTTACTTTAATATAGGTTTCATCGACTCTTCATGAGTCATTTGTTGAGTTAAGGTGATATCGTACTTTCTCTTCTAATTGAGGCCCATATTGATGAACCCAGCGCATAATCGTTGTGTGAGCAATTGATAAGCCTCTTTCCTCCATAATTTCCACCAGGTTACGAAAGCTCAAATTGTACCGTAGGTACCACCTTACTGTTAATAAGATTAGTTCAGGTTGATAATGCTTCCATTTGAACAAATTTTCCTTTTCCATACTGATCACACACCTTTTCTAGAGTAGTAATATCAGTATATTCAAGTTTAAGAGACTTTTGCACCTGAACCTATCAACTTGATTAACCTCTTAATCAACAAATTATTTCATTTCGCTTCCACCACTCACAGGAAGGTAACTTCCTGTGATGTAGGCACTATCATCACTGGCATAAAAAGCAATAGCTTTTGCAATATCAGCAGGCTGTCCAATTCGACCAAGTGGGAGAAAAGCCGCTTTTTGTTGTTTAAATTCTTCTGGTATAAAGCTTGTCGCATCTGTTTCCACTAATCCTGGAGAGACGACATTTGCTGTAATACCGCAACTCCCCAGTTCTTGAGAAATAAATCTTACAAAACTATTTAGAGCTCCTTTTGAAGTGCCGTGTGAGATAAAATTAGGTCCTGGTTGGTTACCTAAAATACTAGATACATAGATAAGTTTCCCATAATTCTGTTTCTTCATATAAGGTATTACACTCTTTGTAGACACAAAAGCCGCTTGAAGTTCATCATTCGTTTTTTGAATAAATTCATTCCACGTTATATCTTCAAATGATTTCTGCACAAAGCTCACGCCTGCATTATGTACGAGGATATCTACAGTTCCATATGTTTTTATAGTTTCTTCTGCAAGATTACTCATTTGCTCCATATTTCTAGCATCTGCTTGTATAGCAATAGCTTCTCCACCCTTTTCTCGAATTGATGTCACCACCTCTTTTGCTGCAGTCGCATTCCTTGCATAATTCACGACTACTTTTGCTCCACGTTGTGCCAATATTTTTGCTGTAGCCGCACCAATTCCTCGACTTGCTCCTGTTATGATTGCTACTTTTCCATTCATCTATTTGTCGCTCCTTTTATTTTATTTAGTATTTATTTTCTGTCTATGTGGTTTATTCTTATTGCGTATATTTACAAATTCAATATAATCACTATATGTTAGATGTTATATCTATGCGTCTTAATAGCACCCATATCCAGTTCAATACTTTTTTCAAGTAGATATTTACTTACAAGTCTTGCTAATTCCTCGCCTTTGTTATCATTCCATATATGAGTCAGAAGCTATTTTGTTATTCAATATTGGTTGATATATCTCTTCAATAGTAGTTTCCTCCACGTATACCCATCAATCTAATATTTTGAGACACTCTATATTTACCAAACAGGTCTAAACCCCAATGACAATTTACCTTCATTTGTTTCACAAACTAATTTTGTTAAATCTTCTTTGAGCATTTGCATGCGCTCAGCGCCTATGTTTTCAATCCAGCGTCTCTCAATATCAGTTAGTATTTCTTCTTTTGCTTTCAATACTAACCAACCTCGTTCGGTCAAAACGATAATCTTCCCTCTTTTATCAGTGGGATGAGTTTGGCGCATTACATAACCACTTTTCTCAAGATAATCCACCATTTTACTTACAGCTTGTTTTGTAATTCCTAAGTATTCGGCTAGTTCTATACCTGTTGCTCCATCAGGGGTAATACATTTAAACATAAAACCATGTGCAGGTCTTATATCTCCAAACCCCAATTCATTCAATCTGTCATGTAGTTCATTAATCACCGTACTAAAGGATAATGACAAAAGTGATGTAAGATCTAATTCACTAAATACTCGTTGATTCATGTATAAAACCTCCTTGAATAAAGTCAATTGAGTTGACTTTATTCAAAACTCATTGTACTATAAGTAATATAGTCAATCAAATTGACTATATTGCTTTTGTTATGAAAGAAATATGATTTAATAAAAAATCAATATACTATGGAGGTTCTATATGACTCACATTGTTAAAATTAGAGCAAGTGTATTTATTCCAATGTCTTGGACTGAACCTATGAAGGATACTCAAACGGGTAATATAATTCAATTCGAAGGTGATTCACGTGAATTTATCCCTTATACTGTAAACACTATGCGTTCAAGAGTTGAACAGGAAGTAGTTGTAGATTTTTATAAAAAAGAAATTTTTTCATATGCAAATACTGGTATAACAACAGAAAAAGTCACAACATTAGATGGTTCTGTTAATAAAAGAACAGGAAAAGCTAGTACGGAAGGTATTTTGTGCACTGATATTGTATGGAGTTCTGATGACGTCAAGTTTCAAATGAGTGCAAGTGCTAGCCAACCATTAAATGTATATGCACCTCCTGTTGACTATCTATTAACTGTACGTGTCCAAAAAGATGGTACTGTCGATATTCAAGGTACACATGATGGATTCCCTTGTTTTGAGTTTTATAAGCAAATAGATTTTGGACCATTTGAAGAAATTTATACACATGATTTCAGAGAAACAGGTGATACACCTGAAGCGCTAGCTGGAGAAATGGATTATAGTTTTAAAAAAATATTGTAAAGTCAATGTATTGCTACATTGTCATCGAACTAAGATAAATTTGTATTCATAATCGGTATATTGTACGCAAACTGGGAAGACCTCACATTAAGAAAAATTAGAGTTGTCTCATTTCCCTGGCGGTATACCATCGTTATCAAGATAGGATTAAAAAATATCAGTTTCAAAAGAAACGATTTTCTTTTTCTAAAAAACCAGTGTAGATACCTTATTAGACATGTATCGAGTGGAGGATGATGTAGAAGAGGAAAAGTTGATTCATTTCCATAAAAAACCGAATTTCACTTGTCCTATGGGAGCTAATATACAAATTATTTTAAGGTTATTTTAGCCCACACACAAGAAGCGATAAAAAGAAAAGTGAGGGAACGTATATATGACTGTGAAAATTAAAGTTTATTCTGATTTTATATGTCCATTTTGTTTTTTAGGAACAGGTCCTTTAGATGAGGTTGTAAAGGAAAAAGATGTAGAAGTAGAATGGATGCCATTTGAATTGCGTCCTAGTCCATCTCCGAAAATTGATCCACGGACTCAACCTCGTGTAATGGAAGCTTGGAATTCATTTATTTATCCTACTGCTAAAAAATTAGGATTAGAAATAAAGTTACCACATTTGCGTTCGTATACGCACCTTGCGTTTGAAGGTTACCAATTTGCAAAGGAACATGGAAAAGGAAATGAGTTTCACCATAGAGTGTTTATTGCACATTTTCAAGAGCAACAAAGTATTGAAAACATTGAAGTGTTAACAAAATTAGCGGACGAAGTGGGACTTTCTCAGGAAGCATTTAAAGAAGCATTAGTATCACGAAAGTACCAAAAAATGCATCGAGAAGCTATAAAGCATGCCCTTGTAGAAGCACAAATTATGGCTGTTCCAACGTTCATTATTGGTGACGAAGTTATTCAAGGTTTTACTAGCAAAGAAAAATTAGCAAAGGCAATTGATCAAGAAATAGAAAAAAATAAAGAGAATGAGTTGGATGGACTGCAATGTAGTATAGATGGGGATTGTTAATGCTAGATTAAATTAGTGGTGAAATATAAATTTCAAAAAATGAAGTCAACCAGATTGACTGTATTGGGATTCTATTGTAAAATGCATAATAAAGTCAATTAAGTTGACTTTATTATTTTTGTTATAAAAGTAATAGGCTACCCATTTTCAATGAGTAAATATAGAAAAACGTAAGAGTGAGTAATAGGAGGAAAAAAGCATGACAACAGTTTTATTTGTAAAAGCAAACAATCGTCCAGCAGAACAAGCAGTTAGTGTGAAATTATATGAGGCTTTTTTAGCAAGTTATAAAGAATCACATCCAAATGATACAGTGGTAGAGCTTGATTTATACAATGAGGAATTACCATATGTAGGTGTAGATATGATTAACGGCACATTTAAAGCAAGTAGAGGATTTGATTTAACAGCAGAAGAAGCAAAAGCAGTAGCTGTTGCTGATAAATATTTAGATCAATTCCTTGCAGCTGATAAAGTTGTATTTGGTTTCCCGTTATGGAATTTAACAATCCCAGCTGTACTACACACATATATTGATTACCTAAACCGCGCGGGCAAAACATTTAAATATACGCCAGAAGGTCCAGTAGGTCTTATTGGAAATAAGAAAATTGTATTATTAAATGCAAGTGGCGGTGTATATTCTGAAGGACCAAAAGCTGAAATGGAAATGGCTGTTAAATATGTAGCAAGTATGATGGGCTTCTTCGGTGCAAAAGATATAGAGAAAGTAGTGATTGAAGGACACAATCAATTCCCTGATAAAGCAGAAGAAATTATTGCTGCAGGGCTTGAAAAGGCTGTTAAAGTAGCAAGTACGTTCTAATTAACAAAACATTTGTCACTCTATATAGCAGTACCAACACTTTTATAGCGGGTGGTACTGCTTTTTTATTCGCTTAGCTCGAATCAATTGGGCAGTAAGGACCCAATTGATTCGAGCTTTCCATTCTCAACTTATTAAACGATAGAAAGCAGGATTACATTACAATGGAACGTTTATGGACAAAAAACTATATAATGCTGACCATTACAGCATTATTACTATTTAGTGGTTTTTATTTACTCATGCCAACACTACCTATTTTTATTAAACAATTAGGTGGAAGTGAATCTCAAGTTGGATTTATTATAGGAGTGTTTACAATATCGGCAGTCATTTTACGTCCTATTGTTGGAGGATTAATGGATCGATATGGTCGACGAGTATTTATAATAAGCGGACTACTATTTTTTGCAATTACAATGTATTTTTATGGTTGGGTAACAGGAGTTATATTTTTAGTGGTAGTACGTATCCTTCATGGAATCAGCTGGGCAATTGCTACAACTTCGATCGGAACAGCTGTGACTGATGTGATTCCACAATCTCGTCGCGGAGAAGGAATGGGATGGTATGGACTTGCAATGACATTAGGTATGGCTATAGGACCAATATTAGGTCTTTGGGTAGCAAAATCATTTTCATTTCATTATCTATTTCTTCTATGCACAGCATTAGCACTTATTGCATTCATACTTTCGCTGGGTACAAAAATTCCAGCAGTTCAACATACATCAAAAAAACCAATATCATTTTTTGAAAAAACTGTTGTACCAATCGCTATTGTTACATTTTTCCTATCCCTTACTTTTGGTGGCATTACAACATTTTTACCACTGTTTGCGTCAAATATTCAAGTTAATGCTGGTACTTTTTTCTTAGTTTATGCTGTCACGCTCACAGTAATTAGACCACTTGCAGGGAAGATATCTGATAAACATGGAGAAGGAGTCATTATTGTTCCTGCGCTTTTTACACTGATAGTCGCACTATTCGTCCTAACAATGACCAAAGGGCTTGTTGGACTAGTTATTACAGCTATTTTGTACGGAGTTGGATTCGGATCAGCACAACCTGCTCTTCAAGTAGCAATGATACGATTAGCTCCACCTGAGAAAAGGGGAGTAGCGAACGCTACATTTTTTACTGCTTTTGATTTAGGGATTGGTTTAGGTTCTATTATTCTAGGGTTTGTTTCACAACTCATGGGATATCAAATGTTATTTTTTGTTTGTGCTGTATCTGGGTTTATTAGTCTGTTAATTTTTATTTTGTTTGTGAAAAAGACATTAAAATAACTTTTTAGTTTACGAAAAAAGCGCTATTCTTTCTGTAGAATCATAGGAAAGGATGGCTTTTTTATATGTCTATTTCTGTATCTGATGAATTACAACTATTTGCTCAAGAGATTCAAAGCTTTTTATCTCCAAATACCTTACGAGATCTTGCTAGAGATGTTGGTTTCGTGCAACGAACCAGTAAATACCAAGCAAAAGATTTAGTCGCTTTATGTGTATGGATGAGTCAAAATATCGCTACGACCTCTTTAACTCAATTATCTAGCTGTTTGGAAGCATCAACAAAAGTGCTCATCAGCCCTGAGGGATTGAATCAACGATTTAATCAAGCGGCTGTCCAATTTTTACAACACCTATTAGCTGAACGACTAAACCAAAAATTGACCTCATCTATGCCGATTTCTTCTCCCTATACTTCTGTTTTCAAGCGTATTCGTATTTTAGATTCAACTGCATTTCAACTTCCCGATGTATTTTCATCTGTTTATCCAGGCGCAGGAGGATGCAGCCATACAGCGGGGGTGAAGATTCAGCTTGAGTATGATCTATTAAGTGGACAGTTCCTACATATTCATACAGGTCCAGGTAAACAACATGATCGAACCTATGGTTCTCTGTGTGTCCCAACTTTGAAAGCGAATGATTTATGTATCCGAGATTTAGGTTATTTTCACTTGAAAGATCTTCAACATATACAAGATAAAAAGGCTTACTATATCTCTCGTATTAAATCCAATACACGTATTTATCAAAAAAATCCCACCCCTGATTATTTTCAAGATGGAAGAATCAAGAAGAGTACAGAGTATATCCAGATAGATATGGAGGTCTTAATGAACTCTCTTCAACCAGGACAAATATGTGAAGTATCCGATGCTTATGTAGGAATGACTGATAAAGTACCAACTCGTGTGATTATTCATCGGCTAACAAAAGAACAACAACAAAAACGATTACAAGATCAAATTGTAAGAGAAAAAAAGAAAGGAATGAAGTATTCTCCTCGTAGTAAACGACTCAGTGGTATCAATGTATATATGACAAACACCCCCACAGATACTGTCCCGATGGGACAAGTACATGATTGGTATTCTTTACGTTGGCAAATCGAAATTTTATTTAAAACGTGGAAGTCATTCTTTCAAATTCATCAGTGTAAAAAGGGGTAGCACCAACAAAACGCGAATTTCGTACGCTAAGCAAAATTTTATAAAGAAAAAGCCGATTTCCTGTACGCTAAGAAGATAATCGGCTTCTTACTACTAAGTTATCTGTAATGGTCGTAGAGAGTCTAATGGTGCAATTTCTTTTTTACTAAATCGGTATTCTCCTAGGAAGTTAATGTGTTCCCATCCTAATGGAGAAATGTGTTTTAATAGTTCTTCATCAAATTTTTCTTTTTTCTTCAAAACGTTTATTGCTTCACTTAAATAAACAGTATTCCACACACTAATTGCATTAATTAAGAGGTTTAGTGCACTACTTCTTTGAAGTTGATCTTGTAGCGCTCTTTCTCGTAATTCACCATGTTTTCCAAAGAAAATAGCTCGAGCAAGTGCATTCATAGCTTCTCCTTTATTCAATCCTCGTTGAATACGTCTACGCATTGTTTTATCTGAAAGATAATCTAAGATGAAAATTGTTTTCTCAATTCTTCCTATTTCTCTTAGTGCCTTCGCCACTTTATTTTGACGGGTATAAGACCCTAATTTCCCCATAATCAATGCACCCGATACTTTACCTTCTCGGATAGAATGAGCTAGCCGTAAAACATCATCATAATTATCGCAAATTAACTTCATATTAATTTGTCCCCGTATTAAGGATTCTATATTTGAGAATTCTTTAGGTGATCCAATCGTATATAATTTAGAAGTGGCTAAATCACGTAACCTAGGCGCAAAGCGAAAACCTAATAAATGAGCCAATCCAAAGACTTGATCTGTATAGCCCGCTGTATCTGTGTAATGCTCTTCAATAACCAAATCAGATTCATGATGTAATAATCCATCGATAACATGTACAGCATCCCTAGCATTTGTGTTAATCACTTTTGTATAAAAAGAAGAAAATTGGTCACTTACGAATCGATAAATGGTTGCTCCTTTTCCTGTCCCATAGTGTGGATTAAAACTAGCACTGAGAGAAGATACCCCAATTTGAACTCTCATTCCATCCGATGATGAAGTAGTTCCATCTCCCCAATAAGAGGATAAAGGAATTTTATGCTGAAAGTTTACGAGTATGGATTGAGCACGTTGAAAAGCATCATCATACATTCGCCACTGGCTAGCGTGAGCCAACTGATGATAGGAGATGCCTGGAGTAGCATCAGCCATTTTAGTTAGACCAATGTTAGTTCCCATCGCCATCATTGCAGCAAGAGATATAATAATTTCATCGCCTTTAGGCGGTTTATTTGTTGATGCGTGAATCAGTTGCTGTTCAAAATTTGTCCAATTCGACACTTCTAGTAATAAATCCGTTAGTTTTATACGTGGTAACATATTGTATAGCTTAGCGCTTAGTTTCTTGGCGTCTTCTGGGACATCTCGTTCTAAACGATGAATACGCAAACTTCCTTTTTCTAAATCTACGCCTTCTAGAGAATTTATATTTTTAGAAAAGGATTCAATTCGATGCAAAAGGGTTTCAGTGCGCTCTTTTATATATTCTTCTACTTGAATCGGAACCGCTAACCTGGTACCGATATTTTTACTTTTTGTCCATTCTTGTTGTGGAATAAGATATTCATCAAAATCTTTATGTTGTCTACTACCTACAATAGAAATATCCCCTGAGCGTACATAATTTCGAAGTTCAGTAAATGCGGCCAA
The DNA here is from genome assembly GCF_038050385.1 of Bacillus sp. FSL R9-9410. Taxonomy (NCBI): domain Bacteria; kingdom Bacillati; phylum Bacillota; class Bacilli; order Caryophanales; family Bacillaceae; genus Bacillus; species Bacillus sp. FSL R9-9410. The sequence goes on from NZ_JBBOTV010000004.1 coordinate 150,971, forward strand.
TTCGTAAAAATGTCGATTAACACTTCCGTCTTCATCATATACATATCTTTCCCAACGCTTGGAAACAAAGCTTAATGGAGCACCTTCTGGAACTTTTCGTTTTCCAGCTTCATTTAACTCGTGGATAGTATCTAAAGCTAATAAAACGGGATTTGCATACTTGGTAGATCGAAATTCTAATATTCTGAGTAGTGTTGGCGTATACTTACGTAAATAATTATAACGACTTTCTAATAAATCAAGATAATCATAATTCATAGGACGAGATAACTTTTTTGCTTCCTCTACAGAGGCTACAAATGTATCCCAAGGCATCACCGTTTCTAATAATAAAAATGGATCTAAGTTTTCTTGTCTAGCTTTAATTAAAGCTGTTCCTAGATTCGCGTAATGATTGATTTTTTCATTAACTGATTTTCCATTCTGTTTTTGAATTTCTTCTTGCTGTTTCCTTCCTTTTAGTTGAAGATTCATAATCTGTTTATCATGAATTTCAAATGCTTGATCAACCAAATCCTGTGTTAAATCTATTAAATATGCAATCATGATTGCATATTTTTTGGTGCTGTGAAATCGTCGGAAAGAGAAAGGTTCATATCTTGCTCCTATTCGAGATAATTGCCGTATTCGATTTGGATGTAACCCTTTGGTATCAAGCTTTAATGTTAATTTTCTTATGTAATCTAAGCGTTCAATTACTTTTAAAAATGCTTCAGGAGAAAATTGGCCAGGTATTTCTCTTAGCCACGATAAATAAGTTTTTGAAGTATTAGGCATTGGATGAAGTAGGCTATCTAACTTTTCTTGTTGTGAAGAAGTCAAAGAGGATGTTAGTACTTTAAAAATTTTTTCTTCTGTACGCTTACGTACTTCCCATACAGCTCGTTCTATTGTTGGTATTGCAGGTAAAATAATTTTCTCTTTTCGTAGTTCTTGTAATACAGTTTGAATCAGATACATTGTATTTCCATTTTCTAATGCATATGGTTGTAGAAATTTAGAAATCCTTCGATAATCACGAGTGGTAAAGTTACGATATCCATATTCTTTACGTATTTCTTCTAGATGTTCTCGCCTAGTAGGTTCTCGTTTTGCATATGCTTCATAGACCGTATGGTCTACACCAATTTGTTTAGCAACAAACTTTAAGAGTCCTTCAGGAATTACTGGTATATTCGTAACAGTACATCCAGGATATCTTATGACACAAAGCTGAACAGCAAATCCTAAGCGATTGTGATCTCTACGATGTTGATTAATAATTTCAAGATCTTCTGCAGAGAATGTGTAATGCAGTGCTAGCTCATGTTCTGTTTCAACAGAAATATGTAATAGTTCTTCCCTTTGTACAGGTGTGAGAAGTTCTTTTCCTCTCATAATATTTCCTCCATTTATAAAAGTAATGAGGTTATTTGTTAATGTATCGATACAATGTTGTTTTACTTAGACCGGTAGCCTCTGTAATTTGTTTAATGCTATATTCTTTACTTTGATACATTTTAAGAGCCATTTCTACCTTATCTGTATGTTTTTGTGGTCTTCCGCCTTTTTTTCCACGAGCTCTAGCTGCATTTAATCCTGTTTTGGTACGTTCGCTAATAATATCTCTTTCTAATTCTGCAATACTTGCCATCATTCGAAAGAAGAATTTCCCCATAGCATTAGAGGTATCAATGTTGTCATGAATAGAAATAAAATCTACACCTAGTTCTTTGAATTTTTCACTTAACTCAATTAGGTGTTTTGTAGAGCGAGAAATTCGATCAAGTTTGTAAACAACTATCTTATCGCCTTTACGTAATACTTTTAGCAACTCTTCGAGTTGCGGACGATCTTTTTTTATTCCTGTCATTTTCTCCTGATATAGCTTTTCTACATCATATTGTTGCAAAGCATCTATTTGCATATCGAGATTTTGTTCTTCTGTGCTGACACGAGCATAACCAAAAATCAAATTATTTCACGTCCTATCTAAATATATCTATTAAAATAGTACCAAAAACCTCATTAAATTTAAATAAGAAACTTTGTTTTTGGATATGGGTTTTGGTACTCGATATGGATGGGTTTTTAACGCTGTTGTTAAAAAAACAAACAAGTGCCATAAACGGTCGTTTACGGAACTGCTGTCTACTAAATTTAAAAAGTGAAACATCTTATTAATAAATTATAGGTTAGACAGAATTACTTAGTTTGTCCCTATGAAAAATATCAGCATTAATAAATGTGAATAATTATATATAAAACATCACAAATGAATGATAAAATAAGTGCTGATTTAGAAATTATATCTTTAACAATTGAATAGGAGGTCTATTGTGAACAAAATTAAGAAATTATTTGTAAGTTCTATGGTATGTATTTTATTATTCGGTACATTAGGAACAGCTTATGCAGAACAAAATAGTCAAGGGAATTCATTATCTTTTATTGACGTTCCTACAACCCACTGGGCGTATAAAGAAATGATGTATATGGCTGAGAATAAGATTATAACAGGATACGGAAATGGGTATTTCGGTGCTACGGATCCTATTACTCGCGAACATCTCGCTGCTTTCTTGTATCGGTATTTAAAACCGCAAGATAATGCCAATAATCCATTTGTTGATATTGGTGACAGCAATTTCAAAAAGGAAATTTTGGCACTAACAGCACGTGGTATTTTCAGTGTAAATGCAGAGAAAAAATTCAATCCGAAGAATAACATGACCCGTGCAGAACTTGCTGTCGTGCTTGTAAAGGCATTTGATTTAAAACCGCAAGGAAATGTTGAATTTACGGATATGAAAGGTCATTGGGCCAATGAATATGTGAAAATTCTAGCTGGAAACCAGATAGCAAGCGGTACTGGTGACGGCAATTTCAACCCAAATGGCTATGTAACTAGAGAACAATTTTCTATGTTTTTATATAGAACGATTATGAAAGTAACAGATATGAAAAATAATGAATCGGTTGCGACGTATAAAGAATTTGTCATACAACGGCCGACTTTATTATATAGCGAGCCCTCTTATTTAAAACAAACACAAGATGATATCTATCCCCGTACTGTCACAGTAACAGAGGAAAAAGGGAATGGATGGAAGAAAATCAAAACACAAAACGGAGAAAAATGGGTTGCACCAGAAGGGCAAAAATATAATTTACAAGCAAATGTAAAAATGTATCTCAAGCCTTCAGTAGAGGAAAAGAGCATGGGTATATTAGGTGCGCAAATGGTAACGTTACTGGATGAGCAACCAGATGGTTGGAAAAAGATTCTTACAGATGCTGGTACGCGCTGGATTGGGCCAGAAGGTATAAATTATAAGGTGGAAAACGGACAAACCCTGTATTCTTCCCCAGATTATAAAAGTAACACTGTAGGTAGTATTGCTCCGCAAACAGTAAGAGTTGTTGATGCTTTGGAAAATGGCTGGCTGAAAATCAAAACCTATATAGGTGACACATGGATTGCTCCTAAAGGCGTTACATACGAACTAAAACAAAATGTAGCGATGTATAGAGAGCCATCATTTCTTGCCGAGAAAGAGCTATATGGTTTAATGCAACAAACCTTAATTCTACTAGAAGATAGGTCTGATGGTTGGAAACGAATCAAAACAGCATATGGGGATCGCTGGATTGTTCCAGATGGCGTACCTTATCAAATTGCGAAACCCACACAATTGTATAAGGACTACGACTTTTATGGGCTAGAAGGAACAATTGCTTCAGAAAAAGTCGCAATTATTGGTGAACAACCAGGCGGTTGGTATCAAATTAAAAGTTCAAAAGGTAAACATTGGATCGCACCAAACGGTATTAAATATAGAATGAAAGAAGATTTAGAGTATAAAGCGGTAAATGATTTGATGAGCCCCAGTATTGGTACCATTCCAAAAGGTACTATTGTTACCATGGCCGAAGACGATAAAATTTTATGGAATGGTCAATATGTGTATGGATTTTTAACATTTTTTAAAAGAGAACTTGTCGAAGGAACAGATTGGGAAAGATACACAAGACAACCTAACGTTTACGCTTCATTATTACAGATAAAGAATGTAGTTACAAATGGGCATGACGATGCAATTGATAAGCAAGAATGGGATGATATAAAGAAGTGGCTATCTGAACCTCCAAATCAAAACAAGTTTGATTTCAACATTAGTTTTGATTCTGTAGAATTCAATAAGATTATGGGAGAAGCTGGAAAAGAAATCGAACAGGCCAATAAACACTTAAAGTCTAGTAATGCAATATTTGACAAAGTGTTTGTTGAAATCAATGACGCATTACGTGTTGCAAATGAAGGCATGCAGCAAATGAATCAAGCAGTTAAAGGCATGAATGAAGGAATTAACCAAGCGAACGAAGGCATGCAGCAAATGAATCAAGCAGTTAAAGGCATGAATGAAGGAATTAACCAAGCGAACGAAGGCATGAAGGAGATGAACGAAGGGGTTAACCGAGCGAATGTGGCTATGAAAGGCATGAATGAAGGGATTAACCAAGCAAACAAAGGTATTCAAGAAATGATTCAAGGCATTAACGAAGCAAACAGTGCAATAGATCAGTCCAATGCTGCAATTCAACAAATGAACACTGGGATACAGCAAATGCTAAATGCCATAAATAAAATGCAACAAGGACTAGATAAGGCAACTAATAGTATCGATGTATCCGTTAAAGAGATTAATAGTATAATTGACGCACCAACGAAGGCACTAAATTCCGATTTAAAAACAATTCATTTGGATTTTGATTTTTCTAATATTGTACCTACAAGTTCACCAGAGGAAAAATTACGTCAACAACAGCGTGATGAAGCAATGTATAATATACTTGCTTTTATGCCAGTTACAGGTAACTTCGTCTCCCTTGCTGAATTACTTTCTGGTAAAAATTTGAATAGTGATGCTGATTTCCAGGCGTCTGATTATGCATTAAACATGCTAGCTGTTCTCGGTGGTGGAGAAATTAAAGCTGGTGCAGCATTCTTAGGCTCGATAAGTAAAGTTACGAAGAGACAAAAATTTACCACCACAAAGATAGATTTATCTTGGCTAGATAAGTTTGGTGATAAATATGCAGCACATGAAGTAACAGGAACTGTTAAAGTAGCAGGACAAACGAAAGATATTAGTAGACGGGTTTACCGCATGAAAAATATTGACTGGGATTATGTTGCTCCTCCATCCGTAAATAAAAGCGGAAAGTCGAACCTTCAACTCGCTTTAGATGGTGGTGTTCCTTTTACAAAGGATAATCATAAAATAGAGTTACATCATTTAACGCAAAAAGAACCTGGAGCAATGGTTGAAATACCAGCTAATAAACATGATGAATTTACCAAAGCACTGCATGGTTTAGTGGAATCAGGGGAAAGTTTTAGAAACGACAAAGAGCTATATAAACAGTATAATAATTTTAGAAACAACTATTGGAAAACGAGAGCGAAAGAACATTTAGAAGGGAAATAAAAAGATGAATGACAAGATTATTTCAATCATTTCTACATATGAAAAAGATGGAGATTTTATGGGCGGTGTAAATGAAGATACGATCCAAGAAGCAGCGCAAATGCTAAATATTACATTCCCAAACAGTTATCTTTGGTTTTTAAAACAGTATGGTAGCGGTGGACTGGATGGTATAGATATCCATGGTTGTGAGACAACAGCTGCGGATTCTTCCGTTGTTTACCACACCAAGTTATATAGAGAAACATATAACCTACCTGAACAATACATTGTTTTAAATGATATCGATGGTACTGTGACATGTTTAGCTACGAATCAAATGAAAGATGGTGAGTGCCCTGTTGTCTTTTGGAGTCGTTTTTCAAAGGAACTGTATGCCATTACTTATGAAAACTTCAGCGACTATCTATTAGATTCTTTACAAGAATCTTTAGATAATTTGTATGATGAGGATTAATTGATTATAGAATACTAAGAATCATGTTTTTAGTAATAATATATAATTATAAGTTTCATATGATTTTACTGCTTTGATTTACAAAGAAAAAGCCGATTATCTCTAAACGTAGAGGAAAACGGCTTTTTTTCTATGGAAATTTGCTTAGCGTACGAAATTCGCGTTTTGTTGGTGCTACCCCATCGCTATCAAGCTAAGTTTATACAATGTCAATTATAGTAGGGGTTGTTTCTTTTTTCTAAAGACTACGTATAGGGAATTTAAAGCTTTGCATACGAAATAAACCCTAACGGGTTTCATTTTTTTTACTTTAAGCGACTTGATTATCAGACAGGGTACAATTGTAAACGACACCTAATATATCAAAGACGGTTTTCTTCTCATATCGATGAGATTTTCGTCCGTTTTTCTGTAAGAGATTGAACAAACGTAGTAGTATCTTTGATATATCTTGGATGCCCTTTTGTAGAGCTTGATAAAGAAGTGGAAAATAATCTTTTATGATATAGATCGCTTTATATTCGCTTAATTCTCGTTTCTTCTTGATTAGGAGTAATTGACGCATTTGAAACATAATGGAGGAGCAAAGAAGGATACTTATTAATTGTCCGTATAAATGACATTCTAGTCGTTCTATTTTTACAGAATTACATTGATGAATACGAAAAAATGATTTCCATGTTTTAAATATAAGTTCAATTTGCCATCGTAAGGAGTAAAAATCGTATACTTGTTCCTTTGGTAGATATTCCAAAGGAATATTTGTAATATAAAAGTTAATTGCACTGAGCCGCTTACTGCGTTCTTTATAGGTAATTTGCTTCTTATGTTCTTTAGATGCTAAATCCTTTTGTCTACGTTCCATTTGCGTTTCAGTTAATTTATACAGAATTAGTCTTGCAGGGAGTTTTTGATACATTCCAATATAAATTTCAGGAATTTCATATGTTTCACCTGATTGTAATTGGTCAATGAATTGTTCCATATCTAATTGAATGTACTCAGAGTTCTTTTTTAATGTTCCATTTTGAAAGTATTCAGGCTCTTTATTCTTCTGATATATACGTGTATTGAGCTTTAACCTTGAAATAAAATAAGCATTACACTCTTCTATAATATGTAAGTCTTTTAAGTCGAAATATCCTAAATCACGTATACATACATCGTTCGGCTGAAGCGATGTTAAACAAGTAGAACCATACGTTTTATCATTGTGCTTTCCTGATCCTACATGAACATGTATAAACTGACCACTTAGTAAATCATACTCTAGTTGAATTTTCACACCAGCATTTTGACCACTACCACCTGTGCCTTGATATCTAGAAGCGAATTTATCTGGAACTTGAAAATGTGTAGAATCTAATACACGGATACGCCGAAAGTAGTTTGTATACAAAGTTGGAATCTTACTAGAAGAACAAAATTGATGGTGAAGTAAATGTGCTAATAGTTGTTGTAAAAACTGAACAGCCTGAGAATTAAAACGCTGATTGAGTCCTTCTGGACTCATAGAAATACCTGCGTTAGCCTCTAATCGACTACATAGTTGTGTCAATGAAGTATGAGCTATATTTTGACTTAACCAAATACATAGAGCCACTAAATCTTGTGCGCGGTATTTACTTTTTCGTGCCACAAATCCTACATTTCTTGCTAATTGCTCCAAAGCATGGGGTGACATATATCGTTGCAACTCTTTAGAAAACAATTCGAGTTCATCAGAAATTGATAAGTTCATAGCAAAAACGTCATCCTTTCTATCTAGTTTTACAAAAAGAATAACGTTTTTTTCATTTTATGGATACAATTTTTCTTTAGCTTGATGGTTATATAGTGCGCCTCTTTCTTTATTTGATATCAATAATGATAAAAAGCTAGCATAGAGCTAACTTTTTTCACCTCAACTAAGTGGTGTTATATTAAATGTAATTATATAGAAAATACGTATTGTACATTATACATTGATGTACTTTTTTATTTTTTTTACAAAGTGTGTATACATTTTACGTTTTCAAACGTTAATTATATAGAAGGGAGAGTTAGATGAATCATGATACATTTGAATCATTATTAGTAGAAAAATCCCAGGTTATTTATAAGTACTTATTAAAGCTTGGTGTAGAGGTAAAAGATGCTGAAGATATTGTACAAGATACATTATACAAAGCAATGTTTTTAATGGATGATATTTCGTTAGAAAAACTGACTCCGTGGTTATTACGGGTAGCAATTAATCAATATCGGGACTTATATAGAAAATCAAAACGTTTTAATCCGGTACCTATTGAGTCAGTTATACTTATTGGTCAAAAATCGTTAGATGAAATTATTCTAACGAAAGAATTCCAAGTGGAAATACAAGAAGTGCTGGAAACAATGAATCCAGATTATAAGAATATTTTATTATTGAAATATGATTATGAATTATCTTATAAGGAAATTTCTTCTTTATTAGATATGAAAGAAGAAACCGTTAAAACAAATTTATACAGGGCACGTAATCAATTTAAAGCATTGTATAGGGGGAAGCAACATGAGTCGGAAAGATTTTGAACTAGATATGGATGATAAACAGATGAAGGGGTTACTAAAGAAAGCAAAGAGGAAGCATCTTCTGCGAAATTGGATTATCTCTATATGTGCATCGATTGTCGTAATTATTGGAACTTATGTTTCATCTATTTATTTTTCTCAAAAGACCTTTATTAAAATGGAAATACAAAGGAATGTATTGCATACTGTAAAAGGCCCTAATATTTTATTTAATGGACATACCAAATTAAGTATGGGTTTAACTGGCGGTACAATTATATATAGTTCTTATAAAAATATTGCTGGACAACCAGTTAAATGGATTGATGAAATATATGAGTACTCATATATTTGGGGATATAGTCAATTGAATTTTAATGGAAATACAATATTAGACGAAGAATCTGGTAATAAGAAGGATGAATTTGAGACATTACCAGATTATAATAGTCAAACGATGCAGAGAGAAATGCGATTTTATTTACCGTTTGTTACATATAGAAATTATGTAAATGACCTTAAAAATATTGGAGAGCTTCAAAATAAAGTTGGAGAAATAGCTATATCTTTTGATAAAGCATATACAGTTGAGCAAATTGAAAAAATGTTACCAAAAGATGTACAACCAGTTTGGTATTGGGTAGACACATACAATGAAAATAGCCCAGATACTTATGTAGGTTTAAAAGAGCCTAAAACTGGTGCTGTTTTGAATGCTGAAAGGTCTACGCATGTATATGGATTTCAAGGAAGCTATACAAAAAAAGAAGAATATTCAAAAGAAAATTTAAAGAGAAATTCAAAAGACTTTATGGATGCAATGAAAAAATTAAATGAGAATAATCAACTTAATAATGATGATGTTCAAAAACATTATAAAAATATTAAAGGTATCTATCCAAAAGATTTACCTATATATGGTGTAGTAATTACAGGAACAACAGAGTCTTTGCAACAGTTACAAGACGCTCCTTATATAAAGGCAGCGGTCAGAGGAGTAATTGTTGATAAGCAGTAATAATTAGTTATTCAATTCACGATAAGTATAGGGTCCGTAGTACTTATGAATAAAAATTCCCTTTAAAAAATTTAAAGGGAATTTTTATTTACATAATCAATGTTATCAGAAGTCAATCTATCTAGAATCCTATTAAAATCCCTTTAGAATATCTGAAGGGGCTTTTTATTTACATAATCAAACTTTATTACTAATTTGTAATTGCTCTAAAAGATAATCACAGACATTCACAAAAATACATTGTTTTTTTAAACTTAATAACAAGTACTTCAATTCAAATTCTTGATAAAAAATCTTAGTGATATATAGTTTAAACTCATCTAAATTAGGCTTTTCTGGGCTGTATAGCATATCTAAAGGAAGTTTAAATTTAGAAAATAAATGATCATTTTGGGCAAAAATCGAAACTTCTTCTCTAGTTAATCGATCATGAAATGCAATTAAAATTTTTCTTAAAGCATTTACTTGTTCTTCTTCAAATTCATAATCTATAACAAATCTATAAAATGGGAATTCATCTGACTGAATCATACTTTGCATAAGTCTAAATTGATATCTTAATAAAGTGACTTCTTTGATTAAATCCATGTTCCTCCTCCTTCATTTCCCTAAATTAACCAGGTTATCATAACAATTTATAATTTGAAATACAAATACCTATGATATATCACCCATACAATTTTTATTAACATAACCTATCATTATCAATAGTCAACGATGTATAAAATTTTCGTTATGGGGGGATTTTGATTCCTTAGCTTGATGGGCATGTGGTGCTACCCCAAAAAGATAAAACGAGAAAGATGGGAGTGCCATTTGTATGGACAATTGATTGCCATTCTACTCTGTTCTTCTATCATGTTTCAAATGCGGCAATTACTTCTTATGAAAAAGAAACGAGAATTGAGTGAGTATAAGGCCATATATATGATTAAAGATTATTTTCTTCTTCTTTTCCAAGCTATACAGAAAGACACCCAAGAGCTATCAAAGGTTTTACTTCGCCTGTTCAGCCTCCTACAGCAAAACGGACGGAAATCTCATCGATATGAGAAAAAAACGGTCTTTGATATATTAGGTGTCGTTTACAATTGTACCCTGTCTGATAATCAAGCCGCTTAATTCAAAAAAGCGAAACCCGTTAGGGTTTATTTCGTATGCAAATCTTTAAATTCCCTATACGTAGTCTTTAGAAAAAAGAAACAACCTCTACTATAATTGACGTTGTATGAGCTTAGCTTGATAGCGATGTGGCGGTACCCCATCGCTATCCCTAGAAGTAAAATAACCGAAAGCGACGATTATAGTAGAAAGATAGATCCTTAGCGCACTCTCATACTATGCAGTGATTTCGAAGAATTGATTTTTTGGAGACAGACACCTATTACTGGAATGTCTGTCTTTTTTTAAACGTTCGTTTGCTTACAGTAAAAATATATATGACAAAACGAAAAATAAATATTGTATTCAAACCAATATTCGTGTAATAAATATATATATATGAATATTGACAAAATTCGACGTTTTTCGTGAACGTTGGAGCTAAATGAAAGGATTGATTTGTATGAACAAAAGAAAGAATCGTAGATTACAAAAACCAATGAAAGTATTTATGACATCCGCTATTTTGACAACGGCATTATTTACCCCTATGACTGTCAATAATTTGAACGTTCATGCTGAAACTACGCAAACCGAAGCGCAATATGAACAGAGGGAATTTGATCTTCCAGCTACAGGGAGTTATGGGGATGAAGCGAAAAGAGAAAGAAGAGGACAGCAAAAAACTTATATGCCAACAGGTATTTATGTGAAACCGAACGAACAAGTTACGATTGAAGTCTCGGGAACACAAAAGATTAGAGCGATTATCGGGACACATCAATATGATAAAGAATGGGGAAAAGAAATTACTCTTTCTCCTGGTTCTAACATGATTTCCTCTCCAAATGGTGGTTTATTAGGATTTGATAACCCTCAAGATACAGGAACCGTTAAGGTGAAAGTAACACAAGGGGGAAGCCCTGTTCCATTCTTTGAACTAGGAAAGCATACGAAAGAAGACTGGATTACGATGATGGCTAAGTATCCAGATGCACATGCGGTACAATTGAAATCAGAAAAAGCAGTACTTACTGTTACTCAGGATAGTGCCAAAAAATATATTGTAGATCAAGATCCTGTTCCTCTATTAAAAAAATATGATGAAATGATTCGAACGCAAGATAAAATATCCGGATTATCTGAAACAGACCCAAATCCTTTACATCGTTCGACTCGTCGTATATGGGCTTTTGTAGAAAATCCTAACAGATCGGGTTGGGGTATGTATGCAGGTTTAGATGGAGCCGTATTTACTACTGCTGGTAACGCAATCGAAAGTGCTTTAAATGTAAATAAATTTGGATGGGGACAAATGCATGAAGCAGGACACGCAAGAGAAATACACCCTTTGACGTGGACTGACACTGCAGGTATGGTTGACGTAACTACTAATATATATTCTTTAGCTGCACAAAAGCAATTATTCCCGAATCAACCAACGCGTTTAGAAAAAGAGAAAAAATACGATAGAGCTTTTGCGTACTTAAAACAAACAGATAAAGACTACAAAAATATTGATGACTTGTTTGTGAAACTTGTTATGCTTTGGCAACTTAATCTAGCATATGGGGAAGGTTTTTATCCAAATCTTCACAAACTATATCGAGAGTTACCAGAAAATCAATTTCCAAAAACGGATGAAGAGAAAAGACAAGCATTTATTTACAATACATCAAAAGTAGCGAAACAAAACTTACTTCCATTTTTTGATCAATGGGGATTGAAAGCATCAGAAGAAACAAGGGGAAAAGTAGAAACCTTGAATTATCCAACTTTAACTGCGCCTATTTGGGAAGCAACTGATTCTAAACCTGTAAAACCATTAGCTCTATTATCTAACAAAATCATGAAAGCAACTGCCAATAGTGAAGAATTAGTGCGTAATAATCCAGCTAGTCATGCAATTGATGGCGATCCAAATACAATATGGCATAGTAAATGGGGCATAAAGAATCAATACCCATACAGTTTAACAATAGATCTTGGTGATACGCGAACAATTACCCAAGTTGCATGTCTCCCAAGACAAGATCAAGTGCAAAAAGGTCATATTTTAAACTACAATATTTACACAAGCACAGATGGGGTTAATTATCAAAAAGTAACTTCTGGAACATGGGAAAATAGTAAGACACAAAAACTTACAACATTTGATTCCATATCTGCTAAATATGTAAAATTAGAGGTGTTAAATGGAGTAAATGGACTTGCTTCAGCAGCTGAAGTGAATGTTTTTGGGTATTAATCGTTTACAAAAAAACGAATCAATTTGACCGTAAAGGTATGGATGGTTGTTGCTTTGGAATAAAGTTTAATGGTTCTGGTGCAAATATTTGAAGAATAACACGGAGAATAGTAAATTCCTAACGGAATCGTATTTTATGCTATAAGTCCGAATAGTTGGTGGATGAACTCTTTTTGATTTTGGACAGACTGATTTTCTAAATCAAGCTGTCCTTTTTTTATCATATGCATGGCTTCAACGCCACTCAATATAGAGATTGCTGTTTTAAATGACTTGAACCCCAACATAGAACGCACACGTTTCTTAATAAAACGATGATCTTGTTCCACTATATTGTTGAGATATCTAACTTGCCTAATCTGTATGCCTTCAGGCATATGTTTCTCTTTTTTCAACGCTTGAATTGCTACAGGATAGGCAGGGTTCTTATCTACTGTTATCACGCGAGGTTTAGCAATGTACGAAAAAGCCAAGGCTTTCTTGAAAAAGCGCTTGGCTGCTTGTTTATCTCTTGATTTACTTAGATAAAAATCAATGGTATTTCCTTCTGAATCAACGGCACGATATAAATACGTCCATTGACCTTTTACTTTAATATAGGTTTCATCGACTCTCCATGAATCATTTGTTGATTTAAGATGATGTCGTACTTTCTCCTCTAATTGAGGTCCATATTGATGAACCCATCGCATAATCGCTGTGTGAGCAATGGATAATCCTCTTTCTTCCATCATTTCCACCAGGTTACGAAAGCTCAAATTGTACCGTAGGTACCACCTTACTGTTAATAATATGAGTTTAGGCTGATAATGCTTCCATTTGAATAAACTTTCCCTTTCCATACCGATCACCCACCTTTTTAGAGTAATACTATCAGTATGTCCAAGTTTAGGAGATTACTTGCAATTATCTTGAAGTTTTCGCACCAGAACCTGATTCTCTGATTAATAAAACTCATAAAAAAATTGGGAATAGTAACACCTATACGTTATTATTCTCCTTTTTTTTATAGAAATGGTTCGAATTACAGGCAATAACCCATCCTATAATTATTAATGTTATAGAAAATAACTTAAGACACGCCCTATATATATAATCTAAATCTTTAAGATAAACCCAGGATATTATCCCTATAACAGCACCGACTATCCCTAGAATCAAACCCTTATATTTTTGTAAAAACATCAAGTTACCCCTTTCGTACAAACAAAATATCCCATATATAAATAATACTAAATTATGGAATATTTTTAAAGAATCAAAACGTTTTTATATTCAATTCATATATTTTATTTCTCTTCTTAATAAAAATATCCCCATAGATAAGTAAATCCAAAGGGATAAAACGGTGCATCTTTTTTATAAACAGTACATCTTTCTTCAAAACGGTACATCTTTTTTATAAACGATACGACTTTATTTCAAAGCTACAATTCTACAGAAAGGATAACGTCTTTTGGAATTTATGGGTAGTCTAAAACCTTAACTTGATAGTACCCTCAGAACAAAATTTTGTGCTAACTTGTAACAAAAAAGCTCATTTTTTCGTTTTGGGGTAATTCTGAATTCTTAAGTTGATGGGCATGTATGGTGACCCCTATTAGTAAAAAGTGCGAAAGAGATTTTGTGTGATCGATGTAATCAGCAGAATACGTCCGAATAATTAATTGTAGCGCACCTTGAAATATTAGATAGCTAAATTATAATGCCTGCTTATTCAATGATGTATTGAAGTAGTTTTATAACGCTTTTATATGATGGTGTCATGAGTTCTAATCAAACTTTTTTATAAATAATATCTCTAGATGTGTTGTGTAGGAATCCGTTTTGATCAAACTCTATTTCAAAGCAACAATTTTTTGACAGTTTCCCTAACGAATGGGGCTTATTAGTTGATGCAGAAGAAGAGAAAACAGAATATATAGAGGGTTATTAAGAAGGTATTGTGATTATGGAGAACGGATAAAAGGCGAAAGTGGAAATATTCTTGGCCAATGATGTTGAGGATGACGATGATCCGTGGGTATGCAAACGTACGAAGTTTTATCATAAGGGTTCTATTTGCTTTATAGAGAAAAGAAATGAGATAGAATGATAGGTTTAATGAAAAGAGCCCTTAGGAGATAGGGACTCTTAAGGGCACGCCTAATCGTATAAATTGATTAGGAGGAATATAAATATTTTAACATATAGATGACTCATCTGAAGGTAACAAAAAGATAACAAATGAGAATGTATATGGCAATGAAGATTTTCACTGTAAAAGGGGTACGGAAACGATTCAAGGTATGAGGGGGCACTCTGGGGAAATATTCAAATTGATACTATAAATATAAACAAGAAACCTGTCTGCGGATAGGTTCTTATTTCACAATGAAGATTTTTGAATATTGAAACATATACAGATTCCAGGGGATTAGTTATGCCTAGTATTCAAGATACGATATATCCAAGAATCAAACATAATTTAAGTACGGAAGATTTAAGGGAAAGACTTATACCCCTATGAAATCAAGGTTTGTTACGTTTATAAATTCCTAAGCGTACAATTTTCTCAAAATGATATGGTGACCCCAAATAATCTTCGATAATCTATTGTGTATATTTGTATGCATCCCCTATATAAATCCTAGGGGATTGTTTGCATGTTGACTTTGTTTTTATGTACAATAAAGGTAAAGATATAGTCTGAAACAGGAAGAGGAAAACCATGTCCAATTCATTAGTAAATTTACGTATCGATTTTGCGTTTAAGCAGTTATTTGGCACAAATGGGAATGAAGATATTTTAGTTGCTTTTTTAAATGCCATATTAAAAGATTCTTTAGAATCACCTATTGTTTCCCTGCAATTAGAAGATCCACATTTGCATCGAGAATATGAAGAAGATAAATTATCGATTTTAGATATTTCGGCTACATTAAATACAGGAACAAAGGTAAATGTAGAAATACAATTGAATAACAATCATGATATGATCAAACGAAGCTTGTATTATTGGGGAAGGTTATACACCTCTCAATTGCAAAAAGGAATGCCTTATAGTTCACTTCATAAAACGATTACCATTAACTTGTTAAACTTTGTGATGTTTCCAGAATATGAAGCGTTTCATACAACAGGAATCCTTTGGAATCAGCAACAACAAAAGTTATTAAGTGACGATATAGAAGTTCATATTGTAGAAATTCCAAAGTTACTACAGCAATGGCGCGAAGAGAAAGTCAATCCGTGGGAAGATTCGTTTGTTCGTTGGTTATTATTATTACCAGCGAATGAAGATGAACATCTCACACAAACATTGGAGGACATTGCCATGAACCAAGATCCGATTTTACAAAAAGCAATGAATAAGTGGGAACGTATGAGTCAAGATTCTTCTTTCCGTCAAGCATATGAAGCAAGAGAAAAGGCCTTAATGGATGAGGCTGCAAAGTTTGCTCATGCTCGTAATGAGGGGAAAAAAGAAGGAATTCAAGAAGGGGTTCAGCAAGGGAAAATACAGATGATTAAAGGTATGCATGAACTTGGTGTACCACTTGAAACGATTGCTAAAGCCAGTAAATTAGGCATAGATGAGATTGAACGTATTTTAGAACAAAAATAATCAACATCAAAAAAAGAACCTATTAATTGGGTTCTTTTTTTGAGCTATTTGTCAACTAAGGGTAGCACCAAATAAATTTTTATAGGTATTGACACTCCCACCCCTAAAGGGGCAAGCTGACTAACGTCAGTGGGATTCTTGCTACCAAAGGCGAAGTCCATTTCTGGTATCGCTGACGTACAAGATTGCGGTGTGCCATCACCACTCTCACGACAGACCGTATAGGTTCGTGAGCTACGGTACTATCACCATACCGTACAGATTCGTGTTCATATGTTTTAGCGTCTTGTTCTTGACGACACATATCATTTTACCGATAGCGTGAATTCGGCTATCGAACTCCATATGATATCTTGTTTTCAAGGAACACATTGGCGTTTTAAAGACTTGTACTTGTCTATAGTTCAAGTATAACCAAAACAGAACTGTTTTTCTATGAAAAAGCGATCCTTTCATCCCATGCCTAAAGGCGGACTAAAGTCCGATATGGGCTTTCCCGTATCGCGAAATCTGTAATATAAACTTATATTATGACACTTAACTTTATTTTCTTATTATTGATGAGATCGCTCATTTAAAATTGCATTATATAAAAACTGTGCATACTGTTCCCGTGTAACTTTCATATCCGGAGCAAATTTCCCTTCACCAATACCTGCTGCAATATGGTTCGATTGTACGGCACTAATCGCATCTGTTGCCCATAAACTCGCTGGAACGTCGTTGAAATTATGTGGAGCCTTCACATCTAGTCTAAAAGCTTTCGTAATAACTTGAGCCATTTCTGCACGTGTTAATGCAGCTTTCGGTCTAAAGTTTCCTTGATCATCACCTTGGAAAATCCCTAGCTTAGTTAAAGCTAGTATTTCCTCAGAAAACATTGTTGAATTTTTATCGATATCTCCGTATGGATTTTCATATTTATCTTGTTTTTCTATATGCAAAGTACGGTAAATTAATGCAGCCACTTGTTCCCGTGTTACATTATCACCCATACCAAATATTCCATTCCCATAACCTGCAATAATTCCTTCATTCGCTAAATGATGAATCGCATTAAATGCCCAGTGTCCTTGTGGGACATCCTTAAATATATTTCTATTTACTCCCGCATCAATTGTTAAATCATCATGTACAAGAGTAATCGCATCTGTTACCCCAGCCTCACTTACATTAGAGTCAACTGTTACATCTTGCCCACTTTGTTTTGGCATGAATATATACCCGGTAAGCTTCTCTACTTGTACACGATATGTGTTTTCTATTAATCCATCAAACAAATAGTGGCCTTCTTTATCTGTTTTTACTTCTTTTAATCCATTCCCATCTTTATTTAACAGTTGAACACGAACGCCTTCCATTCCTTTTTCACTTTGATCTTGAATACCATTTTGGTTACTATCTTCCCATACTCGGCCACCTAATTTGAGCACATTCGCTTTAACAGGCTTAGAATCAGTTGCTTCCCAAATAGGAGCGATTAATATTGGATAATTCAAAGCTTCTATTTTTTGCTGCGTTTCTTGTGATGCTTTCAGACCCCATTTATCAAAAAATGGTAGTAAATTTTGTTTCGCTACTTTCGATGTATTATAAATAAATGCTTGCCTTTTCTCTTCATCCGCTTTTGGAAGTTGATTTTCTGGTAACTCTCGATAAAGTTTGTGAAGGTTCGGATAAAAATCTTCACCGTATGCTAGATTAAGTTGCCAAAGCATAACAAGTTTCACAAACAAGTTATCAATATTTTTGTAGTCTTTATCTGTTTGTTTTAAGTATGCAAAAGCTTTATCGTAATATCTCTCTTTTTCTAAACGCGTTGGTTGATTCGGGAATAATTGCTTTTGTGCAGCTAAAGAGTATATATTAGTCGTTACGTCAACCATACCGTGAAGGTCCGTCCACGTCAAAGGATGTATTTCTCTTGTGTGTCCCGCTTCGTGCATTTGTCCCCATCCAAATTTATTTACATTTAAAGCACTTTCGATTGCGTTACCAGCAGTAGTAAATACGGCTCCATCCCAACCTGCATACATGCCCCAGTCTGGTTTGTTAGGATTTTCTATAAAAGCCCAAATGCGACGAGTCGGACGATGTAAAGGATTTGGGTCTTTTTCAGATAACCCTGATATCTTATCTTGTGCTCGAATCATTTCATCATATTTTTTTAATAGAGGAACAGGATCTTGATCCACAATATATTTCTTGGCACTATCCTGCGTAACAGTAAGTACTGCTTTTTCTGATTTCAATTGTACCGCATGTGCATCTGGATACTTGTTCATCATCGCAATCCAGTCTTCTTTCGTATGCTTCCCTAGTTCAAAGAATGGAACAGGGCTTCCGCCTTGTGTTACTTTCACCTTAACTGTTCCTGTATCTTGAGGATTATCAAATCCTATTAAACCACCGTTTGGAGAGGAGATGGTATTAGAACCAGAAGAAAGATCAATTTCTTTTCCCCATTCTTTATCATATTGATGCGTCCCAATAATCGCTCTAATCTTTTGTGTTCCCGATACTTCAATTGTAACTTGTTCATTCGGTTTTACATAGATTCCAGTTGGTATATAGTTTTTTTGCTCACTTCTTCTTTCTCTTTTTGCTTCACTTCTAAAACTTCCTACACCCGGAAGTTCAAAATCCCTCTGTTCATATTGGTTTGTAGTCTGTGCAGCAATCGTTTCAGCATGAATAATCAAGCTATTTGTCATGATAGGTGAAAATAATGTAGTTGTCAAAATAGCAGATGTCACAAGTACTTTCATCGGTTTTTGAAACATATAATAATTCCCTTTCTGCATATAAATAATCCTTTCCGTTTCAATTAGTTCCATTAAAGTCCTTTCGCTGAATGAATGTAATTAATTTCGATTTCCTGCCGGTTTTTTTTTTTGAAAATTAAGAAATAAGTGCTCGTAAATCTTCCTATAGTTTGATAAATATAAAACATAACCGAAGAAAGAAATCTCCATCCTTATTCATACTAAATTATTACGAAAGGTAGGATATGGGAATGGAACGAACCCCTTTCCTTTTTTCTTCCTACTACGAATTTAACATCGAACAGGTCGTACAGCAATAAAATTTGACAATTCCAGCAGTTTTTCGACATTTTTTGCCACCTTACACAAAAATATTGAAGGTACCTGAAGTTGTTAAATCTCTATAAAAAAACAGACAACCTTACCAACAAATACAAGGTTGTCTGTTTTTAATAGTATTCAGGTGCAATCCGGTCCTATTTGTGGTTGTCCTATTTGGACAATCTCTCCATTTTGTACAATCTTAGCACCTTCATATAATTTATCTGCATAATTTTTAAGGTCTTGCCAGCTATCCTTCGCTATCTTCAGATCTACTTTTATAATAGCAATCCTGTCTGGGTTAATGTTATCAACATTTTTTAGTAAAGAATCATATTTTGATCCGATTGTATGCCACTGATTCGATATATTTTGAAGAGCAGTAATAGCTGTATCAATTGTTTCAGTCATATGTTCCGTTTTATTTTTGGCATCTGTCAAAATAACTAATTCTGCCTCTGCTCCAGAAATTCTGGACTTTAATTGTTCTATTTCTTGTTGTGCAGATGCGATATTCTTGTCAGCAGTGACAATCAATGGTATACCAACTGGAGGCATAAATACAGATAAAGCTATATAGCCACCACGATTATCATAATTTTGTTTAATTATATTATTAAAATTATCGATTTGTTGTTGTAGAAGTGGAATACCGGCGTTCGTACTTTCTAAAATAGACTTCAATTGATTAGAATCGTCTTTAAAACTTCTTGTATCTTCAGCCATTGTATTTCGGAATGTTTTCAACTTTTCTAGTAGTCCATCCACTTCTTGGCTATTTTTCAAAATACTATTATATAATTTCTCCAGTTCATTTTTAAATGCCACTGTATCTTTTTGATCTAAAGCAGCTAGTAATTGATCATAACTCGCTTGAAAGGTGTCATTATAACTTACACTATTCTGATTCGTTTTCATAATATCAGGCTTTAGATTATCTAGCCAATATGTTGCATTCCTTTGCGCATCCTTTTGATGCTGAATCATGTTTGCTTGTAAATTACCATTTATAGAACTTATTTTACTTAAATCTGTCTGTTCTTGAATACGGATTGTTTGAGCATATGAATCCATTGTAAGGATACTTGCCCCCATTTTCTCCATTACTTCTTTATATTTATCAGGACCAAGAGAATAGCTCTTAATATCCTCTTGCTGTTGGGACACACTATTTTGTACAGCTTGTTCTGCTGCAAAAGTATGAAGTGGGATTACATTACTCGCTGCCATTCCAGTAATGATCGTTGATAAAATAACCTTCTTATACAATTTTTTATTCACCTTTTTCACCTATTCTCTCAAATGTATCACGTATTTTATTAAATTCATAAGCTTCTATTCTTTACTTCAAATGAATTACGATCATTGCAAATAAAACAACATATTAAAATAGGGGTTTTCATACTTTCTTATTCTATAATCTTTATCAAGTTTCATAACTATATAGGAAATCTCCTGTTCAAACTTGAACAGGAGACTCACATTATGTGTTCTTCAAAAGGGAAAGTCAGTATATTATATTTTTCATTACTTCGGCAATTTCTTGAAGTAATATTATTTTTTCTCTTCTACGAATGAAATCTCAGCCTTTTGAATATTTTCAGCATACTTGTTAACCTGTTCCCAGCTACCTTTAGCTATCTTCAAATCTACTTTTATAATAGTAGCCCATTTCCGTTCTAGAATTTTTGTATGTTTCTGATAAGCATTTTCCGCCTTTAGATTCAGCCATTTCTTGAAGTTTTGTTATACTAAATCTTCGGGAATCCCCAGCTGTTTCTAAAGCACATTCTGGACACCAGCTTTTGCTATTTTTGATATGTCCCGGTTTTGCTTTCCAAATATGTCCCTTTTGACATTGCCATTCTAATTTTGTAGCTAAATTGATATAAGTTGAGGATAGACATTTACCTCCTCTTTCTTCAGCTATGCGCTGCATTTCTTCTATTGTAAGTTTTATATTGTTCCCTTTTTTTCCTATTCTACATTTAGGACACCAATGTGCTTGATTTTTTACGTTATCAGGACGAGCTTCCCAAGTATGCCCTTCAGAACACATCCATGTGAGAGGTATTTTATTCGTTTTATATTCAGTGGAAAGGCATTTTCCACCTCTGGATTCGGCCAATGTATTCATATCATTTATAGTTAATTTTTTTCTATTGCTGCATTCAGGACAGCCATTACCGTTACTAATCCAATTGGGCTTTGCTTCCCAAATATGTCCTTTTGAACATTTCCATTTTAGTAGTGTAGACATATTAATATAAACAGTTGATAAACACTGAAATCCTTTGGATTTTGCCAATAAGTGCATATCATCAATTGTCTTTTTTACTCCCATTTTTAATTCCCTCCGTAGAACTTACCTTCTTTCTAGTATAAAACAGGAGGATGGATTTTAAGAGGAAAATAGAGAAAGTCTTTCAATGTCTTATAACTTTCTTATATTATTGCCGTTTTTATTCCGTTACTAGACAAACCCCTATTACACCCTTACTTACAAAAGCATCTAAATTTTATTAGATACGAAATGTATCAAGTACATTGTCTTTTTCTTCCTTATTAATCCCAATGTATCTTAGCGTAATTTGTGGTGTACTATGATTCAATATTTCTTGAAGCATAGCAATATCTTTTGTTTGCTTGTAAAACCAATATCCGAATGTTTTACGCATAGTATGAGTACCTAATGATTCTACTCCGGCAAAATCTCCGGCTTTTTGTAACTGTCGATAGGCTTGAATTTTACTAATGGGTTTATCACCTTTTCTAGAAGGAAATAACCAGGTACTTTTTAGATTTTCAGCGTATGGAAATACTTCCTCAAAAATAGATGTAATATTTATGATACGTTCCTTTTTTGTTTTTCCTTCTTTAACTTTAAATTCTTTCCGCTTTTTTCGCTTTAATTTTAAAATTTCATTTGTTTCCATTTTAAGTAAGTCACTTACACGTAATCCAGTATTAATCCCAAGTAAGAATAAAATGTAATCACGATCTGAACAATGACGTTTAAGAGACCATTTCATATCTTCGAGCTGTTCTTTGCTCCGAATTGGTTGTACATCAATTAAATGTTGCTTTTTATCCATCTGTTTTTCAATCCCTTTATTTTCAATGATTTGAATGTATACTTTTTTATCTATTTTTATAATATCAATGAAATTAGATGAAAGTCAATGTTTAAGGGAAACTGAAAGTAAACTAATGGCTAAAAGTTTACTTTCGTTTTTAAAAACATTTACAACTAATTTTGTAATAAATTTATCAATATGGATATACCTATTAATTATAGTTCTAATATTCAAAATTAATAAAAAATGATATATAATAAAAACATGAAGGTTATCACTATTGTTTACTCCATGTGATAAAGATAAGATCGTGTTCCCCGATCTTATTTTTTTATTTGTAGATTTTTGATACAAAAAAAGGAATCCTTATTTATAATAAGGATTCTGCAACAGGAAATAACAAAATATAAATAATAAAAAGAATTACTTATATTATAGTTAATATAGTAATAGTATAATATTAAGAAATTTTTACATAAATCCAGTATGTATTACGTAGCAATTGTAGAAATGGCTTGTTTATAGACCAGTTGTTGCTTACCATGAACCATCACAAGGACAGTAAATTTATCCATTGCAAGGATCTGCCCACGTACTGGAAAGCCATTCTTTAAAAATACAGTAACTTCCCCTTTTTTCTTTTTCAATTGTTCATACATATCTTCTTGTAAAGTGTGCATATGGTTCCCTCCCTTTTTATAATCGTATCATAATTTAATTGAAATGCTGTTTTTTATATGTATTTGGGGTACGGAAACGATTCTGGGATTTAATTGCAAATATAAAAAAGAACTTTATTCAAGCTCTTTTAATCTACGATATAGAGCAGCCTGACTCTCTCCTGTAATCTGACATATTTCTTTTACTGTTTTTTCCGTAATTCAATTGCATGGTTCATACCAGGATGTTTATCTGTGTATTTCTTCACTCTTCCTCTATAGGAGGTCTCGCTATATGCCCATCAAGTTAAGAGTTTTAAGTAGACCCTAAACAAAAATTTTCTTTCTCTACAGTTAGTTATTTATAAGAGCCTATATTATTTAAACCTATACTTTGATGCAATTTTACATATCCAAATATAGGGAATCAATATGCAGTATATGATTAAATTATATTAACAAAATTAAAATTGCGCTTATCTTTCTTATAAATTAAAATAATTATTTTTTTAATAGGTATATCAAGTTGTAATTATTTTAGTTAGTTAAATGATATTTAAATAGTAGTTTTATTAGTATAATATTTCCAATCGTATTAATGCGTAATAACTAAATTAATGAATATATTCGACAAAATTCTACTATTTACGCGTTAAAAATTTAATGTTTTAATAAAGGTGTAATTGGTATGACCGCTAAGAAAGGAGAAGAGAAGACTAGACTAATAAAAGTGTAGTAAAGTTTCAAGTAACATTATGTCGAAAAAAAGTTATCTCAAAATTCAGTTAATAAAGCTTGGAAAAAATCTAGGATCACCAAAGTATCACATTTTAAAAAAATGGCTTACTAGGTCTCTACATAGCAAAAATGATCTTATTTTATTCAGAGGTGAAAGTATAAGCAATGTACAGTTTAATTTCATCTTTTGTAATCCTGTAGGGATCTTACCGACAAAACTAGGGGGGAATATTATGGGTTCTGGTGCAAAAATGTTAGTTAGAAACATAGAGTAGCTTCGGAAAAAGTATTAAGGGATTATCCCGTAACTAGTACGGCATCCCTTAATAGAATTCACCCTATTTTATAGAATACTAGAAAAATCCAATATTGCAAATATAAACAAAAATATAATTTAAAAAAGGGAGATAATGATATGAAGAAATCTAGTAAGAAGACAAAGCAAATTCTATCTTTAGCCATGATTGGTGCTATTGGTACATCATTTGCGTTTACATCGCCAAGTTCAGCAAGTGCTGCTCAAATCAGTCCTACTCAAGCTATGGCACAAGAACAAGGAAGTCCGTCTATTTCAAATTGGCAAGATCGTATGAAATATGCATTTAGTCTTCTTGAAAAGAACAACTTTAATGGGTATAAAGGATTTTCTGTGGAAGACATTGTAATTGATAAGGTTCATCAAAATTCGGTAGAGCTTGATGGGGCCCCTATTGTTACGAATTCACAGGGGCTGTTTGTAGGGACGTCGATTTTAACTAATAATTCTGATAGCGAGCAAGAGCTTTCTACAAATGAATTCACAAAGTCAATTACAAATTCTGTTACTACTTCCACTACACATGGATTTAATTTAGGAGTAACGGCTAGTGCAACATTTGGTATTCCGCTTATTGGAGAGACTAGTGTTGAAGTATCTACTAGTTATGATTTTTCAAATACAAATGAGCAAACAAAATCTGAAACTTTAGCTTATACGGCTACTTCACAGAAAATTAAAGTTCCTGCAAATTCATCTGTGGAAGTTGTTGTATATTTAAATACTGCTAAGATAAGGGGAAATGTAAACCTGCTCTCTAAAGTGAGTGGCCATGTGAATTTTGGAATTCATGATAGTAATAAATCAGGTAATGGTTCTATAGGATTTGACCGATTAGTAGCTGCTGCTTCAAATTATGACAACTTAAGCGATATGAAAGTTGCTAACCCTTATAGTAGTGCTGATGATGCGATTTATTTAATAGGAAAAGGTACATTTGCAGCTGAACATGGAACTGAGTTCTCTGTAACTGTAAGACCTGTGGATAAGCCTAAAACATTCGCTGCTAAATCTAGAAGTATGGTTGCTGAAAATAGCAAAGCAACTAACGAAGCGTATACTTATACAGTAAAACCAGAAGTTAAAAAAGCAAACTAAAGTACATTAAAGTAAAAAGCCCTCTCATGTGAGAAGGGCTTTTTACTTTGTGATTTAG
This sequence comes from Bacillus sp. FSL R9-9410, assembly GCF_038050385.1. Lineage (NCBI taxonomy): Bacteria > Bacillati > Bacillota > Bacilli > Caryophanales > Bacillaceae > Bacillus > Bacillus sp. FSL R9-9410. The sequence goes on from NZ_JBBOTV010000004.1 coordinate 176,440, forward strand.
CATACTAGGGGTACGGAAACGATTCTGGGTATGAGGGGCCACTCTGGGATTTAATTACAAATTAAAAAAGAACTTTATTCAAGTTCTTTTAATCTACGATACAGAGCGGCCTGACTCACTCCTGTAATTTGACATATTTCCTTAACGGTTTTATTGGTATGCTTCCGTAATTCAATCGCATGATTCATACCTGGGTGCTTATCCGTGTATTTCTTCAATCTTCCTCTATACACTCCTTTTTGTTTCGCTAACTTTATTCCTGCACGTTGTTTTTCTTTAATCATTTCTCGATCTAATTCACTAAAGGCAGCCATGACAGTTAAAAAGAATTTTCCTGTTGGAGTTCTAGTATCTATTCCTAAATTTAAAATCGCAAAGTAAACATTCTTTTCTCGAAGTTGTTCTACTAACTGTAATAGCTGAATGGTATTTCGACCTAAGCGATCCATTCTAGTTACAACTAAGGTATCCCCAGTAGTTAGTTTTGAAAGTATAGTGTCTAACTCTGGCTTATGTTTTGTTACTCCGCTTACTTTCTCTTTTATAATTTCATCAACTCCATATTTCATGAGCTGCTCAATCTGTGTATCTAGATTTTGATCTTGTGCACTTACACGAGCGTATCCATAGACCATTTTTATCCCTCTTTTTGTATGCATTTTTGATAAGTATTATTGAGAGTCTCTAAGACTAATAATATCAAGGAAAAGGTTTCTTATCAATAGGGTACACTCTATTGATAATTTTATTTATGCCATTTTAAATTTTTTATTTGCATATTACTAAAACATTTAATTTTGTATACAATTGTAAGGCTATAAAAATTACATATTTTAAAAGGAGATGCCTTTATGAAGAAATTTATAGGTATTATTGATAAATCCAAAACTCCAGTAAATAATTTAAAGAGAAAGATAAAATTATGAATTTGTACCTTTTAGCACCCGAAGTAGCGGGGGGACATGGAGAACAAACAGTTTATGGAACTGAAAAGGAAATTAGAGAAGAAGGGATTTCAGGAAAAGTTCAATTTTTACATTATGAGTTCTATGGATGGCTTGGGGATGATTTGTTAGAATCTACACCTTGTTTTATTGTTTCAGATAAATTTAAAAATGCATTAGAATCTAGTCAATTAAGAGATTTTAAAATAGAAAAATGTTTGATAAGTCTTTCAGAGGAATTTCAAGAATTATATCCTGACAAGAAAATCCCCGATTTTTGGAGACTTACTCCTATTGGGACAGTAACTACTGAAAATGCGCATTATACTGACTGGTCTGGGCATCATTTTTGTTTATCTTCTAGAGGAGATCTTGTTTTGACAGAAGAAGTTCTCTTATTTCTAAAGTCATTTGCATTAAATTATTGTGATATTACTCTATTAAAGAGAGCTTAATTATTTAGAGTCAAGTTATTTTATGATTTGACTCTTTTTGAATATCTTTCCAGAGTGACCCCTCATACCCAGAATCGTTTCCTTACCCCAGTAAGATATTGGTGTAATTCTTCAGCAAATAGTTGTAATTCATCTTGAATCGAGAGATTCATAAAAAACGTCATCCTTTCTAATCTAGCTTGTTTAGAAAGGATAACGTTTTTTTGTATTTGAGGATATTAAAATCTCTTAAGTTGATGGATGTGTGGCGATACATCTCTAAGAACTCGGATTCTTTATTTATGATTTTGAAATCAAAAGAAATTAATACCCTAAGATATCTATTTCTCCTGCCGAAGCATATCCATTTACTCCGTTTAGTACCTCTAATTTCACATATTTAGCAGTTACAGGATTAAATGTTGCAAATTGTTGTTTCTTACTATTTTCCCATGTTCCAGAAGTTCCTTTTTGATAGTTCACACCATCTGTACTTGTGTAAATGTTATAGCTTAAAATACGACCATTTGGAGATTCATCTTGTCTCGGAAGATATGATAGCTGTGTAATGGTACGAGTTTCACCAAGGTCAATCGTTAAATTGGATGGATATTTGTTTGGTTCACTCCATTTACTATGCCATCTTGTATATGGATTCCCATCAAGTGCATTCGTTGCAGGTTCAACTCCTAATTCTTCACTACTTGCAATTACTTTCATGTTTTGTTTAGGTAATGTATTTAGCGGAACAGGTTTAGAATCAGTTCCTTCCCAAATAGGAGCAGTTAGTGTTTGTAAATTCAAAGCTTCTATTTTTTGTCTTGTTTCTGGCGATGCTTTCAGTCCCCATTTATCAAAGAATGGAAGTGAATTTTTCTGTGCAACCTTAGAAGTGTTATAAATGAAACCTTGTATTTGCTCGTCATCCGTTTTAGGTAACTCTTCGTTCGGCATTGCACGGTATAATTGATGTAATTTCGGATAAAAATCTTCCCCAAAAGCTAAATCCAATTGCCAAAACATTACTAATTTTATAAATACGTCATCAATTTTATTATAATCTTTTTCTGATTGAGGCTTATTCAAATAAGTGAATGCACTTTCATATCTTCCATCATTCTCTAAGTTCGATGGATTTCCCCAAGCACGTTGTGAAAACATACTGTAAATGTTATTAGTAACTTCTCCTAATCCATCCCACTTCCAAGGAAGTTGTTGACGTTGGTGACCCATTTCATGCCAAGGTCCCCATCCGTCTTTTGTAAACTTATTTATATCTAATACATGTTGAATAGCGTCTCCGACATATGCTGTTCTTTTAGGAAACGCATACATATACAAATCAGATTGATTATCCTCCACAAAATGCACGTAATGCTTATCTGCTTGTTCTTCAGATAAACCAGCCATTCTATCTTGAATTCTAATAGCTTCATCTATTTTTTTTAAGAGTTCTGCAGGGTCTGTATTAGAGCCTAATAAATATTTTTTTACTCTTTCGGGACTGGCAGTTATTAAGGAACGTTCTCCTTTTAATTCCACTGCATGGGCATTAGGATACGTATCTAGCATAGTAACTAAATCTTGTTTCGTATGCTTTCCTAATTCAAAGAAAGGCGCAGGTGTTCCTCCTGTTTTAATCTCAGCTTGTACTGTACCGCCTTGTTGTGAATTATAAAAATAAATCATTCCGCCATGTGGATTTTCGATTGTATTTTCTCCTGGCTTTAAAGTAAATGACCTTACTACTGGGTCTGTACTATTATAATCGTCAGTCCACGAGGCATCATAGGAGAATGTTCCTATATAAGATTGAATATTCTGTGTTCCTTCTACTTGAATTGTTATTTTTTCATTAGGACTTGCATATAGTCCAGTTGGTTCATAGGGACTAAACTGAAATTGTCGTCTATCTCTATCTCTGATTTGTTCTATATCTCCCTTGCCTATTACATTAAAAATACGTTCTGTTGATACTGGGGTTTGGGATTCAGCGAAGATTTTTGTTACTCCCATCTCTACCCCTATAAATGGAGCAGTAAGTACATTTACAGCTATAAATGCTTTGATTGCAATTCTATCATTTCTTTTTCTACTATTCTTTTTCATTCTTCATCACTAACCTTTCTATAGTTTGATAAAAAAGGGGCAGATTGATTTACAGAATCAGTCTATCCAAAATCAGAAAGAGTTCATCCACCGAGCGTTTGAACTTCTATCATAAAATACGACTCCGTTAGGAATCTACTATCATCCATGTTCTTCTTCGTATATTTGCACCAGAGCCATAAATCACTCCAGAAAAGACTGGATATTTAGTCTTTTCGATTCGCTAATCCCTTTATTGAATTTTATAATATTAGGATATAAATATTGCTCAATAGAAAGTTATTTATCAATCTCTAACTATAATTGCAAAATTAGTAAAAACTTATTCTATTTCTTTTCCCTCTTATACGCTGTAAGGACCTTACACCCTTATTAAAACACTATGATTTTCCTACGTAAATCATAAAAGTCACCTCTTCATATCCAATTATAAGAAATACTAAATATGTGTATTCGAAAAATATTATACTAGAAAATATAATATAAAGATATTTTTATCAAATGGAGTAATACAAATCGAATTTATACAAGTATACCGATAAGATTTTAATTTTCTTGTGTAAATTGGGGAACATTAAAATTTTATAAATATAATTTAGTGATGCTCTATATATTTTTCCCTTTATTTGTATATGCATAATTACATCTTTAGACCGAAGAAAAGTAAAAGAGCTTGAATAAAGTTCTTTTTTAGATTTGTAATTAAATCCTAGAGTGACCCCTCATACCCAGAATCGTTTCCGTACCCCTTTAATGATGGAGAGAGGCATCTTGAAAACATATTGGAGCATACAAAATAATAAAGCATAGGAAAATAGCAGTTTAATTCAGCATAAAATTAAATGTAGACTATTGATATGTTTTTTTGTTTTTTTATTAATAAATACGGTACGTGAAATTATTATATTGTACTTAAAAAAAGCCCCTTGAAAGGAGCCTCTTATTTTACAAGGTACTGTTCTACTTCTTTTATTAATAGTTCTGCACCTTCTGGACTTAATGTTATCTTACCATTTGCTAATGATATGTTACGATTTGTCACTTCTCCTGTTAGTGCACAAACACGACCAGGCTGATACTTCTGTAAAACGATGTCTTCTCCTTCTACAAAGATCTCTAATGGTGATTTTTCTTTAATACCTAGCGTATTTCTAAGTTCCTTTGGAATTACCACACGCCCTAATTCATCTACTTTTCTAGTCACTCCGGTTGCTTTCATCTGGCATCTTTCCCCATTTCATTATCAATTGTACCCAAGTTATTCTTTACTATTGTAACAAGCTTTCCCCATACATGAAAATTTAGTTTCATTTACAAAAGAACAGATAAAACAAATAGAAAATTATTGGCATGAAAATAAGCTGAAGAATCGAAATGAAGCAATTCGTCAGATCGTAGACAAAGGGTTAAGTCGTAAATAATGACTACCCTTTTTATTTTTCCTAAAAAACCTAAAAACGCATGTAAAGTCCGTTTCTCCCTTTACATACGTTTTTATGACAAATACGACTTATTATATTAACAACTAATTAAAAATCTCATACAATCAAATCTGAAGAGTCATTTTTGTGTTAAACTGATTTTTCTCATGTATTCTTTAAACAAATGAAAAAGAGCCGGATTTTCATCACAGCTCATGTATTAATTGGTTCTGTATGTGTACATGTGGGATATTGAGAACAGCCAAAAAACTTATTTCCTGTTTTATTCGAATTTCGAATGACTAAATCATGTTTACATGTTGGACATCTCCGTTCTGCAGGTGTTACCCCTTGATATACATCTTCAGCCGAATATTCGGGATTAATTTTATTAATCAATTTCTGAAGTTCTACACGATCTATTAGTTTTACATTACAAGCTTCCGCTAATTCCTTTGCTTGTCTTGTATATACACTGTTTGTTACAACCCAGCCCTCATGTGCTTTGTAATAGGCTTGTGCTGCATATATCTCTTGTACGGCACTGATGCCGACTCTATTTTTCATCCCGTAGCGTTTCGCCTGGATTACAATACGATTTTTCCCCTTCAATACCAGATCCGCTCCGAAATCATTTGACTGCTTTGTGACTGTTGGAGAATAACCCAACTCTCGAAAGAGAGCTTTTAGATATACTTCGAATTGATGTCCGTCCATTTTGTCTATATAGCGAATACCGGACTTAGCTATTCGCTTCAGTATTCTTCGCTCCCGAAACTTTCGGTACATAAATTTACAAATACGGAAAAGAACATAAAAGATAAAACCATAAATCAAAATTTGTAATATGTTTGGCATTTCTGGTAGATTAGACACTTCTCTCCACCTCTTTAATTGGTTTTACTTTCTTTGGTTGTGCTGTATCTTTTACCTGTTGCTCACTCACTTGTTTCTTCCGGACATCGTTCCAATCTTCTTTTTCATTCTTTGGAATATCCTCTTTAAGATCTACAAAGCATTTCATCGTTTGAATGAAGTCTCTCCCAGCCTTATCATTATCAACTGCCATAATGACCTCTTTAATATCGTGCCCTTCTTTTTTCGCATCCATTAAAGATTCAATCACTGTTTTGGACTTCAAACCATGCATAGAAACCAGGCGAGCGTTTTGGATATTATTTTGCTTGATACTCCAATGGGATAACATATCAATCGGATCTTCATAAAAATAGATTTTATCCGGCTTACCCACATCAACCGTAAAACCTGCATTGATTTTTTCATAATTCGGGACGATTTGTTTAAAGCTGCCTCTTTTGTTCTCCATTTTTACAGTACCTTGACGGTTCATTCCAATTACTTGCCCTTTGCCACCTTCTTCTCTCCATTTGAACACGACATTGTTTTTCTTATCCTGGACGATGAGATCCTTTTTAATTAGCCAGTTCACCAAGCGAGAATCTATTTTCCGTTCATTAATTAGATATTCTTTAATCTCTGTTTGCTTATTTACTTCCAGGTGTTTGGGATAACTAAAAGGCTGCTGTTCTTTTTTGTGTTCCTCTTCAGCTTTTGAACGATCAAACTCTTTGTAATCCCCTTTATTGATGTCTAATACAGCTTGCGGAAATGTCATTTCATAGTACATCATCGCAAAGCTAATCGCTCCATATCCCTTTTCGCCACGACTATTCCAGGCATATTGATTTCCTTTAATAAGAAGACTGTCATGTTCCGTATGACGAAAATAGTTTCCTTCTTTCTTAAACGTTTCTCCCTTTGCTTCCAGATATGAAATCAAGTCAATATTTCTTGCTTTCATCGCATCCTCCGTACTGACATGTGCCATTACGGAATCCCCCCTTTACTCTATAAAATGAAATAAAAAAGAGGACTATTCCGTTTCCTAGTCCTCTTTTACATGCATTCAATTTTTATTTGCCGAATAAGAATTTTAATCGCTTCTCCTGTACGCTGTATGATAAACGAGCGTCAAATTTCTTCCCGTTTTTGTTCGAGATAAACCCCTTGATCTGATCCGTTACATTCTTCTCTAATAACTTTTTCACATGGTTACTACTTAGATTTTTACCAGAGAATGTACCAAAAATAATAAAGTCACAGCCTTTTTTGTATTTCTCACATAAGTAGTTACTTTTCCCTACAAGAACTCTACTCTTACATAATGGACATTTGCCAATAGTACGATCTTCAGTCGTTGGAAAACGGAATTTCAAACTTCCGTCCGCTTCCATATAGATAGCTGCTGTAAATTCTCCCTTTTCCCCTTGAAAACCGTTTATAAAATCGGTTGTTTTATACTGGATTAGCTTCTTCATTTGATTACCAGGGATTGCTTTCCCTTTCATTTTGTCTGGTAACATAAAATCACATCCGTTTTTATGCTCCGTGCAACCATAAAATGTTTTACGATGAAGCATATCCCCTTTTTTACATTTTGGACATTTACCAAATGACAGCTCCTCTTGTGTTGGGAACTGAAATTTAACTTTCCCTTCATGTAACACTAGATAAGCGGAAAACTCCTTCTCATTGGACTTAAATCCTTTTAAAAGATCTGTTTTCTTATCCTCAAACAGCTTTTTCGCTTGCGCTTCCGGAATTGCTTTTTCTTTAATTTTTTTCGGTAAGGAGATTTCACATTCCGGATAATTACTGCAACCATAGAAATTACCTTTATGAAGGATTTTTCCTTTTCTACAAGGGCATTTGCACACCTCAATCTGCTGATTCCAAGTATTAATAATGCTATCCGACACTTTATCATCCATTGCGCCTAATTGTTCCACCGTATCTTTTACAAACGTATTTGTTTTCTCTACAAATTCCTCATATTTCATTTCTTTCTTTTCGATCATGTAGATCATCCCTTCCATTTCAGCCGTATAAGCTGGATCTTTGATTTCATCTACCGGAAAAGCATCTATAAACGCACGACCAATATTAGTGGTTCGAATCTGACTGTTGGTAACATCAATATAGCTTCGCTCTAACAGTTTCGGAATAAACGTTTCTTCCGTTGCGACTGTCCCAATCCGTTTTCCCTTCATAAGTTCTTTCAAATGTTCATCATCCAATTTACGTCCTGCCGTCTCCATAAAGGTTAAAATGGAACTTTCCGTATGAAAGGCTGGTTTCTTTGTTCGAGACTCAATCAAGTCATACTGAACGATTCTGAAAGAATCTCCTTCTCGTAAAATAGGTATCTGAAATGCTTCAACTGATCCCTCTTCTATATCCTCTTGAAACACACTTAGAAACCCTTTCTCTTGTAGGATCTTTTCTTTTGTACTGTATGTGTTGCCCTCTTGATCTATAAAATGCACTTCTCTTACCAGGTAGATTGCTGGTTTCATAAAATTCCCGATAAATCGTTTTATAATTAAGTCATATAACTGTTTTTCTAATGGATTTCGGTTGGTTCCGGCATATAATTTTGTTGTTGGGATGATAGCAAAATGACTACTTACTAACTCATCATTAAAAGTAGTATGTTTTTTCGTAATAGAAGATGGAACCACTTGTTGTACTAGATTTGCATAGGAGCTCTTTTCTAGTGCTCCCATTACTTCTTTCACTCGTTCCACTTGTTCTGTAGGTAAGTGCCTGGATGAAGAACGAGGGTACGTGATAAAGCCTTCTTCATACAAACTCTGAATATGTTTTTTTGCTGTTTCTGCATTTATCTTCATCTTAGCGTGAGCATCTTTGTAGATATCCGTTAAGTTATATAATAGTTTTGGTTTCTTTTTTCTTGTACTTTCTTTAAATTCGGTTATGATTACATTTGTTGCTTTCAAACTTTCTCCAAGTTTTTGGAGTGGGGATGGATCTATCAGTTGTTCTTCTGTTTTCATCACCGGTGATAAACCATTTTCCGTTAATAGCTTTACATTATAGTAGGTTTGTTCTTTATAGTTTTGAATTGCAATTTCCCTTTGACGAATTTCATTCAAGATACACATTTGAACACGACCGGAAGCCAATAAGAATTGGTTTCTTGCCAATTTCGATGTACAACCTCTCGTAACATTAATGCCTAGAATATAGTCCAGGTATTGCCTTGCTTTAGCGGAATGAGCAAGCCCGTCATAGTCTGTTCCTGGTTCTAATCGCTTCAACGCTCCCTCTAATTCTGCGGCCTCATAAGAAGAGATAAAAAGACGGGATTCTCGCTTGTTCACACCTGCATGTTCAACTATTTCACGATAGATAAGCTCACCCTCTCTATCTGCATCACAGGAGTTGACCACATGATCCACATCGGGACGATTTAACAACTTAACTAATATTTGAATTTGTTCGAGACTATCCGATTTCTCTTTATATTCCGGCTCTAAAATAATGGGTAAGTGATCAAATTTAAATTCTTTGTATCTCTCGTCCATCTCCTCCGGATGTTTTAGTTCTAATAAATGCCCCCGGCACCAACTAATAATGTAATTTTCATTTTCATAGTAGCCATAATACGGCTTGCTTCCTGGATGCTTTTGCGAGTTTCTAAATCTAGGTGATTTTAATAATTCAACAGCTACCTTCGGCTTTTCTGCAATGAACAATGTTTTTCCCATACGTAATACCTCCTATTAATCTGCAATTTCAGTTTTACGCTTCCATTTCTTATTTCTGCGCTTTTTCATCATTCTGTGACCAAATAATAATAATGTGTTCAAAAAGACCGCTACAAGGAACATACAGCCCGCAAACAGCCATACATTCATGACATTCACTCCTTTCGTTCTATAAACAAGAAAGAGGGCTTTTCCTTTTACCCTCTTTCATTTTTAGATATAAAAAAATCACTTTCCGTTTCCTCAATTGAGTAAAAAAAAATGATTTAATCTGGTGTTCCTGTTATAAAGTTTTTCATCGTTCCATTTCCATTGTTTCTTTTTTTCTATTTGATTTCTTTGTAGCCTTCGAATGTTCTACATTACCTGGATCTGGCTCCTTGTCTTTTTCTTTATTATTCGTTTGTTTTCCGTTTAATGGCTGAATTTTTTTATCTACATCCATTTCCTTAGAAGTTGTGGACTGATTGAACGTTATTCCTTCTTTCCCAAGCTTCTCATTCACCTGCTTTTCTAATTTCACAACGTGTTCCTGGCTTACCAGCTCATTATCAATCGAAACATACTTTGTTGTATAATATCGCTCTTCAGCTTTTACACGAGTGACAATACTATCAATATCATCTGGTGTTTCTTCATATTGTGAACGTTTGTATGCTTCGTATTTCCGGCTTAAATCCTTATCTAATGTAGTTGACTCTTTTTCTTTTGAAGGCTGAATTTGTTGATCTAAAGAGGCAATAGGTGCATATCCTTCCTTTTTCATTTCCTTATACAATTCCACTTCTTTTTCATTAAATGAGTAATCTTTTTGCGCCTCCACTTTATCAACTAAGAGTCCATATCGTTCATCTTTTACGATTTCATCTAGACTCATATTTGCATCTTTTTCATAAACAACAAATGACAAATTTCCTCTTCCATCAAAAATAGAACTTTGAACCTTTTCATATAAATCTGGTTTCAAAATGTTATCTAAATAGACATTTTCTCGTTTCCCGTTCTTTTCCATTAGGGAAACATATAAATCTTCCCGATCTGTTTTATCTTGATTCCATACAGACAAATAATTTATATCTTTCGTAACGGCATCCATCATGTGGATTCTTGCCAGTTCTTCATCTTGCATACCATTTGCTAATACTTCAATTGTAACTAAGTGGTTGGGTGTCTCTTTCGATTTTTCTAATGTATTTTCTTGTGCTTTTTCCATCGGTATTTCTTTGTTATTTCTATGATTCACTACCTCATCTCGTAACGCTTGTTTCACTTCATCCGATAGATACCTTTTCTCGTTTAATACTTGTTCATACGGAGTCTTGTAGTCTCCATCCCCCATATCCAAACGATCCATACTCACAAGCTCCATTCTCCCAAAATCCCTATCTACTTCTTTAGGAATGGCGATATGGTAACGAGTTTTATCATATGGTACATATTCATCTCTTTCTCTTGCTTCCTCTTTTGCTGTTTCAATATTTGAAATGACTTCAGACATTTTTTCATTGGCTTCTCCAAATGGGATCAATTGATTACTTTTAAAATTTCCATTTTCACTCCATTGAATTAACATAGTTGGACGAGTAATGTCATTCTGATTTAGTGCTGCATACTTTTCTTGATTTGCCACGTTAAATGCATCTATATATTCCTTATCACTCAATTTTTCTCCACCTTCTACAGGCTCAAACGCTCGATTTCTATCTGCCTGCTCCCTTAACTCTGTAACGGAAACAAGCTCTTGTGTCGTGTTACTTAAACTCATATATTCGACCACCAAAATGTTTTTTTCATCCTGTTTTTCATTTCTATTTGCCATGCCTTCCACCTCTTTTTCATTTGTTTTTTCTTTTTCCTTTTCTAGTGTGTTTTCAATTGTTTCAATAAATTCAATCGAAGTTTCATGTACCTCTTTTAATAATTTCGTTTTATCTTTCATTTCTTTTCCTTGTGTCCAGCTCGCTAAATATCCTAGCGAATATTCGCTTGTATCAATCCCGAAATAAGAAGATACGGCATAAGCGGTCATTTCTGCTTGAAACTCTTTTTCGGGTGCTGTGTAATTCATATGTGTCTCTGCTGTATGAAGTTTTGCATGTGCCAATTCATGAAGTAAGGTTTTTACATTTTGCAATTCACTGTTTCGTGGATTCAAGGCGACTTCTTTTGTTAAGGTGTAGCTAACACCCTTTGCGACACCCAGTTCTGATTTTGGTTCAATAATTTTCACACCGTTTTTTTCCGCAACAGCCTCCATCCCTCTGTACAAACTCTTGTAATCTTTTACGCTTCCTTCTAGCCAACGATTCGGAAAAATACGAGGTAGATCTTCCGCTTTTGCGTTCGTTTGCGACATATCAAATACATGACCAACAGCAAAATATAAGCGACCAGGTATCACTTCTACACTTTTAGATTCGATTTGTTTTTTCTCTTCCTCACTTGCTTTAGTTACTGTTTTCCAAGTGCCTTCTTTGTCTTTGAATTTTGCTATAGTTCTGTTTGGAACAAGGATCTGGATTCCTTTCTCACCCTTCTTAACCGCAAACCCTTTTTCTTTCCAAAAAGAAAAGGAACCAACTGCCTTGGTTCCTTCAAATTGACTCTGTATTAATGAAATATTAGATGGTGAATAGTGATAAAACTTTGCCATAAACGATAAATAATCTTTCAAATCTCCCGGTGTACGAAAATAGCCTTCTATACTTTTTTCCATCTTTTTTGTTAAAGCTTGCACCGCTTCTTTCTTTTCTTCTGGTGATTTCGTTTGATAATTTTTCTTATAATTCTTACTCATGATCTTCTCCTACTCTTTCACTCGCTCTTTGCAATTCCTCCATATCTTCTTCATTCCATCTTTCCGTTGTGTCAAAGAAAAGTGCATGTGTTTTTACGTTAACCGGAACTAACATATTCTCTTGATTCATAACATGAACTGCAAGTTCTTCCTCTTGTTCTCGTGTAATTTTGATTGTTAGTTCTTCCTCTTTTACAAGTAAAACGAGTTCACCTTCTCCAATTTCTTTAATGACTCCTAATGCGATATCTTCATGAAATAATAACATCCTAATAACCTCCTATTTTTTTATAAAAAAGAACAATGTAGCTTATGTTACATTGTTCTTTGTTGCCTCGTGATCTATACGTTTTTGTCTCGCATGACTAATTCGTTCCGCTACGACTTCCTTTGCCATTTTCACGCCACCGACTTCTATTTTATCCGTAGTAATAATACTCTCTAAATCTAAGTCATTGGCAAAGAAGTATCCATTCATTAATTCAATTAAAACTTGTGTATTTCGATCCGCACTATTTGCACCAAGCCGAATTTTTGTTAACTCACTTTTTAATATGTCATGAAGATTTTTAGAAACAATTTCTGAAATATAATTCAATGACCATTCTGCATTTTTTGATGCTTGATGTTCTCTACAAATCCTTACAATTGCTTCACCGTTATATCTGATATTGTGTTCTTCCATATAATCTTTAATATACGTATCTGTTTCTTCATCCAATGTAATTTGCATGCGAAAGTCTTTCATTTAATAACCCCTCTCATTTTGATATGCACTTTCTTTTTGCATACGCTCATAATACTTTTGGTTCTTCCAGCTTTCATATTCACTTTTAAAAGCACGTTCTACTTTCCTCATAGAATACTGAATAGATACATTCTGTTGAAATTTTTGAAACGGCTTTGTTTTTTTCATGTGATGGATTCTCTTTTGTTCTTTATCATATGCCTTCATTTCTTGTAAAAAAGCGTTCCCCATTCTTTTATACAGGTCATTGATTTTGTTCGTCTTATAATTTTCATATTGCTTCTTATCATATTTCCCTTCTCCATATGCTCCTTTAAAAACTTGAACTTCTTTATCTAACTTTTGGAGGAACTGATCGTAATCTTTTTTATGATGATGTTGAATATATCTCCTGCTTAATTCATCAATTTCCGGCTTTAATGGCTGAATGGTATTGTAGCTATACTGCCACTGTCTTTTATCACTTGGTAACTGTTTATAGATTTGTAAAAACAATGGTTTCAAATGTTCATTGCGCCAATCAAAAACGGAATCTTCTTTTTTACTTCCCACCATGTTTTTTCGAATCAGATCATTAATTTGTTTCTGTTCCTGCTTACGATCTAACAAATTGTTTACGACTTTTCCTTTCATTGCATCCAATGTTTTTGGTTTTCTTTTACCACGTTCTCTCGTTGGAAATGGTTCAACAGTTGCCACATGAATATGAATGTTATCCGTATTAAAATGAATTGCTGCCGACCAGGTAGAACTTTTTTCTAATCCCTCCCTTTTCTGCATTTCCTTCATCGCAAGCCGTGTCACATCCATTAACTTTTTTTCGTCCAATGTTTTAGTTTTCTCATCATATATGCCTTGTTCCTCTAGCCAAGGATTATGAAAAGAAATGACATCTTGCCACATGATACTTCCATTTTCGTGAGCGGTTTTAAACATTTCCTTTAAGGTTTTTTTCTCACTTTCTGTTAAACGATTTGAGTGTTCCGTAAACAGTGCCGATGTCTTTTCTGGATTCCCCATATATTCTTGGTACGTCTCAAACATTTTTGGATTCAACTTCACTTCACTTTGTGCTTCTTCCCGGTCTACATACTCAATATAGTTCTGGAATGCATCGGAACTCGGTAATACAAATTTTGTTTTTAAAACAACACCAGGGGTAACAGAAGATTGAACAGTGACTGCATTACTCATTTTCATCATCCTGCATCATGAGTTGTATAAACTCATTCATTTTTTTCATTTCGCTATAACAATCATTCATCATATGGATGTTCTTTTGGATGATATTTTCTAATTCCATTTCTCTTTTATTTTGTTGCTGAAAAAATGCCAACATTTCAATTTGGCCTTTCAAAAACTTCTGCCTGGATAATCCTTTCCTCTTTGCAATTTCATCTATTTTCTTTACGGCAATTGGATCTACTTCTCTAATTCTGATTTCCACTTTTCCCTCTCCTTTCTGCAATTGTGGGTAGAGATCAAAAAATAGCGAGAAGAGCATAAGGGGTTTTTGTTCCCACCTAAGGTGTGAAGCTAGGCGGAGCCTAGCGAAACGATGGGAACAAGAAAACCTTCTAGGTGTAGACTCACTCACGACACAAAATCTTATGATGTAGACTCACTCACGACTCATTTTTTCGTGATGTGGACTCACTCACGATACGAAATCTCTTGATGTAGACTCACTCACGACATGACTTTTTTCACTTTTTATTAATTTCTTGTGCCTTTTCTTCTAACTTTTTGATCTTATCTCGTGCAATTTTTTGTTCTCCTTTAAACAACTCAACGTTCTTTTCTGATGATTTTATTTTAGATTCTAAGGATGCTATTTTTGATTGTGTTTCCGTTTTTTCCGCTTCAGTTTGGTACTTCATTTCATCTTTTAATTCTTTTACTTTTTCATAAACTGACTTCGCATTTTCTTCTTCCAGTTTGATTGCTTTTCCATAATTTTTGATTTTTGTTTCGATATCTTTTTTGTCTCTTTCTATAAAATCTAGCTCATATGTTTTTTTATCTTCAGCTAACAATTCATCATTTGCTTTTGTTTTTCTTTGATCGGTAAAAATCGTCTGAACTAATTTATTCGGACTTTTTGTTGATGCATTTTCTTCTTCATATTCGTTAACATCTTGTGTGAATTTACGAATATCCATTTGTTCGTTTTCACTGTTTTTATTATAAATATCAAAAGCTAACGCTCCCCAATTCGGAGATAATTCCTTTACTTCTACTACGTAATTTCCGTTCTCTTCATACAATACTTTGACAGGTAACTGAACACCTGGATTTGCTTTTTGCTGTGCCTTAAATATAAATCCTGTTTCCTCATATCGTTCTATCCGAAAGCGAATTTGTATAAAGTTTTTGTGTGGATTGTATTCCCTTTGTTCTACAATCAATTTCCCCATTCCCGACAACTTAATTACTTTATTTGTTTCCGTATGGAACAATCTTTCATCGTTCGGCATGTAAATTTTAGATGTCAAGAAAGCGAAAAAACCCAAAAATAGAAAGCTGATAATTGCTAGGTAGATCCACGACTTATTTTTTCTTAGATTGATTCTTTCACTCTTCTTACTAATTGCACCTATCACACTCTCACCCCACCTTTTTTCGTTATAAAACTTTCATATTGAGTTCTTCTACACTCGTAACTCGCCATGTTTCTTTTTCTTTTTTTATGATGATTCGCAACACATTGTTGACTTTTTCTTCTCGATTCTGCGTTGAATCTGTCGTGACATTTATAAATTCAGCTAGCACATTTAATTTCTCTTGATCGGGTTCATTTTCTTGTAAATAAAACTTCATTTCTATTGGTTTCGTTTTATACGTATCTCCTAATTCGTATTTATCAGTTGGATAAAATTGTTGTAATAGTTCTTCACTCATAATGGATTTTGCTTTTTCTTTTCGCTCACTGTAGCCTTCTTTTTCTCGATGAAATGATAATTGAATAAACGTTTCGGCTGTCGATAAGTACGCTCTTCTCTGTTGTTCTTGTGCGGATGGAAGCACCTTTTCAAGTCGTTTTTTTAAGTCTTCATTTTGTTTTGTTAGTAATTCATTTGAAAGTTTTAACTGTTTTTCCTTTCCATCACTCATTGATTTTTTGCTCAAATAGATATTAAAAGCTGTCACACCTACAACTAAAATGACAAACACAATAAACAAAAATTTTCGTTTATCTTTCATATCCATTCCTCCTTTACTTCGTAATATCGTTTAGTTGTTTAGTAGCATTCCAGTAGGATTGTATTCCTGTTTTAGCCGCTTCTTCTGAAGGGAAATTTGCTACCACCCATAAATATGTTTTCCCTTCATAGTCAAATATATTGTGCTCTATAAAGTGTGCTATCTCGTTTGCTTTCAATTCCCGATGTAAAAGAAAATTATCACCATCTTTTTCAATCAAATAATTCGATGGTTTTATAACTGCATTTTCAAATCCCTTAACTGGCGCTTCTATTAATTTCATTGTAATTTCCCCTTTACTTTTTCATATTTTTAGAACCTTCTTACATGACCAGAAAAGACTTTTTGCCAATACGGATTATTTAAATCTTCAATGGAAACACCTTTATTTGTTTGGCATCCAATGAATGTATTTTTATCAATTACAATTCCAACGTGTCCGTCATGCTTGTAGGTATCAAAGAAAATAACATCACCCGGTTTCATATCATTTGCTGATACTTTTGTACCAATTTTATTTAATGTTTCCGTACTTACGGCTCCTATCGGACTGGTATACATCCCCACTTGTTCGAATGCCCAGCGTACAAAACTTGAACAATCAAAAATCCCTCTTGCAATGTCATTTGTGTTACGTCCACCACCAAATACATATGTAGAACGCCCTATCCATTGACGACCTACATCGGCAACTTTTGAACCGCTACTTCCTCCACTTCCTGGATTTCCTCCACCACCAGAAACGACAGACCCCGGTTGATAATATTTCAAAACCGCATCGACGTACAGGTAGAGTAAGCACCCAGCGCCTTTCCACGTTTCTGTGATAGGTTTCCAAATGCTCCTCTCCGAACCGGACTTACATGTCTCCATGTATCCGGCTCTCCATCTGTCATCTGCATTTTATATCTCGCCTTTGTGTCTTTTTAAATGACACTCTTTACAAAGAGCGATTGTTTTACGATTTCTCGCTATCATTTGTTGTTCGAGATATGATTTATTCGACTTTTCCCGAAGGTTTTTCAACCTTTTAACGTGATGCATGTGTATGGTTGTATTGCTTCGTCCACATGATTCGCACGTTTCCGCTTTTATTCGGTCTGAGAGCCTTGTTGTACTCATTGTGTATCTAGTATTTTGCACAACATCTGTTAGCTCTTTAGAAATTCCGTTTATTCTCGGAAAATTGCGCTCGATAAAGTGGATTTGTTTTATTCCTCTTTTTGTTTCATATTCCACTGTAAAGCGTCCATTTTTCATATACTTTTTCCGAATATGTTTGGTACGCTTTTTATATTTCGTAGCGAATGTTTTCAACATCGAATAAAACATGAAGTAAGCGAACCTATGCATATGATTACTCACGTTCTCGGCTAGTCGATAATAGTTATACAATCCACGTATTTCACTGTTATACTGGGAAACAATCTCTAAGTCTTCATTTCGTTGAAAGTAATTTCTTGGTTTAGGCTTCCAAGTGCCGTTGGCACTCATTTGGATGGCTTGGTATTTTTGCAACTTATTTACCCATGCTTTATGTGGCATTTTTAATTGGACTTTGCCATTTAACACTCTTATTTTTCTACCTAATTTATCCGTACGAATTGCTTGGCTTTTGAATATCTTGATTTCATATCCAAGAAACTGGGCTTGTTTATTTGATGCATTTGTTATTAACGTTTTTTCCATGGACAGTTCCAATTTCAACTTATCTTTTAGAAATTTTGCTATTTCTTCTTTTACGTATTGGGCATCCTCTTTTGAACCGATGATTCCTATCAAGAAGTCATCTGCATATCTTACATAAGTAAGTCTTCTATATTCATTGTCCATTTGATCGCTGTAAGGCATTTGTGTTAGTTTTTTCTTCAGTACCTTCACTTCTTGCTTCCAGTTTTCGATACTATCAGAGTCTTCTTGTTCATTGGTATTATCAATTTTCTTCTCAAGCCTACGCATTTTACTTCGTACGTTTTCATATTCAGGATTTTTCTTTCGTCTCTTTCCTTGATTGAAGCTATTCTTAAAAGATTCCATATATACGTCCAATTCATTAAGGTAAATATTTGAGAGTATCGGGCTTATAATACCACCTTGTGGAGCTCCACTATATGTGTTGTGAAACTTCCACTCGTCTAAATACCCCGCACGTAAGAACTTCCAAATGAGTTCTATGAAATTTTCATCGGAAATTTTTCTTCGCAGAATCCCCATTAAAGTATGATGTTCAATGTTATCAAAGAAACCCCGAATGTCTCCTTCTATGAACCATTTACTTCCTGTAAAAGTACGCTTTATTTCTAATAGAGCGCTATGACAACTTTTATTTTTCCGGTACGCGTGTGAGGAATTAGAAAAATTCGGTTCATAGATTGCTTCTAAAATCATGCGAATAACTTCTTGCACTAATTTGTCACAGAAGCTGGGTATTCCTAGAGGTCTTTTCTTACCATTTTTCTTCGGTATATAGACTCTTTTGGACGGGTAGGGTTGATAACTCTTGTTTTTCAACACTTCAATAAGCTGTTCTACTTCTTCCATAGAAAATCCATCAATAGACCTTTGGTCTACTCCCATAGTTAATGCACCATCGTTTTTACTTAAATTATTGTATGCCAGTAAAAAGAAATCTGGATTGTAAAGATTTCGATAGAGTCTTGTATATTGATACTTTTTATCGAGACTCTTCTTTCGCAGATTGCTTAATACTACTTTTGGACATTGCATAGTGCCTTTCGCACCTCCCCAATTTGGTAATAAGCTAACAGACTGCCTTCCTTCGCCTTGTACTAGGCTTTCCCTAGCTCTGACTACTATGAAGGCTCCGTTGCCATATCAGATATTCATAAGCCATACTTCTTGACTGTTGGGTCTTGAAGTTATCCTTAATAGCCATTTTGGCATTCTGACGTAGGCAATCCCCATTTAGTAGACAAGGAACTTGCACGTACGATTTCGGATACGACGTTCACACGTTTCTTCTATATAGAAGTGGGCAACAGATGACCTTATTCATGTAGGATGACATACACTATCCTCATGACATCTGTTAAATCTCGTTCGTAAGCATCTTCCGAGATTAGTTACGGTGGCCTCCCTTGTGCTATCGTTCAAGCAGTCTAGCTTTTATCCTTATTCGTACTTTATATCTTGCCGTTCAGTCGTGGCTTGATGCTTAGCCAACTTACGGCTTTCTTGGCATGCTGTTGTCCCCCTTCAGTTTCCCTCCAAGGTAAACCAAGTAATACTAGGTCATTTAAGGTTAACCTAACGGTTTGCAATCACCGTTTTTCCTTGCCCCCTTATGGGCGCAC
>NZ_JBBOTV010000005.1:0-72667 GCF_038050385.1 Bacillus sp. FSL R9-9410
AAAAGCGACTTTAAAAGCTCAAAATGAAGCATTTGTATATGATGTGGAATATAAAATGGGCAACGGTACAGGAACATGGAAAGAAGCACGTCTAACAGACGAGCTAGTAAGTGTCCTGGAAGTAAAAGGAGCGAAGCTAGTAGATTCAGAGGGTAAAGAAATAAAAACAGGTAAGATGAATATTGAAGGGAACAAAGTAGAATTTGTTTTCGATAAAAAGGATGACAGCTACTTGTATTTAGCTGGACAGACATTCACGTTAAAGATTGATGCAAAAATCAAAGATGGTGTAAAAGCGGAAGAATTAGCGCCATACCTTGAAAAAGATGGCGTGCCAAATACAGGTGAATTACATATCGGTGGCGATAAACCATTGGTTTCAAATGAAGTATATGTAGTTCCACCAACTGAAAAGCAACCAGAACCGGTTAAACCAGAAGAACCAAAACAACCAGAGTCAAAACCAGAACCACAAAAGGTAGAACAGCCTAAGCAAAAAGTATTACCACAAACAAATGAAGAAACAACATTTATTCCATATGTATTGGCAGCGGTCTTCATCCTTACGGGTGTTGGTTTATATCTAATTGGTCGTAAAAGACGCATGAATCAGTAAAATCAGAAAGCATTCTTAGAGTGCTTTCTTTTTTTATATAAAAAATATATACAACAAAGATAGGAAAAGGAGGCATATTGATGGCTAAATCAAGAGGTAAAAATGAGAAACCGCTATATCATGAGGCGGTTTCTTATATTTTAGAAAAGAAAGGTCGTACCTATGAAGAGTGGGAAAGGGAAATTGTAAATGGTATTTGTGTTTCTGTTTTAGCGGGTGAAAACGTTGAATGGAGAAACAAAATGCTAGAACAAGTATCCATTGAAATGATTGCAGCTGATATTGAAAAAAGAAAACAATCTCAAGACAATAAGCAATCAAACAGTAGTCACAGCCAAAGTGACATGAAACCACAAGGGAATTAAGAGAGGGGAAAATAGATTATGGAATTTCTAGATTACTTTTACTTTAGCATCTTACAACATTTAGTTTACAATGACATTTTTGATTCAATTGGAAACATTTTTAAAGCTTGGAGTGGTAGATTGCAAACCATTACTGTTTGGATTGCAGGATTTTGTGTAATTGTTACAGGTATAATGTTTATTTTCGGAGAAGGACCGAGCCGTACAGCTAAGAAGTGGCTTATTTATATTGTTGCAGGTTGTATTATTGTATGGGGTGCAGCGGAATTCGTACAAACAGTACAAGGTGTATCAGGTGGCGGATTCTAAGCCGAAATATCATTCGAAAAGAGCAGGTGAAAATCTGCTCTTTTTATTTTATAGGTGAGAAAGGATGTATGAAATGTATCAAATTCAATTTGCGAACAAACAATCATTCAGTGATATGGTTAAGTTTTTGAAGAAAAACAAAGCAAAACCAGGTAAAGAATTGCCATTATTGGAAGCGGAACGAGTGATCCAGCAATTCCATCAAGAACATAATATGACTGGTATAGTCGTTGTAACGATTGATTCTGAAGAACTGGAATATACGTATGATTTTAGTCTACGTGTAGAAGAAGATCAGTCATTTTCTTTATTAGAGGCGTTTGAGGAAGTGTTGGCGACAGAGGGGGAATCAGATAGAGCAGTAATGATTCGAAACGGATTGGTCCAAACTTATCAAATGGAGCAGAATCCTCCTCAAAAAACTGGTTTCTTTCAAAAGCTATTTGGTTCAGGAAAAAAGAAACAAGAAGAGTCTTCTGTTGCATCTGATGGGTTAGAAGTGGCTGCTACAACACCAGATTTAGATGATTTTGATGAGCAAACAAAGTTTGACGATCAGGTCATTGATAATGAGATAGAAGCTCTTGATAAAGAGGTTGATGAAGTATCTGATGAGGAAGAAGAGGACTATGATGAAAATGAAGAAGAGGATTATGATGAAATAGAAAACGATCTTCCTTCTGGTGTTCAAAAAAGTGAAGAGTCTCAAGGTACTATTCAGAAAAATATTAAAGAAGAGAATATGCAAGTAGAAAAACATGTTCCTCATTCAGAAATCGTCTTTATGGATTATAACCAATATTTAAGTCTACAAGAAGTCGAAAAGAAAAAAGAACGATATGATGATCGTTTTACAGAAGAGTATTTGTTGAGTTTAGTGGGGTTAGGAAAAGAAACAGAAATGACGTCTTTAAAACGGTGCCAAGTACAATATGCAAAACAAATCTTGAATAGTAAAAAATTCATTTTGATCCAGGATCAGTATTATCAGGAGTTAGAAAATGCGACAGATGAACAACGTCTATTTTTAGAGCAAGAATATAAGAAAGCCATTTTAAGAGATTTTGAGAAAGAAGCGGAAGTAGAACTACAGCCTGTATTTAAATCTCTAATACAGAAAATGGTGGTTGAAACGAGCCAGTATAAAGAAAGTGAAGAAAAAGAGGTACAACAGAAGCAAGCTGCATTCAAAGAGAAACAAAACCTAGCTCTAGAAACATTCAAATTAGAGCAGGAAACGAATTATCAAGGATTTGCGTCTCAATTAGAGGAACGTAAAAACACTCTTGTTCAGGCAAAGAAGGACGTTTTACAGAAAGATATGGAGTTACAGAAGAAAAAAGCGTTGTCCGATAAAGTATATGAATTGAAACGAAATACACAAACAGATCTAGTTGATAAGCGAAATGCTATTTTATCTCAACATGTAAATACAATTGAATCCTTAATGCATGAAGCATTTGGATTACAGCAACAAGCATTAAAAGAGATAGAGGTAAATATCAAGGAACAAACACCTAACTGGATGCAAGAAATTAAAGATGAAAAAGAAGCGAAATTGCATGAGAAAGAACTACAAATTAAAGAAAAAGAGCTTTCTTTGGAAGAAAAGAAATTTTTGGAGAAGTCAAAAGGAACTGTAACTGAAAAAGAAATGCAAATTGCTGATCTTCAAGAAAGATTGAAAAAAAGCCAACGAAAGTTAGAAGAGATTGAGACGAAAGTGCAATCGAATATGGGGTTCTATCCAATGTATCAACAACCAATGTATCAACAACCGATGTATCATTCATCTCAACAGAATATGCATGTGCCGGTACAACAAGTTCCAGGAGAAATGGGGACACAACCCGTTAAAAAGAAAAGAAAAGGTTTTATAGGATGGTTATTTAATTAATCGTAAGCATTAATGTATAGTGGGCAAAGCAAATTTTATTCGTAAGTTGGTGATAGATGATGGCTTTGGAATTTTCGAAGAACATTTTTAAAAGAAAAAAGTATTTAAGACATGATTATAAAATTGAAGGGGAAGAATTACCAGGAGAAAAAACAAGGATAAATAAGAAAGCTTTATGTATTTCATTTCTAGTGGTAGTGGTTCCCTTGTTTGCTGTCAATTTTATGGTGAGTTTGTATCAAACGATTGTAACAAGTCTTTCCAAACAAGGAGTGAATGTCAAGATAACTCAAGTGTTGGATGCAGATTGGGTGGAATACGTTTCATTAGAACAAGCCTTTTCTCCTGTACTTTCAATAAAAACATATGGGTTTCTATTGATGTTATTAGGGCTAATTTCCGCATTAGCTTATTCCAAATTTAATTATAAGAGTGATGAAAACGTAGTTTGGGATCAGAAAGGGGATAATCGCACTTTAACGATTCAAGAGATAAAAGACCGTTATCCTGCCATTGCTGAAAGTGGAGAAAGATTTAAAGGATATGGTGGTGTTCCTGTTTCACATTATCAGGACAAATATTATATCGATACAACAACAGTAAATACAGCGATTATTGGTATTTCTCGTTCTGGTAAAGGAGAAATTATTGTAGTTCCATTGATGGATATTTTAAGTAGAGCGCTCATTCAATCTAGTATGGTCGTCAACGATCCCAAGGGCGAACTGTATAGTGCAGCGAAAGCGACCTTAGAAAAACGGGGTTATGATGTTGAAGTCCTCAATATTTTAGAACCATTACAAGGAATGTCCTATAATCCATTACAATTAGCAATTGATGCCTGGGTAAATGGAGATATACAAGAAGCTGTAAAACGAGTTAATACGTTAACGTTCTCCTTATATAATAATCCAAATGCGGGACAGAATTCTTATTTTTACGATACAGCACAGAAGGCTGTGAGTGCTATTATATTGGCTATCATGGAATACTGTGTGAAGAACAATTGTGTTGAAAAGATTACAATGGCAAATGTTTTGCAGATGTTAAATGAATTAGGAGCCTTTAATTATAAAGAAAATCCGGAGACTGATTTATTTTCAAAGAACGCTCTTGATGAATTCTTTGAAAGTCTGCCACAAGGTAACGTTGCGAAAATGCAGTTCGGATCAACGAACTTTGCCGGTGATAATTCAAAGGGTTCTATTTTATCTACTGCCAATGATGGTCTACAGATGTTTGCGGATGAAATGTTTGCAAAAATGACTTCAAAATCTAGTTTGGATTTAAAACAATTAGGATTCCCTAAAAATCTATTCTTCCAATTAGATGATACTTTATTAAATAAACGAGTGACCGTTTCTTTTCACAAGAATAATGATGAAAAGACTGAAATTGCTAGTTATAGATTAAAAGTGAAAGCATTGGGAATGTGTAATTTGAATTTTGATGACACATTAGAAAGTGGAGATTTATTACTGATTCGCTTCCAGGATGACGATACAAAATATCGAGTTTTATATGAATTGGATTTTGAAATAAAAAAAGATGAACAAGGAAATATCGTTTATCAGAAAAAAGAAGGCAATGAAGATAAGCCTGAGTACAAACGGGAAGTTATATTGCGAATGAAAGCTAATACTTTTCCTAAAAAACCAAGAGCGAAAATGATGTACTCTGATAAACCGACCGCAGTCTTTATGATTATCCCTGATTTTGATAAATCAAACCATGCATTAGCCAGTATTTTCATCAAACAATTGTATACAGAGTTATCGATGAATTGTAGTTATAGAAAAGGAGATAAGAAGTGTTTTAGAAGAGTTCACTTTTTACTTGATGAGTTTGGGAATATGCCGCCGATAGAAGATATGGGTGGTATTTTAACCGTATGTGCAGGGCGGAATATGTTATTTAACCTGGTTCTTCAGTCTTATTCTCAAATTGAAAAACTATATGATAAGCAAGCTGAAGAGATTAAGGAAAACTGTCAAAATCACATTTACATTAAGTCAGGTAATGACAAAACACTTGAAGAGCTTTCAAAACGTGCAGGTCATAAAACAATTATGGGAAGGTCTTCAAATGAAGGACATGTTGATTTGGATAATAAAGTGACAAAGAGTGCGGATCAGCAGCGACTTATTCCTCCTGAACGATTACGTGAATTTATCGAGGGAGAAACACTCGTGTTTAGTGAATTATATCGGCGAGATTTAAAGAGAAGAAAAGTAAGACCACGTCCAATATTTAATACACAAGACACGAACATGCCGTTTCGTTGGCAATTCTTATCAAAATTATTCGATACATCGAATGATTTGAATGATATCGATATCCAATCTGAACATACAAGATTAGATTTAACGTCCTTGTATTTAAACTTCATAGATTTTCTTGTGAGTGATGCAGCTCTTCATGAATATCAGAAGAGACTTGCAGCAGATACAGGAAGACAACAAGTAGATAAACAAGAAGAACAGGAAGAAAGTCTCGAAGAGATTATAAGTACACTAATTCTTCAGATTAAAAATAAGAATAATCAAGATGATTCATTAGAAGTTAGAAAACGCCTGGCGATGATGTTAAAAGCGTTTAGGAAAGACCGTAAGATGTTTAAAAAAGAAGAAGTGCAATATGTAATGGAACAAACCTCTAGTGAGGAAATGAAAAAGCAGTTACAAGCATTATTAAGACACCTATAGAAAGGAGATTGTTAGAATTGAAGTCAAAAATACAAAAGTGGAATACAAAACATAAATATTTGTTTGGTATTGTAATGTTGACATTTGTTTTAGTTGGTTCATTTTTTATCGCCTCTCCAACTTATGCCTGGACTTGGAAAGATTTATTTGATTGGGGTTTAGATGAAGAAGAAACGAAACAAGCCATGAAGTTTTTGAATAATGACTGGATTGTGTATTCAACGGTAATTGGTGCTATATGGCAGTCAATGATAGGGGCTTTTATTAAAGGGCTATTGATAATCGTAGGTATGCTGGAAGGATTGATTCCGAAGACTTTTTCTTTGTTTGATGTCCTAAATGATGTGGGGTTAAATCAATTTACACAATCTATGATTAAAGGATTGTTTGTTGGAATCTTTACGTTGATTATTACCTGGTTAGGGATTCGTACCATGATTATGCATAAACCTCCTAAATTTAAGTCGGTCGTGATTAACGTGATTATGATGGTGGTTCTTGTGGGTGGATTAA
The DNA here is from genome assembly GCF_038050385.1 of Bacillus sp. FSL R9-9410. Taxonomy (NCBI): domain Bacteria; kingdom Bacillati; phylum Bacillota; class Bacilli; order Caryophanales; family Bacillaceae; genus Bacillus; species Bacillus sp. FSL R9-9410. Next base: position 6,406 of record NZ_JBBOTV010000005.1, read on the forward strand.
ATGAAATTATGGCGCAAATGCAAAAATTATCAGTGGATTTTTATAATGCATCAACGGAAGGCCAAAAATATGAGGATGGTTTAGCATGGAAGCTAGTAAAAGATAATACAGCTGACATTATGTATTTAAGCCAAAACAGTTTTGATCCAATTAAATCAAAAGATACACTTAAAACGGAAAAGAATGCTTTAACAAAAGAAATGTTTTTAAATGCGAGTTTAGGTGATTTGGTAACGCCTGAGGTTGTAAAGAAAATTGAAGAGAAAATTGATGGAGAAGGTGGTCCCGGAGAAACTAAATTTTTGAAATATAAATTAACAAATGATGGGAAAAGTGAAACTCTAGAAAAAATAGAAGATAGTTCCTTTGATATTTTTAAAAAGGTTACGGATACAGGATACAAACGATATCCAATGAATTCTTTTACGATTATTTGTGCGTTGCTTTCTTTAGGGATTGCCTATGCTTTTACATTATTTGTATTCGTTATAACAATCTTTGAGCTTGTTATGAAAAAAGTAGTTGCGCCACTTGTTTTTATTACAGATATAGAAAGTGGACAAAAAACGAAAATGGTATTGGAGGATATATTTAAAGGATTCTTGTTAATCGCTTTTACAGGAATATCAATGCGAATATATACTATCCTGGTTACTTATGTAGGAAATGCTGATTTAGGTATGGTTCTTTACATCATATCGATGATGGCACTTACTACGTTACTGATAAAAGGTTCTGAATCGATTTTAAGGTACTTTGGTGTAGACGTTGGACTAAAAGATGGAAAGAATCATTTGCTTGGTGCATGGGCTGCCATGAAAGGTGCACAAGGATTAGGAAAAGGTGCAATGAACTTAGGGCGTAATGCGAAGGAAAAGTTACAAGGTAATCAACAGTCTAGAGAGGAAACGCCAAAACGTTCAGAAGGTGATGGTACAGCTTCTGGAGAAGCGGCAGCGACTACTCCGAGTCGAAGTGGTATTGCAAGACGTATAGGTACAGCAACAGGGTATGCAGCGAACCGTGGAGCAGGAGGTATGATGAAAGATGCTGGTAATAAGGCGTTGAGTAGTGCTAATGAGATGTTTGATTCAGGGAAATCAAAAGTATCTGATGCTGCGAACAATGTAAAAGATAATGTGAAAGGAACAGTAAGTGACTTTAAAGAGGGACAGAATCAAGGTCGTCAAACTGCTCAACAACATGCTGATCGTGATACATTGAATCAAATTGGTAAAGATGTCATGCAAAATGCAAATCAAGGAAATGATAAAGCTGCTGATATTCAAAATGCGAACCCTCATACAAGTAAAATGGGTGGAACGGATACAAATGGATCTGAATTAAAAGGTACCAGTGAAGATGTTCAAAAAGATATTAACTTACAAAAGCAATTAAGAGATAATGGGTTAGATATGAATCAAGGTTCAGATACAAACGGTAAACCAGGTACAGAGCAAATGCAAAAAGATATAGCGCTACAAGAGAAAGTGAACAGCACAGGCTCTGCTGAAGCGCCAGGAAAAGAAATGAGACCAGGTACAGAACAAATGCAAAGAGACATCGCACTACAAGAGAAGTTAAATAATAGCGGAAATGCGAATGTCCCAGGAACAGAGAATAGAGCTGGTACAGAGCAAGTTCAGAAAGACATAGCGCTACAAGAGAAGCTAAATAATAGTGGAAAAGCAAATGTCCCAGGAACAGAGAATAGAGCTGGTACAGAGCAAGTTCAGAAAGACATAGCGCTACAAGAGAAGCTAAATAATAGTGGGAAAGCAAATGTCCCAGGAACAGAAAGTAAAGGCGGTACAGAGCAAATACAAAAAGAAGTTGCAATGCAAGAACAATTAAGAAGTAATGGAACAGTGAATCCGCCAGGAACAGATATGAGGGTACAGTCACAAGAAGTTCAAAAAGAAGTGAATGTAAGAGATCATGTGAAAAATGAAGGGGCTGCGGTTAGTCCTGGGAATGATATGAAAGGTACAAATCAAACGATTAATCGAGATGTAGAAGTGAAAAATAATGTGAAAGACGGAGGGACAGTGGATTCTCCAATTAGAGGCACATCACAAACGATTCACAGAGACGTAGAAATGAAGAATAATGTAAAAGATGGTGAAACGGTAGATTCTCCAATTAGAGGCACATCACAAACGATTCACAGAGACGTAGAAGTGAAGAATAATGTAAAAGATGGTGAAACGGTAGATTCGCCAGTTAGAGGAACATCGCAAACGGTTCATAGAGACGTAGAAGTGAAGAATAATATAAATGATGGAGGAACAGTGGATTCTCCAATTAGAGGCACATCACAAACGGTTCATAGAGACGTAGAAGTGAAGAATAATATAAATGATGGAGGAACAGTGGATTCTCCAATTAGAGGCACATCACAAACGGTTCATAGAGATGTTCAAGTAAAAGAACAAGTTCATGAAAATACAGCGTCACAACGCAATGGTGTACCAACATTTAAGCGGAGAGGAACAGCAAAGAGCCGCTTTGATCAATTAAATGATTAAGAAGGACGGTGGTGTTAAAAAATGAGTGGGATAGTCATTCGTAAAAAGAAGAAACAGAAAAAAACATATAAGTATTTATCGGTTCTTCTTATAGGAGCAGGTATTTTGAGTCTGGGCTATCCTTTTATGAAGGATAGCCTTGTTAGTTATATAGCGGAAAGTAAGATGAAAGAAATACAGGCAAATCATCAGGAAGCCCAGGGGAGTCATGAGATTCCCCAAAAGAATCAAGAAGATGGACAAGGTGTAAGTGATGAAGAGAAGAAAGAAAAAGGTCTACAAAAAAAGCAATCAGTGACGAAAGAGAAAGTAACATATAATTTTGAAGATGTAACGCCAATTACAATGAAGGATATTGTAATGGCTGCGAACAAGAAAATGTCTGTAGTAGCAACTATTAAAGTACCTAGTGTGAAAATGAATCTTCCTATCATGGAAGGTGTATCGAATAGCGCTATGTCGGTTGGAGCTGGCACATTAAAGCCGACTCAAGAAATAGGAAAAGGAAACTATGCGATGGCATCGCATCATATGAACAACCCTAAATTATTATTTAGCCCCTTAGATCGTGTGAAAAAAGGGGCTTCTATTTATTTATCAAATGGTCAAGAAACGTATGAGTATGTTGTTGTGGAGAAAAGAATTATTGACGCTAGGGAAGTTGATATCATTGAAGATAAAGAGGGGAAGAACCTGGTTACTCTAATTACATGTAATGCGAATGGTAAAAAGCGATTAATGGTAGTAGGAGAATTGAGAGGATAGGAATCTATTCTCCCTTTTTTCTTAAAAATAAATCTTTATTAAAAGTAAGAAAGGAAGCGGTAGTATGTTGAAGTTAGGAAAAGCTGAAAGAATGGTTGAAGTAGAAACAGAGGAGCTTCAGGAACACGAATTAAATAATGTAAATACTTTGGTAGTTGGTTCACCAGGAACAGGGAAAGATCTTACTGTAACCGTTCCTAATATCCTTTTTGAAGAAAATAAGAATATATTTGTGTTTGATGCAAATAATGAATTGGCTAACCTTCATGCATATAAAGGTTTGGATGAATATAAGGAAAAGCAAGGATACAAGATATGGCGCTATGACCTTATGGAAGAAGGATTGTTGGATAAAATCAAACATATTTTGACGACTCAAGATAGTGAAAAACACTTTGTTCATATCCATTTTAAACAAGAAGTATTCACAGTGTACGATCGCAGGTATAAGGAATTGATAGAACATCAGAATAAGATTAAAGAACTTGTATATCAAGTCACAAGTCAAATTCGTTTGAGTAATGATTATAGAGCAAAAAGAGGGTTTCGTCTTTTTCTTATGAATGCTGATAATTATCATTCAAATAATATATCCGAATGTTTCACTACATTTCCAGCGCATAACATTGGAATAACAATGAGCGTAAGTTCTATAAAAAATGTTGATGAAACACTTTTAGCAAATACTGTTTATCTTGTTTTGAAAGCGCAAAAAGATAAAGCGGAAGCAAATAAGATTGCGAAACAATTAAAATATCATCATCTTAATTGTTATGGGGCAGACTTTACTCCATCTAAATACGGAAACACTTCAATCCCAACGCCTTTAACAGCTGATATGTTACTAGAGTTACCTGATTATATGGCACTAGTATGTAGAAAACCTTTTAAAAGTAACGTAAGATCATGGGATTGTTGGAATCGCTTGGTTGAGACCTATAATGCTACAGAAATATTGAAAGGGGAAGGCTAAAATGACAGGTGCTGAAAATGAATTTCTAAAAGATGTAAAAAGAAAAGATGTTATGAAAAAAGAAATGTTGGCTCTTTATGATACAGGTAAATTAAAGGAGCTTGCTTGTGAAAAGTACGAATCTACAGGTATACATCCTGCAGGTCAAAAAATGAGAAATACTATCATAGAATTCTTAGAGAACAGTGAGTATAAAGAATTAATGTTAACTTATGAAAAGTGGAAGGAGTTTGCGGAAAACTATGATACATGGATGGAATGTAGAAAAGAATTAATTGAAAAAATTTTATGTTGGTATGATCAAGGTGTAATACTAGCAGTTCATAATAGTTTTTTAGAAATAAAAGAGTTGAAATTACATCCTTATAGTGTAAGAGAATTTATAAAGAACGAACTAGAAAATAGAAGTATAAAAGGAATAGAAGAATTTTATAGCATATGTGTTCAGGTAAGAACATCCCAAGTAATAGATAACTGGTTAAATTATCGCCCAAAGATATCTATAATTGATGAAAATACAAGTGAGGCAGAAAAAGAGATCATTCTCGGCAGAAGCAATCCTATTAAATTTTAAAAGAAGTAGTTCAGTGAACTGCTTCTTTTTTTTATTAGAAAGGAGAGAAGAACATGGGCTTATTAGAGAAAGAAGATGTTCAATCACCTAAGGAAAAAATATTACGGTTGATTGATGCAGAAGGAATAGTAGTAGAAGAGAGTTTTAATTTATCAATAGCTCGTCCTTTTTTGGCGTCTCATTTAATGGAGACGACTTATTCATACGAAAATGGAAAAATAGATAGTGTGTATACAATTCTAGTTCCAAAATTTACGGATTTAACAGAAAAAGAACAGGCAATAGATTTATCTTTTGTTTTGGCACTTTATCGATTACGGAAAGAGAAGCGATGGACAAAATTATTTGTGCTGAATTCTTTCGTATTAACTAAGTTGGCGTGGAAGAAAGCGGAAAAAATTTGTAAAGAAAATGGCATCATTCCAGAGGTGGAAAAGTTTTTGAAGTTATTTAGGAGTAAAGATTGGGACTTCGAAGAGCGAAAAAAACTCGTTTTATATGAATCTTTGATTCCATTTAAAACACTGTATACATGGTTAAAGAGCGTTGTAAAAATATATTTATTTAGTTGGATATTCGTTTTGTTTATATGGGCACTTCACTCATCAGGAGCAATAATGTATTTTCCTTTTTCTAATAATTTGTTTGGAGGGATTGAACAAATGAATGGGCATGATATTGCAGCGATGTCCAGTTCACTATTTATGATGGGAATAACTTTCTATATTTTTATGTCTGTCTTAGGAAGATGTTTTATTGATTGGAGAAATAAATAGGGAATAGTAGAGGTGATTATAGTGAGATTTAATAACGAACAGCAAGAAATGTTTGATGTAGGTGTTGAGCTGTATGAAGGGTATGAAAGAACAGAATTAACAGGTGCTGAGCCATTCTTCGTTGCTGCAAGAAAACAATTATATAAATCAGTTTTAGCATTAGTGGTTTTGACTGAAGAAGAGATTATAAGCACAAGATTTCAAGTAGTTGGTGGTTACGAGGAGCTACTGGCTACTCTACCAGAGGGGCATCCTGCTAGAACGTATTATAAAGGGGTTCAAAATTTAACCCCTAGCATTAAAGCTAGTGTAACGTGTGATTTTAAAATTACACTGAGGCAGTTTTTGAGTTTGATGGATGAAATGCATGAAAAATATAAGATTGATAATAAAAAAGATTAATAGATACAAAGATAGATAGATATCCTGGTGAGGTGAATGTAGAAAGTGAAACGGAATCCTAAAAATACCAAACAAGAAATTAAGCTAACGTTTTTCTACTTATTTGATTTGGGAATAATCGCAGGTATAATGATACTTGCATCGTATTTGTCAAAAATTCTTTTACTCGGTGCTGTGGCTAAAGTTTCATTGTATATTGTGGCGGCTGTTTTAGGTGTCTTTTTATGTATAAGACCTTTTAGTAGCCCTACCAATCGTAATATGAAAGTTATAAAGGATATGTTTAAAATGGATAGAAGGAAATTCGATGCAATAGAAATAACAGAAATCAATAGCATTACACAACAAAATAGTAGAAGTCGAAAAAGAGTAGGATAAAATCCTGCTCTTTTTTTATATAGAAAGGGAAGATGGGTATGCAGAATGGTACGGCAAGGAAAAAAGAAAAGAAAGAAAATATAATTTTTACGGTTTTACCATTTCTTTCACCAGAAAGGAAAGAAACTACATCTGTATTAGATGCCATTCAATATAAAAGAATGGATCGAAAAACAGGAGCGGTTATTGATGTAAGAGATCAATATCAAGCGTTTTTAAAAGTGAAAACGACAGATTTGTTATCCATGCATCAAGATGATTTAACGAGAGTTATGAGCCGACTAACAACTTTATCTAGAGTCTATCATGAACCTTTCAAAGTCATAGGGATGACATATTTGTCCGAAACAACAGAACAACAGGCGTATTGGAAGCGTATGGCGTTACGCTATCGTTCCAGAATGAATAATGGGAATGTAACAGAGGAACAAATACGGCTGCTTAGATACCGTTATAAATTGGCTAATGAGAATTTAATGCGTGTTATATGGGTAGAAAAGAATTTGGAAGAATTCTCTTTCTTTTTTGTGGTCTATGGGAAAAGTGAAAGAGAAATTCAGAAGAATATTGCAGATATGATCCGCTATGGCGGTAGAGAGTTAGAATTGAAGAGATTAAGTATCAAAGAAACGGAAGAATTAATATATAAATTGCACAATATGGAATCGGAAATGTAATAAAGAAAGGAGGAGAAAAATGAGTAAACAACAATCTATAAAACTACAAACAGGAGATAAAGGGATATACCTGGGTATACATTCAAAAATAAACCCTTTAGTAATTGTTCCATCTGATATAGCGAAAGAAGATGCACATGTTAATGGCTTTATGTTAGGAAAGATGGGGAAAGGTAGAAAATTCACATTAAGGGGCGAAAGACAACATGGTTAAGTTATCAAAGAAAGAACAAGAAAGGTATAAAGCAGAAGGATATGATTTGAATTTTATTTCAAGGGTGCAGCCGCAAGGTGGCATTAAATTTAATGAGCGCTATATTGCTACAGGTGATTGCTATGTAGCTTGTTTATATGTGTATTCTTTAGCGGAAGATATTAGTCCATTATGGTTAACGCAGTTATTAAATCATAAGAACACAGTCTCTTCCATGGATATTGCGACAGCTAATAAAGAAGAAATATTAAAGGATATTAATCGTTCTATTGGTGAATTAAAAGATCGTGGGGAATCAGAACGAAAAGCGACAGACCGTGATGATGCGTATTGGGAATTAGATAATTTAGTTAGCTTTGCCCGTTCGATTTCACAAAAAGGTGAGGTCGTTAAGTTAGTAAAAACTCGAATCTTTTTCTATGATTCAGTAATGGAACAATTAGAAAAGAGAATACAAGATATTAAGAAAGAGATTGCAGGGAATAATTACAAGTCTCAAGTTTTTGTGTTTAAGCAAAAAGAAGATTGGATTTCATTGTTTGCGAGTTATGATGTACAACGGGAGTATTTTAATGTGTCAGTTGGTAATCCAGTTCCTTCTGAAAATATTGGTTATGGTGTTCCGTTCCATCATCAAGCCCTAAAAGATCCACGTGGGATTTACTTTGGACAAACTTCAACAGGGGGAGCTTTTATATTAGATCCTTTCTTTTCTACACCAACAAGAAAATTCTTTAATGGGTTTGTACTAGGTAAGATGGGATTTGGGAAATCTACACTACTAAAACAATTATTAGAGGGATTAGTTGCGAAAGATTGTTTTATTAGAGGGTTTGATAAAGCCGGGGATTACTATGAAATCGTAAAAGAACAAGGTGGAAGATATGTAGATTTAAGTGGTGGAGAAGCAGAATTTGAAGAAAAAGATCCAAGGCTTGGTGAAGAAATTGAAACAGGATTAATCAATCCATTAGAGATATTTGCGACGATCACAAATAAAGCGGGAACGAAAGTGCTTGAAAGTAAGTCGTTTCAAAACCATTTGTCAAAAGTATCTAATATGTTGCGCTTTTTGAATAAGGAGCTTACAGATACGGCTCTTACAGAGTTCCGCAAGCATTTAAGAGCATTCTATGATAAGTGTAATTTAACACCAGCTAAAGGGCGGAAGATTACAGGGTTAGATCCAAAATCTTATCCGATTATGGAAGAGTTTTATCGTTATCTACATACAGTTCAGTTAGATACAAATGCAACTCCTGAACGTATACGTGATTTTGAGAGAATCAAAAGTCAAGTTGAGGAAATGATTGATCCGAACGCTTATGGAGAAATGTTTAATGGCCATACAACATTCGCTAATTTTGAAGATGAACAAATTGTATTCTTTGATATTGATGGCATTTCAAAATATGATAAGCCTGTTTTTCACTGTCAATTGTTTACGGCATTAACGTTTATTTGGAGTCATGCATTAAAAAATGGGCGTCGAATGAAGTATTTGGATGAAGTAAAAAAGGTATCGATTGAAGACCTTCGATACTTCATGGTTATTTTGGATGAGTGCCATAATGTAATCAATTCAGAAAATGAATTTGCGAATAAATATGTTTTAGAGTTCCAAAGGGAGATGCGTAAGTTTAAAGCAGGTATCTTTTTTGCGACACAATCACCAGGGGATATGTTGCCACCAGAAGGAGTACAATTAACTTCAGCAACATTAAAATCTATTTTTGAGTTAACACAGTATAAAATCTTTTTGAATATGGATAGCTCGGTGTTAAATGTATTGCGTAAGGCAATTGGAACAACATTTACTGAATCTGATTATGAAAAAATGCCTACATTAGAGCAAGGTAACGCAATTGTACAAATTAGTGGTAGTGAAACATATAACGTTATGTTTGATCCAGATAAAGAGCAATTAGAACGCTTTAGAGGTGGTCAATAAAATGAACGATGCTGGTAATTCTATGTTAGAGATGAACAGAAAATTTAAGAAAGCCAAACGTTGGAAATGGATTGCGGGTTTGATAGGTAGCTCAACAGGACTTTTAGTTCTAGGAGCTATCTTTTTTTTGGTCATGTTAATAGGAGTTATTTCTAGTGGGAATCAAAGTTCTACAGGAGGAGGAACTGCTACAGGTGGAGTTGCAACAAACACGAACTTGCCACCGGAAGTGATGAGATGGAAAGACATGGTTGAAAAAGAATGTCAGGCACAAGGTGTACCTGAGTTAGTTCCTTATGTGTTAGCAATTATTATGGTAGAAAGTAATGGTATTTCGGAAAAACTACCTGATATTATGCAGTCAAGTGAATCGCAAGGATGGAAGATGAATACAATTTCTAACCCGAAAGATTCCATTTATTATGGGGTTATGCATTTAAAGGGCGCATTTGACGATGCGAAATTGTTGGGAATTAATGATTTACTAGCTATTGTACAGACATATAACTTTGGACGTAATTATGTACATTGGTTAGCTGCAAACAATAAAACACATTCCTTAGAAACTGCTGATAATTATTCTTTAACAGTTGTTGCACCTGCTGGTGGTAATAGGAATGGCACAACAATTGGATACAATCAACCTGTAGCATTTGCATATAACGGTGGTTATCGTTACATCAATGGCGGTAACTTTTACTATGCTGAAATGGTAAAACAGTACCTAAGTTTTAGTGCAGGAGGAAGTATTCCTGAAGGTTCAGATTTCTTTAAAGGGCTTATGAATGAAGCTGTAAAATACAATGGTAATCCGTATGTATGGGGTGGTAAAAGTGCATCGCAAGGATTTGATTGCAGCGGTTTAACATATTGGTCATATAAAACAATGGGAATTAACATTCCGATGTCTGCAACAACACAGTACGATTTTACACAGCCAGTAGAGTTAAAAGATGCTAGACCAGGAGATTTAATTTTCTTCAGAGGGACATATGGTGGACCAAATCATGTGAGTCATGTTGGAATCTATATTGATCCAAATACGATGTATGATTCCAACAGTAGTGGGATTGGCTATCACACATGGAGTAGCGCATATTGGATGCAACACTTCGCAGGAATTAGAAGAGTACAATAATAAAATTAAAAATTGGAGTGAATAAAATGAATAACTTTACGAAAATTGTCATGGGATTACTAGTAGTTTCCATCGCTTATAACGTGTATTTTGGAATGGAAACAAAAAAAGAAATGGATAATTTTAATGTGAAATTGAAAACGCAAGCTGAAGATAAAGAGAAGACAATTCAAACATTAGAAAATAAATTAGATCAAGCGAAAAGAAAAATGGCTGAAGAAAATAAACCCAAAACAGAAGAAGAAAAACAAGCACCTGTAAATCTTGAAAAGCAATATAAAGATATAACGAATCAATTTATACATGCATACCTCGATTTTTCTGTGAAAAATAAGGATGAAAGAAGAAACAATTTATTAAAGATGACAGAGCAATCTTTAGTAGATCGTATTGCACCAAATACGGAAGATGGTGGTGATCCTGGTTTTAAATCGAAAGTAAATGAAACAGTAATGTTCATTGATAATTCAAATGATATCAATCAAAAATGTTCAGTATTAGTAGATGTGAAATACACAATTGAAGCATTAGAAAATGGAAAAACAGATGTTCATAACTTTATGAAGGTCACATTAGAAAAGAAAGATAACGCAATAAAAGTAGTGGATGTAAGCGTATATCCAGTTAAATAAAGATTGATATAGAAAGGAAACGAGACATGAATCATGCGTATAGATGAAGAGGAATTAAGTCATTTAAAAGCCAGACATGATTATTCGGTAGACGGTGTGTATTTAATTTTAAAGTTGCGAAAGAAAAAAAGAATCTATGAAGAAGTGATTTGTGATTGGTTTGATTACAATAAAGGAACGAATTTTAAATGGTTATTAGTACGTCATTATAACCCAAGAAGTAAAATTCCGAAGTACACAAATTACAAGTTAGATAACATACAAGAGGATGTAAAAATCGTGAAAAAGGCGAATGAAAGAAAGGGTAAGGTCTATGTTTCTTAAAAATAAAGAAAGAAAAGATAAACGAAAATCGCCCAATGCCATTCGAAATATATATGGAATAACGCTATGTAGTTTCTTCGTAGTGTTATTTTTCATTTGTATTTCTCCATTGTTGCGTGGTGCGAATTATGAATTTGAGGAACGGAAATTAAACGAATACCAATTGTTAACGAACGATGTAAAGGCTGCAATTGTTAAGAAAGAATACAATCCAGAAAATAAAACATTACGAATTGATTATGCATTTAAGTCAGATAGTAATAACTCAAAATCATTAAGTAATTTGGATTATAAAGTAGAAAATCGATACATTAAGCAAGAAACAAATGATGTGAAAACAAAAGTAATTCGACCAAGTGATGATTATATAGTCGTTATTAGTACGAACGTTCCAGAAGATTTCGGTGTGATCGCTTCAACGATTAAGCCTGAATATATACATCCAGAATTAGAAAATGATCCAGCCGATTTAAAAGAAAAAGGAATGAAAACATACATTAAAGAAAGTCCAAAAATGTTGAATGAGAAGCTGAAAGTTCAAACTATTACTGCGTATGAAGAGGAATATATTGAACGAACACAAGATATTTTAGACAAAGATATTAAAGAATTAGAGAAAAAAATTCAGCTGAAAACTTCAGCAAACAAACAAATAGCTACGAACAATGAGAAGATAAAAGGCGAAATGGACTTCCAAACAGAAGGTGAAAAAGGAACAACAGGAAACGAAATGAAAGCAAATGAAACGACAATTAATACAAACAAAAAGGAAATTGAAACGTTAAAAGAAGAAATCAAATTAAAAGAAAAGAAGATTGATTTACTAGATGAAAAGAAAAAAACGGTAGATAAAAAGTAAAAAAGGTGAATTCAAAACGCATACAAAACACATACAAACACATACAAAACATATACAAATCACCTTTAAACGCATACAAAACACATACAAATGTGATATCGGAGATATCACATGAATTTATAAAGAAACCCAATAGGCACAGCCTATTTCATCACTTTGGCCACAAAGTGATATCGGGTTTCCTTATGCTCTTTTTATTATTCTAGGGGTTATCTACTAGGATGGGAATTTACTGCAACATAATGGTTAACGAATTTGATCTTAAGAGTTGAGAGAGGAAGATGAAAATGAGTGCAGTATTTAATAAACCGGCTTTATTTACGAAAGTGATTACGCCACCACAAGAGGAGTTCGAAGGTTCAAAAATTAAACCATCAAATTATTTGATACAAAATGCAGATGGAGATAATTTCTTATTGTTTAGAGAAATTAAGAAAGATGAAATTGAAGTTTTTGAGGGTGAGCGAATAATAGAATATGACGGTAAAAGTTACATGATGATTGCAAATTTGCCAGATGAAGAACATGCAATGGCAGCTATTAGATCATATTGGAGAGCAATAAAAGAACTTTGTCAATTGACTGATGACAAACAATCATGTCCTGACTTTCATGATATGTATGTAGAAGAGGCGAAGGAAAAAAATAAAAAGATTGCATACTCATACTCATTTAACTGGTTTGGTTTTACTTACAATGGTTTAAAATCGGATTTTGGTTTTGATGTTACGATTAAGTTTAATACATTTGACTTTGAAGATGCTCGTATTGATGGTGTAACGGATTGTTTATCTGTAATAATTGATTTGCAAGAGGAAAAGTTAATTGTTGAAATTGATAGTAATCCTCTATTTGAAAGTGTTGAAGTTATTGAGTTTTTTATTGATGATACAAACAGTAAATTCTATAAGAAATTAGGCGTAGAAGAAGGAGAAGCACTTATTAAAGAGTATTGCAAACAAGCGAAAGCTAATGAAATTCCTCACATTGAATTAACAGGATCAGCTATAGCGTTTAAATATGTGGATTAATTATAGGGAAATGAAAAGTTCTAAGTAGATTCAAAATGGAGAGCAACAAAAGAGCTTAATCAATTTATTGATTAAGCTCTTTTGTCATTTTAAGTGAATGAAAGAGAAGTGGAAGAACTAAAAAATTAGAATAGGAAAGGATGAGTTATATGTATTGTGAAGAGGAACTTTTTAAAAAAGTTATAGTACCACCGGAAGAAGAATTTAAAGATTTAAAAATTAAACCAGCAAGCTATTTAATTCAACATTTAGGGCTTGAGAATTTTCTTTTACGCAGAGAATTAGAAGCAGGTGAAGATGTTTATCAAGAAGATGACATTATTGTTTATGAAGGAAAAACGTACGTATGGTTAACTAACTTTCCGTCCGAAGAAGATGCAATGAGGGTTATTCGTTTGAATTGGGATGCAATAAAGCAGCTTAACAAATTTGAACAATCGGGGAGTTATATTCAATGATTCTTTGTGACCAGTGCCAAACATATATAAAGAAAAGAATTGTAAAGGCAATAATGAAAATTGCTGTTGCTCCTGGGATTGATTTGAATCTATGTGACGAGCATTTTAAAGAATGGCTCAAAAATTCTCCTGAGGATAACGAGCTATTTTCTAAGGTTGAAGAGTAGAAAATAAGGAAGAAACTTTAAAGAAGGTGTCATGATGGGAATTCATATTAGGAATGCAGATCCTTTCTATATGGGAAAGATATAAAATAGATGCAAGCGTAACAAAAGAGATTAATTCGGTAATGAATTAATCTCTTTTGTTGTGAATAGGGGTGAAAATATGAATGTACTAGTCCGAGGTATTGAGCCAGCTTATATTAAAGAGATTGATAGAAGATGCGAATTAATTAGTACGAAGTTAAATAGAAATTATTCCCGTCAAGAGTATTTAAGAAACTTAATTCAAAATGAAGTAGAACGTTCTTTGTTTGAGTTTAAACAAGATCAGTTCGATACCGCTATTAAAAATTTAAGTATAACTTTGGAGAGACAAACAAATATGTTGCAAGAGTATATAGGTTCAAATCATGAATTGATTCAGGTAATAGCAGAAAAGTAAAAGGAGGATAAAGTAATTGGCTAGAGATCGATATGAACAATTATTTCAGTTTAGAGGAAATAAAGTACACGATGATATTGTGAAGACATATCATAAAAAGTTTCCTCAGTTTTCTAAGGAAGCCGATGTGTTTCGACACGCAATTGTACTGTTAGATGAAGAGATGAGAAAGCAGGATGGACAAGATGATTTGTCTGTTTTAATAAACAAGGTAGCTTTATTAGAAAAAGCAGAGAACAAATCCAGGATGCAAATGGATGTGCTAATACTTTTGATTTTAGAATTACTTTCTCGTTCAGGAAGTGATTTAACATGGGATGATGCAGAACAAGAAATTCGAGATCGGATAGGTTCGGCTGTTACGAAAAAGTCAGAAGTGCGAAATGTAAAAGCAAAGAAACAAGAAAAAGTAGAGAATCATTTTGAGAATAAATTAACGATTAACACAAATAAAGAAGAAGTATTTAATTCTATTCCCACTGAATCGAAGGGGAATATAGCTCTCATTTCAGATAAAGATAAGATTACATTACGAAATGGGATTCCACATAAGAGCGTATGGGTTGATGGTACAGAATACTTTGATGAAATATCTTGGGATCAAATACCTGAACATAGGATTTCTGAATTGGCATAAATGATTGGCGTGAAATGTGAGGGATTAAGTAATGGCTAAACCACCAGGGATAATTTTAACTTCTCAATATACGATACCAAATGCAAAAAGTTTCACGACTTATATTGATTATTGTACGAGAGAGAAAGCACTTTTAAAGACAGATAGAGAATTAACTCCTACTGAATTAAGAGAATTACATCGAGTACAAGAAGCTAAGTATCATGTAGATATGGAAGTTGGAGTCGTACATTCTTCCGGGAAAAATAAAAAAAAATCAGATAAAGAAGGGGAAGCAAAAGTGATTTTGTCTTCCCCTGAATTATTTCAGTCCTCTCAGGACTTTGAAAAATACGTTTCATATATGGGAAGAAGCTATGCACTGAAAAGCAAAAAAAAAATCTCATTAAGTGAAAAAGAAGAATTGGATTTGTTAGAAAAACATATGGCAGATCTTACTCCTGATAAACAAATGGGGGATGGTAAGAAGGAAATTCTTTCAGGTGTTTTCTCAAAAAACAAATCTATTATTACACAAAAAGATTTGTCTGATATTAAAGAAATAGTAGGAGAAGCACAAAAAAATGGCTCGGTTTATTATCAAGATGTTATTTCATTTGATACAGACTTTTTAATTCAAAACAAGTTGTATGATCCACATACTGACACATTAGATGAAAATCGAATTCAAAATGCAAGTCGTAAAATGATGGGACAATTGTTTAAAGATGAACACATTGAAGAGAATAATGGGTTTTGGTTCGCTTCTATTCATCGTAATACGAAACATATTCATATTCACTTTGGTACAGTCGAACATGAGAATAGACGGCAATTGGTTACAACTGAAATAGATGGTTTTGTTTACTACGAACCAAAAGGAAAACGAAAACAAAAAACATTAGATAATATGAAGTCAACATTTGCACATTCTTTAGTGGATCGTACGAATGAGTTAAGCAGAATTTCTACTTTAAGAAATGACTTGGTTCAAGAAATAAAAGGAGAATTAAAAGAATCACGAGAGAAAAAACAGCCAAAAGATGTTGTTTTACTACGTGAAATTTATGCAGGATTACCGAGTAATAAAAAAGATTGGGCTTATGGGAGTAAACGAATGCCTGAAGAAACAAGAAATAAAATCGATCAATTAACAAGCCTATTAATGAAAGATAATCCTATTTTCAAGGAATATAAAGAATCTGTAAAGAATGAGTCTGAGTTTCAAAAAGGTTTATATGGTGATACGGCACGGGACAATAAAGACTATGAAAAGAATCAAATAAGAGATGTGTATAAGCGGATGGGTAATTCTTTATTGAAAGAATTGAAGAAAAAGAAACCTTATGATGAGAATCCTATGTATCGATTTCAACAAAAAAATGAGCAGATAAAGAGCAAGTATGAAAATGAAAAGAGACAAGGAGATAGCGAAAATAAAAGTTTTTCAAAGTATAAACCACCTGTTTTAAGTAAGAAGGATATCCGAAATATAGAGAAACTAATAGACGATGATTTACATAAATGGCGTGCAGAAAGAGATTATGAACGTGTACAACAGCAAATAGCAAGAGAACAAGAAATGGATTATTAAATGTAAAAAGTGTCATAGCGATATGACGCTTTTTATTTTAGGAAGAAGGTTTAATAATGGATAGAAAAGCAATTGGAAAACGAATTAAACAAATTAAAAATTCTCATATTCCACCTTTAAGCTATGTTGAATTAGGGGAAAAGCTGAGAAATAAAGATGGCAATCCAATTTCGAAAGGAACAGTAGATTCCTGAGGGAAGGGGTTTGGGGATTCCGAAGCATGAAGTTATTAAGCAGATTGCACTTATAGGTGGTGTAACAACAGAATGGATTTATACAGGTGAAAATATGCCGAAGTTACTTTGTGTGGATTGTCAGGAGAAATTAATGATTGAAACCAATAACATTTTAGTGTGCCCACAATGCTGTGTGAATTATGAATTAGTTAAACAATGGTTGAGAGATAAATATTAGAAAATAGAAATAACAAAGGAGAAGAGAAAAGATGAAAATGACATATAAAACACCAACCGTTAGAGAATTAAAACAAACCCTGAAATCACTTTTACCAGAAGCAAAGGAATTTGAAGTGGAACTTTCCATGGATGGGAATGCACCAGCAACATTATATACAGGTGCAGAGGTAATGAGTTTAGAATGCATTCTTGAATTAGTTGAGAAACAAGGTTTTAAAGTGAATGATATTGACGGTTGTAATTCAGAGGTAGGGCTTAGAGAGTGTATAGGAATTACCTTGAATAAACCTTTCATTCATGACAAGACAAAGGAAAGTATTGAGGGCATTTTTATTTTAGGAAATCGCTATGAGAAAGAGCTAACGGGTATTCTTTACAGTTTCTTAATTCGTGCAGAAAAAAATTATCCTAATGTTCCTAGAACCATTGATATTGATTTTTCAGTTGATATTGTGGCGGAAAATATAGAAATTGCAAAAACTAGTTTTTTTGAAAAAATAAATTCGTTCAATTTTCCATCAAAGGAAGAAGAAATTCGATTTATTCCGGTGACTTATGATGGAGAATGGGTAGAAATGGAACCGGAAGAGGACGAGGATGAAATAAGGTTTCAAATTGAAGAGTTAACTTTAGAAAAAATAAATAAAATGTTTTTAACCGTAGAAAAGGTATATGAAATATATAAAGAGGCAGATAAGGAATTGCTTATAAAGAAATAATGAGATAGGGGTTTTATTCATGAATACGAAAGTATATTATTCAATCGTTTCAAGTGTGAGATTTAGCCGTAACGAGGAAAATAGGAGATTGATAGAAAATTACATAAAGACAGGAGAACCAAATTTTTTAATAAGAGAGGATGATTATGGAGAGTGCTTTGAGGTTGATTTTGAAAAAACTATAAATGAAGATGTTAATGAGAATTGGTTACTAGAAAACATAAAGGAGTTTGCTAAAAAATATAAAATTACGGAATTTGAAGTGTGGAAAAAATATGAGGGGAATTCTGTTTTTGACAAAGGGTTTGGTATTACTGTAGAGGGTACAATGGATGGCCCAATCATTAAGTTAAAAGAATCGTATTCAGGAACGATAGTTGATTGGAACTTCTCCTGGATCAAGGGTCAAAGAACTTACGAAAAAATATATTTTTAAATTTCGTTTTAATACTAGAAAGGTAGTGTAAAAATGTCTCAAAAAAGTTTATATATGATTGTCCGTGTAGATCAAGTACAGAAGAAGGTTCACCTACAAAAGAATTTGTTTTATAAGCAAGTCGTAGTGAACGTTTCTGAAGAAGATGCAGCAATGTATGAAGGATTATTGGAGGAAACATCAGCAAATGAGAGCTTGCCATTTGTTGAATATGATGAAGAACGAGGTGTGATTGGATAATGGCTTACAAAAAGAAAAACTTTACACCTAAGACAAAAGAGCAAATTCAAGAAGAAACAAAAGAAGTTATGGATAAAGTTCTGGCGGATATTACAAAATACTATACGTCACCAGAAGATATGTTAGAGTTGGCTAATTTCATGTCTAAATTTAGTGATTATTCTCCTAGGAACATGCAATTAATTAAATCTCAGTTCGAACATTCTTATGCATGTGCAAATTATAAAACATTTAAAGATGCAGGTTTTCATGTGAATAAGGGTGAAAAGGCTATGAAAGTATTTCATCCTTATATGAAAGAATTTGTAAGAGATCCGCAAACAAAGGCAGTCATTCCTTTGAAAAATTTAACAGAAGAACAGAAAAGACAAGTGGAAAAGGGTGAGCTGAAGGTACAAAAACAAACAACTTATTATTTAAAAGCTACAGCGTTTGATATTTCGCAAACGAATGCTAAACCTGAAGACTTGCCTAAAATATTTCCTAATCGACAGTTCAACTTTGAAGTGACGGACGAAAATAAAGAACTATTGAAGTTGGGGATTAAAGCCCTGGCGGAAAAAGAGAATATTAAAATTAAGATGATGGGGGATAGAGATGCATTAATAGATGAATTAGGAAATATTCACGGTTCGTATGTTCAGACTATCGATGGTTCTCGCTCTGAGATTGTTATGAACACTCGAAATACTGAAACAACAGAATTATCTGTATCTATACATGAATTAGCACATGCAAAGTTACACAATGTAAAGGTAGATCATTCTGATCATACACCTACAAAAGAATTCGAAGCGGAGTTAACTTCTTATGTTGTATGTAAGCATTATGGTATGGATACTAGTGAAGTAACTGTCCCTTACATTGCTCAATGGACAAAAAATGGACAGGATATAGAAGAGAAAGATAAATCTATAATGCGTGTTCATGAAACAGCAAGTAGCTTTATTAATACCATTGATCAGAAGATTTCTGAACTACAAAGGGAAATGGAAAAGAACATGGAGCAAAGCAAAGGAGAAATCGATGATGTATATTTAGTGCGCTATGGCGCTTTAACGAGTACTGAAGAGGAAATTGTAACTGTGCATGATTTACGTGAAAGAGCAGGTAGAGATAAATCTTATAATGATGTAGAAAACGCTAAGTCTCTAAATGATAAAGAGTATATTGAAGAGTTCAATAAAGTAAATAAAGTAAATTGTATTGCGTTAAATCATAATGAAATTAAGAAACCTATGGTTGTTATCCAATGGTCTGAAGCGGATTTAGAAACAAACAAAGCAATTCCTTTTGGTGAAGCAAATGAAATGATAAGTAAACGAATTGCAGAAATAGATATTGAATCTGAAAAAGCAAGGGAGAAAGGTGAATTTGTTCCTTATGATAAAACTCGCTATCATTTAATTTTACCAAAAGAAATGGATAAAGATTTTCAGCGAATGGAAGTAATCACAATGGATCGATTAGATTTAGGCGATGGCGGATATAAGTCTCCGTATGAGCAAATATTAGATGAAAAAGGATATTTATCAGATGAAGTAAAACGAGCGTTGAAACAAGAAAAAAATAGTTATAATGAACAAACAATAGGTCAATCTAGTCCTGAAAAGCTAAGAGCAGTAGATCATACTGTGATTGGTGAGAATCAACAGGACAAGGTTGACCATTTTTCTTCTAAAGAAACAGAACAAGATGAAGATACGGCTGCTATTGATAAGCAAGAAGCAAGAAGAATGGCACGAATGGTATACATGCAGCAGATGGAGAGATGAAAATAATTAAAGAGGATGAATACAAAAATGGAGAAACACGTTATTAGACTTCATAATAATAAACATGATGCACATTTGATTTTTCATGCAACACCTACAAGAGCACAAGAATTTTATGATCATCAATGGTATATTACGCAAAGTGAAACTGTAATTGGAGTGCCAATTAAAGATGAATGCTATGAAATGCTTATATTAACAACTGAATTAATAAAAGAGGAGGGGTATGATGGTTTATACCTATATTGTAAACGCACTGATAAAAGAACAGGAAAAGAAAGTAATACAGAATTAATAAGACTATACTCTAATGTAAATAAAATTATTGATTCTGATACTATTTTTGATCATATAAAGGAATATGATGAACACGGTATGATTACACCAATTATTAATCAGTAAAAGCACACCTGAAATTTGAAAGGGTGTGTTTTTATTTTGTATCACTAATCGATAAGGAGAAGAGAAAATAATGGATACCTTTGAAGTAGTAACGGACATTTAGCAAAATTTTATCTACAGAAAATGAAAAAAGTGAGGGTGCAGCTGTTGATAATAGGAAAATGATGGCACGTAGGGCGTATATGCAACAATTGGAACGATAAATTCAAGATTCCAAAAGAATGGTGTTAAAAGGAAAGGGAGGAGATTGAGGAATGGCTTCTAACGATTATTTAGATGCGAAAGAAGAAACTAAAGAATTTATGCAAATGGTTCTTAATGATATCAAACGATATTACTCTTCGGTTGAGGGGATGTTGGAGTTAGCTGAATTTATGGATAGATTTAGTAACTATTCAGCTAGAAATATGCAGGTGATTAAATCGCAATTTCCAGAAGCCTATGCTTGTGCAAATTATAAAGCATTTAAAACGGCTGGATTTTCTTTGAAAGATGGGGAAAAAGAAATGAAAGTATTTCATCCTCGCATAAAAGAATATGTGAGAGATCCCGAAACGAAGAAAGAAGTTCTTGTTAAAGATTTAACAGTAGAACAACAAGAACAAGTGAAGACAGGAAAGTTAAAAGTAAAGAAAGATATAAGCTATTATTTAAAAGAAACAGCTTTAGATATTTCGCAAACAAATGCTAACATTGAAGATTTGAAGAAAATATTTCCGAATCGTCAATTTAACTTTGAAGTATCGGATGAAAATAAAGGTTTATTGATAACTGGCCTTCAGACGTTGGTTGAAAAAGAAAAACTTGTGAGTAGGGCGTTAGAACACAATGCTTATGAGTTAGAAATCAATTCTTTAGATGTAGTTATTCGTGAATTAGTACATGAGAGTTTACATGATAAAAAAGGGAAACAAAGTGAAGAGACTCAAAATAGGGATTTTGAAACTCAATTAGCTTCATATATTGTTTGTAATCATTATGGGATAGATATGAATGAAGCTATTGTTCCTTCCATTGATCAATGGATACAAAGTGATCAAGAATTGGAACAGAAAGACGCATCCGTTATGCGTGTACACGAAACCGCAAGAACTTTTATTAATACAGTAGATCAGAAAGTATCTGAATTACAACGAGACATAGAAAAAGAGTTACAGACAGATAAGTTAGGAATAAACAACGATAATGAACAAATAAGAAATTCATCTAATCCTGAAAATCTAATAGAAGAAGAACATAGTGTAAGCGATGAAGAGAAACAGGAAAAGGTTGACCTTCCTCTTTCTCAACTAGAAATTCTAAAAAGCATACAGGAAAAGACAGAACGCTCTGTTTCTGAAAAAATGGGGTTGGATTTAGGTAACCATTGGAACTATGTCTCAGAACAGGCAGGGTTGAATTCGAAAAATCGTTGGGAAGATTATGAAATTCAACTATCAGAAGATGGTCGAGTTTTAGAGGATATTCGCCCTAATATGATTTTGAGTCTGGGTGAATTACACACTATCGTGAATAAGTTTGGGACAAAAGAAGAATCTGAGAATTTAGACGTAATTACAAAAAAACTCGAACCATATTATGAGGCGGAATTGTTGGAAGAGGAATTTTTCAATACACATATTGCAAAAGTTTCAGTAGATCGACAACAAAATATGAAAATAGAATGTGCATCTGAATATGTGAAAGATAATCATGATAACTTCGATTTTAATCATTCAGTATCTGAAGCAATTGATCGTATTAATCAGTCTATTATGGAATCGCATAAGGAAGTAGTATTGCAGCAAGAAACAAATATCAATAATGAACAAATAAGAGGTCAATCTAATCCTGAAAAACTGATAACAGTGGAATTTACTGTGAACGGTGAAGAGAAACAGGGTGAGGTTGACCTTTTTGTATCTAAAAATATAGAGGGGAATGAAGATAAAAGCATGAGTAATCACATTGAGAATGTACCAGGGGAAAACAAACATCTAGTGACAATTGAGGTACTAGATAAAAATATAAAGAATGAAGAAGTAGCGAGTATACACATGATGGATGCAGATACAAAAGAATTTTATGATTTATCGGTTTGGCATGTTGATGAATCAAATCGTAATGATTTATATATTGCTCCAATGGAGCAAAACGGTGAAAGAGATACTGTCTATTTAGAGGACGTTTTAAAGCATGATGTATATGAAAAAGTCCAAGATGCCATTTTTGATGGAAAAGGACATCAGTCCTTTGTTATACACCAAGAGAATGCGAAAGTTAACCTGGATGAGCTTGTAAAAGGGGAACGATATGGCAAGTTAGTTGAAAAGGTGGAGCAAAAAGATTTTAACTTCAAAGACAAAGAGGTAGAGATATATAAAGAAATGAAAAAAGAAGGATACGAGCCGATTAAAGTGATAGAGAAACAACTTGAAGATTCAGGCCTTGTTCATGTTCCATCAAGTGGAAGCAATAAGGAAGACGTATATCGAATGGGAGATGCAAGAACGATAGAAACTGAAAGAAGTGGAGGTACTAATGTGGTGAAAGAAGATAAAGATACACCAGATGTTGATAAAAGATATGTAGGGACTGAAAAAGTATATTCGAAAGAAAATAAACAGGTAGATCAAGGGAAAGAACAAGACCGTGAACAAGCAAGAAGACGGTATATCATGCAACAAATGGGTGGAAGAGATTATTAATTCGTATGGAAAGTAGTGTAGAACATGCAATATAGAACACATTTAACAACAAGTATGGTGGTAGCATTACCTGTCTTGACTTTTACAGATGCATTGACTGTAACTAACATTGCAGCTGTAGGTTTAGGCGCTTTACTACCTGATATAGATGAACCAAATTCTTTTATTGGTCAAAGAACCAGGGGTGTATCGGACCTGATTCATGCAGTATTTGATCATAGAGGAATGACACATTCACTTGTAGGGATAGCATTTATATCTACTTTGATGCTTTTACTAGCCAATGTGACCACCCTCTCATTTACAACCGCATTATGTTTGGTTTTTGGGTACTGTCTTCACATTATCGAGGACAGTTTTTCTGTGAGTGGAGTAAAGTGGTTACTTCCATTTTCTAAAAAGCGTTATCAAAGTGGATTCCATGTCATATCCTATCGTACCGGTGGATGGGCTGAGATGGGTGTATTTCTTATTAGCGTGATTATTTTGGCTGTTGAAATGAAATGGTTCGGTATGAAGCATTTGAAAATTCCTGACGAAAATATCTTAGCTGTAGTTTTAGATACAATAAATAGTTTTATACGAAATTTGAAATGAATCATCAGAAATTAGGAAAAGGACTGTGTATACATACACAGTTTTTTTTATTTTATCGGAGGGGTTATCGTGGATCACAAAAAACAGGATGTAAAAAAATATACAGAGGAAGAAATAAAAAAAGCGGAAGCGTTAGATATTGTAGATTATTGTATGCAAAATGATATCCCTGTAAAGAGCGATAGTGAGCGTTATTACCGTTTGGCTGAACATGATAGTCTAATCATCGATAGAAAGAAAAATCAGTTCTACTGGAATAGTAAGGGTGTTAACGGGAATATCATTAATTTTGTACAGGAAGTAGAAGGGGCTTCATTTCCAGGAGCGATGCAGCGGCTACTTGAAGGTGAAAATGATTATGAAAAAACTTCAGATATTACATTTGTAACAGAGCCATATGATTATGAAAGTTTTTCTCAAAAAGAAGTACCTCATTTTGACAGAGCAAGGGAATACCTGGTGAATGATAGGAAAATCGATCCTCAAGTTGTAGATGCATTGCATAATAAAGGTTTGATTAAGCAAGATAAGTACAATAATGTTCTGTTTCAATGGAAAGATCGTGAGACTGGAGAAGTAATGGGGTGTTCTGAGCAAGGTGTTGTGAAATCAGACAAATACAAGCGTGGAACATGGAAGATGATTCAAAAAAATTCGACTCCTAATTATGGATTTAATGTGTTGAATGGTGAGCCGAGGAATTTAAAATACTTTGAATCATCTGTAGACCTTTTAAGCTACGCTTCGTTGCATAAACAAGATCTACAAGATACGCATTTAGTTAGTATGGAAGGACTAAAACCACAAGTTGTATTTAACTATTACATGAAGAGCTGTGAAAGAATCGGTGATGTTCCTGACAGCCTTTCGCTTTGCGTTGATAATGATAAAGCAGGAAGAAACTTTGTAGATAGATTGAAGTATTTCCGATATGAAAAAAATGATGGAAGTATAGTTGCTTTTAAACCTGAATTCCCTAAAGCTCCTTCAGAAGAACAAAAGTGGGATTGGAATGATGAGTGTAAGCATGTAGCGAAACAGCGGGATCAAGAGAGGCAGGTAGCTTATTTGCGGCATATGAGTAGAGAAAGATAAATTATAAAAGTATAAAATTATAAAAGTATAAAATTATAATTTTATAAAAAATAATCAAGGTCGATATTGAATTATTTAGCGATATTATGTATAATCTAAGTATGAAAGACATGGAGCAGTTTTTCGGAGTGCGCTCGGCTAAATAAATAAACCGATACAAGACACGGAGCGGTTTTTCGGAATGCGCTCGGCTAAATAAAAAACCGATAATGATGGATTTTAAAAGCACTTACTTTGCTGTAAGTGCTTTTTTGTTTGAATTAGTTCAATATAGTGAGATTCAATATTGTAATATCACAGGTTATACGATATAGGTTTTTTTATGCTAAGGCACTTACTTTTGTAAGTGCCTTTTTTATTTGAAAGGGAGACAATTATGGAAACAGGTGATTATGTAAAAATTAGTGATCGATATTTTAAGGATAATCCGAATTTAAAAGAGAGATTGTACAATAAAGAAGAGCGCAGAATGTATATAGGGGTTGTAGTAAAACTTTCGGACCAATTAAATGTTTGTGTTCCTTTTCGTACAAAAGCACCAAATAATAATCGTGTAGTAGAGCATGGTACTTTTTCCATACCTTCAGAAACGAGACCGAATGCTTGTTTAGACTTAACAAAAGCTTTGATAATAAATAATGAGAGTTATTTAAGTGTCTTGCAGAAAGAAAGGGTTGCAATCCCCACTGTGCAGAAGGCTAAAATCAATGAGAATATTGATGAACTTGATAAGATGTTAAGGGGATATATAAAAGGATATAAAAAAGATTATAAAGAAAACATACGTAGACCTGAAAGAAGGAGAGATCCTTTATATCAATTTAGTACTTTGCAAAATTATCATAAAGAGCTTGGAATGATAAAAGAACAGGAGAAGTCAATAGAACAAGCAAGAAGAATGGCATATATGCGCCAAATGGGGCGTGAAAGATAAGGTTTATTGAGAGCAGCATAGTGTTATATGTTGTTCTTTTTGTTTTATAACAATATTTCATATGGATTAAAGGAGTGTATGAGTATGACAATTAAATTAGAGGAATCCTTAGTACCATTAGTGAATAATTTAAAAGCGATTTTTTTGGAAAGAGCAAATCGTGATTGTGTAATTGTTGATATAAAAAATAACAAGGACTTACAGGAAGAACTATGGGAAGCGTTTGCTAATATGGTGTTAACTACTGAAATAGATTTATTTAATCCAAACATGCATGAATTTTTAAACTTAATTCTTCCCCATATTGCGTTTAATGTGGATTCTTTAGTAGGTTTTGAAAAAACGGTCAATGAATTAAAAGAGATTTTGGCTAAATATAATACTAAATTTGAGGTGAAGCAATATCTTCCTTGGAAAGGACAAAATCTAATTGTACATTTAGGTACACCAATACTAGGAAGTGAATTTCAAGTTAGAGAAGTCGTAAAAACTTTTTGTGAAACAAATTTATATGAGCCAGTTGGAATAGACTCTTTATCATTTAAACCAACTAAAGAATCTTATTATGATTTAGGATTCTATGGTGATGAAAAGTATAAGGAAATTCCATGTTGTGAAAAGTGGCTAAAAAAACTAAATGAACATATAGAATTCAGAAATGATACTTTGGTTTTCCCTTGTGAAAAAGTGAAAGATTTAGGAGATAGGGAATTAATTCGAAGTGAAAATGAATAGTAAAGTTAAGAGCAGCATAGCGATATGTTGCTCTTTTTTTGTTTGGGAAGGGGTGGCATAGCGCCATAAATGATTATTGAAAATTTAAAAGCTACTTTGACTTTATAAAAAGTCGAACAAGACTTATACCATATAAAATATAGGATAAAGGAGATTGACTTAAAAATGGAATACACATTAATTATTGCAGAAAAACCGTCGCAGGCAAAAGCATATTCGGAGGCTTTCCCGAAAGTAGAAAAGAAGGATGGGCATTTTTATGTACCACCTTGTTCATTAATGCCAGAAGGGGCGAATATTACCTGGGCGTATGGTCATTTAGTTGAATTGAAATCACCTCAAGATTATAAAGAAGAATGGGAAAAGTGGGATCTATCCCAACTACCTATTTTACCTGAGAGATATGAATATAAAGTATCGGCTGATAAGAAAAAGCAATTTAATATCGTGAAGAAATTAATGAAGGAAGCTAGCGTAATATGTAACTCATGCGATATAGATCGCGAGGGTGAAGCAATTGCGAGATTAATCATTCAGGAAGCAGGTTGTTCTTCTAAGCCAATAAAACGCCTTTGGATAAACAGCTTAGTAGTCGATGAAATCAAAAAAGGATTTCAAAATTTGAAGCCAGGTTCGGATTATGAAAGTATGTTTGCTGAAGCACAAGCTCGTCAAATTAGTGATTGGATTATAGGCATGAACGCTAGTCGATTATATACACTTCTGTTGCGTCAGAAAGGTGTTCAAGGGGCTTATAGCGTGGGACGTGTGCAGACGCCCGTGTTATGCCTGATTAATCAACGACAACAAGATATTAAGAACTTCAAACCGTCACCGTTTTTCGAGTTGGAAGCACAATTCAAGGCGATGAATGGTACGTATAAAGGACGATATAAAGATAGATTTAAAACAAAAGACGAATTAACGATGTTATTAAAGCAACACCAACTTTCTGAGAGCGGAAGTCAACAAGGAGCGGTTAAATCGGTGGAAGTGCATCCTAAAAAACAAGAAGCACCGAAACTGTTTTCTCTTTCTTCCTTACAAGCTTTGGTCAACAAAAAATATAAGTATTCACCAGCTGATGTTCTAAAGGGGATTCAGGAGTTATATGAAGCAAAATTAGTAACATACCCTCGTACAGATTGTCCTTATATTACTGAAGGTGAATTTGAGTATTTGAAAAATAATTTGAGTGGTTATCAGTCGATTGCAGGAGTGAGCTTTCAACCTCGTTCATTAGAGCCTAATAAACGTTATGTCGATAATAAGAAAGTTCAAGAGCATTATGCCATTGTTGCGACAAAGAATATTCCTTCTAAGAACACAATAAATCAACTGACAGAAAAACAGCGCAATCTGTACATGGAAGTGTTGAAAAGTGTATTAAGTATGTTCCATACGCCTTATGAATATGAAGAAACAGTAATTACAACAGATATGAATGGATTGCTTTTCACAACGAAAGGGAAGGCAGAAAAAGCATTGGGATGGAAAGAACTTTATGTAACAGATAAGATAGAGGAAGAAGACAAGGAAGAACAAGAATCCCTTTTACCAGTAGTGAAACAAGGGGAATTTGTCCAGGGTCAATTAAAAACAAAAGAAGGCATGACGACAGCGCCTAAGCCTTATACAGAAGGACAATTAATAACGATGATGAAAACTTGTGGGTCTTCCGTGGAAGACGAAGAGAGCAAGGGGATTCTCAAAGAAGTAGAAGGTTTGGGGACGGAAGCAACTCGTAGTGGAATCATAGAAACGCTGAAAAAACAGGCATATATAGAAGTGAAGCGGAACAAAGTATCTGTTACACCAAAAGGGGAAATCCTTTGCCAAGCCGTGCGAGGAACTTTGTTGGCAAAACCCGACATGACGGCACAATGGGAAGGATATTTGCGGAAAATAGGGAAGAAACAAGGGTCTAAAGATGTGTTTGTAGCGAAGACAGGGGAATTCACGAAACAATTAATAGAAAATGCTACAAAATCATTAGATCAGCTTCAAATCGATAGCAAAATCCATGAGATGAAAGAAAAAGATTCAGTGGGAAAATGTCCGAAATGTGGGAAAGAAATTGTGAATCGTAAAACGTTTTATGGTTGCAACGGATATAAAGAGGGTTGTAAGTTCTCAATACCAGGAGAGTTTTTAGGAAAGAAAATAAGTGAAACGAACGCTAAAAAGTTATTAGAAGGAAAGAAAACAGGACTTATTAAAGGGATGAAGGGGAAATCAGGTAAGGAATTCGATGCTTATCTGAAGCTGAATTCTAGTGGGAGGATTGAACTTGAATTTGCTAAGAAATAACCAGGTTAGGGTTTTAGGAAAAGAGAAAGAATCAATCTTGAAAACAAATGCTATTTTTCAAAAAGTTAAATGGATCGTACTTGCGGCTGGACTTGCAGTTTTGTCTAGCCTGTTTTTTTCTTATATAAAAGAGTTGTTATCAATCGGAGTTGGCAACGTAGCAACCACGAATCAAAGGATCGAGGTGAATCCTTTACATATTTTAGTACCTTTGTTGATAGCACCTATAGTAGAAGAGTGGTTTTTCCGTAAGAAATTAACCAATCTATTCAACAAAAGATTGAGCAGAATAGAAGCGATTCTCTTTGCCAATGGATTATTTGCTTTCGTTCATTTAGATTGGTTCTTCTTCCCTTACTTTGTGAATGGGTGTTTATATGCATGGAGTTATGAAAAGACAAAAAGTTTGAAAGTACCGATGTTAGCGCATATCTTATATAACTTATTTGTATTTTTGATGACAAGCTATCTAGTAAATTAGTATGGTGTTACAGTAAGAGACTAGAAAAATATATTAAGGTAATCAAAGTGACATAGCGATATGTCGCTTTTTTTACGTTTATAAAATTATAATTTTATACTTTTATAACTTTATAACTTTATAACTTTATAATTTTATAATTTTATAAAATTATACTTTACTAGAGAATGTGGTTGGTTTAAAATCAAGTTATGGATGTAATTGGATACTGTAATTTCAAGGAGGGTTTATCATGGAAGAGTATGAGCATGAGTATGCATGTGAATATTGTGGAGCTGGATTTAGTGAAGAGGGATTATACAATAACGAAACTTGTGATGATTGTGCGGTAGAACACGGACTTTTAGATTAAAAGAAATATATTGTTTTTCAACCTACACTATAGCTAAGTGATAATGAGTTAAGGCTATAGTGTTCAACTTAAAGGAGTGGGAAAATGTCGAAAATTATACTTATGGTGTTAGCAACTGTCTGTGGAATCATAGGATATATTATCAGATTGCCTAAAGAAAATCTAAGAAAAGACAAATGGAACGTTGTATTAGGATTAGGGCTAGTTGTATTAAGTTTATGGGGTATCTTTGGTGTAGCTTATTTCATAGTGATTAATTGGAACTAGATGAAAAGATACTTAGGTTAGCAAAACAATAGATGCAACTTCAAATGGGAAGAGAAGATTTTAATCAAATTTGAATTTTATAGAAGAGTGGAGGAGGTAGGGACGGTGTGTTAAATATCTTTAACACATAAGCATTTGTACCTGTGAATTTTGTAAAGAAATTGGTGGGTGAAGAAAATCCCCACTGAATAAATTTTGAGGTGGGAGTTTTATCACTGTTAATAGCGGAAGAAAGGTTGTTTTCCCAACATCAGTAGAACCTGAATAGCAACAGTAAAGGCCTTTAAAAGTCGAGAGATAAAACCCTTATCAATGCTTTGAAAAAATGTACTAAATTCAAATAAAGTTATTTAATAAGGAAGGAAGAGATGATCGATGAATTACATGTTATGGAGTGAGTATGGTGAAGATTCAGGAATACTTGATGATTATGAAGACACATTGAATGAATGGAAAGACAGAATTATTAAGCAAAAGAGAAAGGATAGAATTGAAGTACTTGCTTTTGATGAAAGCAAAGGAGAAACTCCGGATGATGCTAAGTTTATCCTTTGGCTTTCTGTACATAAGGATGAAAATGGTGAACTGTTTTGGAAGGAAAAAACAAGTATAAAACTTGAATATGTAACCCCTGTACGCAATTTTAAAAATGATTAATTTTTAGATAACAAAGCTAAGTAAATTTAAACAAAAGCGTAAGCTAATAAAATTTGAATTTTGTAGAAAAGAGGAGATGGAGCAATTGAATAATAATCAAAAGCTTTATGAAGTGAAGATAGAAAAAAATGTAGATAAAACATCACTAGAACCTTATGAATTTACTATTAGAATTCAGTATACAGATGAAGCATTTCAAGAACGTATGAAAAATGTATTAGAAAAATCACCTATAGTGCTGTGTATTCAAGATAGGGGGATTTTATCTAGTTTAATAACTAAAAGTAAACAGAAGGTTTTCTTTGGCGACTGGGAAGAAATTAAAGAACTAAATAGGAATTCGCTTAGAAATACAATCGAAATATTCAACTTAAAAAATGACAAAAATACATTTTGTTATAAAAAATGTGAAAATGGTGAAGAAGAAATTCATTTGATACAAAAAGCTCTTGGGAAATTTCTGGAAAACGAGAGTAAAGTGTATAAATCTATTTAAGAAATTAGATGTATAAACAAAAGATAGATAATAACGTTGATTTTTAATAAAAGCGTTATAATGACACCGCTTATGACAGCTGTTGCTGTTAACAATATGCTAGATTCTAATAGTGAGTTAGATAGTGGATGTGTAAGAGAAGATCAATTAAGTGAATCGAGTTACTGTAGTAGTAGTTCGGATTATAACTCTGATTGATGGATGGGTTTGTAATTTGAATCATATTATTTATTTTGATTGTAAATATGGAAGGGGACACAGCAATGAAACAAAAACAATTTAATCCAGTGAAAAAACAGAATAAATGGAAGAAACCTTTTATGGCAATGGCGACAGTAGCAGTACTAGGAGCAGGGATTTTTAGTGTGAAAGCTCCTATGATAAGTTCAAACGTTGTGTATGCGGATAGTGAAACATACAGAGTGACAGCTTCATCACTAAATGTTCGAAGTGGAGCGAGTCCAAGTACAAAAAGCTTAGGATTTGTATATAAAGATCAAACTCTATCGGTAATTGGTCAGGAAGCAAATGGATGGTACAAGATTAATTTCAAGGGGCAAACAGGCTATGTGAGTGGGGCTTATGTGGAAAAAACAGGCTCTTCTACAAACCAAAATACAGATGCGCCAGTTGGGAAAAGGACAATTTTTATTGATCCAGGGCATCAAAGAAAAGGGGATTTATCTAAAGAGCGAGTATCACCATCATCTAATGAAACGAAATATAAAGTGACTTATGGAGCATCGGGTGTCGCAACGAAAAAGCCTGAGTATCAATTAACTTTGGAAACTAGTTTGATTTTAAAAGAGGAACTAGAAAAACGAGGTTTCCACGTTATGATGACTCGTACAACAAATGATGTGAATGTTAGTAACATTCAAAGGGCAGAAATGGCTAATAATGCAAATGCGAGCCTAACGGTACGAGTACATGCTGATGGTAGTGATGATAATTCGAGTGTAAAAGGATTTTCTATTTTAACACCTGAAAACACACAGGATACAAGAGGGATTTATCAAGATAGTTTAAAAGCTTCACAAACAATTTTAAATAACGTAAGGAATGGTGGCATAAATATTCATGGTAATGGAATCTTTAAGCGTAGCGATATGACGGGATTCAACTGGTCAAAAACGCCAGTAGTATTACTTGAAATAGGATTCATGTCAAATCCTACGGAAGACCGTTTACTTTCTGATCCAGCATACCAAAGAAGGTTAATGGCATTAACGGCAGATGGGATTTCTAAGTACTTCCCAAGAGATGAAATGAAGAAAGATGATATAACAGGTGGATGGTATGAGAATCATATTCGTGAATTAAATAAAAAAGGAGTTATGGTTGGGGATGGAAATGGTACATATTGGCCAGATCGTTTAGTAACAAGAGCGGAATTTGCGACATTAATTTCTAATGCCCTGAAATTACCACCGGGGAATGCAGGTTTCTATGATTTAAATGAAGCACATCCTACTTTGTGGGAGGGAATTAAGCGTACAGGAAGTGCAGGTATCGTTAAAGGTAGAGGGAATGGTATGTTTGATCCTAATAGCCCTATTAAACGTGATGAAGCGGCGATTATGATAGATAATGCATTGCGATATAAACAGATTGTAGGGCAAGTTGTGGATACACCATTCTCAGATCTAAATCATGCATATGATAAACAAGCGGTACAGCGCCTATATGGATTAGGAGTTGTAAAAGGGAATGGAAATAATCAATTTCTACCAAAAGGAACAGCAACTCGTGGAGAGGCAGCGGCTTTAATTAATCAAATGTTACAAGTTTAGATTGATATTTAGATGATGTGAAAAGCGACATAGCGATATGTCGCTTTTTTATGTGCAATTTGAGTTAGATACGATACTTTATCTTTTCAATTAATGACTTCTATTGTAGGTAAGTTGTCTTAACTCCTCCTTACGGTAATCCCTTTGTGAATTATTATATTTAAATGTATAATTGTATAAAGAGTTGTAAATTTTAGAATTGAGGTATCAATCATGAGAAGTTTAGGTTCATTAGTAATTTCTACTATATGCTCAGTAATCCTTATAATTTGGAACGGCTTTACCTTCTATGACAAATTCACAACTGGAAATACATATTTTTGGATTAGCGGCATCATAGGTATACTATTTCTTCTGTTCTTTATTAGAGACATGCGAGACATCATCAAGAAGAATTATAGAACTTCCACAGACTAGGTGTACAGAGATAATAAAGTTGTTCAATTTACAATAAAGTCATTTCTTTAAACACTAGAGAAATGACTTTATTAATTGTTTCGCTAAGATTGTAAAGAATTGTACTTAAGCCAACGTGGCAGTTTAGTTGAATGGAAGTGTTATAATATTATTAAAATTCAAGAAATGAAGGGTGAAAAATGAAGAGTATTAAAAGATTGGTTCAAGTCATCTTAGTAAGTACATCATTCCTAATTCTTAGTGGATGTTATTTCCCTAAAGATCAACTGAATCAACCAATACAAGAATATTTAAAAACAAACTATGGAATACAAGATGAGTTTTCTGTTATTCGGACAGATAATAATTGGCTTAATGGGATTGACCATCAAACTTATGTAGAAATTAAAAAGCCATATCGTACTTATCCGTTCCTAATGATTGAAAGAGGTACTTTGAAAATTTTAGAAGATGATAGTGACGATATCTATCTCGAACAATTCATTGGTGCATATATTGAGCAACATCCAGAAGTAGTTCAAGTAATGAAACAGATCATAAAAAAATATGGGTTAGTAAAATATCCTAATGAAGCTGTCCCAGAAGAAAATGGTCCTATTCGTATATTTCCTTACGACAACATCGAGTTAAATATAAGTAATTCTCAAGAGCTACTTGATGATTTTAAAAAGACTCAAAAGATTGATACTACTGGACTTTTACCTACATTAATACCAAGTGACCCCCGACGTGAAAATTATAATAGCAGGTATGTAGGTGTGGTGAATTTTCTATTTGAATTTGACATGAATAAAAATAAACACCCTATTCCAAAGGCCAAAGATCTAATTGAGGACTTTCAAAAAAGTGGGGTTTTAACAAAAGGGATATACAACATAGATATGTTAGTAGATGATTCAAATCCAGATCATTTTGTGGGATGGGAATATAATAATGTAGCTTTGTTTGAAGTCGATGAAAATGGTAAATATACCATAATTGCTACTCCTAAATATGATGATTTAGATAGAACTTACTATTATGGTGATTACGCAGCTGAAAAAAATATAAAATAGAACGATAGGTTAGTTGAAGAAGCGATGTGCTTATTATCTTCCACAATCGGGCGCGATTGTGGAGCAACATAGATAGGAAATGATCAAACTTTTTTATAAAAGAATGAACCAACTGAAAATATTAAGAGCGTGTTTTGATCAATCTTTTTTTCAAAACACGCTCTTTTCTATGATTGTTTATCAAGGTTATTAGTATCAATTTGATCAAACTTTGTTTCAAAGCTACAGTATAAACATTTAAAAGTATGGAATTATCAGTTGATTACCATAATGAGGTTGGAATTGTATGTCCATGGTATTTTTATGTTTTTTAATGGAGATTAAAGATACAGTAGGGATAGTTGATAAATATACCAAGTCTTTATTTTGATCAAAATAAAGGCTTGGTATATGGTAAACAAGTAAGGATCATATGGGGATTATAGTCAAATTTAATTTCAAACTAACAACTACTTTAAAATCGATGGGAAATTTAGTGTTTTGGATACCCTATATTAAATACCGAAAAACAATCTAAATATCCCGAATCCCATCATGAACGTCCCACATAATAATGGAAGAATATGCTTCTTTTTTGATTTCTCGTACACCCTGATTCCTCCATTTATAAAATTCACTCCAATTACCAAGAAAAAAATATTGAAATATAACTCATTTAAACCTGATGGAATGACTAATAAAAATACAATTACTAAAGTTGTATAATGAATCCACTTATTAGTTTTTTGATCCATTAAATCTCCTCCTTCAACCTATTAAATATATTATAAAATAATTATGGGAATATTACAAAAAAATGGTAGATTTAAGCTTATGATGTATTGTATAATAGTTTCAAAGGGAGGAAAAAAAATGAAAATTAAGAAAATATTAACAGGAGCTACAGTTTCTGCCATGCTTTTGGCAAGTTTTTCATCTATTGCGAGTGCAGAAGAAAATAACGGTAATGATATTTCTGCGAAGAATGATTCGATTCAGGTGATCAATACTACCATCTCACCGGAATCTCTTCTTTCAAATTCATCAGTATCTGATGATGATATTGGGGATAGTGGAACGTATACCTTTGAAGGGATTGATTATCAATATGAGTTTAAAGAAGATTTAACGAAAGGTATTAGAGAGTTCACCTTCGGTGAGGGAGAAGATAGATATGAAATCATTTACGATATGAATAAAGGTGAAGTAACTGCAAACGGAGAATTGGTTGTAAATAATGTCGTTACTAGATCATATTCAGTAAAAGATATGCCGCAACGTGCTGTTGTTATCGGAACAGATTATGGTGGGGGAGTTTACAATTACACAGGCTATGATGAAGGTTCGTTTAATACATTAGCCGCATCAGCTACTGTATTAGCTGGAGCTATCGCTGCGACAATTTTCAAGAAGAATCCAGGCGCAGCAGCATTAATAACAACAGCAGCGGGGATCATATCAGCGTTCCAATCAAATTACTTTACACTACACTGGAACAGATATTCTTATAGGAGCACAAAGAACACAGGGTATTATCAAACTAGCTATAACTTCTATAGGGATGCAGCGCATCAAAGACACATAAATAGCGTTAAACATTATCACGGTTTCATTAATTAATTCTACTTGTAAGTTTTATTCTGGACGGTTATTTGTTTAATACATATAACTATCTTTATGTATAATTTTGTTCAAGTGAGATTGTCAAAGCTTGATGCTAAAACTAATAGTTTAATTGAATAAGGTATTTGGTATTTGTTTAGGTTATAGAAGGAATATTTTAAACTATTAAAAGAAACCGTTTTGAGAATTGATCAAAATGGTTTCTTTTTTGTTTGTAAGTTGTTCACTTTAGAATTGTTATTTAGTTATCAGGGATTCTTTTTCCATCTTAGTTTACATGCCTGGAAAAACACTTGGAAAAATTCTTCATTATATAAAGGTAAGTCTGATAGATCTACTTTATATCCATTAAATAATGACTGTCCAGCCTTAACCAATGGTAGGGTTGTTCCAGTAAGTGCGCCAGGATTTACTCCTTTAATATCCTCTTCAGGAGATAGTAATTCACCTAATTACGAAGTTTTGGAAATTATCAACCAATTTCACCTAATATTTAGAAATACCTTCACTTTAAGTGGTGTGAATATTCTGTAATTTATTTATCAATTTACAGAGAGACTAGTATCCTTATATAATTTAATGAATTATGGTAATATTTAGAAAAATATAGATGTTTGAGGAGGACGTAGTGAAATGAGCACAGGTGTTTTCACGCATGAAGTAATTATGCAACAACTCAACGATTTTTATCAAATGATGTTAGCACAGCAATTGATAAAAGCAACTGAATTGAAAAAAGAAATAGATAAGAAAATAGAATACATTAAGCATGCAAAAGAAGAAGAGAAACAAAATCAAAACTTATTATTATATTATTCTTTGCTAGATTTCAAATACAGATTACTAACTGATCGAGTAAGCATTCGAAAAGATAGCTTTGATGCAATTGATACTATTGATGAAACAACAGATACACTCACAGCTTATTATTATCATTCTTTTAAAGCAGAACATGCTTTGATGTTTAGTAACTACAATGAAGCTAGAAGACAATATGAAGAAGCTGAAAGGTTATTAGAACATGTTTCTGATGAATTAGAGCATGCGGAGTTTAATCAGAAGTATGCTGTGTTACATCATCATATTTCTAATATGCTAACATCGATTGAATACGCAAATAAAGCAAAAGAAATCTTCGAAAAACACGCTGGATATGAAGTGAAAGTTGCCTCTTGTGAAAACACGTTAGGAACAGCCTGTATATTCTTAAAACAATTTGAAAAAGCTGAAGAACATTTGAATCGATCGATTGATATTTTACAAAAATATAATGAAGAAAAATTAATTTTAGTAGTAAGAAATAATTTGGGATTGTTATATGCAACACAAAAATTATCTAAATTAGCAATTCGTCATTTATCAGAAGTGACAGAGAAAATTCCAACTCATTTTAAAGCATTATTCTTGCAAGCACGTGAGCATTATAAGTTAGAAGAAACAAATACTGCACAAGAACTAATTAATAAAGGGTTAACAGTTTGTGAAGAAGTAGGAAATGAAGAGTATCTATATCATTTCAATATTCTACGTTCTCTTAATGAAAATGAATCAATTGAACTCGTAGAAGAAGAAGTGAAAAAAGGTATTTTTTACTTCAAAAAACAGGATTTATGGGACTTCGTAGAAGAATATGCAGAAGTATTAGCTGTAAGATTCCGTAAATTAAATGAGCATGAAAAAGTTAGTGATTATTTTGATGTATGCCACGAAGCAAAACAAAAATTACTAAGTAAAGGGGCACTGAAATGATGAAGAAAATTGTGTTAGCAACGCTAGGATTAGTAATAACATTAGTGGTTGGTTTAAATAGTGAAGGTGATACACAACATGCTCTGAAAAAAGAAGAAATTATACAATATTCACATGCTGATCATTTTTAATTAATACAAACAAAAGAGACCTCATTTTTGAGGTCTCTTTTGTTATAGGCTATTTGTTGGGATCTTTTTTTATCATTTGAATTTGAAAGATGTCACTGTCTTTTATGCCCAGGACTCGCATTTCTTCTTTTAATGAGCGCCAGGGTTCAATTTTGATAGATTTAGTGGTTGTTCGATCTCGTAAGGTATATTCGTGTATATAATAAAATTCCTCGCTTTTTCTCATGTGAATCCTTTGTTCCTCCTTTAAATAATCAAAAATCCGTAGGTATATAAAAATTACACATTAAGTAATTGTTTCTAATCTGTATTCACTTTGGTTTTCTTATAGTAATCGTAATATCTTTCTAAGGATAAGTAAGATTTAAATCCGATTTGCTGCATGATTTGTTCAGGGGTGTTTCTCTGTTTGATTTTCCTTAAAACAAAGGTGTTCCGAAAATGTTGGGAAGAAATTCCCTTTCGAAGATTAGCACGTTTCACTTCTAATCGTATCATCTTTTGTATAGATATTTCGGTTAAGTTTTTAGGTGCATCATCATCATAGCTCCAATGATATGTGCCACGAGTGAAATCGAATGCAACAAATAATGGATCGCTGCTGTGATACTTAGGACGAACAGGCTCAGGAATGGTTTTATAATAATCATATAAATGTAATTTGTCTTCTTCTTTCAAATGGATGGTACGATTTATTTTTGAGTCTTCAGGAATAGATAACGTGGTACTTTCAAAATGAACATGTTTCATTTGCAAAGAAACGAGTTCCTGTAAAGATAATCCGTAGTCAAGGAGTAATGTAACGATAGAAACATTTCGTTCTAAGATCATCGGGCGTGTAGTTCTCTGTTTTTCAGTTAGCCCCTCTAAGGAAGAAACGACTTCTTTTAGACGTTTTTCTTCTTTAGAAGATATAAAGTCTTTATCTCTTAATGAACGGTCTGGTTGTTCTATTTGTATTACACTTTCTATCGGACTAGGTAAATCCAATGACTCATAAAGTCGATTCAGGGCAATATAAATACGGTGTATAGTTTTATCTGAATAGTGACGTTCTTCTTTTAGATAATGGAAAAAATCTTTAAAGTCTCTTTTGTTTAGGGATTCCCATATATTTTCATCAATGACCCGATCAGTATTTTCTAACCAGGATAAAAAGTGTTTTACATCATATAAGTACCTTTTGATTGTTGAAGCTTTTCTTCCTCTTTCTAATAAAAAATTGGAAAAGTCTTGCGTTGTTTTTTCTGAAATTGTATTGGACATATATTTAATCACCTATTCCAGTAAATTTTGAGTGACCTCTAATCTCGCTTTTCTAATTTCTTCTATTAATAATGCTGCAATCATTTTGTATCTTCATATCTTTTAACTACGCTGTAGAATGTAGTACTAGGAAGATTGGATTTTTTCATAGCGGTTCTTGCTGTGATTTCCCCTTCTTTCCATTCTTTATAAGCTTCTTTAAATTCTTGTGTAATTTCAGTTTGGGGTCTACCTAAATGTTTCCCTTTAGCTTTCGCTAGAGCAATTCCTTCAGCTTGACGTTTTTTAATATCATGACGTTCTTTTTCGGCAAAGGCAGATAGAATAGTTGTAGTTGCCTTTTGGATTGCTCTTTGAATGACATCATTTGTAGCGTCGCCGTTATACGTTACGTTTATAAAAGATTCATTTAAAAACTGTAAATTTATTTTTTGCTCCTCATAATATTTAAATTCATCTAAAACATCATTCATAGTTCTTCCAAGCCTTGTCAATGAATCGAATACTATCGTATCACCTGTGCGAGCCATACGTTTCATTGTTTGATAGTATTCTCTATCCATATTACTTCCTGTTTTCTTATCGATAAAAATATCTCGTTCGTCAATTCCGATATTTTTCATATTTACAATTTGCCGTTCTTCGTTCTGATCCTTACTTGATACACGAACATATCCAAACTTCTTAGTAGTCATAATGATTGCAACCTTCCTAAAAAAAGAATCTTTTGTTTTTTGAATCTATTTGATTACTATTATACCAAAAAGTGTACCGAAAGGTATTGTGTATTTATAGAATGTACTGAAATTATAAAATAGACCTTTTGGAATGATTAATTTATTGTTTTTGCCTGTGTACGGAAAGGTATACCTTTTGGAAGGGGATAGATATGTAAAATTTAACATTTTGTTCATTGAACTTGTATGAATGCGTATATTATAATTTTAATAGAATGAATTATTTGAATTGAAAGAGGGGTTTTGATGTTTAGTAGCAAGAAGGATAGAATTAAAGATTATTTAGAAGATGAAGGATATAAGGTTAAAGAATATCTATACCAGGATGGAGATTGGTATCACTTTAAAGTAAATGAGGGATGGGGGAGAGTTTTGGTAATAAGGGTGAAAGAAACAGTTGGTTTTTTTTCAGGGGCATGGAGTTATTTGATAGAAAAATTATAGTAAAGTTTAATCCTGAATTTTTAAAAAATGAGGAGGAAGATAAATTGGGAAGAAATGATGTATGTTTTTGTGGGAGTGGCAAAAAACAGAAAAAGTGTCATTCAAATGTAGAACAGGAAAGTTACGTTGCTAATCTGTATGAAAAGTATTTTGAAATAGACAATATCATTTCAGAATATAGGGATATTCATAAAGGGTTTGAGAACCACCCATGCGGGAAAGGATGCTATAACTGTTGTTATGATGTATTCTCCATTTCTATGTTGGAATTTGAAATATTATTAGAAGAATTACGCAATATTGGTTTAGAATTTGCCGAGAGAATATTTGAAAAATCTCTGGAAGATTTAGAGGTACTGAGAATAAGTAATCCTGATTTATATAATAGGTTAGAAGAAGATGTAACTTTACAACAAGATGCAGCTTTTAAAGATGTTAATCTCTATTCAAAAACGGAGAGATTCCCGTTTTCTTGTCCAATGTTAGATGATAGCAAAGGGAGTTGTTTGGTATATAATAAAAGACCTATGATTTGTAGACTTTTTGGTACTACGCATGATTCGTTTTCACTTATGTTAGATAGTAGAGATGAGTCTTTGGTTTGTGAGCATATTCCTAGTGCGCAAGCTAATGTGTTACAAACACCTGAGGTTGAAAATTCTGATTTTAGGATAAATGAAATGTTGGAAACGAGATATTCAGGCGAAGTATTGTTACCGAGAGAATATCCGATCGTGTATTGGTTTAAAGTGTATCGTGATAAAAATTTGAAGAAGGGTAGACCTGTTTATTCTTCTCTAGTTCCGTCTTTCTATTATAAGAAACCAGGAAGTATTACACTTGCAGAATTGATGCCTTAAATGTTACTTGTAAGTAACGTGTGGTGTAATAAGTCGTTACTTATAAGTAACGGATGGGGTGTTTGGAATTGCTGTTTACATTAGACGAAATTATGACACCGAAAGAGGCTAGTAAGCGGTGGGGGATTAAACAAGATGCTTTACGTATGAAATTGAAGAGAATAAAAGATAGTAATGTATATGAAATGCTAATTAATGAAGGGAAATTAAAGTATTATAAACACGAAAATAATGAACGTGGTGAATGGATTATAACAGTAGAAGCAATGAATGTACTTTTCCCTAAAAATAACAAAATTTGAAAGTTCATTGAAAAAGAAAAGAATTTATTTTGATTAACCTGTTTACAAAACACTCTTTCAAAGCGACAAAATTTGACATTCTTATTTAAAAGGATTAATATATCCTATAACAACGTTGTAGCGAATATTCAGAGTGTGGAATAGCGAGGGAAAGGACACACCTTTAAATCCTATTCTAATAGCCTAAGACGGAAGGGAAATACCCTCGACTCTTAGGCTATTTCTCGTTTAATGCATCATTGTATAGTTTGGGGGTGCGAATATGGAATGGCTTGCTTTGTGTATGGGGAGTTTATCTTTTTTACTTGTTTATCAAGAGATGGAAAAAAACAAAAAGTTAGAAAAGAGAATCCAAGAATTGGAGAACAAGATTCAATCGTAAGATAATCTTAGTTATTTAAGAAAAGTTTGACAATTAATAAAGTTGTTTAAATATAGCCAGTCATAATTTTCAGCATATCACCGCCAGTGGAATTGAAAGGTTTATAGTTTTATTTTACAATATTTATAATGAGTTTATTAAGTGGGGGATAAATTATGCCGGTAAGTGATTATTTTTCTACATTTTGTTCTAATCTAAGAATGAGCAGTGTTACCGTTAGTAATATACAGTATCGCTACAAGCAAATAACCAAACGAATTAATATAAATTACTGGGATAGTACATCTGAGACAGCTCATAGTTTATATGTAGGGTCTTATGGTCGAGGTACTGAAATATGGACTAGCGATATTGATATGATTGTTCAATTGCCTTATCATATATATACAAAATATGATAATTATAGTAGCAATGGTCAGTCTGCTTTATTGCAAGATGTAAAAGCTACGTTACAAAAAACATACAGCACTTCGCATTTAAAAGGTGATGGGCAAGTCATAGGAATTAATTTTACGGATGGAATCAATTTTGAAATAGTACCCTCCTTTATTAATAAAAATGACAGTTATACATATCCAGATACTAACAATGGCGGGACATGGAAAATCACTGATCCAAGGAACGAAATTAGTGCTATGGATATTCGAAATAGCGATGCAAACAAAAATTTAAAAAGACTATGCAGAATGGCACGAGCATGGAAAGCCAAATGTAATGTTCCAATGAGTGGGGTTTTAATAGATACCCTAGCCTATAGATTCATTAATGAATGGGCGTATAAAGATAAATCATATCTTTATTATGACTATATGAGTAGAGACTTTTTTAAGTTTCTTAAGGATATAGATAAAACTAAAACGTACTGGTTAGCGCCAGGTAGTAATCGTTACGTTTGGAAGGATGGTAATTTTCAAACTAAAGCATCTACAGCGTATAATCTTT
This sequence comes from Bacillus sp. FSL R9-9410, assembly GCF_038050385.1. Lineage (NCBI taxonomy): Bacteria > Bacillati > Bacillota > Bacilli > Caryophanales > Bacillaceae > Bacillus > Bacillus sp. FSL R9-9410. The sequence goes on from NZ_JBBOTV010000005.1 coordinate 49,181, forward strand.
CTCTAGAAGCCATTGAGCATGAAACAAAAAATCGTCCTTACTCAGCTAAACAAAAATGGAGGGAAATTTATGGAACGAAATTCCCCAATTAGTCACGGTTATAAGTTGGAATCACAGATTAGGGAAGCCTATGGGCGTGTAGTTTATACATTTACTTGCCATAATAAAATGATTCAACGACTTTTATCAAAAAATAATAATATCAAATTTTGGCAGATTGCATTATCAGCTTTAACCACAGGAAGTTTCTTAATAACTATTTTATTTAGTGAGGCACTTGCAGGTTTTGTAGGGGCTGTTATTTCTGTGACGCTGTTGATACTAAATGCCTATACCAAAGATTTCGAATTGGTCGAAACAGCTCAAGCGCATCAGAAGGCTGCTGATGCATTATGGAGAATAAGAGAAGAATATGTTTCGTTACTCACAGATTTTGATTTACTTGAAGCGTCAGAAATAATAAAACGAAGAGATGATTTACAAAATAGGACAGCGGAAATCTATGATCAATCACCAAGAACAGATGCTAAAAGCTATAAGGAAGCACAAAAGGTATTAAAAACTGAAGAAGAACAGACTTTTTCGGAGAAGGAAATTGATGTGATGCTTCCAAACTCTATTAGAAGAGAAAATAGAAAATAAAAAAGTTCCCTCATCATTGTCCCGTTTGAAATATTGTTGTTTTTTAGTTCGGTAAAGTGTTTTTCATTAAAGATTAAACAACTTTATTTTAAGCCCTGTCCTAAAATTAGGACAGGGTTATGCGTGTTTGAGGATTTAAAATCAAATAACTTTATTGTTGTTATCTATCTTTAAAATTCAGTTGTTTTATCAGCACTTAAATATAATACGGCTTATTCTTAAGTGACATCTTTTTCTAGTAATGTTTTAGGTAATTCCTTTTCACCAGATACATCAAACTTTACTTCTCCACCCACTTTATAAATTCGTTCAACGATAGGTATCTTTGTCGTGATTTGTAGTACGTTCGTTTTTCTTATTCTTGCTTGTTCAAAATGAATAACATTCATACTGTATTCTCCTTTTTGATATTAATTATGTAATTTACAATCAACAATGTCATCCAGGTCAAAGTTATTTCGAAAACGGAATGCATCGGTAGTGATTATTGTTTTTTTATGCAGGTCAATCTTTTGGATATCCATTATTTCATGATATATACAGCCATCTTTGTAGTACCATAGATTTACTTCTTGCTTTGTATGTATCGCTTCATTTAATGTTCTACCTATTTCTTCTATTTGTTGCTCGTCTAACACTGGCTTTTCTACCTTTAATTGTTCTTTAATAATCTGTTTAATCCCCTCAAATTGTTCAGGCATTGCAGAAAATGGACTGAACTTTACCATGCCTCGTCCTCTTGGTATATTTGTATGATTCATGCTCGATGTCCTCCCAATAAACTATTTCGGAATTTTGAAGTCCCTTCTGGCGTATAAGATACCGCTCTTAAAATGCTGTTTTTCCCAAAACGAGTACGTATTTCATCTAAGGCTTTTGTTAATTTCACTTGTTGTTCTCGTTTATTTACATCATCAAAGAGGGACAGTTGATCTTCCCCTTCTTCTACTAAATTAGTCAAAGTAACGCTTATGCTCCGTATTGGTTCTCCTGTATGCATTTGTACTAAATACTTCAAGCAAATAATATATATTTCCATCGTTAAACCAGTTGGTCTTTGCAAACTAATTGATTTCCGAATACCGCCTGAATAGTCTTTGCTATATCCTACTGACAATTGGACAGTCCTTGCTAGTTTATTTTGTGTCCTCATTCGATAGCAAACTTCTTCAATCTGTTCCAAAAGAATAATTGGAACCTCCTGGATATGATAATCACGCATTAACACCTGGCTTTTCGCTATTGAAGTTGATTTAGGAATATGTCTCTCAGAAATGCGGCTATAATCTATACCCCAGCTGTGTAAATGGAGTTCCGTTCCTATGACAGATCCGAAGGTTTGCTTGAGATATTTAAGTGGATAATGAGCTAAATCTTCAATTGTATGTATACCTTTTCGTTGTAATTTTTCTTCTGTTTTAGACGAGATTCCATAGAATTTACTTAATGGACGAACTGGCCATAATTTTGTTTGTACATCTGTATAAGTCCAACTATCAATTCTGTTTGGATGTTTTTTAGACGATAAGTCAAGACATAACTTACTCATTAAAGGTGATACTCCAATTCCTACTGCACATGTAATGCGAGATTTTTGATAAATTTCTTGCTGGAATTTATATGCGAATTCATAAGGGTCATTTGAAAATAAGTGAAGACTAGCGGTCATATCCATTAGGAATTCGTCGATGCTCATCTGAAAAAAATCAGAAGGTGCTACATATTGCAGGGCTAACTTTGAAATATAATTGGAACATTTTATATACGTTTCCATCATTGGATTAACAATAAGAATATCAGGTCTTTTGGGAATCTCATATAAGCGTTTATATTTCCTTCCCTGTTCTTCGCCTAATTTTTTAAGCGGAGGTGTAGCTGCTAAAACAACTGAACCTGGGCGTTTCACATCTCCTACGACAGCTAATTTTGTTTTTAAAGGGTCATACCCCATTTTGATGCTACTTACTGAAGCGTAGTAGCTGACAAGATCTATACACATAACAATACGATTCGGTAAATGGGAATAGTCATACATCTTGTATTCCTCCTTAATATACAAAGAACTTACGTTCTTATTATATACGAACTTATGTTCTTTATGAAGAGGTTTATAAATATTATTTATGAAGTAAAGTTATGCCGGAGAAAAACATGGTGAAATCATATTGATGGTATTTGAACGACAAAAATCAGCAAAGACAGTACGAGCTTCGTCGATTGATTATTAAAGGTATTAGTCCTCATTTATGGAATTTTTCTTATAGGAGGTGGCGTAGCGCTATGGCAGAAATGGAGATAGTATACACCGCTAATGAGGTTTATAATCGTTTAGGAGTGAGCGGCAGCACGCTTAGAAAGTATTCAGATATTCTTGAGCGTGAAGGATATGATGCAAAAAAGAATAGTCGAGGAAGAAGAGAATATACAGAGTTTGATGTGTTACTTATTGAAAAGTTAGTAGAGTTGAGTAAGCAGGATGGTATGACCTTAGAAAAAGCAGCAAAAATGATTGTAAAGCAATTTGGAATCGATAATAAGAAGGAAGAAAGCCAGGGGACAGATGCAATACCTTATCAAATGCAGTATCAATTTCAACAACAATATAGCGCTATGATAGAAGAAATTAATAAGGTGCAGCAAGCGAACTTGTTAGAAATGGAGAAGAGACTAGGCGATCGTATAGATCAAAGGAATAAGCTAATTGAAGATGATATGAAAGATAGGAAGGAAGGTGAAGAAAGGATAGAAAAAAGGTTAGAGCAAAGAGATGAAAACCTTATGAGAGTGATTAGAGAAATTCAAGATGCGAAACGTACTATTGTATCAGCACAGGAAGAAGTAGCGGCAGCGAGGTTAAAAAAGAAGTTTTCGTGGAGGTTTTGGAAATGAGTACATTCAATCATGAATGTACTCTAAATTGCTTTATAATAGGGATTCAGATAGAAGGGGGAGAAGATTACCATTTTTATATTTTTATAAACTTATAAGATTATAAAAATATAAAAGTATAAATTTATAATCTTATAAGTTTATATCCCTATTCTAATATTAGAACTATGTTTGGTGTTGCTGGCTATAGAATGGTGCCAGTTGTCTACAAATAATAAAGATGATTAAAAAATAATATAGTTGTTTAAAAATGATAATAAAATCGTTTAATAATCGTACTGTGACATTTACTCATAAAAATATTTTCATTGTCTCTTCCGAAAAAGTGTTTACAAAGTTATCACTTTTAAAGGAGATGTTATAAATGGAAAAATTCATCGTAAACTATCATACTGGTGTCACAGAAGAAATTGAAGTTAATGATTTAAACGAAGCAAAGGAAGTTGCCAAAGAAGGTATTGCCTACACTCAAGAAAAAATCACAATCGAAACTTTAGATGGCGAAGTTATCACAACGGCATATTGGTACGGAGTACCCCCTCAAGAGGATGACGATGTACTTGAAAATGTTGGTGGTGGATTTTACCAAAAATGGAGTGATGGATTGGGGGAGTAATTCCCCCTCTCGTTGGTTTAAAAGAATTTGCTGAGATACTTGGCTGGGATAAAGCTCGTTTAAGCACAAAGTATTCTCGACAACGAGGTGGGAAAAAAGTAAGACCATTACTACCTGAACCAATTCAAACCCTCGCTTCGACGCCTATTTGGACACTAAAACAAGCTAAAAAATACAAAGCTATAATTGATGGAAAGTCTGCTGAATAAATTGTAGTGATAAAGAAATATTACAGGAAGAGATTGTAGCATTTATTTGCTACAATCATTTTTGTTTTCGTTTAATTGTTATATAATTTTATATAGCGTTATCAATAATTTCACATACCGTAGTTTGAATAGATTTTAGTGATTGACACAATAATCTTTAGAGTGCTACGTTTTAATGGCAAAATCAATAAGAGGTTTATAGTTTATATATAATGAGATAAGGTGTCTGAATACATTTAGAGAAAGGAAAGCTCTCTTCTTACATACTTTAAAATTCAATATTTAGATAAACTAATGATATGAACCACACATTTAGAAGGGAAGAAAGCAAGATGTTTAAAAAAATTATACCGGTTGGGGCTTCGGTTTTAGGGGCTGGCCTTCTACTAACAGCTTGTAGTAGTGGGGAAAAAGAGAAAACAAATACAGCAAAGGCAAATGACAAGAATGAAATAAAACAATCCATTCATTTACCGTATATAGCAGAGATTCCAACAATGGATGTAACAAGGGCGACTGATGGAGAATCAATGAATGTTATGCGTAACGTGTTTGAGGGATTATATACGCTTGGAGAGGGTAATAAACCGATTCCTGGTGTGGCAAAAATATATGATGTGAGCGAAGATAAAAAAACATACACATTCCATCTCAGAGAGGATGCGAAATGGTCAAATGGAACGCCAGTGACCGCAGAGGATTTTGTGTTTTCTTGGAAACGTGCTGTGAACCCTGATACAGCGGCAGAATATGCATTCCTGTTCTTTGATATAAAAAATGCAAAAAAAATTAATAGCAAAGAATTATCTGTAGATGAATTAGGGGTAAAAGCGATTGATAAAAAAACGTTAGAAGTCCATTTGGAGCAGCCAGTCCCTTATTTTGTGAGTTTAACAGCATTTCCAACGTTCTTACCGATTAACGAAAGGTATTTTGAAGAGCAAGGAAAACAATATGGTTTAGAAACAAATTATATGATTTATAATGGTGCGTTTAAGCTAGATAAATGGAAACATGAACAAAGTTTCCAACTAAAAAAGAATCCTACTTATTGGGATGCTAAGACGGTTAAATTAGATGAAATTAATTTTGATATTGTAAAAGATAAGTCTACAGAAGTGAATTTGTATGAATCTGGGCAAATTGATCGTGTAGGATTAACAGGTGAATTTGTTGATAAATATAAAGACAGTAAAGAATTTGATACAAGAGAAGAAATGACGGTGCAATTCTTACGATTCAATCAAAAGAATGAAGTATTGCAAAATAAACATGTACGCTTAGCTATAAGTGAAGCGATGAATAAAAAAGTGTTTGTAGATACGTTATTAAATAATGGATCTAGTCCAGCTTATGGTTTGATTCCTGGAAAATTCGCATTGAGTCCAGACGGCAAGGATTTCCGTGAAGAGAATGGAAGTCTAGTAAAGGATGATGTGAAAACAGCACAAGAGAATTGGGAAAAAGCAAAGCAGGAATTAGGAAAAGACCAAGTAACACTAGAATTGCTTACGAGTGATAATGCAATAGCAAAGAAAAATGCAGAATATCTAAAAGGTGAATTAGAAAAGAACTTAGAAGGATTAACAGTGAATATAAAGGCACAACCACGTCAACAACAAATAAAATTACTGTTAAGTAGTGATTATGACATAGCTGTAGATGCCTGGGGACCCGATATTGCTGATCCAATTACATTTTTAGATTTATTTACGACAGACAGTACATACAATTTTGATAAGTATTCGAATAAGGAATATGACGATCTAATTCATAAAGTGAAAAATGAGCTAGCAGCTGACGAAACAGCACGTTGGGAAGCGATGAAACGAGCAGAGAGAGTCTTGTTAGAAGACGGTGTGGTAGCTCCTTTCTATCAACTGGGTCGTTCATACTTACAACGTTCTTCTATTAAAGGACTTGTAACGAATGATTTTGGCGGAGAATTTAACTTTAAATGGACTGAAGTTAAATACTAAAATGCAGAGTTGCACCGCCAGGCGGGGAATTCTGTTAGTATTCCTGTAATCTATGTGATTGCTAGACGGTTGAAATAGTAGAGGGATGTATTATTTTCTGATATCATATTTATATACTATTTTATGGATAAGAGACATGTGAATAGCCATCTGAATAAATTGAGATTGGGGTTTAAGATTTCAAACAAGCTAGCTCAATTTAGGAGGTGAAAATATGTTATTATCAATTTTTCTAGGAAGCGTTTGCTTACTAGAAGAAAGTAAAATAGTAGAAGTAGCAGGTAAATTTTTGATTTTAATTTCTACTTTTTTCATAATGGTAGGGTTACCATTATGAAAAAAGACACACTCTCTGGAGTGTGTCTTTTTTTAGGACTTGTTTTAAATCTACATTTTTTTGTACAAACAACTCTTTAAATAGTATAATGAAGTTGGTGTTTTGCAAAGGTAAGTAATACTTCCTTTCGTTTAGTTTTTATAGATAGAGTGTAAGGGTAGGATCTTGCACTCTATTTTATTCTGCTCTCCTACAAGTCTTCTTATATAATCAGATGCGATTTGCACTAAACAGATTGTTAAATCCTGATTCAAGTAATTATATAGTTGTAGCTGTCTTCTCGTATAAATTTGCTGTTTTGGTGTGAATGTTTTTATCATATCAATTACAGTATCGTATTCGAAAAAGAAGTATCTATCGTTTGCTTCAATAACAAATACATCATTTTTGACAGGATGATTTTCGAAAAAAATATCAAAGAAAGAAACAGGCTTTTTATTTTCTTTTGCAGCGTTCATATTCCAATTCTCCTTTTATAGTAGGGTTACTTGTCAGTAGATGATAAAATTTCAATGATCTGTGGGACTTTAGGATTGCTTATGTAATAATACACTTCTAAACCTCTTCTATCAGATCCTAAAATTTTCCCTTTCATTTTAGATAGATGCTGTGAAACAGTTGGTTGTGGCATTTGTAGAATATTAACTATCTCAGCAACATTAAGTATTTTATTAGACAATAGGGTTAATACAATTCGGATACGTGATGGATGTGCTAGGATTTTTAACATTTCTATACTTTCATCAGATACTTTAAGTAGATGTTTTTGAGTGTTATTCATTGATATTTCTCCTTTTTATATGTTTATTTTTTTTGATAAAGTTCTATATTGTTATTGAATATTCCCACTTGCTTCCTTTTAGTTGAAAGGTATCTAGCAAGTCATCTATTCGGTAATAACGAGTTTCTTTGTATGGTGAAGTTGTTGCGAAGTACATATACTTATTCCCTTTCTGTATAAATTCAATTTGTTCACCTCCCCCAAATGAAAAAGCCTCAGACATTAGCTTTTTACAGCGTAGGATAATCTCTAATTCATTTTCTATATTCACAGCAATTCCTCCAGGTTTTATATTACAGGAGCTGTGTCGCAGCATAAGTTGCTAAGCTAATAACCATGATAATCCCAATGATAGAAGTGAATAGTGCAAAGAGTCTAAGGGCGATATAATATAAGGAGTAGGAACCAATTACGATTGCTATTATAAAGAAAATTATTAGAGCCAGCGTTCCAATTGTATGTAGAGAAATTACATTTAAAAATACTAAACCTATGACGACTAAACCTATAATACCAAGGGTTCTCATGGTTATCACTCCTTTACATTAATTATAAAGTTATAGATTTATAAAATTATAATTTTATAAAATGGTGTTTTTATAAAGGTATAAAACTTTTGTTTTATACCTTTCCACCCAATTTTTGTATCTCTAATACTTGTTTTATTGAGTTCTTAATTAATTTCTGTTGTGTTGGTGATAAATTAGAAATATATTCTTCAACGATCATAGTAACAGCTTCGTATTTATTTATATCTTGCATTGTTGCAATTGTAGCAATGGCAGTGTGCGTTTCTAACGAGACTCTTAATGATTTTGGATACTCACCAGAATAACCTTTCTTCTTAGGAGATTTAAAAATTTTATCAGGGCGAGAGCGATCTTGTTTTTCTTTATTTTCAGGTTCAATTGTAACTGATCCTTGTGTTGTCTTTTCTCTTTCTAATCTTTCTTGTTCTTTTCTTATTCTATCTTTTTCTTCTTGTTCTTTTCTTAGTCTTTCTTTTTCTTCTCGATCTTTTCTAAAGCCGATTTTGTTATCATCCACGCTCATGTGTTTAGTTCATTCCTTCCAGTATACTAATTCTTTCTTCCACTTCATTTGCTATGTTTTGATATACATTGTGTACATTTTTGTCGTGTATATCTTTCATATTATAAGTGATTCCTGTTCTGTCAAACCGCTTTAAGCGAGCCATTTGTTTAATGATGGTTTTAAATACATTCGCTTTACCGAAAATCTCTTGTGCTTCTTGAAGTATATCTTTATCAATTTCATTGCCGTTTTGCATTAGTACAGGTAAAGCCCCGATTATTTCTAGAGGTAGGTTGTAATCATCAGCTAATGAAAGTACATGTTCGATGTATTTTTGAGCGCCTTTTAATGATCTTTCCTGGGTTTGCAAAATTACAGTTACATAATCACTGGCAACCAGGGCGCTATCTGCGAATTTATTCAATTGTGGTGGAACATCAATGAAAATATAATCATAATTCTCTTTTATTGTACTTAGCTGTTTTGCGAAATAAGTATCTTGTGTTAAGTCATCTTCGAAATTTGTAAAAAGAAACTTTTCGTATGTTTGTAAGTCTTCGTATGAAGGAAGTAAATCTAAGTTAGGTAAAACATTAATTAATGCGCTTTGTAAATTTGCATCTATAAGTGCCATAGCTAATGTTTTTTTGAATTTCGGATCTACAGAGTGTACTTTCTTCATCGTATTAAATAGTAAATCAGTGGCGTTTGCTTGCGGATCTAAATCTACTAGTAGGGTTTTCTTCCCTTGATTTGCAAATGTATAAGCTAGCATTACAGCGTTTGTAGTTTTGCCTACGCCACCTTTAAAATTCCCTGTTGTGATTACTTTGCACATTTTCCGACACCTCGTTTAAAAAAGTTTTTTTATACTTTTATAAGTTTATAATTCCATTTTATACTATAAACAACTACAGGTAAAGTATAATTTTATAAAATTATAATTTTATAAAATGGTATTATTCCTTTTGTTAATATATGAAAGTAGTAAAATTTATTTTAAGAAAAACCTATACTTTCAGCGTTTTTGAGCTATATATATTGAAGAATTATAAATTTATAATTCTATAAAAATATAAAATTATACTGGTTTTCGATTTAAAAACTTATACTTTTATAAATTTATAAATTTATAAAAGTATAAAAAACCATTTTGGTTTTTTCATAGAGCGAAATAATACGATCGAGATAGTTATTTACAAACAAAAAAACTTGTTGTACGTTATATACAACAAGTTTCTCAACACAATTCGATTTAGTTTGATAATATACATAAAAAATTCGTAAGAATTTATAAGATATATAGAACGAATACACATAAAAAAACAAATAAAAAAAGAACGGCTGTCTAATCGAGATTTCTCAGGTCTCAACTTGACAGAAAGAGTAGAGTTACTTTCTCAATAACTTTACTCCGGTTGAATATAAGATGTTGAAGGCACCTTATATTCAATTTACACACTGTCATAACCAGTATGTAAATCCCTTCCGTTCTAATTAGCTATGTTGTTTGGGATATGAAATATCTCTTATTTAGTATAGTTAATTAGAGTTAGTTTGTAAAGATAGAAAGCCCTATTTAAGTACATTTTCTGGTATGTTTAAGTAGGTAATTTTTTTCTGTTTTTGTATACTATTTTAGGGATTTCAAAGGTGAGCAGTGTTAAAACTGCTCACCTTTTTTTGTTGTTAAAAATCTAGTAGAAAGGAGACCCGACATGAATACAGTACAAAAAGCAATTGAACTGATCCTACATAAAGGCTTACGAAAATATAAGCCTAAAAATTCTAACGCTGGTTTACGTGTAATAAGCGCACAAGAACCATTCGAACAAAAAGTGTTGAATGGAAAGAAGAATAAAAAAGGTTCTATTTTTATCACTCGTAAAAAAGAAGATTTAAGCGCACCCTTTGGAACTCGTGGTGTAGTATTAGCATCTGAAGAAGCTGTACTGGATCATGTCGGACAAGCTTCTCACTGGACACCGAATGTATTTAATTATGGTACATATAGCGAGAATGGTCTTCGTACGATTGTTGGCCATACCGAAAAAAACCTTCAGCAGATTAATTGCTTTGTAATTGATATTGATACACAGTCATTTCCTATGACTGCAATTATCGATGTTGCGTTAAATGAAGGATTTGGTGTCCCTACAATGATTCTTAAAACAACAAAAGGGTATCAAGTGTATTATGTGTTAGATAAAGCAACATATGTAACAAATAACAAGAACTATATTTCTATTAAATCAGCAAAACGTATTTCTCAAAATCTAAGAGAAATGTTTGCTGAGAACTTGCCACAAGTGGACTTAACATGCAATCACTTTGGTTTCTTTAGAATGCCTTCAGAAGAAAATCTTCTTATGTTCCATGAAGAAAATGTGTATTCATTCAAAGAGCTACAAGAGTGGAGTAAGAGACAGGACGACAATAAAGGAAAAGAGTTCTTTGCGATTCCAGGAAAGAACAATGTAATTGAGAGTCCTTTTTCTAAAAACGCTCCTGTGGAGCAACCAAAACAAATTGATGAATTATGGTTCAAACAAGTTATCAATTGTACAAATGTAGCACCAAAGCAGACTAAAGCAGGGCGAAACAATGCTATTTTCACCCTTTCTTTAGCGTGTTTCCAAAGTGAAGTAAGTATTAAATCTACGCTAGATATGATGGATCAGTTTAATAGTAACCTGGAACAACCTCTAGAACATAGCGAAGTAAGAGGGATTGTTATGTCTGCTTATTCAGGGAAATACCAGGCGGCCCATAAAGATTATATTGATCGTTTACTTCAAACATATGCAACTCCTGGACAAGCAAGTGCATTTAGATCGCCAGCAGCATTTTGGAAAAAACATAAAAAACAACGTGAAGATCGTGTTCGTTCTCATTGGCATGAGTGGGAAGCTGATATTATCGCCTTTTTATCGATGAATTCAAAGAATAAACCTGTGTTATACTTTACACAGTTAGAACTATGCGAAGCACTTAGCATCCCTAGAAGTACACTAAACACTGTTCTGAAGAAGAGTAATAAAATCCACAAAACGGTTGAAGGAAAAGGGAAAACAGCAAAAACAGGATTATCAACAATTGGCATGTTAATTTCGTTTGCAATGCAGGAAAAAGGCAGAAAGAGAGACAGTTATGTAAGCTATTTAAAAGAGATATTCCCTCAAATGGGTAACATCCTACAGCAAGTAAAAACACATAGCGCTATGACAGAAAAAGAAGTGCAAGACGGCATATTCGAAGGATTGCCAGCTGGTTAGAATCTAATTGTCCACTCTGCCAATACATAATTATATCTTTGATACGTATCCCTGGAACTACATAACGCTATGCTGATACTATTTAGGTTCTAGGGGATTTATATAGTTGTTATATAGACATTAAGGTACGTGAAATTATTGCGTACACTACATATTTGGTGGTGGTTTTATGAGTAAAAATTATTCTATAGATCGTGATAAGAACGGGCGTTACAGACATTCTTTTGTATTTATGAGGGGGTCTGAAGTATCTATTAAGGTTTTTGGAGTAGATTCTTTGATTAAAGGGATTGTTTCTAGTATTGAAAAGTATTATTTGGTTATTGATGTGGCAGAGGGGGAGGAAAAGTACCAGGTAACTGTTAATCTTTCTGAGATAAAATACATAAAGCATGATGAATTACCAACAGTAGAAGAGCGATCTGCTAATGATATTGATAAAAGCACAAGTTTTGTATTTTCAGTAGGGGATAAAGTAGGTTTTATGTTTAAAGATGGAAAAGGGATTGGAATTAAGGTTCCTGTAACTGTATTATCTGAAGGGGCATTTTATTTGTATGTTGAGACAGATAAAGGAACTTATCTTACTGTGATGAAGAGTGCAGTGAGTTATGTTAGACATGAAAAATATGAACCAGGATTATTAGTGAATGATTTCTATACAGCTGAGATGAGAGACCAGGGGTATTCTAAGCCTACAGAATTTACATTTTCAGTAGGGGATTCCATTACTGTAGTATTTGAAAGTGGAAAAGAATTATCAGGTGTTGTACTTGATGAGGAAAAGTATTGGATCTTACTAATGATTAATGAGAAGAAAGGTACTCAGGTTACAGTATTTAAAGAGTCTTACACGTTTATAAAACATGGGGTATTTAATTCAAAAGCGAATTTGTATGTGGAGAATAAGCAATTGAAAAAGAAATTGAGAAAAGAAGATCAATAAGGATTTTTTTGTTATATAAAAATCGACATGAGTATAATATTAAGGATCTAAAAAAGCCCTGGTAATAATTTACTAGGGCTTTTTTATTATGTACTTTCTGGAACAGAAGATTCTTCTAATCAGCATTTTAATTTCTTTATATTTATATGTTAGGACTTGTACATGCATATTTGCATATTGCCTATAAATACAAGACTTGTAAATAATTATTATGGTATGTTGTTTTAGTAGATGGGAAGGATGAAGTGTCTCAATGTTTCAGAGGGGGTATAGCTATAAATCGAAATTCTAATGAAAAACCAGTAGAAGTAGAAAAAGTATTAGCAAGTTTATTAAATAGTCTTGTTGATACAATCGATTTTCAAAAGAGAAAGCAAGAGGAAATAGCTAAAGAAATAGACATTGCTGCAGGAACGTTCTCAAAAAACTTAACGGGCAAATGTCAATTTAGCTTTTGGAATTTAGTCAAATTACTTAACATATTGTATGAGAATGACATTGCAAAGAAGCAAGAGATGTTATATAAATTTTGCTCTGTTACAAAGAGTAAAAAAAACTTAAGAATTGCTATGGAGTATGCAAATGCTAAGGGCGATTTGAAACTATTAAAACTAGTTGTAGATAGAGAAAAAAAGTCATCTCTTGCGATGAATAGAGAATGGGCTTATGTATATGAATTAGTTTGGATGCGAAGTAATGGTGTCATTAAGGGAAAAGAATTACTAGAAAAACTTGAAGATCGTAAAAGAAGTAAAGTAATTAAAACAATAGAAATGAAGGCATTATACGGTATATTAACTTGTTATACTATGTATGATTTAGAGCAGTTCAATTCGCTATTTGAATACGCTGATGTGTTAATGCCTAAAGTTGATGAAATATCAGATGATTTTATTCGAACATCTTATTTCGCTAGAATTAAAGAATGCCTAGCATATGCCTATTTAACGCAGGACAACCTTGAAAAATCCAGGGGGTTATGCCAGGAGATATTGGAATTGAAGGATCAAGATGGATGCTATGCCCTTTTAAGAGCATCAGCGCTCGTATATCTTGCTGAGTCCTATACTTTTGAGTGTTATGTTAGTGCATCTAGGTATATAAAAAAATCTCTGGAACAATTAGAGCCATATTTTTTTGCAAGAGAAAAACTAAGAAAACAAGATGTTCTTAATACTTATGCATATATTAAGCTGGTTAATAAACAAGAGTTGGAGAATATACAAATATATCATCCAGCAGAAGAATCTTTTTTGGAAATTGTTAAAGGGAATGAGAAAAAGGCTATAGCTATTCTTAAGAATTTAGAAAATGAAAATGGATTTCTAACGCCAATGCAATATTGTTACTTGGGAATAGCGACAAAAGATATAGCTTTAATCGAAAAATCAATTGAGCTATTTGAGTGTGCTGGCAATAGATTCTATTGTAAATTCCCTAAAAAATTATTGGAAGATTTTATTAAAAATGGTATAGTGTACGAGGGTGGTGTAAAATGAAAAAGATTTTATTGGCAATCACAAGTATTGCATTTATAGCAGTAGTAGTATTCACTTCTACTGACAATAAAGAACAACCAAACCAGATAGTTAAAGAAGATACACAACATCTACTTGTAAGAATGTCCGATCCCGGTGGTGGAATGGGGTAATACATAAATAATTGGAATGCGATTGTCTCAATAGAGGCAATCGCATTCGCTATTTTATGGGAGATTTCCAAAATATCGAATCCGATATTTGAGAAATGTTTGTGAAATATTCACAAACTATCGTACAGAGATTGGTGGAATTAGGTTTTGAACTTTTGTAGAGATCCGTAGGTGAAATATTATGTGTGGCGAAACAGTATTTTATTATTATTTGGTATTTTCTTAATAATAATATCAGTATCTCAATATATTTCCATTTTCATGTTAACAAATAACAAATTACATGGTAAAATAAGAACAAACGTTTGGTGTTTTAGCAATGTATATTATTTTGATAAGTGGAATGATTTTTAAAACTTCAAAAAAAAATCCCTGTCATCTGATGTGCTGATAACTAAGGATTTTTCAAGATGTATAATACTATTTTTGGCTATATGTAGCAATTTCTGAGAAATAATAGATTGACTAGATAGTCAAAAAAGGTGTAATCTTGTTTTGATAGATCGTTTAGCAGGTCTTTTGGGCTAACATCTAACATGTGAACTACAAACAAGTACATAGTAAATGGGCTGAAAATAAAAGGAGTTGGAGCTCCAATTATTCTCAATCTCCAAAAACACACACATTAACACTGTTTTTAGAGCGTGCCCACTTATTGAAGCATAATGAATATGCAACATCAATAATATTATACTTTTTTGTGTATTTATACAAGAGAAGAGTGGTGTAAAATTATACCATTTATTATTGATATTGCTATAATTATCTTTCTTTAAAGTGGTTCTTCGGTTACGAAGAAAAAGACGTAGACTAAAACATTGGTCTACGTCTTTTTTGTTTTTGTAACCGAAAGAGATCCTTCAGTTGAAAATTTTATATATGCTCACCTTAACTTTTGTTTGATTTTATGTGATCTAGGTTGAGTTGAATTGAATGAACTTGTTGAAATTTGGATAGTTGATCTTGAGAAAATCATACTGTCACATTAAGAGGATTGGAGAGAATGTTAATGCGTGCAAAAGAATTTGATAAAAAGAAACATAGTTTAAGGGTATTGAATGAAATGGATGCTAGTACTTTGATTGGGAAAGCTCATTCAGTAAGTACGTTTCAAGGTAAAGATTATATTGTTTTAGATAACGGTAATCTGTACGATCAAGTACAAAAACGTGAAGTACCAGTAACTCATATGTTTAGATACATAAAGTTGGCTAGAAATAGTTATGGTGTTGTAATTGCTAAGAAATCTAATAAGAGTGCTAAGTTGATGGAAGTTAAATTCATCAAGAAAGCAAAGAAGGTTGGCTAATATGAAGATAAAAGAAGCGTATTGGGAAGAAGCTGTAAAGATGTTTTATAAAAAACTAGAATGGCAATGGGAAAGAAAGCAAACTAATAAAGAAAAAGCAAAGAAACAATAGCTTAATAACTATACAATTTGATCATTTTAATTGTGCATGAAATTCAAATGCATAAAGGTGAAAACTAAATCTAATGAATGGATAGGGTAAATAAAGAGTTAGAGCAGTTTAAATACCAACCAAAGCAATTAAAGTTCTAATGATTTATCAATTCATGGATTTAGGTTTCTAGCGTTCTTTGAAAATTAGATATAGTTGCTGGGGGAGTGCCACGTCCACTGTTTGCCACTCCATTTCGTGAAATACCTTTTTATCGTCCACTGAAGATATATAAGGTGTTTATAGAAGGAGAAAGACACGAATAAACCCTGAGGGTCAAATGTACCGCTTGAAAGATAGCAGCTTGAAATAAAGCACTAGGTGGTGGTCTATTTGTATGTCATACAGTTTGCAGTTCTTTGTAGGGGATCTGAATACCAGTAATTACCCAAAAGATTCTTTGAACCAAGAAGGATTGTGAATTTAAGGGCTACAGACTATTTAAAGGGCTATACATTGGGATATAGCGCCATGACAGATATGGAAAGATGTATCTTGAGCGCATAACGGTATACGCATTCCTTTAACGCGAGGGCGAAGCGAAGCAAAACGCCACTTTTATGAATGGAGAATCTTCTTCTCGCATTGATAATTGTAGAAATAATAGACCGTTTATTTTATAGATTTAAAGCATTAGAAAAATTTTATGCAGAATTAAACAGATCAAATAGTAGTTATTATATAGATAGGCTGGAACAGCTATATGAAGCTGAACCAAAAGGAGTAATAAATATGGAAAATGAATATCGTGCAAGATATATTAAGAAGATTGCACATATCCTGAAAAGTAAACCCAAGTATCCGACAGGTTGCCTTGTTGTAGGGGATAAGATTGAAAGTATAGTGTTTCAAAAAGAGCTAATGGATATGTTGCAAGATGATAATACATTAGTAGCTCATGTTGATTTTAATGAGTACACGAATGCTACTGAATGTATTGCAGCTTTAAAAAAGACGAGGAAACATCTAATTTCAAATAAGCAAGAGGGAAGAAAACTATTTCTTGTAATTTCCTCCTTTGAGTGTGTTGAGAAAAAAATGATGGATGCCGCTAAAGTATTGATAGCAAGTTGGTCAGCGAGTATTAATATACTAGTAAGTGCGAATAAACGATTTGCCTATTTAGTAGGAGTAACAGAGTATATGGTTACGATAGAACCATCAGAAAGAGTCTATTCAGAGTTGTATCGATATAAAACACAGCAAGTTATTGCTTCAATGTATAATGAAAATTTGACGAAAAAACCAAAATAATATGGGAAGGGTGAACAATGTTGAGTAGCAAAGTGAAAAAAATACTAAATACAAAATGTATTAATGTGAATTTATTAGAATTAGATGATAGATATAATCTAGGAAAAACAATCGATGTCTTTTGTAATAAGATGAATACTATTTACTCTTTTACTGTAACTAACATTACTTTGAAAAGAGGGAAGCATTGGACTGTTGATTTAGAGTGAAGGTTTGGGTTATGACTTTAATGATGTTATTAATATTTTTATTTTAAAAAACGAAAGAAGATGCTTAACTAGAAAAAATTAATATAGGAATTTCAAAGAAAAGAGCAGATCCTTAGTAAATCTGCTCTTTTTGTGTAATTACTTCTACTACTGAAGTAACTGAAGATAAGAAATAAATACTATATTTCAGGTTATGAAGTAGTCTCGTATTACCATATGTTATGATATACAAAGGTAATTGGTAATAGAATGGGAGTTGAGACGATGGTGAAAAAAATAAAATGGTTACCGCTATTATTTGTATTATTAAGTGCTTTTCTTGTAGGATGTGGGGGGCCAACATTACCGTATGCAAAAGGAGATATGTATAAAGACGGTTCTTTTATTGAAGTATTAAATGAGAATGAATGGAAAGTTCATGGATATCGAGATAATGATAATCAATATGCGATATACAAAGTAGAGCCTACTGAATACTATAGTGGGAAATATACTGTGGTTAAAATGTCTAAAAAAACAAGTTATGGTGGAGCTGATCCTTTTATTCTTCAGAAACCAAATTTTTATTTATTGGCACCAACAAAAAATGGGTTTTCTATGAGGAATGTAGGGGCCGAAACAAATGGTGTAGTAAATTGGAATAATGATTTCGAGAAAAAATTTAATGATGCAAAGGATAAAGAAGCCTTTTTGAAAGAAACAGCAGAAAAAGCAACACGTAAGTTTGAAAAAACAAACTAAAAAACGACTAGAATTAGCTAAATATCATACGAAGAACCGAGTCATTTATATGATTCTGTTCTTTTTTTATTGCCAAAAAGGGGAATTGATCATGAAATTCTGTGTGAAAAACGTATTTCTATGGGTTTTAGTTCTATCATTAGGGATTTTCGGATGTCTTTTAGTCCATTATGTTTTAGAAAATTTATTTTTTTAAGTGGAAATATTGTTAGGCACATAAGATTCATTAGCAAGATAATGTGATGGTAAATGGGGGATGGGAAGAGTGGCTAAAGAGATAATTATTAAACAGCAACCGAATTTCATTGAAATAGAAGAAGAAGGAGATCCACTAGCCTTTTTTGTAGGTTGCCGAAACGCACTTTTGTTAACTGTTCCTACATGGATAGCTATAATTCTTATATGGTCTTGGTGAATAATTTGATGGATTGCAATAGAATTTGAATTTTGTATAAAAGGAGGGGTTTGAATGCTTAAAAAGGGTGATAAGACAAAAGAGGAACGAATGATTGAACTTGCATCAAATGCACATAGTGCCAGAAATAAAAACGATTTAGATAAGTATATACTTAGTATGTTATGGGTAATGGTTAAAGGAACACGTTATCAAACTGATGTAGAAATAATTTTTGATATGCGTGAAAAATATCATGAGTTAGAACGTAAAGGTAGATCAGAACTGATTATGAACTTCTTTGAAGTAGGTAAGAAATACGAAATAACAACATTCATCGAACGGGATAATGAGTACTTTAAATGCAAGTGTTATGTAGATGATAAAACGATGGAAGATTTATTTATTACTGTTCTTGAACCATCTAATATAGGAAAGTTATGTATTGAATGGACAGATGTAGCTACTGTCAAAGAAATAGAATAAGTCGTCAAGCGGAGTAATTTCTGGAGAGGAATTGATTGTCTGTCCATTAATAAGGGTTAATTTAATCAAATTTGAATTTTATTAAGAAATGAGGATGATTAAGAAATGTTATACAGACATTATAAAGGTGGATTATATCGTACATTGTCAGAGGTTGCTTACCATAGTGAAACTGAAGAGGAAATGGTGGTCTATATTTCTGTAGAGACAGGAAAAGTTTGGGTAAGACCATCAAAAATGTTTCACGAATTAGTGACAGCAGAAGATGGATCAGTAGTTCCTAGATTCATAGAGCTTTCTGAATAAAAGCGTTAATTTGGAGAATAAAGGACTACAGAGATTTGTGTAGTCCTTGCTATATGAAGACAGATGAACATAAAAAGGAAATCGAGAGCTGAATTTTAAAACCAATTAAATAAAACAAAAAAGTCTATCAGTGAATGATAGGCTTTTTTGTTTTATTTAAAAAATGAGAAGGAGAGGTTGAAATGACTATAAGAATAAGAAATCCAACATGTATTCTACAAAATGCAGCAGGCCTGTTATCACTGTTTTAAGAATTAGAAATTGAATAAAAGGAGGGAGAAGATGTCGAATAGACAATCCTCTCGTTTTAAAAAAATAGTTGCAACAGCAATGACAGCAACTATGTTGGTGAATCCCTTGGGAGCATTGGCTGAGGTTGATCGTGATGTAACTCAAACAGGTCGTCCTTGTGCAAATGAATATCAAGTGACTTTAAAAGGGAATAAGACTTTGGGAAAAGATAAATTAGATTTGGTTCTAGTGCAAGATCAATCCGGTTCATTTAAAGGGATTTGGAATGATGTGAAATCGTTTGTCGCAAGTTCAGTGACTGAGTTACGACCTGACATGGATCGCATTCAGGTATCAGGGTTCCGCGGAGACCGTGGGATAGTAAATCCGGATGGGTCTGAAGCAGCAACCGCTGGTGTGGATTTAGAAACACCATTACACCAACCATTAACAGGCAATGTTGATTCAGCGATTCAAGCAATTAATAATATGCCAGTTGGTGGAACGACTCCAACTGGACATGGGCTTACAGAAGCTTTGAATCAATATGAACAAGCAAAAGGAGATACAAACGATCGTAAAACTGTATTTATGCTTGTGACTGATGGGGCACAGAACGTTCGTGAAGATGGAATCATGCATCTGAAAGAGAAAATGCAAGGAAAACATCAAGCGGATTATTTCAACGATTGGGAAAGCTCAACAGCTGACATGGTTGCAAAAGCCCAGCAGGTCAAAGATAAAGGATATGAATTTGCTAC
Source organism: Bacillus sp. FSL R9-9410 (assembly GCF_038050385.1). Classification (NCBI taxonomy): domain Bacteria; kingdom Bacillati; phylum Bacillota; class Bacilli; order Caryophanales; family Bacillaceae; genus Bacillus; species Bacillus sp. FSL R9-9410. The sequence continues at coordinate 69,383 of NZ_JBBOTV010000005.1, forward strand.
AGTTTATTGGGAAGACGATAGTTATTTTACTAGAGTGTTAGATGATAGAAAAGATGCTCTTGTTCCGTTGTTTAATGAACGTATTAAACAAACAACTACTAACAATTTGTTTTTTGATGTGAATACAGGTAATGTTGCGGATTTAGGAGAAGCGATTCGAAATGTTATTCGTTCTGTACGTAAAGGAATGGGTGACTTTATGGAAGATCGAGTAAATGAAAATTTCGAAATTGTTCCAGGTAGTTTTGGTGGAACAATACAGCCTGACAAAGTTAGCCAGGAAGAAAATAAAATACACTGGGATTTATCAAAAGTTCAAGGTGATTTTGAAGTTTCATATAAGGTTAAAGCGAAAGATTCAGTTAAAGCCAAAGAACTTATTGCGGAAGGCTCAGCAAGAATCATGGATGAAGATACAGCGGTTAAAAATGTAGAGGTAGAAGTGACCCCTGTAGAAATGTGTAAACCAGCTATTAATAAGACTGTATCTGATAGTGATGAAAAAGATAAAATGGATCTTGCGAATCTAAAAGAACGAAAAGAGCCATTTCAATATAAAGTGAATGTAAGTTTTAAAGAAATGCAAAATTCAAAACAAGCAAGTATTCATGACACGCTAGAAAACGTATTAGAGCCAACTGCTGTGAAGTTAGTGGATGAAAACGGGCAAGATGTTTCTTCGATAGGTACAGCGAAAATTGATGGCCAAACGGTAACTTTTGAATATGCACAAGAAAATGGATCAGTTGCTCATTTAACGGATAAATCTTATACATTAGTGATTGATGCGAAAATTGCAGAAAAAGCTAATGAAGTTGAATTAGCAAAATTCATTAAAGAAGGCGGTGTGCCTAACAAAGCCACTTTAAAAATTGATGATAAACCATATGTATCAAATGTTCCAAAAGTGACACCGCCAACAGAACAGCCAAAAATAAGCAAGAAAGTAACAGACAGCGATGAAAAACTAGTAGAAAAAGCGACTTTAAAAGCTCAAAATGAAGCATTTGTATACGATGTGACATACAAGATGGGTAATGGTACAGGGACGTGGAAAGAAGCACGTCTAACAGACGAGTTAGTAAGTGTCCTGGAAGTAAAAGGAGCGAAGCTAGTAGATTCTGAAGGAAAAGAAATAAAAACAGGTAAGCTAAAAGTCGATGGAAACAAAGTAGAATTTGTTTTCGACAAAAAGGATAACAGTTACTTGTATTTAGCTGGCCAAACATACACGTTAAAGATTGATGCGAAAATCAAAGATGATGTGAAAGCTGAAGATCTAGCGAAATATCTTGTGAAAGATGGTGTGCCAAATACAGGTCAATTACACATCGGTGGAAATAAACCGATGGTTTCCAATGAAGTATATGTAACACCACCAACAGAACAGCCAAAAGTAACGAAAAAAGTAACAGATAGTGATGAAAAACTAGTAGAAAAAGCGACTTTAAAAGCTCAAAATGAAGCATTTGTATACGATGTGACATACAAGATGGGTAATGGTACAGGGACGTGGAAAGAAGCACGTCTAACAGACGAGCTGGTGAATGTTCTAACAGTAAAAGGAGCGAAATTAGTAGATTCGCAAGGGAAAGAAGTAAAAACAGGTAAGCTAAAAGTCGATGGAAACAAAGTAGAATTTGTTTTCGACAAAAAGGATAACAGTTACTTGTATTTAGCTGGCCAAACATACACGTTAAAGATTGATGCGAAAATCAAAGATGATGTGAAAGCTGAAGATTTAGCGGAATATCTTGTGAAAGATGGTGTGCCAAATACAGGTCAATTACACATCGGTGGAAATAAACCGATGGTTTCCAATGAAGTATATGTAACACCACCAACAGAGCAGCCAAAAGTAACGAAAAAAGTAACAGACAGCGATGAAAAACTAGTAGAAAAAGCGACTTTAAAAGCTCAAAATGAAGCATTTGTATACGATGTGACATACAAGATGGGTAATGGTACAGGGACGTGGAAAGAAGCACGTCTAACAGACGAGCTGGTGAATGTTCTAACAGTAAAAGGAGCGAAATTAGTAGATTCGCAAGGGAAAGAAGTAAAAACAGGTAAGCTAAAAGTCGATGGAAACAAAGTAGAATTTGTTTTCGACAAAAAGGATAACAGTTACTTGTATTTAGCTGGCCAAACATACACGTTAAAGATTGATGCGAAAATCAAAGATGATGTGAAAGCTGAAGATCTAGCGAAATATCTTGTGAAAGATGGTGTGCCAAATACAGGTCAATTACACATCGGTGGAAATAAACCGATGGTTTCCAATGAAGTATATGTAACACCACCAACAGAACAGCCAAAAGTAACGAAAAAAGTAACAGATAGTGATGAAAAACTAGTAGAAAAAGCGGCTTTAAAAGCTCAAAATGAAGCATTTGTATACGATGTGACATACAAGATGGGTAATGGTACAGGGACGTGGAAAGAAGCACGTCTAACAGACGAGCTGGTGAATGTTCTAACAGTAAAAGGAGCGAAATTAGTAGATTCGCAAGGGAAAGAAGTAAAAACAGGTAAGCTAAAAGTCGATGGAAACAAAGTAGAATTTGTTTTCGACAAAAAGGATAACAGTTACTTGTATTTAGCTGGCCAAACATACACGCTAAAGATTGATGCGAAAATCAAAGATGATGTGAAAGCTGAAGATTTAGCGGAATATCTTGTGAAAGATGGTGTGCCAAATACAGGTCAATTACACATCGGTGGAAATAAACCGATGGTTTCCAATGAAGTATATGTAACACCACCAACAGAGCAGCCAAAAGTAACGAAAAAAGTAACAGATAGTGATGAAAAACTAGTAGAAAAAGCGACTTTAAAAGCTCAAAATGAAGCATTTGTATACGATGTGACATACAAGATGGGTAATGGTACAGGGACGTGGAAAGAAGCACGTCTAACAGACGAGTTAGTAAGTGTCCTGGAAGTAAAAGGAGCGAAGCTAGTAGATTCTGAAGGAAAAGAAATAAAAACAGGTAAGCTAAAAGTCGATGGAAACAAAGTAGAATTTGTTTTCGACAAAAAGGATAACAGTTACTTGTATTTAGCTGGCCAAACATACACGTTAAAGATTGATGCGAAAATCAAAGATGGTGTGAAAGCTGAAGATTTAGCAAAATATCTTGTGAAAGATGGTGTGCCAAATACAGGTCAATTACACATCGGTGGAAATAAACCGATGGTTTCCAATGAAGTATATGTAACACCACCAACAGAGCAGCCAAAAGTAACGAAAAAAGTAACAGATAGTGATGAAAAACTAGTAGA
>NZ_JBBOTV010000006.1:0-12709 GCF_038050385.1 Bacillus sp. FSL R9-9410
AAAATATCATTAATCGTTAACATACATACACTCCTTACTTTAGGACAGGGTCTCTCGTAAGAAACGGGTCTCTACTCATTACAGGGTCTCTACCTACAGGTTGCTCTCTCTCAGGTACACCATCTTTTCCAGAAGGTCTATCTCTATCAGGTGTCTTATCTCTACTAGATGGCCCATCTCTATCAGGTGTTTTATCTTTAGAAGGCGTTCCATCTTTATCAGGTGTTTTATCCTTACTAGATGGCTTATCCCTTTCAGAAGGCTTGTCCTTCTCTGTAGGCTTATCTCTATCAGGTGTTTCATCCTTTTCAGATGGTTTATCTTTCTCAGTAGGTTTATCCTTTTCAGAAGGCTTGTCCTTCTTTGTAGGCTTGTCCTTCTCTGTAGGCTTATCCTTTTCAGAAGGCTTGTCCTTCTCTGTAGGCTTGTCCTTCTCTGTAGGCTTATCCTTTTCAGACTTATCTTCCTTCGTCATTTCTTTTCCGTCTTCATCCTTCCAAGGCTTTGGATCAGGTGCATCAGGTAGAGCGTCTGTTGGAACTTTTTCTTCTTTACCTTCTTTGAAATACTCATTCTTATCTTCAAATTTTTGATTTTCATCTTGTGGTCTAATTAAATCAGGCTTTTTCAATTCATCTATTACAACCTCAGTTGTAGGCTTCATTTCCTTTAAAATTTCACGTAACGTATCATTTATAGTATCAACGGCATCAGCAATCTTCTTATTAGAATCAGCAATATCTTTCGTATTCTTTGCTATTTCCTTATTAGAACCAGCTATATCTTTTGTAGAACCATCAATACTTTTCAAAGAATCGCTAATATCTTTTAAAGCTTTTTCTAACTTTGCATTACTACCGCTATTACCTGAATTATCATTTCCACCATTGTTATTATCATCTTTTGGTTCTTCTATATCCCCACTACCGTTAGGCTTATCAGGAACTTTTTCATTAGTACAAACACCATCATTCTTATTATCATAATCCGCATAATCTTCAGGAGATGGCTTCTCAATTTCAGGTAAATCATAATACTTAGCACCTTTACCCCAATAAACAGTTTCTCCAGATCCACCGCCATTTTCTTCAAATCCTTGAAGTTTAAAACGTACATATGCTAAAACTTTTCCATTATGAAAAATATAAAAAGCATAAGTTCCGTTCTGATTCCAATTAATCGGAAACTCATTTTTTTCTTGCTCAGGTCTTGTCCATTTCGTCTTTCCAACATGAAAAGAACAATCATTAACTAACATTAATTCCGACAACTGAAAACTATATACATCTGTCAAATCGTTAACCCTTAACATAAGACTATACTTACCATTAACAACACCATTATTTTCGATAGAAATATTTTTACTACCTAACACTGTAAAAGATGGACCATCAGCATAAACACGAGGAATAGAAGAAATCACCATAACTACAAACGAACAAAGTATAATTGCTATTTTTTTAAACATATTTCTTCATCATTTTCATTCGATTTTTTATAACGTGAATACGAATTAACTGCATCTTTTATACCAAGAACAATATAAGTACAAACAAGTAAAGCAAAAAGAACCATAATAGCAATTACACAAATAATAAAAACATTACCTGCAACACTCCATAAACTCATAAAATCACTCCGAATCTAATAAAAAAGGAAAGGGAAAAATACTCCCTTCCCCTTATTTTTTATATAGGAAACCTCTTCTACTATTAAACTAAATATGTTAGACGATTATTATTAACCTACAAAAATACTCTTCAAACTACGAATAATGTAGAATGATAACGGAATACCAATTGCGAACGCTGCCGCTAACCATAGACTTTGTGTCCAATTTCCTGTACTTGTAGCAACATCTGCTAAATCATAATCAATTTTTACTGCTGGGATTCCTTCACCTAACATAAGGTTATTCACTAAAAATTCCTCCATTTGAATCAATCATCTGCGTATTGATCCTTATATTTTTTCATTACAAAAAATGCAAAAGCACAACCTAAAAGCAAAAGTGCATATGGTTTAAAAGTATGCCAAGCATACCCAAACTCTGTAAAAAGAGTGCCCATATGTGACTTTTCAACATTAAAACCTGCTTTGGGTATCTTATCGCTCACTCGGTCAAATAAACCCATGCTCATTATCTAACTACCCCTAAAATCTTACCAAGTGTGAACGCTGCAAAACTCGCACCGATCCATAGATACAAAACTGCATCCGCACTAGCAAATGTATTATAGGCGTAACGAATAACTTGATTAATTGGTAAATCAAAACTCAAAAGTTATTCCCCCCATCTTTTATATAGATAAAGCGACACTATAAGGAGGGCTATGAAACTAGTAATACCAGTAAGGTATTTTACAAAACTAGAATTACTAAACAGCCATACTACTGCATGTGAAAAGGTTGAATCATTCATATCTTTAGCAACTCCTTACCAAAGCGTACGAACGCACAACCTACAACAATAATTACAACGGGAAGTCCTAAATAGGAATACATCGAGAATAACTCAATCATCTATCGTACGACCTCCCATATCCATTTCAAAACGAATAACACAATAAAAGTTAATAGTAGAAAAGATAAAGCCATCTCGCCATAAGTAAAGCTTTTAAACACTTGAAAAGTGCCTTCTGTTGTTTCTACAACATAATTTTGAAAAAAGTCGTTTAACGATTCTTTAATAGTCATAAAATCACAATCATTTCAGTCTTATAAGTCCTCTTACTTAACAATCTGTTCTAAATTGTAATAAGCGTTGTTTTTATAAGCATTAACAGTCACATAACACTTAAAAGGAATACCCATTTTATAAGTATCAGAAAGTTGCTGATACAAACTTACATCTTGAGAAGTAACCTTTACTGTTTCATTACCTCTCTCGTTTTTTTGGTATAAATCAACTACCAATTTTGATTTTTTTTCGCCATTGTATTCATTAGTTACAATGCCAGCGTCCATATAAACGCCTTCAATTAGAACTTTCGGCATAATCATACCTCCATATATTAAAATTTTACGAACGATAGCTATAAAAATAACCGAACATAAATTCGATGATAGCCAAATTTTCGTTCGGTCTTTATTGTAAAAAAAAAACTCCCAGTTGTAAAGAAAAATATTACATTTTATTCATTAATTTTACTTTCATATTCCATTTCATACTTTTTCATATCTACTTTAACCAATTCTAAAATCATTCTTTCAGCTTCCCTTGAAGCATTTCCCTGCTTTTCTAATTCCCAAATCACTGGATTTGGTAGCCTTAATATTAAATTACCCTTCTTTAAATAATCAGGCTTTCTTTTGCGACCCAAATTTAACACTTCCTCTGTTCAATAAAAATCAACAGAGTTTTTCTTTTAACTATAGACAATATTGAACATAAAAAAAAGAGAGCTATTGCTCTCAATTATATTTATACATAAATTCATATAAGGCTAATTCAATTAACGAAAACTTTGAAACCCTTTTACGACCATTCGATTTTGAAAACTTCTCGAACTGATCATGTATATCTTTACCTATAACAATAGAACTTTTTCGAGTCTCTTTAGATTCAGGTAAAGACGACAACTCTAAAAATAATCTTGCTTCATTACTCTTTGATATATGTAATAACTCTTTTAAAGCAAAAATTTCAGATTCAGTAAAGTCATTCTGATTTTTTTCTGATTTTTCACCAACTTTTATTTCATTAACACCAAAAGTCTCAATCTTTTCTTCTGAATTTCCTCTGACTTTTTTCTGACTATTTTCTTCTTTTTTCGGATTTTTTTCTTCTTTTTTATGAATTATTTCAGAAAATAACAATTCATCTATCTTCTTTTTTTCAGATTCTTCTCCAACATAAACAGTCTTCTTTAACGAATTATCATATTTATAACCTAAAGAATTTAATCGCCTACGCAAAGTATCTTTACTTATGCCTAATTCTTTTGCAACATCAGGCATAGTTCTTGTACCATTAGTCAATTCAACAACGTCAATAATCTTCACAATCAAACAAGCCCCTCTCTAGTCTATATCACAATTATATCAGATTATATCTGATTTTTTTCAGATTTTTTCTGATTAATTTCTTTTTCATTCAGAAAAAATAATACAAAAAAAGTCAGAATCAAATCTGACTTTAATCATAGACGTTTCTTTATAATCTTTGTATAATACAAGTACAATCAATCAATCAATTTAGTCTTATAAGCCTTCTAGATTAGTCACCTAGTTGGCAACTATATTTTTCTATCTAGTCAATAGAGAAATATTTGAAACTGAAACCTTTGTTGTTTACTCAAGGGTTTCTTTTTTTATGGTTTTATTTATTTCATAATTATGTAACTTCATTTTCTTTAGTTGCAAATCTTCTTCAAATGATTTACCAGTTCTTTCTTCATACTTTTGATTTTTAATTAAAAATTTAGTCACCGCTGCAACTATATCTGTCTCTTCTTCATTAATTAAACCAGTCATTAATCGACCACGAATTTGAGCTACTTCCCTATCAAAATTAGAATCTATATCTTTAGAACGAGTTAAATAACCATTTGTTCTAACAAACTTACCTTTAGCACCCTTACTTAATTCAGTCCAAAAAGAACTTTTATGATAGAACTTATCCATTAGCATAGTCCACAACTTGTCCAATCCATCACGGTTAAAAACTTCTTCTAAATCATCAAATATCTTCAAACCTTCTTCGTCTTCACATTCTTTAAGAAAATCCCGTCTTACTTCAAACTCAACATTCCAAACATTTTCTGTATCCATATCCAAACTATTATATAAATCTAGAAAATACATTTTTCCTTTTTTCATAATCTCTTTTGTTTTATTATAAATACGTAATTGTAAACGAGTGCGATTACCAAAATATACAGTTTCGAATTCTCCAGTGCATGGATCTAGACGGAAAAAATCAGGTTTATTATCATCTTTGAAATTCCGAGGATATTCAAATGTTTTCAAATCATCTAATATCCATTTCCATTGGTCACTATGTACAGCAAAATCAATACGATTCATTTTAGCCTTACCAGTAGCAAAACCAAATGACATTAACACTCCAAGACTTTCAGCATAAGCATTAATCAAACCTTTATCCCATAATAAAAACTGGTTTATTTGAACTTTAACAGGATACTGACCATCATCCCTATAACGTCTTGAAAAATATATAGCAATATCCTCATTTCGTAATGAAAACTGATACAAAGGTTTCTGACCTAATTGAACATTAAATACTAACGGATTATCATAATTAGGTAACGAAACACTGATTGTCTTCTCTTCCCCGTGATCTAAATGAAATTCACGACCACTTTCCAACTCATCTAAAAGACCATTTTCCATAACATCATTGTAATTTAAAATATCTATGTTATACCAAAACGTATCAATGTTAAAAAGAAACTTTTTATCATCAGGACGAAAACGAGGGTTGCCATTACGGTCAGTACCTTTTTTCTTAGTGTAACAAGATGGCATGATAGACCCCCAAAAATACTATTTTCTTTAAAAAACCCACAATCGCAAATGTGGACATTGGGTTAAACCGTTGATATATAAGGGTTTATTCCCAAAAACAGCTGTTTACTATGACCCTATGTTATAAAGGATAGGGTCATAGTATTCTCTCTACCATAAAATAGAGGAAATACTAAATTCAAAACCTATTTAAAATCAATTTTCTTTTGTTCAATTTCTTTCCAATGATTAAATTCTCTATAAAATTCTTCAGAACTATATTCTCTCATTCTAAAACCAAATTCAGCATCCTTACGTTTCTCTAAATCAAAATGAAAAATATCATATCTTTTCTTAACAGGATATAAAGGATATCCCATAATAAAAGCAAATTCATCCCAATCAATTAAATGACTTTCACTACCACAACATAATGAAATTTCTTCAGAACTATATACACATTCACATTTCATACAATAACGATGATCCATATAAAAACTCCTTAATCAAAAGTTAGACTCTATCCCCTATTAATATTAACAAGTTAAGAGAAAACCAATAAAATAACACTTTTACAAATCAAAATCACTTGGAGAAATTAGTTTCTCACCAATTTTTACAACCTCTTTTTTCATCGCTATTACACTTTTTAGTAACTCTCTCATCTGTATATGTTCATTTGAATAAATATCCTCATGGTTATCTTTAATTTCACGTAATTCAACTTCTAAATCACCTAAGATATTTTCAAACTTTACAACAAACCCTAGCTCTTGTTTCATCTTTTTTCCTCCTATCTTTTAATAGAATTCAAATTGTATTAAATTTCGCCCTGTTCTTCATATTTACGTTTTTTCTCTTCGATCATAGCAAGTACAAATGTAGAACGATTATATTTCTTAAATGGCAAATTATAATCTCTTGCAATAGTCTTTCTTCTATCATTCTCAATATCTACAATTTCATCTATTAAAGCAACTTCACTTTCTGTAAAAGTAAAAGCAACAGTTTTCTTCTTCTCTTTAACATTCATTTCAAAACCTCCTAGCAAACTTTCTATATCTAATATAACAAAAACCATATGGTTTAGCAACACAAACATATGGTTTAATTTAAAAAATATTTTATTTTTTATCTCTAGTAAATATATATAGAAGAAAATACATGTTAACAAAATATAAACTAACAAATATAAAACATATAACACATAGCAAAAAATTAAATTCATAAACTCCAACTATTTTAGATATACAAGCTACATACATACCTAAACCAAACATAATCAATATAAAATTAATAACATCACAAAAATTCACATTGATCGTAAATCTAGTTTTCGTCATTTTTTCAGTAAGCACAATTATTTATCCTTTCTACGCTTATAAAACAATAGCAACATCAAAATAACAAAGCATACAGAAGCCATCAGAAGCCCATATTCAGGCTTTTTTATTACATAAGGTAAAAACCTTGATTTCATAAAAAAGTACTCATTCTCGTACATAGAATCACTCATTCCGATACAGTTTCCTTTGACACAGTTTCTTTTATCGCTTTATAAAAACAATACATTGATATACACCAAAAACTATAAACAATCACATTATCCATCTAGATTCACTCTCTTAAACTTAGAAATTTTATAAGCACTCATAAACAACATAATTCGATTCAATGAAATAAACGTTATAAACGGAAATAACAATAACAATATAACTTTCAATAACATCTTAAACGCTCCAAATCGACTGATACGACATATAACCAAGAGCAACAAACACAATACATCCGAACGCACTTAAAGACGATAGAAACAAAAATGGAAGCTTCATATTTCTAAAAAATTTCTTTATATTATCAACAAATAAACAAATCATATAACCAACAGACATCCAACATAAAATAAAAAACAATACCATCATATAATCACCTTATTTTGAAATTTTACGACCCTTTTTATAAACAAATGCATATAAAATTGAACAACCCATAAGAATACCTACAAAAACCATTCTTTCACCTCATTTATTTTTTTAAGAAAAGCCATGAATCACACAGGGATCATCACGGCAACACAGTAAGTTTTAACTTGTAAATAATATAGAACGCTAACGGAATACCAACTGCAAACGCTAATACTAACCATAATTGTCCAAACATAACTCCAACACCATCAGAAACATCTTGAAGGCTATAATTACTTTCAATAATCGGTATTGTATTTTCATCAGGAGTACCGAACGCTCCAAGACTTAATTCACTAGCATTTCCAGAACGGTCAACCGCTTGAACCTGCACTTTATACTTTCTAGTATTCTCTAAATTTTTGATATTAAAATTAGTAGAAGCAATCAAGTTACTATTAATCTTTTTACCATCTACGTATACGTTATAACCTGCTAAATCTTTATCAGATACTTTGTCCCAAGATGCAATCAAAGCACCATTAGAAGGCTTAACAAACACGTTTGACGGAACATGTGGCGGTTCTTCATCTTTTTCCTCTAAAGTCTTCACAGACAAATTAACAGGCGTAGAATCATTTTTATCTTTATCTACAGCAACCACACCAAAATTGTATTCTGTTAATGGTTCGAGATTTTTCACCATAAATTCTTCCTCTAAACCAATTTCAGCTATCTTCTTTCCATTTTGCAAAATCTTAAACCCTGCTAAATCTTCATCACTAGGCTTTTTCCATTTCAATTTCACACTTTTATCTTTCGGCTCCGCAACAAAAGAAGATACTGGACCAGGAGGAATTTTCTTTGGATCAATAAGAGTAGTTACACTTTTGGTAACACCTTTCGTTTCAACCCTACTTCCATCTAAAGAAGAAACTTTAAATCTATATAGAGTATTATCCTTTAAATCATTTACTATATAAGAAGTCGCTGCTTTATCTAAAGTTGTTATTAATACATCATCTTTATAAATATTCACACCATTAAATCCATCTTCCAAAGGATTTTTCCATGTTAAATCTACTTTATTCGTATCAGCTTTAGCATTTAATTCAGCTACATCACTAACTTTCCCATCATCAACATAAACATGAAATTTCCCCATCTGCATCGCATAAGAAACACTATGATTTTCATGTCCAACAGAGACATACCGTGCCTTTTTATTAATATTAACCTTAGCTTCAAAACCTTCATTTTTTAAATTAAATCTACTTACTTGATTAAAATTAGAATCAAGAAAAGTAACATAACCACCTTCAATGCCACCTTGAGCAAAATAATCAACATATTTAACACTATATTCTGCTCCTAAATCAGCAACAGATTCTTTACCATACAAATAACTAATACCAAGTTCTTTACCATTAAATGTCGCTTCAACTGAATAACTTCTTTGGTACCATCTTGTATAACTATCAGTTTTTTTAACAATCGCTGCACTAGCAAAACTAGGCAAAACAGACAAGCATAATATAAACATCACTGCAAACATCGCAAAACACTTCTTAAATCGCAACTAACACACCTCTACCTCCATTTAGCTAAATCTTTAACAAGGAACCAAGTAGTATTTTTCAAAACGCTTCACTGAAAAATCTCCACTTTTTCCGCTACGCTACATCCTTGTGAAATATTTTTAGGCGCTTTTGGGCTTATTGCCAAGCCGAATATACCCAAAAGTAGGATTTACGCTAATCGGCTTGTTCTAGCAATTATAAGCGCCTAATCGCTTTCCTAACGTCCAAATTTTCTAACCTACTTATTAACAATCACGTTTTCTTTTAAAGCCAGCCTTCCAACCCCAAAAGTTAGGGAAAAGATTAAAATCAATTCAAATCCTTGCTTAATTCTTTACTTAGATTTTTTAACTGATATTCAAACTTATATAATTCTTTTTTTTCTTGTTCTGTAAATTCATATTTCGTATCTAAACGCCTAATATGATTCATACAAGACTCAAACGCCTCTATAGTACCTTCTACTTGTCTTTTCACTCTTTTACTACCAATCATCACAACAAATCCCCCTTAACGCATGCTATCTAAATGCAAACGAACCACAGTTAAACTATCAATCACCTGATAATAATCTCTTGGATCAATCCCCAAAAGTTTTAATTTCTCCTTTAAATTATCAATTTCAGCACATACATTTTTTATTGATTGCTCCACAACAAAACTATTTTTCATGTATCAATCATCCCCTTAACATTAACCGCTCATGACCACCCGCTAGGGCGTGTGTCCATTTCGTGCTAACGCATATGTTATATCGCTTTTTTCAACTCTCTCAACCTTTGTAATTTTCTTTGTGTCATATAATAATCACCATTTATTTTTCTTAATTTAACTAATAAAGAATCAAACTCATTTTTATTTGCCGGATATTCAATAGGAACCACCATAGAATGTGTTTCAAACACATCTCCAGCTAACTTAAAAGCATGTTCTTTCTTCATCTTTTTTGTTTTTAACAATATTCCTGACTGATTATCTACTATTGGATAATAAAAATAGTCTTTATCCTTTCTAACAGGCACAAAAATAGATGTTACATCCCTAAACCGACTATCAACATTGCTAAATAAAGGAGTTGTTAACATTAACGTACAACGCATTTTCCTTAAATAGAAAGCCATATGCGACCAATATTTTGATGCATTAGAAAGAGCATTTCGGCTATCTATATCCGTATGACATTCATCTAGCAATAAAACACTTGATGGTTCTTTAGCAATATTTAAAAAATCATCGAACGATGTAAAAGGCTTAGCACCTTTCACACCAAAATTGGAATACAATGTACAACCAGTTTTCTGTTGATACATTACAGCTTCAAGAACCATCCCTAAAGTTTTACCGTTTCCCATTAAACCTGTATATGCCCAGACGTTCATTAACGGCTCACATCCCTTTGTACTCTTTGTTGGTCTCTCATATGCTTATTCATTTCAGGCATAACACCATTGGCTGAAGCAACTTGCGCTTTGATAAGACCTGATAATTTCGCATTACCTTTAATTCTGTCAGCAAGCGTAATTTTATTAATTAATTCAAAGAATCGTTGGAATGGTGTAACTTTCGGTTTCATATCAACCATAAATTTCGCTATATCTCCAACTCCCATTTCTTGCATTAAAAACATAGCTTGTACTTGTTCACTTTTAAGAGGAACACCATTTTGTTGCATAAAACCCAATAACTCAAGCATTTCATTATTTTGAACTTCTTCAGTATCTTCCTCATAAAAATCAGAAATCATAATTTCTTGAACAGGAGTATGATCCACACGATTAAACATTTCGTCTAATTGCTCTTTTGTTAAATCAGGAAAATTTTCTTCACATAACGGTTGGTTTATATTCTCCAAAACAATAACCTCTCTTCTCTAGAATTTCTTTCATTTTTCGACCTTCAACACGTTCCTTTTTATCATTACTAGATAACATTTCATTAGACATATGAGCAATTAAACGGTAATTACTCGACTTACTAAAATCAATTAAACGAAGAACCTTTAACATACAATCACCTCATTATTTAATTAAACATTCGTTTTTCACATTAAATATCAGCTGAAATTTGCACGGCTGCCGTTACATTTCTTAAACAAATCACGAACATTATTTAAGTAATAAAGTAAGAACTACAATCGCCCATGGAATCATTTCTCTAAAATCAAAAGATTTTTCCGTATCATATTTAAATAAATTCTTTATTGTAGTTGACCGTCTTAATGTTTTTAATTTCTCAGCTTCTACTTTGCTAGGAATATCTACATTAAACACATACGCTATAGCGCCCTCACTTTCGTTATAATAGCGTTGTGCATCTTCTGTTTTATAAATGGCTGTCTCCGTCTCTACTACATCACTATCAGCACATTTCACACGTTCTACATACATAACATCATCACGAATCACGAACGCTTTATGATTACTAAAAGCTTGACCTTTTTTCTTAAACATTATCTATACCTCACTTGCTCATTTTTCTAAATATAAGAAATGTTGGAAGTACTAAAAACAAGAATAGTCCTAATCCAACCGAACCACCGATTGTAAAAAATACACTAAATACGTTTGTGTTCATATTTTTCTCTTTCCTCACTCATTTTCTTTTCATGTCTATGCCAATTAACACCTACACTAATAGCACCAACAATTCCAGCAATACAAAAACTAAAAAATATAATTAAATCCAACATAAACTATTCTCCTGTAACCTTGTTATATATAAATAAAGCAACGAAACCTGTAATCAAACCACCAACAACAGCAACACCAGGACTCACATTAAATAATTCCATTACTTATTCTCCTCACTAAAAAAATAATCATATATACAAACAACTGGCCAAAATAAAACATTAATAATTAACAAACTATACATAAAAGATTCCAAAACCTTCAAAAAAAGCAATTCCATTTATAACTACCACCACTTCACAAATATCTTAAATTCAATAACACCATGTTTAAACGCCATTACAACAAACAAAATTCCGTAAGTGGCTGCTAATATACATGCGGTACTTACAAACACAACCCAACCATTTCCAAGCATCGCAAATGCTTTAAAAAACGAATTTGGATTAATTGGATGCGATGCCGGTACAGTTAATTTCATAATCGCATTAAACATTTGATTCAACCAACCAAAGATCGGACTGAAAATAGTATCAATAACAGATTTCATATAAACACCTATTTCTTTCTCTCAGGGAATGAAAACCCCATGCTACCACCATACAAAGAGAATACTTTCATACCGAAGTACAACCACAAAAAGGCTGTAGCAACCAATGGAACAGTAGTCATTATCCCTGTAGGCATTAATTTATCAATAACAACATCAAAACCATTTTGTGCTTCGTGAGGAAGGTATACTTTCCCACTGGGGACAACTCCAATCCACATAAGTAAAGTTTTCACAACACTTGTAGCAACCGCCCAAAAGAACTGAAGTAAAGCCGTAAATATTTTCACAATCAATACAACAACTTTGAACAAGCAAGCAAAAAAGTAAAAGATACATTCTAATAACTCTAGTAAATATCCTAATGGTTTAGCTAAAAACTCCATTGTTGCTTTAAAACCATTTACAAGTCCATTACCTACAGCTTTTAAACCTCTTAAAATAGCATCAGTCATCGTTTAATAACTCCAAGTAAAAACATCTTTAAATTTGATACAAATAGCAAACGTTAGCATTACAACAAAACATACATATATAGGTGTATCCGAAAAGTCCAAGCACAATTTTAAAACATTG
>NZ_JBBOTV010000007.1:0-9893 GCF_038050385.1 Bacillus sp. FSL R9-9410
ACAAAAAACGTGTAAATCCCTTGATATGACTGGGTTGAATACACTTTTCAGGGTGTGACGAAAACGTCACACTTTTAAACCTTTTTGTGACGTTTTCGTCACACCTAAAAAAATACAAATAATCAATTAAGTGGATAATACACTTTAAAATACATATAAAAAAGACTATATCAAATTGATACAGTCTAAAAAAATCTAGTTGGTAATTTTACTTTTTTACCATTTTGATCTTTAAGATTTTTCAAAGAATATTGAAACAATCTCATCGTTAATTTATCAAGTTTTACTTCATTTTTTCGAGGTGCACAAATCATTATGTAAGGATTTACCACCCATGTTCTAGGACTTACAGTGCGACCATTTTCAATAATTTGTCCAGCACCTTCTGGATTAAGTAAAATCTCTTTTTTCTTTAATGAATTCATAACCAAAGAAGTTTTTTCTCTTGATTTCCCTATCATTTCAGCAATTTCAGAAACAGTTGCTGCTTTTGGTAACTCAAAATCTTCCTCAACGCTCTTTCGTTTCCTTTTAAATTTATCATCTCTACAAATAATAACATTACTTCTAAATTCCAAATAAGCTTGAATTCTAAATAAAAAACTTTCTTCTGCTTGAGTTAAATAACCAATACTATTCAGCAAATCTAAATTTCTATGCATTACTTGATTAAATGGCTCTCCAGCAAATGGATCTTTATTAGTTCCAACATAATGGTCTTCTCCAGTTAATTCTTTTAACTGTTGTAAAAGAGATTTTTTTAGTTCTTCAGCTTGGTCTCTTTGTTTTCCATCTCTCTCAAAATCTCTTTTTCTAGCATTTCTATCAGCTTGATTTAAAGCTTGTCCCAATTCTTCATTCATTGTTAATTCCTCCTCTAAATTGAGGGAATCAACAAAAACACCTATTTTTTGCTATTTGATTATAAATCAAATTATGATAATCTATAATCAGATAATTGAAGTCTAGGTATTTTCGTAGAATACCCTATAAAAAGAGTCATGTTCCAGCATGGCTCTTTTTTTCATTCTATCACGTTTTCAATAACCTTGAAGATAAAAACAATGTTTCCCTATTTTTTTACCGTTCCATATCAAAACCTCGATGTTTATTAATTTCTTTCTTATGTTCATGTTCAAATTGATTATCTATTCCCTTGCTACCCAATTCATTATTAACAAGCCCTCTAAACATTTTAAAACGCTCTCCAAGAACTTTTTTTGACAGGTTATATAAAACTCTTATATTTTCCCGCAAACCCCTTATATGAGTTTTTAAACCGCTTATTTCAGTATGCAATTCTTTATTTTCTTCTCTCAATTCACGATTTTGTTTATGAGAATGATTTAAAGCAAGATTATTACCCTCTATTGTTTCTTCTAAATATTTATTATCTGCTCGTAAGCTCTCATTCTCTTTTACAAAATCTGTTTTTTTCAAACGATCATAATCCTTTTTAATAGTAACCGCTGCATTCACTTGTTTTGTAAATTCTTGATATTGTTCCGGGGATAATACATAATTTCTTGTCTGTTTCTTTGTAATTTCAGCTTTCCCAAACATTTTATCTTGTACTTCTGTTATTACTTCTCTACGCAAAAACGGAATCACCACAGGCTCATTTGGCACTTGATCTGTAGCACTATCTAATTCTTTTTGCATTTGTTTTACTCTTTTTTCTAACTCTACATGACGCTGGCCAATTAGCTGTAGCTTTTCACTTTCACTCTCTACTTCTTGTTTCACTATCTCTAATTCTTTGTACTTATCAACGGCATCACTTTCCAAACTCTTTTTCGCTACTTGTAATTCGTTTGTTTTCTCTTCAACGTTTTTTAAATGATGGTCAATCGTTTGTAACTGCGTTTCTTTTTCTTGTACTTGATTCTCAACAATCGATTTTGTTTCTGCATATTCCTTGTATTGACGGACTTTCATGTATTTATGTGAACCTACATTAGCACGTTCAAAATTCGGAATGTGTTCTTTCGCTAATTGTTCAATATAGGCCGTTTCTAATTCTCTCCAATGTGCAATTAACTTTCTTCCCGTTCCTTCTACACCTTGTTGCTGCAAAGCTTTATCCATTCCGACACGCCTCGTTAATCCTCGACTACTTTCGAAATTTGGTACATAGTTAATATGTAAATGCGGATTCGCTTCATCATCATGTAAAACCATGTTATAAACCGCTAGGTTTGGATTTCTCTCTTGAAACGCCTCTGCATACTGTTTTAACGCTTCCTTTTTGGCTTCCCTATATTTCGAGTCGTCTTTACCTTCCCCAATCGCCACGACTAATTCTCGTTGCTCATGTGTCTTATCATCTTTATGTATTTTGTCATAATAATCATCAATTTTACGGTCATTCCGTTTTTGTTTCTCGTTATACTTGTCCACTGCTTCTTGAAAGACATCCTTGTATACACTTCGGATATCCTTTTGAACAAAGTAAATATTCTCCTCTAACCTGGATGGATCTATGCCAGGATTTCCATGAATATTTTCTCTGTTATTGTGGCTCAATGAACTTTGGTGAGATTGATTAAATGAGATAGAACCCAACATAAAATGCCACCACTTTCCCTAGATTAATTGATACCATAAGTCTAGCAAAGCGACGAAATGAAGTCAATTAGAGTAACCCTATACTTATTTTGACACTTACGCATCAAAATCGATAGGGGTCTGCGACGCTTTTCGGCTCCGCCGAGCCATGCTTAGCATGGCAAAACCAGACCTTGGACTTTGTCCAAACCTACTGGGGAAGAATTCCCCAGACCCCCTTAATCGAACTCCCCAACCCCTCAATCCTTGAGGGGCTCCCTCGCCGGTTGGCATCCCCAAAACGGTTCGTTTTGAGGAAATGCCAAGAGGGTGATACTTCAGCTGCACGTATCAACTCCTTAATGCTCCTTTCATGGATCAGCACAAACCGCTGAACCATTCCAGTCCGCTTACCGCTGACACTTACCGATTATTTTCCCTCTCCCAATAATCATTTCGCCAGTTGTTCCAATCGCTTATTAAATCTTCTGTCATAAGCAATAATAACCTTTCCCCTGGCGTGACCCCGTTTAGTTTTTAGACATATTATATAAATGTTTATTTGATTATTAACTGAGGTGAATTATTGTGATAAATCCTTACTATATTAAAAACAGGGCAATAGGCGGAGTCTATACAGCCCATGGAGCTCAAGCAACAATGCATGCAGTATATCATGCAATGCAGCATATGCCATACTATCAACATCCAGCTATACCTTATTATGAAACCATACAATATCATCCCTCTATAGAATATACATCTCAAAGTATATATCCTACTATTTTTACAACAATTCCACTTTATTAACCATCCTCTTGTTTTTAATTACTTTTAATTTCACTAAAAAAAGCCAAAAAATGACATCAAATAAGTCATCTTTTGGCTTCAAAACATCTATAAAAATTTTATTATTTCTCCTGATTTTCTACTTTCTCAGTTTTAGAACTGAATCCATTTTTAAATCCATCCGAAAAATCACAACCACCTAATGAAAAAACAAATACACATAATAGACCTATCATAATACCTTTTTTGTAGTTCACCCTATAACATCCTCCATAAATACAACTTAATATTGTAATTATAATATATAAATTAGAAATATCTATGAAAATAACCTTAAATAATTAGATTGTTGTTATCATTTATGAAAGTAAACTTTTGAATAGAAATTTACATTCATAAAAATAATTAATCTTATTCAAAACTGTAAATACTAAAAGACAAACAAAGAAAATCTATTTGTAATAAAAAGCCTAGCAAAACCACATTATATATATTAATATATTACTATATTGATAACATGTGGAATGAGAGGCTTTTAATGAATAAGAAAAAAATAGGTTTATTAATTTTAGTAATCATTATTCTTTGGTTTGTATTTCCTCTTTCACCTTATTTAGCAGATTTAAATCATACAGAACAAAAGTTATATGATAAATTACAAAAATCCCAAGATATTTATACACTAAAAGAGCAAAAACCTAAAACAATAGTAAGATTATATTTACATTCAATACAAGAAAAAAATTATGAAATAACTTATCTTTTCTATAAAAATGATGAAAAAATGACCGAGGAAAAGAAAGAATTTTTAAAAGAAGCATCTGAATTTCATAAAACAATTCTATCATCTTTTAGATTTGCAAGATCATCCGTAATAATAAACGAAGATTACAAGGATTCCGCAGTTATTAATATGCCCCCATGGATAGGTACCAACATTCAATTCCATATGTATAAAAAAAATGGAACATGGTTT
This sequence comes from Bacillus sp. FSL R9-9410, assembly GCF_038050385.1. Classification (NCBI taxonomy): domain Bacteria; kingdom Bacillati; phylum Bacillota; class Bacilli; order Caryophanales; family Bacillaceae; genus Bacillus; species Bacillus sp. FSL R9-9410. Next base: position 4,313 of record NZ_JBBOTV010000007.1, read on the forward strand.
ATATACGACGTTCCTTTTCAATAATTAAATAATATATCTTATTGATTTATCAAAAAGAATGCTGAAATCCCAGGATTCTTTTTATATTTTTGAAAGTAAACTTTTAGATATTTGTTTACATAAAATAAAAAGAAGATCAAACTAGAAAAACAATCTAGTTCGGTCTTCTTTTTATTTTAAATTCATTAATGATTGCTTTTTTTACATCACTATAAAATACCATCATCAGCATTCCCAATATAGTTATAAATAAAGAAATACCTTCAATTCCAATAAATATCCCTATAAATATAAGAACAATACCTATAAAAAAGCCAAAATCATTTTCATCCTCATCGTCCTCACACTCATCCTTATCCTTTTTATCTAACTCCTCCCTAGCATCCTCTGATCCCTTTATTAACTCATCAATTGTTACTTCATATAATTCACTAAGTAAAATCAAATTATCAATATCAGGATAACTTTTGTTGCTCTCCCATTTATAAACAGCTTGTCTAGTCACTCCAACCTTTCGAGCCACATCTTCTTGTGAAAAGCTTTTTGATTCACGAAACTTTTTCAATTGCGAACCTAAATTCATATTATTCACCTCTAAGAAATCATTACATATAAACCCTTAATCAATAAAGAAACCATTAATCTAATACATGTAAACTAATGGTTTACATATTTAAATCCTTACTAAATCACCCTTTATATTTAATTAATACAATGTTATCAGAAATTAAAAAAAGAATCCCATAAACATAGGACTCTTTTTTACTTTTCTCGAATGTAAACTTTTCAATATTAGTTTACATTCATTCCCCCTAAACCATTGACTTCTCGCCAATTTCCCTGATATCCTCAAAATACAAAACAAAAGTATACATTCAAAACACTATAAATAAAGAGGTCAAAATCCATGAACAAAAAACCACATCTCATTGATGTCCAACCTATCCGTAGCAAAGAACAGATCGAAGACATGAAATGGGCTCTCAAACGTCATTGTTCTGAACGAGACTATATTCTGTTTCTTATCGGCATCCATACCGGCATCCATACCGGATTACGTGTAAGTGATCTACTCCAACTGGAAACACAAACCATAATAAAATTAAAACGGAAAAAGAGAAAAGAGTTCAAAATCAAAGAAGGAAAAACAAAGAAAGAACGCATGATTAACCTTACTTCCATTTTTGATGAAGTATACTCTTATTCTCAAACTCTAGATAATACCTGGTTATTTCCTTCTCGAAAAGGAGACAAATCCATTAGTAAGATCCAGGCTTATCGACAATTGCAAAAAGCCGGAGATTTTGCCGGTGTAGAATCTATCGGGACACACACTATGCGCAAAACCTTCGGTTATTGGTTCTATAAACAAACAAAAGATGTAGCCATGTTGCAAGAAATTCTAAATCATAGTACACCCCAAATCACACTAAAATACATTGGAATTAATAAAGAAGAAAAAGACAATGTACTTGATAATTTCTATATTTAAAATCTATCAAAAAAACGACATCTACATAGATGCCGTTTTTTCTGGTGCTTTTTTTGTAAATTGATATAAAGCAATTGCACCCAAAATAACAAGTATTCCTTCAGGAGCATCTAATAATACCGTTTTCCATGTTTCTGAAATTAATAATTCATTACCTGTAGAGGCTTTATAATATCCTTTTACACAACCAATAGTAAACTGAATTACAGATAAAGAGACAAATAGCCATAAACCAAATCGAATCATTTTTTTATCTTTAAACATATAGCACCCCTTAAATAGGAAATCATAATATTAAATAAAATATATATACTTTCCGTGTTTCTGTCAACAAATGGATAATATATATTTTATTTCAAATCAAAACTTATACAAAATTTATCCCCTATAATTTCTCTTATTAACTATATAATTCACCTTCCTAATTCTTAATTATCAAGAAGATAAATCACAATAAAATGCTCCGCAACAGATCATTGCATGCTTTTTTTATAACGCTACGATGCGTTTCTTACTATTTAACATTAGAATAATTAAAGTAATTAAAGGAGGTACATATATGGACATTGGAAAAAAAATAAAACATTTAAGATTAATAAATAACATGACACAAGAAGATGTAGCCAACCAATTATTTATTTCAAGACAAGTTATATCTAAATGGGAACTAGGAAAAAGTCTTCCCGATCTAACCAATTTATTAGCCTTAAGCAATCTATTTAATGTTTCTATTGATTCTTTATTAAAGGAGGATTCAAATTTGCAAAATCAGATAATAAAACAAAGCAATTACAAAAGATATTTATTAATAGCCTTTCTCTACATATATTCTTTAATTACTATTGTTGTTATATTTTATTGTCTCATTGCCTTTTTACTTATACCAAAAGATATAAAAACATCAGACCTAAAAGTTATTAATTCCCACTTTTATCAAGAAAGCGATAAAAAAGAAATTCTATATATTTATAGTAAATTAACACCTTTCTTCTCCAATTATTCAGGAGATTATAGCATTCAAACAAAAGAACATGAAATAAACATTCATGCTAATAAAAATTCAATTCCTTTTAGAAATAAAGATGTTTTATTTTCAATTGAAAAAGATATACCTCATGGAATAGATTGGTAAGAAAAAGATGTTTACATTGTAGACGAAAACAATAAAAAAATACTTATATATAACCATAAAAACAAACAACTGTATTACCAACTAAAAAATTAAAAAGTAGGCGATCAAAATTAAAAACATTTATAAATATATTTTTATAATAGCTACGCTTATTCTTAATATAATTAGTTCTCTACTGATTATGAATACCGGATTTGCACCAGGTAATATAGTATTTGCTATTACATTTTTATTTTTCACCATGCTATTCCAATCAACTACAATGCTATTTATTATATATATGATTAAAAATGATACATCTAAAAAGATGAAAATAATATTATATGTTTTTTTAACACTAGATATATTAATCTTTTTATTCTTAATAAATATGACATATATAGTAGCAACATCATTGAAATATTATTAACATTTTTAATAGCAAGGGAATGCTTGTAGACTGATCTATACTGCATTCCCTTATTCTATGTATGCTAGATTGCTATTCTTCTTTTCCGACATTAGACCTTACAAAGAAATAGCAACCACATTTAATTTTTAAACAAACCGAAAAAACCCTTCCGATTTCGTTTCCGATTTTCCTTCTGCATATCTCTTATGTTTTCAAGCAATAGCTGATCCCGCTTCTCTAACTTCTTCTCTATAAAAACTTCTAATTCGCTATTTTTACTCTCTACTTCTGTTAACTTTTTCTCTGTATTAACTAAATGCTCTTTGGTTGTAACTAATTCATTCGTAATCTCCTGTAATTTTTGAACAAGCGCTTGATTAAACTGATTTTGTAATTGCTGATTTTCTAATACTTCATCCAATTTCTTTTCTAATTCTGATTTTTCTTCTTTTGAAACAAACGAATCAAGTTCTCCGTTTCGCCATGCTCTAACCTGATCATAAGACCATTTTTGTACCTGTATTTTTTCCTTTATTGCTTTTAATTCTTCTATATTTCCCTTCGAGTATCTACGATGTCCTCCCTGGCTTCGCTCCGTTTGTATGTTAAATTCGTTTGACCATACTTTTAATAAATCGGGTGTCATCCCTAAAAGATCCGCAACGATTTTCGGTGTATGCATTTCCGATTTTAGTTCCAATTTTCATTCCTCCTCTAAAAACGGAATACGTTTTTTACTCATAAAACACGATTAAATCAACATTTCAATCAAAATCGGAATACACTTGCAACCGATATAAAAACCGATTTTAAAAACGATTTAAAATCGAAATACATTCCGATTTTACCACCGATATGTATTACTTCTCGATACTAACATCAAAAACTTTTTTATTTATACAAGATTTTATGCAAAAAAAGAGTAGCGGGAATTCGGAGAATCCCCGCTACATCAACGATGTATAAAATCATGTATATGAGATAAATAGATAGAAAGATAAGAAACCTGATAAACACAAGGATTCTATCCAAGTATTTGCTACCGATAATGAGACGTTATGTTAACTTTACATGCATGTTTATTAATCACCTAATTAGAGATATGTGATCTAAACTTAACCTATTCGAGGTACTAAGTTTTTTAATAAGAATAGTCATTTATTGTTATGATTAAATTTATAATATCTTTTAGGGAGGAACTCAATTTGAAGAAAACATTAATTGTTGGAGCATTATGCTTATCGATCGCTGCTTTAACTGTATTTATTAATGGCGATGAAGAGACATACACTGAAGCAAACAAAAATGATATTGTTTTACACTTATATAAAGAAAAATCTAGAAATCTAGAACGATTTGAAACATTTTCTCAAAATGTAAAAGATAAAAAAAGTGACGAAATACAAATTAAAAATTATTTCATTGACGAGGAGGCAAAAGTACCGAGTTTAGAAACTGTAACTTATCAAGAGGAGAAATTTACTTTTACTAGCAAGTACAAAAACTACAATAGAAAGGATATTTGTAAGAAGTTCGTTACTCCTCAAGAAACACATGATGTGGCGTATATGCTAAGAGATTGCGAACAGTCAGAAGATGGTATTATACTTCATAATACAGCGAAGGACGGTGAAGGAGTACACTCCATAAAAAATAAATCTATTGAATTTATTGAAGTTGAGGGGGATAAGACCTACATATTCGTAAAACAATTTGATGTTGGAGCATTCGTGAACGCTATCACCCATATCGGGCATACACATTCAAATACATCTAGTACACACAAGCCAAATTTCAAAGTAAATGTTCACTTTTTAAGTGGAACAACTCAAACATACTATTTGTGGATTGATAAAGAGAAATCACAAGGAATAATTATGGATTCAGAACAAACAAACCAAGGACATGAAATCGATAAAATATTTGTAGATAACATCATAAAAGCGTTAAATTAAAACGACATATTTTAATGCGCCTCGTTAAGATGCAATTTTAAGATGATTACATTGAACTCCATTACTATGTTAAAAATTGACCGCCATCACAGGCGATTTTCTTATGCTCTCCTATACTTCCAATAACGATAATTATGTAAACGAGCTGTCCATATGGGCAGCTTATTCTATTTTTTTACTTAGCTTGTTTTTTTCCAAAATGCTGGCGATACCTCGTTTTGTTCTTGTCTTTTGATCTCAAATTTGCTTTTTGGCTAGAGTGCTGGCTCGTCGTGTGGGGACGAAACCCCACGTATTAAACGTATCGAGTTTTTAGATAAGGACTATTTTTGAACGAACGATCTAAGCGGTTCGGCTCGTATACTTGCTAGTCCAAGTCGAGAACCATTGTTTTGCTTTTTGTCTGTCGGCTTGGCGAGAAAAGCACACGAGCCGAAAAAAGTTCCGCAAGGACATCATAAAAAAGAATAGGCGTTAGCCTTTAGGTGAGGATTTACGAACCGACTTTTTTATGATGAAGGTGGAGATTTTTGAGCGTTGTTTGCTCAAAAATACGACCTGTTCCTTGCGGAACTTTTAGCCTTTAATAATAGTGATAATAGAGAGCATCT
>NZ_JBBOTV010000008.1:0-2500 GCF_038050385.1 Bacillus sp. FSL R9-9410
AACGTCAATTTTTATTTTTAGATGCTAGACAAACTAACTTTATTGGAGAGTTTGATCCTGGCTCAGGATGAACGCTGGCGGCGTGCCTAATACATGCAAGTCGAGCGAATGGATTAAGAGCTTGCTCTTATGAAGTTAGCGGCGGACGGGTGAGTAACACGTGGGTAACCTACCCATAAGACTGGGATAACTCCGGGAAACCGGGGCTAATACCGGATAATATTTTGAACTGCATAGTTCGAAATTGAAAGGCGGCTTCGGCTGTCACTTATGGATGGACCCGCGTCGCATTAGCTAGTTGGTGAGGTAACGGCTCACCAAGGCAACGATGCGTAGCCGACCTGAGAGGGTGATCGGCCACACTGGGACTGAGACACGGCCCAGACTCCTACGGGAGGCAGCAGTAGGGAATCTTCCGCAATGGACGAAAGTCTGACGGAGCAACGCCGCGTGAGTGATGAAGGCTTTCGGGTCGTAAAACTCTGTTGTTAGGGAAGAACAAGTGCTAGTTGAATAAGCTGGCACCTTGACGGTACCTAACCAGAAAGCCACGGCTAACTACGTGCCAGCAGCCGCGGTAATACGTAGGTGGCAAGCGTTATCCGGAATTATTGGGCGTAAAGCGCGCGCAGGTGGTTTCTTAAGTCTGATGTGAAAGCCCACGGCTCAACCGTGGAGGGTCATTGGAAACTGGGAGACTTGAGTGCAGAAGAGGAAAGTGGAATTCCATGTGTAGCGGTGAAATGCGTAGAGATATGGAGGAACACCAGTGGCGAAGGCGACTTTCTGGTCTGTAACTGACACTGAGGCGCGAAAGCGTGGGGAGCAAACAGGATTAGATACCCTGGTAGTCCACGCCGTAAACGATGAGTGCTAAGTGTTAGAGGGTTTCCGCCCTTTAGTGCTGAAGTTAACGCATTAAGCACTCCGCCTGGGGAGTACGGCCGCAAGGCTGAAACTCAAAGGAATTGACGGGGGCCCGCACAAGCGGTGGAGCATGTGGTTTAATTCGAAGCAACGCGAAGAACCTTACCAGGTCTTGACATCCTCTGAAAACTCTAGAGATAGAGCTTCTCCTTCGGGAGCAGAGTGACAGGTGGTGCATGGTTGTCGTCAGCTCGTGTCGTGAGATGTTGGGTTAAGTCCCGCAACGAGCGCAACCCTTGATCTTAGTTGCCATCATTAAGTTGGGCACTCTAAGGTGACTGCCGGTGACAAACCGGAGGAAGGTGGGGATGACGTCAAATCATCATGCCCCTTATGACCTGGGCTACACACGTGCTACAATGGACGGTACAAAGAGCTGCAAGACCGCGAGGTGGAGCTAATCTCATAAAACCGTTCTCAGTTCGGATTGTAGGCTGCAACTCGCCTACATGAAGCTGGAATCGCTAGTAATCGCGGATCAGCATGCCGCGGTGAATACGTTCCCGGGCCTTGTACACACCGCCCGTCACACCACGAGAGTTTGTAACACCCGAAGTCGGTGAGGTAACCTTTTGGAGCCAGCCGCCGAAGGTGGGACAGATGATTGGGGTGAAGTCGTAACAAGGTAGCCGTATCGGAAGGTGCGGCTGGATCACCTCCTTTCTAAGGATATTATACGGAATATAAGACCTTGCGGTCTTATAGACAGGTGCGTTTAGATCTTGTTTAGTTTTGAAGGATCATTCCTTCAAAGCGTGTTCTTTGAAAACTAGATAACAGTAGACATCACATTCAATTAGTAAGCAAGATATCACGTAGTGATTCTTTTTAACGGTTAAGTTAGAAAGGGCGCACGGTGGATGCCTTGGCACTAGGAGCCGATGAAGGACGGGACGAACACCGATATGCTTCGGGGAGCTGTAAGCAAGCTTTGATCCGGAGATTTCCGAATGGGGAAACCCACTGCTCGTAATGGAGCAGTATCCATATCTGAATTCATAGGATATGAGAAGGCAGACCCGGGGAACTGAAACATCTAAGTACCCGGAGGAAGAGAAAGCAAATGCGATTCCCTGAGTAGCGGCGAGCGAAACGGGAACAGCCCAAACCAAGAGGCTTGCCTCTTGGGGTTGTAGGACACTCTGTACGGAGTTACAAAAGAACGAGGTAGATGAAGAGGCCTGGAAAGGCCCGCCATAGGAGGTAACAGCCCTGTAGTCAAAACTTCGTTCTCTCCTGAGTGGATCCTGAGTACGGCGGAACACGTGAAATTCCGTCGGAATCCGGGAGGACCATCTCCCAAGGCTAAATACTCCCTAGTGACCGATAGTGAACCAGTACCGTGAGGGAAAGGTGAAAAGCACCCCGGAAGGGGAGTGAAAGAGATCCTGAAACCGTGTGCCTACAAGTAGTCAGAGCCCGTTAACGGGTGATGGCGTGCCTTTTGTAGAATGAACCGGCGAGTTACGATCCCGTGCAAGGTTAAGTTTGAAAAGACGGAGCCGCAGCGAAAGCGAGTCTGAATAGGGCGCATGAGTACGTGGTCGTAGACCCGAAACCAGGTGATCTACCC